>NZ_JBFULM010000004.1:0-335478 GCF_054049895.1 Pedococcus sp. P5_B7
GTGGTGGACCGGGTCGAGCTGCCGCGGGACGTCCCGGCGCGGGCGGTCCCGGCGCGCGGGGTCCCGGCGCGCGGGGTCCCAGCGCGCGGGGTCCCGGCGCGCTCGGTCCCGGCGCGGGGCGCGCTGGACCGCCGGACCGGCTTGTCCTGCCCGTCCGTGCCGTGTCCCGAGTCGGCCATCGTCAGTCCCTGCCTGCCCGCCGTCAGGCCTGTGCCGAGAACCGCGGGAAGGCGCCGGCGCCGGCGTAGACCGCGGCGTCGTCGAGCTCCTCCTCGATGCGCAGCAGCTGGTTGTACTTGGCGACCCGCTCGGACCGGGCGGGCGCGCCGGTCTTGATCTGCCCGCAGTTGGTCGCGACGGCGAGGTCGGCGATGGTGACGTCCTCGGTCTCTCCCGAGCGGTGGCTCATCATGCAGCGGTAGCCACTGCGGTGGGCCAGGTCGACGGCGTCGAGGGTCTCGGTCAGCGAACCGATCTGGTTGACCTTGACCAGGAGGGCGTTGGCGGTGCCCGACTCGATGCCGCGCAGCAGGCGCACCGGGTTCGTGACGAACAGGTCGTCACCGACGAGCTGCACCCGGTCGCCGAGGCGGTCGGTCATGGCCTTCCAGCCGTCCCAGTCCTCCTCGTCGAGGGGGTCCTCGATGGACACCAGCGGGTAGGAGTCGACGAGGTCGGCGTAGTAGTCGACCATCTCGGCCGAGGACTTGGCGGCGCCCTCGAACTGGTAGGTGCCGTCCTCGTTGTGGAACTCACTGGCAGCGACGTCGAGGGCCAGCGCGATCTGGGTGCCGGCCTGGTAGCCGGCCTTCTCGATCGCCTCGAGGATGAGGTCGAGGGCCGCGCGGTTCGACTCGAGGTTGGGGGCGAAGCCACCCTCGTCGCCGAGGCCGGTGGCCAGGCCGCGCTCCTTCAGCACGCCCTTGAGCGCGTGGTAGACCTCGGCGCCCCAGCGCAACGCCTCGCGGAAGGTCTCGGCGCCGATCGGCGCGATCATGAACTCCTGCACGTCGACGTTTGAGTCGGCGTGGCTGCCGCCGTTGAGGATGTTCATCATCGGCACGGGCAGGACGTGGGCGTTGGGTCCGCCGAGGTAACGGAACAGCGGCAGGCCGGCCGACTCCGCAGCGGCCTTGGCGACCGCGAGCGAGACGCCGAGGATGGCGTTGGCGCCGAGCTTGCCCTTGTTGTCGGTGCCGTCGAGGCCGAGCATGACTCCGTCGATGAGGCGCTGCTCGCTGGCCTCGTAGCCGACGAGCTTGGGGTTGATCTCGTCGAGGACAGCGTCCACCGCCTGCTCGACACCCTTGCCGAGGTAGCGGTTCTTGTCGCCGTCACGACGCTCGACCGCCTCGAAGGCACCAGTCGAGGCACCGGAGGGAACGGCGGCGCGGGCGATGGTGCCGTCATCCAGCGCCACCTCGACCTCCACCGTCGGGTTGCCGCGCGAGTCGAGGATCTCGCGAGCGCCTACTGCGTCAATGGTGGCCACAGAATTCTCCATCGGATTGCTGAACAGACGGTGCCGGACAGATACGAACCGAGGCTACCCGCCCGCACCCCGCCCAGCGACGACCGACCCGCACCGTGGACGCACCCCGTGGAGCCGGCCCCGCGGCATACCTCACCTTTATCGGGTCAAGGGACTTTGTTGCGCTTCACCCGACAACGCAAGTCGGGTGAAGCGCAACCTTCCCCCTAAACCCGAGAAAGTGCCTGGTATGCCGTCGCGAGCGCGGCTCCCAGCCGGGCGTTGTGGCGCACCAGGGCGATGTTGGTCTCGAGGCTCGCACCCCCGGACAGCTCGACGATCCGGCCCAGCAGGAAGGGCGTGATGTCCTTGCCGTGGATGCCGCGCTCGGCGCACTCGGCGAGGGCCTGGTCGATGAGCACGCCGATCTCGGCGGCCGGGATCTCGTCCTCGACGGGCACCGGGTTGGTGACCGCGATGCCGCCGGACAGGCCCAGCGACCACTTCGCGCGCATCATCGCGGCGAGGTCGTCCGCACCGTCGACCCGCATCGGCGCCGGGTGGCCGCTCTCGCGCGAGTAGAAGGACGGGAACTCGTCGGAGCCGACGACCACGACGGGCACGCCCAGGGTCTCCAGCGACTCCAGGGTCAGGCCGATGTCGAGGATCGACTTCACGCCGGCGCTGATCACGGCCACGTCGGTCTGGCCCAGCTCGGTCAGGTCGGCCGAGATGTCGAAGCTCGTCTCGGCGCCGCGGTGCACCCCGCCGAGGCCGCCGGTCACGAACACCCTGATCCCGGCCAGGGCAGCCAGCCGCATGGTGCTGGCGACGGTCGTGGCGCCGTGCGCGCGACGGGCGATGACGTAGGGCAGGTCGCGGATGCTGACCTTGGCGACGTCGGGGTGGGTCGCGAGGGTCTCGAGCTCGTCGCGGGTGAGGCCGATCCGCGGCACCCCGTCGAGGACCGCGATCGTGGCCGGCACCGCACCGCCGGCACGGATGATCTGCTCGACCTCGAGCGCCATCTCGACGTTGCGGGGGTAGGGCATGCCGTGGCTGATGATCGTGCTCTCGAGCGCCACGACCGGGAGGCCTGCAGCGAGCGCCTCGGCCACCTCGGTCGTGAGCTGGAGCGAGGGGTGGGGGGTGGTCATGCGCTCTCCTGGGTCTTGGTGCGCAGGGCCTTGCGGAGCTCCGCGTCGATGAGTCGGGGGGTCAGGTCGGGTCGGACCGTCTCGGGGCTGGCGACGGTGAGGGCGGCCGCCATCTGGCCGAACCGGGCTGCGTCGACGGCGCTGTCGCCGCGCATGAGGGCGTGGACGAACGCGGCGGTCATCGCGTCGCCGGCCCCGGTGACGTCGACCGCCGTGACGGGCGGGGCGGGCAGCGTGACCACAGTGGCCCGTCCGGTGTCACCGAGGCTGCTGAGCAGGCTCCCCTTGGTGCCACGGCGGACCCAGACGTTCTGGACCCCCACGTCGTGCAGCCGACGGGCCGCTCGGGCGATCGCCGCACGGGTCTGGGTCACCGGTTCGCCGACGATGGCCGACAGCTCGTCGAGGTTGGGGGTGAGGGCGAGCACGGGCCGCTGCGGGGAGAGCAGGTGGGCGAGGGGACGCGCCTTGGCGACGCTGACCGGGTCGAGCACCACCGGCACCTCGACCGCCGCGGCGAAGTCGAGCAGCCAGGCTGCCGGCGCCTCGGGGATGTTGCCGTCGAGGACGAGCAGGGTCGCGTGGCTGAGCAGGTCGCGCGAGGCCATCAGCTGGCGCACGGTCAGCCGGTCGGTCGCCCGCATGTTCGACACCGCCACCACCAGCTCGCCGCTGGAGTCCAGCACCGCGAGGTAGGTACCGGTCGGGTCGTCCGACGCGATCAGGTGGTCGACGACGACGCCGGCAGCGCGGGTCGCCGCCACGATCTCGTCGCCGAACGAGTCGCCACCGACCGGGGCCACGAGGTGGGTGGGGCTGCCGAGCCGGGCCAGGTTCTCCGCGATGTTGCGCCCCACGCCGCCGGGGGTGCTCATGGCCGCGCCGGGGTTGGACGTGCGCAGCTCGATCGGGTGGTTCGAGTGGGCCTTGATGTCCATGTTCGCGCCGCCCACCACGACGACGGAGTGCGCATCCGGGCGGACGATGTAGCCGCGACCGAGGATCGCGCCCTTCCGCGTGAGGTTGGACAGGTGCACCGACACCGCCGCCTTGGTCGACCCGAGCCGTTCCGCGATCGCTGCGGCATCCAGGAGGGGCTGGGCACGGAGCAGGTCGACGATGTCCCGCTCACGGTCGGTGAGGCTCATGCTTGGAACTCTAAGGGAACTTGGTATTCCAAACAAGAGCCCGATGCAACGCCGGGGGGTCCGACACCTGCTCGGTGCCGGGCCCCCGCGGGTCGGTGTACGGGGCGATCAGGCCGGGTGAGCCAGGTGGCCGTGGCTGCGGCGTGAGAACGCCGCCGCACCCGCACCGGCGAGGGCGATACCCGCGAGCAGGCCGGCGCCGAGCTGCAGCACCTCGACCCCGCTTCCGTCGATCGGGCCGGGCACGGTCCGCTGGCTGCCGCCCGTCGTCCCGCCCTCGTAGCAGTTGGTGGAGCAGTGCTGGTCCGCCCAGTCGCCGTTTCCCGGGACCTGCCGGGCGCTGGCCGGCCCGGCCATCGAGAGGGCGATGAGTCCGGTGGCTCCGAGGATGGAGGCCGACCGGCGGATGCTGGTGTGGTGCGACATGGTCCTGGTCCTTTGCTTGCGCTGGTGGTTGGTGCCGGACGGGGTGTCCACGACCTTTGTCGCACCGACCGGTACCGGGGCAGCGCCGGTCGGGTATCAGCCGGGTATCAGGACCGTTGACGGGGTACCGGCAGAGGGTCACATTCAAGGTGTGCGCATCGCCGTGCTCGGCCCCCTCGAAGTCGATGAGGGACGGATCCTCCTGGCGCCGCGGGACCAGGTCGTCCTCGAGGCGCTGGCCGCCCGCCCCGGTGAGACCGTGCGGGCCGAGGCCATCGCGGAAGCCCTCTGGGGTGAGCACCTTCCCCCGTCGTGGCCCAAGGTCGTCCAGGGGTGCGTCTCCCGGCTGCGCAAGGAGCTGGGGACCCCGGCGATCGTGACCTCCAGCGCGGGCTACCGGCTCGTGCTGCACCGCGACGACTTCGACCACCTCTGCTTCGAGGACCTGCTGCAGCGGGCCGGGGAGCTGCTCGCGACGGGTGAGCCGGAGCGGGCCCGGTACGCCAGCGGACAGGCGCTCGGTCTCTGGCGCGGCGACCCGCTGGAGCGGCTGACCGAGTGGGAGGCCGGGCGGATCGAGTCGGAACGGCTCGGTGAGCGCCGGCGCGATGCGGAGGACCTGTATGCGGAGTCGACCATCCGCGCGGGGCGGCACCGCGACGTCCTCGGTGAGCTGCACCGCATGGTCGCCCAGCAGCCCACCCGCGAACGCCGGTGGGGGCTGCTGGCTCTCGCGCAGTACCAGGCGGGCCGTCAGGCGGAGGCCCTCGGGACGCTCCAGCGCGCCCGGGCCACCCTCGTCAACGAGTTCGGGCTCGACCCCGGGCCCCAGCTCGCCGAGCTCGAGGAGGCGATCCTGCGGCAGGACCCCACCCTCGTGACCCAGGGCACGCCCCCCGAGCAGGACGCCACCTGTCCCTACCTCGGACTGGTCGCCTACGACGTCGGTGACGCCCCGGCATACTTCGGCCGCGAGGCGGACGTCGTCGCCTGCCTGCAGCGCCTCGACGAGGCCGGCGTCCTCGCGGTGGTGGGACCGTCCGGGTGTGGCAAGTCGTCGCTGATCCGCGCCGGGGTGGCCGCGGCACTGGTCCGTGACGGTCACGCGGTGAAGATCGTGACGCCCGGGACCCACCCGGAGGAGGTGCTGGCCCTGGCGCCGGCCGGCGTTGGTGCGGTGTTCGTCATCGACCAGTGCGAGGAAGCCCTCGCGCTCCCGGAGACCTCACCGGAGCGGGAGGCGTTCTTCGCAGGACTGGGCGAGTTCGCCGCACGCGGTCGACTCGTCCTCTCGCTGCGCGCGGACCGCCTCGGCGAGCTCGCCGTCCACCCCGAGTTCGCCCACCTCGCCGAGCGGGGCCTCTACCTGTTGGGCGGCATGGGTCCGGCTGAGCTGCGCAGTGCCGTGCAGGGCCCGGCCGCCCAGGCTGGGCTGCGGCTCGAGCCGGGGCTGGTCGACCTGCTGGTGCGCGAGGTGGAGGGCTCGCCGGGGGCGTTGCCCCTGCTGTCCCACGTGTTGCGGCAGACCTGGCGGCGCCGCGAGGGCGACACGCTGACGGTCAAGGGGTATGCCGCGACAGGAGGAGTGCGCGAAGCCGTCGCCCAGTCCGCCGAGCGGCTGTACCGCGAGCTGAGCGCGAGCCAGCAGGGCATGCTCCGGGACCTCATGGTGCGGCTGGTGTCCTCCGACGACGCGGGCGAGCCGGTCCGGACCCGGGTGGCGCGGCGCACCGTGACGTCGGACGACGAGCACACTGCTGTCGTCGAGGCGCTGGTGGGGGCTCGACTGCTGAGCAGCGACGGCGACACGGTGGAGATCGCGCACGAGTCGCTGGCGGTCGCCTGGCCGCGGCTGCGGTCGTGGCTGGACGACGACGTCGACGGCCTGCGGATCATGCGGCACCTCACCGTGGCCGCCGAGAGCTGGGACGAGCTGGGGCGACCCGACAGCGAGCTCTACCGCGGGCTCCGCCAGGCCCGCGCCGCGGAATGGAGACGAGGCCACGATCCCGAGCTGACGCCTCCGGAGCGGGCCTTCCTCGACACCTCGGCCGAACTGGCCGAGACCGAACAGCGCGCCACCGAGGAGCAGGTCCGCCGGGAACGCCGCTCCAACCAACGGCTTCGTGCGGGTCTCGCGGCGGTGGCCGTGCTGCTCGCGGTGTCGATCGTCGCCGGGGCGCTGGCCAAGACCGCCGCGGACCGGGCCGACCAGGAGGCTCGACTGGCCGACCAGCAGGCGGCGGTAGCCGACCAGCAGGCCCTGGTGGCCGATGCGCGACGGCTGGGCGCACAGGCCATCGAGGCACCACAGATCGACCTGGCCATCCTGTTGGCCCTGGCCGGCGCACACATCTATCCGTCGCGCGAGACCGGCGACAACCTCACCCAGGTGCTGGCCAGAGCGCCCGAGCTCATCCGGTCGTCGAGGACCACCTCTCTTCTGTCGCTGTCCATGAGCCCGGACGGCCGCAGGGTCGCCGCCGCAGGCGCCGTCACGGGCGTGCTCCTCTTCGACGCGACCACCCTGGCCAAGGTGGAGTCCAACGACGAGGTTCCCGTCTCCACAGTGCGCTTCAGCCCGGACGGGTCGCTTCTCGTGGCCGCGACCAACGTGTGGTCCACAGACGGGGGACGCCGTGTCACCCAGGAGCCCCTGCGCCTGCTCGACCCGGCGACCGCCCAGCCGCTCAACACCCAGCTGGGGGGAATGCCCACGAAGCGCATCGTGCAACAGGCGGTCGCGTTCAGCGCCGACGGACGGTGGTTGGTCGCGGGCTTCCAGCACCCCCGTGAGCTGGACACCAAGACCGCGGTGCGGATCTGGCGCAAGGACCGGCTGGCCAGCCCGGTCGCCTCGTTCGAGCTCCCGTGGATCGCGGAGTCCATCGCCCTCAGCCCGGATGGCCGACGCCTCTTCGCGACGACCCAAGGGGGCCTGCACCTCGTCGACGCGCACACCGGCCGGATACTGCGGTCGATGCCGCTCAAGGAGCAACCAGGCGGGATGATCGGCCCGATCGGCCTGGCGTTGCGCACGGACGGCTCGCTCATCGCGGTCCGTGACAAGGACCGCATCCGCCTGCTGGACACCCGCACCTTCGCCACCCGTGCGTCCTACGTGGAGCAGGGGACGATCGGTCGACCGATGGCCCTGTCCAAGGATGGCCGGTACCTCGCCTACACGGTCGACGGCGTCGTTGTCGTACGGTCCCTCACCCGTCCCGGCGAGCCGCCCACGCACTACCCCTCCGGCGACGAGCAGGCCCCCTGGTCCCTGACCTTCGGGCTGGACGGCAAGACCCTCTACGCCACGCACACCGGCGACCTCCTCCTTGCCTGGGACCTGTCCGGCGAGCGGCGCTTCGTGGCGACCAGGACCGTGCGGTCCGGAACCCTCGCCGGGGACCCGGTGTTGCGTCGGATCTCACCCGATGGCGCGACCGTCGCCCATCTCGTGGGGACCGAGACCGCTGGCTTCGCGGTCCAGTTCCTCGACATCCGGACGCGTGCGATCGGGCCGGTGGTCCCCACTCGCCACGTCGAGGGCTACTACGGCGACATGGCCTGGAGAGGGGACAGCCGGGTCGTGGCGACCGTCCTCGACGACGAATGGGTGCGGGTATGGGACCGACGAACCGGGGACCTGGTGGAGGAGCACCGCCTGGCGGGCGACGGCGTGACGAGCGTGGCCTTCAGCCGCGACGGGTCCCGGCTGGTGGTGGGGACCAGCAAAGGCTGGGTTCGGTCGTTCACCGGGGCGGGCAGCGGCCCGAGAGCCGGGATCCACATCTCCGACAAGCCGGTGGTGGCGGTGGCCGTCAACGACGACGGGAGCCGGGTCCTGGCCGCTGCGAACGGCAACGTCTCCCTCCTCGACCTCGACCGCGGGTTGGTCGTGGACTTCGCCAACCTCGGCCTGGACCCGTGCGCCATCGCGTGGGCGCCGGGCGGGAGGGCTGCGGTACTCAGCGGTAGCGAGACCACCGGGAACGGGGGGCCCGCGGTGGCGGTGCTGGATCCCGCGACCCTCACCGTCCGGACACGACGTGCGGGAGCCGAGACGGCGGGTGGGTGCACGGTCACGTATCGCAACGACGGTAAGGGCTTCGTGACGGCCGAAGGCGCACGGGTCGCGCTGTGGGACGCCGCGGGGTCATTGTCCGCCGCCCTGCGCGTGGAGGACGGAACAGTAGCCGGCTTCACCGAGATCGGTTCGAAGGTCTTGTTGGCCGCCGCACACGGCGCGACCCGGGAGTGGGACGTCCGCCCCGGGGCGGCCCGTGACGCGGCGTGCCGGATCACGGGCCGCGGCCTGACCGTGGACGAGTGGCAGACCTACCTGCCGGACCGGCCGTTCGAGCCGCTCTGCTGAAAGGGGTACTCCGCTCGCCGGCATACGCCTCGCTGACCTGGCTGAAGCCGTCTCGGTGACACCGTCGTGCGGCGCCGGTGTCAGTCCGGTGTCAGGGCTGTTGACGCCGTCTCGGGTGAGGATCACTGTCGAGGCATGCGCATCGCGCTGCTGGGAACGCTGCAGGTCAACGAGGGTCGGACGACTCTCGGCCCCCGCGACCGCATCATCCTGCAGGCCCTCGCCACCCGTCCCGGCACGGACCTGAGCGCGGAGGTTCTCGCCGAGACCCTGTGGGGCGACGACCTGCCCGAGACGTGGCAGAAGGTCGTCCAGGGCTGCATCGTGCGGCTCCGCAAGGCGCTCGGTGCCGAGGCGATCGAGACCTCACCGCACGGCTACCGCCTGGACCTGCACCAGGACGAGGTGGACCACCTCCACTTCGAGCACCTCCTGACCCGGGCTCGCTTGCTGTTGGCGAACGGCGAGCCCGAGCGGGCCCGCTACGTCACCGGGCAGGCCAGGGAGCTGTGGCGGGGCGAACCACTCGTCGAGCTCGCGGACTGGGGCCCGGGACGGGTCGAGGCGGAGCGACTCGTCGAGCTGTGGCGCGACGCGGACGACCTCCACGCCGAAGCTGGGCTGAGGTCCGGGCGCTACCAGGAGGTCCTCGGTGATGCCCTGCGGATGGTGGCCGAGCAGCCGACTCGCGAGCGCCGCTGGGGCCTGTTGGCTCTCGCGCAGTACCAGGCCGGACGGCAGGGTGACGCCCTCCAGACCCTGCACCGCGCCAAGCTGACACTCGTCCACGAGCTGGGCCTCGACCCCGGTCCCGAGCTGGCCGAGCTGGAGGAGGCGATCCTGCGCCAGGACCCCTCCGTGGCCGCCCGGACGGTCCTCCCCCCGACCAGCGTCGAGTGCCCCTACCTCGGGCTGGTGGCCTACGACATCGCCGACGCCCCGACCTTCTTCGGCCGGGACGAGGTGACCGCTGCCTGCCTGCACCGCCTCGACCGGGCCGGCGTGCTCGCGGTGGTGGGGCCGTCGGGATCCGGCAAGTCCTCCCTCGCGCGGGCGGGCATCGCGGCAGCCCTGGAGCGCGACGGGCGGGTCGTCCACGTGCTCACGCCGGGCAGCCGTCCCCTGAGCGCCCTGACTGGCGCCCCTACGCGCCGGGGCACGGTGCTCGTCGTCGACCAGTGCGAGGAGGCGCTGGCCGTCGACGAGGCCTCACCGGATCGGGCCGAGTTCTTCGCGACCCTCGTCGAGTTCGCCAAGCGGCACTCTCTGGTGGTCACCTTGCGTGCGGACCGGCTCGGCGAGCTGGCTCCGCACCCAGACTTCGCGCGGCTCGTCGAGGGCGGCCTCTACCTCCTTGGCCCGATGACCGAACCCGACCTGCGCCGGGCCATCGAGGGCCCGGCCGCCCAAGCGGGCCTGCGGCTCGAACCGGGCCTGGTCGACCTCCTCGTGCGCGAGGTGGCCGGCGAGCCCTCGGCCCTCCCGTTGCTGTCCCACGTGCTCCGCCAGACGTGGCGCCACCGTGAGGGCGGCACCCTCACGGTCGAGGGGTATGCCGCGACAGGCGGGGTTCGCGAGGCGGTCGCCCAGTCCGCTGAAGGGGTGTTCCGCACGCTGGATCCTGCGCGCCAGGCCATGCTCCGCGACCTGATGCTGAGGCTGGTCACGCCCGACGAGGGGGGCGACCCGGTGCGCACCCGGGTCCCCCGGCGGTCGGTCACCGGGGACGAGGAGCACCTCCAGCTGGTCGAGCAGCTGGTCGCGGCCCGGCTGCTGGCCAGCGACGGTGACACCGTCGAGATCGCGCACGAGTCTCTGGCGGTCGCGTGGCCGCGCCTGCGGTCGTGGCTGGACGAGGACGTCGACGGGTTGCGCACGCTGCGCCACCTCACCGTCGCGGCCGAGAGCTGGGACGAGCTCGGGCGCCCCGACAGCGAGCTCTACCGCGGCGTCCGCCAGGCACGCGCGGCCGAGTGGCACCGGCGCACCAGCGCCACGCTGACAGACGCCGAACGCGACTTCTTGCACGAGTCAGCCCTGCTGGCCGACAAGGAACAGCGTGCGACCGAGGCGCAGGTGCGGCGAGAACAGCGGTTGAACCAGCGGCTCCGCCTCGGGTTGGCGGCCGTCGCGGCCCTGCTGGCCGTCGCGATCGTCGCTGGGGCCGTGGCGCTCTCCGCCCAGAATGCCGCGGATCGGCAGGCGAGGGTGGCCGACGCCCGCCGCCTCGGTGCCGAGGCGCTGCGGTCCGGCGAGCTCGACCGCGCCCTGCTCCTGGCGGCCGCTGGGGTCACCCTGGACGACGCGGTGGAGACCCGCACCAACCTGCTGGCCACGCTCGACCGCGCACCGGCCCTCGCGGGCAGCGGTCGAAGTGCCGGTCGCATCCTGAGCCTGGCAGCGAACACGGCCACCGACCAGGTCGCGGTGATGGCCGGTGACGGCAAGGGGCTCGAGCTCTACGACGGACCCACACTGCGCCGGATCCCCCTCCCGGAGAAGCTCGTCGGCGGGTCGGTCTACGCCCGACCCGACGGCCGGGGATATGCGGTGTCGATCGTGGCTGACCTCATCGCTGATGGGCTCGAGCCGCCCATCGTGCTGCTGGACAGTGCTGGCGCGAGGTCCTCGGTCCAGCTGGGCGGCCTCCCGGCCAGCTACCACTCCAAGGACGCTGCGCCATACCCCCACAACCGCTCGTACCTCGGGTACTCCCCCGACAGCCGCTGGTTCACCGCGTCCTTGATCCAGATCCAGGAGGAGGAGCCCACCGCCACCTTCGTCTGGGACCTTCAGTCGCCCGGCCGGCCAGTGGCGAGGCTCGAGCTCGGCAGCGAGGGAAGCGCCCCCACGATCAGTGCGGATGGCCACACGCTCTACTCGGCACAGTACGAAGGGGGCGGACACCTGCTCGTCACGGACGTCCCCAGTGGGAAGACGCGTCGCGCCCTCGCACCCACCGACCTCGGTGTCCGCCAGGTCGACGATGTGCTCGCGCTCAGCCCGGATGGCCGGACCCTGGCGGTCGGTGCCGGCATGGACGCCGTCCTGGTGGACACCGCATCGCTGACGCCCCGCGCCCGCCTCTCTGGTCAGGGCGAGACCACCTCGCTGGCCTTCTCGCCGGACGGCACCCACCTGGCAGCCGCCGGAGATCGCCTCGTGGTGTGGGACCTCAGCGCGAAGGAGCCGGTCGAGGTCTTCGCCCAGGAGGGCGCCGCCGATGACCCGGCGTTCAGCCGCGACGGCACGATGCTCTACACCGCGACCTTCCAGGGCCTGGTCCAGGCGTGGGACCTCGTCGGCGGACGGCGCTTCCTGCCGGCCGCCCCTGCTGGTGACCGCCTCGGCTGGGCCGAGCCGGTCACCAGGTTCTCGCCGGACCTGAAGCGGATCGGCTATGTCGCGGTCGCTCCCCAGTTCCGCGTGCGCGACGTCACCACGGGCGAGCTGGGCCCGATCGTGGCCCCTGACATGACCCAAGCGAACGTCGACGACCTCGCGTGGCATCCCGACGGCATCACGCTCAATGTCACCTCCGGCGCGCAGGACGTCCGGACGTGGGACAGCACCACAGGTCGACAGGTGGCGCAACGACGGCTGGCACCACCGGGCTCGGATGAAGGGGCTGACATCGCGTGGTTCAGCCTCGACGGGAAGTACCTGCTCGTCGGCACGACCAAGGGCCGGATCCACGTGCTCGACGCGCGCACTCTTGCCCCCACCCGGGCGCCGATCCAGGTGTACAAGACCACAGAAGGGGCGCCGAGTCCGCAGGAGATCAGCGCGTTCAGACCCAGTGGAGACCTGCGGACGCTGTGGATCAGTGATGCCATCGTCGACTACACGTCCGGGACGGTCCGTCCGATGCCAGACCTCGGCACGGAGGTCGACGCGATGTACCCCTCCCCCGACGGCAGGCGCGTGCTCGTCAACACCGGACCCACGGGCGCAGGGTTGCTCGACGCCCGCACCCTGAAGTGGATCTCCCGACCCAGCCCCGCCCAGACCGGGCTCGTCGGCGACAACACGAACTGGAGTGCGGACGGGTCCCTCGTCGCCAGCGCCAGCGACGGACACCTGAGCTACTGGGACGGCCGGACCGGAACCTACCTCGGCAGCGCGACCGTGGGCGTGGCTGGGGACCCGTCGTTCTCGGCGGACGGCAAGCGGCTCCTGTTCGCCGGGGCGGACGGCTCCGTCCGGAGCTGGGACCTCGACCCCCGGTCGTGGGTCGCGGCAGCCTGTCGGCTGGCCGGCCGCCCCCTGACCGAGCAGGAGTGGCACAACTACCTGCCGGACCGCCCGTTCGTGCCGGTCTGCGCCTCCTGACCTCGAATCGCTGCCGGGCCACAGCGTTCGGTCGGTGGGGCCCCAAGAGGTGGGTGTGGCCAGGCCCCTCCCTCCACATCTGCCCCCCACCCACTCGACCTCGCCGTCAGGTGAGCGCAGCGCAGAGCGGCGCGATGGCCGCTGCGTCGCCATTGACGAAGTAGTCGTCGAACCGGTGGGGTCCGGCCTGGAACTCGATGGTCCCGTCGGCCTCGCGGATCACGGTGCGCCCGGCGTCGACGAAGATCGTGGAGCCCGCGTCGTTGACGACCCTCAGCCGAGTGGTCATTTCCTCGGTGCCGGTGGTGTTGTCGCCGGGCACGGCCAGGTCGTGCAGGATCCGGTCGGCCTGCGCGTAGGTCACCGAGCGGTCACTGACCGGGTTGGTCATCGTGCCCGCCCACTCGTCGCGGAAGTGGCGCCGCAGCAGAAGGCCGTCCCTGTCGTAGAAGCGCTTTCCGACGACCGACCGGGTGTTGGTCTCGATCAGCTCCACCGGTCCGGCTGGGGTGTCACAGACGACACCGTTGGGTTCGTGGTCGAGCACGACCTCGGTGAAGTGCAGGTCGCAGGTGATGCCGACGCCGTTGTGGGTGCAGGTGGCGTTGAAGAAGTCCGGCGGCGCCGGGGTGAGGGTCGCCGGGTCGACGGGTGCAGGCGCTGCGCCGGCCTGACCAGCGGTGGCGGTGAGTGCGCCCATGGCCAGGACGAGCGACGCCGCGGCCAACGCGGCGGACCCGCGCGACGGCCGACGGAGGCGAGAGGCAGTGAAACGGTACATATCCGTGCCTTTCCGTAGATCCTGCTTCGAGGTGTGGCCTGGCGGCCTGAAGGTGTTGTGTCACAACGCGGTTCACTGGCAGCACCGCGCCGGTATCACGGGGGTATCGCACTGGTTGACGGCCCGGACCGCAGGCCTCACCGTCAATGACATGGGTATCGCCGTGCTGGGACCGCTGGAGGTCGACGGTGCTGCGGCGAGCCTCTGGCTCCGCGACCGGGTGGTCCTCCAGGCGCTCGCCCTGCGCCCCGGCACCCCGGTTCGACCTGAGGCCCTCGCCGAGGCCCTGTGGGGCGACTCACTCCCCGCCTCGTCGACCAAGATCGTCCAGGGTTGTGTGGTCCGGCTGCGCAAGTCGCTCGGCGCCGGTGCGATCGAGACCTCGCCCCAGGGGTACCGACTGACCTTGCACGTCGACCACCTCGACCACCTCCACTTCCAACGCCTCCTCGGGCGTGCCCGCGAGCTCCTCGCCCTCGGCGAACCCGACCGCGCGGCATACCTCTTGACCGAAGCCCTCTCCCTCTGGCGAGGGGAGCCGTTCGCAGAGCTCGCCGAATGGGCTCCCGCGCGCGCAGAGGCGGAGCGGCTGCTCGAGCTGCACCGGCAGGCCGAGGAACTGTCAGCCGAGGCGATGCTCCGCTCCGGACACGCCCGCGAGGCCGTGGCGCCCGCGGTCCGGCTGGTCAGCGAGGAGCCCTACCGGGAACGCCGCTGGGGACTGCTGGCCCTGGCGCAGTACCAGGCCGGCGCCCAGCAGGAGGCGTTGGAGACGCTCCACCGGGCGCGCAGCGTCCTGGGCAACGAGCTGGGCCTCGACCCGGGCCCGGAGCTGGCTCAGCTGGAGCAGGCCATTCTCCGCCAGGACCCTTCTCTCGCCGTGCAGACGGTACTCCCCCCGACCAGCGCCCAGTGCCCGTACCTCGGGCTGATCGCCTATGACCTAGCCGACTCCCCCACCTTCTTCGGCCGCGAGGCCGACATCGCCGCGTGCCTGCAGCGCTTGGACGAGAGCCGCGTCCTGGCCGTGGTCGGGCCCTCCGGGTGCGGCAAGTCATCGCTGGCCCGCGCCGGCGTCGCGGCCGCCCTCGAGCGCGATGGTCATCGAGTGCGGGTGCTGACACCGGGGGGCCGCCCGACCGACTCCCTGTCGGCCACGAACCCCCGCGCCAGCGACGTCCTCGTGGTCGACCAGTGCGAGGAGGCACTCTCGCTCGACCTTGAGTCGCCCGAACGCACCGAGTTCTTCGACCAGCTCGTCGCCTTCACCACGCACGGGCACGGGGTGCTCGTCGTCACCCTGCGCGCGGATCGTCTCGGCGAGCTGTCCACGCACCCGGAGTTCGCCAGACTCGTCGAGCGGGGCCTCCACCTGCTCGGCGCCATGACCGAGCCCGCCCTCCGGTTGGCCATCGAGGGGCCGGCCGCGCAGGCCGGGCTCCGGCTCGAGCCCGGTCTCGTCGACCTGCTCGTGCGCGAGGTCCAGGGCGAGCCTGCCGCCCTCCCCCTCCTGTCCCACGTCCTGCGCCAGACCTGGAGACGGCGCGAGGGGACCACCCTCACCGTCGCCGGCTACACGGCGACCGGAGGGATCCGCGAGGCGATCTCGCAGTCCGCCGAAGGACTCTTCCGCGACCTCACGACCGGTCAGCAGGGCGTCCTTCGCGACCTCATGGTGCGGCTCGTGGTCTCGGACGACCTCGGCGAGCCCGTGCGCCAACGGGTCCCGCGCCGCTCCGTCGCCACCGACGAAGACCACACCCTGCTGATCGAACGGCTTGTGGGCGCCCGCCTGCTCAGCACCGACGGCGACACCGTGGAGATCGCCCACGAAGCCCTGGCCATGGCGTGGCCCCGGCTGCGGTCCTGGCTGGACGACGACGTCGACGGGCTCCGCATCATGCGACACCTCTCGGTCGCCGCGACCAGCTGGGACGACCTGGGCCGCCCGGACAGCGAGCTCTACCGAGGCGCGCGGCAGGCGCGGGCCGTCGAGTGGCGCGAGCGTGCCACCGCGTCCCTCACACCCGCCGAGCAGGACTTCCTGACCGCGGGAGCCGCCCTGGCCGAGACCGAACAGCGCGCCACCGAGGAGCAGGTCCGCCGGGAACACCGCTCCAACCAGCGCCTGCGGGCCGGGCTGGCCGCCGTCGCCGTGCTGCTGGCTGTCGCGATCGTCGCGGGGGCCATGGCCAGGACGGCCGCCGACCGGGCCGACCGACAAGCCCTGGTCGCAGACGCCCGCCGTCTCGGCGCCGAGGCGCTGCGCGCCGATGACCTCGACCGCTCCCTGCTGCTCGCCGCCGCGGCGGTGACCCTGGACGACACGGTCGACACTCGGAACGCCCTCCTCGCCACCCTGGACAGGGGTCCGTCCCTCGTGGCCAGCGCTCGCAGCACCGGCCGCATCTTCAGTATGCGGGTGAACAGCGCCACGGGACAGGTCGCCACCGTGGCGGGCGACGACGTCGGGCTCGAGCTGCGCGACGGCCGGACGTTGGAGCAGGTGCGGGTCCCGAAGCCGATCAAGGGGATCGGGGTGGTGGTCAGCCCCGACGGGTCGCGCTACGCGGTCTCGACGTGGGCCGACCTCGTCGAGAGCGGCACCGAGCCGGCGGTCCAGCTGCTCGACCGGACGGGCGCGCGGTCCACGACGCAGCTCGGTGGGCTGCCAGCAGGCTTCCACGTGTTCGACACCATGGGCTTCAGCCCCAACGGTCGCTGGCTCGCGGTCGGCTTCCGGGACCTCCTCGGTGAGAAGCCCGGGGTCACCGCCGTGTGGGACCTGCGGGCACCGGGGAAGCCCTCGGCCGTCCTCGAGCTCGACGACGGAGGGACCCCCAACGTCAGCGACGACGGGCACACGCTCTTCACCACCAGCTCGGGAGGTGGGCGTCTGGTCGTGACCGCCCTCCCGGGCGGGACGACGCGACGCGTCCTGGAGGCCGCCGACCTCGGGGTCCGCCAGCTCGACGAATCCCTGGTGCTGAGCCCCGACGGGAGGCTGCTCGCGGTCGGCGCCGGGGTGGAGGCCGTGCTCGTCGACACCTCAACGCTGAAGCCGCGCACCTATCTCTCAGGCCAGGGCTGGACGAACGGACTGGCCTTCTCGCCTGACGGCACCAAGGTCGCGGCCTCCGGGGACCGTCTGACGGTGTGGGCGTTGGATGGGGACGAGGCACGCGAGATCCTTGCCGAGGACAGCCCTGCCGCCAACCCGGCCTTCAGCCTTGACGGTCGGACGATCTACACCGCGACGCTCGCAGGGCTGGTGCAGGCGTGGGACCTCGACGGCTCCCGACGGTTCCTCGCCTCCCGGGTGGGCGCGCCCACCGGGTTCGGACAGCCCGCGGTGCGCGTCTCGCCCCGCCTCGACAAGGTTGCCTACGTCGAAGGAGGACCGCAGCTGCGCATCCGTGACGTCGCCACGGGCCGCCTGGGACCGCTGCTCGAGCTTCGCATGCAGCAGCGGAACTACATCGACCTGGCCTGGCACCCCGATGACACGACCCTGAACGTCACGACCGGCGACCCGGTGGTGCGCACCTGGGACGTGACCACCGGTCGTGTGCTCGCGGAGCATCGGCTGGGCCCCCTTGACTCGAGCGAAGGGGCCGCGATCGCGTTCTTCACCCTCGACGGGAAGTACCTGCTCGTCGGCAGCACGACGGGCAGGCTGCACGTTCTGGACGCGCGCACGCTCCTGCCGGCTCGCGCGCCCATCCAGGTGCAGCCGAGCAAGGAGGGGCAGACCGAGGCGCCTCCCCTGGATGGCATCGTCCCGAGCGGTGACCTGCACACGGCCTACGCGGGTCACTCCATCGTCGACTACCTGTCGGGCGACGTGCGGCCGATGCCCGACCTCGGGGCGCTGGTGAAGCAGCTTCAGGTGTCGCCCGACGGCACGCGGCTCCTGGTCGACCTCGGCGACCGAGGGGTCGGGCTCCTGAGCGCCCCGTCGATGACGTGGCTGTCCGAGCCCAGCCCCACCCAGGTGGGCCTGATGGGCTACTACACCCGGTTCAGCGACGACGGCCGGCTGGTCGCGAGCGTCAACGAGGGCAAGCTGAGCCAGTGGGACGGCATCACCGGCGCCTACCTCGGCTCCACCACGGTCGATGATGATGGCGCACCCGCCTTCACCAACGACAACAGCCGGATCCTCTTCGCCGGTGCCGGCGGGTCGCTGTTGACGTGGACCCTTGACCCGCGGTCCTGGCTGGCCACCGCTTGTCGGCTGGCGGGCCGCTCCTTGACCGAGCAGGAGTGGCGCAACTACGTGCCGGACCGCCCGTTCGTGCCGGTCTGCTCGTCCTGAGCAGTCGCGTCGAGCCTGGCCAGGGCCACGCGCACCAGGGCTTCCGCAGACTCCCCGCGCTCGCGCGCCCGTGCCGCCAGCGCCACGATGGCCATGCCCAGGTCGTCGTCCCCCTCGCCCACCGTCGCGAGGTCGCCACCGGTCCGGTCGAAGCGGGCCAGCACCTTCTCGGCGGCGAGCAGGCTTGGCAACGACCTCGGTATGCCGTGCATCAGCCCCGGGTGACCGTCCTCGCCCCCGCCGTGCGGAGCCTTGGCGGCGCGCTCGGCTGCCTTGATCTGCTCCCAGGCGCGCTCCACCTCGGCGGGGGTGGAGGCGTCGCCGTCGGCGAAGACGTGCGGGTGCCGGCGGACCAGCTTCTCGATGATGGCGCCGGCCACGTCGTCCACGTCGAACGGCGCGGTGGCGTGCTCCTGGGCGACGCGGGCCTGGAAGACCACCTGGAGCAGCACGTCGCCGAGCTCCTCGCGGATGTGGTCGCGGTCGCCGGACTCGATCGCCTCGGCCGCCTCGTGACTCTCCTCGATGAGGTACTTCACCAGCGTCTCGTGGGTCTGCTCGGCATCCCAGGGGCACCCACCCGGCGAACGCAGACGGTCCATCACCGCCACCAGGTCGAGCAGCCGCGACCCGGGGACGTCCCAGGAGGCGACGAGGACCTCGACCTCCGGCGGCGAGCCGAGGCGCGACACCTCTGACGCGATGGCGTCGGTGAGGCCGGGGTCACCGTCGGCCGAGGAGACCCACACGACGTCTCCCTCGGCCGCCCGGTCCATCAGCGTCCGCGCCAGGGACGGCGGGGTGAGCTCGCCGAGGTGACCCACCGGCACACCTGACTCGGAGACGGCGTCGGCGAGCGGTTCCGAGTCGTCGCGGGCCAGCACCGCGTCTGCGGCGCCCAAGGTCTCCCAGGCGGTGCGGGTGAACAGCCCGGGCGCGATGCGAGGGCTGCCGACCAGCAGGGTCAGCCGACCCGTCACCGGTCGCTCAGCCCGCGGGGGTGGTCGGAGCGGGCTCGGCAGGCGCGGGTTCGGCCTTGATCCAGTTGGGCTGGCTGGCGTCGAACCGGACGTTCTTGGCGTCGAAGGTGCCGTAGCGCGGGTTCATGGTGACCTTGGCCTTCCTGGCGAGGTCCACGACGTGCCCCTGCTCGATGGTGGTGAGCTGCTGCGAGGCCAGGCTCGACTTGACCAGCTCGAGGGTCGCGGCGCTCGGGTCCTCGATCTCGGTGATGGCGGCCTTGGCGGCGCTGTCGGACAGCCCCTTGCCGGACTCGTCGGCGATCTGGTTGATGAAGCCGGCCATCACGAGGCTCGACAGCGCGTTGGCCGTGTTGAGCGACGAGTCGGGGTAGGCCTTCGTGATCTGGCTGGTGGCCTCCTGGACCTCCTGCTCGGTGATCCGGTGGCCGTTGACGACGGCAGCGGTATCGGCAGTGGCGCAGCCGGACACGGCCAGGACGCCGGCGACGGCGACCGCCACGACGGCCCCACGCAGGACGCTGAATGCCTTCACGGGATGGCCCTTCGTCATGTACTGCCCTCTCACCTTGCTCAGTTTCACCATCTGCGGCGCCACGCTCATCGAGCCGAGTCCGCACCCTGGCGGGTGCCCACCCGGGCGGCGTCGGCGACGCTGCCCAGCAGGACGGACCGGATGAGGTCGCTGGCCCACTGCAAGACTGCCGTGTCACGCAGCGGTTGGCCACCCACCCGAGCCGTCATCGGCTTCGGCACCAGAATGGTATGCAGCGCGTCCTTGACGAGCGACTTCGGGTAGAGCCGCTGCAGCCTGAGCTGCGCCGACTCGGGGAGGTCCACCGGCCCGAACCGCACATAGTTGCCCTGCACGGAGATGTCGGCCACCGACGCCTGGCGGGCCACCGTGCGCAACCGCGCGACCTCCATGAGGTTGCGCACCGGCTCGGGGAGCGGACCGTAACGGTCGACCAGCTCGGCCTCGATCTCGGCCAGGGCCGGCTCGTCGACCACGCTGGCGAGCTTCTTGTAGGCCTCCAGCCGCAGCCGCTCCCCCGGCACGTACTCGTGCGGGAGGTGGGCGTCGACCGGCAGCTCGATCTTGATCTCTCCCGGAGCGGTCTCGCCGTCACCGCGGAAGTCGGCCACGGCCTCCCCCACCAGTCGCACGTAGAGGTCGAAGCCGACGCCGGCGATGTGGCCGGACTGCTCGCCGCCCAGCAGGTTGCCGGCCCCGCGGATCTCGAGGTCCTTCATGGCGATCTGGATGCCCGCACCGAGGTCGGTGTGGCTGGCCATCGTCTGGAGCCGGTCGTGCGCCGTCTCGGTCATCGGCTTCTCGGGTGGGTAGAGGAAGTAGCAGTAGGCCCGCTCTCGCCCACGCCCCACCCGACCACGAAGCTGGTGGAGCTGGGAGAGACCGAGCACGTCGGAGCGCTCGACGATCAGCGTGTTGGCGTTGGAGATGTCGAGACCGGTCTCAACGATCGTCGTGCAGACGAGGACGTCGAACTTCTTGTCCCAGAAGTCGACGACGACCTGCTCGAGTTTGTGCTCGCCCATCTTGCCGTGGGCGGTTGCCACCCGGGCCTCCGGCACGAGCTCACGGATCCGGCTGGCGGCGCGCTCGATGCTCGACACCTTGTTGTGGACCAGGAAGACCTGGCCCTCGCGGAGCAGCTCGCGCCGGATGGCGGCCACGATCTGCTTCTCGTCGTAGGCGCCGACGTAGGTCAGCACGGGGTGCCGCTCCTCGGGAGGCGTTGCGAGAGTGGACATCTCACGGATGCCGGTCACGGCCATCTCGAGGGTGCGCGGGATCGGCGTGGCCGACATCGCGAGCACGTCGACGGCCGTGCGAAGGGTCTTGAGCTGCTCCTTGTGCTCGACACCGAAGCGCTGCTCCTCGTCGATGACGACCAGCCCGAGGTCCTTGTAGCGGATCGAGCCACCCAGGAGCCGGTGCGTGCCGATGACGAGGTCGACGCTGCCGTTGGCCAGCCCCTCGATGGTCTCGCGCGCCTCCTTGTCGCTCTGGAACCTCGACAGCGCCCGAACGGTCACCGGGAACTGCTGGTAGCGCTCGGTGAAGGTCTGCAGGTGCTGCTGCACGAGCAGCGTGGTCGGCACCAGGATGGCGACCTGCTTGCCGTCCTGGATCGCCTTGAAGGCAGCCCGGACCGCGATCTCGGTCTTGCCGTAGCCGACGTCTCCACAGATGAGGCGGTCCATGGGGACGGTGCGTTCCATGTCGGCCTTGACCTCGTCGATGGAGCTGAGCTGGTCGGGGGTCTCGACGTAGGAGAAGGCGTCCTCGAGCTCACGCTGCCACGGGGTGTCCGGCGCGAAGGCGTGACCGGCCGTCGCCATCCGGGCCGAGTAGAGCTGGATCAGCTCGGCCGCGATCTGCTTGACGTACTTGCGCGCCCGGCCCTTGGTCTTGGCCCAGTCGCTGCCGCCTATCTTGTTGAGGGCCGGCATCTCGCCGCCGACGTAGCGGGTGACCTGGTCGAGCTGGTCGGTCGGCACGAACAGCCGGTCGCCCGGTTGCCCCCGCTTGCCCGGCGCGTACTCGATCACGAGGTACTCGCGCGTCGCACCGCCGACCGTGCGCTGCACCATCTCGACGAACTTGCCCACGCCGTGCTGCTCGTGGACGACGAAGTCACCGGGCTTGAGCTGGAGGGGGTCTACCTGGTTGCGCCGCCGCGAGGGCATCTTGCGCATGTCCTTGGTCGAGCCACCCTGACCCGGCGTCCCGGTCAGGTCGGTCTCGGTGATGAGCGCGAACTTGCTTGCCGGAGCGAGGAACCCGCTGCCGACCGTGCCGGTGGTCAGGTGCACGACGCCCTCGGTGAGGTCCGTGAGATCGGAGTCCAGCCGCGCCGCCACGGACTCCCCCGCGAGCACCTCGGCCACGCGCCGGGCCAGTCCCGGGCCCTCGGTGACGACGACGACCCGCCACCCGTCGGCCACCCAGCCCTGCAGGTCGCCGACTGCCTCGGGGGTGCTGCCGCGGTAGCGCGGCGCCTCCTCCAGACCGGTGTTGACCACGACCGCGTCGCCGTCGGCGAGCTCCTCGTCGGCGACGAACGGGCCGAGGTCCCACCACGGCATACCCGACTGCGCGGCGTGGGCGCGCAGGTCGGCGAGGCTCCAGAACGAGGCGGTGCCGAGGATGCCCTGGAGGTCGATCGGCACGCTGTTGCCGACCGCGGCGTTGGCCCAGCCGGCCTCCAGGAACTCCTGGCTCGTGGCGACGAGGTCGTGGGCGCGGGTGCGGACGCGCTCGGGGTCGCACAGCACGACCGCGGTGCCGTCGCGCAGGGTGTCGAGCACGCTCTCCATGCCGTCGACGAGGGCGGGCGCCAGCGACTCCATCCCCTCGACGGCGATCCCCTCCGCCAGCTTCGAGAGCAGGTCGACCGCGCCCGGGAGCTGGTCGACGAGGGCGGCTGCGCGGGCGCGCACCGACTCGGTCAGCAGGATCTCCCGGCAGGGCGGGGCCCAGAGGCCGTGCTCCGCGACCTCGAGGCTGCGCTGGTCGGCGACCTTGAACCAGCGGATCTCCTCGACCGTGTCGCCCCAGAACTCCACGCGCACCGGGTGGTCCTCGGTGGGCGGGAAGACGTCGAGGATGCCGCCGCGCACGGCGAACTCACCACGCCGCTCGACCAGGTCCGTGCGGGAGTATGCCGCGGCCGCGAGGTCCTCGACGACGTGCTCCAGGGGCGCCTCGTCCCCGGCCTTGAGCGCAACCGGCGCGAGGTCACCGAGGCCCTGGGACACCGGCTGCAGCACGGCCCGCACCGGGGCCACCACGACGTCGAGCGGGCCGTAGGTGGGGTCGGCGGGGTCGGGGTGCTTGAGGCGCCGCAGCACCGCGAGGCGCTTGCCGACGGTGTCGCTGCGGGGGCTCAGCCGCTCGTGCGGGAGCGTCTCCCACGCCGGGAAGTCGGCCACCCGATCGGCGTCGAGGTAGCAGCCCAGGGCGGCGACGAGGTCCTCGGCCTCGCGGGTGGTCGCGGTCACCGCGAGGATCGGCCGACCACTGTCACGGGCCAGGGCGGCGACCAGGGCCGGTCGGGCGCCGGCCGGCACGGTGAGATCGGCGGCCGGTTCGCCGGCCCGCGCCACCGCGAGGGCCCGCGCGACGGCGGGATCGGTGCCCAGCAGGTCGAGCAGCGGGGCGAGGGTCATGAAGGGGCTCCTGGGACAGACCGGGTGTAGACAGCACAAACGCCCCACAGCAAACGGCTGGTGGGGTGGGGGTCCACCCTAACCCCGCAGACGGGGTGACCCGTCGTCAGTCGTTTGCATGAGTCGCCGGGCGCGGCCGTCCAACAAACTTGGGTGAACTGCATACGACGACGTAAGAAACGGCTGTAGGGGGACCAGGAATGAGTGAGCTCGTGAGGCCGGGCGCAGGGGCGCCGTGGCCTGGAGGAGGTGAGGCAATGGTTCGGGGCTACGTTCCCGGGGTCTTCGACCTCTTCCACATCGGTCACCTCAACATCCTGCGCAGCGCCCGCGAGCAGTGCGACTGGCTGATTGCCGGGGTGGTCACCGACGAGAACGCCTACCGCGCCAAGTCCAAGATGCCGGTGATCCCCCTCGCCGAGCGGGTGTCCATCTTGGAGCACATCACCCTCGTCGACGAGGTCATCATCGAGCACCAGCCGAGCAAGCTCGACGTGTGGCACGACCACCCCTTCGACGTCATCTTCAAGGGCGACGACTGGCGGGGGACCCCCAAGGGCGAGCGGCTCGAGCGGGACCTCGGCACCGTGGGGGTCGAGGTCGCGTACTTCCCCTACACGATGCACACGTCCAGCACGCTGCTGCGTGCTGCCCTGGAGCAGTTCGCGTCCTGATGTCCGACGAGACCCTCAGCCCGCCGGTCCGCCGCATGGCCCAGGCCCGGGCCCTGTCCGCCGGTGCCGGGAAGTCCAACCGCGGGGCGCCCGGCTACTCGCGGTGGATCAACCGACCCGCCGGCCGCCAGCTGGCCATCCTGGCCTTCCGCATCGGGCTGTCGCCCAACCAGGTCACCCTGCTGTCCGGCTTCACCAGCCTGGTCGGCATCGTGGTGCTGGCGCTCGCGCCGGCCACCGTCCCGATCGGCTTCCTGGTCGCCTTCCTCCTGGCCCTCGCCTACGCGCTCGACTCGGCCGACGGCCAGGTCGCGCGCATGCGGGGTGGGGGCAGTCGCACCGGTGAGTGGCTCGACCACGTGATCGACTGCCTCAAGATCGCCGCGCTGCACGCCGCCGTCCTGATCGCCTGGTACCGCTCCTACGACGTGCCCGACGCGCTGCTGCTCGTCCCGATCGTCTTCGGGATCCAGGCCTCCACCTACTTCTTCTCCAAGATCCTCACCGACCAGCTCCGCGCCTCCGCCGCTGTCTCGGCTGCTGCTGCCTCCCCGCTCGCTGCCGAGGCACCGGTCGAGCCCACGACACCGCCCGCCGTCAGCGTCGACGACGGGCGGCCCCCGGTGCTCGCCTCGCTGCTCGTCCTACCCCTCGACTACGGCCTGCTGTGCGTGACGTTCGTCCTGCTCGGCTTCCACCAGCTCTTCATCTGGGCCTACTGCGCGCTCGCCCTGATGGGCGTGGTCCTGCTCGTCGCGGCCTTCGGGAAGTGGTACCGCGACCTGTCCCGCGTGGCCTGAGCGGGCCGATCGCGGTGGCACGACTGGTATGCCGGGTGGTCGGCGCGCCCTCTAGGGTGGCCACGGCGGGGCCGCGGCTGGGCGCGCGGCTCGGTCACGAGCGAAGTGACTGGTTCGATGGGCGTTGACGACGGGGGGGCAGGAGACATGACGCGGACGGTACGAATCCTGGGCACCCACGGCGTGCCGGCGGCATACGGGGGCTTCGAGACGGCAGCCGAGCAGATCGGGCTGTTCCTCGTCGGGCAGGGCTGGCGGGTGGTCGTCTACTGCCAGGCCGAGGGGAGGGGCCCCATCACCTACGACACGTGGCGCGGCATCGAGCGGGTCACCATCCCCCAGCACCGCGAGGGCTGGCTGGGCACGTCGGCCTTCGACTGGACCTCGATCCGGCATGCCATCCGGCACGACGACGTCTGCCTCACGTTCGGCTACAACACCGGTGTCTTCAACATCCTGCAGCGGGTCAAACGGATCCCCAACGTCATCAACATGGACGGCATGGAGTGGACCCGGCGGCGCTGGGGCATCCCGCGCCAGGCCATCCTGCTGGCCAACGAGCGGTTCGCCAGCCTGTTCGGGCACCACCTGATCGCCGACCACCCCGACATCGAGCGCTACCTCGCGCGGTGGGCCCGGCGCAGCCGGATCAGCATGATCACCTACGGCGCGCACGCGGTCACCGAGGCACCCCCCGGTCCCGTCGAGGCGATGGGACTCACCCCGGGCGGCTACCTCACCGTGATCTGCCGCCCCATCCCCGAGAACTCGCTGCTCGAGATCGTCGAGGCGTTCTCGGCAAAGCCCCGCGAGCGGACGCTGGTGGTCCTGGGCGACCTCGACGGCGCGACGGACGACTACCACCGGCAGGTGCTCGCGGCCGCGAGCGACGAGGTCGTCTTCCCGGGCGCGATCTACGACCCGGAGGTGGTGCAGGCCCTGCGGTTCCACTCGCTCGCCTACGTGCACGGCCACACGGTGGGAGGCACGAACCCCTCGCTGGTCGAGGCGATGGCCGCCGGCAACCCGGTCATCGCGCACGACAACGTCTACAACCGCTGGGTGGCCGGGCCCGCCCAGCGCTACTTCACCACAGCGCAGGAGCTCGAGGCCCAGCTCGACGAACTGCTCGCCTCTCCTGACGTCCTCCACCAAATGCACGACGCGTCCCGGGGTCGCCATGCGGAAGAGTTCACGTGGGAGCACGTCGCGGGCCAGTACGAAGCCGTCCTCGCGCGCTTCCATGCAGGACTCATGCACCGCGCCTGAGGGGGCGCTGCCGGTCGCACCCGCCGACCGGCATCGAGGTGGATGGGGGCCACAGATACGGAGTC
Source organism: Pedococcus sp. P5_B7 (assembly GCF_054049895.1). Taxonomy (NCBI): domain Bacteria; kingdom Bacillati; phylum Actinomycetota; class Actinomycetes; order Micrococcales; family Intrasporangiaceae; genus Pedococcus; species Pedococcus sp. P5_B7. The sequence continues at coordinate 25,994 of NZ_JBFULM010000004.1, forward strand.
AGTCGTCGTGATCACCATGGGGGTCGTCGGGCTCGGCAAGATGGGCCTCTCCCACCTGTCCATCTTCCGCGCGCACCCGGATGTCAACCTGGTCGCCGTGTGCGACTCCACCGGCTACGTCCTCGACGTGCTGAGCAAGTACACCGGGCTGCGGACCTACAAGGACCTCAGCGCGATGCTGGCGGCGGAGCAGCTCGACGCGGTGGTCATCGCCACCCCCTCCCACCTGCACGCGCCCATGGTGCGGACCGCGCTCGAGGCCGGCGTGCACGTGTTCTGCGAGAAGCCGTTCACCCTCGCCGACGCCGACGGCGAGGCGCTCACCGCCCTCGCCCGCGAGCGCGGGCTGGTCACCCAGGTGGGCTACCACAACCGGTTCGTCGCGGCGTTCGCCGAGCTCAAGCGGCTGATCGACGGCGGCGCCCTCGGCGCGGTCACCCACGTCGTCGCCGAGGCGTACGGTCCGGTCGTCCTGGCCCCCAAGGGTGGCACCTGGCGCAGCCGCCGGTCGTCCGGCGGTGGCTGCCTCTACGACTACGCCGCGCACCCGATCGACCTCGTGCAGTGGTACCTCGGCATGCCGACCGGTGTGGAGGGCAGCCGGCTCAACCGGATCTTCTCCGCCGAGACCGACGACGAGGTGGTGTCGACCCTGATGTACCCCGGCGACGTCACCGCCCAGGTCTCGGTGAACTGGTCGGACGAGTCGCAGCGCAAGATGACGACCAAGATCAGCGTCTGGGGCACCACCGGTCGGGCGGTCGCCGACCGGCAGGAGGTTCAGGTCTACCTGCGCGACACGGCCGCCGTCCCAGAGGGCTACCGCACCGGCTGGAACGTGCACTACACGACCGACCTCACCGAGCAGCCGTGGTTCTACCTGCGCGGCGAGGAGTACAGCGCGCAGGCCGACACCTTCGTCGGCCGGGTCGCCGGCCAGGTGACCGAGGGCCCCAACGTGTTCAGCTCCGCCGCGGCCACCGACCGCATCCTGTCGATGATCTCGGCCGATGCGCAGGGCACCGCCGGCTCCCGCGAGCGCGCCGCCTCGACGGCCACGGTGGCCCCGACCCATCGCCGACGACTGGCCTTCGGGCGAAGGAGGACTGCCTGATGGACCGCCTCCTGTTCGGTGACAACCAGTTCTTCGGCGTCAACCACATGTCCGAGGAGAAGGCGCGCAGCCAGCAGATGCGCTTCCAGGACCTCGGCGCGGTCATGGAGGTCCTCGACGCCGCCTACGACGAGGGCGTCACGACCTTCATGTGCACGACCCACGACCGGGTGGCCGAGATCTGCGACCTCGTGCGCGCCGACCAGGACCGCTACGCGCGCATGGAGTTCTTCCCGTGCATGCCCTACGCCCACAAGTACGCCAACGCGATGACCGAGGACGGTCCGCTCGGCGCGCTGCGGCGCTTCCTGCCCGACCAGAGCGTCTTCAGCGCCGCCCTGACCGGCACGAAGTCGTTGGCCAGCAAGGACATCGACGGCATCACGCGACTCCTCATCGACGCCGAGATGTCGATGTTCCGCGGGCTGCGGACCCCGGTGGTCTTCCTGCAGAACGTCGTCGTCGACCTGCTGCTGGGGCTGGGCTTCGACGAGGCGTTCGTCATCTTCGCCGACCACGTGCGCACGCAGTACGACGCCGAGCCCGGTTTCATCACGATGAACCTCCCACGCCTCCTCGACACCCTCGAGCGCCTGGGGATCGACAACCCCATCGTGTGCTCCAACATCAACAAGATCGGCTTCCGGATGCCGGGCGGTCTCGAGGCCTACGAGACCGCCCTGCGCGACCGCCGCTTCCGGGCCATCGCGATGTCGGTCTTCGCCTCGGGCGCCATCCCTCCGGAAGAGGCCATCGACTGGGTGTGTGCCCAGCCCAACATCGAGTCGATCGTCTTCGGGGCGTCCAGCCGCCGCAACATCGCCTCGACGAGGGCCCTGGTCGACAAGAGCTGGGCCCCGGTGCCCCGGTGATGCTCTCCACCTTTCGGACGAGTGGCTGGGCCGCCCCCGGAACGCAGAATGGAACCACGAGGACCCACCCGCGCACGCACGGCGAACGCCGCCACAGGAATGGAAGGAGAGGCAGCCGATGACCTTGCGCGCCTATCTCCAGATCCTGCTCAAGCGCTGGCGGATCGTCGTCGCGTGCACTGTGCTCGTGCTCGGCGCCGCGGCCACCCTCACCTACCTCACCCCACCCACGTATGCCGCGAACGCGACGGCCTTCGTGTCGATCAGCTCCACCGGGAGCACGGCGGACACCTCGATCTACGCCAGCTCGCAGTTCGCCATGCAGCGGGTGAAGTCCTACACCGAGGTCGTCAAGAGCCCCGACGTCCTCCAGCCGGTCATCGACGAGCTCGACCTGCCGATGACAGTGGGAGACCTGCGCCAGGTCGTCGCAGCCGAGAACCCGGTCGACACGGTCCTCATCAAGGTCAGCGCGACCGACCGCAACCCCGCGCGCGCCCAGTCCATCGTCAACGCCGTGAGCGACCAGCTCGGCGTCGTCATCGAGCGGCTGGAGACACCCCGCGAGGGCGGGCAGCCCCCCGTCAAGGTGACCACCACCGTTCCGTCCCAGAAGCCGCAGTTCCCCATCTCTCCGCGGATCCCTCTCAACATGGCCCTCGGACTGCTTGCCGGGCTGGCTCTCGGCGTCATCGTCGCGGTGATCCGCGAGCAGCAGGACACCACCGTCAAGGGTGACGAGCTCGAGGACCTCACCGGCCGCCCGGCCCTGGCGCTCATCGGGCTGAACTCCCAGGTCAAGACCCACCCCCTGATCACGATGCAGGGACATGGTCGAGGGGTGGAGGAGTTCCGCTCCTTGCGCACCACCTTGCAGTTCGTCGACGTGGACCAGCCGCCGCGCGTCATCGTGATCACCTCGGCGCTCGCTGGCGAGGGCAAGACGACCACGGCCTGCAACCTGGCCATCGCCTTGGCCCAGTCGTCCCTGAGAGTCTGCCTCGTCGAAGCCGACATGCGCCGACCCAACGCTGCCACGCTCATGGGCATCGACGGCTCGATCGGCCTGTCCAACGTCGTGGCCGGCCAGATCGACCTCGCTGACGCGCTCATGCCGTGGCACCGCGGACTGTTGACGATCCTGCCGGCCGGGACCACCCCGCCGGACCCGACCCGGCTGCTCGGGTCCAAGAACATGGCGGCCGTGCTCGCCACCCTGCGGGCGGACTTCGACTTCGTCATCATCGACGCCCCGCCGATCCTGCCGGTGAGCGATGCCGCGGTGCTCGCCCGGGGCGCCGACGGAGCCGTGCTGGTGGCTCGATACGGCAAGACCCGTCGCGAGCAGCTCACCAGCGCCATCGCCGATCTGGACGCCGTCAAGGCCCGGCTCATCGGCACCGCGCTGACCATGGTGCCAGCCCGCGGGCAGCGCGACCTGCGTGGGCACGACGAGGACTACGCGGCCCTCGCCGCGGTGTCCGAGAGCGACTGGGCGGCCCTGCCGACCTCCCCCAAGGAGAGCTCCGACCCTGAGGCCGATGGTGCGACGCAGGTCGTCCACGCGCCGGACGCCGGGCCCGAGGACCGGGGCCCGGCCCCAGCGCCGTCGGACCGGCCGCGGCCCGTCGCGGAGGGCATCGCTGACCCGGGCCGTGACCGCAGCCGCGATGGTGACCGCGACGGTGACCGCAGCCGCGATGGTGACAGCACCCGTGACCGCGACGGCGCCGGCACCCGCGACGACATCCGGGAACGGCCGATCTCGTTGGATCCCAAGGTGGTCGGCACCAGCTTCTCGAAGCCCTTGGGGCGGGGCAGAGTTCACTGACGTGGCACGCATGGCCACGGTCGGTCAGGCCGGAACGGTCCTCGGCGAGGCGGCGGCCAGGCTCGCCGCGAACGAGTCCAGCGCGTCGCGCACGGCCGGAGCAGCCTTGCGGTGCGAGCCGCGGTCACCATGGGGGTCGAGGATGTCGTGCCCGACCACCTCGACGCTCTTCCCGAACCGCCTGCGCCAGCCGCGCGGCTCCTCGGGCGGTAGCGCCACGAGGCCGCGCACGGCGTTCATCTCCTCCAGCAGCCACAGGAGCCGTTCGCGGGTGCCCAGCCGTCCGGTGCCGGACTGCACGGCCCCCTCGAGCGACGGGGCGGCCCCCTCGCTCACGGTGCGGGCCAACGCCTCCTTGGCCAGGATCGCCGCCTCCAGGAAGGTGAAGGTGTGGTCGGCGCTGCCGGCGTCGAGAAGCCTCGTGGAGCCGCGGTACTTGCGCTCGGACACGAGCACGAGGTCAGCGGCCCGCGCCAGCTCGGCGGTCACCTGCTGCGCGCGGTGCGGTCGCATGATGAGGTCGTGGTCCTTGGTCAGCTGCGCGCTCATCTGCGGACACCACCCGGCACCGACCTCGGCACGGATCCCGGCCGAGACGACCTGGACCTGCCACTCGCCGTGGGCCTGGAGGGCTGTGCGCAGGATGGTCGAGGCCGCCGGCGCAAGGCACCGGTCGTTCGCGCACAGGACGAGCACCGTCGTCTCCATACCCACCTCGTCCCGCCGAGTAGTCGCGTCCCCCCAGTATGGGTCGCTACAACCGGGTGCAGATACCAACAATCTGGCGAGTCGGCCTGCGTCATCCGACGGACCGGAACCGGCATGACCCCGACAAAGCGGACACCCCGGCCGCGCCCCGACATCGCCCGGTGGCAGTTGTACCTCTGCTGCCTGCTACTGGTCGCGTGCACGATTCCCTGGCGCCGTGCCACGTACTTCTCGGGAGCGCTCGACCCAGTCGTGGCGGCCAAGGGACTGATCGGCAGCATCGGGCTGGCGATGGCCTTCCTGATGTCCCGTCGCGTTACGCGGCACACCCCGCTGGGCGCTCGCACCCTGACCTTCGCCGGCCTCTATCTCGCGGTGTCGTGCCTCGGCGGATGGGCGGCCGGCCAGGCGCTGCCCTCGGTCGTGGTGGCCGTGCGGGTGGCCATGCTGCTCGGGAGCCTGGTCATGCTGCTCCAGGCGGTCGGCGTGAGTCGCCTGATCACCGCGATGGTGCGCACGATGGGTCTCGTGGCGCTCTTCGCCGTGGGCACCGGGGCCGGCACCCTCGGCAGCGGTCGTCTGCAGGGCGCGGTCCCGCCTTTGGCCCCCAACGAGATCGCGTTCCTGACCGGGACCGTGCTGCTTCTCACGATCCAGCGGATGATGGAGGGTCAGGCCCGGCGCTCGGAGACAGCCCTGGCAGTGGCCCTCTTCGGCGTGGTGTGGCTGACTGGGTCACGGACGACTGCGGCGACGCTCTTCCTCGCCGTGGCGGTGATGGTCCTCCAGGCCCGGAAGTTTTCGGCCCCTGGCTTCCTCGTGCTGGTCGCAGCCGTGCCGGTGGTCGCGTTCGCGGCCCTCGGCACGAGTGCGGTCACCAACATGCTGCTGCGCGGTGGCGACCAGAACGTCACCACGCTCAGTTCGCGAACCATCGCCTGGCAGGCGGCGCTGACCATGAACGGGTCGACCTGGCAGCGCTGGTTCGGCGGGGGTCTGCCGATGAAGCACATCCCCGTCTCGGGGCAGTACTGGCAGACCCAGCTGCTCGACAGCAGCTGGATCTCCGCGCTGGTGCAGACCGGACTGGTCGGGCTCACGCTCACTGCGGTCTGGGTCGTGGCGGCCCTGGCCTCGGCGTTCCGCACTCCCCGGCCGTGGCGTCCGCTGTGGGTGGGCTTGGTCGTGTTCATCGGGTTGCGCAGCCTGCTTGAGAGTGGGTTGTTCGACGCCAGCACCTCGTTCATCGTCTTCGCGATGGTGAGCCTGATGAGCGAACGAGCCACTCGCACCGCACCAGACCCGGGCGCACCCGCGGCGCTGGAGGCGGCCGACGGAGACCACCTCGTCGTGTCAGACGCCACTCTGCGCGAGCTGCAGCTCCAGGGTCAGCGGGACGCGAGGTCCTCGAGGACCGCATTGACCGCCCGGCGGTAGCGCTCCGGCGCGTAGCGAGTGGCCGACTCCTCGGCATCGCGCAACGCCTTGGCCCGCGTCTGCGGCCAGTCGCCCAGCAGCTTCCGGACGGCCCCCGCGACGGCCTCGGGATCGTCGGCGGGGACGGCGACGGCCGCCTCGAGGTGCGCAGCCGCCTCCCTCAGCCCGGTGTGATCGCTGAACACCACCGGGCGAGCGCTCAGCGCCGCCTCGATGACGCCGTTGCCGAACGACTCCTCGGCCCGTGACGGCACGAGGACGATGTCGGCGGCCCGCAGGTGTGGCCAGACATCCGGGGTGAAGCCGTGGAAGCTCACCGCGTCGGCCAGCCCCTCCGTGCGCACCAGGTCGCGCAGCTCGGTCTCGTACCACTCGTACCCCGGGAAGACGGCGCCCACGAGGTCCAGCGAAACCGGGGAACCGTCCCTCCGCAGGCAGCTGAGCGCCCGGACCGCGACATCCACTCCCTTGCGCGGTGAGAGTCGCCCGACGAACAGCAGCCGCGGGTCGCTCACCGACTCCCGTGGCGACTCGATGCTCTCGGGGCCCGTCACGCCGTTGGGGATGACCTGCATGCGGCTGCGCCGACCACCGGACCGGGCGGCGACCTCGAGGCTCGTGGCGCTGTTGCAGATGACCCGGTCGGCCAACCGCGTGGGCACCGTCAGGCCGTACCTCGCCAGGGCCGGAGCCGAGCTCTCGGCCTCGTGGACGTGGATGGCCGAGGGGATGCGCAGCAGCCTGGTGACGACCAACCAGAACGGGATCGTCAGGGTGTTGACGTAGACCACGTCCGGCTCGACCCGCCGGACCAGGCGCACCATGGCAGGCACCCCGCGCAGCACCTGGGCCACGAGCCGGAGCATCCCGCGCAGACTGAGGTTGCTGCGCCGCACCACCGGGGAGGGGCAGACCTCGACGGTCGCCCCGGCGGCCAGCAGCTCCCGGTCGAGCGGACCGCGCTCCGACGCTGCGACGACCACGGTCCAGCCGAGCTCGCAGAGCCCACGCACGGTCTCGAGCATCATCCGGTCGGACCCATAGAGATCGGCAGACGGGTTGGCCACGAGGGCCACCCGCCTGCCGATCTCCGAGGGCATGGACGTCACGGCTGAGGCGGCCCAACCCACCACTCGTCGAACGAGTAGACCACTGGCCCGTTGGTCGAGGTGCTGCTGAGGTAGGGGTACAACCCGGCCGAACCTGCCGCCTGGAACCCTGCCGTGTTGTCGGTCGACGTGAGGCTCCACGTCGCCGGCTCCGTGGCACCGACCTTCCACACCTTGACCCGGACGGTCGTCGGTGCGGTGCCCGTCACCTGCAGGCGCACCCGCAGCGAGTCACCGGCCCCGTAGTTCACACCGGTCAGTGTGGCACTGGTCAGCACCGTCTCGGCGCCGCTCTGGTTGCGTGTCAGCCAGACCGCCACCGCGCCACCAGCGGCCATCCGCACCTTCGCGCGGTAGTCGACCGTGGAGCTGACCCGACGACCGATGACGCTGACGTACTGTCCGCCGCCGGTGGGCACCTTGTCGGTCGTGACCAGGGTCTTGACCTCGGTGCCCGTGCTGCTCACGCTGGGCAGGTACGCGTTGTACCCGTCGCCGACGTTCAGGCTCACCTTGCCGGTGCCGCCCGAGACCGACCAGCGCGAGGCCAGCCCGCCCAGGGTCCACGGACCCCCGACGTCGGCGCTGCCCCAGCCGTTCGCGACGGTCCGACCGAAGTCGTCCCGGGCGAAGACCGTTGCCGCTGCCACCGTGACGGCGTCGGACACGTTGGCCGTTCCGCCCCGGTTGTCGGTCACCGTGAGGGTCACGGTGTAGGTGCCCGCCGCGGCATAGGTGTGGTTGGCCGTGGAGCCCGAGCCGTTGGCGGTCAGGTCACCCCAGTTCCACGAGTATGACGCGATGGTGCCGTCCGGGTCCGAGGACCCGGTGCCGTTGACCGAGGTGGTCAGGGCGTTCTCGCTGTGCGTGAACGCCGCAGTGGGCAGCTGGTTGGGCGGCGCCGTGACGGTGACCGACGCAGTTTCGCTGTCGGTCTTGCCCCCGTTGTCGGTGACGGTGAGGGTCACCGTGTAGGTGCCCGCCGCGGCATACGTGTGGGTGGTCGTGGCGCCACTGCCGGCGGCGGTCGCGTCACCCCAGTTCCACGAGTACGACGCGATGGTGCCGTCCGGGTCGCTCGACGTGGTGCCGTTGACCGAGGTCTGCAGGGCCGTCTCGCTGTGCGTGAACGCTGCCGTCGGAGCCTGGTTGTCGACCACTGCGACCGAGGCGGTCTCGGTGTCCGTGGCCCCGTCGTCGTCGGTCACGGTGAGGGTCACCGTGTACGAACCGGCTGCGGCGTAGGTGTGGTTGGCCGTGGCCGCGGCGCCAGTGGTGTCCGGCGTGCTGTCACCCCAGTTCCACGAGTACGACGCGATGGTGCCGTCGGCGTCACTCGAGGTCGACCCGTTGACCGAGGTCTGCAGGAACGTCTCGTTGTGCGTGAACGCCGCGGTGGGCACCTGGTTCGGCGGCGGCGCCGCCACCGTGACCGTGGCGGCCTCGGTGTCGGTCTCGCCGTCGTTGTCGGTCACCGTGAGCGTGATCGTGTAGGTGCCGGCCACTGCATAGGTGTGGTTGGCCGTTGCCCCGGAACCCGCAGGAGTGGCGTCACCCCAGTTCCACGAGTAGGACGCGATGGAGCCGTCCGGGTCGTTCGAGGTGGACCCGTTGACCGAGGTCTGCAGGAACGTCTCGCTGTGCGTGAACGCCGCGTGGGGCGCCTGGTTGGCGACGTTGCCGCCACCGAGCTGGAAGTGCTGCGTCGCCGCAGTGCCCGGGAGCACCGAGGAGTAGACCGCGACCTCGTCGATGGTGCCGGCGAGGAACGGGCTGCAGCAACCCCAGTGGTTGTCGCCACCGACCCGCCAGTACCCGTCGTATGCCTGGGCGTCCGTCTGCCCGTTCGTGCCGACCAGGGCGCCGTCGAGATAGAGCTTCATCCCGTCGGCGTTGCTCTGGGTGGCCATCACGTGGTGCCACTGCCCGTCGTTGTAGGCCAACGGCGAGTCGATCGTGTTGGTGAAGCCGGTCCAGACCCCGAAGGTGATCCGGCCGTCGTTGTTGACGTAGATGTGCCGGTCGTAGCAGCCCGAGGTGCCGACATTGGAGCAGCCGAACCCGAGGATCTTCCCGCCGCTGGTCGACGTGGTCTTGAACCATGCCTCGAGCGTGTAGTTGTGCGGGTTGCTGTAGACCGCCTTCGACGCCACGAACCCGTCGTTCCCGTCGAAGGCCACGGCCTTGTTCGTCGCTCCGTCGAACGCGCCGGTCTGGCCCTGGCTGTAGCCACCCCGGTAGTCGCCGTCGGACTCGTTCGGACCGGAGTCCTTGGCCGTGGCGTTGGTGTCACCCAGTCGCCAGTAGAGGTCCGGGTTCGCGTCCCACACCGCCTGCCCGTAGGCGTCGGCCGGACGGGTCGGGATGTTGAGCGTGCGACCGCTGGTCGTGAAGTGCGACTGGACCGTCGCGAGCGGGATGGCCGTCGGGTAGATGGCCACGTCGTCGATGTCACCGGCGAAGTAGGGGTTGCCACTCCACGGGCTGTCACCACCGACGCGCCAGTAGCCGGAGTAGGCCTGACCCACCGAGGTTCCGGCGTTGCGGCCGATCCGCTTGCCGTCGACGTAGAGGGTCACGCCAGAGGGGTCGAGGGTGCCGACCGCCTGGTGCCACTGCCCGTCGTTGAGGGAGGTGGGCGACGTGACCGTGAAGAAGCCGTCGTGGTAGATGCCGAAGGTGATCCGGCCGTCGGGCTCCATGTAGATGTGGCGGTCGTAGTTGGTGGACGTGCCGGTGTTGAAGTTGCCGAAGCCGACGATCTTGCCGCCGCTGGTGGTGGTCGTCTTGAACCACGACTCGACGCTGAACACATCCGGCCCCGGTATGGGCGTCGGGGTGGCCCCGAAGCCGTCGCTGCCACCGAAGCTGGTCGCCTTGTCGGAGTCTCCGATGATCGCGCCGGTGGCCCCACGGGTGTAGCCGCCGTTCATCGTGAGGTCGTCGAACCCGGCCCAGTCGAGTGAGTCACCCGACGAGTCACCGAGCCGCCACAGGTGCTGGGCGCCGTCGTCGATGACCTTCTGCGCGTAAGCGCTCGTCGCGCCTGTTGCAGGGACGGTCACGGTGTTGGACACCGGGCTCCAGAGGATGTTGCCGTCGGCGTCGGTGATCCGCACCTGGTAGCGCACCGTCGTGCCCGGGGCCAGGCCCCTGTCGAAGAACCCCTTGTTGGGCAGGTCCCAGAACTCCGAGTCACCTGTGGTCGTGTAGACGAAGGTGTTGTTGTTGCGCAGGACCTCGTACTTGAGGTTCTTGTCCTCCGGGTCCCAGGCGGAACCCCAGGAGACGCGCACCGTACCCGCGCCCATGGCAACTGCGCGGGTGGGCGGGGTGGGGGTGGCCGGAACGGTGTCATAGCGCGGCCCACGCAGCTTGGGTGCGGTGGGACGGGTCTTCATGCGCGTGAGTCCCTGCTGGAGGGCGCCATTGACGCGGGGGAACTCGCCACCCATGACGACGTAGTCCCCCGAGGTGTCGACTGCCCAGGCTGCCTGTTGGGCCGAGGTGAAGTTCCCGAAGCTCAGGTCGGGCCACCAGTGCAGCTGCCGCGCGTACTGGTAGCCGGTGTAGTTCCAGCCGTACACGTCGTTCCGGGTCGTCAGGTCAGTCGGGTGGTTGTACGAGACGACGGCCTTCTGCCACCGGGCCCGCGGGGTGGTGTCGGGGATCGAGTCGATGGCGGTGCAGTCGTGGTAGTGGCTCACTGCATAGAGCAAGTCCTTGACCGGGGCGACGTCGTAGGTGTCACCGAGGCAGTCGTTGACGAAGTTGATCGCACCAGTCGCGGGGTCGAGCCCGAAGGTGCCCTCGAAGTTCGCCTGGTCCTCCTGGCCGAGCACGAAGGCGTAGGCGCCGCCGTAGACCTGCTGGCCGTCCGACTTGAGCGTGGTGATCGCGGCCTGCGGTCCGCCGGCGTGGATCTTGGACGACGCCGCCCAGGGCAGCGTGGCACCAGTGGCCGCATCGATCGCGCCCATGCCCATGGCCGGTGAACCGTTGAGCGTCTGGAACGAACCGCCAGGGATGACCTTGGTCTTGTCCGGGGTCATCGTCATGGTCCACACGTAGCCGCCCTCGGCTGCCGGGGCCCACGGGAGCATGGCGCCGTTGGAGTTCGCGAAGGCCGCGAGGCGAGTGCGGGCGACACCGTTGGCGGACAGGAAGTTGCCGCCAACGTAGACGGTGCTGGCCGTGACCCCGAGACCACGCACCTGAGCGCCGACGTTCGGGGGCGTGTAGCCGGGCGGCCCCACGAGGGCGCCGGTGGCCGTCGTGAAGGCAGCCAGGTGTCCGCGCGCGATGGTGTCGACCTGCGTGAAGTCACCACCGACATAGATCCTCGAGCCGTCCGGTGACGCCTTGATGACCAGCCCCTGGGCGTTGAGCGAGTGGTTGAAGGACGCCACGCGGTTACCCGTGGTGAGGTCGTAGGCGAAGAGGTTGTTCGCCACGACCTCCCCGGCACCCCCGGCCGCCACCCCCGGCGGCCTGGCGCGGGTGAACGAGCCCGTCACGTAGACGGTGTTCCCGACGATCACCTGGCTGTAGACGACACCGTTGATCTGCCACGTGGGCAGCGCGTCGGTCGTCACCACATCCGGCGTGGCTGGGTCGACGGCGGCGCTGGCGGCCTGGACTGGCACGACCAACCCCAGGATCGCGAGCGCCCCCGCCGCCGAGAACGCGGTGAGGCGCCTCGTCCACAATCTCATCGTCCTTGGTGCTGCCGTCCCTGCCATGACTGCCCTCCGGGGGATTGCCCCGCTGACGCGGGGGTGCTGCTGACTGATGTGCGTGTCGGTTGTGGGTTATGGGAGCTCGGTGACCGTGAGGTCGTCGACGCCGTAGGACACCGGCCCGTTCGTGACGGTGGCGCTGAGGTACGGGTAGACCGCCACCGAACCGGGTGCCTGCAAGGCCGCCGCACTGTCTGTTCCCGTGAGGGTCCAGGCGGTGGGCTCGGTGGTCCCCTGCTTCCAGATCTTGACCCGCACCGTGGTCGGCGACGTGCCGAAGGTCTGCAACCGCACCTGCATGCGGTCGTTGGTCAGGTAGGTCAGGCCGGGGACGGTGACGCTGGTCAGGACGGTCTCCGTCGCACCCTCGTTGCGCGTCAGCCACACGGCCGTGGCCCCACCAGCGGCGAAGCGGATCTTGGCCCGGTAGTCAGCCGTCGTGGTCACGCGACGCCCGATCACGCTGATGTACTGGCCACCACCGGTCGGGTCCTTGTCGGTGGTCACGACGACGTTCACGTCGCTCTTCGTGCTCGAGACGCCGTTCAACGCCGCGGTCGAGCCCTCTCCTGCGTTGAGCCAGACCCTTCCGAGGCCGGCCGCGACCGACCAGCGCGCGATCTGACCACCCAGGGTCCACGCTCCACCGGTTTCCGCGCTGCCCCAGCCGGAGGCGAGGGTCCGCCCGAAGTGGTCCTCGGCGAGCACCGACGGTGCGACGACGGTGACGCTGCGGGTCGTCGTGTCGGTGGCGCCCCGGTTGTCCGTCACGGTGAGTCCCACCGTGTAGGTGCCGGCCGCGGCATACGTGTGGCTTGCCGTCGCGCCCGAGCCGGCCGGAGTGCCGTCACCCCAGCTCCACGAGTAGGACGCGATGGTGCCGTCCGCATCCGTGGAGCCCGTGCCGTTGACCGAGAGCGCCAGGAAGGTCGCGGAGCTCGTGAAGGAGGCTGTCGGCGCTTGGTTGGTCACGACGGAGACGGAGGCACTCGTGGTGTTCGTGGCGCCCTCGTCGTCGCTCACGGTGAGCTGGACGGTGTAGGTGCCGGCCGCGGCATACGTGTGGGTTGCCGTCGCGCCCGAGCCTGCCGGCGTGCCGTCACCCCAGTTCCACGAGTACGACGCGATGGTGCCGTCCGCGTCCGAGGAGCCGGAACCGTCCACCGACACCGCGAGCAGGTCCTTGGTGCTGGTGAACGAGGCCGTCGGCGCCTGGTTGCCGACCACGGAGACCGAGGCACTCGTGCTGTTGGTGGCGCCGTCGTCGTCGGTCACGGTCAGCTGGACCGTGTAGGTGCCAGCCGCGGCATACGTGTGGGTCGTGGTCGCGCCCGAGCCTGCCGGCGTGCCGTCACCCCAGTTCCACGAGTACGACGCGATGGTGCCGTCCGCGTCCGAGGACCCAGAACCGTTCACCGACAGCACGAGCTTGGCCTTGGTGCTGGTGAACGAGGCCGTCGGGGCCTGGTTGGGGGCCTCGGCCACGGTGACGCTCTTCGAGGTAGTGCCCGTGCCACCGCGGTTGTCCGTCACGGTCAGCGCGACCGTGTACGTCCCTGCCGCGGCATACGTGTGGGTCGCCGTCGCGCCCGAGCCCGCCGGCGTGCCGTCACCCCAGTTCCACGAGTACGACACGATGGTGCCGTCCGCGTCGGTGGAGCCGGAGCCGTCGACCGACGCGGCCAGGAAGCTCGACGAGCTCGTGAAGGACGCGGTCGGGTTCTGGTTGGCCACGACGGTCACAGGTGCGCTCGTGGTGTTCGTCGCGCCGTCGTCATCGGTCACCGTGAGGGCGACGGTGTAGGTGCCCGCTGCGGCATATGTGTGGGTCGCCGTCGCGCCCGAGCCTGCCGGCGTGCCGTCACCCCAGTTCCACGAGTACGACGCGATCGAGCCATCGGCGTCCGAGGACCCCGAGCCGTCGACCGAGAGGGCGAGGAGGTCCTTGGTGCTGGTGAACGAGGCCGTCGGGGCCTGGTTCGGGATGGCGCCGCCAGCAGCCTCGAAGTGGCTGCGCACCTGGGCCGCGGTGAGGGCCGTGGCGTAGACCGCAGCCTCGTCGACCGTGCCGGCGAGGTAGTTGCTGGTCTGGCCGCCGTAGCAACGGTCGCCGCCCACGCGCCAGTAGCCGACGTAGCTCGCCGCGTCGGTGGCGGTGTTGCTCGCCACCTGGAGGCCGTCGACGTAGAGCTTCATGCCGTCAGCACCCTGGGTCGCCACGACGTGGTGCCAGGCGTTGTCGTTGAACGACGTGGTGGTCTCGGCGAGGTTGCGCACCGCCCCCGAGGTCCCGAACTGGAGCCGGCCGTTGTTGAGCATGCAGATCTGGCGGTCCGCGGTGCCTGAGGCGCTCAGGGTGGTGGACGAGCTGTTGCCGAAGCCGATCAGGCGACCACCACGAGTGGTGTTCGTCTTGAACCACAGCTCGGTCGAGTAGGTCTTCGGCGACGTGGACGTCTCACGGCCGACGATCGCACCGCTGCTGCCGTTGAGCGTCGCCGCCCGGTTCACCGCGCTGGCCGGCGAGCCCGCGGCCCCCCAGGTCACGCCGGCGAGGACGGTGCCGTCCTGACCGCTGCTCGACGAGTCGAGCACCGAGCTGCCGGAGGTCTCGTCGAGCCGCCAGAACTGGTCCGGCGTCTGGGCGTTGACCGCTGCCGAGTAGGCATCGACGGGAGGCGTGCTCCACGCCGCCGCACGGCCCGAGGCGAGGTAGTGCGCCTGGAGCTGGCTCTGGCTCAGCTGGGTCGGGTACACCGCGAGCTCGTCGATCGAGCCGTTCAGGGCTCCGTTGGATGGGCGGTTGGGCAGCCCGGACGTCTGGTCCGCGAGGATCCGCCAGTAGCCGGCGAAGTCCAGCATCGAGACCGGCGTCTGGTCGCGACCGACGCGGCGTCCGTCGACGAACAGGGAGATCCCGGCCGCGCCGAGGGTGGCCGCGACGTGGTGCCACTGACCGTCGTTGACCGTGCGGGCGCTGCGCACCGAACGGACGGTGAGGTTCGGCAGCGTCTGCGTCACGGCGAGGCGGTTGCCGCTGTCGACGTAGAGCACAAGGTCGTTGGTGGACGACGCGCTGTTGCCGGACTGGCTGTTGCCGAAGCCGATGATGCGGCCGCCCGAGGTGCTCGAGGTCGACATCCAGCCCTCGATCGTCACCTCGTCGGGGTGCTGCTCGTTGAAGTTCGGGTAGAGCTTGGGCCCGGTACCACCGGAGGCACGGACCGCGGTGTCACCCGGGACCGCCCCGGCCTGACCGAAGGTCGCGCTCGTCGACGTCCCCTGGTCGTTGCCCGCGAGGTCCGTGAAGGTCGGTCCGGCGTCACCGAGGCGCCAGTGGTGCGTCGGGTTGTCGGCGCGCACGGCCGCGACGTAGGTGGGCGTCGGGTCGGACGACACGGTCACGGTGTTGGAGGCCAGGCTCCATTGGACGTTGCCGTCCTTGTCCTTGGCCCTGACCTTGTACGTGTGGGTCGTGCCCGGGGCGACGCCGGTGTCGGTGAAGCTGAGGCCGGGCAGGGTCCAGAAGTTGCTCGCCGCGTTGATCGACCCGATGGACGGGCCGTTGTCACGGTAGACGTCGTAGGTCAGCGTGGCGTCGTCCCAGTCGTAGACGGCGCCGAAGTCGAGGTTGACGCGGCCGGACTCGATCGAGGTGGCGACCGGGTCGAGGGAGGTGCTGTAGAGCGGCTTGGCCTGCCGTGGCGCGGCCGCGGGCAGCGCGAACCGGACGAGACCCTGCTGGGCCTTGCCGTTGACGGTCGGGAACTCGCCACCGAAGGAGAGGTAGTTGCCCGACCCGGTCACACTCCACGCGGCCTGGCGGTCCGGGGTGAAGGTGCCGAACTTGAAGTCGGGGAACCAGTGCAGGATGCCCGCGTAGGGGATGCCACGGAAGTCCCACCCGTAGGCGTCGGTCCGGGCGGTCATGCCGATCGGGGTGGTCGGCTCGGCCGTCACCTTCTGCCAGCGGGCCCGGGGGCTGGTGTCGGGGAAGGATCCCACCACGGTGCAGTCGTGCGAGTGGCTGACGGAGTAGAGCACGCCGGCCAGCGGGAACGAGCTGTAGTGGTCGCCGAGGCAGTCGTTGACGTAGTTGAGGTTGCCGGTCGCCGGGTCGGCCGCGAAGGTGCCCTCGAACGAGGCACCCGAGCCGAATGCGTAGCCCGTCCCGAAGACCTGCGTGCCGTCGGTGCTGAGGCTGGTGATGCCACCGTTGTAGCCCGCCGTGTGGATCCTGCTGGTCGCGGCCCACGGCAGGACGGCACCGTTCACGGCGTCGACCGCGCCCATGCCGTATGCCGCCGTACCCGACAGGGTCTCGAACGAGCCACCGAGGATGACCCGGCTGTTGTCAGGCGACAGGACCATGGCCAGCACGGTGGCGTTGACGCCACCGGCGGACGGGGCCCAGGTGGTCGACAGGGTCACCGGGCTGGTGACGGAGAAGGCGGCGAGCCCGGCGCGGGCCTGGCCACCGGCCGAGGGGAAGCTGCCACCGGCGTAGAGGGTGGAACCGGAGACGACGAGCGCGCGCACCTGGCCGCCGACGACGCCGCTCCACGGCAGGAGCGAGTTGTCGGCCGTCGAGAAGGCTGCGACGTGACCGCGCGCGATGCCGTCGACGGTGCTGAAGTCGCCACCGACGTAGACACGCGACCCGTCCGGCGACTTGGTGATGGCCAAGCCCTGGGCGTTGAGCGCGTGGTTGAACGACGTCACCCGGTTCCCGGTCGTGACGTCGTAGGCGAAGATGTTGAGGGCATCGACCTCGCCCGCTCCACCGACCGCGACGCCCGGCGGGCGGGCCTTGGTGAAGCTGCCGGTCACGTAGACCGTGTTGCCGACGATGACCTGGGCCCAGACGACCCCGTTGATCTGCCAGGTGGGCAGCGCGTCTGCGGTCACGGTGGTCGGCGGGGGCGCCGGCGGCTCGACGTCCGCCGCGTGGGCTGCGGGGCTCGCCACGAGGAGGCCGAGCCACACCAGGGCGGCCGCGGTGACGGTCGCGACGACGCGACGGCCAGTTCCTCGGAGTTCATCAGCGTGCATGGTGTGCTGCCTCTCGGGGCTGCGCGGTGGCGGGTGCTGCCATGGCGGGGGCGGGCTGCTCCAAGCGGAGCATGGAACCGATCACGAGGGCGCGGGTGGCGAGGCCACCCACGATCGGACCGGCGGCGAGGGCGAAAGGTGTTGCGGTGAAAGGCATCCCGGCCCACAGCAGCAGGGAGAGCGCGCCGAGCGAGACCGTCGCGTCGACGGCGCGGATCGCCAGGGGCGCCCGCTGCTGCCCGCGCGATACGGCCAAGCACAGCAAAGGGGTGAAAGTGGCTGTCGAGGCGGCGTACACCGACCAGCCGAGGACCGTGACCGCCGGGAGGGTGAACGACCCGCCCGTGATCCACGGACCGACCACCGGCACAAGGGCCCACAGGGCCGCCCCCACCAGCAGCACGCCCAGAGCGAGGACGGCGGAGGCGCGGACCGCACTGGGGACCAGGGAGGCCAGCGGGCGATCGCGGTCACGCGCGTAGGACGCGAGCAGGTAGGAGCCGAAGCCCTGGATCGCCAGGATGGTTGGGGCGACGTAGATGCGGGCGGCCTCGACCTGCCCGAGCGCAGCGCCACCGGCGGAGGCCACGACGAGGACGCGCATCGCAGTGAAGACACCCGGGTTGACGGCCACCTGGGCCCCGCGCCAGGCGCCGAAGGCGGCCACAGCACGCAGGCTCGCCATCGACATCGGAGCCAGCCAGCGCTCGTGCGACGGCAGGAGCCGGATGGCTACGACGAGTCCGGCGAGCTGGCCCACTGCGACCGCTGCGAGGAAGGTGCCCAGGGTGATGGATCCGAGGGAGGCCGTGAGGACGACCGTGGTGAGGGCCACGACCAGGGCGGTCCCGTCGACGACCACGAGGCGCCAGAATCGCAGCCCGGCCATGAGCAGGCGACGAGCCACCTCTTCGACCTGGAAGAGGGCGGCGGCGACGACGAAGACGGCCGACTCACGGCCGTCCAAGGTGCCCGTCACCCACAGCACCGCTCCCGCCACTCCCGGCCCGATGACGGCCAAGGCGGCCGTCCACACCTGGAGGGCTGCGCGGACCCGCGCGTCGGCCCGGTCCAGCACCGTCAGCGAGTCGCCGACGAAGCCACTCGTGATGGCGGTGGTGAGGACGATGACACCGAGGCACAGCGCCACGACGCCCAGCCCACGGGCGCCGAGGAGGTGGGCCGCGATGACCTGGAGGGTGAAGCTCCCGGCCGCCTGCCAGACCTGCGCGACGACGGCCCCGGAGGCGCGTGACGTCGCGAGGGACCGCAGCCGCCCGGGTCGAGAAGGAGAATCGTGGGTCACTTGGCCACGACCGCGCCGGTGTAGGTGGCCGAGGTGTGGAGGCCGTCGAAGTCGACGACCATCGCGACGCGGTTCAGCTGCTTGGTCGGCACGGCGAACGCATAGAGGGCCGTGGCGGAGGCGCCGGGCTTCACCGTGCCGGAGAAGTCGTAGGTGCCGGCGCTCTCGGTGTACACCGGGGCGGCCAGCTGTTTCGTCGCGCCGTAGGTGGTCGTCAGGACCACCTGGTTGAGATTGACGGCCTTGGTCGAGCCGTTGGTGAGCTTGAGCGTGAAGCGGACGTACGCGCGCCCGGCCATGACGCCGGGACCGTGGCCGGTCTCGACCCCCTTTACGGCCTTGGTGATCACCAGGGTGACGCCGTCGGGGTACGTCACCACGCCACTGAACTTCGCACCGGGCGCGCTCACCGACGGCGTGTTCGGCTGCCCGACCCGCTTGACCTTCGGGACGGACTTGACCGGCTGCGGCAGCGGCGGCGACACGGTGGTCGGCGTCGTCTCGGTCTCGGGGGTCTCGGTCGGCGCCGGGGAGGACGTCGAGGACGTGCCAGGGGTGGAGGCGAGGGCCTGGCCGTTGCCAGCACAGCCGGAGAGGCTGGTGGCGACGAGGGCGAGACCAGCCAGGCTGGCGGCGAGACGGAGACGCGGCGTCATCAGTAGGCGCCCTTTCCACGAAGGACCGCGCGAGCGGTGCGGACGATGATCTGGAGGTCGAGGACCAAAGACCAGTTGTCGACGTACCAGAGGTCGAGCCTCAGCGACTCGTCCCAGGACAGGTCGCTGCGACCGCTCACCTGCCAGAGACCGGTCAGGCCAGGGCGGACCCGGAGGCGGCGCACGGCGTCGGACTCGTAGCCGGCGACCTCGTCGGGCAGTGGCGGCCGGGGCCCGACCAGGGACATCTCACCGCGCAGGACGTTGACCAGCTGGGGCAGCTCGTCGAGTGAGTAGCGGCGCAGGAATCCGCCGACCCGGGTGATCCTCGGGTCGTGGCGCATCTTGAACAGGACCGTGTTGCCGGCGTCGGCCTCGGCGGCCAGCTGGGCCAGTCGTTGTTCGGCGTCGACGCCCATGCTGCGGAACTTGAGCATGTTGAAGGTCTCGCCCCGGGCCCCGACCCGCGTCTGACGGAACAGCACGGGGCCCGAGGAGTCGAGGCGGATCGCGATGCTGATGGCCACGAGCACCGGGAGGGCAGCGACCGTGAGGCCGAGCGCGAGGCACCAGTCGACGGCCCGCTTCACCACGCGGCGGGCGCCGGACATGGCCGGCCGTTCGACGTGGAGCAGCGGCATCCCCGCCGCGGGACGGATGGAGAGCCGCGGTCCCGCGACGTCGAGCAGCCCGGTCGCGACCACGAGGTCGACGGCCCGCTCCTCGAGTGACCAGGCGAGGCGGCGAAGGGCCCGACCGCTCAGGTCTGGGTCCCCCGACACTGCGACGACCTCGGCGTTGAGGAGGTCGATGGCATGCAGCGCCTCCTCCGGGTAGCCGAAGACCGGGATGCCCTCGACCTCGGAGGAGAAGTCGCCACCATTGGTGATCCCGGAGACGCAGGCGCCGACGACGTGCATTCCCTCGCCCGGAGCCTGCTGGAGCTGGCGGATCATCGGACCGACCGTGCGGACGTTGCCGATGACCACGGTGCGCTGGGTGTCGCGACCGTTGGTACGGCGCCGGAGGAGGGAACGGCGGAGCAGGTTGCGGCAGACGAGCCCGAGGAGCATCAGCATCGGGACGACGATGAGGACGAGCCCGCGGGCCAGCTCGAAGTGCAGGAGCCACGAGCTGAGCACCGCCGCGACGCCGAGGCTGATCGCCGCCCTGGCGACGGAGCGGTACTCGTCGGTGGTGATGCCGAGGAACCGTCGCTCGTAGCCGTGGAACAGCTGGAGCATGAGGATCCACACACCGGGCAGGAGCAGCGCAACGCCCCACCGGACGGACACGGGGGCGCCGCCGACCGGGAGGACGATCACGGCCGCTGAGGTGACGACGGCCGTGGCGGCGTCGGACAGGAGCGCACGACGCCGGTAGCCCACGTGCCAGGGGCGCGCGGGCTTCGTGCTCTGGGGTGCGTGACCGGGCGGCGCCGAGCGCGACGAAGCCGTCGTCGTGCGCTTCCGCACCCATTCCGCCCCTACTGGCGAAACGGACTTTGCCCCCGCAAGATCCGTCATGGCTACTCCCCTAAACCGCTCAGCGCCTGAAGGTAACTCCCAAGTGGACTTACCGATGTGCCCTCATGAGAAGACGTCCTCAGGCTCTGGAAATGCTGTCACCGCAAGGGATTGCGCACATACGATCCCGGGGCTAGGCCAGACAACCTCACCTTGACTACGGGGTATGCCGTACCCCACTCCACCGTTTGGGGGAGAAGGTGGTGACGTTCGGGGCGGGATGGCTCCGGTTGGGTGCAGACGGCCCTCAGGCCGGGGAGTGGTACTTCTGCTGGGCCGCGACGAGCCCCTCCACCACGACCATCTCGGCGGCGTCCGCGGCGTCTCCGAGGAGGAACGGGAGCTCCTTGCGCTCGGTCGTCCCGAAGTCCCGCAGCACGAAGTCGGCGGGGTCCATCCGACCCGGCGGGCGGCCGATTCCGACCCGCACGCGCAGGTAGTCCCTGGTCCCGACGGCGGAGGTGATCGAGCGCAGCCCGTTGTGGCCGCCCTCTCCCCCGCCCTTCTTGAGCCGGACGTCGCCGGCCGGGATGTCGAGCTCGTCGTGGATGACGAGCAGCCGGTCGACCTCGACCGAGAAGAACTTCATCAGCGCCTTGACCGGGCCGCCCGACTCGTTCATGTAGGACGACGGCACGGCGACGACTGCGGCCGGGCCGGGGGCCCCGCCGGGGCGCATGCCGATCCGCACCGTGGCGGCGGACGCGCGCGCCTTGTGCGAGGTGAGCTTGGCGCTGGCCCGCGAGGCGAGCTCGTCGACGACCATGGCGCCGACGTTGTGACGGTTGCCCGCGTACTTGGGGCCGGGGTTGCCCAGGCCCACCACGAGCCAGGTGCCGTCGTCACTCACGGGGCGCAAGTATGCCGGAAGGCCAGGTCCCCGATGACACTACTCAGGGGACCTGGCCTTCCGGCATACAACGGTGAGCGGGACTCAGGCGTCCTCGGACTCGGCCTTCTCGCCGGCGGGGGCGTCGCCCTCGGCAGCAGCCTCGCCGTCCTCGCCCTCGGTGGCCTCGGCGTCGCCGGGCTCCTCGTGCTCGATGCCGGCCTCGGCCTCGGCCTCCGCCATCTCGGCGTCCAGCGCCTCCTGCGAGATCTGCTGGGTGATGTTGACGACGAGGGTCTCCTCGTCGACGACCAGGGTCGCGCCGGAGGGGAGCACGAGGTCGGACGCCTTGATCTGCGTGCCGGCCTCGAGGCCCTCGACGGAGACGACGATGTGCTCCGGGATGTGGGTGGCCTCGACCTCGAGCTGGATGGTCTGGGAGTCGACGGTGACGACGGTCTCCGGGGCAGCCTCACCCTCGACGTGGACGGGCACGTCGACGGAGACCTTCTCGCCCTTGCGGACGACCACGAGGTCGATGTGCTCGATGACGGGCTTGATGGCGTCGCGCTGCACGTCCTTGGCCAGGGCGAGCTGCTCCTTGCCGTCGATGACGATGGTGAGGAGCGCGTTCGCGACCTTCAGCGCCATCATCGTGTCGTGGCCGGGCAGGGTGATGTGCACGGGCTCGGCGCCGTGGCCGTACATGACGGCGGGGATCTTGTGGTCGCGGCGAATCTTGCGGGCTGCGCCCTTGCCGAACTGCGTGCGCGTCTCAGCGACGAGCTTGTTGTCAGACACGGAAATCTCCTGTGCGGTGGGGGACTCGAGGATGCGGTGGGCCTCGACGCGGGGCGCAGCACGGAGACCACACCGCGTCGAATTACGGACGTGACCGGCCCAAGGTGGTGGCGGCCGTGCAGTGTCCCTCGCCGAGGCAACCCCGAGAGTCTAGGCGACGCCTGCGGGGAGTGCGAAATCCGCGTCCTCGGCGACTGCCGGGCCCTGCTCCACGCGGGCCCGCCGCAGCTCACCGAGGCGCACCGCGACCACCCCGGCGACGATGCAGACGCCACCGGCCAGCTGGACGAGACCGGGCAGCTCGTCGAGCAGCAGCCACGCGAACAACACGGCGAACAACACCTCCGTGAGCCCCACGAACGAGGCCACCGTCGAGCCCAGCATGCGGGCCGCCGTGACCCCGAGGAGGTATGCCGCGGCAGCGGCGATGAGGGCCAGCTCACCGATGGCGACCCACCAGGGCGCCGTGCCACCCATCAGGGTCACCGGGGTGGAGGCGAACTCGAGCGGGATGACGCGAGCGGCACCGAGGATGCCGAGGGCGACCGAGCCCGCGGCCATACCGAGCCCGGCGAGCGCGACGGGCGGCAGGGTGCTGTCCTCCGCCGCGAGGACGAAGAAGGTGGCCAGACCGGTGGCGGCGACCAGGCCCCACGCGACCCCCAGGAGGTCGGGGCGGCTCTGGCCGGAGAGGTCGAGCACGAGGACCAGCCCGGCCACGGCGAGCACCACACCGAGGCCGGTGAGGGCGCTGGGGGCGCGTCGGGTGCGCAGCCACACCCACAGGACGACCAGGACGACCCCGAGGTACTCCAGCAGCAGGGCCACCCCGACGTCGAGCCGCTGCACCGCATAGAAGTAGGCCACCTGGCAGCCGGCCACGGCGACCGCGCCGTAGACGAGGATCGTCAGGAGGTTGTCGCGCACGAGCGACCAGCGCCCGCGCAGGGCGAGGATCGTCGGCACGGCCAGGACGAGGGTGGCTCCGGCCACGCGGAGCAGGACGATCGCGCCCGAGCTCCAGCCCTCGACGAGCAGCGACTTCGCGAACGGACCACTGCTCCCGAAGGTCGCCGCCGAGGCGAGCGCGAACCAGAGCCCGAGGCCCTTCGATCGTGCCGCCATGCCGCGTCCTCCCCGTCTGTCTGCGCGCCCTGCCTGTAATTGGTCAAACGCCTTATACTCATGACGGTAGCGATCGAGCGGGTCAGGAGTCAAGATGCTTTTTGCCCATGACACGGAGCTGGCCCTTCGCGGGGCGGCAGCCCTGGTCAACACCGCGGCGACCCTGCCCACCGACACCGAGGACCTCGCCACGGTCGCCGACCTCGACGAGTTCCTCCGCGACTGGGAGTGGACCGGGTCGCACACCGGTGAGCCGGCCGAGCTCGACGCCGTGCGCGAGCTGCGCCCGAGGCTGCGACGACTCTGGACCGCCGAGACCGACGACGCCGTCACCCTCGTCAACGAGCTGCTGGCCGAGGCAGGGGCGCTCCCCCAGCTGGTGCGTCACGGCGAGTGGTCCTGGCACCTGCACGCAACCCCACCCGAGGCACCGCTGGCCACCCGCATGGCGGTGGAGGCGGCGATGGCGATGGTCGACGTGATCCGCGCCGACGAGCTCGCCCGGCTCAGGGTCTGCGCAGCCGACGACTGTGCGGACGTGGTGGTCGACCTGTCCAAGAACCGCTCCAAGCGGTTCTGCGACGGCGGCTGCGGCAACCGCGCCAACGTCGCGGCCTACCGAGCACGCCGGTCGGGGCGAGCCCTATCCTGATCGCTCGCAGACCGGAGAGCTGGGGCTGCACGACGGCAAGGGGGACAGGTGTTCGCACCGATCAGACTGGTCCATGGCGGGTGGCCCGCGTTCGTCGAGCGGTTGCTGGGGCGCTACGTCTGGGCCGATCCCCGGGTTGTCACGTCCGACACGACCCCGGAACGCTTCCGAGAGGCCATGAAGGCCTTTCACCTCGGGGGGACCTACAAGATCACCGGCACCAACCGGCACCCCGAGGCTGACGACCTGCTCGTCTCCAGAGTGACCACGGACCGGGCTGACATCGTGGACATCGGCGCCTCCGACGGATCCACCTCGGCGGACCTGGCCGCACGGCTCGGCGCCTTCGCCACCTACACGATCGCCGATCTCTACCTCGAGGTCTCCCACGTCGACGTCGGGCACCGAACCGTCTTCTTCGACCCGAGGGAACAACCGGTCCTGATCGTGGGCCCGCGCCTCCTCGCGTGGCCGGAGATGTCCCCCGTGGTCGGCCGCCTCTACCGCCGCACGATCAGGCGTGCGACGAAGGACCGGGACCAGCGGACCACCATCCCGCTGCTGAACCCCACGGTGCGCCAGGTCATGCGCGACGACCCGCGGATGCGTGCGCGCACCCACGACGTCTTCACGGTGTGGCCCGTGCCGGTGGACGTGATCAAGGTCGCCAACCTCCTGCGTCGGCTGTACTTCAGCGACGACCGCCTGCTCGAGGGGCTCCGCTCGATCCACGCATCGCTCGTCGAGGGCGGCCACTTCCTGCTCGTGGACAACCCACGGATCGCCGGGATCGACGAGCGCGGAGGCCTCTACCGCAAGGAGGGTGGCGGCTTCGTCACGGTCGCCGAGACCCCGCACCAGCCGGAGATCGCCGACCTTGTGGCGAGGGTGGGCGCTCCCGTCTGATCAGGCGTGGCCGTCGAACAGGCTGGTCACCGAGCCGTCCTCGAAGACCTCCTGGATCGCCCGGCTGATCAGCGGCGCGATCGACAGGACGGTCAGCTTGTCGAACTCGTGCGCCTCGTCGATCGGCAGCGTGTTGGTGACGATGACCTCGACGGCGCTGCAGTTCTTCAGCCGGTCGATGGCCGGACCGGAGAGGATCGCGTGGGTCGCGGCGATGATGACCCCCGCGGCGCCGTCGGCCATCAGCGCGTCGGCCGCCTTGGTGATGGTGCCGGCGGTGTCGATCATGTCGTCCACCAGCACGCAGACCCGGCCCTTGACCTCACCGACGACGCGGTTGGCAACGGTCTCGTTCGGCCGGTTGATGTCACGGGTCTTGTGGATGAACGCCAGCGGCGCTCCCCCGAGCCGCTGCGACCACTGCTCGGCGACCTTGATCCGGCCGGCGTCCGGTGAGACGACCGCGAGCTTCTCGTGGCCGTACTTCGTGGCGACGTGGTCGGCCAGGATCGGCAGCGCCATCAGGTGGTCGACCGGACCGTCGAAGAAGCCCTGGATCTGCGCGGTGTGCAGGTCCACCGCCATCAGCCGGTTCGCGCCGGCCGTCTTGAACAGGTCGGCCATCAGCCGGGCCGAGATCGGCTCGCGGCCGCGGTGCTTCTTGTCCTGCCGGGCGTAGCCGTAGAACGGGAGCACGACCGTGATCCGCTTGGCGCTGGCCCGCTTGAGCGCGTCGATCATGATGAGCTGCTCCATGATCGCCTCGTTGATGGGCGTGGTGTGGCTCTGGATGACGAACGCGTCGGACCCGCGCACCGACTCCTCGTAGCGCACGTAGATCTCACCGTTGGCGAAGTCGTAGGCGCTGGTCGGGACCAGCCCGGTGCCGAGCATGCTCGCCACCTCTTCGGCGAGCTCGGGGTTGGCTCGCCCGGTGAAGACCATGAGGTTCTTCTCGGTGGTCTTGGTGATGCCGGTCACGCCTGGGCCTGCCCTTCGCTGGAGTCATCGGTATGCCGCGTGCTCGCCTCGGCGACGTCGTCGCCGTGGCCTTCGGTCACCTGCGCGAGCGCGGCGGCAGCCGCCTCGGCGGTCTTCGTGCCGGCCCGGGCCCGGGCGACCCAGCCGTCGATGTTGCGCTGGCGCCCGCGGGCCACCGCGATCTGCCCGGGGTCGACGTCGCCGGTGAGCGCGGAGCCGGCGCCGACGTAGGCGCCGTCGGCGATGGTCACGGGAGCGATGAGCACGGTGTCGGACCCGACGAAGCTGTGCTTGCCCACGGTGGTGTGGTGCTTCGCCACCCCGTCGTAGTTGGCGAAGATGGTGCCCGCCCCGATGTTGGCACCTTCCCCGATCGTGGCGTCACCGGCATACGTGAGGTGCGGGACCTTGGCCCCGGCACCGATCTTGGCGTTCTTCGTCTCGACGAACCCGCCGATCTTGCCCTTGGCGCCGAGTTCGGTGCCGGGGCGCAGGTAGGAGAACGGGCCGACGGTGGCGCCCTCGCCGATGACGGCCAGGAGGGCTTCGGTGCGCTTGACCTCGGCGGCGGCGCCGACCTCGGTGTCGGTGAGCGTGGTGTCGGGGCCGATCGTGGCGCGCTCCCCGATCGTGGTGGCACCCAACAGCTGCGTGCCGGGGAGGATCGTGGTGTCGCGGCCGATCGTGACGTCGCTGTCGATCCACGTCGTGTCGGGGTCGATGATCGTCACGCCCTCGCGCATCCAGCGTTCGGTGGTGCGACGGTTGAGCTCCTTGCCGAGTCGGGCGAGCTGGACGCGGTCGTTGACGCCCTCGGTCTGCCACAGGTCGGCGATGAGGTGGGCGCTGACCCGCCCGCCGGCCTTGCGCGCGATGGCCAGGACGTCGGTGAGGTACTTCTCGCCCTGGGCGTTGTCGGTGCCGACCTGGCCGAGCGCCTCGACGAGGACGGCCGCGTCGAAGGCATAGATGCCGGAGTTGATCTCGGTGATGGCGCGCTGCTCGTCGGTCGCGTCCTTCTGCTCGACGATCCCCTCGACGCCGTCGTCGGCGCCGCGCAGGATCCGTCCGTAGCCGGTCGGGTCCTCGAGGTGGGCGGTGATGACCGTGACCGCGCTCTGGGTCGCGACGTGCTCCTCGACCAGCGACCGGAGGGTGTCGCCGGCCAGCAGCGGCACGTCGCCGTAGGTCACGAGGACGGTGCCCTCGAGTCCGGCGGGCAGCGCGTCGAGGGCGCACTCGGTGGCCCGGCCGGTGCCCTTGACCTCGTCCTGGTCGGCGATCACGGCCTCAGGGTCGACCTCGGCCACGTGCGCGGCCACCAGGTCGCGTTCGTGGCGGACCACCACGGCGAGGTGCTCGGGGCTGACCGCCCGCGCTGCGGCGATCGCGTGCCCGACGAGGGTCCGGCCCCCGATGCGGTGCAGGACCTTGGGGGTCGAGGACTTCATCCGGGTGCCCTCACCGGCGGCGAGGACGATGACTGCGGCTAGGCGGTGCGAGCCGGTGGGGGTGTTCACGCGCGAGGCTCCAGCGATCTGGTCGGGTGCGACGGGACGGGCGTCATGCTACCCGCCAGTCGCACCCCGTTCTCCCGGCGGTCAACCGCCCCGGGTCAGGACAAACCACCACGACACGCACACGGACTCATACCGAGGCTGTAGGTGGCTGTCGAACTTCAACGCGATCCGGCCCACCCTCGCGCTGGTGAGACTGGAGGTCCGTTACAGGGAACGCTTGGAAGGAAAGTCATGAGGACACTCACCATCAACAGGTGGAGCTTGCCGGCAGCCGGCGCGGCCATCGTTGCAGCGGCGGCCATCGCCATCAGCATGGGTCCGGCGCAGGCCGCGGACACCATGGTCGTCCACGTCAAGCAGGCCAGCGTCGCTGACCACGCGGCGGACTGCCCGGACGGCGTCATCGGAGCCCACTTCATCATCAACCAGATCTCGTCGGGCCCGGCTTCCATCAACGTCTCGCTCGCTGACGGCAGCTCGCAGACCGTGGCCAAGTCCAAGCAGACCCAATCCGTCGCCCACTACGACGCCTGGTTCACCGGCACCCTCGTGACGGACGCCACCGCGGTCGTCCCCACCACCTGGACCGGCCAGTTCGTGCTGTCCAACTACTACTGCGGACCGAGCACGTCGACGTCCAGCTCCAGCTCCTCCAGCTCGAGCTCGTCCTCACAGCCCACGAGCTGATCCGACCACCTGCCGGCCAGGCAGGTCAGCACCCCAGGCCGGAAGGGCCCGACCACCACCTCGTCCACGTCGAGGGTTGGCGGTCGGGCCCTTCCGTGCCCCGGCTCCGGGCGGGGACTCGGCTGGCGCGCCGGTCAGGAGGCGACGGTCAGGAGGCGACGGTCGGCGCCTGGCCGGGGTACGCGGGTCCGGCCGGCTGGGCGGCGCCCTGGGCGCCGACGACGTGCTCGGACGGCATGAGGATCCAGAGGATCGGGTAGATGAGGATCTGGCTGCCGGGGATCACCATGAGCAGCAGCACGAAGAGGATCCGCGCGGGCCACGGCGCGATGCCGAACCGGCGACCGAGACCGGAGGCGACTCCGCCGAGGACGCGCTCGTCGCGGGGTCGGACCAGGCCCTGCTGGGCGAAGCTCGAGTGGATGTCGTTCATGGGTGGAGCACTTCCTTCGGTTGGTGTCAGGGGCTTTCCCTGACACCTCAAGAGTGCTCGCCGGCGACGCCGCTGCCCATCGGGTGCGCCCCTGACCCGACCCCGGTTGGGGCCCGGGGTTCTCAGGGTCTCGTTCGGAGCGTCGTGCTCCCCGGGTAGGAATCGAACCTACGTCGCTTGTCCTGATTCAAAGTCAGGCGGGCCCTGCCAGCAGACCAACCGGGGAACGCCCCCTAGGGGGACCCGCCAAGGGTAGCCAAGCACGCGGCATACCTCGGCATCGTCACGACGGGTCGGTCGGCGCGGGTCCTTGAGCAGCGGTCGCTCACGATGACAACCTACGAATCCGTAGGTTACGGTTTCGTAAGTTGACGACGATGCCTCCGTGGCGACCACTTGAAGGAAGGTTCCCCGGCGATGACGACCGCGACCCCCTCCGCACAGTCCGCTCCCGCGACACCGCCCCCCGCGACCGCATCCGGACCCACAGCCGCAGCCGCACCCGCACCTCCGACCGTCGAACCCGAGCTGAAGCGCGGCGGTGAGCAGGTCGCGCTGGCGCTCTTCATCGGGATCCCGTTCCTTGCCCTGCTGGCCGCCGTCCCGGTGGCCTGGGGGTGGGGTCTGGGCTGGCACGACATCGTCATCTTCATCGTGATGTACGCGCTCGCGGGGCACGGCATCACCGTCGGCTACCACCGTCACTTCACGCACGGGTCGTTCAAGGCCAACCGCGGCCTGAAGATCGCGCTGGCGGTGGCGGGCTCGATGGCGATCCAGGGTCCCGTGGTCCGGTGGGTCGCCGACCACCGGCGCCACCACGCGTTCTCCGACCGCGAGGGCGACCCGCACAGCCCGTGGCGCTACGGCGAGACCATCCCGGCGCTGGCCAAGGGGCTCTGGTGGGCGCACACCGGCTGGTTGTTCGACATCGAGCAGACGCCCCGCAGCAAGTACGCGCCCGACCTGGTCGCCGACCCCGACCTCCAGAAGGTCGATCGCGCCTTCCCCCTCATCGTCGCCGGCTCGATGCTGCTCCCCGCGGTGGTCGGTGGGCTCTGGTCGATGAGCTGGCAGGGGGCGCTGACGGCCTTCTTCTGGGCGTCCCTCGTGCGGGTCTCGCTGCTGCACCACGTGACCTGGTCGATCAACTCGATCTGCCACACCATCGGCGAGCGGCCGTTCAAGAGCCGCGACAGGTCGGGCAACGTCTGGTGGCTGGCCTTCCTGTCGATGGGCGAGTCGTGGCACAACCTGCACCACGCCGATCCCACCTGCGCCCGGCACGGCGTCGAGAAGGGTCAGATCGACTCGACGGCTCGCGTCATCTGGGCGTTCGAGAAGCTCGGCTGGGCCACGGACGTGCGCTGGCCGGTGGCCAAGCGGATCGACGCCCGCCGGGTCGCGTCTGCCTGAGCAGGCCTCAGGGAGCCGTCGTCAGCAGGCGGCGGAACGTCACGACCTCCGGCGCCTGCCAGTCGACGTGGTCGTTGCGCCAGCCCTCGCGATCGCGAAACTCGTTGGCCTGGTTGGCCATCGAGTGGCCGATCACGTCGTCGTCCGAGATCGCGAACCGGCGCTGCAGGTGCTCCACGAGGGCGACCCCGGCGGCCACCTGCGCCCGACGGGCGAGCACCTGCTGGGTGGCCCAGCGTGGATCGTGCCCCCGCGACGACTGGACGAACTCGATCCCGATCGCGACGTGGTTGAGCCCCACCGTGTGGCGGCACATCAGCGTCGGCGGCACCAGCTCGTGGATCGTCCCGTCCTGGTCCACGACGTAGTGGGCGCAGGTCCCCGGCTCCTCACCACGGTTGGGCAGGTCGGCCTCGAAGAGCGAACGCACGGAGGCGTAGGTGTCGCTCTCGCTGTAGTGCAGCACGATCATCGTCGGTCGCAACCGCGAGGTCCGCGTGCCGTAGTGACGTTGGGCGTATGCCGCCGTCTCGGCCTTGCGCGCTGCTCCGAACGTCAGGTGGTCGGCCACGATGCGCGGCGCAGCAGGGATGTCGAGGGCCGGTGCAGTCGTGGCCGGGCCCGGCGCCCCGGTCGGGGGTGGACCTGCCGTCTGCTCGGGTGCCCCGCTCGGGTGCGCCGCGTCGCGAACGCCGGCCACCCAGTCGCGCGTCGCGGACTCGGCCCGTCCGAGCAGCCCCTGGTCGAGGGCCACACCGAGCACCAACAGGGCGACCACGACGGCAGTTGCCATCGCGAACCGTCTCGCTCCCCCGGCATACCCGGCTCCGCCCTTCACGACCACCACGCTACGCAGGAGGCATGATGGACCGCGTGACCGACGCCCGCGAGAAGTCCACGACCCCGAGCTCCCGCGCGCGCATGACCGGCAAGCAGCGGCGCGAGCAGCTCATCGAGGTCGGTCGGAAACTGTTCGCGGACAAGGGCTTCGAGGGCACGACGGTCGAGGAGATCGCGGCCAAGGCGAGCGTCTCGAAACCGGTCGTCTATGAGCACTTCGGCGGCAAGGAAGGTCTCTATGCGGTCGTCGTCGACCGAGAGATCGCCGCGCTGCTCGGCGGGATCACCGGTGCCCTGAGCGCCGAGCTCAACAGCCGCGAGACCCTCGAACGGGCCGCCGGCGCCCTCCTCGACTACATCGAGAGCAACACCGACGGCTTCCGGATCCTCGTGCGCGACAGTCCGGCCGGGCAGTCGACCGGGTCGTTCGCGAGCCTCATCTCCGACGTCGCCAGCCAGGTCGAGCACATCCTCGCGGCGGAGTTCAAGCGTCGCCGGCTCGACCCGAAGACCGCTCCCCTCTACGCGCAGATGCTCGTCGGCATGGTGGCGCTCACCGGTCAGTGGTGGCTCGACTCGCGCAGGATGAAGAAGGCAGACGTCGCGGCCCACCTGGTCAACCTGGCCTGGAACGGCCTGGCCGGCCTCGAGAAGAAGCCCACCCTCATCAGCGCGGACTGACCCTCGTCGCGGCGGACGGACCCTCGTCGCGGCGGACGGACCCGCGTCAGCCCGGACTACCCTGACGGCATGCGCTCGTTCCTGGTCACCGATGCGGTTCGCGACTACTCCGCTGCGCACAGCTCGTGGCGACCCGACCCGGTCGTGCGCGAGCTCCAGGAACGCACCCGTGCCCTCGGCGGGCCCGCCGGCATGCAGATCGGCGACGACCAGGGGCAGCTCCTCACCATGCTCACGCACCTCGTCGGCGCCCGGGTGGCGGTCGAGGTCGGCACGTTCACCGGTTACTCGAGCCTCTGCATCGCCCGGGGACTGGCCGAGGGCGGCACCCTGGTGTGCTGCGACATCAGCGAGGAGTGGACCGCGATCGGGGTCGAGGCCTGGCGGGCGGCCGGGGTCGCCGACCGCATCGACCTGCGCATCGCGCCCGCACTCGACACCCTGCGGTCCCTGCCGACCGACCTCGCGGTCGACCTCGTCTTCATCGACGCCGACAAGGGCGGCTACGCCGACTACTGGTCGGAGCTGGTGCCGCGGGTGCGGCCCGGTGGCCTGCTACTGGCCGACAACGTGTTGTGGAGCGGCGAGATCGCCGACGACGGGAAGTCGGGCGACAACCTCGAGGCGCTGCGGGCCTTCAACGACCTGGTCGCCGCGGACGAGCGGGTCGAGGTGGTCGTGCTGACCGCCTTCGACGGACTGACCATCGCCCGCAAGCTCTGAGCTCGCGAGTCGGGCGCCTGGGGCGGCCTCCTCGCGCCGCCTCAGGCACCCGACGTCGGGTTGTCAGGACTCGACGCAGAACTCGTTGCCCTCGGGATCGGCCATCACCACGAGGTCCTCGCCCCCGCGGAGGACCGAAGCACCCAGCGCGACAAGTCGTTCGACCTCGTCCTGGACCGAGCCGATGGCTCGCAGGTCGAAGTGCTGGCGGTTCTTCGCGGTCTTGCCCTCCGGGACCCGCTGGAACCACAGGTTGGGTCCGCCCCATCCCGCGGGCTCCACCCAGGCGCGGTCGTCGGTGCTGTCCTCGTCGACGTTGGACCCGAGCGCTGCGGCCCAGAAGCCCGCGAGCAGCAGGGCGCTCGAGCAGTCGAAGGTCACGGATTTCACGAAGGAGGTCATGGACAGACGGTAGGACGCACCTGCCCGAGTCGCGACCGAGTTGTGGTACCGCGGCGTCGTCGCGGACGACCGGGTCTGCGGTTCAGTCCGTCACCGTCGTCGCCGCCGGGTCAGTGCTCCACTCGGCGACCGTCCCGTCGGTGGGCCACGAGGAAGATCCTGCGGAACGGGAAGATCACGCCTATCGGCGTCCGCGGGTATGCCGCGCGCAGCCTCGCGTCGTAGTCCTCCAGGAAGGCGTCGCGCCGGGCCTCGTCCGTCAGGGCCTCGAGCACCGGCCGCAGACCGGTGCCGCGGACCCACTCGAGCACCGGGTTCGCCTGTCGCGCCTCGGGATCGAGGACGTGCTGGTAGGTCGTCTCCCAGCCGTCGACGTCGAGGCCGACACTCCCGAGCAGCTCGACGTAGGCCGAGGGCTGCTCGACCTGCAGGCGCTCGAGCGCGGGCCGCAGGAGGTCGGCGTCGGGGTGGTCGCGGGCCACCGCACGCATCAGGGCGTGGGAGGGGGCGTCGAGGTTGCCCGGCACCTGCATCGCGAGCCATCCGCCGGGCGCCAGGGCGCCGGCCCAGTGGGTCAGCAGGTCGAGGTGGCCGGGCACCCACTGCAGGGTGGCGTTGGTGACGATGACATCGGGGGCGCCGCCGAGGGTGGCCGGATCCCATTGCGCCACATCGGATTCCACCCACTCGACCCGACCGTCGGCGTCCAGCGACCGCGCGGCGTCGAGCATCTGGGGCGAGTGGTCGACGCCGACGATGCGGGCGTCGGGCCAGCGTTCGGCGAGCGAGAGCGTCAGGGGGCCGTTGCCACAGCCGAGGTCGACCACGAGGCGGGGGGCCGTCGCGCCCACCCGCGCCATCAGGTCCCCGAACGGACGGGTCCGGTGGTCGGAGAACTTGGCGTACTGCTGGGGATCCCACGTGGTGCTCATGACGGCGACCTCTCGACGACCTCGTGACAGTTATCTTGATGTCAAGATACTTGATGGAGGGTAGAGTTGTCACCATGTCGACTCCTCCGCCCGACGACGTCGACCGCATCGTCCAGGCGTGGCACCGCGAGCGGCCCGACCTCGATGTCGCCCCGCTCCAGGTCCTGTCCCGCGTGTCGCGCCTCGCCCGCAGGCTCGACCTCGACCGCGTGCAGGCGTTCGCCAGCCACCAGCTGGAGGGCTGGGAGTTCGACGTCCTCTCGGCGCTGCGGCGGGCCGGCTCCCCCTACCAGCTCTCCCCCGGACAGCTCATCCGCCAGACCCTCGTCACCAGCGGCACGATGACCAACCGGGTCGACCGCCTCGAGCGACGCGGCCTGGTCAGCCGAAGCCCCGACCCGTCCGACCGCCGCGGCGTCATCGTGCGCCTCACGCCCACGGGTCAGCGCACCGTCGACGACGCGATGGCCGACCTGCTCGCCCGCGAGCGCGACCTGCTCGCGGAGCTGTCCACCGACGACCGCGACGAGCTCGCCGCGATGCTTCGCCGGCTGCTCTCCCCCTTCGAGACCTGATCTCCCCGCGGAGCCAACCCATGCAAAAGGCGAGTTAGCGCCGCCCGGGACCGGCGCTAACTCGCCTTTTGCATGAGTGAGCGACGCTGGGAGGCCTGCCTGGGTCTCAGCCGACGATCTCGGCGGCCGCGAGCCACTCGAGCTCGAGCCCCTCACGCTCGTCGACGATCTCGCGCAGCTGGCCGTTGAGGGTGAGCACCTTCGCGTGGTCGGTGGCCGACTCGGCCATCTCGGCGTGGATCCGCTCCTCGCGCTGGGCCAGCCGGGCGAGCTGCTTCTCGACCCGCGCCATGTCCTTGCGAGCGTCGCGCAGCTCAGCGGGGCTGTGCGCCGGTGCGGCTGCGGCAGCCGCAGGCGTGGACGTGTCGCCGGGTGCCGATGACGCCGACCCTCCCGCCGACGCACGAGGCGCGAGAGTGGGTGCCGGCTGCGCGTGCCGCAGCTCGAGGTACTGCTCGACGCCACCGGGCAGCTCGCGGATCTTGCCGTCCCCCATCAGGGCCACCTGCTTGTCGCACGCGCGCTCGAGCAGGTAGCGGTCGTGCGACACGACGAGCAGCGTGCCCGCCCAGCCGTCGAGGACGTCTTCCAGCGACGTCAGCGTCTCGATGTCGAGGTCGTTGGTGGGCTCGTCGAGGAGCAGCACGTTGGGCTCGTCCATGAGCAGGCGCGTCAGCTGCAGCCGACGGCGCTCACCACCGGACAGGTCCGACACCCGCGTCTGCTGACGACCACCGGTGAAGCCCAGCCGCTGCGCGAGCTGCGAGGCGCTGACCTCCTTCTTGCCCAGACGGATGTACTTGCGGACGTCCTCGATCGCCTCGATGACGCGCCAGTCGGCATACCGCTCCAGCTCACGCACCTCCTGCGTGAGGTAGGCGAGCCGCACCGTCACGCCCTGCTTGCGCTTCCCGGACGACAGCGGGACCGAGCCGGCGATGGCGCGCAACAACGTCGACTTGCCGGCGCCGTTGACGCCGACGATGCCGACTCGCTCGCCCGGCGCGAGGTGCCAGGTGACCCGGTCGAGCAGCAGCCGGTCGCCGAGGGTCACGGAGGCATCCATGAGGTCGACCACGTCCTTGCCGAGCCGGGTCGTGGCGAAGCGCATCAGCTCGACGTCGTCGCGCGGGGGCGGCTCGTCGGCGATGAGGGTGTTGGCCGCGTCGATGCGGAACTTCGGTTTCGACGTGCGTGCCGGCGGACCGCGGCGCAGCCAGGCGAGCTCCTTGCGGAGCAGGTTGTCGCGGCGCTCGGCGGTGACCGCGGCCATCCGCTCGCGCTCGGCCTTCGCCAGCACGTATGCCGCGTAGCCACCTTCGAAGGCGTTGACCTTGCCGTCGACGACCTCCCACGTGGCAGTGGCGATGGCATCGAGGAACCAGCGGTCGTGGGTGATCGCCACGACCGCGTTGTCGGGGCGCGCGCGGTGCCGCACGAGGTGCTCGGCCAGCCAGGCCACCCCCTCGACGTCGAGGTGGTTGGTCGGCTCGTCGAGGAACAGCACCGTCGGGTCCTGGACGAGCAGCCGGGCCAGCCCGAGGCGTCTGCGCTCCCCGCCCGACAACGGCCCCACGAGCGCGTCGAAACCGCCGACGGACTCGGCCTCGATCCCGCCGAGCAGACCCGTCAGGACGTCACGGACCCGTGGGTCCCCGGCCCAGACGTGCTCGGCGAGGTCACCGAGCACGGCCTCGCGGACCGTGTGGTCCGGGTCGAGGATGTCCTCCTGGGCGAGCACGCCGACGCTCGAGACGCCCGCTCGCGTCACTCGACCGGTGTCGACGGCGCGCTGTCCGGCGAGCACGCGCAGCAGCGTGGTCTTGCCGCCACCGTTGCGACCCACGACACCGATGCGGTCGCCGCCGAGCACGCCGAGCGAGACCTCGTCGAGCACCTGTGCGGTGCCGAGGGCCAAGGAGGCGCGCTCGACACTGATGAGGTTCGCCATCGGTCAGCCCGGCCGCGGGGCGCTGATGACGTGGGCGCCGTGGGCCGGTCCCGTCGCCCGACGCACGTCCTGCACGGCGCCGGAGGCGGTGAGGGACACGGCCAGGTCGAGGGCCGCCTCGTTGGACTCCGCGACGAAGGCGACGGTCGGGCCGGATCCGGACACCACCCCACCGAGGGCGCCGAACTCCAGACCGGCGTCGAGCACGTCGCCCAGTGCAGGCATCAACGAGATCGCGGCGGCCTGCAGGTCGTTGGCCAGGGCCGCGCCCAGGGCTCGGGCGTCGCCGGAGCGCAGGGCGGTCATCATCTCGGCGCTCGGTGAGGGCTCCGGGACCGGACGGTCACCACGCAGCCGGTCGCACTCGGCATACACCGCGGGCGTGGAGAGCCCGCCCTCGCTGAGGGCGAAGACCCAGTGGTAGCTGCCCCGCGCGAGCACCGGCGCCAGCACCTCACCGCGCCCCGAGCCCATGGCGGTGCCGCCGCCGAGCAGGAAGGGGACGTCGCTCCCGATGCTCGCGGCGATCTCCTCGAGCTCGGGCCGGCTCAGGCCGGTGCCCCAGAGGTGGTCGCACGCGACCAGGGTGGCGGCAGCGTCGGCCGACCCCCCGGCCATTCCACCCGCGACGGGGATGTCCTTGCGGATGGTGATGTGCACGGGCTCGTCGATGCCGCCGACCTCGGCGAGCCGCTGCGCCGCGCGCGCGGCGAGGTTGGTGCCGTCGACCGGGACCCCGAAGGACTGGGGGCCCGACACGGCGATGCCCCACTCGGGCGCGCTCATCACCGTCACCTCGTCGAAGAGGTTGACGGCGTGGAAGATCGTCGAGAGCGGGTGGTAGCCGTCCTCGCG
The DNA here is from genome assembly GCF_054049895.1 of Pedococcus sp. P5_B7. Lineage (NCBI taxonomy): Bacteria > Bacillati > Actinomycetota > Actinomycetes > Micrococcales > Intrasporangiaceae > Pedococcus > Pedococcus sp. P5_B7. The sequence goes on from NZ_JBFULM010000004.1 coordinate 62,653, forward strand.
AGGTGCGCCGACGAGGAGCTCGAGGTTGACCTTCGCAGGGACGCGCACCGTCACCGACGACGGCGGCAGTGCTGCAGAGGTCATGGCCGCCACCCTAACGGGGTGTGCGTCACCGCGCGGATCGGCTCCTGCGCCCTGCGGCGGTGCCCGACGACGCGGCGCGGATCCGGACATCTGCACAGAACCTTCACACCATCTCCGCCTCCCCTGTGCGGTCACTCTCCTACTCTCGGAATGTGAGCACCAAGCCCCGCGTCCTGGTCGTCGAGGACGAACCCACCATCGCCGAGGCGATCGCTGCCCGGCTCGTCGCCGAGGGCTTCGACGTCGAGCAGGTGCACGACGGACTCGTCGCCCTCGACCGCGCCGCGGCGTGGGATCCCGCGCTCGTGGTGCTCGACGTGATGCTCCCCGGCCTCGACGGCCACGAGGTATGCCGCCGGCTCCAGGCCGAGCGTCCGGTGCCGGTGCTGATGCTCACCGCGCGTGACGACGAGACCGACCTGCTGGTGGGGTTGGGGATCGGCGCCGACGACTACATGACCAAGCCCTTCTCCATGCGAGAGCTGGTGGCCAGGATCCGAGCCCTGCTGCGACGGGTCGAGCGCGCGGCCGCCGCCGGCGCTGGAGGGAGCGCCGGGGCGGTCGCGCCCACGGTCGACATGGACGGGCTGCGGATCGACGGCGCCCAGCGGCGCGTCTGGTCGCGCGACGACGAGGTGCACCTGACCCCCACCGAGTTCGACCTGCTCGCCTGCCTCGCTGCCCGGCCCGGCACGGTGCTGACCCGTGAGGCGCTGCTCGCCGAGGTCTGGGGCTGGGCCGACGCCTCCGGCACCCGCACCGTCGACAGCCACGTGAAGTCGTTGCGCCGCAAGCTCGGCGCCGACCTCCTGCGCACCGTGCACGGTGTCGGCTACGCCCTGGAGGTGGGTCGGTGAGGTACGACGTGCGCCCCCTCGACAGCATCCGGTCGATCAAGGTCAAGCTCGGTCTGCTCGTCGCGGTCACGGTCACGGTCGCGTCCGTCCTGGCCGTCGTCGGGACGCGCGCGGGGCTGTCCCCGTGGGCCACCGTGCCGGTCGCCGTCCTGGCCGCGCTCGGTGTCACCCAGCTGCTGGCCCGAGGCATGACGTCACCACTGCGCGAGATGACGAATGCCGCCCAACGGATGGCGACGGGCGACTACTCCCAACGGGTGCGCGCCACCTCTCGCGACGAGGTCGGCGAGCTGGCCAGGGCCTTCAACCGGATGGCTGCCACGCTCGAGCTCGTCGACCGCCAGCGTCGCGACCTCGTGGCCAACGTCTCGCACGAGCTGCGCACCCCCATCTCCGCCCTCCAGGCGGTGCTCGAGAACCTCGTCGACGGAGTGTCCGAGCCGGGACCCGAGGAGCTGCGCCTCGCCCTGGCCCAGACCGAGCGCCTCGGCCGGCTCGTGAACGACCTGCTCGACCTCTCGCGCGTCGAGGAGGGCGTGACACCGCTGCGGGTCAAGGAGATTCGCTTGTCGGACTTCCTGACGGAGGCGGTTGCGCAGGCAAGGGTCGACGGGCTGCGCTATGCCGTGACGGTCGAGCCCGAGACCCTGACCGTGCCCGCCGACCCCGACCGCCTGCACCAGCTGCTCGCGAACCTCATCGACAACGCCTCGCGCCACAGCCCGTCGGGTGGTCTGGTCCAGGTCAGCGCCGCGGCTGCAGGGAGCGACGTCCTGGTCGCCGTCGCCGACGAAGGACCCGGCATCGCGGCCTCGGACCGGCGGGCGGTCTTCGAGCGCTTCACCACCAGCGCTGCCCACAACAGCGGCACCGGCTTGGGCCTGGCCATCTCGCGCTGGGTCGCCCAGCTGCACGGCGGCAGCATCGCCGTCGCCGACAGCGACCGGGGCTGCCGCATCAACGTCCTGCTTCCGACGGACGCGGACCGTCCGACCACCACGAAGGAGCCCGTCATGAGCACCCTCACCCCACCCGCCCCGCTCCCGGAGAGCCCGCCCACGCCGCCGCGCGACTCGCTCGCCGCGTGGTGGCCCGACGCACCGCGCCGCCGGCCGGCGATCGTCACCGCCGCGCTGGTCACCGGAGCTGCCGCCGCGCTGGTCATCCCCAACCGGAGTGAGGGACTCGGCACGGCCCTGGTGTTCGCCGCGGTCGTGGGGACAGTCTTCGCGGCTCGGACCACCGTCGGTGCAGCGCCACGCTGGTCCTGGCGCGACGGTCTCGACGCCGGGATCGTGGCCCTGCTGCTGGCGACCCTGGTGCTCCGCGACGCGGAGTGGATCACCATCCTCTGCCTGCTCGCCGGCCTCGCGCTCGTCGCCGTGAACTCGACCCGGGCCCGCAGCGTGGTGGGGCTGCTGGCGACCGCCGCAGCCGTCCCCCTCGCGAGCCTGCGCGGGATGCCGTGGCTGGGGCGCACCCTGAAGCCGCGCACCAGCATCGCGGCCTGGCTCCCGGCCGCCCGGACCGCCCTCGTCTCGCTGGTGCTGCTGCTCGTGTTCGGTGCACTCTTCGCCTCGGCCGACGCGCTGTTCGCCTCGTGGGTCGACAGCATCACCCCCGACATCACCTGGAACGACCTGCCGGCCCGCGTGGTCCTGGCCCTCTTCATCGCGGCTGGGACTCTTGCCGCGGCATACGTCAGCATGGCTCCGCCGGCGGTCGACCGACTGCAGCTGCCGCTGCGACCCAGCCGCCGGCAGTTCGAGTGGCTCGCGCCGGTCTCGGTCGTCAACGCGGTGTTCCTGCTCTTCCTCGTCGCCCAGGCCACGGCCCTGTTCGGCGGCCACGACTACCTGCAGCGCACGACCGGCCTCACCTACGCCGACTACGTGCACGAGGGGTTCGGCCAGCTGACCGTGGCCACGATCCTCACCCTGACGGTGGTCGCGTGGGCGGCCCGCAAGGCCACGCCGGGCCGCACTCGCGACCTGGCCCTCGGCGTCCTCTGCCTCATGACCATCGTCGTGGTGGTCTCCGCCCTCCACCGGATGCACCTCTACGAAGAGGCCTACGGCTTCACCCGGCTGCGCCTGCTCGTCTCGGTCTTCGAGGGCTGGCTCGGTGTGGTGGTGCTGCTGGTGATGGCGTCCGGTGTCGTGGCGGCGCGCGGCTGGCTGGTGCCGATGGCCGTGCGACTTGGCGCGGTCGGCCTCCTGGGGCTCGCCGTCGTCAACCCCGACCTCTACATCGCCGAGCAGAACCTCGCCCGGACCGACTCGACCATCGGGACCGACTACGTCTACCTGGCCAACCTGTCGGCAGACGCCTACCCGGCGATCTGGAAGCTGCCCCAGGACGCGTTCGCGTGCGTCACCGGGACGGGCGAGCTGTCCAAGCCCACGGGCGACGACTGGCTGGAGTGGAACCTCGGTCGGGCTCGGGCCCGTGGCCTGCTGGCCGAGCGGCCGATCGCCACCAGCGAGCCCACCGGCGACGTCTGCCACCCGACCCGCTGACCCCGAGCCCTATCCAGCACCCTCAGCCGAGTGAGGCAAGCCGGGCCAGCAGGGGTCAAGGGGATGGCGCGAGGGCCGACCGGGCAGCGGCGATGGCGGCGAACTCGTCGATGCCGAGCTGCTCGCCCCGCGTCCGGTGGTCGATCCCCGCCGCGCGCAGGCACTCCTCGGCCCGAGGCGCTGACCCCGCCCACCCGGCCAGGGCGGCGCGCAGGGTCTTGCGCCGCTGCGCGAACGCCGCGTCGATGCAGGTGAAGGTGTCGCGTCGGCTCGCCGTGGTGATGGGGGCGGCCCGTCGTTCGAGCAGCACCAGGCCGGACTCGACGTTCGGCACCGGCCAGAACACGCTGCGGGGCACGCTCCCCGCGAGCCGCACCGCGGCATACCAGGCGGCTTTGACGCTCGGGACCCCGTAGGCCTTCGAGCCGGGCTTGGCGGCGAGTCGCTCGGCGACCTCGAGCTGGACCATGACCAGCACGCGTTCGAGGGTGGGGAACGCCTCGAGGAAGTTGAGCACGACGGGCACGGAGACGTTGTACGGCAGGTTCGCGACGAGCGCGGTGGGTTGCGGGTCGGGCAGCTCGCGCACCTGCATCGCGTCGGCCTGCACGAGCGTCAAGCGGTCTGCGTATGCCGGTGCGAGCCGGCTCACGGTGCCCGGTAGCGCCTTCGCGAGCTTCGGGTCCACCTCCACTGCGGTGACGTGCCCGACCTCGGGCAGCAGTGCGAGGGTGAGCGAACCCAGCCCCGGGCCCACCTCGACCACGGAGTCGGCGGCGGTCACCCCGGCCAGGCGCACGATCCGCTTGACGGTGTTGGCGTCGACGACGAAGTTCTGGCCCCACTGCTTGGTCGGGCGGAGGCCGAGGTCTGCCGCGATCTCCCGGATCTGCGCAGCTCCGAGGAACCCGCTCTGCTCGACCATGGCGCCGACTCTAGGGGACCACCCCCCACCCCACCTTTATCGGGTCCAGGGACAAAGTTGCGCTCCACCCGACAAGCGAAGTCGGGTGAAGCGCAACCTTCCCGAGCGAAGCCGGGGACGTCGATGCCGGGTCAGGCAGCGTGCGCGCAACCCCACGGGCCGAGACCCGACTTGGCGTAGTAGCGGTTGGCGACCGTGATCTGCTCCGCACGCGAGGCCAGGTCGGGGCGCGACGCGAAGTCGTCTCCACCATTGGCCAGCCACGAGCTGATGTTGAACTGCAGGCCGCCGTAGTAGCCGTTGCCGGTGTTGATCGACCAGTTGCCGCCGGACTCACACTGGGCGATCCGGTCCCACATGGCGGCGTTGGACAGGTTGATGCCGGCGCCGGAGGTGTTGCCCGCGTCGGGCGTCGGACGGGACTTCGTGCCGACGGCGACGATCCGGTCGACCGGCCTCTGCGTCACGGTGGCGGAGATGACCTTCTTGCTCTCGACCTTGCCGTCGACCTTGGTCACCTTGTACGTGACGATCTTGGCGCCAGCGGAGCCGGCCTTGAGCGTCTTGGTCTGGCCCATGTAGAGGCTCGAGTCCGACTTCTTGGTGACCGGCGGCGCGATGGCCTTGGTCTCCTTGACGTTCTTGGAGGTGACCCGCAGGACGGCGATCTTCAGGCCGGCCGTGACCGCGGTCGTCGCGCCGGGCTTGACCCGGTCGTCGGCGTCCTTGGTGACGTTCAGCTCGGACAGCACGTCGGCGACGGTGGCGCCGGTGGTGGTCGCGGTGCGGTTCTTGCCGTCGACGCGGACGACGACCTGCTTGGGGGTGGTCACGGAGAGGACCAGGCCCTGGCGGCCGAGCGACATCGAACGGGAGGCCGACAGCTTGGCGGAGTCGGCGCGGATGCCGAGCTCCTGCAGTGCGGCCGAGACGGTGGTGGCGGTGGTCCAGTAGTCACGCGTGCGTCCGTCGATGGTGACGGTCAGCTTGCGGCCGTAGCGGACCACGATCTTCTGGCCATCGGCGACCTGGGTGCCAGGTGCCGGGACGACCACGTCGTGCTCACGAATCGAGATGTCCTGCTTCTTGAGGATGTCACCGACAGTGCTGCCGAAGGCGTGCACGGTCGAGGCCTTGCCGTCCACCGAGAGGGTGACGGACTTGTCAAGGTGCGAGACGCCGACGGCGCCAGCAACGAGGCTGGTGACGACCGCGGCTTGGGCGATGCGTCGAACGGGACGGGTGATCACAATGCTCCAGAGTTCGTACTCCCCGGGCATCAGAGCGGTGTCGCGTCCCGTGCCCCTGGTGGTGTCTGGGGGCTGGGTTCCTGTGCCCTGGGGCAAAGGCATAGGGGTCGCTCTGACCCGCCGTCGTGGCGGTTGAACAACCCCTCATCGCGTCACCGGGAGGATCTGAACCCCGGCCAACAGTCATCCACCATGACCACCTTTTCGGCAAAGGTCAAATTTTGGTAACGGAAGAGTCGGGGTTTCGCCAAGCCACACCGATGTGATTCGCGGGGGGCGTCTGGGGGCGTCCGCGGGGCGTCCGCGAGGGGTCACCACGGGCCGTAGACGGCCTCCGCGTTGTCGCTCACGGCCTGGCAGAGGGTCGGCACGGCGACGCCCAGGACCCCCGCCATCGCCCGGATGGTGAGCGGCACGAGGTAGGGCGCGTTGGTCGCCCCGCGCCACGGCGCAGGCGTCAGGTAGGGCGCGTCGGTCTCGACCATGACCCGGTCGAGCGGGGTCACCGACAGCGCGTCACGCAGTCCGCGGGCGTTCTTGAAGGTGACCGTGCCGGCGAACGACAGGTAGTAGCCGCGGTCGGCGCAGGTGCGCGCCATCGAGACGTCGCCGGAGAAGCAGTGCATGACGGTCCGCTCGGGCGCCCCCTCCTCCTCGAGGATGCGCAGCACGTCGTCGTGGGAGTCGCGGTCGTGGATCTGCAGGGCCTTGCCGGTGCGCTTGGCGAGGTCGATGTGCCAGCGGAACGAGTCCTGTTGTGCCCCAACGCCATCGGGGCCGGTGCGGTAGTAGTCAAGCCCGGTCTCGCCGATGACCCGCACCCTCGGATGCGCAGCCAGCTCCTCGATCTCCGCGTATGCCGCGTCAAGGGTCCCAGCCTCGGCGAGCCTGGGTGCCTCGTTGGGGTGCAGGGCGACACCGCCCAGCATCGCCGGGTGCCGGTCGACCATGTCGACGGTGAACCGCGCCCCCGGCAGGTCGCAGCCGATCTGCACCAGCCGGTCGACCCCGACCGCCTTGGCGGCAGCGATCGCGGCTGCCACGTCGGGCGCCCCTTCGCCATCCCGGGCGATGTCGAGGTGCGTGTGGTTGTCCACGACCGCGATCGGCAGGGGGTCGGGGGCATCGGGCACCCGGTGGTGCCCGCCTTTCCCCGGGTCAGCCTTCGCCATCACCAGCGGTGTCACCATCAGCCGGGGCGTCGCCGCGCAGGCGGGCGAGCTCCTCCTCGACGACGGCCTCGTCGAGCTTGGTGAAGATCGGAGTGGGCTTCACCACAGTCGCCCCGATGACCACGGGTTGGGACTCCCAGCGGGGGGTCCCTGAGTACTCACCGGTGATGATCGGGTAGCTGCGGTCGGCGTCACCCTCGTCCAGACCGGAGACGTCCTGGAGCACCGGCATCGGCATGAACGTGCCCTCGCCACCGCCGAACGCCGCGTGCACGGCGTTGGACGAGTGCGGCAGGAACGGCGCCAGGATGCGGTTGAGGTCAGCCACGCACTGCGCGAGCGTGTGCAGCACGGTGGCCAGCCGCTCACGCTGGTCGTCGCCCTTGAGCTTGAACGGCTCGGTGTCGGTGACGTACTTGTTGACCTCGCCGACGGTCCGCATCGCCTCGGCCACCGCGGTCTTGATCCGCTGCTTCGCCAGCAGGTCGCCCACCACGTCGAAGGCAGCCAGCACCTTGGCGCGGACCGCCTCGTCGACCGGCTCCAGCGGCCCGGGCTGCGGGATCTCGCCGAAGCTCTTCGCAACCATCGCCGCCGTGCGGTTCACCAGGTTGCCCCAGCCCGCGACGAGCTCCGAGTTGTTGCGCTGGACGAACTCGGCCCAGGTGAAGTTGGCGTCCTGGTTCTCGGGGCCGGCCGCGCAGATGTAGTAGCGGATGGCGTCGGGGCCGTAGCGCTCCAGCACGTCGCGGATGTAGATGACGTAGCCGCGCGACGTCGAGAACTGCTTGCCCTCCATGGTGAGGTACTCGCTCGACACGACCTCGGTCGGCAGGTTGAGCACCCCGAACTCACCGGGCTCGCCCCCACGGCTTCCGTGACCGGCATACCCGAGGAGCTCGGCCGGCCAGATCTGGGAGTGGAAGGTGATGTTGTCCTTGCCCATGAAGTAGTAGGACAGCGCCTCGGGGTCGTTCCACCACTCGCGCCAGCGCTCCGCGTCGCCCTGGCGGCGCGCCCACTCGACCGAGGCGGACAGGTAGCCGATGACGGCGTCGAACCAGACGTAGAGCCGCTTGGCCGGCTGGTCGCGCCACCCGTCGAGCGGGACGGGGATGCCCCAGTCGATGTCGCGGGTCATGGCGCGCGGGCGGATGTCGTCGAGGATGTTGAGGCTGAACTTGATGACGTTCGGACGCCAGGTGCCGCTCTCCTCGCGACCCGCCAGCCACTCGCGCAGCGCGTCGGCGAGCGCGGGGAGGTCGAGGAAGAAGTGCTGGGTCTCGATGAACTCCGGGGTCTCGCCGTTGATCCTGGACTTCGGGTTGATCAGGTCGGTCGGCTCGAGCTGGTTGCCGCAGTTGTCGCACTGGTCGCCCCGCGCCTCGGGGTACGAGCAGATCGGGCAGGTGCCCTCGATGTAGCGGTCGGGCAGTGTCCGCCCGGTCGACGGCGAGATGGCCCCGCTCGTCGTCTGCTCGACCATGTAGCCGTTCTTCCAGACCTGGGTGAACAGCTCCTGCGCGACCGAGTAGTGGTTGCTCGTCGTGGTGCGCGTGTAGAGGTCGTAGGAGCACCCGAGGTCGGCCAGCTCCGAGGCGATGATCGCGTGGTTGGTGTCGACGAGCTGTTGCGGCGTCACGCCCTCCTTGTCGGCGAGGACCAGGATCGGGGTGCCGTGCTCGTCGGAGCCGCTGACCATGAGGACGTCGTGGCCGGCCATCCGCATGTACCTGCTGAAGACGTCGGAGGGCACGGCGAACCCGGCCACGTGGCCGAGGTGCCGGGGGCCGTTGGCGTACGGCCAGGCGACAGCAGACAGGACTTTGCTCACCCCTGAATCCTAGGGGTGGCCGCTACACGGTTTTCGGCCGCGCCGGTATGCCGCCTTCGCACCGACGCAGCCCCGCGGCATACCGACCCGCCCCTCTCCGGGAAACGGGGCCAGGTGGCCCCAATTCGGCTTCAGCTCGCCTGTGTCCCATCGATTCGGGGCCACGTGGCCCTGAATCGAAGCCGACCCTGTGGATGACGCCGGCCAGGGTGCGGCCCGACCGGCACGCTGTCGACGTGACCCGTCGACGCATGGGGGAGATCCCCTTCGACCCGAAGGCACCGTTCACCCGGCAGCGGGCCATGACCGCGGGGCTGAGCGATGCCGACCTGACCGGAGGGGACTATCAGCAGCTGTTCTGGGGGGTGTACATCGCCAGATCGGTGACCGTGACCTTGGTCGTGCGCGCCTTGGCAGCCCTGATGGCGGCGCCCGTCGGCACGATCGTCAGTCACCATTCCGCAGCCAGGCTCTGGGGTGGCATCCCCCCGGACTCCGGTGACGTCCACCTCTCCATGCCCCATGGCAACCGGCAAAAGACCCGCGGGATCCGATCACACCGCCGGTCGCTCATGCCTGCGCCCGCCACCCGACATGGGCTCCCGGTGACCACGCCAGAGCAGACCTTCATCGACCTCGCAGCGAGCTGTGACCTGGTCCAGCTCGTCATCCTCGGCGACTCGCTCGTCGGGGCAGGGGCGACCACGACCGCGCGCCTGATGGAGGCGTCCGTGCAGTCACCGGCGCGGCATGCGGCCCTCGCGCGGAGGGCGGCCTCCATGGTGCGCGCCAAGGTCGACTCCCCGATGGAGAGTCGGCTCCGCCTGCTGATGGTCTTGGCCGGTCTTGCCGAGCCACGAGTGAACTTCGAGCTCAGCGACGAGGACGGCCGGGTCAGATATCGCCTCGACCTGTCGTACCCGGAGCAGATGCTCGCGATCGAGTTCGACGGACGCCACCACGTGGCGGTGCAGGCGCGCTGGGAGGGGGACGTGATCCGGCGGGAGGACATCGAGGCGGACGGCTGGCGTTTCGTGGTGGTCACCTCGACCCAGTTCTACGGGTCAGCACAGGGCGTCCTGGATCGGATCGTGGCCGCCATGCGGGAGCGGGGCGTCCCGGTGCCACGTCGGCTGCGGGGCGAGTGGCGCCGCTACTTCTCCGGGCCCCAGGAGGTCGCCTGACGCTCAGAGCATCGGGCAATGCCGCGCCGAAAGGGGGCCACGTGGCCCCCTTTCCAGGGTTTGCGCCCCTCGTGGGCGCGAAACCGGGCCAGTTGGCCCCGATTCCACGACCCGGCTGGGGACTACGGGTTTTTCCCGATGTCGAACGCCCCGGGGACGAGGAGCGTGGACGGCACACCCCACCGGAGGAGGAACCATGATCCGCAGGACCATCACCCAGGCCGCCGTCGCAGCCGCAGCCCTCGCCGTCGTCGTGGCCGCGCCCGCTGACGCCGCGCTCTACAGCCACGACCGGTTCGACTTCACCTTCGCCGAGAGCTTCGACGAGTGCGGCATCACCATCGACCACACGGCTGCAGGCCACGCGGGCTTCTCGATCCGGACCATCAAGGGCACTGACGAGGCCTACCTCGGCTGGCAGCAGCTGTCGGCCGTGGACACCTTCACCAACCCGGCCAACGGTCACTTCTTCACGATCAGCAACCACAGCCTCTTCCGCGAGACCAGGGGCACCCACATCGAGGGCGACATCTGGAGCTTCGACTCCAAGCTCTCGGGCGCCTCGTTCACGGTCCGCGACAGCGCCGGCTCGGTCGTCACGCGCGACTCCGGCACCCTGCGGATGGTCACGACGTACGACCTGCTCGGCGACGGACAGCCGGGCGGCGAGCAGATCGGTGACCCAGTGATCACGGGGATGAACGGCCGCTTCACCGAGGTCGACTTCTGCGCCGACCTCGTCGGCCCGCTCCTCGGCTGACGCACGGGGAGGCTCCGAGCGGTCAGTCGCGTTGGCCCATCCCGGCGTCCCGCGCGCGGATGATGACCTCTGCGCGGTCGGTCGCCTGGAGCTTCGACAGGATCGCCGACACGTTGTTGCGGACCGTCTTCGGCGCGAGGAAGAGCTCGGCGGCGATCTGTCCGTTGGAGCGCCCGGCGGCGATCAGGTCGAGTACCTCGCGCTCGCGCTCGGTGAGCATCGGGAACTCCGTGGCCTGCCGCGCGGGGGACGGCGACAGCAGCTCGCCGATGCGGGCCGCCAGGGAGGCGCCGAACACCACGCCGCCAGCCGCGACGGCGGTGATCGCACGCACCACCTCGTCCTGCGCGGCCCCCTTGACGAGGTAGCCCCGCGCGCCGGCGCGCATCGCCGACAGCAGCGTGCCGTCGTCCTCCCCCATCGTGAAGACCAGGACCCCGACACCCGGCTGCTCCGCCAGCACCCGCCGCGTCGCCTCGATCCCGTTGACGTGCGGCATCTGGATGTCCATGACGATGACGTCGGGGCGGTGCTCGGACGCGAGCGCCACGGCTTCGGCGCCGTCGGCGGCGCGGCCGACGACCTCGATTCCCGGGTGCGGTTCGAGCAACGTCGCGAGCCCGTCCCGGAAGATCGGGTGGTCGTCGGCGATCAGCACCCGCACGGGGCGGGCACCTGCACCGGGTCCGTCGTCCGTCATCCGTTGCCTCCCACTGGCAGCCAGGCCCGCACCGTCGTCCCACCACCGGGCGGGCACACCACCTCGTAGCGTCCCCCGAGCTCCTCGGCGCGCTCGCGCAACGACCGGAGCCCGACCCCGGCGACGACGTCCGGCGCGATGCCACGCCCGTCGTCACGCACCTCCACGGCCAGGTCGGCGCGGCCGGTCGCGAGCGTCACCGTGCAGGAGCTCGCGTGGGCGTGGCGGGCGACGTTCGCGAGCGCCTCCGAGACGATCCGGTATGCCGCGACCTCCACCGCCGCGGGCAGGGCGGCGACGTCGTCGGCACGGACCGACACCTCGAGTCCCGCAGCGCGCGTGCGGTCGGCCTGCTGCTCGACGGCAGCCAGCAGGCCGAGGTCGTCGAGGGCCGGCGGGCGCAGGCCGTGCACGAGCCGTCGCACGTCGGCGAGCGCCTCGGTGATCTCGGCGCGCGACTGGACGACGAGCCGGTGCGCCGTGGCCGGGTCGGAGTCGACGGCGTTGCCGGCTGCGTCGAGGCGCATGGCGACCCCGCCGAGGACCGGTCCGAGGCCGTCGTGCAGGTCCCGCCGGATGCGGCGCCGGTCCTCCTCACGCGACAGCACCAGCTGCTCGCGTGACTCCTGCAGCTCACGGGCCAACAGGCTGCTGCGCACGGCGATGGCCGCCTGCCGGACGACGTCCACGAGCAGCACCTGGTCGCGCCGCGAGAGCATCCCCCGGATGCCCCCGTCGGGCAGCTCGATCGACCCGATCCGCTCACCGCGGTAGGAGATGGGGAACGAACGGCTCGCCGACGGCTCGGTGCCGTGCGTCGCCGCCAGTCCCTGTCCCGCGGGTCCGAGCACCTCGACGCGCACGAACGACACCCGGAACGCCTCGGCCACGCTCGCCGCGAGCGCCGGCAGCTGCTCCTCGAGCCCGCCGGACTCCTCGAGGCGCTCGGCCAGCGCCGAGACCACCTCGTACCGCTCCCCCCGCCTCCCCAGCACCCGTCGGCGCACCTGCGCGGTGAGCCAGGACCGCAGCGGACCGTATGCCGCGACGGCCAGCACCAGGACGAGCACCGTCACCTGCCGCTCCTGGAACCGGTCGCCGAGCAAGGCCGCCGCGGCGGCGACGACGCCGAGGTCGAGCAGGACGAACAGCGCTGCGATCGCGCCGTAGACGAGCGTGCCGCCGACGAGCGCGTCGATGTCGCCGGTCTCGGGCCGCACCACCCCGATGACGACCGAGACGCTGGTCGCCACGAGGGCGAGGACGAGGGCGCCGAACCCGACCGGTCCGTTGACGTCGAGCAGCATCACGCCGCCGGCGAGCAGGCAGACGATCGCGGCCCACAGCAGCCAGCGCAGCTGGGTGCGCTCCACCCCGGTCGAGCGCGAGTGCCGGGCGAACACCGTGGCGGCGGCCAGCGGCATCGCGAGCAGGGTCAGCACCTGGCCGACGCGGACGATGACGGCCGCGCCGCCGTCGGACAGCGGGAGGCTGATCTGCGGGAGCAGCCGCACCACCTCGTCGGGGAGTCGACCGTCGTAGATCACGTGGTCCGGAGCCAGGATCAGGCTCATCGGCAGGGTGACCGACATGACGAGCGCGGCGAGGGCCACCAGCCGCCAGCGACCCGACGGCAGGCGACCGGTCGGATAGAGCACGAGCACGAGCGGTAGCGCGACCAGCAGGAGCGACCCGGCCTCCGAGACCACCCAGTAGGCAAGCCCCGTGAGCGGAAGGGGCGGCTGCGCGCCCAGCCCCACCACGGCATACGACTCGCAGAAACCGTCGAGCGCCCAGAAGGCGCCGGTGCCGGCGAGCACCAGCCCGACCACGTGCCGTGGACGGAGGGCCAGGATCGCGGCGCCGCACAGCCCCACGAGCGCCCCGATGGCGCCGCTGACCACGCCGCGCTCGGAGACGTAGAGCGCCCGCTCGGCGTCGGTCGACCTCGCATCGAGCAGGACGCACCCGACGACGAGGGCGAGAAGGACCCCCACGAGCAGCCCGGGCCCGACGAGGTGCCGCTGGCGCGCGTCCGCCCCGGGCGCAGCCGTGCCCGGGGCCTGGGCATGCAGGGCTGGCACGACGGTCACCTCGCCAGTGTGCCAACGCCGGTGTCCCGTCGTCAGGGGATTGCTGTCCCGATCCGGCGGGACAACGTCAGGACCGGGAACGGGACGCCGGGCCCTGCCGCCCGGGTCGGGGGGCGCCGCAGAGTTCTCGGCAACGGCACCGACCGGGTGCCGACCACTCGACTCGACACAGACCAAGGAGACCCACCATGTCGCTCACGAAGACCTCAGCGCCGGCCCGTTCGGACCTGTCCAGCGGCGCCGCCACCCGTGAGACGCCCGCCGTCCCACTCACCCAGCGTCCCTACTTCCGCCACGGCACGATGCTCACCGTCGGGGCCCTCGCGTGGTCGAGCATGATCGTCGTGTTCGGGCTCAACAGCGACACGACCGCCTACCAGTACGCCCACAACGCGAGCTCGTTCCTCTTCCAGGTCGGGGTCCTGTGCCTGGTGCGGGTCCTGTGGCGCAGCAAGGCAATCGGTGCCGGCAAGGTCGCACGGACCGTGCTCCGGATCGAGGCCGGCGCCCTCGCCCTGGCGATGGCGTCCACCGTGTCCGACTTCTTCGGGCTGACCAACCTCGACAACCCTGCGTCGCTGGCGCTCGACATGTTCTGGCCGATCTCGATGCTGGGCATGTTCCTCATCGGCATCCGCATCGCCGTCGCGGGCCGCTGGACGGGCCTGTCCCGCTTCTACCCCCTGGTCGCCGAGAGCTGGGCCGTCGTGACCGTGCCGACGATGGGCATCTTCGGCGAGGGCGTGGCCCGCTGGGTCGGCGCCGCCCACCTGGTCATCGGCTACGCCGTCCTCGGCCAGGTCGTCGCCCGCAAGAAGGCGGACGGCAGCTGACCAGGCGACACGGAGCCTGACACCACCACCGAGGTATGCCGCGTGCGGACTCCGCACGCGGCATACCTCTGCGTGTGGAGCCACGGGCGGGAACCAGCGGCGGAACCGCGCACCAGCCACCTGCGTCGAGTAGACATGTCTTCACAGGTGCACCGCACCCGCACAGGAGGTGGCCGATGTTCGCCGCACTGACCGGCATGGGGTTGTCCGCAGCAGCGGGCCTCAACGCCTACATCCCGTTCCTCGTCGTCGCCCTGATCGCGCGGTTCACCGACTTCATCACGCTGCCCCAGTCGTACTCGTGGATCGAGTCGTGGTGGGCCATCGGCATCGGCGCGGTGCTGTTGCTCACCGAGGTGGTGCTCGACAAGATCCCCGCGGTGGACACCGTCAACGACGCGGTGCAGACGTTCATCCGGCCCAGCATGGGCGGCCTGGTCTTCGCCGCGACCTCTGCGGCCGAGGGGCTCGACAACTCGACGTGGATGACCCAGAACCCCTGGGTGGGGGTGGTCCTCGGCATCATCGTCTCGGGGCTGGTGCACGGCGGGAAGACCGTGGCGCGACCAGCGATCAACGCCGGGACGCTGGGCTTCGGCGCCCCGATCGCCTCGACGGTGGAGGACGGGGCATCGGTGGGACTGAGCCTCGTGGCGGTCTTCATCCCGGTGCTCGTCGTGCTGTTCCTGGTCCTGCTGGCCTGGCTGTTGGTGTGGCTCTGGCTCAAGGTCCGTCGATGGCGCAAGAGACGGGACGGCCGCGCAGCGCTGGCCTGACGCGCCGCGCTCGCATGATTCGTCCAGCCGGGACCGCGAGGATGGCCCCATGACCGTCGCCGCAGTCCCGCCGCCCACGCGTCGCGCCCTCGTCGTCGAGACCGCGCTGGTCCTGGGGGTCAGCCTCGGGTCGTCCGGCATCTACGCCCTGCTGTCCCTGGTCAACAAGCTCACCCGCAACGTGCCGCTCAACCAGCAGACCACGGCGATGAACTCGTCCGTCACCCCCGACCGGCCGTGGCTCGACCTGGCGTACCAGCTCGTCGGCATCGCGCTCGCCCTCGTGCCGGTCGCGCTCGCCCTCTACCTCCTGACCCGCGACCGGTCGGATGCCCGCCACGCGATGGGCTTCGACCTGCGCCAGCCGGGCCGGGACCTCGTGCGCGGACTGGCCCTCGCTGCCGCGGTCGGCCTCCCAGGACTCGGGCTCTACGCCGCCGCCAGGGCGCTCGGCCTCAACACCACCATCGCCGCGGCCAACCTCACCGACGTCTGGTGGACGATCCCGGTGCTCGTCCTCGCGGCCGCGCAGAACGCCGTGCTGGAGGAGGTCGTCATGGTCGGCTACCTATACACGCGGTGGTTGCGTGCCGGGTGGTCGCTGCCGGCCGTCGTCGTCACCTCAGCCCTGATCCGCGGGTCGTACCACCTCTACCAGGGTTTCGGCGGGTTCCTCGGCAACGTGGTGATGGGGCTGTTCTTCGGGTGGGTCTACACGCGCACCCGGCGGGTGGGGCCACTCGTGGTGGCGCACACCCTGCTCGACGTGGTGGCCTTCGTCGGTTACGCCCTGCTCAAGGACCACCTGGCCTGGCTCAGCTGAGCCGCGCCAGGTGGTCCTGAGCTCGGCGTTTCGAGATCACTTGGGCAGGTTGATGACCTTGTCCGGGTCGGGCGCGGCGACCTTGGCCACCGTGTTCCACTCGCTGAACTCGAGCGTGCCGGTGTCGTCGTCCGGCCCGACGATCTTGTAGATCGTCGCCTTGCCGTCGGCGCTCACGAGGAGCTCGCCGTTGTCCTTGCCCGACTTGTCGGTGATGGAGTAGGCGGCAGCGCCGTCGTACGTCGCGTTGGTGACCTTGGAGTCGGGAGCCGCCAAGGCGGCCTTCATCTCCTTGTCGCCGAACAGCTCGGTCAGCAGGCTCTTGATCGTCAGGTCACCGAAGTCCTTCGCCTCGGCGGCCGGCATCCGCACGTACTTGCCTGACAGCAGCTTGGCCGCATCCTTCGAGATCTGGGTCGTCCAGAACTCGTCGTTGCCGAGCAGGTAGTACTTGCCGCCGACGGTGAGGATGGTCGCCTTCGCCCCCTTGCCGACCCCGAGCTCGAGCGACTGGTTCGACCCGTCGGTGGTGCCGGCGAGGTCGATCGTCATCGGCTTGCCGTCGTCGGTGACCGAGCCGGTGATGTGGGTGCTGTCGGCGGCCAGCGCGGTCTTGCGCGCCTGGTCGAACAGCTCGGCGGCCGTGGGCGGCTTCGCCTCGGTCGTGGTGGACGACGAGCTCGAGCTGCTCGACGACGTGGCCGGGTCGGGCTTGTCGCTGCCACAGCCGGCGAGTGCGGTCGCGGCGAGCAGCGGGATGGTGAGGACCCCGAGGGTCCGGTGGATGGCGTGCATGGTGAAGGTCCCCTCCCGAGACGGGCGACGCCCCTTCGCGTCGCCGCTGAGGCACCTTAACGCGGCAAACGTCGCATTTCGACTGATGCGTCGTACAGGATCTTCTTCGACAGCCCCGTGGCTGCGGCGACGTCGGCGCAGACGTCCTTGAGCCGCTCACCTGCGCGAACACGCTCCTGTATGCCGGGCAGCGCCTCCTCGACGGTGGTCACCGCCGGGGTGGCGCCGGCCACCACGACGGTGATCTCGCCACGCAGCCCGTCGGCCGCCCAGGCGGCCAGCTCGGCCAGCCCCCCGCGTCGCACCTCCTCGTAGGTCTTGGTCAGCTCGCGACACACCGCCGCGCGTCGGTCGGCGCCGAAGGCGTCCGCCATGGCCAGGAGCGTCGCGTCGATGCGGTGCGGCGCCTCGAAGAAGACCATCGTCCGCCGCTCCTCGGCCAGCGCCGCCAGGCCCCGGGCCTTCTCGCCGGGCTTGCGTGGGAGAAAGCCCTCGAAGCAGAACCGGTCGACCGGCAGACCCGAGACGGCCAGGGCCATGAGGACGGCGCTGGGGCCGGGCACGCAGGTCACCCGGATGCCGGCCGCCACCGCGGCGTCGACCAGGCGGTACCCGGGGTCCGACACGGACGGCATACCGGCGTCTGTCACGACCACCACGCGCGCTCCGCCACGGAGGCGCTCGACGAGCTCGGGCGTCCGCGACGCCTCGTTGTGCTCGTGGTAGCTCAGGACCGAGCCGCTCGGCGTGATGCCGAGGTCGGCACAGAGCCGGCGCAGGCGTCGGGTGTCCTCGGCCGCCACGACGTCCGCGGTCGCGATCTCCTCGGCCAAGCGGGGGGCGGCATCGCGGGGGTCGCCGATCGGGGTGGCGGCGAGGACGAGGACGCCGGGGTCGGAGGTCACCGCGCCATCCTGTCAGGGGTGCCCGAGTTGCTGTGCATACGATGTCGCGCATGACCCGGATCGAGCTGCTGCGATCACGGCTGCTCGGATTCAGGCCCACCGACACGCTCTGGGGCTGGCTCGGACCGTTGTTCTTCGCGGTCGTGGGTGGCGGGATGCGGTTCTGGTCACTGGGTCGCCCCCACCAGCTCGTGTTCGACGAGACCTACTACGTCAAGCAGGGCGTCTCGATGCTCGAGTACGGCGTCGAGATGCGGGTGCCGGACACCCTCAAGAAGCCCGACGAGCTGTTCACCCAGGGCACCCCGGACGTCTTCGGCACGGACGGCGACCTCGTCGTCCACCCGCCTGTCGGCAAGTGGGTCATCGCGGCCGGCGAGCACCTGTTCGGGCAGACGTCGTCGTTCGGGTGGCGCTTCTCGGTGTGCGTGCTCGGGACGCTGTCGATCCTCATGATCGGCCGGGCCGCCCGCCGGATGTTCGGGTCGTCGTTGCTGGGCACGATCGCCGCGTTCCTCGTCGCCTTCGAGGGCCACCACTTCGTCCAGTCGCGGACCGGGCTGCTCGACCTGATCGTCATGTTCTGGGCGCTGCTGGCGTTCTGCGCGCTGCTCATCGACCGTGACCGCTCGCGAGCGATCCTCGCCGAGCGAGCCGCCGGCCGGTCGAACCACGACCTCGCCTCGCGGCTCGGGCCCTGGCTCGGGGCGCGACCCTGGCGCTGGGTGGCGGGCCTCAGCCTGGGCCTGTGCGCCGGCACCAAGTGGTCGGGGTTGTTCTTCCTCGTGGCCTTCGGGCTGATGACGGTCTTCTGGGACATGGGGGCGCGGCGGGCCGTGGGGGTGCGGCACTGGTTCACGTCCGCGGTCGTCACCGACGGGCTCTGGGCCGCCCTGGTGATGTGCTCGACGGCGGTAGTGGCCTACCTCGCGTCATGGGTGGGGTGGTTCCGCTCCCCGCTCGGCTACGACCGCGCATGGGGACAGATCCACCCCTCGCGCGACACTCCGTGGGTGCCGGATGCGCTGAGATCCCTCTGGCACTACCACCAGGAGATCTACACGTTCCACGTCAACCTCCACGACAACCACCCCTACCGGACCAACCCCTGGTCCTGGGTCATCCAGGGCCGGCCCACCTCGTTCTTCTACGAGGGCCCCAAGCGGGGCGACGGCGGCTGCGCGGTCGCCCAGTGCTCGAAGGCGATCACCTCGATCGGCACCGTCTCGATCTGGTGGCTGGGGGCCGCGGCGATCGTCGTGCTCGCGTTCTACTGGATCTTCAAGCGCGACTGGCGGGCCGGCGCGATCCTCGCGGGGCTCGCTGGTGGCTACCTCCCGTGGTTCGGGCTGGAGGAGCGCACCATCTACTCCTTCTACACGGTCGCCTTCGAGCCGTGGATCATCTTCGCCGTCGTCTTCGTGCTTGGGCTGGCCCTCGGCCGCCGCCCCGACTCCTGGCGCCGACGGGAGATCGGCCTCTACGTCGTGGGTGGCTACTGCCTCCTGACCCTGGCGATCTTCGCGTTCTTCTGGCCGATCTACACCGCCCAGGTGATCCCCCAGAGCCAGTGGTCGCTGCGGATGTGGTTCCCCAGCTGGGTCTGAGGCATCAGCCGGATCACGGAGACGCGGGATCAGCCGTTTGGTTGAGAATGGGGTGATCCTGACGATTTCTTGACCACCCTCTCGGACGTCGATATTCGTACATATCGTCATAGTTGCGACAAAGGCCGATAGCCCTTTCCGAGTCGATTGGGAGGCTTTGCCTTCGTTGGCTCCCGAGCAGGGCACTTTACGTTCCCAATACCCTCTCTTTACTATCTCTTGACCATTTCCTGACCTCCACCACACACTCAGCGCAGCACGCAGGGGTGTGGTGCGAACGACTGAACCGCACCCTCTGCGTCACCACATTCGGGACAAGAGGGCAGGGGCTCTACAGATGAACACGAAGCGGGTATCGATCGCGGTTGCGGTCTCAGCACTGGGTTTGGCCATCGCACCGGGGGTGGCGTCCGCAGCGAACAGCCAGCCGGCGTGTGGGACTCCTGCCAAGCAGGCGGTCTACTCCACCGTCGTCGTGCCGGGCACGGCTGCCGTGACGCACCAGGAGTACGAGTGGAGCTCGGTCTCCGCGGTCATCGAGCGGCAGTGGCACCAGTGGCTGGTGGACTCCGCGGCGATGGACGCGGTGTACGAGACCGTCCACCACGCAGCGGAGTACGTGACGGTGCCGGTCCCCGGCCTGCCCGCCTACGACGAGCAGGTCCTGGAGAGCGCCGCCTATGACGAGCAGGTCGTCGAGACCGCGGCGTACGACGAGCAGGTCCTCGAGACCGCCGCCTACGACGAGCAGGTCCTGCAGACCGCTGCCTACGACGAGCAGGTCGTCGAGACCGCGGCGTACGACGAGCAGGTCCTCGAGACCGCCGCCTACGACGAGCAGGTCGAGACCCCGGCGTATGACGAGCAGGTCGTGACCCCGGCCTACGACGAGCAGGTCCTGCAGACCGCGGCCTACGACGAGCAGGTCCTGCAGACCGCGGCCTACGACGAGCAGGTCCTGCAGACCGCGGCCTACGACGAGCAGGTCCTGCAGACCGCGGCCTACGACGAGCAGGTCATGACGTCGCCGGCCGTGTACGTCACGGAATACCTCTTCGTCAGCAAGAGCGGCCGGGAGCGCTGGGACGCCGACCCCAACTGGAACGCCAACAACAACGACAGCTCCGGCGGCTGGGTCGCCGCGAACCAGACCCGCCAGGGCGCGCTCGTCACGCCGGCGGTCTACACGACGGTCCACCACGACGCCGTCTACACCACCGTCCACCACGACGCCGTCTACACCACCGTCCACCACGCCGCCGTCTACCGGACCGTGCACCACGACGCGGTGTACACCACGGTCCACCACGACGCGGTGTCCACGACCGTCCACCACGACGCCGTCTACACCACCGTCCACCACGACGACGTCTACAAGACCGTGCACCACGACGCGGTCTACGGCACGGTCCACCACGACGACGTCTACACCACCGTCCACCACGACGACGTCTACACCACCGTGCACCACGACGCGGTCTACGGCACGGTCCACCACGACGCCGTCTACACGACCGTGCACCATGCCGCCACGCCGGACACCACGACCGAGGTGCTGGTGTCCCCTGCCTGGGACGAGCAGGTGCTGGTCACGCCGGCCACCGACGAGGTCGGCCACTGGGAGGAGACCTGGTCGGTCGAGTCCCCCGGTGCGGCCTGGACGGCCACCGGCGAGACCCGCTCGGTCGCAGGGGAGACCCAGCTGCTCTGGGCCGCCACCTCGCCCGGTGAGGGTTGGACCGCGACCGGCGCGTACCGGACCGTCGAGGACACCCCGGCCGTGCCGGACTCGTCCGAGCAGGTGCTCGTCAGCGCCGCCGTTCCGGCCGGACCGGCCTGCGAGAAGCCGGTGACCGGTGACGGCGACACCGTGGTGCCCGAGCCCGCGAACCCCGCCTCGGCGGTCCCGGCTGCGGCCGGTCTCGTCAAGCCGGCGGCCGTCAACGAGCTCGCCTTCACCGGCTCGGACCCGACGCTGATGTGGCTGGGTATGGGCTTCCTGCTCGCCGGTATCGGCGTCTCGGCCGGCTACCGCAAGGTCGCGCAGAAGCGCTGACCCTCAGGACCGCATGGCACAGGGGTCCGCGACCCAGGGGGTGGGCCGCGGACCCCTTCCATGTCCCTGGTGCCCCACGTCCCCAGGGGCTCCAGAGCACAGTGGCTCCACGTCCCGGGGGCACACTGTGACAGTGCCGACCCGGCACCGGCCACCAGCCGGTGCCGGGTCGGCCAGCGTCAGGAGCTGCGCCGACCCGGGCTCATCGCGAAGGGACGACCACCGTGCGGCACTGCATGCAGCGGAAGGCGGCGGCACTGTGGTTGAAGAAGCCTGTGGTGATCAGGCTCCCGGTCAGGTCCCCGAGCACACCTCGGGACTGCTTGAACTTCACCCCCGGTGATCAACCGCTCGCTGGGCGCCGCCCGACAGGGGCGACGCCCGGCGAGTGACCCGTTGGGTCGTGCAACGCACCATGCCGCATCCGCGCCCCGACACACCAGAGCCAGCAAATCGTAGATATTGCAACCAAACTCTGGGAACCGTCATCTCCTGCCTCGCCCAGACCGCACGGTGGGCCTGACGCCTTGAGATCCACCTCGTGACGCGAGCCGTCCGCGGACTCGGCTCCCACCCGTGCGCACAACGAGCCCATTTCCGTCCATTCCTGCCGTGAGCTCCGCGTCACGTCAACGCTCGAAGGGGTCTTCATGGGTGAAGGGTCAGCCAACCCACAGGCCCCCAACCCCATGGCCCGGCAGTGGCGTCCCTCCCGTCCCCCTCACCCGCAGGGCGCCACTGCCGCCTCACCAAGATCGGCCAGAACCCCCACGACTGGAGTCCCTGATGACCGTGATCGCCTTCCGCCCCCGACTCAGCGCCGAGGCGCGTGCCGCGGACAGTGACGGCACCCCCGTCACGGGCACGTTCCGGTCCCCGCGCGGTAACGCAGGGGTGATGACCGGGCACCTTCGGCTGCAGCGCCTGGTCCTCGTTCCCCGGGGGGCCTTCGTGACGGGCGTCCTCACTGGCGAGCTCCGGGAGCCCGACGGGACCGTGGTGGGTCGGGACTCGAGGCGGACCACAGCTCCTGCGGACCTGGTCCGAGATGACCTGGGGCTGCATCCCGTGGTCCGACCACTGGAGCTGGACCTGATGGGCATTGCCGTGCGCGTCGAGCCATTCGCGATCGAGCCCGGCACGGTGTTTCCGTCGGCGCACCGACTCGCACGGCGCGGAGCTGGTCGCCCGCCGGTACGAGACCTCGGCGGTGGTGCACGATGAGAGGCGTTGCCCTGGCGGCTCCGGTGATCGTGCTCGCGATGGTGCACCTCCTGCAACGGCTGGAGTCCTGGGCGACGGACACCAGGCCGCGCACCATCAGTCGGCTGCAGGGGGCCGCTGCCCGCGAGGCCCAGGCAGTTCCACCGTCGCCACGCCCAACACAGGCTGCACAGGGTTGTGTCCAAGGGGAAGCATCGGAGCAAGGCTGATCCCACTGCGCGCACGCGGCGTTGACGGGCCGCGGGCGCCATGGCATCCGGACGGCATACATCGGCGCAGGTCAGGGGCGTGCAATGGTCGTTCTGGGCGTAGTGTCGCACTCGTGAGCACGGCGCGGGCACCCGGCGAACCGCCGCAGCCGGATGGCGCGGTCGACGTCGCCGCGCTGATCCCCATGCTGCGGCGGATCGTGGCTGCCCGGGTGGGTGAGCACCCTGCCGCCGAGGACCTGGTGCAGGAGACCCTGGTCAGGGTGCTCGAGGCCGAGGACCGCATCGAGCCGGGGATGATCGAGCCGTACGCGATCGCCACGGCCCGGAACGTCATGGCGACGATGTGGCGCCGCAAGGACAGTGAGTCTCGCAATCGCCACCGCGCCCTGGATCCCAGCGTGCCCGACGAGGCCGAGGACGTGGTCGTCGCGTCCGAGGAGCAGTCGGCGATCAACGAGGCCCTACGCCGGTTGACCGATCGAGAACGTGAGGTCCTGCTGGCCCACGAGATCACTGGCCAGGCGACCCGATCCCTGGCCGAGGAGTCAGGCAGCACTGCGGGCGCGGTCGCGGCCCAGCTGAAGCGGACCAGGGCACGTCTGCGGGTCGAGTACCTCCTCGCCCTCGAGCGCACCGAGCCGCCGACCGCCGAGTGCCGTCCCGTGCTGCTCGCGCTGTCGAGCGCGGACCGGCGCCGCCAGCGCGAGGTGGACGCCGGCAGGCACCTTCTCGAGTGCGAGCTCTGCGCCAAGCTCAGCCAGCCGCTCCTGGGCAGAGGACCGCTGCGCGACAACGAGATCCACGTGCCCATCAGCGCGGACCCGGACATCGTCGCCGCCCGTCAGGCAGCGCGCGAGCTTGCGGTCCGCGCGGGCTTCTCGGGGGCAGACCTGACCATGCTCGCGACGGCGGTCTCGGAGGTCGCGCGGAACATCGTCCGGTTCGCGTCGACCGGCGAGGTGACCATCGAGCTGCTGGAGGGACCACGGGCTGGGATCCACGTGGTGGCCCGCGACACGGGTCCCGGCATCGCCGATGTCGAGGTCGCCCTCAAGGACGGCTTCAGCACGTATGACGGCCTGGGCCTCGGACTGCCCGGAGCCCGCCGTCTCATGGATGAGTTCAACATCGTCTCCGAGCCCGGACACGGCACCACCGTGACGATGACCAAGTGGTTCGACAAGAAGGGAAGCGCATGAGCCAGGACGACGGCGAGCAGGAGATCGAGGCGGTTCACGACGCACCCTCGAGCGGCGACCAGCTGCTCCCCCAGCTGGTGGCACACCTTCGGGAACACCGGGCGAAGCTCCGCGACGAGTGGGCCTCCCGCATCCGCGATGCCCACCTGCTGGAGGCGATGACCCCGCAAGAGATGTCCGCAGAGACCACCTCGGTGTACGACAACTACGTCGAGGTGCTCGAGACGGGCAGCGTCGAGGCGTTGCAGCACTATGCGCGAGACCTGTCCGAACGCATCATCCCCCGAGGCGTCGAGACCCACGAGGTGGTCGGCATCGTGCTGCTGCTGCGCGATGTCCTGGCTCGTTCCCTCTTCGAGAAGTACCAGCGCGACTTCGGCCTGCTCAACCGCATCCTCGACGCGTACGAGCCGGCCGCCAACCGCATCGCCAACACCGTGGCGGTCAGCTTCGTCGAAGAGCGCGAACGCGTCATCAGGCAGCAGCAGGACGCGATCCGCGAGCTGTCGACGCCAGTGCTGCCGGTGCGCGAACGGCTGCTCATCCTCCCGATCATCGGAGTCCTGGACGGCGAGCGGGCTCGCCAGCTGACCGAGCAGCTGCTCAGCGGCATCCGCACCCACCGGGCCAAGGTCGTCGTCATCGACATCACCGGCGCACCGGAGGTGGACGAGACCGTCGCCAACCACCTCGTCCAGACGGTGGATGCCTCACGGCTGATGGGGGCGAGCGTGATCATCACCGGGCTGTCCCCCACCATCGCCCAGACCTTGGTCACGATCGGGGTCGACCTGAGCAAGATGAACACGATCGGCGACCTCCAGGGCGGGCTCGAGGAGGCCGAGCGACTGCTCGGCTTCACGGTCACGCGCAAGGTGGTGACTGACGGCTCGTGAACTCAGGACCGGCCCTCGTCTCCATCCTGCGTCAGGGTGACACCCTCGTCGCGTCGGTCCACACTGCCCTGGACGACTCGGAGATGGTCCGGTTCCAGAACGACCTCGTCAGCCGGATCGGCGAGCATCGGGCTCGTGGGGTCATCATCGACGTGGCTGCCCTGGACGTGATCGACAGCTTCGCCTCTCGCACGCTTCGATCGATTGCCGACATCGCGCGCCTGCGGGGAGCGGTGACGGTGATCGTGGGGATCCAACCGGAGGTCGCCTTCTCGATGGTGCGCCTGGGCATGGACATGGGTGATGTGCCGACGTCCCTCGACCTCGAGGAGGGCCTGGCCTACCTGGCACGGGTGAACGGCGCCGGGAAGCACGGTCATGAGTGACCTGGACGACGTCACGCTCGACTACCGCGTGGCGTTCCAGCGATATCTCCCGCGGCGCAGCGAAGCCGCCCTCACCGACGGCTACGACCTCGGGCGCCGCGCCATCGTCCACGGGGTCAGCTTGCTCGACCTGGTGCACGTGCACCACGTCGTCCTGGCCGAGGTCCTGGCGGACACCCCCCGCGAGGACGTCGGTCGCGTCACGACCGCCGCGGGCGACTTCCTCCTCGAGGTGCTCGCCACCTTCGACATGGCCCACCGACGCCTGCGGACGTCGTCCGAGTGACGGCGACATCCCACGGCGCGGTCTCCTGCGTCAGAGACCGCGCCGTGGGGATGCTGCCTATCTAGTCAGCGACGTCGATCGGGTCGACCCGGTCGACCCGGCGGTGGAACCGCATGCCGGCGGCACCGCCGGCGATCGCACCCACCAAGCTGGCCACGGCGGCCAGGACCAGGGCCACCACACCAGCGGTGTTCAGCTCTGACGTGCTCACCGGCAGGCGGGGGAAGCTGTTCAGCTGTCCGAGGACGTCGTACTTGCTTCCCGCCACGGCTCCGACGACCGCCACCACCACGGCGACGACGAGCGCCCACAGCCACACGGCGAAACCTTGCTTGGCGCCGTTGAACCGAGCCATCCGACCGGCGACGTACCCGCCGCAGTAGTAGCTGACGAAGAGGATGATCGCGAGGGCAAGGGCACCCACGACTCCCACGGTGGCCACCTGTTCGGAAGCGGCGTCGACAGCCTCGCCCGCGTCCGTCCCGGTGCCCAGCTCCACCGCCGTCCCGGCGGCTGCCAGGAGAGCAGTGAGGATGACGGCCATGCCCATGGCGGTGAGCCAGCCGAAGAAGGCCGAGCCGATCTTCACCCCACCGAACCGGTCCGCCTGGACCGCGGCCAGGCGGTCGCCGTCGGCAACCCGGTCGCGGTCGCCGACCCGGTCGCGGTCGSCGACCCGGTCGCGGTCGSCRACCCGGTCGCGGTCGGCCACCCGGTCGCGGTCGGCCACCCGGTCGCGGTCGGCCACCCGGTCGCGGTCGGCCATGCGGTCGCGGTCGTCCAGCCGCTCTGCCTGCCTGCCGTCACGCCGATCGCTGTCTGCCAGGTCGCGGTCAGTGCTGCGTCTTTCGTCCTGCTCGGTACCGCGCGGTTCGTGCGTGCTGCTCATGTGTGCCTCCTTGAAAGGGGCCTGGACAAGATCGTCGTCCGGACGTGTGCCGATGTGCACCAGTGCTCCGTGACGGTCCCGGGGCGGGGTCTGCCGCCTCCAGGTACCTACCCCGGCTCGGGCCGGGCGAAACCCGGAGGAGCTGGCCCCCGCCGGTCCTCCGGGTCTCGCCTCGCCCGACAGTGGCGCCGCTCGTCGCGCGCAGGGCGCCACTGCCCGCGAGGGTTCGAGGCTGGAGCGCTCAGACCCCCAGTCCGTTGAGGATGGCGAGGATCTGGTTCAACAGGCCCGCGATCTGGCCGAGCGGACCGCCGCCGTCGAGGAGGCCGGCGACCGCGCAGAGAAGGTTGCCCAGGAGGTTGCCCGCCCCGGTCGTGGCAATGATGTCGAGCACCACCTGGTCGAGGTGGACCTCAAGCCCCAAGAGGTTCAGGTCCAGTGGGCCGAGCACCAGGTTCAGGATGTCGCAGCTTGCGGCCATCACGCCAGCGCCCATGGCGCCGGTGGTCGCCTGCTGCACCGGCAGGTTCATCGTCTTGGTGTGCGGCACCGAGCCACGGGCGCCCTGCAGCGTGGTCGTGACGGCACTGCGCATCATCAGCTTGTCGCCGGAGCTCCAGAACTTCTGCGGCACGATGTCCACCGTGGCGGCCCCGGTCCGGCCCTTCTTGTCGGTCCACGTCCCCTGGTAGCTCCAGGCCTTGCCCGCGCTCGTCGTCGAGTGGGCCGCCTTCGCTGCACCCGCGTGAGGTGAGGCGGCCTGCGCAGAGCCCACGAGGAGCGGACCAGTGGTTGCGACGGTGGCCGCCGCGACGATGGCCACGACGCGCGTGGTGAACCTCTTGCGCACCATGCCTGCCGTGTGGTCACCGGTTCGTGCTGACTTCGCTTGCAACATGATGGGTTCTCCTCCCGGGGCTCCCTGTCGGGCACCCGCTGATGGACCTGCGATGTCGTGCCCGGTCCGGCTCGCCAGCCCATCTCTCGTGCGGTGCTGGCGCCCGGTCGTGGCACGTACTGAAGACCCCCACCCAGGGCGCGCATGACGGGAGATCAGGGAGAGGCGCGGGCTTCAATTGCGCTCAACTGGCCCTACGCCGTGCGGGAGGCGTGGTCGCGGCTGACCAGCGCTCCGCGTCATGCACCAGCCCTCAAGGCGTCCCGCGCGAGCTGGACCCGGTCGTCACGGCAGCGGACCAAGCCTCACGCAGGTGTCCGGCGCGAGCGGGCGACGTATGCCGCGGCGGCGGTCGTGATGGGGACCGCCGCGATGAGTCCGATGGTGCCGACAGCACTACGGACCAGCTCGGTCGCAACGAGCTGGTCTGACAGCACCTGGCCGAGGGGGTCGTCGAGGGCGACGATGAGCACGAGCAGCGGCAGGGACGCGCCCGCGTAGGCCAACACGATGGTGTTGATGACCGACGCGATGTGGGCCCGCCCGACTCGCGTCGCGGCGGCATACAGCTGCTTGCCACCCAGCTCCGGGTTGGCCCGGGCGAGCTCCTCCACCGTCACCGCCTGGGTGACGGTGACGTCGTCGAGGACGCCCAGGGAGCCGATCAGGATGCCGGCGAGGAGCAGCCCCCGCAGGTCGACCCCGTGGGACTGGCCGAGGATGAACGAGCTCTCGTCGCCCGCGCCGGAGAGACTCATGGCCCCGACGGCCAATGTCGAGAGGAGTCCCGTCAGCAGCAGGCTCGCCAAGGTCCCCGCGAGCGCCACCGTGGTCGTCCGTCCCAACCCGTGGGTGAGGTAGAGGACGACCAGCACGATCGCCGAGCAGCCGACGATGGCCACCGGCAACGGCGGTTTGCTGTCGAGGATCGCCGGGATCACGAACCCGAGGATGACGGTGAAGGTGAAGCCCAGCCCGAGCAGCGCGGTGAGACCGCGCCAACGCCCGAAGGCCAGCACCGCCAGGACGAACGCCGCGAGGAGCGCCCACAGCTGGGTGCCTCGCTCGTGGTCGATGATCGCGTAGCGGGAAGCCGCGTCGTTGCCGGGCGAGTAGGTCAGGACCGCCTTGTCACCGACGTGGACCGTGGGTGACCCGACGCCGGTCGGCAGCGGGACCGTGAACGTGTTGCCGGCCTGGTCACCCGTCGTCAGCCGCACCTGGGCGCTGCCACACGGCAAGGTGGTCGCCGCTGGGGGTTGTGACTGCTGCAGCTGGTCCGTGGCGGGCGGGCAGGGCTCGACGTCCATCGTCGTGACGACACCGTTGACCTGCTTTGTGTCCGGGGCGCCGGCCACAGCCGCGGTGCTGTCCGGCCAGAGCCAGACCATCGCCAGCGCGACCGCGCAGAGCACGACTGCCACCGCGAGGAGCACCTTGGGTGACGTGTTCAGTCCGCTGGCGTGCGCGTGGGGGTGTGCGTGCCGTCCCGCCACCAGTCTTCCTCATCGCTCGACGAACGGTCGCCCCGAGCGGGCGCCCGACTACCGCGCCCATCCTGCCTTGCCCATGGGCGCCGTGGTGCCCCTGCCCGCGACGCGAACCGCGACGGCGGTACCAGCGCCGTCACACACACCGCTTCTGGATGAGGTGAGCAGCTGTCAACCCCCTGCAGAGTCCACCTGTTGCAGGTACTCATGCACCTCCTGGATCGCGACGGACCCTTCTCCGGCGGCAGATGCCACGCGCTTGACTGACCCCGAACGCACGTCTCCCACCGCGAAGACCCCCGGCATCGACGACTCGAACACGAAGGGCGCTCGGGCTGGCGACCAGCCGTTGCTTGCGGCCCCCGTCACGACGAAGCCGTAGCGGTCGCGGGCGACCTGTTCGGGCAGCCAGTCCGTGTGCGGCTTCGCACCGATCAGGATGAAGACAGCATCGGCCGGCACTGTCTCGATGGCACCTCGCCCGGAGTCCTGCAGGGTGAGGCTCTCGAGTTCTCCGTCGCCCGTCCCGTCGACGATCTCGGTTCGGTAGCGAACGTCGATGTTGAGCTGTCCCTCGATCTCCTCGATGAGGTAGCGCGACATCGTTTCGGCGAGCGTGGTGCGTCGCACCAGGATGGTCACCTTGCGCGCGTGCGCGGCCAGGTGGACGGCCGCCTGTCCGGCCGAGTTGCCGGCCCCCACGACGAAGACGGTCCGTCCGGTGAACCGTTCCGCCTCCGAGGCGGAGGCACCATAGAAGACGCCCCGTCCGACCAGGTCGTCGAGGGATGGGATGCCCAGCCGGCGGTAGCT
Source organism: Pedococcus sp. P5_B7 (assembly GCF_054049895.1). Classification (NCBI taxonomy): domain Bacteria; kingdom Bacillati; phylum Actinomycetota; class Actinomycetes; order Micrococcales; family Intrasporangiaceae; genus Pedococcus; species Pedococcus sp. P5_B7. Next base: position 92,119 of record NZ_JBFULM010000004.1, read on the forward strand.
GACCCCCATGGCGAGGACGACGGCGCCAGTCGCGATCTCCGCACAGTTCGACGTGGTCAGGTACAGCCGGTCGGCGTCGCTGCGGATCTCCTGGGTCTGGCACATCTGTAAGAACGTCGTCCCGAACACCCACGCTTGCTGGTGCGCCCGGGTGGCGAGGTCGGCACCCGTGACTCCACGCTGGAAGCCGAGGTAGTTGCGGATCAGTGAGCTCGACCCGGCCTGACCGCCGATCGTCTCGCGTTCGATCACCAGGGTGCGCAACCCTTCCGACGAGGCGTACACGGCCGCGGCGAGCCCGGAGGGCCCGGCGCCCACGACGGTGACGTCGTACTCACGGGAGCCTTGCAGGCGGGTGCGCGCGCCATACGCTTCGGCGATCTCGATGTTGGTCGGGTCGACCAGAACCCGCCCGTTGCGCTGGACGACGACGGGAACGGCGGCGTCGGCCTCGCCGACCTCGTCGAGGATCAGCCTGCCCGCTGGCGACCCTGTCGGGTGGAAGACGAAGGGCACCCGGTTTCGGCTGAGCAGGCTGCGCAGCTCTGAGGCCCGGGCGTTGCCTGCCTCGGCGACGATCGACAGCTCCCGCGACAGCGACGCGTCTGAGCCGACCCACTCGTGGAGGTTCTCGGTCACCGTCCGGTGGAACAGCTCGTCGGCTGCCCGCCACGGCTTGATGGCGTAGTAGTCGATCTGTCCGAGGCCGATGCCTCGGCGCAGCGGGTGGGCTGTGGCATCCATCGCCCACTCGCCCCACGAGATCAGGAGGAGCCGGCGGGAGTGGGGGAAGAGCTCCCTGGCCTGGGCCAGGAGCTCGCACCCCGTGCCGTCGGGCAGCCACTGGTCGGACAGGACCAGGGCCACCCGCTCCCCTGCCTCCCGCAGAGCGGTCAGCTGGTTCAGCGCCGAGGTCGCCGCGCGGGCGGTCCGTATCTGGTAGGCGCGGCCGTAACGGTCGTTCAGCTCTTCGCCCAGGAGCTCGATGGCGTCCGGGTCGTCGTCGACAGCCAGGATGACCGGACGTCGCTCGGGTGGGTCGACGTCTCGCGGAGCCGGGATGGGGGCCACGCCCCCATTGTGACGTCACGGATTCGTAGCGACGAGCCCGACTTTCTTGGACACTGACATCATGACCGAGCCCTCGACGCTTCCCGAGGCCAGCGACGCCGTGTCGCGCTACGCGTGGGGCGAGGCGTTTCAGCTCTTCGCGGCGGCGGATGCTGTCGCGCCGCTCGGTCCCGACGAGCTCGACCAGATGGCCGAGTGCGCCTGGTGGATCGGCAAGATGCGCCACTGCATGGCGCTTCGTGAGCGCGCCTACGAGACGCACCGGAAGCAGGGCAACCCCAGCCGGGCGGCTCACGTGGCGATCGACCTCGCCCAGCACTACGGCGACCTCGGTGAGCGCGGCACGGCCACGGGGTGGCTGCAGAACGCTGCTCGGCTGCTCGAGGGACAACCCGAGAACGCCGAGCACGGGTGGCTCAGCTTCGCGCGCAGCATCGCCGCGCGCGACATCGGCGACCTCGGTGCGGTGGTCGAATGTGCCAAGAAGGCTGAGGACCTGGGCGCACGACATGGCGACAAGGACCTGTACGCACTGGGACATGCTTTCCACGGCATCGGCCTGGTGTACTCCGACGACCCCGACCGGGGCCTTCGCATGGTGGAGGAGGCGACGCAAGGCGCCGTGGCCGGCGACCTGGGTGCCCGCGCGACCGGAATGATCTACTGCATGATGATCGCGGTCAACGCACAGGTCGCCGACTGGCAGGCCGCGGGTCGGTGGACCGAGGCAGCCACGCGATGGTGCAACCGGCAGGCCATCAACGGCTTCCCCGGTGTCTGCCGGGTCCACCGGGCCGAGATCCTCCGCTTGCGAGGGTTCCTGGCCGAGGCGGAGGACGAGGCTCTGACCGCCACGACAGAGCTGGGCTCCTTCAACCTGACCTTCTCCGCGCTCGCCTTCCGGGAGCTGGGCGAGGTCAGGCTCAAGCTGGGTGAGCTCGACGCGGCGGAGGATGCCTTCCGGCAGGCGGAGGAGATGGGCGTGACGCCGCAGCCGGGTCTCGCCCGGGCGCTCGTCCAGCGGGGTCGCCCGGGGGCCGCCGCCACAGGCCTGCGGCGGATGCTCGGCAGCCAGGGCCTGGGTGCACTGGAGCGAGCGAAGCTGCTTCCCACTCAGCTCGAGGTCGCCCTGATGCTTGACGATCTCCCGACGGCGCGGACGGCCGCGGCCGAACTGGCCGAGATCGCGTCGCACCACGGGACACCCGCCCTGCGGGCGGTCGCCGACGCCGGCGAGGCCGCGGTCCTCCTCGCCCAGGACGACCTCGCCGACGCCGAGAGGGCGGCACGCAACGCGCACCGGCTCTTCACCGAGATCGACCTGACGTACGAGGCGGCCCGGGTCTCCTCGCTGCTCGGACGCATCTACGAGTCAGGGGGCGACCTGGATCGGGCCCGCGCCCAGCACGAAGCGGCACTGGCGACGTACGACCGGATCGGTGCCGTGGTGGACGCCGCAGACGAACGGTCGATCCTGACCAAGCCCGACCTCGCATAGCTGCCCACACGGCATACCGAGTATTGAGCGGACGGGGGAAGGGCGGAGCCGTCCCGGTTCGCCTGGGCGGTGAACCGGGACGGCCACGCGGGCTGCACCAGCGGCGCTTCGCTCAGCGGCGGGCGGGCACCTTGTTCAGGGTGCAGACGAAGTACTTCACGATGCCGTCGTCGACGAGGGCACCGGACGCCAAGGCTGCCTGGATCTCCGAGGCCGAGTCCAGGACGCCGTTGCCGTCGAGGTCTCCGGCTGCCAGCGCAGCTCCATACCCGTCCGGAGTGGAGACCTTGTGCACCTGCCACCGGCCGCCGTTGAAGCCCGGGTCGCCGGGCGCCGCGGTGGCCACGCTGGGCTGCGCGCCGAAGAAGTTGTAGATGGTGTCCCAGCTCTGCGCGGGCGCCCCTGTCCCGGACAGCTCGGTCGGTGTCGCCACCGTCCGGTAGAGGACGTGGTCCACATAGATCGCCGGTCCGGAGACCCCGGACGCGTATGCCGCCGGCCCCAGGCCCAGCACCGCGACACCACCCGTCGCGATCGCACCGACGATGCGGAATGCCTTGCGATTCATGGAACTTCCTCACTTCCCACCGCCACGGTGGCGGCTCTGGGTCGAGTCAAGCGGGCCACTGCCCCGACATGCCATGACGTGGCGGTTACGCCCTCCTTACGAGGTCCTGACGAGCGCCCTCCAGGGTGACGCCCGACGGTGGGGGTGCACCTATCCTCGAACCATGGTCAGCGCCCTCGTCGTCGATGATGACCCGATGGTGGCGACGTCGTCGGTGCGTACCTGGCCCGTGCCGGGTTCGACGTGCACCGCGCCTCCGACGGGGTGACCGCGCTCGACCTCGCCGCCCGGACCGCGCCGGACGTCGTCGTGCTGGACCTCATGCTCCCCGGGATGGACGGGCTCGAGGTCTGCCGACGGCTGCGCCGTGACCAGCCACAGGTCCCCGTCGTGATGCTCACGGCGCGGGGCGGGGAGACCGACCGGATCGAGGGCCTCGAGCTCGGCGCGGACGACTACGTGACGAAGCCATTCAGTCCGCGCGAGCTCGTCCTCCGCGTGCAGGCGATCGTCCGCAGGGCCGCTGGCCAGTCCGCGGCCGACCGGCCCGACGACAGGGCCGCCCCGCTCCCGGCACGGGTCACCGACGGCGACCTCGTCCTTGACCGGCTCGCGCACGTGGTTACGCGGGCAGGCTCGCCGCTGGCGCTGACGACACGCGAGTTCGCCCTCCTCGACTGGTTCCTGCGACACCCGGGGATCGTGCACCGGCGCGAGGAGCTCATCCGCGACGTCTGGGAGTGGGAGTTCGGCGACAAGTCGACCGTCACCGTCCACGTCCGCCGGTTGCGCGAGAAGGTCGAGGACGAGCCCTCCACTCCGCAACGCCTCGTCACGGTCTTCGGTGTCGGCTACCGGTGGGACCGCACAGACCCGGACGCCCGATGAGCTCCGCCCAGCTCTCGGCGGTAGGGCTGTCGGCTGCCGTCGCGCTCGCCGTCGGGCTGGCAGGGGTTGCCGTGGTGGTGGCCCTCACCCGGCGATCGCTGGGCGCGGCCGCGGTCGCCGCACCGGTCGTCGTCGTCATCTCCGTCGCCGCCGGGGTCTATGCGAGCTCACGTGCCATGTTCCTGCGCCCCGAGGACTCCACCACCGTCCTCCTCGTGCTGCTCGCGGCCGTCCCGGTCGCCGCCGGCCTGGGCGGCCTCGTCGCCCGACGGGTCATCGCCGCCGACCGGGCCGCCACCGCAGAGCGAATGCAGAGGGAGCACGAGGCCCGCTCGGAGTCCGACCGGCGCGAGCTCGTCGCCTGGGTCTCGCACGACCTACGGACCCCGCTGGCCGGAATCCGCGCCATCAGCGAGGCGGTCGAGGACGGGGTGGCCGCGGATGTCCCCACCGCCATGGCGATGGTGCGCGACTCGGTGATGCGCATGGACGACCTGGTCGATGCCCTGCTCGCGCTGTCCCGACTCCAGGCCGACGACCCGGGCCTGACGATGAGCGACATCGACGTGGGTGACCTCGTCTCGGACGCGGTGGCCGGCTTGGTTCCGCTCGCCCGCGCCCGCGACGTTCGGCTCACCGGGTCGGCCACCCCGGGCGTGCGGGCCACCGTAGCCGCGACCGAGATCCAGCGTGCGGTGGCGAACCTGGTGGTCAACGGGATCCGGCACACGCCGTCCGGCGGCGAGGTGGAGACGACCGTCACGACACACGGGCCCGGAAGTGTCCTGGTCACGGTGCAGGACCAGTGCGGCGGTATCCCCGAAGGTCTGGCCGCGCGCATCTTCGAGACCGGGTTCCGAGGAACCGAGGCACGGACCCCCGGGGACGGCGGTGGCGCGGGTCTCGGGCTGGCCATCGTGGCCGGTGTCGCAAAGGCCCACGGCGGAACGGTCTCTGTCGTCAACACCACGGACGGGTGCCGCTTCTCGCTGCACCTCCCGGCCCTCCAAGGGTCGAAGGCGAGACCGGTGACGGCACCCGGGACCCGCTGAGCTCGCACACGCTTCTGCCGCAGGACCGCGCGGTACGGCACGCGGGGTGTCGGGGACGCTACTTGCCGATGCCGTCGGTCAGCCCTCTGAGGAACTGGCGCTGACCGATGAGGAACAGGACGATCATGGGCAGTGCGGCCATGGTCAGCCCGGCGAACTGGACGGGCCAGTCGGTGAGCAGTCGGCTCTGCATGTCCATCAGTCCCACAGGCAGCGTCTTGAGGTCGCCGGTGCTGATGAAGACCAGCGCGAACACGAACTCGTTCCACGCGAAGAGGGCCTGGAGCAGGGCCGCGGAGACGAGGATCGGTCGACACATCGGCAGGATGACCTGCCAGAAGGCCTGTGTGGGCGAGCACCCGTCCAACGTGGCAGCCTCATCGACCTCTGGGGGGATGTCGATCATGTACGCCCGGATCAGGAAGGTCGTGAAGGGAATGCGGAACGCGGTGTAGAGGACGATGAGCGCCCAGTAGCTGTCGTAGATGTGCAGCTGCTGCAGCAGGCCGAAGAGGGGGATGAGGGCCACGGTCGGTGCGAGCATGAGCCCGCCGAGCAGGAGCCCGAGGATCGTCCCCCCGAAGGGCACGCGCAGCCGCACGAGCCCATAGGCCGCCCAGGCGCTGAAGAGGACCGTGGTGAGGATCGAGGCGGACGTCACCAGAACGCTGTTGACGAAGTAGCGCACGACTCCTGCGCTGCCGGCCCTGCTGAAGTTGCCCCAGCGCAGGTCGCCCGGCAGGCCCCATGGGCTCGCGAAGACCTCTTGGTTGCTCTTGAAGCTGCTGAAGACCATCCACAGCAAGGGATAGAGGACGGCGACGACGAGCAGTGCGAGCCCGAGCCACACTGCCAGGCGCGTTGTTCGGGCCCCGACGCGACGCGCTGCCCGTGCCGACCTCGCGACTGCCGGGGTGTTCGCCGACGGGGCCAGGGTCGGACTTGCCGCCTTCTGGCGGGTGGGGGTCGGGGTGGGGCTGGAGGCGGACATCACCATTGGATCCTCCGTCGGCGGCTGACGACGATCTGGACGGCGCCGATCGCGAGCGTGATCACGAAGATGACCGTGGCGATGGCGGACGCATATCCCATGTCGTCGTTGAGGAAGGCGTTGCGGTAGAGCCAGGTGCCCAACACCTGGCTGGAGTTCGAGGGCCCACCTGCGGTCATGACCATCACCTCGTTGAACACGAGGAAGGCTCCGGAGACGGTGAGGATGATGATGAGCGTCGTCATCTCGCGGACCATGGGCACGGTCACCGAGAAGAATCTCCGGATCGGGCCAGCGCCATCGACCTTCGCAGCCTCGTGGAACTCCTTGGGGATCCGCTGGATTCCGACGACGAACAAGATCGCGGTGTAACCGATGGACTGCCACTGGCTCATCGCGATGATGCTGCCCATGGCGGTGCCCGGCTCCCCGAGCCACGAGTGCTGCCAGCTCTCCAGCCCCACTGCTCCGAGCAGGCGGTTCACGAGCCCGATCTCGGGGTTGTAGAGGAACGAGAAGAGAATGCCCGCGACCGTGATCGAGATGACGGCGGGGATGAAGTAGATCGTGCGGAGGATGCCACGCAGCCGTTCGTGCACGAACTCCTCGAGCAGGGCCGCCAGGACGAGCGAGAACCCGACCTGGAAGACGAGCGACACGATCGCGAACACCGTGTTGTTCCGCAGTGCCGTCCAGAAGATCGGGTCGTGGAACGCCGTGCGGTAGTTGTCGAGCCCGACGAAGGTCGGCGCTACCGAGAACGCGTTCCAGGAGAACAGGCTCAGCCGCAGGTTGTCGACGATGGGGTAGTAGACGAAGACCAGCAGCAGGACCAGTGCGGGCAGGACCCAGGCCAGCGACCGCCATCGCATCAACGTGGTGCTCATATGTCATGCCCTCCTCGGGTGGGCGTTGGTCGGTCGACGCTGACCGACCCTGTCGAGGTCGGACCGGGTGGTCCTTGGTCGGCGGGGCGGGCAGGTCCCATGATCCGCCCGCCCCACCAGGGTGTGAGGTCAGCCAGCCTGCTTCTTGGCCTTGGCGGCGGCCTCCTGGACGCCGGTCATGACGTCCTTGCTCGTCTTCGAGCCGGAGATGACACCTTCGATCCCGGAGAGGTAGGCGTTGGCCACCTCCGCGTTGGTCACCGTGTCGAGCCAGATCGCGAACTGGTTGGCCTTGCTGATGTCGGCGAGTGCTGACTGGAGCTGCGGGAACGAGTTCGCCGAGGTCGCCGAGCCCTGGACGGGACTCAGCCAGCCGATGTCAGCCGTGAGCTTCGCGGCATTCTGTTGGGTGGTCATGAACTTGAGGACGTCCACGGCGAGCGCCGCGTTCTTGCTCTGGGCGTTGACCATGAACCCGTCCGGCGCACCGGTCAGGGCTCCGGCGTCACCGGCCGCGCCCTGGGGTGCGGGCAGCCGCATGAAGTCCCAGTTGTCGGCGAGCTCCTTCGGCGCACCCCCCTTGGCGGTCAGCACCTGGAACTCGACCGACTCCAGGTAGTGCATGGCGGCCTTGCCGTTGAGGAAGTTCGCCTGCCCGGCCTCGTGCGAGACACCGTTCGCGTCCTTGCTGGAGCAGTGCGTGACGATGTCCTTGAACTGGTCGACCGCCTTGGTGTAGCCGGGATCGGTGAACGCACCCGTGGCCGGGTCGTAGTCCTTGGCGAGGGTGTCTGGTGCGACGTTGTACGCGTTGAGCTGGGTGATGTAGTGGATCGCCGGCCAGCCGTACTGGTTGCCGAAGGCGATGGGTGTGTAACCCGCCGTCCTCAGCTTGTCGCAGTCCCCCAGGAGCTCCTCGAGCGACGCCGGAGCGCCGCTGATCCCGGCCTTGGTGAAGGCCGCCTTGTTGTAGGCCAGGTACTTCGCGTCGAGGTCGATCGGCACACCGAAGTTCTTGCCCTTGGTCTCGAACGCCTTGAGGGCGGCCGGCGAGAAGGTCTTGCCCCACTCGGTGTCAGGCCCGATGACCGAGGTCAGGTCGGCGGCCAGACCGGCACGGACGAACTTGTTGGCGAAGTCACCGGCCCACGAGAAGTAGATGTCGGGCAGCTGCTTGGACGCCGACAGCACTCGGATCTTGTCCTTGTAGGGCTGGTCGCCGACCTGCTCGAGCTTGATGGTGACCTTGGGGTTGGCCTGTTCATAGGCCTTGGTCACGCTCTCGAAGTACGGGGCGTACTTGGGGTCGGCGAACTTGGTGACCATGGTGATGGTTCCCGACTTCTCGGCTGGTGCCGTGAGGCTCTGGCTGCTGGCTCCTCCCGCACCAGGGTTGGCCGTCCCGGGCGCGCCGCAGGCGGCCAGGGCCACCGCGGTCGCGGTGGCGAGCACGGCGAAGGATGCGCTGCGCGTGGTGTGCTTCATGTGAGGTCCACTCCTTTGTGGATGGGGTTGAGCGGTGCAGTGAGTCCCTCGAGTGAGGTCTCGTACCCGAAGGCGCCGAAGGTGGCGCAGGTGCTTGAGGCGTATGCCGTCGCGGCGCCGAGGAGCGTCGCGAGCGGCGTGTCGCCGATGAGGCCGGTGAGAAGTCGGCCGATGAAGGCGTCCCCGGCTCCGAGGGTGTCGACGACGGGAGTGGCTGGCGCCTGGGCATGCACGACCAGCTCACCCTGGAGCGCCACCGCCCCGCCGGCGCCCATCGTGACCGCGACGAGGCTCGGGCCGAGGTCCCGAATGCGCCGGGCCTCGTGGACCGCGTCGTCGACAGTTGCGAAAGGCATTGAGCGGATGGCGATGTCGACGAGCGGTGCGTACTCGGCGATGTAGGCGTGCGGGCGCTCGGAGAAGTCGAACGATAGCCGCGATGCAGCTGCGGAGACGTCGGCCAGCTGGTCTTCGACCATGGAGCACTCACCGGTGTGCACGATGGTCGCCGCTGCGACGGCTGCGAAGTCCGCCGGTGTCAGCACGAACCTCGACACCCCCGGGTCCCCGTGGTCGAACACGCGGTTTCCATCGACGACGCGCACGTCCGCCGAGGCGTTGGGGCCCTCGACGATCCTCAGCATCGAGGTGTCCACCCCCTCGGCCACCAGCGCGTCGAGGACGGCGCGCCCGGCGAGGTCGGTGCCAACCGCACCGATGTATGCCGCGCCGGCGCCGCACCGACGCCCGTGGACGGCCACGTTGACCGCGTTCCCTCCGGGGTAGAGCACCCCCCGTTCGAGGTACCGGTCGACGACGTTGTCGCCGAGGGTGAGCAGGGTGACGTTCATGAGGCCGTCCTTCAGTACGCCATGCGGCGGTAGTAGCGACGGGTCGTCAGGGGGTGGTCGCGCAGCACCTCGAGGTGAGCGCTCACCCGCTCCAGCAGGGCGGACAGGATCACCGGCGACACGAGGGCGCGGGTGGTCTGCGAGATCCCGGGCAGCTCCACATCGGCCGTGTCGAGGACGAGCAGCTTCTCGGTCAGTCCGGAGACGAAGCGCTCCACCCGGTCGGCGACGGGTCGGGTGGCGTCCTCGCCCTTGAGGAGGAGCACGCTGACGTCAGCTTCGACCAGCTCGAGCGTGCCGTGGAAGAAGTCGGAGGCGTGGACCGGACGCGTCCGGATCCACTGCATCTCCTCCAGGATGCACATGCCGTAGTAGAAGGCCTCGGGCCACGTGGTGCCCGACCCTGTGACGATGTGCCACGGGTCCGCCGCGATCGCCTCGGCGAGCGAGTGCGCTCGCGGCTCGAAGGCGCCCTTGGCGTCGAGGAGGAGCTCGGGCAGGCGCACCAGCTCGGCGACGACCCCTGCGTGGTCCTCGAGCCCGCCCGTGCGCGCCAGGATCGACAGCGACAGCAGGAGCGACTGGAGGTAGAACGACTCGCAGGACGTGTCGTCCTCGGCGAAGTTCACCAGGCTGACGTCGGCCTTGATGCCCAGCGGGGTGTCGGGGTGGCCGGTGAGGACCAGCACCCGTGCGCCGGCAGCCTTGACGAACTCGAGGGCCGCAATGCTCTCGGCGGTGGTTCCGGACAGCGACGGGATGACCACCAAGGTGTCCCGACCCACCGTGGCGGAGCCCGTCAGGACGAGCTCGGCCGGCAGCACGACGTCCGCGCGGAAGGTCGAACGGTCGCGGAGCAGGGCGGCCGCGGGCTGCATGAGGATGCCCGCGCCGCCGGCCCCGGCGAAGACCACGTTGGTCACGCCGGCGCCGAGGGCGTCAGCCGCCACGGCATCGATCTGGTCGGCCAGGCCGACGGCACCCGACTGGATGCGCAGGTAGCGCGCCGGGTCGAAGTTGAGCAGGTCAGGGGTCATGCTCAGTACTCGACCTTGAACATGTACCGGCGCGTCTCGAGGTCGTGACCGCGGACCGACTCGTAGTGCTGGGCGAGCCGGTTGGCCAGCGCTCCCACGACGATCGGCGAGACCTCGCCACGGACGGACTCGGGGATGCCGGGCAGCTCGAGGTCGCGCACGTCGACGTACTGGGCCTTCTTGCAGTACTGGTCGAGGAAGCTCTTGGCCCGCTCCCCCATGGGCCGCGAGGCGTCGTCACCGACCCACAGCAGGACCGCGGTGTCGTGGTCGACCATCTCGAACGCTCCCTGGAAGAACTCGCCGGAGTTGAAGGCCGCCGCGTGCTTCCACTGCATCTCCTGCAGGAAGCACATGGCCAGGCCGTAGGCCCAGCCAAAACTGGGTCCGGACCCCAGGACGTACGTGATCGGCTCGTCCTTGAACGCCTCGGCGATGCCAGCGAGCTCCGGCTCAGCCTGCTCGACCGCGTGCCGGACCGCGGTGGGCAGCGCCACCAGGGCCTGGTCGACCGCGTCGGTGTCCAGCTCAGCGCCGGTGGCGGCCAGCAGCTCGAAGGCGACGACCAGCTCGAACAGGTCGCTCTTGCCGGTGAACGCGGCGTCGACAGCCTCGGCGAGCGGGCTGCCGGCCTTGGCGGCCGCGATGACCGTCGCGCCCGTGGCCTTGGCGGTCTTGGCGGCGGCCACCGTCTCCTTGGTGGTGCCGGTGTAGGAGGCCAGCACGACGAGCGAGCCCGGACCCATGATGGCCGGGACCGAGGTGTTGAGCTCGTCGCTCTGCAGCTGGAAGGCCGGGAACGACGCCTTCTGCTGGAGCAGGTAGTGGGCCGGGTAGCTGCAGATGATCGAGCCGCCGGCACCGACGAAGTACACGTTGCGCAGCCCGCGCTCCACGACGTCGCGTACCACGGTCGCGATCGCATCACGCTCCGCGACGGTGGCCGTCAGCTTGTCGACGATGTCGGCGTCGATCGGCTTGAGGGGAAGGGTTTCGGTCATCGGTGCTCCTGGTTCCAATCCGCGAGTGACTTGCTTTGATAACGTTCTCAACCTGATGAGTGAGAACGTTCTCAATCTGATGGGCTGCTGTCAAGAGGGTTCCCGGAAACTGGTCAGATCCGGTGCGGCGGAGCAGGCCGACACCGGCTAGGGTCAGGCCAGGAACTCGGCGGGCGTGAGCCGCCGACGGGTCACCCGGGACCCGCGCGCCCGCCGGGAGCGACCGGCATACCGAAATGCTCGGCAGACCGCCAAAACCGTTGGTACGACACGCATTTGAAGGAGCACGGTGAGCAGAAGCGTTGAACCGCGCGGCATCGCCACGGTGCCGGATGTCGCGCGTGAAGCGGGAGTCTCCACTGCCACCGCGGCCAGGGCGCTCGGCGGCTACGGCTCGGTGCGCGAGAGCACCCGGGAACGCGTGTTGGCCGCGGCGGAACAGCTTGGTTATCGAGCCAACAGCCTCGCGCGCAGCATGATCACCGGGTCGACGCGCACCCTCGGCGTGGTGATGTCCGATATCGAGAATCCCTTCTTCCGTCGCTCACTGCGCGGCATCGCCGACACGGCGCGGGCCCAGGGGTTCGAGGTGCTGCTGGCCAACACCGACGAGGAGCTCGACAAGGAGGAGACCGCGGTCAGGGTGATGACCGAGCGACGCGTCGACGGCCTGGTCGTGTGCCCCGCAGACGGTGGCGACAGGTCCCACCTCCGCGACGTCATTGCAGCTGGCATCCCCGTGGTCCTGCTGGACCGGAGCGTGGCGGGCCTGCAAGCCGACACGGTCGGTATCGACAACCGCAAGGCGGCGCGAGCTGCCACCGAGCACCTGTTGGCCCATGGCCACCGCGACATCGCGATCCTCACCGGTGGAACGCACGCGATGCTTGAACGCATGCTGCGCCCCGACATGAAAGGCGTCGAGCGGGCTTCGGCAACGACAGTCGGCGCCCGCGCGGCCGGGTTCCGCGACGCGATGACAGCGGCCGGTGTCCAAATCCGACCGGAGCTGATCTCCTCCGGTGGCTACCGGCGCGAGGACGGCGAGGCTGAGACGGCCAGACTGCTCGCCTTGGAGGACCGGCCCACGGCGATCCTCGCCTTCGATGCCATGCAGTCGCTCGGGGCGTTCCACGCCATAGCGCGCGCGGGGATTCGTTGCCCGGAGGACGTGTCCCTGCTCGGCTTCGACGACACCGAGTGGGCTGACCTGGTCAGCCCGGCGTTGACGGTCGTCGCCCAGCCGACCTACGAGATCGGGGTGGCAGCGTGCCGCCTGCTGTTGTCACGCATTGAGGGAGCAGGGGGGGCGGTGGCGCATCGACGGTTGCCGACCGAGCTCATCGAACGTGGCTCCGTAGGACCGTGGCCGGCGTCCTGAGGGGAGCTGAGGGGGCCGTCGCTGACCGAGTGCTTCGCGCCGGGCTTTGTTTCACCAGCGGGCTGGCACCCATCCGTCGTCAGCGCGCGCGCAGCGTGAGCTGGGCGCGGTGGTGCCTGTAGTGCAGCCCCGGGTAGGCGTACACCTCGGCCAGTGTCATGAAGGGCTGGAAGTACGGGTCCCAGCTGGTCGGGAATGGCATCCCCCGACCCAGCCGCCGTTCTGGTTCCCGCTCGAGGCTGGCGACCAGGTGGTTGATGGTGTGGTCGCACAGTCGGCCCATCCGGGCGTGGTTGAACACGAGTGCGCCGCCGCAGGAACCGGCGTAGTTCACCCAGTGGAACGGTACCCGGCCAGCGTCCAGCAGCCGGGCGAAGCCGCGACCGACCCATGGCGGCAGCACCGCCATCAGCCGCACCAGCGGCAGGAGTCGACGCACGACCAGGAAGCCAAACACCATGTGGAACAGCAGCTGCTCGTTGCTCCACCTGGTCCCGGTGGTCCGCGCGCCCAGCCGGCCAGGGGTCGCGGTCGCCAGCAGGCGGTGTAGGTCGTCGCGGCACCCGGTCAGGTCCGCGACGATGGCGCCCCGGTCCGCCCCCGCGGCCGCGTCGTCTTCCCGGGCGCCCTCCCTCGCGCTCACGGGACGTCGCAGAACATCAAGGGAGGTGACGGTCGAGACGGCGCAGCAGCGACCCGAGGACAGGCCAGTCCTGCGCGCCGGCACGCATCACCCGACGCCGGACCGCCGCGACCGCGCGACGAAGGACAGAGCCGGGGTTGCGGCGGCCGGTCTCGGTTGCGGAACGGGCGCGCCGGTGCAGCCACTGCGCGCACCCGGCGCACACCCCCACCTCTGGGTGGGACCCCAGTCGGCTCAGTTCCGCCTCGTCGAACGTGTTGCCGCAACACCAACAGGTGGGCCGGTCCACCAGCTCGTGCTCGAGCGCTGCTTGTGCTGCCATGAGCCCATCGTCACCCCGCGCCAACTCGATGACCAGAGGTCCACCCGGTCTGGTTCAGACCGGGTGGACCAGTGGACGGCCGGACTGCTCGCCTGGGAGCACGCCATCCGTCGGTCACCCAGACAGTCCTGACGAGCTATCCGTGCCCGTGTTGTCCTGGCGAAGCCGCGCGAGTTCCTGGTCCTTGGCCTGCGTGAAGGCTTCGCCGAGTTCGCTGAGCTGCTGGTTGCTGGCCTCCTGTGCGAACTTGGGAAGGATCTCGTTCTCCTCCTCCTCGACGTGGTGGCGTACCTCGCCGATCATCGCCGCGATCAGCCCGTCCAGACCGGGCTCTTCCGGATCGGTGGCGAGCAGCTGTTCCAAGGTCTCCTCCACGTGGTGGTGCTCCGCGATTCCGTCGTCCACATCCGCCTCTTCGTCGGGCGCCGTGGACTTGATGGCGGGGTACACCACCTTCTCCTCGGCCTTGGAATGCGGAACCAACAGTTCCTGGACCTGCCGCAGCAAGGGCGGGGTGTCCGAGGGCTCGGCTGACTCGAGCTGCTTGAACACGGCTTCCAGTTTCTTGTGGTCGTCCTTGATCAGGGTGATGACACCAGACATGAGCACGCCTTTCGGTCGAGATGACGGGGCCAGCGCTGCTGACACCGCTGTTCGTGCCCACCGTCGCCGCACCGCAAACGTCCGACCATGGCCCCCCTCCGCCGGTGTGTGGCCGGCTGCGGGCGCTCCGGCCCGGACGACACGTGGAGAGTGCCCCTCTTCGACACGTGAAGGACCCGAGGGTTGAAGGACACCCACAGCGGGCATGAGTGAGGGACCCAACCAAGGAGGCGCCATGCCCGCACGGGCCCATACCCACGAGACCACCGCGCCTGAAACCTCTCCCCAAGGGCCGGATTCCGACGCTCCGGATTCGCCGACGGAGGTCACGCGTGAGTCGTGGCGGTACATCGCGCGCAAGACGCTACGCGAGTTCAGCAAGGATCAGTGCACCGACCTCGCGGCGGCCCTGACCTACTACGCCGTGCTGGCCCTCTTCCCCGCAGTCATCGCCCTCCTGTCCCTCGTCGGCCTCTTCGGCCAGAGCCAGCAGACCGTCGACACGCTGCTGGGGATCCTCCGGGACCTCGGGGCCGGGTCGGCCGCGGACACGCTCGGACCGACCCTGACCTCCATGGCGGAGCGGGACGGAGCCGCTGGGGTCGCGTTCGTCGTGGGGCTCGCGACCGCCCTCTGGTCGGCGTCGGGCTACGTCGGCTCGTTCGGGCGGGCCATGAACCGGATCTACGAGATCCGCGAAGGTCGCCCCTTCTGGAAGCTGCGCCCCGTGATGTTGGCGGTGACCCTGGTCGCGGTCATCCTCGTCGCGCTGGTGGCCATGGCCCTGGTGCTCACCGGTCCCGCCGCGCAGGCCGTCGGTGACGCCATCGGGCTGGGCTCCACCGCCCTGCTGGTCTGGAACATCGCCAAGTGGCCGGCCATCCTGCTGGTGGTCGTCGTGGTCGTGGCGATCCTCTACTACGTCACCCCCAACGTGAAACAGCCACACTTCCGCTGGGTGAGCGTGGGCGCGGTGGTCGCGATCGTGGTCTGGATCGTCGCGTCGGTGGCCTTCGGCTTCTACGTCAGCACGTTCTCCAGCTACGACAAGACGTATGGCGCGCTGGCCGGTGTCGTCGTCTTCCTCCTGTGGCTGTGGATCACCAACCTGGCGCTGCTGTTCGGCGCCGAGCTGGACGCCGAGCTGGAGCGCGGACGGGAGCTGCAGTCCGGCATCGCCGCGGAGAAGACGTTGCACCTGCCGGCCCGTGACACCCGGGGGACGGACAAGGCCGACGCGAAGGACGCCGAGGACGTGGAGCGCGGCCGCCGCCTGCGCGCCACCCGCGGAGGAGACCAAGACGTTGACTGAGACGTCACCTGCCCAGGAGCTTCAGACCGGTTCACGGGGCCTGTTCTTCCCCGGCTTTGACGAGTGGGACCGAGACGTCTCCACGGGCATTCGCGTGCACGGGCGCTCGGGAGGCACCGGTCCGGCCGTGGTGCTGCTGCACGGCCACCCTCGCGCCCACACGACGTGGCACAGGGTGGCTCCGCTCCTGGCGGCACAGGGCTACCTGGTCGTGTGTCCCGACCTCCCGGGTGCGCGCGCTGGCGGTTCTTGATGGGGTGCCGTTGGCAGAGGCGGTGGAACGAGTCGATGCTCGGTTCGCCACCCAGTGGTGGCATTGGTTCTTCTTCGCCGGTTCGCCTCATGCCGAACGCGTGATCACGGCCGACCCCGTCGCCTGGTACGGGCTCGACGACCAGGCACGCGGCGCGATGGGTGCGGAGAACTTCGACTACGTCGCGGCCGCCCTGCGCGACCCTCACACGGTCCGCGCCATGCTGGAGGACTACCGGGCCGGCCTCTCCGTGGACCACGCCACCGACCTGGTCGATCGCGACCGGGGGCACAGGATCAGGTGCAGGACCCTCGTGGCGTGGTCCATCCATGACGACCTGGAGCAGCTCTACGGCGACCCCGCCGCCCTATGGAGGGATTGGGTCGACGGTCCGATGGACACGGCGCGCATCAACACTGGGCACCACATGGCGGAGGAGAATCCCCAGCAACTCGCTGAGGTCCTGGGCAGCTTCCTGGCCGAGGCGACAGGTCGCACCAGCACGCCGGAGTGATCGACCAACCCATCACCTGGGCTAGCGTTCGTCCCGCTCGTCGTGCGCCTCTGCTCAGGGCGACCGGAGCAGGCGCGTCTTGACCAGGAGGTGGGCGAGGTCGGCGTCGGGGATGCCGGCTCGCTCCGCGGCCCCCGTGAGGCGTTGTGCCGCGAGGTCAGCGTCGACTCGATGTGCTGCCATGATCATGCCGATGGCCTGGTCGGTCGCAAACCGGTCGCGCATCTTCTGGGGTGACCGCTTCGCGCGTCGCACTCCTGACAGGGACAGGTCGGCGTTGGTCACGGCCGCACCCGGCCACGCGCCACAGACTGCTGCCAGCTCGGAGTGCAGGCCATCGAAGGTCGTGGGGGTGCCTCCGTAGAAGTTGACCCCACCCACCACCGCCTTGCCCTCCACCAGCGGGACGGACAGGGTGCTCTCGACACCCGCCGAGTTCTCGGCGCGGGAGAACTCGAGCCACCGGGTCTCGTCGAGCGGGTCGGCACGGGTGGCCCCGACGGTCGCTCCCTCTTTCATGGCCTGCACGCATGGCCCGTCGCTGAGGTACTGCACCGCATCGAGTGCCGCGACGTCCAGGCTGGTAGCCGCCCACGTGAAGGCCAAGTCCTCCTGAAGAAACGACAGGGTCATCCCCAGACACTCAGGGGCGAGGCCAGCCACCACGTTGGCCATCGCGTTGAACCGCTCTGTCATGTCCTCATCCTGGAAGCGGGACATCTCCGTCAGGACGAGTCGTGTTTCCGGGATGGGTTTCATGACCAGGATGTCCTCCACGTGCGGCTGGGCTTCGGTCCACATCTACCCCGGAATTGTCCGGGTATGCAACACCCGCGAAGCGCACGAGTCGCTGACCTACCCAGAGACCCATGGAACGCGTCGACGTCGGGATGGCTAAGGTCACAGCGTGCTCCGATTGCGTCCCCTGCCCCGAGCGGTCTCCTCGATCGCAGCGCTCTTCGCCCTGGCCGGGTGCGCGGGCCAGGGCAACGTCGAGAACCACCACGCACAAACAGCCGCCCAGCAGTTCGCAGAATCGGTCGCCGCCACTCCCACCAGAGCGTGTGCGCTACTCGCTCCAGAGACGCTCAAATCCTTGGATGACAGCGGCGGCGACTGCGCCGAGACCCTCCCCCAGCTGGTCCAACCCAACGACGGTCCGGCCACGGCGGTGCAGGTCTACGGCAAGGACGCCATCGTCCACCTCGGCTCAGACACCATCTTCCTGGCCAGGTTCACCGCCGGATGGCGCGTCACCGCAGCGGGCTGCACTCCACGCCCCGGCCGACCCTACGACTGCACGATCAGGGGGAACTGAGATGCGCACGTTGTTCGCCAGTTACCTCGTGTTCATCGTGGGCGGCCTCGCCTACTGCATCGCCATCGGTGTTGCCCACCGATGAAAAGGACCCTGCGCGAGAACGGCCTCGCACTCGCCTTCACCGCCCTGCTCCTGGTCGCCCTGGTCGGGCAGGCCCTCACGGGAGAGGCCTCGTACAACGAAGCTGCCACCGACGCCGGTCTACCGGCTCTGACCATCCTCGAATACGTCACGTCTTCGCAGTTCACTGTCGACGTCGCCGAGAACTGGCAGTCCGAGTACCTGCAGTTCCTGCTCTACATCCTTCTCACCGTGTGGTTGCTGCAGAAGGGCTCCCCGGAGTCCAAACCACTGGACTCCGCCGGCCGCGAGTCCGACAAGGACCAGAAGGTCGGCCCGTACGCCGACAAGGACTCGCCGCGCTGGGCTGCCGTCGGCGGGTGGCGCACGGCTTTGTTCTCCCGGTCTCTCGGCCTGACCATGGGTGCAGTGTTCATCGGGTCGTGGGCCGCCCAGTTCATCGCCGGCCGCTCGGCCTACAACGCCGAACAGCTCCAGGACCTGCAGGACCCACTGACCTGGTCCCAGTACCTCGCCGCGCCCGACTTCTGGAACCGCACCTTCCAGAACTGGCAGTCCGAGTTCCTCGCGGTGGCCAGCATGGTCGTGCTCAGCATCTATCTGCGCGAACGCGGCTCGCCGGAGTCCAAACCCGTCGGCACATCGAACACCGCCACCGGCGTCGAAAGTTGAGCCGCAGCACTCAGCGCTGAGGCGAGCCGTCGCTGACGGAGCGCTTCGCGCGGACGGGCTCGGCCCGAATCCCCGCGCGTCACCAGAAAACGCAGGAGAGGAACCCACGAAAAGCGTGTGGGTCCCTCTCCTGCGTTGTGGAGCTGAGGGGATTCGAACCCCTGGCCTTCTCATTGCGAACGAGACGCGCTACCAACTGCGCCACAGCCCCATGATGCGGACGAAACAATAACACCAGCACCGGGCCCGACGGAAAACGGTCAGGTCAGGCTCGCCCGCATCACGGTGTGGCCGTTGTTCACCTGGCGGATCTCGACCGAGGCGATCTGGGTGACCCGCAGTGCGGACACCCCGACCGGGTGCATGATCCGGTCCGGCCGGGCCGTCCAGTCGCGCAGCTCGGTGGCCTGGCCCGCGCGGTCGACGACCCAGATGGCGTAGTCGATCCGGTAGTCGCCACCCGATGCTCCGGGATCAGCACCGCTCGTGGGTCTGGTCGTCGTCGGCCCAGACGTGGTGGGCCCACCGGTCTGCCGCGCGTACTGGCACTCCACCCGCAGCTCGGTCCCGTTCGCGATCGGCACGACATCCACGACGGCCGTCATGAGGGACGGCTCGACTGCCGTGAACGCCAAGCGGCCGGGAGCCGTCATGGGCCCAGTGGTGTGAGTGGAACCAGCGGTGACCCCGGGGTCAGGTGAACCGTCGCGCCCCGCCGTCGACACGGCATACCCACCGACGCCTCCGATGAGGAGGGCGGCGGCGGCCGCGGCCAGTGGTGCCAGCCACCGCTCACGACGCGACTCGGCGGCAACAACGGGCAGCACGGGCATCAGTGACGCGGGCGGCTGCAGGTCGGCGCCGCCGTCGAGGTCCATCGCGAGGACCTCCCCGGGTGGGAGCTGGGCGAGCAGGCCGGGCATGCCGGCCAGCTCGGCGACCGCAGACCGGCAGGCGGCGCAACCGGCGAGGTGCGACTCGTACTCGCGCCGCTCGGCGACCGGCAACGCTCCGAGGACGTAGGCGGCGTCCCAGTCGGTGTAGTCGTCGGTGCTGCTCATGGGCTCGTCACCCCCTTCTCCTGCAGGACGAGACGCAGACTGCGCAGCCCGTAGTGGAGCCGTGACTTCACGGTCCCCTCGGGCACCCTCAGCTCGGCGGCGATCTCGGCCACCGTTCTCCCTTCGTAGTACGCGGCTGAAATGACCTGGCGGTGCTCGCGCGACACCGAACCCAGGGCGTCCGCGATCAACCACCGGTCCAGGACCTCGCCCGACCGGTCCCCCACGCCCACCTCGACGAAGTCGATGCCGGCCACCTCGTGACGGGACGCTGCGCTGCGCCAGCGGTCGACCACGAGGTTGCGCACGACCGTGAACAGCCAGGCGCGGGCCTGTGGTTCGGAGCGGGTGCCGAGCGCGGGGTCGCGCCAGGCCCGCAGCAGCGACTCCTGCACGACGTCCTCGGCGACCTGCGGGTCTCGGGTGAGCCGCAGCGCGAACCGCCACAGCTCCGAGGCATGGCGGTCGTGCAGGCCCTGGAGGGCTGCTTCCCGCTGGCTCGCCGCCACTACCCACTCCTTCGACCCTCGGAAGCCGACACCACGACTGGCACCGACACCACGGATCCCGACACGACCGATCCTCCCCGGTCGGGGAAGTCTCCGTAAAGGACGAGACACGACCCGTCCGGGTTCACCGGGTGAGCCCAGCAGGTGAACTACAGTGGCCTCGGCTACGTTCCTCCGACATGGAGATCAACGGACTTCCCGCACACGCCCTGTTGGTGCACCTCGTCGTCGTGCTGCTGCCGCTGACCGCCGTGGCAGCCATCGTCGTGAGCGCGTGGCCGGCCGCCCAGCGCAAGCTGACCTTCCTCGTCCCCCTGGGAGCGGCGGTCGGTGCCCTCGCCGTGCCCATCACGACACGCGCCGGCGAGGACCTTGCGAAGAAGCTCGGCAACCCGCCCTTCATCGACAAGCACGAGAACTTCGGCGGCATGGTGCTGCCCTGGGCCACCGCCCTGGCTGTGACCACGCTCGTTCAGTGGCTCTACCTGCGTCGCGGCGGCGCGACCACCGTGCCGCGGGTCGCGCTCGCGGTGCTGGTGATCGCGAGCGCGATCGGCACCGCGACCATCGTCGCGCTCACCGGCGACTCGGGCGCTCGCGCCGTCTGGGGCAGCAGGTAGGAAGACGGTGCGGGTCAGGAGCCCCGAGTCGGAGTGAGAACTACCGGCTATCCGGCAGTTTCGCTTCCAACAGAGGGGGGCGCCGTCGGCAGGGTGAGGATCTCGGCCCCGTCGTCGGTGATCGCGATCGTGTGCTCGCTGTGCGCCGTGCGACACCCGGTGGCGCTGCGCAGGGTCCACCCGTCGTCGTCGGTGACGAGCTCGTCGGTGTCGGCCATGATCCACGGCTCGAGGGCGAGCAGCAGCCCGGGTTGCAGCCGGTAGCCACGACCCGGACGCCCGGTGTTGGACACGTGCGGGTCCTGGTGCATCGTCGACCCGATGCCGTGACCGCCGAACTGCGTGTTGACCCGGTAGCCCGCCTCGGAGAGGACCGTGCCGATGGCGTGCGAGAGGTCGCCGATGCGCGCGCCGGGACGGGCCGCCGCGATGCCGGCCGCGAGAGCGCGTTGGGTGGTCTCGATCAACGCGACGCTGTCCGGCTGGCTCGACCCACCCACCACGAAGCTGATCGCGGAGTCGGCGGCCACCCCGGCCTTGAGGACGGCGAGGTCAAGGGTCAGGAGGTCGCCGTCGGCCAGCGCGTAGTCGTGGGGCAGGCCGTGGAGCACCGCGTCGTTGACCGACGTGCAGATGTAGTGGCCGAACGGTCCGCGCCCGAACGACGGCTCGTAGTCGACGTAGCAGGACTGCGCCCCGGCCTCGCGGATCATCGCCTTGGTCCAGCGGTCGATGTCGAGGAGGTTCGTGCCGACCGTGGCGCGACTCTTGACCGCCTGCAGGATGTCGGCGACCAGGGCGCCACTCTCCTTGGCCCGCACCAGCTCGGCGGAGCTCAGGATCTCGATCATGGCGTCAGGCGCCGGCGACGCGTCGCTCAGGAGCCTCGTCGTATGCCGCGTACTCGGTGTCGGCGTCGCCGACCAGGTCCGCGGAGGTCGGGGCGGGACGGGTGACCCGCGCCTTCATCGTGTAGGTCGGGCGGGGCACCGGCACCGGGTCCCAGGTGAGCGGGATGTCGTCGTCGTCGACGAGCGGCCGGGCGGGGACGGCGGGCGCTGCGGCGACCGGCTCGGCGGTCGAGGCAGTGGACGGCTGACGCAGGCTGGTCTCCACGGCCTGCACGTCGTAGAGCTCGCCCCGCACCGGGACCGGAGCCGACGTGGGCTCGTCGGCGATCTCGGCCTCAGCGGCGACAGGAGCGGTGCCGGTCGGCGCGGCCGGCGCGGTGTGCGGCACAGGCTCGGCGGTGCGCCGCTCGGCGGTGCGCGGCTCGGCGGCCGGACGCGGCTGGTTGGCGCGGCGACTCGCCTGGCGGGCTGCCATCCGGGCGCGCCGCTGGGCTTGGGCGTCGGCCCGGGACCACGCGAGGGCACCACCCACGGCCGCGACCGGGACGGCCACGGCGTAGAGCGGCACGAGCGAGAGGGCGACGAGGGCGCCCACCACGACGACCGTGGCGAGGGCGCCGAGCATGATGGCGGCCCGGGCGCGCCGGGCCGTCGGGAGGGCACGAGGCGCGCTCGCCCCGTGCTCGACGGGTGGCGCGGTCGGGGCCGTCGCGGTGGTCGGCGACGTCGCGGCACGCTTCACGAGCACCTGCGGACGTGCGACGCGAGCCGGCGTCACGGCATACGAACGGGGCTGGGGCGTCGAGAGGTTCGACGCAGGCAGCGGGCTGCGGCGCTCGAGGACGCGCATCGACTCGGAGAACTGGTCGACCGAGCGCGCGGTGGCGAGGTGCTCGCGGCGACGGACCCAGTACTGCACGAAATAGGCAGCCCAGACCGCAATGATGACGAGGAAGACGAGACTGCTGGGCTGCACGGATACGACGTTAGGTGTCCCGAGTCGGTGCGCCGGGGACGTGGGGCGGTGTGTCGCCAATGTGGCTGGTGTGATTGGTGTGCATTCGCTCGAGCAGGGATCGACCCCCGAGGTCCTCGGTCGTCAGCGCGAACGTCCGGTGGTCGCGCCAGGCCCCGTCGATGTGCAGGTATGCCGCCCGCACCCCTTCGTCGCGAAAGCCCAGCTTGCGCACCACGGCCAGGCTGTTGGTGTTCTCGGGGCGGATGTTGACCTCGATCCGGTGCAGCCCCATCGACCCCAGGGCGTGGTCGCCGGCCAGGGCCAGGGCGGTGGGCGCGATCCCACGGCCCGCGACCGACTCGTCGACCCAGTAGCCGGCAGCCGCGGACAGCAACGAGCCGTAGGAGATGCCGAAGAGCACCATCTGCCCGACGATCCGGCCGTCCACCCGCACGACGAACGGCAGCATCCGACCTGCCTTGGCCTCGGTGCGGTAGTGCCGGACGAGGGTAGGGAAGGAGACGTAGGTCGGCTCACGCTCGGGCGACGTCGCATCCCAGGGGCCCAGCCAGTGCCGGTTGCGGCTGCGGACCTCGACCCACTCTTCCCGGTCCCGCCGGCGCAGCGGGCCGAGCACGAGCTGCTCTCCGCCCGGAGTCTCGCCCCGGAGCACGACGGGCCAGGTGGCCATCAGTGGTCGCCGCCGCGAATCTGCGAGAGGGCATGCGGCAGGACCGCCTCGAGCACCCCCAGCCCGTCACGGACCCCGCCGGTCGAGCCGGGCAGGTTGACCACCAACGTGCTGCCGGCGATCCCGACCAAGCCTCGGGAGAGGGCGGCGGTCGGCACTCCGGCAGCCAGTCCGGCGCCGCGGATGGCCTCGGCCAGGCCGGGCACCTCGCGGTCGAGCACCTCTCGGGTGGCCTCCGGGGTGCGGTCCGTGGGCGAGAGACCGGTGCCCCCGGTGGTCACCAACACGTCGGGGGTCGCAGCCAGCGCCGCCTCGAGCGCCTCGGACACCTCCGGGCCGTCCGGCACGACGAGCGGGTCACCGACCTCGAAACCCCACTTCAGCAGGGTGTCCACGATGAGGGGGCCGCCACGGTCGGGGTAGACGCCACGGGCGGCCCGCGAGGAGCAGGTGATGACGATCGCCCGGCCGGCCGATGTGGGGGCCTCCCCTGCGTCCGGCGCGTCCCGGGTGTCCCGGGTGTCGCGGGTGTCGCTGGTGTCGCTGGTCGCGCTGCCCGGCTGGCTCATGGTTCCTCCACCCAGTCGCCCGAGCGACCGCCTGACTTGGCCGTCACCCGCACGTCGGTGATGCGGGCGTGCTTGTCGACCGCCTTCACCATGTCGATGAGGGCGAGCGCCGCGACGGACACCGCCGTCAGCGCCTCCATCTCGATGCCGGTGCGGTCGGCGGTGCGCACGGTCGCGCCGATGTCGACCCCGTCGTCGGCGACCACCAGGTCGACCTCCACCGCGTGGACCGCGACCGGGTGAGCCAGCGGGATCAGCTCCGGGGTCCGCTTCACCGCCTGGATGCCGGCGATGCGGGCGACCGCGAGCGCGTCGCCCTTGGGCACCGTGCCGTCACGCAGAGCGGCAACCGCAGCAGCCGAGAGCAGGACCCGTCCGGCGGCTGACGCCTGGCGGGCGGTGACCGCCTTCGCCGAGACGTCGACCATGTGGGCGGAGCCGTCGGGTCGCACGTGGGTGAGGCCCGGGGCGCGTTCGGCGGGGTCGGGGGGGCCCTCGGCGGGGTCGGGGGGGCGCTCGGCGGGGTCGGGGGCGCGCTCGGCGGGGTCGATGGTCACTGGCCCTCCCTCCCGAGCAGCGGCAGGCACATCAGCTCCTCGCCCGCGGCGACCTCGGAGACGTCGGCCGGGATGACGGCCAGCGCGTCGGCCGCGGCGAGGGCGCCGAGCATGTGCGACCCCTGGCCACCCGCCAGCCGGGCGCGATCGTCGTCGAGCACCACTCGCACGAACTCCATCTTGCCCGGCACCGACCTGAACGGCTCGGCGGCGACGGCGGGGACGTAGCCCGGCGGGTACGACGGCTCGGGCCGGCCAGCCATCGCGCGCAGGGCCGGCGCGACGAAGACGTGGAACGAGACGAGGGCGCTGACCGGGTTGCCGGGGAGCGTGAACACCGGCACCTTGTCCTCGCCGAGCACCCCGAAGCCCTGCGGCATGCCCGGGCGCATGGCGACCTTGTCGAACTGCACCGTCCCGACGCGGGACAGCACCTCCTTGACCGTGTCGAAGGCGCCCATCGACACCCCACCGGTCGTGATGATCACGTCGGCGCGGACGAGCTGGCCCTCGAGGGTGTCGAGCAGGGTGCGGGCGTCATCCGGCACGCCCCCCACCCGGAACGGCGTGGCCCCCACTGCCGTCACGGCGGCGGTGAGCATCACCGAGTTGGAGTCGACGATCTGGCCGAAGCCCGGGGTGCGGCCGACCTCGACGAGCTCGTCGCCGGTCGACACCACGACCACCCGCGGCCGGGGGACGACCCGCACGCGGGAGATGCCGGCCGCCGCGAGCAGGGCGATCTGTCCGGGGCCGAGCAGGGTGCCGCGGCGCAGCACGACGTTGCCCGCCTCGACGTCCTCCCCGACCTCGCGGACGTGGGCTCCGACGCCGCGGCCCTCGCGGATCTGGACCTTCACGACGCCGCCGTCGGTCGCCTCGACAGGCACGACCGCATCGGCACCGTGCGGCATCGGCGCACCGGTCATGATCCGCATCGTCTGGCCGGGAGCGAGCGAGAGGGCCTTGGTGTTGCCGGCGGCGATGTCGTTGACGACCGGAAGGACGACGGGGTGTTCGGCGCTGGCCGTCGCCACGTCCCCCGCGTGCACGGCATACCCGTCCATGGCGGAGTTGGTGAAGCCGGGCAGCGAGCCGCGCGCCTCCACGTCGACGGCCAGGACGCAGCCCTGGGCGTCGAGGACGCCGAGCTCGAAAGGCGAGATCACCTTGACGGTGGCCAGGATTCGCTCGAGGTGCTGCTCGACGCTGATCACGGGGTCGCCATCGCCGTCGTGGGGAGGTTCGTCGCGCTGAGCGTGGTGCCGTCAGGGATGCTCCGCCGCTCGTCGGCCTCGACCACGACGTCGCCCACGCACCGGATGCCGGCCCCGAAGGTGACGTCGCCACGAACCGCCAACGACGTGCACTCGACGAGCGAGGGCGCTTCCTCCGGGAACCGCGCGTCGAAGTCGTCGATGAGCGTGTAGTGCTCGTCGAGGTCGACGGGGGGGTCCGGTCGGTCGGTCTGCGCGACGACCTCGTGGCCGTCGCCGAAGCCGTAGAGGTCGGACCGGAGCAGCAGCAGCTCGTTCGTGGTCTTGACGGGCCGGAAGCGCCGACGCGGCACGTGCACGGCCCGCGACCCGTCGAACACCTCGATCGCCGTGCCCATGGCCGACTCGACCTGGATCACGGGAGTCGAGTCGGAGCGGCTGGGGTCGACGGTCTTGCGGTTGATGATGATCGGCAGCCCCAGGACCCCGTCACGCGCCTCGAGCTGCTCGTGCAGTGCGTCGAGGTCGACCCACAGGTTGTTGGCGTGGAAGAGCGCATGCCGGTCGGTGTCCTCGAAGTACTGCTCGTCCTCCGGAGCCACCATCGCCCGTTCGCGCAGCACGACCCGGCCGTCACGACGACGGACCGCCAGGTGGCCACCCTTGCGGTCGTTGACCGTGCGCTCGCAGACCTCGGACACGTAGGTGATCGACTCGCGGGCCATCCAGGCCGGGATCGCCGGGTCGCAGGTCGCCCCGAGGTTGTCGGAGTTCGAGAGGAAGGCGTAGCGAAAGCCCTTGTCGCGCAACGCCTGGAGCACCCCGCTCGCGGCGAGGGCGACGTAGACGTCACCATGGCCGGGAGGGCACCACTCGAGGTCGGGGTCGTCGGGCCAGGAGACCGGGGTGAGGTCGTCGGCGCGGAGCTTGGGCTCGGCGTTCTGGAGGAAGTCGAGCGGCAGCCCGTCGACCGGGAGGTCGTCATACGCCGCGAGCACCTCGAGCGACTGCTCCCGCGTGCGGAACGAGTTCATCAGCACCAGCGGCACCCGCACGGCGTGTCGCTCCCGGAGCGCGAGCACCTGCCGGGCCACCACGTCGAGGAAGGTCAGCCCGTCGCGCACCTCCAGCACCGACTTCGGACCCGACAAGCCCATGCTCGTGCCGAGCCCGCCGTTGAGCTTCACGACCGCGGTCTGGGCCAGCGCCCGGGCCTGCTCCTCGGCATCGCTGGTGAGGTCCTCGAGCCGTGGCACGTCGGTGAGCGGTTCGATGTCGGACTCCGGGATGAGGCCGGTGTTGCCCGCCTCGAGCTGGGCATAGGCGTCCTCGAAGACGTGCACCGCCAAGGGGTCCACCCCCCGCTGCGTCATGCGCTCGACTGCCTGCGCCAGCCCGTCCTTGCTCATGAGCGGCAGCCTAGTGGGACGATCTGGGCGTGCCCCTGAACACCAAGACAGCCGTGCGACAACGACTGCGCGAGCTGCGCCGCGAGCGCGTCCCAGGACGCGACCGCGCCAGGGACGGTGCCGAGCTCGAGCTCGCCGCCCTCGAGGTGGGGTATGCCGCGGGGCTGGCTCCCGGTGACTGGGTCGCCGCCTACGAGGCCACCTCCCTGGAACCACCCACGGAGGCGCTGGTCGCCGCCTTGGTGGCACGCGGCATACGGGTCATGGTGCCGGTGACGCTCGAGGACTGGGACCTGGACTGGCGTGAGGTGGCTGCGGTCGGGGACGACACCGGCGAGCTGCTCGGGACGTCGGCGATCGCGCGGGCCTCGGTCGTGTTCGTGCCGGCCCATGGAGTGGACCGGTCGGGGACGCGGATCGGGCAGGGCAAGGGCTGCTACGACCGGGTGCTCCCCCGCACGGACGCCGTGGTCGTCGCTGTCGTGCACCCGTGGGAGGTGCTCGACGAGGAGCTGCCGCGCGAGCCGCACGACCGCCCCGTCCAGGCGGCGATCGCCGCGGACCTGGGTGTCGTCGACCTGACGGGACGTCAGGCACCGTAACCCGCAGACGGCTGCCGGAGGGTTGCTGACCTGATGGACTGTCGAGACTTGTCGGGCGTCTGGCCGCCGCGCGTCAGAACGTGCAGGCGTACTTCGATGCTTGCGGGATGGCTCGCCAGGAGAGGGCGAGCGCGCTGAGCCCGTCGCTTCCCGCTCCGCCGCCGACGCTCACCACCATGCAAGGCACCCAGCGGTCCCCCACCAGGGCCTCGACGCGGACCTGACGCATGACACTCGGCGGTTCGGTGTCGTGCACGACCAGGAGGGCGTGGGCGATATCCCCCCGCACCACGATCGATCCGAAGATCCCCTCCGTGCCCGGGGGCTGTGCCTCTGGTGCGTCGTGGATGATCCGCACCATCAGCAGGGAATCGTGATGTCGATGCTCGTGGCTACCCGCGTGGCCACCCCGTTCACATGGCCGTACGAGAGAGTCCGCCAATGGCGGTAGGAGGTGGAAGTGCAGGACATTGCACCCATGGACCACACCCTCCAGTCAATCCGGTGCTGATAGAAGTACGGTCCGGCGTTTACCCATTTCCAGACGCCGCTTACCTTCGTGTAGATCTGCGGACGGGTTAGGACGTCGATATCGGCGGGCTCCGTGCACTCAATGTATCCCTGGACGTAAATGGTCCTCGCTGAACCATTGAAGGTTGGCGTGTCAGCATGCCCGTGACAACCCCCGGCGACTGCGGCGCCGGAAAGGCGTGCATCGGAAGACAGGGCGAAGTTCACGTCGGGCGTCGGTGCGTAGTCCAGGCCGTCGTCGGTGCCGACGACGGCGGACTTCCAGTCCCGGTCCGTCGGTGTTTGCGCGGCTGAAGCTGGAGCCCCCAGGACAGCGAGCAGCAGAAGGGCGACGGCGGGTACTAGCAGACGCTTCATGGTGATCCCCTTTGCCGCCGACGCATGCGGTGGCCTCAGAATTGAGACGTCTGATCTCCAAAAGGGTGACGCCGCCGGGCACAAGCCGCCGATCGGGGATACATCGCTGCACGTTGAACTGTCAGGGGACGGCCAGCCCAGTCACGGGCCGCGGCCGACGCCGGAGATCGACTTGTTCGGAAGATCCGCCGTGTCCTGGCTCGGCGGATCTTCCGAACAACTGGCGCTAGGGGGTGCGCAGGTCAGCTGGTCGCGCCGGGGACGAGGGTGAGCTCGTCGCCACCGGCGTCGCGGATCGCCTTCTCGCTGAACGGCCAGTCGTAGAGCTCGTTGTTGACCCAGGCGTCGGTCTGGTCGCTGTAGTGGGCGTCGTAGGTGTGGCCGCTGTTGCCGGTCTGGTTGACCCAGCGCGACTTGTCGAGGTCGGAGAGGTCCACGACCATCCGCATGGAAGGCGCCCAGTCGACGTCGAACGCCTTGTCGGAGTCCTCGTCGTCGAGGCCGACGCTGGCGTCCCAGCCGTTGGCGTCCACGATCGCCGACCCGCCGGGCATGTTGATCGGGCCTCGGTTGAAGAGCTTGGCGACGACGCTGGGGACGTCGTCACCGCCGAGCACCTGGTGGGTGAGCGTGAGCTGGTGCAGCTGCCCCCACTGCCAGTCGGCGGCGTCCTTGCCGAGCTCCTTCGTCAGCTGGAGCCGTGCTGCCACGAGCGCCTTGCGCAGGATCTCCGACTGGCCCTCAGCCACGCCGGGCGTGCGCTTGTCGTCCCACCACGCGGAGCCCTCCTTGGTGAGCAGGACCGTCATCGCGCGCATCCACTGGTCACCGCCGTCGGCGCGCAGGTCCTTCGGCAGCTCGTCGTTGAACGTGAGGTTGAGCAGGTTGGCCCACACGGCGTTGTAGTAGGCGGCCGCCGCGCCGGACTCGCTGTCACCGACCGGGTTGGTGAAGTCCCAGCCGCGCAACAGGTCCTGCGCCTGCTTGGTGAAGTCGTCGTTGCCGAGGTCGACCTTGAGCAGCGCCTTGACCAAGGTGGGTGCGAACTGGCTGCGGGTGTCACCCTGGATCTGCGACATCATCGCCGGCGTGATCTTGGCTTCCTTCTCGACCAGCGACCTGATCCGCTGGCTGCGGTAGCCGTAGTCCCACTCGGTCGTGAGGAACGGCGTCCCGCTCTCGGTGACAGCCTGGTTGGCCGCGACGATGAAGCCCTCGGGCGGGTTGTAGGTGTGCGGCATCTCCTCGAACGGCACGTAGCCCTTCCAGTCCCACGACGAGACCCAGCCCGGGCGGATCCAGAAGCCCGGGGCGGCCTCCATGTAGCGGCTGCGGATCGGGATCCGGCCGGGCGCCTGGTAGCCGATGTTCCCGTCCGTGTCGGCGTAGATCAGGTTCTGCGACGGCACCGCGAAATCCTTTGCGGCCGTGCGGAACTGCTCGAAGTTCTGGGCGGTGTTGAGACCGAAGATCGCGTCGGCGGTCTGGGTCACCTCGATGCCGGTCCACTGGAGCGCGACCTCGTAGGACCCAGCACTGGGACGCCCGTTGACCGGTGGTCGGTCACCGGCGTTGGCGACGTTCTCGATGGCGTCGGACAGGATCGGGCCGTGCACGGTGCTGCGGACCGTGATGGTCTGCTCTCCCCCACCGCCGCCGATCTTGATCGTCTCGGTGCGCATCGTCAGCGGGACCTGCTTGCCATCCCGCAGGTAGGTGTTGCCTCGCACCTGCTCGAGGAAGAAGTCGCTGACGTCGGGGCCGAGGTTGGTGAAGCCCCAGGCGATCGACTGGTTGTGGCCGATGACGACGCCCGGCAGCCCGGAGAACGAGTAGCCGGCCACGTCGAACGGGCACGAGCTGCCCACCGACCGACAGTGCAGACCGACCTGGTACCAGATACCCGGGATCGAGACCCCGAGGTGCGGGTCGTTGGCCAGCAACGGCTTGCCGGTGCTGGTGCGGTTGCCGCCCACGACCCACGAGTTCGAGCCGATCCCGTCGCCG
Organism: Pedococcus sp. P5_B7; assembly: GCF_054049895.1. NCBI lineage: Bacteria > Bacillati > Actinomycetota > Actinomycetes > Micrococcales > Intrasporangiaceae > Pedococcus > Pedococcus sp. P5_B7. The sequence goes on from NZ_JBFULM010000004.1 coordinate 122,489, forward strand.
CGACCCATCGTGACGGGGACGGCGTTCAGCGCACGCTGCACCACGGCATACGCACGCTCGGCGCCCGGCGTGGTCTCGGCGGCGAGCTCGCCCTTGACTGCGGCCCTGGCCTTCGCGCCTGCGCTGCCGGGAACGGCCGAGTTGGCGGACGTGGCTGAGGAGGTGAGCGGCGACCAGTCCTGGCCGGAGAGGATCGGCTTGTTCGCGTTGTAGTCGTAGGCCGGGTAGAGCTCGTTGATCTGGTTGATCGGCATCGAGCCGGCGAGGCGGGCCCGCATCAGCTCGGCGCTGTAGTCACCGCGCAGGTCCCAGGCCATCGCCTTGAGCCAGGCGAGGGAGTCGGCCGGCGTCCATTCCTCGACGCGGTAGTCCGTCACCTTCTGGCCCAGCACGACGTACTCGAGCGACATCTTCGCCGGGTCGCCCTGCTGCTTGATGTAGGCGTTGACCCCGTCGGCGTAGGCCTGCAGGTAGCGGCGGGTCTCGGGCTTGAGGGTCGGCAGCTCCGCCTCGGCGACGCGGCGCCAGCCGAGCGTGCGGATCACGCGGTCGGTCTCGAGGCCGCCCTCGCCGACCAGCTCGGACAGGCGGCCGGCGGTGATGTGGCGGCGCAGGTCCATCTCGAAGAACCGGTCCTGCGCGTGGACGAAGCCCTCGGCCTTGAACAGGTCGTCGGCGCTGTCGGCGTAGATCTGCGGGATCCCGCGGTCGTCGCGCAGGACGCTGACCTTGCCGGACAGGCCCGGGAGCTGGATCTCGCCCTCCGTCGTCGGGAACGGACGCCGCACCCACGTGACCGCGAGAACCGCGACAATTCCGAGGACGACGACGAGCAGAGCTGCCACGGCCACAGCAATGCGGCGGGCGAGAATGGCGCGAGACACCCTGCGAGACTATCCGCACCACACCAAGGGAAAGGACGTGACGGGCCGTGCGCGCTGCGATCCTCCCGGGTGTGGCTCCCGAGGTGCTTTCGGGGGTGATTCCGAGCACGCTTCGGTGGGTCGGGTCGTCCGACGCGTTCACCCTCCGCGACCTCACGCCGGCGCTGCTGATCGGCTCGCTGGTGCTGCTGGTCTCGGTGGCCGCAGTGCGCCTGTCGCTGAAGTCCGGGCTCCCCTCCCTGCTGATCTACCTCGGCATCGGCCTGGCCATCGGCGAGGCCGGACCGTTCCTCCAGATCCGGTTCGACTCCAACGAGCTGACCCAGGTGCTCGGCTACGCCGCGCTCATCCTCATCCTCAGCGAGGGCGGTCTCAGCACGCGGTGGGAGGGCATCCGCCGCTCGGTCGGACCGGCCGCCGTCCTGTCGACCGTCGGGGTCATCGTGTCGGTGGCCGTGGTCGCGCTGGCCGCCCGGTTCGTCCTGCACCTCGACTGGAACACCGCCCTGCTCGTCGGCGCGATCCTCTCGTCGACCGATGCCGCCGCCGTGTTCTCGGTGCTGCGCCGGGTGCCGCTGCCCCGACGGATCACCGGCATGCTCGAGGCCGAGTCCGGCTTCAACGACGCCCCCGTGGTCATCCTCGTGACCGCCCTCGCCGCGCGGTCGGCCAACCCGGCCGACGCCGAGGGCTGGTTCACCCTGGCGCTCAAGGCGGTCGCCGAGCTCGGCGCCGGTGCCGCCATCGGCCTCGCCGTGGGCTGGGCGGGCGGCCAGTTCATGCGCCGGTCCGCCTCGGGTGCGTCGGGTCTGTTCAGCATCGGGGTGGTGGCCCTCACCGTCCTCGCGTATGCCGCGGCGGCCAGCGTGCACGCCAGCGGCTTCATCGCGTGCTACCTGGCGGCCCTGGTGCTGGGGAACCTCAAGCTGCCGCACGGGCCCGCCGTGCTCGGCCTGTCCACCGCGCTCGGCTGGCTGGCCCAGATCGGGTTGTTCGTGCTGCTCGGGCTGCTGGCCTCGCCGAGCAAGATGGGCAGCCAGATCGTCCCTGCCATCGTGATCGGGTTGGTGCTGCTGCTCTTCGCGCGACCCCTGTCGGTGCTGGTGTCGGTCTCGCCGTTTCGGCTCGGCTGGCGCGACCAGGCCTTCCTGTCGTGGGCCGGGCTGCGGGGGGCCGTGCCCGTCGTGCTCGCCACCGTCCCGCTCACGGTGGGCGCCCGCAACGTCAGCTGGATCTTCGAGCTGGTCTTCGTCCTCGTCGTGATCTTCACCCTCGTGCAGGCGCCGACGCTGCCCTGGGTCGCGGGGCGCCTCGGCATCGTCGAGGACTACCGCAGCCTCGACCTCGCGGTGGAGGCCACCCCCCTGGAGGAGCTGCAGGCCGAGCTCATGCAGGTCACGGTGGGTCCGGCATCGAAGCTGCACGGGGTCGAGGTGTTCGAGCTGCGCCTCCCCGAGGGGGCGAACGTCACCCTGGTCGTGCGGGGTGGCAAGGGGTTCGTGCCCGGCAACAACACGGTGCTCCGGCGCGGCGACCAGCTGCTCGTCGTCTCCACCGCCGAGGTGAAGACCCTGGCTGAGAAGCGGGTCAGGTCAGTGAGCCAGCACGGCCGACTGGCCGGCTGGCGCGACCCGGCCCCTCGGGTCCGGGGTCGCGGCGGGCGCCTGCGCGACGCCGGCGCCCGGCTGCGTACGGCCGGTGGCAGCCGCCGCGACGGCGGCAGCGGGAAGAAGTAGCCCTCGCGCGGCCTTATAGTTGGCAGTCGAACCATCACAGTGCCAGCCCACACAGTGCCTGCCACGGCTCGTGTGCGAGCCGGCCAGGACGCCCCTTGGAGGAACAGTGCCGACGTACTCCTACGCCTGCACCGAGTGCGACCACCGCTTCGACGCGGTGCAGTCGTTCAGCGACGACTCCCTGACGGTCTGCCCCGAGTGCCAGGGCCGGCTGCGCAAGGTCTTCAACGCCGTGGGCGTCGTGTTCAAGGGTGGCGGCTTCTACCGCACCGACTCCCGCAGCGGCTCGTCCTCCTCGGTGCCGGCCGCCAGCTCGAGCGACTCCTCGTCGTCGTCCAGCTCGTCCAGCTCGTCCTCGGACTCCGGCTCGTCCTCCTCGGCGAAGTCGACCCCGTCCAAGGCTGACGGCTCGGCCGCCTGACGCGCCACGCGGCATACCTGCACCGCCCGCCCCGTCCACAGGGCGGGCGTCGTCGTCGGCGCGTCCACAGGCCCCCGCGCGGGAGGTGCGGCCGCCAGCCCGCTGCGTAGGCTGCTGGCATGACCTCGACCCCTCGCGCCGACCTCGGCCTCATCGGCGGTTCCGGCTTCTACGAGTTCTTCGAGGCGGCCGAGCGGGTGAGCGTGACCACGCCGTTCGGCGACCCGAGCGACGACCTCGTCATCGGTGCGGTCGACGGTCGGCGGGTGGCGTTCATCGCCCGCCACGGCCAGGGCCACCGGTTCCCGCCGCACGGGGTCAACTACCGCGCGAACCTCTGGGCGCTGCGCTCGGTCGGGGTCCGCCAGGTCCTCGCGCCGTGCGCCGTCGGCTCGCTCAAGCCCGAGCTCGGGCCGGGCACGATCGTGGTGCCCGACCAGGTGGTCGACCGCACCTGGGGTCGCGAGCACACCGTGTATGCCGCGGAGGGACCAGTCGTGCACGTCGGGTTCGCCGACCCCTACTGTCCGCGCGGGCGCGCCGTGGCCCTCGGGTCCGCCGAAGCCGCAGGCAAGCCGGTCACCGACGGAGGGACGCTCGTCGTGGTCAACGGCCCCCGGTTCTCCTCCAAGGCCGAGTCCGCCTGGCACCAACAGGCGGGCTGGACGATCGTCGGCATGACCGGCATGCCCGAGGCCTCCATCGCCCGCGAGCTGGCGATGTGCTTCACGACCGTCGCCCTCGTGACCGACCACGACGCCGGCGTTGACGGCGGCGCGGCGGTCACGCACGAGGAGGTGCTCGCCGTCTTCGCGAAGAACGTCGACGGGCTCAAGCAGGTGCTGCGGTCCGCGCTCGGGGCGATGCCGGCCGAGGAGCCGGACGACACCGCCGTCTGTGCGTGTCGTCGCGCGCTCGGCGGGATCACCCTGCCGTTCGAGCTCCCGAGCTAGGCGAGCTCCCATGCCTGCGACCCTCGACCGGAGTGCGCCTGCAGGGGCGCGCCCTGCGGGCCGTCTGCGCGGGGCGGTCGGCTGGCTGCGCGGCCCGGGTCGGCGCCGGCAGTGGCGTCGGCGGGTGGTCCGACGTGGCCTGGCCGTGGTGTGCGCGGTGGCCGCGGCCGCCGCGCTGGTCGGGATCGCGCGTTCGGCAGACCCGCGACCGATGGAGCGGGTCGTCGTCGCGGTGCGCCCGCTGGCCGTCGGGGAGATCGCGACCCCGGCAGCGCTGCGTGAGGTCTGGTGGCCGGCCGACCTCGTGCCGGAGGCCAGCGTCCACGACCTCGGCGCGGTGCTGGGTCGTCCCCTCTCGGTGCCGCTCGGTCGTGGCGAACCCCTCACCCGCACGCGCGTCACCCGCGGCGGCCTGCTGCTCGGCCAGCCGGTCGACATGGTGGCGGTGCACGTGTCAGTGCCCGATCCGGGCGCGTTGGCGATGGTCTCGGCGGGTGACCGGGTCGACCTATGGGGGCCCGACGGCCTCGTGGCGCGCTCGGTGCTCGTGTTGAGCGTGGACAATTCTTGGACCACCGACTTCGGCGCGGTCATCCAGGGCCAGGGGTCGTCGAGCGGCTACGACGTCGACGGCGGCGGGATGGTCGTCTCAGCAGGTCACGAGGTCGTGGGCCGCATCCTCTCGGTCCCTGACGACGCCCTCGGCCGCACCCAGCTCGCCGTGGTGCTCACCCGCGACCGACCGCGGGTGGGCTGAAACCCTCGCGTCACACCCGTGCCGCCAGCCCCAGAGTCGCTAGCGTGGAGCGCGTCAGACAGACAACTAGGGAAAGGTCGCGACACCCATGAAGGGTTTCAAGGACTTCGTCATGCGGGGCAACCTCGTGGAGCTTGCCGTCGCCTTCATCATCGCCGGCGCATTCGGCACGGTGGTCAAGACCTTCACCGACCTCCTGATGGGGATCATCGGCAAGGCCGGCGGGAAGCCCGACTTCAGCACCTACAAGCCCGCAGGCCTGCCCGTCGGCATCTTCCTGACGGCACTGGTGGCGTTCCTCATCCTGGCCTTCGTCGTCTACTTCTTCGTGGTGAAGCCGTACGAGGTGGCCAAGGCTCGCTACGCGAAGGTCGAGGAGGACGCTGCCCCGGACGAGAACATCGTCCTGCTGCGGGAGATCCGCGACTCGCTCCGCGGCCGCGCCTGACCGAGCTCCCGGTTCGAGGTGAACGCGCCGGTGATCACCGGCGCGTTCACCTCGAACGGGAAGAGAGCTCGGCGGTCAGTCGGAGCCCCAGTGCGGTGGACGCTGCTCGCGCAGCCACCGGTCGTGCGCCGACTCGTCGTGGCTCTCGCCCCACCCTGCGTCGGTGTCGTCCGTGGTCTGCTGGGTCGGCAGGTCCAGCGTCGGGGCGTCGGGCTGGTCGGAGGTTGCCGGGGCGATGACCCGCTTGGCCTTGCGCCCCCGCACCCGACGCGCGCGGGCTCCCTCGTCGGACGCGGGCATGAACTCATCGACGATCGGCTCGGCCGACACATCCGCTTGGTCAGGGTGGACGTCGTCGAACAGCGAGGGCGCGGACGCGCCATGCTTCGCGTCGGGAGCATGCGCCTCTGACGCGGTCGCTTCCGGAGCAGTCGCGTGCGGAGCGGTGGGCTCTTCGGCGACGGGCACTGCGGCGGCGCGGCTGGCCACGGCCTGCTGCACGGCGGCGTGCACACGGGCGACGTCGCGGGCCGGGTCGCGAAAGAGGTCGGTGGACCAGACGCGGACGTGCATCCAGCCGAGCCGGCCGAGCTGTTCGCCCCGCAGCCGGTCGCGATCGCGGCTGCTGCGCATCGCGGCATAAGACGCGCCGTCGGTCTCCACGGCGACGAGGACGGTGCCGTGGTGGTCGGGGTCCTCGACGGCGAGGTCGATCGGCTGGCCGGCCGACCCGTAGGCCTCGTGCACGACGAGTCCGGTGTCGCGCAGCCGACGGGCGAACTCCGCCCGCAGCGGGTCCGCTGCGCGCGGCTCCCGGCTCGGGCTGGGCGCCTCGGCGGTGGGCGCAGCCGGGAAGGTGCCGTCCGCGGCATACGCCAGGAAGTCTCGGAGCATGACCGCGCCGCGCGCCTTGAGGCGAGCGGGGTCGAGGTCACCGGCGAGCAGCGACGAGACGACGGTCATGCGCCGGCGCGCGCGGGTGATGGCGACGTTGAGGCGACGTTCGCCGCCCTCGAGGTTGAGCGGACCGAACCGGTGCAGCACCCGACCGTGCGGGGTCTTGCCGTAGCCGACCGACAGGATGATCGCGTCGCGTTCGTCGCCCTGGACGCGTTCGAGGTTCTTGACGAAGAAGCGCTCGGGCCGGTCCTCGTCGAAGAAGTCGCCCACCCCGGCCGCGGCGTCGGTGGCGAGGGCGCGCCGCAAGGCGTCGTCGAGCCGGGTCGCGTGCTTGATGCCGAGCGCGATGACGCCGAGCGACTCGTGGGGCCGGCTGCGGGCGTGGTCGAGGACGAGCTCGACCACCCGTGCGACCTCGGCCTCGGTCGACTCGATGGCCTCCTCGCCGGGCGTGACCACGCCGGAGCCCTCGACCGACTCGAGGCGCACGACCGCGTCGGTGCCGGTGCCGGGGAAGGTGACGAGCGAGCCGTCGTACATCTCCTGGTTGGCGAAGGCGACGAGGCGCTCGTCGAGCGAGCGGTAGTGCCACGACAGGCGGCGGGTCGGCAGCGCGGCGGTGAGCACGTCGAGCACCGACTCGAACCCCTCGGTGAGCGCCTCGGACTCGGGCGCGGCGTCCTCGTCGACCGCCGCGGTGAAGAAGCTGCTCGGTGGCAGCTGGCGTTCGTCACCGGCCACGACGACCTGGTGGGCGCGCGAGATGGCCGAAACAGCCTGGGCCGGCGGGATCTGCGAGGCCTCGTCGAAGATCACCACGTCGAACCAGCGCCCGGGCGGCAACACAGACGCGACCACCAGGGGCGACATCGCCCAGGCGGGCTTGGCAGCGGTGAGGGTCTCGGCGGCCTTGGGCAGCAGGTCGCGCAAGGGGCGGTGGCGGCGCGCCTTGCCGGCCTCCGCGCGCACCAGCGCCTCCTGGTCGGGGTGGTCGGCCAGCACCTCGCGCAGCCGACGCCCGGCCCCGGCCCGCACCCGGTCGGCGCTGACGCGCAGGTGGGCGTGGTCGGCGGCGACGTACTCGCGGGCGACGCGTTGCAGCTGGGCGCCGTCGTGCGCGCCGTAGCGAGGGTCGCGCACGATGAGGTCCTCGGACAGCGAGGTCCACCAGACGAAGTCGAGCTCGGCCGCGACGTCGTCCGGCTCGACGCCGCGACGGGCGAGGTCGTCGAGCAGCGCTCCCATGCCGGACTCGCGCAGGGCGTCGAGCGTGCCGAGCACCTGCGGCACCACCGTGAGGCGGTCGGGTCGGGCGTCGAGCTCGGCCATCCGCTCGCGCAGCTGCCCGAGCGTGGCCCCGAACAGGTCGCCACCACCGGGCGTGCCGGCGAGTCGCTCGCCCAGCCAGGTGAGGTCGGCCGAGAGCGCTTCGTATGCCGTGCGCGCCCGGTCGAGGTCGACCGGGATCTCGGGGCGCCCGCCCGCGCCGGCCATCTGCTGCCAGGCGAGGCGCTGGGTCTGGGCATCGAGCAGGGCCGCGTGCAGGTCGGCCGGCGGCGGTCCGGGACGCAGCAGCGAGCGGGCCTGACGGCGCAGCCGCCAGCGCGAGTACCAGCCCAGCGCAACGCCGTTCGCCTCACGCTCGGCCTTGCTGCCGGTCGCCGCGACGAGCTCGCCCAGCGGGATGTCGAAGATCTCCGGGCGGAATACCTCGAGGGTGTCGCGCACCCGGCCGACCGAGTCGAGGACGTTGCCCCAGTCACCGGTGCGCTCGGCCTGCGGCAGGCTCACGTCGGAGAAGACGTCGTGCATGGTCTGCTCGACGTCCTGGAGCCCGCCCTGGCTGAGGCGACTGGTGATGTCGCGGGCCCGCACGGCCTCCTCGGACGTGGCGATGCGGGCGCCGAACCAGGGGTCGGTCCCCTCCTGCGTCGACCAGGCACCCAGGCTGGCGGCCTCGGTCAGCTGTCGCCCCAGCTCCTGGACGCGCTGCCGGTCGAGGCCGGCGAGCTGCTCGCCCCGCACCCGGACCCGGGAGGTCGGCGGGTGGGCGCGGCTGCCGAGGGTGGCGATCGCCTCCTGCGCCTGGTGCGCGGAGACACCCCAGGGCTGGCGCACCTCGTGGAGGGCGGCGGCGTGCTGCACCAGGGTGGCTCGCCGGTCGACGAGGGCCTGCTCGATCTCGGTGGTGTCGGGGTCCTGCACCTGGCTGCCGCGCTCGAGGGCAGCGCCGAACTGCTGGGCCAGCCGGCGCCGGTTGCTCGCGCCGTCGTAGGCGTCGAGGACGAGGTCGCCGAGCCCCACGCCGTCGAGCCGCGACAGCACCGCGTCGATGGCGGCGCGCTTCTCGGCGACGAAGAGCACCCGCTTGCCCTCGCCCGCGAGGCTCGCGATGAGGTTGGCGATGGTCTGGGACTTGCCGGTGCCGGGCGGGCCCTTGATGACGAGGTGGGCGCCGGAACGGACCGCGTCGATCGCGGCCTGCTGGGTCGAGTCGGCGTCGAGGATGAGCAGCTCGTGGGCCGGGTCGGAGTCGGCGGGCGACTCGGGCACGGAGGTGCGCACCGCTCGCAGCGCCCCGGGATCGCCGGCCAGGGCCGCGATGACATCGTGGTCGGCGAGCGAATCCCCTTGTGCCGCAAGGTCGGCCACCATCGGGAGCTTGGCGTAGGAGAAAGTGCCGACGACGAGCCGCGGCATGACACTGAAGTCGGGGACCGACTCGCACAGGCGGGCCAGCTCGAGGTAGACGGGGTGCGGGTCGAAGGCGCCGCTGGCGTTGGCCAGCTCCTCGAGGGCGGCGGTGTCGAGATCGAGACCCTGCTCGGAGCGCAGGTAGTGCTCGAGGACGGGGTTGAACTCCACGTCGTTGCCGAGGTCGAGGTCGAAGTCCTCACGGGCTGCGCCGGTGGGCTTGAGGACGCAGGACCGCAACAGCACGGGCGCGGCGGGGGCTCGCGACGCGCCGCGGACGGTCCAGCTCGCCATGCCGATCGCGATGAACCCGGCGGCGATGCCGCGCTCCTCGGAGAGCTCGAGGGTCTTGGCGCGGATCACCCGGGCCCGGCGGCGGGCCTCGTCGAGGGCCGCCGGCTCGCGGACCAGGTCGGACAGGCGGGTCGGTCGGCCGGCCAGCAGCATGGCCAGGCCACCGGGGTGCGCGGTGGTGAGGTCGAGGGTGCCGCTCGGCAGGTCGCGGTACCAGAGCAGGGTGTTGCGGCCACCGAGGTCGACGAGGTGCCGCTGCCAGGCCTTGACCGCCTCGGCGACCCGCGCACCGCGCGGGTCGGCGTCGGGCCCGTTCGGGGCGGGAGCATCCGCGCTCGGGACGGCACGCGACGTCGGGTCGGGGGTGCTCGCGTCAGGCGTCGCCGTCGGCACGGGTGGGGTCTCGTCGGTCGGCGGGGTCACCCAAGCAGGCTAACCAACCTGGTCGCCCTCGCGGTCAGGCAACACGGTGTCGGGCAGCACGGGGTCGGGGGTGACCGAGGTGTGGCCCGCGACACCGTCGGTCGGGGTGGTGGTGTCGACGCGGATCAGCAGCGACGCGAGGGCGACGATCGCGGCGAGGACGGCCGAGCAGGCCCCGAGCACCGAGTAGCCGAGCTGGCCGACGACCACGCCCGCGAGCGCTCCTCCGCCACCCGCTGCAAGACCCATGACCAGGTCGGCGGCGCCCTGCGCACCGGCTCGCTCGGCCAGCGGCACCGACTTCACGACCAGGGTCGAGCCGCTGACCAGCGTGAACGACCAGCCGAGACCCAGCAGGAAGAGCCCGATCGCGAGTCCCGCCGACCACCCGATCGGTGCCTGGGCGGCGAGCACGCCCGCGACCACGAGGATCATCGCGCCAGCCAGACCGCACGACCGTCCGCCCCAACGGTCGACCGCCAGGCCGGTGAGCGGCGAGAACGCGAACATCCCCAGCACGTGGATGCTGATGACCAGGCCGATGACCCGCAGGCTCGCCCCACCGTGGTGCATGTGCAGCGGGGTCATCACCATCACGCTGACCATGACGGTGTGGCCCAGCGCCATCGTCACGAGGCCGAGCAGCGCACCGGGATGCGCCAGCAGCGTGCGCCACCCGCGGACGATCGACCCGTGCTGGCGCTCCAGCGGCTCGGTCGCGGCGGCGGCGGCGCGCTCCCGCGCGAGCAGGAGGGGGTCCGGCCGCAGCATCAGGAAGAGCACGGCCGCCCCGAGGATGAGCCCGAGCAGCGAGAACACGTAGGGGCCGGTCAGCGGCGGGATGCCCAGCCACTCGGCGATCGGCTCCCCCGGACCCGCGAGGTTGGGACCGAAGACCGCGCCGATCGTGGTCGCCCACACCACCGTCGAGAGGTCCCGCCCGCGGTGGGACTCGTCGGCGAGGTCGGCCGCGGCATACCGGGCTTGGCTGTTGGCGGCGTTGGAGCCGCCGAAGAGCGCTGCCCCGGCGAGGAGCAGCGGGAAGTTGCGGATCGCGCCCGCGATGATCATCGTCAGCGCTCCGGTGATGCCGAGGGCGTAGCCGAGGAGCAGCCCCCAGCGGCGGCCACGCGCGGCCATCACGTGGGCCATCGGGATCGCGATGAGCGCGCCCCCCAGCACCTGGAAGGTGCCGCCGAGCCCGGCGAGGTCGGCTGACCCGCCGACGTCCTCGGCGAGCAGCGCCCCCACGCCGGCGCCGGCGGAGACCCCCACGCCGACGAGCACCTGGGTGACGATCAGGGTCGACACCGTCTGCCGCTGGACCGTGCGGAAGTAGTGGGGCGCGTGGTCGGCAGGCATCCGGCCAGTATGCCGCGCGGCCCAGACACGGGAACCGGCCCGGCCCGCGGGATGCGGACCGGGCCGGGGGACCCGCCGGCTGGGACCTGCCAGCCCGCCGGCGGGTGGCTCAGCCGGCCCCGGTCTGGGACCACGCGGCATACGCGGTGCCACTGGGCATGAGGAGGGCGACGGTGCCCGCGGTGACGACTCGGCGCGTCCAGCGCTGGCGAGCGGTCACGAGCTGCCGTTGCCCTGGCCCTGGGTGGCGAGACCACCGAAGGCGAGCGGGAACGAGACGTTCTTGCAGCCATCTTGCGACGTGGCGGTGTCGAGCATCATGACCGTCAGCGGGATGCTGATCGAGGAGTTGCGCGGCACGACGTAGGTGACGGCGCCGGGCCTGGTCGCCTCATAGCCGCTGACGACGAGGTTCGTCGAGCCGGCGCACGAAGGGTTCGCGTCCTTCGGGGTCGCGGTGAGCTCGAGGATCCGGTAGGCGACCTGGTCGGGGTTCGTCACCGTGACCGAGAGGGTCTTCATCTGACCGGGACGCAGCTCGTTGACGGCGCTGACGGCAGCGAACGGTGCGTGGCCGGGGGCGTCAGCGGCGACGGCGCTGCCGTTACCCAGCACCAGCTTCAGCGCGCCGTCCCGGGGAGCGGGTTCGTCACGGGTCATCCGGACGCCACAACCGCCCATCAGGGCGAGGATCACGACGACGCCGATCACGACCGCAAGGTTGCGGCGCTGGCGTGGTGTGGTGGCCATGGGTTCATCTCCCGGGTCGGTCATGCGGTCGTACCTGGGCTTGCTGCCTGGCTGGGCCTTGGTGGGCTTGCTGTGGGCGGCCTGCCGCCCGGTGGTGGCTCTGTGCATACTTGCCGTCGCCACCGCACCGCCACATCCTCTGTCAAGTCACGCAAGACTGTCTTTAGTTGGGCAAGAAACCCCCCGATTGGCTCTAGGTTTGGTCAAGAACCTGCGGGCATTGCGTGGCATGGTGTATGGCTTCTGTCCGTTTTGGCCAGTAATCGACCATTTGCGGTCGGGGCGTGGTCGGCCACCCGCCACTGGCCGCCACGAGGGTCCGGGCACGACGAAGCCCGCTCGCCGGACTGGCGAACGGGCTTCGGGCGGCCCCTCTCGGGGCGGAGGGCGGACTAGTTCAGGTCCGCCAGGGGCATGTAGGCCGTGTTGATGCAGCCGCTCGACTTGCCCACCTTGGTGAGGCCGGTGCGGTCGCCGGTGTAGAAGAACTGCGGCGAGGTGGTGCGCAGGCTGGGGTACATCTGCTGGTGGGTGTCGTCCACGTGCTGCAGCCCCACGGCGTGGCCGAGCTCGTGGGAGAGCAGGTTCTGGCGACGCAGCCCCGTGCCCGTGCCGCCCTTGAGCTGGCTGAGCATCTGCGGGGTGTCGATGACGACGAACCCGCGCTGCGCGGCGACGGTGTAGGTGGTCGTGCCGCCGACCGTGCGCGCCACCCAGCCGTAGTAGAGCCCGCCCTGCCCGAGGGTGGATCCGGAGAGCGCGTAGTCGGTCTTGGTCGGCGACGTGAACGCCACGACCAGCTCGGCGGTCTGCTTGGCCATCGACCCGACCCGCGGGACCTCGGTGGTGCTGCCCTTGTAGACGAACCGGAAGCCGGTGCTGTTCTGCACCTGGACCAGCGCCTTCTGCGTGTCTGCCAGGACCGTCGCCCGCTGGGCACTCGGCACGGCGCCGAGGTTCACCTTGTAGGTGATGCCCGTCTGGCAGCCGTTCCAGCGCACGACCTGCTTGGTCCCGTTGGGGAGGCTGGCGTAGGTCAGCTTGTAGGTTGCGACGGCGCCGTCGGCGACCAGCGGCGTGGTGGCCATCGAGGTCACCGCGAGTGCGAGTGGCACCAGGGTGGCGCCGACGACGGCGAGTGGCTTGGGCATGCAGGTTCCTCTGGCTCGGGGGGCGGCCGGGGCTTGAAACCAGAGGGTATGCCGCGTCTGGCCCCTTTCGTGCCCAGATTGGCGCGCGACTCGTCCCTTCGGGTGATCCGCATCTGACCAGGTGGGGCGATGGCCGTTTGCCTCCAGTTGTGCCTCGTTCACTGTCCCTAGTGAACGGGGCGGATCGGGCTCTCCTCACGCCTTCGCGGAGCTGGCCGGTCGGGCCTGGACTGGCTGCGAGGCCTGGGAGGCGCACCGGGCGGCATCGAGCACCTGACCGGCACGGGCGAACAGGTCCGCCGCCTCGGCGAACAGGCCCGCGGCGCCGTCAGTGTCGTCGAGCGCAGCGGCGAGGTGGGCCTTCGCCTCGAGCACCGCGGCCGGCCAGGCCGTGCCCTCCCAGTTGGCTGCCGAGCGCTCGGCGGCAGCAAGGTGGCGGCGGGCTGCGCCGAGGTCGTCCGCATCAGCGCACGCGATGGCGGCCGGGACCTCGAAGGTCACGGCGCAGAACGGGCAGAAGTCGGTGTCCCCCATGGTGGCCTCGGCCCGCTCGACCACCACCCGCGCCGCGACGGGGTCGGGAGCGGCGACCACCATCGTCCCGTGGATCCGCTGCAGGAGGTGCCTGCCGATCACGGACCACCGGGCCAGGGGCAACGCCTGCTCGAGCAGCCGCGCGGCGCCCTCTCGGTCGCCCCGGGCGAGACGGACCTCGGCGAGGCGCTGGAGCGCGTGCGACTCCCCGGCCGGGGCGTCGGAGTCGCGGTGCAGGTCGACGGCCTCCTGCAGCTCGCGCTCGGCGAGGTCGAGGTCACCCATGAGCAGGGCGGCCTCGCCGATCAGCGCGGTGGAGAAGGCCACCCCGCGCAGCGCCCCGTACGCCTGCGAGCGCCGGCGCAGCACCCCGGCCAGTTCGATGACCTCGGGATAGGGCACACCGCCGTAGAGCAGGTACTCGGCCACGCAGAGGTGCGCGTCGAAGAGCGCGGTCGTGAGGCCCGTGTCGGAGAGTGAGCGCCGGAGCTCGATGCGGAACCGCTCGAACCACTCCCCACGCTGGTGCGCGATCATCCCCTGCAGCGCGATCAGGTCGACGTAGCGCCACGGGTCCTTGAGGGTGAGGAGGGACTGGCGCGCCCCCACCGCCAGGTCCCACGCCCCGTCGATGTCGCCGCTGAAGTAGGCGAGGTTGCCGCGGGCCAGCAAGATCGGTCCGTCCGCGTCGTCGCCCAGGAGCTCCAGCCCAGCAAGGGCCGATCGCGCCGTGTCGAAGTCGCTCGCGAAACAGGCCGAGCGCGCCAGCCGGGCGCGCACCAGCCGGTGCTCCACCCCGCTCGTCAGGGGCACCGCGGCGCGGTAGCTCGCGATGGAGGCCGGGTCGCCGAGTGCCGTGAGGAGGTCACCGCGACGCGCCAAGAGGTGGCCGAGCACCTCGTCGGTCGCGAAGGAGCTCACGGCGTCGACGAGGTTGAGGGCATCACGGTAGGCACCGAGGGCCCCGGCCGTCTCGACCGCCGGCAGGACGTAGGGGATCGCCTGCCGCGGCTGTCCCGCGGCGAGGTACTGGTGGGCGATCCGGGCCGGGGACGCCCCGAGCCGGGCCAGCTCCCGCGCCACCTCGACCCGGGCGGCGCTCTGTGCGGTAGGTGGCATGCTGTCCAGCACGGCCTCACGCACCAACGCGTGCCGGAACTGGTACCCGGTCTCCGACCACTCCACCACCAAGCCGGCCTGGGCGGTCTCGAGGTGCTGGTAGGCCTCGGCCTCGCTGACGCCCGCCACGGCGAGGAACTCATCGGTGGTGAAGGACAGCCCGAGCAGGGCGGCGCGTTGGAGGGCACGAAGGGTCTCCGGCGGGACGCTGGCGAGCGTCGCCGGCTCGCGCCCGGTCGCTGTGGCCGCTCCGAGCTCGAGGGCCGTGAAGGGCAACCCACCGCTGACCGCCCAGATGTGTTGTCGGGTGGCTTCGTCGAGGCCGGGGAAGCGCTCCCCGAGCAGCCGCAAGGTGCCCGACTTGCTGAGGGGGGCCACGTCGATGCGCGACCCGATCCCCCGCGCGACCAGACTCGTGTGGACCTCCGCCAGGGCCGCGTTGTGGGTCGTGCGGTGCGCCAGCACCAACAGCACCTGGTCCGACGCGGCGCAGCGCGCCAGGTAGTGCAGCAGTCGCAGCGACGCCTCGTCGGCCTCGTGGAGGTCGTCGATGACCAGCAGCAGGCCACGGCCGGCCGCGCCCAGTCGCAGGAGCTCCGCCGCCGCCACGAAGAGCCGCTGGTGGGCGCTCTCCCCCGACCAGCTGACCTGACGCTCCGAGAGGGCTCGGTCCAGCTCCTCGCGGTAGCGGTCGTCCAGCCCGTCCAGCAGGGCCGGGTGCCGGCGACACAGGTCGCCCAGGGCCTCCAGCACCGGGGCGTAGGGCCACGGTCCTTCGACCGCTGAGGCCGTGCCACGGCCGGTGCGCCAGCCCGCCCTCGTGGCCAGCACCTCCGACAGGTCGAGCACGCTGGACTTGCCGACGCCCGGTGGGCCCGTGACGAGGACGGCTCCGCCGCGCCCACCCTGGGCCACGGCGATCCGCTCGCGGAGGGCATCGCCCACCGCTCGCCGGCCGACCAGTCGACGCTGTTCGGTGGGTGCGGTCTCGGTCGGGGCGGACTCGGTCCCCAGGGCCATCAGCTCGGCGCGCAGCGACTCGGCCTCGACACCCGGCGCCGTGCCGAGCTCGCGACGCAGGACCAGCTCGAGCCGTTCGAGCTGACGCAGGGCCGCCCTGACGTCACCCCGGTCGGCATGGGCCCGCGCCAGCGTGAGGTGCGCCTGCTCGTCGGCGGGGTCCGCCGCCACCAGCTCCTCCCAGCGTCCGGTGACCCGCAGTAGCTCGCGGTGGAGCAGGGCCAGCGACTCACGGTCGTCCTGGGCCCACGGCTCGTAGAGGTCGTCGGGAAGCAGGACCCCGCCGTACAGCTCGAGGGCAGCCGTGGCTGCTGCTGCTCCGCCGTCCGAGCCCGCGAGCGCCGCCTCGGCAGCCGCCCGGAACTCGACGGCGTCGACGATGACGTCACAGTCGGGCAGGAGCTCGGCGAAGTCGTGCCGCAGGACGACACCGTGGCCCGGAGCATCTGCCAGCGCCCGCCGCGCGTAGTGCGCGGCCTGGTGGAGCCGGGGAGCGGCGGTCTCGGGCGACAGGTCCGGCCAGAGGAGGTCGATCACCTGCTCGCGGTGCAGTCGCCGTCCCTTGGCCAGGGCGAGCACCTTGACGAGCATGCTGGCATTGCGGCGGCTCCATTGCTGATCGGTGACCACGGAGCCGCCGACTGCTACCGAGAAGCCTCCGAGGAGGCTGACGCGCGCATCCATCGTCATCGCCGATCTCAAGGTGAGTGTCTTCAACGCTAGCGACCGGCACCGGGCATGTCAGCCGAGACAAGACCGCCCGTAACGGTCGCAACCGGACCAAGCGGTCGCGGCGGAAGGGACTGGAGCAGACCGACCTCGTCGCTCATGGCCGAGCTGACCTCGCGCAGCAGCTGCTGGATCTCACCTGGCCCCCAGTCGTAGCCGGCGATGCGACCGCTCACCTGGAACAGCTGTGCGGACAACGCATCCCGCTTGGCCTGGTAGCCGGCGAGGGCCATCGCCTCCGGTTGGTCCCCGCCCCACGCCGCGAGCAAGGCGTCGGCGAGCAGCTCGGCGTCGCGCAGGGCGTCGGTCATCCCGTGCGTCGTGATGGGGTCGCGGAAGTAGCCCGCGTCGCCGACCAGGGCCCACCCCGCACCGTGCGAGCGCCGCACGTGCCCGGGCTGACCGGACCAGCCACGGAGCCGGCCGACCCTGGTCGCCGCCTCCAGCCGGTGCCGCAGGGCGGGCGCAGCCTGGGCGAACAGCTCGGCGAACGCAGCGTCTGCGCCCTGCCGCCGCGCCAGCTTCAGCCGTTCGGGAGTGGTGCCCACGAAGACGCAGGTGTGCCCGTCGTTCGTCGGGATGAGGCCGGCCGCGGTCGCGGAGCCGTAGGCCCACTCGTATCCCTCGGTCGGAAAGCCGTCGAAGTAGCCGTAGAGCACCGCACCCTCGGTGGCCGTCGAGCGCTCGACCGGCGCCGCCACGGCAGCCGCGACGGTGGACCTGATGCCGTCCGCACCGATCGTCGTCCTCCCGTGTGCCGTGAACGAGCCGTGGGCCCCGTCGATGCCGCGCACCCCGGTCACCCGCCCATCGGCGTCGGTGAGCAGGTCGGTGACGAAGGCTCCGTGCCGCACCTCGACCCCGGCCGCCGCCGCTGCGTCGACGAGGATCCGGTCGAGGACGTGCCGGCGCGGTGCGAACAGCGCCGGCACGCCCTGGCTGGCGCGGATGGAGATGCGGACGGGGCTGGCGCCCGGGTAGTGGAACAGGGTCCGCGTCACCGGCGGGGTGCCGGCTGCGACGACGTGGTCGAGCAGACCCCATCGCGAGAGCTGCAGGACCCCGGCGCGCATGAGTCCGTGGGTGGACAAGGTGTCGGCGCCGTAGGGCATCCGCTCGAGGAGCAGCACCTTGGCCCCGGCCCTGGCCAACAGCATCGCGGTGGACGCGCCGGCCACGCGACCGCCGACGACGACGGCGTCGTAGGTGGTCATGACGCCTTCCCCTCGAGCCGCTCGTCGAGCGCTTCATGCTCGGTCTGGGATCGGGCCGAGTCGATGAGGTCGGCGACCACCAGGGCCGCGTCGTGCCGCGCACCGTCGACCATCCCCGAGTCGCGGCGCGTCTGGAACCTCTGGCCCACGACGTAGACCCCCGGGGCCTCGGTCCGGCCGCGCTGCTGGCGGATCGACCCGTCCGCTGCGGTGATCGGGAGCTTCAGCCACGGATGGCTCTGGCGGTAGCCCGTCGCGAGCAGGACCGTTCGGATGTCCGCAGCCGCCAGGTCCAGGGATGCCGGCGCGCCCTGCACCGCAACGGTTCTCGGCCGCTCGGCCGCCCAGACCTCACGGGTCAGTCCGCTCTGGTCGATGTGCCGGTCGACGGCGTCGAGGAACCGGTGCATCCGGTTGTCGGCGCTGTTGACCGAGTCGGCCAGGTCGTCGGCGAAGCTCACCTGCTGGCCGTCTGCACCCAGGAGGTGACCGGCGAGCCGGACTCCCCTGGCCTGCAGCGTGCGCAGGTCGAGCTCTCGGGACTGGCCGTGACCCCTCCGGCCGACCAGCTGCATCGACGGCTCCCGTCGAGCCGCCTCGGCGTCGCGCACCTCGTCGATCGTGCGGGCCGTGCGACCGGTGCGCTCGAGCCACCAGTAGATGTCCATGCCCCGGTACTCGCGTGGCATGCGGTTGTGCCGTCCCACGGCCACCACGACGTCGCGGCCGGCAGCAGCCAGCTCGTCGGCGATCTGGACACCGGAGGCCGAGGCCCCCACGACCAGCACCCCGCCCTCGGCGAGCTGCCGGGCGTTGCGGTAGTCGGCCGAGGTGGTCAGGTGGACGTCCGGGCCGAGGCCCTCGAGGGCAGCCGGGATCCGCGGCTGGGCGCCGGGTCCGGTGGCCATGACGACGTGGCGAGCCAGCCAGGTCGCGCAGTCGGTGACGACGCGGTAGCGGTCACCAACGGCACTCACCTCCTCGACGCGCACACCAGCCAGGACCGGCGCACTGAAGCTCGCGGCATACCTCTCGAGGTATCGGACGAACTGGGGGGCGCTCATGAAGCCGTCGGCGTCGGGGCCGGTGTGGGCCCACTCGGGGAGGCGAGCCATCCAGTTGGGGGTGAGCAGGTGCAGGGAGTCCCAGCGGGACGTGCGCCAGCTCTCGGCGACGCGACCACGGTCGAGGACGATGTGGTCGCGGCCTTCGAGGGTCAGCAGTCGGCTGACGGCGAGGCCTGCGTGGCCGGCACCGATGACGACGGTGTCGATGGCGGGCATGGTGGTGCTCCTTCTGGTGCGCCCCGTCCGGGATCGCCGGACGGGGACGCGCCTGGTTTCGCTCAGCCGGTCACGACGGAGACGGAGACGGGTGTGGGGTTGGTGATGACGTCGTAGACGGCGGAGCGGCGGCGCGACTGCTCGACGATGCCGCGCAGGGTCTCGTCGTCGGCGTCGCCCTCGATGTGGAACGTGACGCGGATGCCCTGGTAGCCGTTGCGGACCGAGCCGTCGGACAGCCCGAGGATGCCGAGCAGGTCGATGTCGCCCTCAACGGTCGAGGTGACCTTGGTGAGCGTCACTCCCCTGGCCGACGCGATGTTGGCGACGCCCGCGGTGAGGCAGGCGGCGAGGGCATGGAGCAGGTACTCGACCGGCGTCGGAGCCTTGTCGGCGCCAGTGAGGACGACCGGGTGGTCGGCGTCGAGCACCGTCTCGTGGGTGTGCGTCAGCTCCTGGCCGGCGCCGTAGAAGCCGTGGATGCGCGACTGGCTGTGGGTGCCGGTCTGCCAGGTGTTCTCGGCGCGGAACTGGAACTTGGCGATCTCGTTCTGCCCCTTGACCGCGTCGAGGGTGGCGAACAGCGTTGCCACGTCCACGCCGTTCAGGGATGCGGGGGTTGCGTATGCCGTGTTGCTCATGGGTGGAGCTCTCCTTCGGAAGTGCCGGTGGTCCCGGCGGTTGTGGTTGATGGAGAGGACCGTAGGAAGGGCACCTTTCGGCGACCTTTCGGCCGCGGGTGGGGCTCCCGGCCGGCGCGAAAGGAATGGGGCAGCACGAAAGGTCGCGGGCGGCGGCGCGGAAGGTCTGCGGAAGGTCGCTCGGTCAACCTCCTGGCAGGCACCAAGGAGATCGGCTCCTTGGCCTGACCAAGGAGAACGACATGAGTGAGTTGACGACGATGGCGAGGGCCGTGCACAAGGTGGCGACGCTGGAATCCCAGCACCCAGTCCACGCGATGGCGTACGACCTCGCACTCGAGAAGCGGCAGGCACGCCGTGCCCGCTGGTCGCAGTTCCGATCACGGCGGACCGTGTCAGCCAGGCGTGAAGCAGCTCTCAGCGCTGGATGCTGAGATGCGCTGCACGGAGCGGGCGCGTCTCGGGGAGCAACCCCGGCGACGCGCCCGCCTTGCTATGCCGTGCCCCTCAGTGAGGGGCGGCGCCGCATCGGCAGGCGGGTGGGACGTCGGCGACAGGGGCTATCGCTCGGCCGCGAGCGCTGCGGCCTGCTGGTTGATCCAGTCGGTGGCCGAGCGGGGCGTGATGCCGCGCTCGCGCAACGGGGCGTCGTCCCAGTTGATCTCGGACTCGTCCATCGTGACGCCGAGACCGACGATGCTCGCCATGGCGTCGCCACGACCGCTCACCTGCAGGACCCTCATGACGAGTCGCGCCACCGGTAGGGGTGCGCGCTGGACCTTGAACGACCGGCCGGTGGCGCGCTCGGCGACAGCCACACATTCGTTGCGGCTGAGGGCTTCCGGGCCTCCGAACACGATCACTTCGGGCGGGTTCCGCTCGGTGGCGACCGCTGCCACCAGGGCTGCGGCGTCCTCGGTGGCGACCCACCGGTGCTTGGTGTCTCCCTTGCCGAAGGTGGCGACCCGGCCAGCCTGAATATCGAAGCGCCCGACGGCCGCGACATGCACCTCTTGGAACGCGTCGGGCCGCACGACGACTCGTCGCATCGGGGAGCTCGCGAGCCGGCGCTCGGTGGCGGCCTTGGCCCGCGCCATCGGCATAGGGGGCGACTCGTCGAGGCCGGCGTAGGAGACGTAGACGAACCGCTGGACCTTGCTGTCTTCCGCGGCGTCGATGAGGTCGGCCATCCCCCGCTCCTCGACCGCACGGATGGTGGGCCCCTTGACGCCGGCCAACCGTCGACCGATGACCGTTGCGGTCGCGACCACGATGTCCACCTCATGGCACGCCGCTCGGAGGGAGGCCGGATCGGTCAGGTCGCCCCGGACGAGCTCGGCACCAGCGGCGCGAAGGGCAGACCCGTCCGAGCCTGCCCGCACCAGGCAACGCACCCGGTGCCCAGCGTCGAGGAGGCGGCGCACGACCCGGCCGCCAAGGTCACCCGTGCCACCCACCACGAGGATCATCGCGCCCTCCCAGGATCCCGGGCGAGGTCACCCGGTTGCTTCAGGATCGTCCTGCGCAGCGACCACGGTCAATGGGCGCGGGAGGTCCGGGCTTCCTGACCGGCAGACGGGCAGTGCCGGGCTTGGGCTACCCTTCCTGTCGCAGGGCTTCCAGTGCTCTCGGTTGCAGTGACCGTGACAGCGAGGGTTCCAGCCCTGCCCCGCCCTCGTAGCTCAGGGGATAGAGCACCGCTCTCCTAAAGCGGGTGTCGGCAGTTCGAATCTGCCCGAGGGCACCACTACCAAAATCGCAGGTCAGAAGCCTTTTCGGGGCTCGTTTGGTTCGCGCTTGAACGCCCGCCAACCCGCTGAGGTCCCTGAGTTGTCGCTCAGGCGTCCTGGGGAGGCCGTGGCTGACTCGGCCGGCCATCCAATGCCATCCTTGTGCCCCATGAGGAGCGGCACCGACGAGGATTACCACTACGCCTTGCGGGCCGCAGTCGGGAACGCGCTGGCATGCCACGGGCCCGCATCCGCCGATTTGGAGGAAGAGCACGGTGGACCGATCAGTTGGTGTGTAGACATCACCCCGCGACGACCAGGAGCGGCGAAGGCGTACCTCAGTCACATCGGTGGAGATGAAATCGTGCTCGGGTTCGGCGGCACCCACGTCTACATGTGGGACGACGAGCCCGACGAACTCGCCAAACAGGTGGAGTTGCTCTTCAGCGCTGTATTCAGCGGCCACTTCGTCGAGGCCGGACCCCGCAAAGATGCATTCGCGATCGTCGACACGGCAGCGGGACCCATGAGCGTGGGAAGGATGCACCTGCCCTGGCCGTGGCGCCTGCGAAGAACGCGTCGATACGCGGCCTACTCGCCACAGGACGACAGGGAATCCTCGGTACCTGAGAGGTAACGCGCTTCGGGCGCTTCGGGCCCTACGCGCACCCCACCGCACCCCGCGTACAACCACCGGACAGGAAAGCGCTCGACGTCATAGCCTCACGACCATGTCCGTCTTGCGCTGGGAACGCCGAGCCGAGGTTCCCCTACTCCTGCTCGCCCTCGCCTTCCTCGTGGCCTACGCGTGGCCAGTGCTCGATCCCAGGATCGACCCGACGCTTAACACGTTCCTGGACTACATCAGCTGGACCGTCTGGGCCGCCTTCGCGATCGACTTCCTGGTCCGACTCGTACTAGCCCGAAACCGTGCCCAATACGCCCTTCACCACTGGTACGACGTCGCCCTGATCGCCCTCCCGGTTTTGCGACCACTGCGATTGCTTCGCCTCCTGGCCTTCCTCCGCATCCTGAACAGGAGTGCAGCAGGCAACCTCGCCGGCCGGGTAACTACCTACGTCATTGGCGCCGCCGTAATGGCTGTAGGTCTCGGAGCCGTAGCCGTGCTCGACGCCGAGCAAGACGCCCCCAAGGCCAACATCACCAGCATCGGCGACGCCCTCTGGTGGGCCGCCACCACAGTGACCACCGTTGGGTACGGCGACCGCTATCCGGTGACCACCACGGGGCGGGTCATCGCCGTGACCCTCATGGTCGTCGGAATTGCCCTCGTTGGAGCGATCACCGCCTCCATCGCCGCATGGTTCGTAACCAGTCTCGACCGGGAGAAGCGAACGAGCGCCAACGAACCAGACTTCGTCACCGACGAACGTCGCTGAAGCCAAGCCCCGAGACCCCTTGGCCACGGTTCGCCCGTCACCACTTGGCCTCCGACCCGGCCTACTTGGTGATGTCCGCCTCGTCCCAGAAGTGACGGTCGATGATGTGGTCCGCCTCTGGTCCGCGGCAGCCAGCGGACTTGGAAAGCCAGCCAGCCCCCTCTCCAGCAACCCCTGACCAGCCAGGTCACCCTGCCTTGCCCGGACGTCACGAATCAAACCGGGATCAACGGCAACGACGGTTGGCCCCCACTCGCCCACCCCAAAGCCCAGGACGAAGTCACCGATCTTCTCCCCGGCCTGTAGATCCTGACCTGAGATCGTCGCAGAGCACGAGATACTCGGGTCTTCCGCGTCTGCAGAATTGGCTGCCTCGAAAGCGTCTACGAAGTCACGTACAAGAGGACATCCAAGGGGTGACCCTGGCAGCGGTCGCATGCTATCTCCGTGGTCACCGCTGACGCCGGATACGACGGACCGGCACCCATGCCCTCGTGCCGCTCGCCACGGCAGGCAATACGGGCCGTTCAAGTACCTCAGAGGTACCCGCAGGGTCTGAAACAGCCAGAACGACCGGACGCGCATCACTGCCCAAACCTTGCTTGAAGGCCACGCCCGGGGCCTCCACGCTAGGCCGGATCCTCCAGCGTCGACCGGTGCACCACACGAGCCAGGTAGCCGTCGAAGCTGTCGGCGACCGGTTCCTCTCGCCGCAGCTCGCAGTCGATGACCGTCACCTTCGGCGAAATGCCATACCCACCTTGGTCACGTGGCGCTCCCCTGTAGTCGAGGCACAGGTCCCAGTGTCCGTCCCCGTCGAAGGGGATGAGACCCGTCGGGTCGGCTGGCACCCAGGTGTTGTCCTCGTCGCGCTGCCACCAGGCCTGCTGCTCCAGCCGCGGGAACCCGGGTCCGATCCCACGGACCATCTCGTGCACCACATCTGGCGCACCCTCGGAGGGAAAGGTCCAGTCGGTGTAGCCACCGTTCTGCTCCTCCAGCAGCCGCACCAGTGACGCCGGAAGCCGGACCCGGAACTCGTCCTCGAAGATGCGCAGCACCTCAGGAGTCAACGGCGGCTTGACGTACTTGGCAAAGGCCGGCGAGGTCCAGAAGCTCTCCGGCAGAGACCCTGCGTCTGTCACGACACCAGTATGAAGGGGGTCGCCCAAGCAAGCCGGTTCAGCGGGTGAAGGTGGCGCGGTAGTCCGATGGCGTGGCACCGGTCAGCTCACGAAAGGCGGCGTTGAACGCCGACAACGAGCCGTAGCCCACCTCGTGCGCGATCGTCGTGACGGGGGTGTCGTCTGCGGCGAGCCGCTCGACAGCCCGCAGGACCCGCATCCGCCGGAGCGTGGCGCGCCAGGTCATCCCGACCTCAGCCTCGAACCGGCGCGCCAGAGAGCGGGGTGCGAGTCCGACCTGGGCCGCGACGTCCTCGAACCGGATCTCAGTGGCGAGTCGTTCCTCGGTGAGCCGCAACGCAGTCCGCACCTCAGCCGAACGCCCGGCGGGCATGACGACAGGGCTGGGCAGCTCGGCCAGCCGCCACGCCACTGCGGCCAGGGCCGCGAAGATGGCGCGGGCGTAGGGCGGGAGTGGCTCCTCTGCTTCCTGCCATCGGCCGCATTCGGCGACCAGCGCGCGCGCCAGCGGGTCGAGGTCGAAGACCGTGAGCCCCTGCCGGGGCGGTGGGACGAAATCGATGTGGAAGAGCACCGAGGCGGTCGTGGCCGGCTGCGGAATGGTGACCGTTGCCGGCCGCCCCGCGGTCAGCAGGGCGGCCCGGGCCGGCGGCAGCAGCCAACGCTGTCCCTCGGCCTCCAGCCGTAGTGCGCCCCTCGAGGCGCACAGCAAGTAGTGACGGTCGACGACCAGCTCGGTCGGCGGGGTCGGCGCGAACGACCGGGTGAAGGCGAACGCCTCGCGGGTCACGGGTGAACTCTCACGCACCGATCGTAGGGACGCCGTTCCCGTCAAGCCACGGACTCGACGAGTTCCGCGCGGAAGCGCCGGCTCACCGGTCCTTCAGTGATCAACGGTCGCAGTATGCCGTTGGACCGGGCGAAGGCGTCGGAAGCCAGGTAGGCGACGAACGACGACTGGTCAGTCCACTCGTGCACCACCGTGACGGTGCGGTCGTCCTCGCCAGACGCGTAGACGCGAAAGGCAAGGTTGCCGGGCATCGAGCGGACCAGTGGCCGCTCGCCTTCGAGCTGGCTCAAGGCGCGAGAGCGGTCCGCCGGGGCGGTCGAGAAGTCGAGGATGGCGATGAACACGATGTCTCCTGGTGCCTGGTGTGGATGGTGGATCCAGCCTCACCCGACGGGGCCACAGCGCGCCTCCGCGCAGCGGACCCATCTACGCGTCCACCGGACACCCCTGAGGGGTCGCTGTGAATCCCCGTTATGCGCCGATCGACGCCGATACTCGTGAACTTCACGCACGCGAGTGCCCCGTCTCCGACCGCCCGTCGCGACGGGCGAAGGGTCAGAAGTCGACGCCGTGGATCGGGAGCATGAGTGGTGCGAGCTGCGAACTGCGCTCGGCCGACTTCAACAGCGTCGGGATGTCGCCGTTGAACCTGTCGACGCCCAAGGACAGGCAGACCAGCATCATCTCGACTGATCTCAACGGCTGGGTCCACTTCAGCAGGACTTCTGCGGGGAGCGCGTGACGCATGGCCTCGATCTGCGAGAAGCTCGCACGGTCGCCGCTATAGGTTCCGCCCTGGACGAGCGTCGGCCCTCCGGCACCGACGAGAGCCGTGCAGGCCTTCATCTGGTCCTTGGATGCCAAGGTCGTGTCGAGTAGCACACGGACCTTGCCGCCCTGGGGCTGCGCGGCCTCGACGACAGCCGTCAGCTGCTCACGGACCAAGTGCAGACAGCCCGCACCGTCGAGCCCGGGTGCCACGATCAACGCCACCTCGGCGGCGCCGGCCGACACCAGCTCCTGAGCTTCCGCCGCGAGTTCTGCAGGATCGTGCTGCCGCGACCTGTCGTTGAACGCCAGTGCGGTGACGGTCGCCGTCGGGGTCCCCGCGAGCTGCCCGGCAACGATGGCCAACTGGTCCGGCCGGCACACGACCGCGGCGACGCCGACTTCGAGGGCGTACTCGCAACCTTGCCTGACTTGGTCCTGGCCAACGTCAGGCCCGTAGACACGGTGCTCCAGCGCGGCCGCGATGGCCTCGGTCGTCACGACCTCACGTTCCAGCTTCACCTTGGCCCGAACCTGCGGTGTCAGTCCAAGCACGGGCGACCCCTCTTTCCGGTACGGCCCTCTGGATGACCCAGCCTTCCATCAATTCGCTGGGTTTGCTACCAAGTATGGCGCTTTGTGACGCTTCCGATCTACACGGACCCTGCGAGCGTGGCCCAGGCGAACCTGGCCCGGCGAACCTGGTTCAGGCGACGCCCGATGCGTCGTCGGCTACTCGCCCGAGCTGCCCTTGGTTCGCGACGCCACGGCGGCGCGCTCCTGCTCGACGCGTTCGAGGAGCTTGGTGCCCCGTCGCTTGAGGGACGGACCGGGGTCGGTGATGTGCTTGGGCGGTGGATACCTGACCCACCACCGGTAGGACCGGTCGCGGCGAAGGAGGTCCACGGCATACGACCTCGCGCCACTGATGGTGGCCTCGCTGCTCCCCTCGACGCCGAAGTCGGCCGCGACTGCGACGAACGCCGCAGTCGTCCTGGCTCGCTCGTACTCGAGCCGGGCCGCCGCGCGAATCGCCCACAACGGCAACACGATCGGGACGACGACGGTGAGCAGGATCCCCGCCACGATCGCGAAGGCGCACAGAGCCTGCGCCCACGTCCGTGACTGCCAGCCCCAGGAGTCGCGGATCAGGGCGAGCG
The DNA here is from genome assembly GCF_054049895.1 of Pedococcus sp. P5_B7. NCBI lineage: Bacteria > Bacillati > Actinomycetota > Actinomycetes > Micrococcales > Intrasporangiaceae > Pedococcus > Pedococcus sp. P5_B7. The sequence goes on from NZ_JBFULM010000004.1 coordinate 148,795, forward strand.
CGAGAGCCGTGTAACCGATCCCGTAGAGGGCCGACCAGCCCACCTGGACGCCCACCGGGTGCGCCACCCGCCCGAACGCCCAGCTCACCCGGTCGCTGCTGCGGTCCTCGGCCAGCTGCTGCAAGGCGAACGCGGTCACCCCCGCGATGACTATGCCGCTGACGGACAGCACGATGCCCACGACCAGGCAGAGCGTCCAGTGGGCATGGAGGGTTCGGAAGACGCGGTCCCACCCGGACGAAGTGACCCACACGGCGAGCCCGAAGGGCGCCACCGCCAGCGCCAGTCGGATGAGGGCAAGGTCCAGGTATCGCGAGACGCCTCGGAGCCGCCACCAGATGCCTTCGCCAAGGTGCCCCCACGTGTTCGAGCTCGGCTGCTCGGGGGGCAGCACGCCGGCCCGGATCGCCAGGCCACCCAGCGCGGCATACGGGCTGCCCATCACCGCCGGGATCGACCCGAGCAGCATGAGCCCCAGCGAGAGCACCACCGTTGCGATGACGACGGTGGCGCCCTGGATCGCGCCGCCGGCCGCAGTGGCGTCCTCCCGTGCCTGGGTGACCGCCTCCGCGACCAGTGGCACGAGCGGGGTCAGCAGCACGAGTCCGTGCAGCACCGTGCCCGAGCGCATGGCGCCGTAGCTGAAACCGAGGATCAGCACTCCGAACCCGATCGCCGTGGCCGGCCCCGACACCGCCGCCGGCAGTGCGCCGAAGAGAGACAGCACCACGAGGACGCCGCCCAACGCCAGCGCGAGCGTCGCCAGCGCGCGCGCGACGCCGCGGCTCGTGAGCCCGACGACGCCCCAATAGATCACGAGCATGAGCCCGCGCAGGGTGCGGGTGATCAGACGGAGCGCACCCAGGCCGGAACGCGGGGAGTCGAGGGTCGTGGCGGCGACGGCGGCAGCCGTCGTCACGGAGCGGATCAGTAGGTCGCTGCTCACTTCCGACGCCAACGTCTCCCGCCCGACGCCCGCTCGGTCGAACGCGGCGAGGGTCTCGACCTTCTCCGCCTGCGTGAGCGGGCTCCCGTCACGGACCTTGGTGGACACCCCGTCGAGGAAGGCCGCGTCAGCCTTGACGAGGAGCTGGCCCCGGGAGCGGGTGCTGGCACCGTCGACCTCGTCGCCACGGATCGCTCCGAGCAGGGCCGGCAGGTCCTCCGGCACCACGTCGAGGTGGATGGCCCAGGCGAAAAGTGCTGCGAGTGCAGGCATCGACGGCGGCAGGTCACCAGGCGGGGTGTCGGGATTGAACGTGACGGTCAGCTCGGCGACGGCCTCCTCCCGGAGCTTGCTGAGTCTCGGATCGTCCGCCACGAGAGCGGAGCCCGCGCCGAATAGCGACGCCACCAGGCCGTCGACCGTCTGCTCCGCGAGGGTGGCCGGCGGCCCGGTCACGAGGTACCCGGAGAGCTCAGCCGCGCGACGGACCCGCGAGGGGTCCAGCACGGTCAGGCTCAACACGGAGGCAGCGTCGAGGCGGCCCCAGATCCAGTCGTTGAGGCGCCACGACCGTTTCAGGAAGCCACCGAACCTCAGGACCGACATCCCACCGAGCTTGTCGTCGGCGGTGATCGAGTGTCGGGCAAAGGCATTCGCGGTCTGCGCCGACAGCTGCACGAGGTCGACCGCGACGGTCGAGCCGTCCGTGGTCTCGTCGCCGAGGGCGGTGCTGGCGACCTCCAGCTGCAGCAGCCGGGTGAGCAGCTGTTCCGCGTCGAGCGCCTGGCCGCCCCTCTCGGCCTCCGGCACCAGGAAGTCGTGCCAGGCGAGCAGCCCGTCGTCCGGGGTCATGCATCCGTCGGCGTCCTGCGACGCCGGGAGGTAGGGCACGATCCCCACGAGGCAGTCGACCACGGTCTGCACGTGGCTGCGGACCGTCCGCCCGACGTGGCCCGGGTCCTCACGGACCGAGGCCAGCCGCTTCTCCACTGCGCGGAGCACCTCTGCCGCCCGCGCGTCCGCCGGGGCCTGCGCGCCGGTCTGTGTCCGCACGAGGGCGCCCTCACGTGCGGCCAGGTCCTTGGCTTGCTGGTCTAGACCGGCCGGCTCGACCCCGAGCATGAGCACGGCATAGCAGCCGAGCCGGAACTCCCAGTAGGACTGGTTCGGCTCCAGCGTCACGAGCACCTCGTCGGTCTCCCAGTCGTCGTCGATCAGGGCGCGGCAGTCGGTGAGGCGGACCGACTCCTCCGAGATGACCCGGAACGCGTTGGCCACCTTCTCGTACGCCGGGCCGGGCTCCAGCACCCAGATGAGGCGGCGGATCAGGTCGATGGCTGCTTCGGCGATCCGCTCGGCGCCGCTGTTGCCCCAGGCCCAACCCGGCCCGCGATCCGGGTGCGCCGCGTCGGGGATGCGTTCCGGCACATAGGGCATGCCGATGTTGCCGGGATCGTCGAGCGCTCGCTGTGCGTTCTGGGCCGCCTGTCGCACGCGTTCGTAGCTCCACGCCGACACCTCGGCACTGGCCAGGTCGATGTTGGCGGCCCGCGCATCGAGCAGCCGACGGGCCAGGTCGCGAGCGGCCCGCCACTTGCGCAGCCGCCGATAGTGCGGGAACAGCGAGCGCGCGAGCGACTCCACGGTCTGCCGGTCTTCGCGGCGCGGGACCGCATCGGCTGAACTCGTCTGCGCTGCAGGGTCTTTCGTCGCCGCTTTCGTGCCTTGGTATGCCGCGTGCGCGCCGTGGTAGGCCTCCTCCTCGCCGCGCCCGGTCCCGGTCTGCGCCTCGGCGATGGTCAGCAGGATGTCGGTGCGGGTCCCCCGTCGCCCGGCAGCGGCGCGGTTGTGTTGCTCGATCTCCTCGACGAACGTCCGGCCCCCCTGCGCGGACAGCGACGACAGCACCCCGGTCAAGGTCTCGCGCAGCGTTGGCGGCGCATCGAGGGCGTCGGCCGGGTCCTCCCCCGGCATCGGCGCATGCGGGTAGACCAGCAGCATGACCCGTCGGACCGGACGATCGGCGGGCATCGCCTGGATCGCCCGCAAGGCGTAGTGCGTCGGGGTGTTCGCCAACAGGCCGCCGTCGACGGTGAAGCGCGACCGGTCGCGGCTGCGTCGGACCTCCCCCCACGACGCCACGACCGACTCCAGGTCGGGGCGCACTCGCCTGTCGTCCGCCGATCGCGCCGAGACCTGCGACGCCGGCTGCCCGGGCTGAGCCGGTCGTCGGCCCTCGCCCACCGGCACGAAGGTCGGCTCGAAGGCCACCGGGAAGCTGGCGGAGGCACGGGCTGCCAGCGCCAGCTCCGAAGCGGTCGCCCGGATCCGGTCCGGCGAGAACGGGTCGGGCAACGGCTTGTCGGTGCCGGGATCGCGCTCCGGCGTGGGCCATCGGCTCCAGCGCAGCCGGCCCGCATGCAGCGCCTGCGGCAACGGCTGGCCGAGGGCGTCGGTCGTGACCAGCTGGTTGCCCTGCAGCACGGTCGTGGCCATCGTCAGGTCGATCGGCGCCTGCGCCGCTGTCGTCGTCTTCAGCGGCCAGGCAAGCGCCCCCAGGGCCTTGCTCAGCTCGGGCAGGAAGTACTCGTCACCTCGCATCAGCGAGGAGGGAGAACCCACGAACGGCGTGCGGAGCAACGTCTCCAGCTGGCCCTGCTCGATCCACAGGTCACGCAGGGTGGCGATCCGGGCGGCTTGGTTCACCTGGGCCAAGGCGAGCGCGGCGCCGTTGATCCCACCGGCCGAGGTGCCCGCGATGACGTCGACCCGCGCGACGCACCCAGCCAGTCGCAGCATCAAGGCGTAGGGACTGTCCGGCCGGTCGGGGTCGGCCTTGGCGAGCCGGTCCAGCTCGGTGACCGTGCCACCCATCCACACCGCGAGGCTGACCCCACCGTTCAGCACCACGCCGAACCGGACCTCCTCGCGCGGGACGTCCTTCAAGTCGACATGGCCCGCCAGCCCGGGAACGTCGTTCGTCATGGTGACCCCTTAGAGCCGTACTCCCGAACTTCGATGGTCCCGCGAACTGCCCCATCTGTCAGGCCCAAACGATCGGACGTCCGAGCCGTTCCCCATGGACGCACGACCGTCCGGGGTGTTCCCGGGGCCACTCGCCCGCGGTCTGGGCCACGCCGGCATACCTCCAAGGCTTGTCGTCAGGCGTAGGGGTCGGTGACCTTCCGTAGCTCGGTGAGGGCGTCGCGCAGTTGCTGCATGCGCTTGGGGCCGAGGTGGGCCCGCCACTCCTCTTCGATGCGCTCCTCCTCGGCCCGGGCGTACGGGATCGCCTTCTTGGCTCGAGAAGTCATGCGCACCAGGCGGGCCCGGCCGTCGGTGGGATCGGCAACCCGCTCGACGTAACCAGCGTGCTCGAGCTTGTCGACCAGGGCGGTGGCGGTCTGCTTGGCGATCTGGGCGCGTTCGGCGAGCACGCTCAGGCGGGTGCCTTCGAGGTCGATGCCCATCATGAGCCGGCTCTGCGCGATGGTGACGTCGTCGAAGCCGCGCTCCTGCAGCGCCTCGAAGATGCGGTTGGCAGCCGACCGCGAGGCGATGAACATCAACAGGCTGGCCGGCAGTTCGCGTTCCATGGCATCCGTTCACAAAGTCCTATCATCGAACTATAGTAGTTCGTCGATAGGACTAGTTTAGTCACGGAGGCCTCATGGACGCGACCCGCGACACGGTGGTCGACTTCTGGTTCGACCCGGTCTGCCCCTACTCATGGACGGCCTCCCGCTGGCTGCTCGAGGTGGGCCGACTCAGGCAGGTGACGGTGCGTCACCATGTCTTGAGCCTCTACCTGCTCAACCAGGACCGCACGGACATCGAGCCGGAGTACCGAAGCAACATCGGGGCGAGCCGCGGGCCGGCCAAGGTGGCCACCGCGGTGGTGGCGCGGCGCGGGATCGAGGCGCTCGCCGACTTCTACACCGCCTTCGGCAAGCGCGTCTTCGACGTATGGCGCCGACCCACCTCGGCGGAGTATCACGAGGTGATCAGGGCTGCCCTCGCGGAGGTGGGGCTGCCAGCCGAGCTGGAGGACGCCATGGAGTCCGAGGCGCACGACGATGCCATGCAGGCCAGCCACGACGAGGGAGTGGCGCTCGTGGGACGAGGCGACGTCGGGACGCCGATCACCTCCTTCGACGGGGTTGCGTTCTTCGGTCCGGTCCTCAACGCGATCCCGCGTGGCGAGCACGCGCTCCAGGTGTTCGAGGGTGCACGCTCGCTCGCGGCATACCCGCAGTTCTTCGAGCTCAAGCGCACCCGCCTGCAGCCCCCGGTCTTCACCTGAGGGCGCCGGGGTTCACTGGAAGGAGACGTGATGGCAACCCTGACGACCACCGAAGCGGACGCCCTGTGGGCTGGGATCGACGACCAGCGGGCCAGGACCGCCGCACTGCTCGAAGGTCTCACCCCCGAGCGGTGGGACCACTCGTCGCTCTGCGACGGCTGGACCGTGCGACACGTCGCTGCCCACCTCACCATGCAGCAGCAGCGCGTGCGGGATGCCCTGGGCTTCCTCGTCCGCCATCCCCGGCTCCTGCGGAGCATGCCGTTGAACACCTTCATCCACGATGCCGGAGTCGTGCAGGCGCAGGCCCTGTCCACGGAGCAGATCATCGCGGGGATCAGGGCCGGCATCGGGTCACGTCGCCACAATGCCGGGCTCACGCCCCTGGAGACGCTGACCGACATCCTCGTCCACGGCCAGGACATCGCCATCCCCCTCGGAGTGGACCTCCCCATACGGCCGTGGCTCAGCGCCCTGGCTGCGACCCGTCGGTGGGACACCCGAAACACGTGGCTCGCCAACGTCAACCGCCGACTGCCGTGGGCCACCTGCCGGCTCAGCGCCACCGACACTGAGTGGAGTCGCGGCGATGGACCTGAGGTGTCCGGGCCGATGGGCGCGATCCTGCTCCTGCTCACCGGAAGACCCGCGGCCCTCGATCAGCTCACCGGCGAGGGTGCGGCCGCCCTTCGCCTGAGCGTAGGGAGGTCCACCTAGGCTGGGAGAGTGAGCCACGCAGGCATCGAGCCGGTCTCATCGGAGGCACCGATGCTGTCGGGGCCAACGTTGATGACCCAGAGCTGGCGGGATCTCACCTTCCTGCACTGGGCGGTGAGACCGGAAGCGGTCGCAGACCTCATGCCGCCCGGCGTCCACCCGGACACCCTCGACGGGTTCACCTACGTCGGCCTCATCCCGTTCCGGATGGTCGGCGCCGGTGTTGGCAGGGGTCCCGGCGTGCCTTACCTGGGTTCGTTCCTGGAGACCAACGTGCGGCTCTACTCGGTCGACGACACCGGCCGCCGCGGGATCGTGTTCCTGAGCCTCGACGCCGACCGGGCGGCCGTGGTGGTCGGCGCCAGGCTGACGTTCGGGTTGCCGTACCGCTGGGCGCGGATGAGCTACCGGGCGAGCAGTGACGTGCACACGTATGCCGCACGCATCCGTCGCGCTGGCACGCCCACTGCCAGCCACGTGGCGGTCCGTGCAGGCGCACGTCGTCAGAGCACCGAGCTCGACGACTTCCTCAGCGCGCGCTGGGGACTGCACGTGCACTGGTGGGGCCGCACCCTCTACGTCCCCAACCACCACGAGCCCTGGCCAGTGCACGACGCGGAGGTCCTGGCGTTGGACGACGATCTGGTCGCTTCGGCAGGCCTGCCCGGCCTCACTGCTCGGCCGCCCGACCACGTGGCATTCAGTCCCGGGGTGCGCACGGTCTTCGGGCTCCCCGGGGACGCTGCTCGTCCCCGACGTCCCTAGGGCGCGGACGCCATCGAAGTGACCATGGCGTAGGAGACCCTGGGCGCTCACACTGAGTCCGCCTGCCGCTCGACCAGCACCTTCAAGTTCGTCAGCTCCTTGCGCGCTTCACGTGGGCTGAGGATCGCCATCTCCACGATCCTGGAAACAGGACCCAGCCGGCGGCGCCACTGCGTTGTGGCGTGGAGTCGCAGGTCGGTGCCGCCCGAATGCCCGATGAGTCGGGAGCTCACCTCGACGCTCAAGCCGAGGTATGCGTCCGTCCGCGTCACCAGCTCGTGTGGCGGGTTGGCGCTCAGGACCGTCGTGCGCGCTGCGAGCGGCCCTCGCCTCGAGACGTACGTGGAGCCGGGCACGCCCGGAGGACCCTGGACCATCGCCACCACCGGCTTCCCGGTCTGCCAGTCGGGGATCCTGACCGGATCGGCATACACGAGCCACACCTGCTCAGGCGTTGCCTCGATCCAGATCGTGTACTCGAGCGCACTCATTCGATTGCCTCCAAGACCATGAGACGCCAACCCCTCACCAGCGTAGCCATCCGGAGTGGGCACACCTCTTGCGGCTGGGGACCGCGTCGATAGCGTTGGAGCCGCATGCATCCCACACCCTCGATGGCGAAGGACGGCTCCCGTGGCCTCTCGACTCACGGTCCCAGGCAACCCGGTCGCTGACCCCGACTCCATCGTCGAGGGCGAGCACTGGCGGATCACCGTCCTCACTCCAGGGCTCCTGCGCCTCGAGTGGGCTGACGACGGCGCCTTCGAGGACCGGGCCAGCACCTTCGCGGTCAACCGAGCGCTTCCCAAGCCCGACGTCGAAGTCCACCGCGACGGCGAACGCGTCGAGCTCACCACCGGCTGCCTCCACCTCTCCTACGACGGTATGCCGTTCAGTCCCAGTGGTCTCGTGGTGCAGGCGACCTCGCCGATGCCCGGCTCGCACACCGTCGAGTGGCGGTTCGGCGAAGCGGCCGACGGGCTCGGCGGTACGGCCCGCACCCTCGATGAGGTCGACGGGGCGATCGAACTCGGCCCGGGAGTGGTGTCGCGCAACGGTATTGCGGTGATCGACGACTCCGAGTCGTTCCTCATCGAGGACGGTGCGCCGGCCCCTCGCACGAAGGGGACCACCGACCTCTACATCTTCGCGCGCGGACACGACTACCGCGCCGCCGTCGCCGACCTCTATGCGGTGTCGGGCGACGTGCCGATGCTCCCCCGGTGGGCGCTGGGCAACTGGTGGAGCCGCTACCACCCCTACTCCGCCGCCGAGTACCTCGAGCTGCTCGACACCTTCGAGGCCGAGGAGGTGCCGCTGTCGGTCGCCGTGATCGACATGGACTGGCACTGGGTCGACATCGACCCGCGGTTCGGCGTCGGCTGGACCGGCTACTCCTGGAACCGCGACCTCTTCCCCGACCCGCCGGCCTTCCTCGCCGAGCTGCACCGCCGGGGACTCGCCGTGACGCTCAACGTCCACCCCGCCGACGGCGTCCGAGCCTTCGAGGACGCCTACCAGCAGGTGGCGGAGGACATGGGCGTCGACCCGGCCACTGAGCGGCCGATCCCCTTCGACCCCACCGACGCCCGCTTCATGGAGTCTTACTTCACCCGGCTCCACCACCCGCTCGAGGACGAGGGCGTTGACTTCTGGTGGCTGGACTGGCAGCAGGGGTCCTTCAGCCGCACACCCGGGGTGGATCCGTTGTGGTTGTTGAACATCGAGCACTTCAACGACTCGGCCCGCCGAGGCCAGCTGCCGCTGACCTTCTCCCGGTATGCCGGTCCGGGGAGCCATCGCTACCCCGTCGGCTTCTCCGGCGACACCCACATCACCTGGGCTTCTCTCGACTTCCAGCCGTACTTCACGGCGAGCGCCTCCAACATCGGCTACGGCTGGTGGAGCCACGACATCGGCGGCCACTGGTACGGCAGCCGCGACGACGACCTCACCGTGCGCTGGGTGCAGCTCGGCGTCTTCTCGCCGATCATGCGACTGCACTCGTCGCTGCACCCCTTCATCCGCAAGGAGCCGTGGAACTTCCCCGCCGAGCCGCGTGCCACCATCGACGCGTTCCTCCGCCTGCGCCACCGGCTCATCCCTTACCTGCACACCATGAACGCCCGCGCAGCGCACGATGGGGCACCGCTCGTCGAGCCGATGTACTGGGAGGACCCCAGCGCCGTCGAGTCGTATGACGTGCCGACCCAGTTCCGCTTCGGGACCGAGCTCGTCGTGGCCCCGATCACCAGCCCGCAGCAGCAGACCCTCGGGCTCGGGAGCGTGCAGGCCTGGCTGCCCGAGGGCGACTGGACCGACCTGTTCACGGGGACCCGCTACCGCGGCGGACGACAGGTGCGGCTGCACCGGCCGATGGAGACGTTGCCCGTCCTGCTGCGGGCGGGAGGTCTGCTGCCCCTGTCCGGCGCCGAGGACGCGAGCGTCGGCACCGAGCTCCCCCGGCACATCGAGCTGGTGCTCGCCCCTGGGGTGGACGGCCGGTTCGACCTGGTCGAGGACGACGGCAACACCGACCCCCAGACCGCTGTCACGACCATCACCTGGGACGACGCTGCGGGCAAGCTCACCGTCGCTCCGGCGACCGGTGCCACTGACATCCTTCCGAGCTCACGCACCTGGTCCTTGATGATCCTCGGCGCCGAAACCGTTGGCGCACAGGGCTCCTCGCATTCTGAATCCACCCCTACTGAGACGGGCATCCGCCTCGACCTGGGCGACGTCGCCACCTCTACAGGCACCACGGCCACGGTCGGCGAGCTCCGACCGTTCGGCTGGGACCGGACCGTCGAGCAGCTGCGCCGAGTGCTCGACAGAGCGCGCATCGACCACAACCTCAAGCGCACGGCATACGACCTCGTCAATGCAGCTGACGGGCCGACGGACGCGGCCGCACGCCTGCGCGGGCTCGAGCTCGACCGCGAGGTCGAGGCGGCGCTGCTGGAGCTGGCGCTGGCCCACTACTGACGTCGGGGCCACTGCCTATCCTGTGCGGCATGGAGCTGCAGTTCAGCGGGGAGATCTGGCACTGGAGAGGCCCGTCACCGTTCCACTTCGTCACCGTGCCCGAGGAGCTCTGCGACGCGCTCGATGCGACAGCCGGGCTGGTCAGCTACGGCTGGGGGATGATCCCGGTGCGCGTCAGCATCGGCCAGACCGACTGGACCACGTCGTTGTGGCCCAAGGACGGTCGCTACATCGTGCCGCTCAAGACCGCGGTGCGACGGGCCGAGGGGCTCGAGGTCGGCGCCACCACGACCATCCAGCTCTTCGTCGACGTCTGAGAGCCGCGCCGGAGCCCGCGACCGGATGCCAGTGGGGCCTGCTGGTAGGCGAAGACCAACCTCGGGCGAACGGCCAGAAACGCTGTGAAAATCGGTCGAAAGCCCCCACTGGGCCGTGGTGGGCAGTACCTTCGCCACACCCCCACGGCAGACCCGCCCCAGCCTCCCCAGATGCGGCACGCTCACCAAGGACTGGCATGACCACACGCGCGCGCTCCCTCCTGACCTCCTCCGCCGTCGTCGCAGCCCTGGCCGCCACCGCGCTGGTCGCGCCGAACGCCACGGCAGCCCCCGGGGCGGTCACCACGACTGTCACCACCGCGGCCCCGGCCGTGAGCGCACCGACGCTCGCCACGGCATACACGAAGTCCGCTGCGGACGCCCGCATCGTCAGCAAGCTGACCGCCCGCGCGACCACCGCGAAGTTCGGCACGCAGTTCAGCGGCGCGGTCATGGACGCCCGCACGGGCACGCTGCTGTGGAGCAAGAACGGCAACACCGCGCTCAAGCCGGCGTCGACGATCAAGTTCGTCGCCGCCACCAACGCGCTGCGGCGATTCGGTCCCACCTATCGCTTCACCACGACGGTCCGTCGCGGCACCCAGGCCGACCAGGTCGTCCTCATCGGCTCCGGCGACCCCGCGCTCTCGTCCGCGCAGCTGGTGTCCTTGGCCCAGCAGACCGCCTATGCCATGAAGGCCAACGGCCAGCCGCGCGTGCGCCTGTATGCCGATGACACCCTCTTCGCCGCACCGAGCCTCGCGACGGGCTGGCCCTCGACGTACGTCCCCGACGAGACCACCTGGCTGCGCGCGCTCGTGGTGGACGGTCGCCTGGTCAGCGACACGACCATCGACGCGGCCAAGATCTTCGCGGCGAAGCTCAAGACCTACGGCATCACCGTCGCCAGCGTGACCCGCGGCACCGCGTCGACCGCCAACCCGGTGCTCGCCACGTCCGCGGGCCAGACGATCGACCAGATCGTCACGCGGATGATGATGGAGTCCGACAACGAGCACGCAGAGGCGCTGCACCGGCTCGTCGGCGTGCGATCCGGCGCCGGCAAGACCTGGTCGGCGGCGAGCTCCGCTGCCAAGAAGGGCCTGACCTACGAAGGCCTCGCCGCCACGGCGATCTACGACGGATCGGGCCTGTCCCGCAGCGACCGGCTGACCAGCATCCAGCTCGCGAAGATGGTCAAGAACACGTTCGAGCCGGCCAACAAGGAGCCTTTCCGGATCCTGCGGTCGAGCCCGGGACTGCCCCGGGCCGGCATGACCGGCACGCTGAAGGCGTCCTACGACCGGTTCACCGCGAGCACGTCGAAGTGCGCCGTCGGCAAGGTCTACGCGAAGACCGGCACGCTGAGCGACGCCGTGGCGCTGGCCGGCTGGACGATCGGCAAGGACGGACGCATCAAGGCGTTCGCGTTCATCATCAACGGAAAACCGACCTCGACCACGGTCATGCGGCAGAACATCGACATGCTCGCCGCCACGGTCAACGGCTGCTACTGACCTGTCTCGCGAGCCAGCCTGGCCGCAGCCACCCGGGCTGCTCGCTGGCGCTCGAGCCGACGGTGCGGGTCCTCGGCTTCACCGAGCTGCGCGGGGCCGTACAGGTGCATCCCGAGCCACTTGATCCGGTAGCCGAGGCGGTATCCCCACGACAGTCCTTCGTGATCGGCCTTGCTCATCTGCTCTCCTCGATCTGCATCCATATTGCTTAGTGGCCTAACTATCTCTGCACTAACGATAGCCCCGGTCGGGCTAGACTCGAAATCGTGACTGCATCGACGAAGGGTGCTCGCCGCCCGCCGCCCGCTGAAGCGGCCGACCTTCTCCAGCTCGATCGCCAGGTCTGCTTCGCACTGGCGGTCGCGTCGCGCAACGTGATCGCGCTCTACCGGCCGCTGCTCGAGCCGATGGGGCTGACCCACCCGCAGTACCTCGTCATGCTCGCCCTCTGGGAGGACTCGCCCCTGCGGGTCAGCGAGCTGGCTTCGCGACTCAGCCTGGAGCCCGCCACCCTCTCGCCTCTGCTCAAGCGGCTGGAAGCCGGCGGCATGGTCACCCGTGGGCGCGACCCGCTCGACGATCGCGCCCTGGCCGTCTCCCTGACCCGCAAGGGAGCCGCCGCGCGCAAGCGTGCCGAACGCATCCCCCCTGCGATCATCGACCGCCTCGGCATGGACCTGGCCGAGCTCGAAGCCATGCGCGACGGACTCACCCGCCTCATCGAGGCGGCCGCACCACCCTCAACCTGAGAGCGCGGGGCTCACACCGCGCCGGTGCCACCGTCGACGTCGCCACCGATGCCGGGCGTGATCTTGAACGTGCCGGGCGCCATGTCGCCGTACTCGTCGGCGCGTCGCTCCTCGGGGGTGCGCTTGTCACCGACGCGGCGCACGATGCCGACGACGATCAGGGTCACGATCGCCACCGCTCCGATGACGAACACCCCGATGAGCAGGCTCCCGAAGATCCACTCGTTCACGACTCCCCCTCGCTGTTGGGTTGATCGTCCAGCATGGACGGGTACGGGTCAACGAGTTCCCAGAATTGACCATCTTCATGGGTTGATCTTCGAACAGGTGTTCGAATAACATGGACCATGGCCATCGCACCCATCCATCCGGCGCCGCCTCTGACGGCCGCCGAGGGGGTGCGTCAGGTGCACGAGGTGCTCGACCGCGTCGGGCCTGTCGACGAGCTTTCCGGGTATGCCGCGTCGAGCCTCGTCGTCGAGCTGGACCGGGCGATGGCCAGGATGGCGGCGCTGAAGCTGTCGCTGGCGGCGGTGGTGGACAAGTCCGACGTCGCCTCCGACGCCGGCATGACGGGCACCGCCGTCTGGCTCGCCGCTCGGTCCCGTCGCGACGGGGCCTCCACGGCCCGGGAGGTACGCCTGGCGACCGCGCTCGACGGCGGTCTCCCGGCCACCCGGCAGGCGCTGAGCGTGGGCGACCTGAGCACCGAGCACGCGCTGGTGATCGCCACCACCGCGCAGCAGCTGCCGGCCGGGCTGGACGACACGCAGCGGGCCGCCATCGAGCAGTCGCTGGTGGCGGTCGGCAAGCGGGTCGACCCGGCGGCGTTGCGCCGCAAGGCGCGCCGGGCCCTGGAGTCCGCGCGGCGGTCGCAGGCCGAGGTCGACGCGCACGAGGACGCGGTGCTGCGCAGCGAGGAGGAGCGTGCCCTGGCCGCGACCAGGCTGACCCTGCACGACAACCACGACGGCACCACCACCGGACACTTCACGGTGCCCACCCTGGCCGGGCAGATCCTGACCAAGGTCATCCAGCAGATCGCCTCTCCGCGCCGGTTCGCCCAGCAGGCGGCCCGCGACGCCCGCGAACGGGCCGCAGCCCAGGGCGGGTCGCAGGGTGGGTCGCTGACCGCCGACCAGGTGGCCGAGGCGACCTGGGACGCGTTCCGGGCCGAGGACCTCGACTGGTCCCAGAAGTACGGTCGGGCCTTCGTGGAGCTGCTCGAGCACCTGCCCACCGACCACCTCTCCGGCAAGGTCGCCGCGACCGTCCTGGTCACCCTCGACCACGACACCCTCAAGACGTCACTCGGCGCGGCCCACCTCGACACCGGCCACGACATCTCCGCCTCCGAAGCGCGCCGACTCGCCTGTGGCGCCGGCCTCGTCCCGGCCGTGCTCGACGGTGACTGGCAGCCGCTCGACCTCGGCCGGACCCAACGGTTCTTCACCGAAGCCCAGCGGGTCGCCCTCGCCAAGACCTACGACACCTGCGCCGCCCAGGACTGCGACCGGCCCTACGCCTGGACCGAGCACCACCACCAAGACCCCTGGGCCTCCGGCGGGCTGACCAACCTCGACAACGCAGTCCCACTCTGCGGGTTCCACCACCGACGCATCCACCACCCCGGATTCCGCCACCGGATCACCCACGACCCCGGCGGACGCAAACGAGTCACCATCCACCGACGGACCTAGCGTGCCGTGAGGTTTGCCCCGCGCACCGTCGTGCCCATCATCTCCGACGCGCCTGCCACTGGGGCTGGTGCTGTCGCTCCGGCGTGCCCGCGCGAGCCCCGCTTGCCGACGACTCCGTCGCTCGGAAGACTCCGGGCATGACCGATGACCAGTGGTTCCGCGAAGCCGTCGTCTACCAGATCTACCCGCGCAGCTTCCAGGACTCCGACGGTGACGGCATCGGTGACGTGCCCGGCATCATCAGCCGGCTCGACTACCTCCAGCAGCTCGGCGTCGACGTGGTCTGGCTGTCGCCGATCTACACGAGCCCGCAGGACGACAACGGCTACGACATCGCCGACTACCAGGACATCGACCCGACCTTCGGCACCCTCGCCGACGTCGACGAGCTGGTCGCGCAGGCGCACGCCCGCGGCATACGCATCGTCATGGACCTCGTGGTCAACCACACCTCCGACGAGCACCCGTGGTTCGTGGAGTCGCGGTCGAGCAAGGACAACCCGAAGCGCGACTGGTACTGGTGGCGGACCGCCCGCGACGGCCACCCCGCTGGGGACGAGGGCGCCGAGCCGACCAACTGGGAGTCGTTCTTCAGCGGGCCCGCGTGGGAGCTCGACGAGGCGACCGGCGAGTACTACCTGCACCTGTTCAGCCGGAAGCAGCCCGACCTCAACTGGGAGAACCCGGAGGTGCGCGAGGCCGTCTACGCGATGATGCGGTGGTGGCTGGACCGCGGGATCGACGGGTTCCGGATGGACGTCATCAACATGATCTCCAAGGTGACCTCACTGCCCGATGGTGAGCCCCTGCCTGCCACGCCCTACCTGGGTGACGGCACGCCGCACTTCCTGAACGGGCCGCGCATCCACGAGTTCCTCCGGGAGATGCACGCGGCGGTGTTCGAGGGGCGCACCGAGAAGCTGCTGACCGTCGGCGAGATGCCGGGCGTGACCGTCGAGGACGCGATCCTCTACACCGACCCGGAGCGACACGAGGTCGACATGGTGTTCCAGTTCGAGCACGTGGGGCTCGACATCGGGGCGCACAAGTGGGACCGGAGCCGGGTCGACCTGCGCGACCTCAAGGCGTCGCTCGGCCGGTGGCAGGACGCCCTCGCCGAGGTCGGCTGGAACTCGCTCTACTGGAACAACCACGACCAGCCGCGTGCGGTGTCGCGGTTCGGGTCCGATGCTCCCGAGCACCGGGTCGCGTCGGCGAAGCTGCTCGGCACGGTCCTGCACCTGCACCGTGGCACGCCGTACGTCTACCAGGGCGAGGAGCTCGGGATGACGAACGTGCCCTTCGCCTCGGCCGACGACTTCCTCGACATCGAGTCGGTCAACTACTACCGCCTGGCGTCCGGCGCGGGTGGTGACGTCGAGGCGATCCTCGCCAACCTGAGGCTCGGTAGTCGCGACAACGCCCGCTCCCCGATGCAGTGGGATGACAGCGCGAACGCGGGGTTCACGAGCGGGACCCCTTGGGCCGCAACGAATCCCAACTACCGAGAGGTCAACGCGGCAGCCGCGGTGGCCGACGACGACTCGGTGTTCCACCACTACCGCCGGGTCATCGAGCTGCGGCACACCGAGCCGGCGATCGCGCATGGCGACTTCCACCTGCACGCACCCGACCACGAGACGCTGTACGCGTTCACGCGGTCGTACAAGGGCGTTGAGCTGCTGGTGCTCGCCAACTTCTCGGGCGACGACCTCGACCTCACCGGCCCCGGCCTGGATGGCACGCTCGATCTCGACGGCTGGGAGTCGGCCACCGTCCTGCTCGGCAACCTCGGCGACCCCACCTCGCCGACCGCCACGCTCCGCCCCTGGGAAGCCCGCATCCTGAAGCGCTGAGAGCTGCCTCTTTCGGTGGAGATCCACCGATTTTGCCTTCCGAACCGTCGCTGCTGTGCCACTATCGCGGCGTGATTCGAGCAGAACTTGGGTTGGGGATCCTCGGGACCGCATTGTGGATCTACTGCCTCTTCGACGTGATCATGACCGACGAGTCCCGCATCAGGAACCTGCCCAAGGCGACCTGGATCTTCGTGGTGCTCATCACCTCGCTGGTGGGGGCCGTGGCGTGGCTGGTGGCTGGTCGACCGCAGACGCCGCAGCGGAGCCTGCCGTACAAGGGGAACACCGGCTCGGCGTACCCGGAGTACGAGCGGCCGGGGAGGTTCGTGCCGACGAACCCGGACGACGACGCGGAGTTCCTGCGGAAGGTGCGTGAGCGGGCCGAGGCGCAGACCCAGGAGGCGAAGCGGCAGCGGCTCGAGCGTGAGCGTCTGGAGGCCGAGCAGATCGAGCGCGAGCGCCAGCGCCGCAAGCAGGGCAACGCCAACCCGTCGACCAACCCAGGCCCCGCGGCCAACCCGGACCGGGCGGCCAGCCCGGACCCCACCGCCGACCCCAACCCGACCAGCGACTGAACTCTCCGCTGGTTTCTCCGCTAGGCGTCCGGAGTGGCGTCGCGGAGTGCTCCCAGGACCTTGGCGTCGATGCCGTCGGGGCTCAGGCGCATCTCGTAGTTGGCCTCGCCGGCCCAGGCCGTCAGGGCGCTGGACACCTCGCCGGAGTAGCCCAGGGACGAGAGCCGCACGGCCACCTCGTCGGCCAGCTCGCCCTCGAGTGGGCGGACGTCCTCGGGGCCACCGAAGATCAGGTCGTTCATCCGCAGCAGCCGGGCGAGCTCCTGGGGCGCGTCCTCGTGGTCGTCGACGCGGAGGTCGGCGAGGACCCCGCAGTGGTCGTACCCCGCGCCGGGCTGCACGGCATACAGGGCAGCGCCTTGGCGGCCCCGCGAGTCGCCGCCGGCTGCGTCGCCGGCGAGGAGGGCGGCGATCAGCCGGTCGGTGAGCGAGTGGCCCGCGGAGGCCAGCCAGGCCGCCTCCATCTCCGCGACCACGTCGGACCCGGTGAGGATGTTGCCCTGGATGGCGTAGCCCCCGGTGGAGTCGCGGCCGCAGACCCCGCCGGCCCAGTCCATGCAGGACTCGCCGGTGTAGGTGGCCTGCGAGTCGACGCCGACGACGCCCAGCTGTCGGTGTGCGCGGTCGGCGTCGGGCGTGGTGCAGGCGGTGACGGCCCCCTGCGCGTCGGCGCCTCCCGAGAGGGCGTCGAGGGCGACCGAGCGGTAGGCGACCCGCGCCATGGCCTGGGTCGCGACGGCGCCGACCCCCAGCCGCACCTCGGGCACGACGGCACCGACGAACGGGAACCTGCTCGCGACGGCGACGCCGAACGCGTCACCGACCTGGCCGACGATCGAGAAGGTCATGCGCTCGACCGTAGCGATGGGGAGGGCATGACGCTCACCTGCGAGAATGGGGCATGGCCGCGAAAACGACCAGGACCCCCTCCAAGAGCACCAATCTGAACCCCTCGAGCTTGACCGGGACGCTGCTCACCTGGACCACCCTCGCGCCACTGGTCGCCATCGTCGCGCTCGTGCTGACGTGGGGTCGGCACCTGGGCACCATTCCGGTGATCGTCGTGGCGGCGGCGCTGGCTGCTGCCGTGCTGGCTGCGGTGCACCACGCCGAGGTCGTCGCGCACCGGGTCGGGGAACCGTTCGGCTCGCTGGTGCTGGCCGTCGCCGTGACGATCATCGAGGTGGCGCTGATCGTCACGCTGATGATCAGCGGTGGCAAGGACACCGCGTCGCTGGCCCGCGACACCGTCTTCGCCGCCGTGATGATCACCTGCAACGGGATCGTCGGGCTGTCGCTCTTCGTCGGGGCGGTGAAGTACCGGCTGATCTCGTTCAACGCGGAGGGCACCGGAGCTGCGCTCGCCACGGTCACGACGCTGGCGGTGATGACGATGGTGGTGCCGACCTTCACGACCAGCGCGCCCGGTCCGGAGTTCTCCAGCTCGCAGCTGGTGTTCGCGGCGGTGATCTCGCTGGCGCTCTACGGCATGTTCGTGTCGACCCAGACCCGGCGGCACCGCGACTTCTTCCTGCCGGTCGCCCACGACGGTGAGCCCCTCGACGACGTGCACGCCGACCCGCCCACGAACCGCGAGACCTGGACCAGCCTCGGACTCCTGCTCGTCTCGCTGGTCGCGGTGGTCGGGCTCGCGAAGGTCGAGTCGCCGGCCATCGAATCGGGCGTGGCGGCAGCTGGCTTCCCGCAGTCCTTCGTCGGGGTCGTCATTGCGCTGCTCGTGCTGCTGCCCGAGACGCTCGCGGCCGCCCGCGCTGCCCGTGGCAACCGGATCCAGACCAGCCTCAACCTCGCGCTCGGATCCGCGATGGCCAGCATCGGCCTGACCATCCCGGCGATCGCGATCGCCTCGATCTGGCTCGACGGTCCGCTGCTGCTGGGCCTCGGACCGGTGCAGATGGTGCTGCTCGCCCTCACCGTCGTGGTCAGCGTCCTGACCGTGGTGCCCGGGCGGGCGACGCGGCTGCAGGGTGGCGTGCACCTCGTGCTCCTCGCCGCGTTCGTGTTCCTCGCGGTCAATCCCTAGCGTCGGCTTCCCGCTGCGACTTTCCTGGCTTCGACTTCGTGGGTATGCCGCTGGGCCAGGCTGGGCGCGCGTCCTACGGTGGGTGGATGGCCACGATCGAAGCCGTCCTGGGTGACATCACGACCCAACCCGTCGACGCCATCGTCAACGCGGCGAACTCGCAGCTGCTTGGCGGAGGCGGGGTGGACGGGGCGATCCACGCTGCGGCCGGGCCGCGACTGCTGGAGGAGTGCCGGCGGATCCGGAACACCACCCACCCCGACGGACTCGACGTCGGGGATGCCGTGGCGACGTCGGCAGGCGACCTGCCCGCGCAGTGGGTGATCCACACCGTCGGGCCGAACAAGCACCGAGGGCAGACCGACCCGGCCCTGCTGGCGTCGTGCTTCCGTCGCAGCCTGCAGGTCGCGCGGGACGTGGGGGCGAAGAGCGTGGCGTTCCCGGCGGTGAGCGCGGGGGTCTACGGCTGGGACTCGGCAGACGTGGCCCGGATCGCCGTCGACGCCGTCCGGTCAGAACTCGACGGCGAGGGTGCGGCCGGCGGGATCGAGCTGGTGCGCTTCGTGCTGTTCAGCCGGCCGGCCCTGATCGACTTCGAGGCTGCCCTCGCCCCCTCCTCCTGAGTTCTTTGAGGAGTCCCTTGGGGTCGGTCAGGCGACTTCAGGGTCAGGCGCCGGCGCTCATCGACTCGTGGTCGCCGTTGGTGGCCGACTCGATGAGCTGGCCGATCACCTCGGGGGTGTGCGCGCCGGAGAGCGCCACGCGGCGGTTGGCGATGAAGAAGGGCACGCCGGTGATGCCGATGTCGATCGCTGCGGCCTCGTCGGCGCGCACGTGGTCGGCGAACTCGTCGCCGGCCAGGACCGCCGAGACGCGACGTCCGTCGAGGCCCGCCTCGGCGCCGAGACGCTGGAGGGTCTCGATGTCGTCGACGGCCTTGCCCTCGGAGAAGTGGGCGCTGTAGAGCCGCTCGAGGACGGCCGCCTGGAGGGCCGGCCCACCCTGGGCGAGCCCCAGTGCGACGAGCCGGTGGGCGTCGAACGAGTTCGCGCGCAGCTGCTTGTCGACGTCGATGTGCACGCCGTCGGGGCGACCCATCACCGCCGGTCGTTCGGCGATCTCGCGGGCGCCGTCGAGGTCGGTGCGGTAGCGCTGGGCCAGCCAGGCGAGCACCGTCTCCCCCGTGCTGTGCGCGGCCTTCGGGTCGAGCTCGAACGCGTGGTAGGTGACAGTTACCTCGGCCGGGTGCGCGCTCTCGGCGATGGCGAGCTCGAGCCGCCGCTTGCCGAGGTAGCACCACGGGCAGACCACGTCGGCCCAGACGTCGATCTCCACTGCATTGGTCGAGGGTGTTGCGTCGCTGGTTGATCGGGTTGCTTGGTTCATCGCGTCATCCACGTTCGTCGCTTGGTCCACGTTCAGCGCCTCATCCACGTTCGTCGCTTCGTCCACGTTCGTCGCTTCGTCCACGTTCGTCTGACCCACGTTCATCGCTCCATCCTCACACGAGGGCGCAAATGGGGCACGGGGCACCCGGGCGAGCCCGCGGCATACCCCCACAACGCCGCAGGCCCCCGGCCGCCGAAGCGGAGGGGGCCTGCGGTGCGTGGCTCAACCAGTGGTGCGACGAGCTCAGCGTGGGTCAGGGACGACCGTAGGTGACGTTCGAGGACCAGATCGAGCGGAGGGCGACGGCCTTGCCGCTGCGCGGGGAGTCCCACATCATGCCGTTCCCGGCGTAGATGCCCACGTGGTAGGCGGGGCTGCCGAAGAAGACGAGGTCTCCCGGCTGCGGGTTCGACACGCGGGTGGTGGCGGCGCGCTGGGCGTCGGCGGTGCGCGGGAGGCTGATGCCGACCCGGCCGAAGACGTACTGCGTGAAGCCGGAGCAGTCGAAGCCGGTCGACGGGCTGGTGCCGCCGTAGGAGTACATCAGGCCTTCGTACTGGGCCGCGATGGCCAGGACGCCGCCGGCGGCGGGCTTCAGGCTGGTGTAGTCCTTGCGAGCCGTGGACCGGCTGGCAGCCTGGACGGTGCGGTCGGGGACGACGCGGACCACCGGCTTGGGCTTCGGCTTGGCGGTCGCCTTGAAGCCGATGACGCCAAAGGCGCTGGAGGCCGCGGGAGCCGCGGTCTCGGGGGCCTGGACGGCGACCGGCGCGGCGGTGGTGGCGCCCTTGGCGGCCGGGGCCGGAGCGGCGCTGGCGGCAGAGGCGGGAAGGGCGAACGAGGCGACAAGACCACCGGAAGCGGCGATGACCGCAGAGGTCTTGACGGCCGGCTGCGCGGCGCTGGCCACGATGCCGGACAACTCGGAGACGGGGTTGAAACGGCCCGGCGCGCGGTGGCGGCCAGAACTGTGTGAAGCCACGATGGATGAACCTCCAGCGCCTACGAGGTGAGCTGTCGGGTTCGGATGGAGGTAGATCACCCGGCCTCCACGGTTGTCACCCGACCTTGCGGGCGCGTACGTGGAGACTTAACCCCAAGGACCTTTTCGTGAAGAGAAGGCCCAAAGTTGGGTCCCCCGCTCCTGCCAAGCGGTTTGTACTGAATGACTCGGGCGTGGTGACAGGACTAGGCGTTTCCACATCGAGCCGGTCCCCCCAGGGGGCGAGGGAACCGCAGCCACCGTACACAAGGCTCCTGCGAAAGTCACGTTGAGGTCACGGCCCACCCAAGAAACCCCAAGGTGACGTCAGGCACACCCCAGCCGCCGTGCTCAAAACCGCAGGTCAGAGGCCTGCGGCCAGCCAGCGGTGGCGCTCAGATGAGCGGGCAGTGGCGACGCGCCGAACAGGGCGCGACACGCGGGGTCAGACCAGGGCGCCGAAGACGTGCTGGGCGACCTCGTCGGGCAGGGACACCCCGGTCGACTCGGGGGCGCCCTCGCGCACGGCAACCACGCGGCCGTCGGCGCGGTGGACCCGCACCCGCTCGCCGGGCAGGAGCCGGGCGACGGTCAGCAGGCTGAGCGCCTCGTGGTCGACCTGGACCGGCTCACCGATCCGGCGGACCAGCACCGTCTCGGGCAACTCCCCGGCAAGCTCGGTGAGGGTCTGCAGGCCGGTGCGGAAGCCCTCGGTCGGCTCCTCGTCGCCCAGCTCGTCGAGCCCGGGGATGGGGTTGCCGTAGGGCGAGTCGTGGTGGTCCTTGAGCATGGCCAGGATCTTGCGCTCGACCCGCTCGGACATGACGTGCTCCCAGCGGCAGGCCTCGTCGTGGACGTACTCCCACTCGAGCCCGATCACGTCCACGAGCAGCCGCTCGGCGAGCCGGTGCTTGCGCATGACCCGCGTGGCGAGCAGGCGGCCGTGGTCGGACAGCTCGAGGTGGCGGTCGCCCGCGAGGCTCAGCAGGCCGTCGCGCTCCATGCGGGCCACCGTCTGCGAGACGGTCGGGCCGGAGTGGCCCAGCCGCTCGGCGATGCGGGCGCGCAGGGGGGTGATGCCCTCTTCCTCGAGCTCGAAGATCGTCTTGAGGTACATCTCGGTGGTGTCGATCAGGTCGGTCACAGGCCCCAGCCTCTCACCTGCGACCGTCAGCGCGTCACCGATCGCCCGTCGACCTCTTCTCGAGCTGCCCCCCGACCTCTTCTCGAGCCGCCCGCCGGACCGGGTCGAAGCGCGGCACCCAGTAGGCCAGCCAGCCCGTCCCGACCAGCGCGAGGCCCCCCAGGGAGACGCAGGCGGCGGCCAGCCCGGCCTGCGCGGTGATGAGGCTGATCAGGGCCGGGGAGCCGCTCCCGCCGACGACGGAGACGAACCGCCAGCCGCCGAGGAACTGCGACCGCCCCCACTCCGGCGCGCTGTCCGCACCCAGGGTCATGACGATGCCCGACCCCATGCCGTTGCCCACGGCGGCCACGAGCGCGACGACCGTCACCGCGAGCGCGCTGTGGGTGAGCGGGAGCGAGAGCATGCCGATACCGAGCAGGACGACGCACGGCACCGCGACCCAGATCCGGCCGAACCGGTCCATCACCGAGCCGGCCGGGTAGAACAGCAGCATCTCGACCCCGCCGACGATGCCGAAGATGATCGCCGTCGTGGTCGCGGAGAGCCCGACGTGGTTGGCCCAGAGCGGCAGCAGCACGAGCCGGGCGGACCGGGCAGCACCGATGACCATGATCCCCAGCCCGAGGGTGAGGTAGGTGCTGCGGTGGTCCCACAGCACGCGGGCGGTGCTGGCCGGGGCGCGGTCGCGCGACTCCGCCGTGGCCTGCGCCTCGTGCGCGGCCGTGAGGTCGGGCCCGAACTGGACCAGGGCGGCGGCGCCCAGACCAGCCGCCACCGCGACGGCGAACCCGGCGGCGGACCCCAGAAGTGGATGATGGGCGCTCCGATGAACGGCCCGATGAACATGCCGATCCGGTTCACGCCGCCGAGCGTCGACAGCGCCCGCGCCCGCATCGTGGTCGGCACGGCGTCGATGAGGTACGCCTGCCGGGCGACGAGGAACACCGACGCCGTGAACCCCATCGCGAACACGGTCGCCATGAGGACGAGGAGCGACGGGGCGGTGAGTGCCACGAACGCACCCACTGCGTCGACGGCGCTCGCCCACAGCAGGGCTCGTCGCTCCCCCACCCGGTGGACCAGCGCTCCGGCGGGCACCGCGAAGAACAGCTCGGCGATCAGCCCGAGCCCGACGGTGAGGGCGGCGACCGACTGCGACGCCCCGAGGTCGAGGGCGCTCAACGCGACGATCGGCACGACCGCCCCGCTGCCGATGGCCGCGATGATGGTCGGCCCGTAAGCCGGGACCGCGATGCGGCGCAGGCTGAAGTCCGCACCGTTCGGGTCGGAGCTCGTGGCGTCGGGAGCGGGTCGTGACATCACCGCCCATTCTGGACCGTCCCCCCATCAGGGGCCGCACGGGTCCACGCTCGCGATGGAGCGGACTGCCGGCCGCCACCGGGCGCAGGCGTGGCCCAGTAGGTTCAGGGACATGGGTTTCGTCGTGCCGTCGCGGTTCTGTGGTCCGCCCGAGTCGGGCAACGGGGGTTGGGTCAGCGGCCACGTCGCCGCCCTCCTCGAGGCGGGGCCGGACGAGTCGGTCACCGTGCGGCTGCGCACCCCTCCCCCGCTCGACCGTGAGCTGCAGGTCGTGCCCGGCCAGTCCGACGGCCGGCGCACCCTCGAGGTCGTCGACGGTGACCACCCGGTCGCGCAGGCCACGACCGCTGCCGCCCTGGAGCAGGCCGGCCTACCCGCGCCGGTGTCGTTCGCCGAGGCCACGGCGGCCGGTGAGGGTTACGAGGGGCTCGTCGACCATCCCTTCCCCACCTGTTTCTCGTGTGGCACCCGTCGCGAGCCCGGCGACGGACTGCGGCTCCAGCCGGGCCGGCTCGCCGATGGCGACGGTGCATATGCCGCCGCGTGGGTCCCCGCCGCGGACGTCACCGTCGAGACGGTGTGGGCCGCGCTGGACTGCCCCGGCGGCTGGGCCTCCGGCATCGCCGGGCGGCCGATGGTGCTCGGCACGATGACCGCGCAGGTCACGAGCCTCCCCACCGTCGGCGAGGAACACGTCGTGCTGGCGTGGCCGCGCGGCGGCGAGGGCCGCAAGTACCACAGCGGCACGGCCCTGTATGCCGCCGACGGCCGCCTGCTCGCCCAGGCGGAGGCGACGTGGATCGCCATTGACCCCAGTGCATTTCGAGACTCCAGTGCAGTTCGACCCGCAGGAGGTAGCGCATGACGAAGCTCGCCGTGGTGACCGGAGCCAGCAGCGGCATCGGGGAGGCCACCGCCCGTCGCCTCGCCGCGGACGGCTTCGAGGTGATCTGCGCCGCGAGGCGGGTCGACCGGATCGAGGCCGTGGCGGCCGAGATCGGTGGCCGGGCGGTCGTGTGCGATGTGACCTCCGCCGACGACGTGGGGCGACTCGCCGCCGAGGTGGGTCAGCGCCTCGACGTGCTCGTCAACAACGCCGGTGGGGCGTTGGGGCTCGCGCCCGCTGCTGACACCGACGTGGCGGACTGGCGGGGCATGTTCGAGTCCAACGTGATCGGCACGCTCCAGGTCACCCAGGCGCTGTTGCCGGCCCTCGTCGCCTCGGGCGCCGGCACGATCCTCAACGTCGGGTCGATCGCGGGACGGGTCGCCTACGAGGGCGGGTCGGGCTACGTCGCCGCGAAGCACGCCGTGGCGGCGCTGACCGAGACGCTGCGGCTCGAGCTGGTCGACCAGCCGGTGCGGGTCGAGGAGATCGCACCCGGGATGGTGCGCACCGAGGAGTTCGCGCTGACCCGGTTCGGGGGCGACCAGGAGCGGGCCGACAAGGTCTACGCCGGCGTCTCCGAGCCGTTGGTGGCGCAGGACATCGCCGACGCGATCGGGTGGATGGTCTCGCGGCCGGCGCACGTCAACATCGACCTGCTGGTCATCAAGCCGCGCGTCCAGGCCGCTCCGCACAAGGTGCACCGCGAGTCCTGACGGGGCGTCTGCCTGAGGCGGGTCCGTCTCAGGCACACGACTTGGATCAGGCACACGACCTGGGTCAGGCGGGGACGACCCGGACCAGGACGCCTGCCGGTGCGGTGACGGTCTGCAGGTCGCCCACCCGGCGGACCGTGGCGCCGTCGACCAGCACGTCCGGCGCGCCGCGCAGGACCACGGTCGTCCCGTCACCGAGCGGCGGCCCGAACGCCAGGACATCCGCCTCGATGGCGGTGAGCTCGGCGTTGGCCCACTCGACCCGACCCACGGGGGTGTCGAGGCCCAGGGCGAGGAAGGCGCTGGTGCGCGGCGGCACCCGCAGGTCGCCACCCCCGAGACCCTGACCGCCGAGCTGCTGGCCGTCGAGGGAGAGGCGGACGCCGTTGTGGTGGCCGGTGATGTTGGTCAGGTGCAGCATCCGCTCACCGTCGGCCGTACTCGACGTCGTCGCGAAGATCCCGGGGACGTCGCTCGCCAGCTCCAGCCCGGGGCTGGCCCCGAGTCGGCGCAGCGCCCGACCGAACAGCTGGACGTCCGACGGGAGCTCGGCCGTGATGAGCACCGCTCGTCCGGCGCCCACCTCGACGTCGAGGCCGATGACCGCGCCCTCGACGTCGTGGAGGACGGCGTCGCCGCGCTGGTGCGCCAGGCCCTGGAACCACCCGACCCGGGTCTCGGGCCACGGCGCCGCCCAGCCGCTCGCGACCGCCGACGGGTAGTAGTGGTGGTTGGCCCAGGTGATCTCCGCACCGCGGACCCCGAGGGCGTCGGCGAGGACGGTGCAGGGACGGCCTTCGAGGTCGCGGTCGGGGACGCGCCCCAGCAGGAGCAGTCCCCCACCGCGGGTCACGTGGTCGACCAGGCCCTGCTGCACCTCCGGGGAGAGGTGACGGCCGCTCGCGAGGGCGACGACTCCGGTCGGCTCGTCGCGCTGCAGGTGGACCGCGCCGAAGCGGTAGCCGCCGAGCAGCATCGAGCGGACCAGGGCGCGGCGCGGCCCGGCGCCACGGTGCCGCACCAGGTCCGCAACGACCTCGGTCATCACCGCGCTGTCGGGATGGTGGTACTCCGTGGCGTAGGAGTCCAGCACCAGGCCGAGCTGCACGTCGTCGTGGTCCTCCGTCATCCGGGAGAGCCAGCGCTCGTGCAGCCGCACGGCCTGCACGGCCCTGGCCGTCGCGGCATACGTCATGCCCTTCTGGCCCTCGGGGCCGACGGGGGCCGCCGTGCCGTGGCGCTCACCGGTGAAGCTGATCCGGTCGTTGCCGTCGCCGACCTTCTCCTCGAGCGGCGGGTTGATGCCGCCGGCGAAGAGGTAGTAGTTGACCATCCGGTTGCCCTGGGCGAGGGAGCGACGGGTCTTGAGCTCGACCGTGGAGGGGTCGTACTGGTGGTCGACGCCACCGCCGTAGTCGCCCGAGCCCGCTTCGAACTCCAGCGAGGTGGTGGGCTGTCCGGGACCGTGCACCGCGGCCATGAAGGCGTTGATGACGTAGAGGTCCGTGGTGGTGTTGAGCGTCATGTCGCCCAGGTAGTGGTCGGAGCCGGAGAGCACGCCGGGCACCCCGGCATAGGTCTCGACCAGCTGGCTGATGCCGATCGGGAACGGCTCGCCGCTGCCCCCCTCGGTGCCGTGGATGTTGATGAGGAACGGCACGTCGACCACGTCCTGCGCCTCGGCCATCGCCCGCAGTGCCTCGACGTAACGACGGAACCGGTCGCGCATGAAGACGGCGAGGTCCTGGCGCAACACGCCAGCCCATGCCTCCTGCGGCGACCGGACCGCCTCTGCCGTCAGGGGATACGGCACCTCACCGGTCCGCGCCCCCTGAACCAAGGTGCAGAAGTCCTCGACGAGGTGGTCGGTCAGGTCGGGGCTGTTGGTCACCCACGCGAGCATCCCGATCTCGTTGTCGAGCTGGACCGCGATGACGTTGTCGCCGCGCGGCTGGGTGCGGGCGGCGATGAGCGGCAGGATCGCGCCGAACCACCGCTCGCATTCCGCCAGGTAGGCCGGCGCGAGGTAGTCGACCGTGCGGCTCGGGGCCGGCTTGCCGTCCCAGCCTGACGGGACGATCTCGGGGTGCTCGGTGTAGAGCCGGAAGGGGAGTCCCTCGTTCTTCAGCTCGGCCATGATGAACGGGCCGGGCCTGGCGATGAACCACAGGTCGTGCTGCGCGCAGAGGTCGATGAACGCCGCGACGTCGCGCTCGGCCCGCGTGGCGCCGGTGACGTCGATGGTGCCGTCGGGCAGCTCGTGCCACAGCCACGGGATGTAGGAGGCCACCGCGTTGCAGCCAGTCTCCTTGAGCAGCAGGATGCGTTGCTCCCACTCGTCGCGGGCCACCCTGAAGTAGTGGACCTCGCCGGACATCACCACGCGGGGTCGGCCGTCGATGAGGATCTGGTTGTCCTGGATCTGGATCATGACGCTTTCCGTGGGGGGACGTCGGTCAGGGGGCGACGGTGATGGACAGCGGGGAGCCGATGCTCCCGGCGGCCAGCTGCGCGTCGGTCTGGTCGTCGTTCATCTCAGGAGAGCTCCACCGTGAGCTCGATGTCGCCGCCCGACGCTCCTGTGAGCAGGTCGGCTCGAGCCACACTCACGCCGGCGGCGCGGTAGGGGTTGGCCAACGGCGAGGTCGTGAGCTCGCGACCACCCGAGGTCACCCGGACCACCCCGGAGCCGATGCCACCGACCTGGTAGGTCAGTCGAAGTCGCTTGTCCCCCAAGGGGATCCGCGCGGTCAGTCCGTCGAGACCGGGCGCGAGCACGGGGTCGAGGTCCACCCGATCGCCCCGCGACCGAACGCCGAGCAGCGTCTCCGCCAGGAGTCGCAGGTAGAGACCGGGCCCGGAGGAGTAGACCCGCCACCCACCTTCGAGGTCGACGTCGCCGGCCATCAGCGCGGCATACCGCTCGCTGGCGTCGAGGCGGTCGTCGAAGACGCCGTCGGACGAGGAGTAGTAGGTCGTGCTCTGGCGCGGCCGGGCGCGCGGCACGCGCTCGGGGACGCCGATCGGGTTGGCCTGGCAGAGCGCGGCGAAGAGCCGGTCGGCATCGCCGACCCGCGCGAGCGCCTCGGCGTAGCGCAGGTGCGCGTGCATGTACATGAGCCCGATCTCCCGACCCCAGAACGTGCTCGCCTCGGCGCGCTGGAAGACGGTCATCGGTCCGCCCCGGTAGGTGACGGGGCGGTCGAACAGGCGCGCACCGTCGGGGCCGAGCAGGTGCTCCTCGATGAGGTCGAGGTGGTGGCGCGCCTGCTCGGGGCTGAGCAGGTCGGCCGAGATCGCGTGGATCCAGGGCAGCACGCCGTAGGTGAGTCCGGTGCGGGTGTCGCGGGGGTGCACCAGCGGCTCGGAGGTCCCGTCGTCGTTGAGCAGGACGTAGCCGGGCAGCACGCCGTCGACGACGAGGTCCTCGGTGATCGCGGCGTGGGCCGCATCGGCCGCGGCACGAGCGCGCGTGACGAGGTCGGGAGCGAACCCGCACGACTCCAGGCCCTCGGCGAGCGAACGCAGCGCCGTCACCAGCAGCACGGTGGTCCACGTGGACACCAGCCGGGCGGCGAGGTGGGGGTCGGCCGGCTGGAGCGAGTCGTTCCAGTCGCCGTGGCCGTAGGCGGGAAGGGGCGAACCCGGCACCCGCACCTCGGCGACTCGGTCGAGCGCGCGGCGCAGGTGCTCCTCCACCGAAGCAGGGGCGGTCAGCCCGTCGTCGCCGACGAAGGGCAGGCCCTCGCTCAGCAGCGAGCCGTCGCGCGTCGCCTGCAGGTAGTCGCCGACCGCGAGCAGGGGCCAGTAGAGGACGTCACCGTGTGCGTCGTGCTGGCCGCTCTCCGCGAGGGGCGGCAGGAAGTCGAACGCCTGCGGCCAGTCGCCCCGGACGTTCTGGGCACGAAGGACCCGCAGCAGGACGTCGCGCTGCTCGTCGTCGCGCCCCAGTGCGGTGAGGAGCCCGACTGGCCCCTGGCAGACGTCACGCGTGCCCCAGGCGCCACCCGAGAACTGCTCCAGCCCTCGGGGCGAGAGGTAGTGCACGAGGGCGTTCTGGGTGAACCACGGCAGGGCGGTGTCGATGCGCGCCACCTCGGCA
Organism: Pedococcus sp. P5_B7; assembly: GCF_054049895.1. Taxonomy (NCBI): domain Bacteria; kingdom Bacillati; phylum Actinomycetota; class Actinomycetes; order Micrococcales; family Intrasporangiaceae; genus Pedococcus; species Pedococcus sp. P5_B7. Next base: position 177,817 of record NZ_JBFULM010000004.1, read on the forward strand.
GCCAGCCCCGCATCGGCCGCGCCGGGCGTGAGCCGCAGCGCACCGGCGACCGTGGCCGGCCACTGCGTCCCGAGGTGCTGGTCGGAGGTGGGGTGCACCTCGCGGTCGGGGACGTCGGACGTGACGGCGAGGGTGAGCGAGAAGCGTCCGCCTGGCTCGACCGCGAGCGTCACCCACGGCGTGCCGCGGTCCTCGCCGTCCGCGAAGAGGGGGCCGTCGGCAGCGACGGACACGGCGCCGGCCGACCACCCGAGGTGCAGGGTGGTGAGGCCGTCGCCCACCTCGGCACCCGCCTCGTGCCATACGACGTCGTAGGCCGCGGGGTCGAGGCCGTCGTCGCCGGACAGGGCGACGTTGAGCGCCACGAGCAGGCGGCGCGGTGTGCCGGACAGCCAGCTGACCGACAGCCCGAGCTCGTGCGCGCCTGGCACGGCGGTGGAGCTGACCTCGAGGGCCAGGTCGTCGTGGGCGTACCACCAGGTGGCTCCGTCGGTGCGCAGCGCCCAGGCGCTCGGCAGCTCGAGGAGCGACCAGCCCCGGGGCGTCATCGGGTCCTCGACGAAGACGCGCAGGCCGTGGGCGCGCTGGACCCCGAGGTAGCCGCGCCGGGTCGACAGCAGCCGGTCCCGGCCGACGTGTCCACGGGTCAGCTGGGAGTGGAACGCACCGGTCATCCAGAGCGTGGAGGTCAGCGAGCCCGTGTCGGGGACGAGGGCGTCACCGGTGCGCAGCACGTGTCCGTGCGGGCGCAGCACCCGGCGCTCCTTGGCGGCGGTGACGACGTGGGAGCCGTCGCCGCCGAACCACGAGAGCACCCCGCCGTCAGCGTCCGTCTCGACGTGCCGCGGGTCGGAGTGGCCGGTCAGCTCGGCGAGGGTGTCGGCGTCGAGGTCGTCGACGACGAAGGCGGGGGCCGCGCTGAAGAGGGAGCCCGATTCGCCGCCACGCGGGCCACCGTCGGCGGCGCCCAGCGACGGGACAGTGCCGGCCTCAGCCTCGGGCTGGGCGAGGGCCTGGGTCGCCCACGCGGCGTCCGCGTCCGACGTCGCGTCGGGGTGGTCGGGACTGAAGATCCCGTAGAAGCCGGTGTCGTGGCGCGCGCCGGGGGCCAGCTGCACCGGGGCGTCCTGGAGCACCGCGAGGGCGTGCTCGTGCTGGAGGCGGTGCGAGGGGAGGACCGCGGTGGACAGTGCTTCCGGCACGCCCGGCCTGGCCGCACCCCGCACGAGCTGGAGGGTGTCGGTTGCCCACCCCTGCCCCTGCGCCAGCGACCCCAGCAGCAGCCAGGGCACCGCCTGACCGGGCATGTTCTGCCGCACTGCGAGGGCGGTCCCGTGGGCAGTGGTGACGGGCGTCAGGTCGAGGTACTGGCTGACGTAGTACTCGTTGGTGCGGATCGCGTCGTACGGCGCCAGACCGGGGTCGTGGGCGAGGACCACGTCCACGACCGCCCCGGTGTCGCGGGTGTTCTCGACGCTGACGTGCCAGAACCACGCCGGCGCGCCCTCCGCCAGACGGAAGCGCGCGGCATACCGCAGGCCCTCCCACTCGCCCGTCGCGACCGGGCCGTGCTCCGACCACGTCACGACGCTGCGGCTGGACGGCCCGAGCAGCGGCACCCAGGCCGCTGTGTCACCGTCGAGCCGGCGCAGGTACAGGTTGGCTGGTCCTGCTTCGTGGGCGCTCCCCGGATACATCACCAGCGACGTCTCGGCAGCGTCGAGGCGGGCCAGACAGGCGTCGCCGGTGAACACCGCCCGCAGCCCGGAGTCACTGGAGAGCTCATGGTGGCCACGCGTCATCGCATTCGTCGGGAAAGGCACCCCTTGTGTATAGCAGTCTCGGCACCTGGAAGGACAAGCCGAAATCCCTTGTAAATAAATGAAACTCAATCGCTGAGCACGAGCGGAGTCCACGAACGTGCTTTCAAATGCCACACCGCGCTCGCCCCACACGCCGATCGAGGGCTGCGACACGGTTACCGTCGTCCGGCTGCTCGTGGGACGGACCGGAGGTCGGGACTGCGGCTGCCCAGACCGTGGTCGTCTGCCGGTCGTCAGGCGGCTGACCTGCACCTTCGTGGTTGAGGAATGCAACCATGCAGTTGACTGTTCAATCACTCATGACCCAGACCCACGACTCCCTGACCGCGCTCGAGGCCCAGTTCGCCGCTGACCACCTCGAGCTCTCCCCCGAGGCCCAGGACCTGCTGTTCCGTGACGCCCGCACCGCCAACACCTTCACCGACGAGCCGGTGTCGGAGGAGCAGGTGCGCGCCATCTACGACCTGGTCAAGTGGGCCCCGACGTCGATGAACAACCAGCCGCTACGGATCGTCCTCGTGCGCACCCCCGAGGCCCGCGGTCGGCTCGTCGAGCTGATGAGTGGCAACAACAAGGCCAAGACCTCCACCGCTCCCCTGGTGGCCGTCCTCGCCGCCGACACCGACTTCCACGACGAGCTCGGCAAGGTGTTCCCGCACTTCGAGGGCGCCCGCGACCTCTTCGCCGGCAACGCCGAGATGCGCGAAGGTACCGCCACGCTCAACGCCACCCTCCAGGTCGCCTACTTCATCCTCGGCGTCCGCGCGGCGGGCCTCGCTGCCGGCCCGATGACCGGTTTCGACGCGGACGGCGTGGACCGCGAGTTCTTCCCGGACGGCGCGCACCGCACCATCGCCGTGGTCAACATCGGCCGCCCCGCCGAGGGCGCCTGGATGGACCGCCTGCCCCGCCTCGACTACGACGAGGTCGTCACCTCCGTCTGACCGCGGCTGTCGCCAGACCCCGCTTCTCCACGATCACTTCGAGAAAGCTGTTGCACAGGGCGACCTTCCCGTCTTAGCGTCGAGCTACACGGAAGGGAGGTGGTCCAAGAAGTGATTTCAATTTGGACGCGTGAGGTGACTGCGCGCTAGCGCACCTCGACTGCTCGAGGTCCGCCATCCGGCGCAATCCCAAGCAGTTCACCGCAGCCCGTGGGCCGCGCAGGTCGTCCCCTGCGCACGCCGAGCCGCTCGAACGTGGCCAGGCGAGGCCCACGGGCTGTTCCATGCCCGGCGACCTGTTGCCCGCCGATCCCCACGAACCCGGTCCTGGCCGGCCTGGTGACTACCGGGTGGCAACACGTCGCCCCTCACGCGACGCGTTGCCACCCGTGCTTCAGGGGAGGCGCAGGGCGGCAGCCTCAGCCGCCAGGGCCTCGATCCGTGACCAGTCCCCTTGGGCCACAGCGTCCTTCGGCGTCAGCCAGGAGCCGCCGACACAGCCGACATTGGGCAGCGCGAGCCAGGCGGCGGCCGTCTCGGGGGTGATGCCGCCGGTCGGGCAGAACCGCAGCTGCGGACACGGACCGGAGACCGCCGACAGGTAGGGGCGACCACCACTGGCCTCGGCCGGGAAGAACTTCATCGCCTCGAGACCGGCCTCGGCGAGGGTCAGCATCTCGGTCAGCGTGCCCGCGCCGGCGAGCAGCGGGAGCCCGCTGGCCAGGGCCGCCTCGAGCAGCCGCGGCGGGGAGCCGGGGGTGACCAGGAACTGCGCGCCCGCGTCCTTGACCTGCTGCACCTGCGCGGGCGTCACCACCGTGCCCGCACCGACGACCATGCCCTCGACCTGCGACGCCACCGCCTCGATCGCGCCGAGCCCCGCCTCGCTGCGGAGCGTGATCTCGATGACCGGTATGCCGCCGCGCACCAGGGCGCGCGCCAGCGGCACCGCCTGCTCGACGGTGTCGACCACGACGACAGGGATCACCGGGGCCAGGGCGAGGACGTCGGCGCCGTCGCGCAGGGCGGGTCGGCTCGCCACCGGGTCGGTGGACGTCACGCTGGTGGTGGTCATCGGGTCTCCTCCTGGGTCAGGAACGGTGCGGCGTCGGCCTTCTCCCACAGCCGTCCGAGGCTGCCGAAGACGTGGGCCCCCTCGTCGGCCCGGCCGACCGCGCCACGCATGGCCGCGAACAGCTCACGGCCGGTGCCGATGCCTTCCTCGCTGACCCGCGGCGAGGGCACGCGCGCCGCGAACTCGTCCTCGTCGACCAGCACGTCGAGGCGCCCGGTCAGCGAGTCGACCCGCACGACGTCGCCGTCCTGGAGCTTCGAGATCGGCCCGGCGTGCACCGACTCGGGCGTGACGTGGATGGCTGCGGGAATCGCGCCCGACGCCCCACTCATGCGGCCGTCGGTGACCAGCGCCACGGCATACCCGCGCTTCTGGAGCACGCCGAGTGAAGGGGTGAGGGCGTGCAGCTCGGGCATGCCGTTGGCCGAGGGGCCCTGCTCGCGGATGACCACGACGACGTCGCGGTCGAGCTCGCGCCGCGAGAACGCCTGGAGGAAGCCGACCTGGTCGGTGAAGACCCGGGCCGGTGCCTCGACGACCCGGTGCTCGGGCGCCACCGCGGAGACCTTGATGACCGCGTGGCCCAGGGTGCCGCCGAGGACCCGCAGGCCACCGTCGACGCTGAACGGGTCGTCTGCCGCACGCAGCACCTCGGGGTCGCCGGACTCCGTTGCGGCCTCGACGAACTCGAGCCGACCGTCGACCAGCACCGGACGCTGGGTGTAGCGCCGCAGCCCGGGCCCGGCGAGGGTCAGGACGTCTTCGTGGACGAGGCCGTTGTCGATGAGGGTGCGCACGAGGAAGGCCGTGCCGCCGGCCGCGTGGAAGTGGTTCACGTCGGCCGGACCGTTGGGGTAGATGCGGGCGACGGACGGGACGACGGTCGACAGGTCGTCGAAGTCCTCCCACGTGAGGTCGATGCCGGCGGCAGCGGCGATCGAGATGAGGTGCATCGTGTGGTTGGTCGAGCCGCCCGTGGCGAGCAGCGCGACGACGCCGTTGACGATCGCCTTCTCGTCGACGACCTGGCCGATGCCGTAGGGCGCGTCGGAGGCGGCGATCTCGGCGACCCGCACGGTGGTCGCCGCCGTCAGGGCGTCACGCACCGGGTCGTCGGGGTGGATGAACGCCGCACCGGGCAGGTGCAGGCCCATGACGTCCATGAGCATCTGGTTGGAGTTGGCGGTGCCGTAGAAGGTGCACGTGCCGGGCGAGTGGTAGGACGCGACCTCGCTCCCGAGCAGCTCGTCGCGCCCGACCTCACCGGCCGCGTAGGCCTTGCGGGTCTCGGCCTTCTCGGCGTTCGAGCGACCCGAGGCCATCGGACCCGCGGGCACGAGGGCGGTCGGCAGGTGGCCGAACGCCAAGGCGCCGGCGACCAGCCCGGGCACGATCTTGTCGCAGACGCCGAGCATGAGGACGCCGTCGAACACGTCGTGGCTGAGCGCGATGGCGGCCGACATCGCGATGACGTCGCGGCTGAAGAGGCTGAGCTCCATGCCGGCCCGGCCTTGGGTGATGCCGTCGCACATGGCGGGCACACCGCCGGCCACGCGGGCGACGGCGCCGACCTCGCGCGCGGTCTGCTTCATGGCTGCGGGGTAGTGCTCGAACGGCGCGTGGGCCGAGAGCATGTCGTTGTAGGACGTGATGATGCCGAGGCTGACGCCGGTGTCGGCGGCCATCACGGTGCGGTCGCTGCCGCCGCACGCGGCGACCGCGTGGGCGAGGTTGGAGCAGCCGAGGTCGGTGCGCGCGGGGCGCAGGCTCAGCTCGGAGGCAGCGCGCGAGATCCGCTGCAGGTATGCCGTGCGGCTGGCCCGGCTGCGGTCGGTCACCCGCGCGGTGACGTCAGCCACGACGGGGTGGAGGGTGGGTCTCGGAGGGGTCGGTGGAACGGCGGTGTGGTCGGCGGGCGCCATGAGGCTCCTCGGATTCGGCGGTCGGGACGGGGACCGCGCGAACGGCGACACTGACGCGCGCGTGTGATTCCGTTCACAAGTGTGAGGCAGGCCACCCGCTGGTCTCAGACCGTCCCGGGATACGGACGGGTAGGCACGCGCGACCCGGCCGCCGCGCACGAGTGACGGATCGGCGCAGGTCAGACAGGATGAGCGCCATGACGGACTGGATCGAGGACACCATCGAGCGGGTGGAGAACGTCGTCTACCTCGCGGTGGCGGTGATCCTGTTCGCGGTCGCAGCCGTCGTGATCGGCAAGACGGCCCTGACGTTCGGCGACCTGGGCAGCGGCACCGTCGTCGAGGTGGCGGCCGACATCCTCGACCTGCTCCTGCTCGTCTTCATCGTGGTGGAGCTGTTGTTCGCGGTGCGCACGACGCTGAACCGGCGCGAGCTGGTGGCCGAGCCGTTCCTCCTCGTGGGCATCATCGCCTCGATCAAGGAGATCGTCGTCCTGTCGGTGAAGGCCCCCGACCTGCTGGGCAAGCCCGAGTTCGCCGACACGCTCCGGCTGATGGGGCTGCTGTCGGGCACGATCATCCTGCTGGCCCTGGCGTCGTGGCTGCTGCGCCGCAAGGAGCGGGAGCCCAGTGAGGGCGCCAACTCCGGTCACGGCGCCGACGAAGAGGTCCAGAAGGGATCCCAGCCCGACCCGGCCTGACCGCCCTCCTCCGGCGTCGCTCATCCATGCAAAAGGCGAGTTAGCGCCGCTCCGAGCGGCGCTAACTCGCCTTTTGCATGAGATGGCGTCGCTGCTCGGGGGTGGCGACTCGGGCCGGCGGGAGAGCTCAGGGCTGGCGGCGGCTCAGGGTCCAGGCGTCGGCGTCGTCGAGCGAGCCCGGCGCGACGCGGCTGAAGACGAGCCGGTCGTGCAGCCGGTTGCGGCGGCCACCCCAGAACTCGACCTCGTCGCAGACCACCCGGTAGCCGCCCCAGAAGTCGGGGACGGGCACGTCGGTGGGGTCGCCGTGGTCGGGGAACTGCGCGGCATACCTCGCGTAGGCGTCCTCGAGTCCCTGTCTCCCCTCGATGGGCTGGGACTGGCGCGAGGCCCACGCGGAGATCCGCGAGGCCCACGGCCGCGAGCCGAAGTAGCCGCCGACCTCCTCGCGGGACAGCTGCTCCGCCACCCCGCGGAATCGGATCGCCCGGAACATCGCCGGCCAGGTCAGCGCCGCCGCGATGCCGCCGGTCGCGGCGATCTCCAGGCCCTTGGTCGACTCGGTGCCGGTCACGAAGCCCGGGCCGCGGTCGTCGAAGAACCGCATCAGCACGGTGCGGACGTTGGGTCGCCCGGCGGCGTCGACCGTCGCGACCGAGAGGGCGTAGGGCTCCGGCACGTCGGCCTGCACCTGCGCCCGCGCCACGGCGTCGTCGACCCAGAGCCGGGCCTGCTGCCACGGGGTGGGCGCGACCTCGGCCTCGGAGAGGCCTTCGCCGCTGTAGTCGGTGCGCAGGACGTCGCTCATGCTCGAAGACTAGGCGTCCGAGATTAGGGTGAGGGTCGGACCAGTCAGGGAGGCAGCATGCCCAGCAAAGGCAAGGCAGTCGGCAACCTCGTGAAGTGGGGCATCAAGTACGGCCCCCACGTCGTGGTGCTGGCGCAGCAGGCCAAGGAACCGGCGATGAAGGCCGCCCAGACCGCGCTCGACCGGCAGAAGGCCCGGCGCCGCGCGATCGAGCACGCGGCGACGGTGCGCGAGGGGACGGTGCTCAAGACGTTCGACCCGCGCGCCGACCACAGCGAGCCGGTCTGGGTGGTGTTCTCCGGCGACGACCCCATCGCCGCGCACCCCACCTCCACGACGCCGATCGCCGAGCTGATCGCGAACAGCGACCTGTCCACCCGGGTGCGCCCGGCCGACCTCCCCACGCCCGCCGCGCGCCTGAAGGAGCTTCCGCGACGCCGGACCAGGCGCTCCCAGTGACCCTGCTGGCGCCCCTCGCGCCGATGGCCGACGGCGCCCGACGCCAGCTCGCGTCGGCCCTGCGGTCACGGGTCGCCGGCACCGACGCCCAGGTCAAGGCCGAGCGCATCTGGGGCGCCGAAGGACCGCGCTGGTTCACGCCGGACGACCCCATCTGGCGGGTGCACGCCGACGCGGCGATGTTCCCGGGCGGCATCCGCGCCCTGCTGCTCCAGTCGCTGCACCCGCTCGCGATGGCGGGGGTCGCGGGGCACTCGGGCTACCAGGGCGACCCGTGGGGACGGCTCCAGCGCACCAGCGAGTTCCTGGCCACCACGACCTTCGGCACCATCGACCACGCGCAGGAGCAGATCGCCCGGGTCCGCTCGATCCACGACCGGGTGCGCGGCAAGGCGGCCGACGGGCGCCCCTACTCCGCCGCCGACCCGCACCTCCTGGCCTGGGTGCACGCGACCGAGGCCGACAGCTTCCTGACGGCCTACCAGCGCTACGCCGTCACGCCACTGAGCGACGCGGAGGCCGACCGCTACGTCGAGCAGGGCGGCATCGTCGCGGCCGCCCTGGGGGTGGTCGACCCACCCACCACCGTCGCTGCCCTGCGCGCGACCATCGAGGGCTACCGACCCGAGCTCGAGTCGACCGCCGCGGCGCGTGAAGCAGCGCGCTTCCTGCTCGTCCACCCGCCGCTGCCGCTGGCTGCCAGGCCCGGGTATGCCGCGCTGGCAGCGGGCGCCGTGGCGATGCTCCCGCGGTGGGCGCGTCAGCCGCTGCGGCTGCCGTGGCTCCCGGTGACGGAACGGCTGGTCGGCCGGCCGCTGGGCGGGGTAGCCACCTCGACCGTGCGGTGGGCGATGGCCGACGCGACCGACGAGCGACGTCGGGTCGCCGAACGGCGCGGCAGCTCGGTCTGACCGCCCCACCCCCGAAGCTCTGCTAGCAGGGCTTGGCTCACTCAGCAGACGCGGCAGCCTCTGCTGAGTGAGCTAGCTTCTGCTAGCAGAAGTTAGGGGGACTGGCGGGGGGAGGTCTCAGGGTGTCGGGTGGCGCGAGTCGTAGCGCACGAAACCCGGTTGGAGCCGGGCGAGCACGACGATCGCCAGGACGCAGGCGAACCCACCGACCACGGCGGTGCGCGCCTCCCCGATGCCGTTGGCGAGGAAGCCGCCGGCCATCTCGCCGAGCCTGGGCCCACCCGCCACGACGACGATGAACACGCCCTGCAGCCGCCCGCGCAGGTGGTCGGGGGTGGCCGCCTGCAGGATCGTGGTGCGGAAGACGGCACTGACCGAGTCGGACGCCCCGGCGACGGCCATCGCCACCAGCCCCAGCCACAGCGCCGCACCCCGCGACAGCACCCCACCCGCGGCGAGCATCGCGGCACCGAACCCGGCGATCGCGAACCCCCAGCCCACGATCGACACGAGGATCGCGAGGCCCTGCCGTCGCACGTGGCCGAGCTGACCCGAGAAGAACATCGCCAGGATCCCGCCGACGGCAGCGGCGGCCGACAGCGCGCCGACCGTCTTGGCCCCGCCACCGAAGATCAGCGCACCCGCCGCAGGGAACAGCACCCGCGGCTGGGCCAGCAGCATGGCGCAGATGTCGGCGACGAAGGTCATGCGCACGTTGGGTCGCGTCGTCAGGAACGCGAACCCGTCGAGCACCGAGCGCAGCCCCGGACGGGTGGGAGCGGCGCCCTCCTCGGGCTCCGGCGGCAGGGACGGCAGCCTCGCCAGGCCCCACAGGGCGGCGGTCGTGATGAGGGCGTCCGCGGTGTAGGCGGCCTTGAAACCGCCCCAGTCGACGAGGACGCCGGCCAGCAGCGGCCCGACGGTCATCGACGCGCTCATCGCGAACACCGACAACGCGTTCGCCGCGGGGAGCAGGTCGCGCTCGAGGATGCGCGGGTAGATCGACGACCGGGCCGCCGACGAGACCGCGAAGGCCCCGTTCCACAACCCGACCAACGCGTAGAGCACCCAGACGTGGGTGTTGCCCAGCCAGGCCTGCATGGCACACAGGAGGCTGGACCCGAAGCCGACGGCCTGCCCGATCAGCCCGACCTTGCGCCGGTCGAAGTGATCGACGAGCGTGCCGCCGTACAGACCCATGAAGACCAGCGGCACCAGGGCGCACAGCCCGACGAGGCCGACCGCCGCCGTGGAGCGGGTGATCTCGTAGACCTGCAACCCGATCGCGACCACGGCCATCTGCGAGCCGACGTTCGAGAGGGTGAACCCGGCATACAGTCGCCGGTACGGCGCGTTGTCCCGCAAGGGAGTCAGGTCGAGGAGCAACGGCACGAAGCGACTGTATGCCGCGTCGTCACGACCGCGCCGCCGGGTGCCGTAGCGTCGGGTCCATGGACCCCCGCGCCCGGATCGCCTTGCTCATCGACGCCGACAACTCCTCAGCCACGAAGATCGACCTGATCCTCAACGAGCTCAGCGCCTACGGCGAGACCAGCATCCGACGCGCGTACGGCAACTGGACCAAGGCAGGGCTGCGACCGTGGGCCGACGTCCTGCACCCGCGGGCTATCCGGCCGGTGCAGCAGTACGACTACAGCCGCGGCAAGAACGCCAGCGACATGGCGATGGTCGTCGACGCGATGGCCCTGCTCTACAACGACCACCCTGACGCGTTCGGGATCGTCTCGTCCGACGCCGACTTCACGCCGCTGGTGATGCACCTGCGCGAGAAGGGTGCTGCCGTCTACGGGTTCGGCGAGCGCAAGACGCCTGAGCCGTTCCGCTCGGCCTGCACGAAGTTCCTCTTCCTCGACCAGCTGGCCGAACCCGACGAGGTCGCTGACACCTCCGTGTCGCCCGACGCCCCCTCCCAGACTGCAGACGCCCCGACCGAGCCCGCGGCCGGCGGACGCACCAAGAAGGCCACCGCCGCCCGGGCGGTGGCCAAGAAGGGCGCCACCAAGGATGCGGCGAAGGCTGCTCCCAAGGCGGAGCCCAGCCCGGCCCGCCGGACCACGGCGGAGCTGCGCCAGGACAACGGACTCGTGCGGCTGCTGCGCAACGCCGTCTCCCGCGCCGCCGACGACGACGGCTGGGCGAGCGTCGGCGCGGTCGGCAACAGCATCTCGAACCAGTCGTCCTTCGACTCCCGCAACCACGGCTATGCGTCCCTGAGCAAGCTGCTCAAGGCCACCGAGCTGTTCGAGGTCCGCACCATCGGCAACACCATGTCGGTGCGCGACAAGCGCCAGGCCCGCAAGGCCTAGCGCGTTCGGTCAGTCGGCGACCTCGAGACCGAGCTCGTGGGCCAGCGCCGGGCCGAGGTCGATCAGCTGGAGCGCGGACACCGTGGCCCCACGCAGCCCCGCCACCCCGCGCGGCCCCGCGAGGTCGGCGCCGGTGAGGTCGACGTCCTTGAAGGTGCCCTTGGTGAAGTCGGGTGAGACCAGCCGGCACCCCTCGAACGACACCCTCGTCAGCGTGGCCTCGCCGAAGTCGGCCTCCACCAGCTGGCAGTCGACGAACTCGACGTCGAGCAGCGTCGCACCCCTCAGGTTGAGGAACTCGACCTTGCACCCCTCGAACCGCACCCGGGCCAGCTCCGACCCGTGGAACGCCACCGCCCCAAGCCGCGCACCCTGCACGAGGCAGTCGGCCCACGTCGACTCGGCGAGGTCGAGGCCTGCTCCGTGCACGGCATACAGGCTGGTCTCGGAGAACCGCGCGCGAGGGGCGCGCAGCTCGCTGAGGTCACACCGCTGGAAGGTGCACTCGAGGAACCGCGCACCGCCCGCCGAGGAGCCGCTGAGGTCGTCGGTGAAGACCTCTCCGTCGTAGTCCGTCTCGGCCTTGAGCATCGGCCCATAGTGGCCCATCGGGCAGACAGTGCAGAATGAACCCGCCAGTAGGAATGTGGGCGCCCCACCGGGCTGCCCCCACCGACACCAGAATGCCGAGAGGACACCGATGTCCGACAGCGACTTCAAGCCGGGCCTCGAGGGCGTCATCGCCTTCGAGTCAGAGATCGCCGAACCCGACAAGGAAGGCGGTTCGCTGCGCTACCGCGGCGTCGACCTCAAGGACCTCGTCGGCAAGGTCAGCTTCGGGCAGGTCTGGGGACTGCTGGTCGACAACGAGTTCGACCCCGGCCTCCCCCCGGCCGAGCCGTTCCCGCTGCCCGTGCACACCGGCGACATCCGCGTCGACGCCCAGTCCGCGATCGCCCAGCTCGCGCCGCTCTGGGGCTTCCAGCCCCTGCTGGACATCTCCCCCGAGCAGGCCCGGGACGACCTGGCCCGCGCGTCGGTGATGATCCTGTCCTTCATCGCGCAGTCGGCCCACGGCCAGCACAGCCCGATGGTGCCCCAGGCCCGCGTCGACGAGGGCCGCACGATCGTCGAGCGCTTCATGATCCGCTGGCGCGGCGAGCCCGATCCCAAGCACGTCGAGGCGATCGACTCCTACTTCACCTCCGCGGCCGAGCACGGCATGAACGCCTCGACCTTCACCGCCCGGGTGATCGCCTCGACGGGTGCCGATGTGGCTGCCTGCCTGTCGGGCGCGATCGGCGCCCTGTCCGGCCCGCTCCACGGTGGCGCCCCCTCCCGCGCGCAGCACATGATCGAGGGCGTCGAGCGCACCGGCGACGCCCGGGCCTACGTCAAGGACGTCCTCGACCGCGGCGAGCGCCTGATGGGCTTCGGCCACCGCGTCTACCGCGCCTACGACCCGCGGGCGGCCGTCCTGCGCGACACCTGCAAGCGACTCGGAGCCCCGCGCTACGAGGTGGCCCTCGAGCTCGAGCAGGCTGCGCTCACCGAGCTGCGCGAGCGCCAGCCCGACCGCGTCCTGGAGACGAACGTCGACTACTGGGCCGCCGTGCTGCTCGACTTCGCCGACGTCCCCGGCGACATGATGACGCCGCTGTTCGTGTCGGCGCGCACCGCCGGCTGGTCGGCGCACATCCTCGAGCAGAAGAAGACCGGCCGCCTCATCCGTCCGTCCGCGCGCTACATCGGCGAGGGCCCGCGCGGGCTCGACGCCGTCAAGGGCTACCAGGGCTGAGCCCCGGCCCCCAGCCCCCAGCCCCGGCCCCCAGCCCCGGTTCGAGGTATTTCGCTACCGGGATCTGGTCGCCGAATACCTCGAACGGAGGGCATCCGCCGTGCTGCGTCCCGGGTGGTGGACCTCACGTCCCACGCCTCGGGACGGGGTGAGAGACTGACCGCGTGACCGAGACTGCGACGCCCACGATCCCCGCCGACCTGCTGCCCAAGGACGGCCGGTTCGGCTCCGGGCCCTCCAAGGTGCGACCCGAGCAGGTCGACTACCTCGCCAGCCTGGGGACCACCTTGCTCGGCACCTCGCACCGCCAGGCCCCGGTGAAGAACCTCGTCGGCGCGGTCCGGGAGGGCCTGTCGGAGCTGTTCAGCCTGCCCGAGGGCTACGAGATCATCCTCGGCAACGGTGGCTCGACGGCCTTCTGGGACATCGCCGCGTTCGGGCTGGTGCGCGAGCGCGCCCAGCACCTGGCCTTCGGCGAGTTCTCCTCGAAGTTCGCGTCGGTGACGCAGAACGCGCCCTTCCTCGGCGACTCCACGGTCATCAAGGCCGACCCGGGCACGCTGGCCGCCCCGCGCGCCGAGGCCGGAGTCGACGTCTACGCCTGGCCGCACAACGAGACCTCCACCGGCGTGATGGCTCCGGTCACGCGCGTCGAGGGGGCCGACGACGGCGCCCTCGTGCTGGTCGACGCGACCTCGGGCGCAGGTGGGCTGCCGGTCGACGTCGCCGAGTCGGACGTCTACTACTTCGGCCCGCAGAAGTGCTTCGCGGCCGACGGTGGCCTGTGGCTCGCAGCCTTCTCCCCCGCAGCGCTCGCCCGGGTCGACGAGATCGCCGCATCGGGTCGCTGGGTGCCCGACTTCTTCAGCCTGCCGACGGCCGTGACCAACAGCCGCCTCAACCAGACCTACAACACGCCCGCCCTCGGCACCCTCGCGCTGCTGCGCAGCCAGGTGGACTGGATCAACGGCCAGGGCGGACTCGACTGGGCCGTGAAGCGCACCGCCGACTCCAGCGGACGCCTGTACGACTGGGCCGAGCGCAGCGCCTACACGACGCCGTACGTCGCGGACCCGGCCGCGCGCTCGCAGGTGGTGGCCACCATCGACTTCGCCGACGAGGTGGACGCGAGCGCCATCGCCAAGACGCTGCGGGCCCACGGCGTGGTCGACGTCGAGCCCTACCGCAAGCTGGGGCGCAACCAGCTCCGGGTGGCGACCTTCCCCGCCGTGGATCCCGAGGACGTGTCGGCCCTGATTGCGTGCATTGAGCACGTTGTGGGCTGATTTCCTGCTCATTTTCCGGTGTGAGCAGCACCTCGACGCGTAACCTCGAGCCGAACCACTCGTTGACCCTCATGTGACCCTGGTGGACACCCCACGGTCGAGACAGCGACGTCGAGGAGCCGGACGATGACACGCACGATGCGACTGCCATGGCGGACTGCCGCCGGAGCCGTGCCGGCAATCGTCCTCGTCGCGGGCGGGATCGCCCTCGCCGCGACCGGTGGCAACCCGGCGACCGACATCGTCGCCGACTCGTCGCCGCTGGTCACCGTGCCCGACACCGCGCTAAACCGGCTCGAAGCGCCCGTGCTGCCGTCGCTGCCCGAGCTCCCGGCCCCGGCCGAGGCCGGCCCCACGCCGCTCTACGAGCCTGCGGGGCTGCCCTCGTCGATGAGCGCCAACGGCATTCCCGCCGCCGCCCTCGCCGCCTACCGCCGGGCCGCCACCATCGTGGACGCCGCCGACGCGGAGTGCCGCATCGACTGGGCGCTGATCGCCGCCATCGGCAAGGTCGAGTCCAACCACGGGCGCTACGGCGGGAACGGCATCGACCGGGACGGTACGGTCCGCCCCGGCATCTACGGCATACCCCTGAACGGCAGCAACAACACCGCGACCATCCACGACACCGACGGCGGCGCGTACGACCGCGACGTCACGTGGGACCGCGCCGTCGGGCCGATGCAGTTCATCCCCGGCACCTGGCGCGTGGTCGGCGTGGACGCCAACGGTGACGGCCGCAAGGACCCGCAGAACATCGCCGACGCCGCGACGGCCACCGCCGTCTACCTCTGCTCCGGCCCCGGCGACCTCAGCACCGACTCCGGAGCGCGTTCGGCCGTGCTTCGCTACAACCACAGCGACGCCTACGCCGACCAGGTGCTGGCGATCGCCGCCGGCTACCGCGGTGGCTACACCGTCGTACCCGGCTCCGACCTCAGCGAGTCGCAGCGCAACGGCTCCCCGTACCTCCCGTCCGGCGAGCCGCGGCCGATGGCGAGCTACGACCCGGTGCAGGCCTCCCAGCCCGCTGCGGGGTCGTCGTCCAAGCCCGGCGGATCGGCCGCGAAGCCCGGCAGTGGCGGGACCAGCGGCGGCACGGGTGGTTCGTCCAGCCCGACGCCCACGCCCTCGGCGACCAGTGGCGGCTCCGGCACCGGCGTGGTGGGCGGGATCGTGGGTGGCGTCGTCGGTGGCATCACGGGGAGCACCCCCACGCCGACCCCGACACCCACACCCACGCCGAGCAGCACGACGCCGACCCCGACCACACCGCCCCTGCCGTTGACGGTGCTGCCGGTCGGCGGAAAGTGCCCCGCCGGCTACGACCCGGGCCTCAACGCCCTGGGCATCGTCATCACCTGCACCCTGCACCAGTAACCCGTTACCCCTGACCCCCGCCCCCGGGCCACCCGCGCGTCGCTATCTCATGCAAAAGGCGAGTTAGCGCCGGGGTGGGCGGCGCTAACTCGCCTTTTGCATGAGAGGGCGACGGGTCAGCGCAGGAAGCTGGCGATGACCGCGGCGGCGACGACGATGACGAGCACCGCGATAGTCACCCGGCGCCGGAAGACCGGCGTCATCGAGCCGCCTCGGGTACCGGCTCCGAGACCTCGGGCTGCGGGAGGGTGCGGATCCGGATGCGCGGGCGGCGCTGGGACTCGTAGGTCACCTGCACATTCTCGTGCCTGGCCATCCAGACCGACACCACCACCAGGGTGATCCCGATCGCGATGGTGCCGATGCCGATCGTCCACCGCGGACCCCAGACGTCACCGATCCAGCCGATGAGGGGCGCCCCGAGCGGGGTGCCGCCCATGAAGATCGCCATGTAGAGCGCCATCACCCGACCACGCATCGCCGAGTCGACGCGGAGCTGGACCATGGCGTTCGCGGTCGTCAGCGCGGTGAGCGCGGACAGGCCCACCGGCACCAGGGCCAGGGCGAAGAGCGCGTAGCTGGGCGCCATCGCGGCCAGCCCGCTCGAGATGGTGAAGCCGACCAGCGCGACGAGCAGGATCCGCAGCCGCGGCTTGGCCCGGCGGGCGGACAGCAGCGCGGCGGTGAGCGACCCGATCGCCATCACCGAGCCGAGCAGGCCGTACTCCTCGGGGCCCTTGCCGAACTCCTTGGTGGCCATCAGCGCGGTGGTGATCTGGAAGTTCATGCCGAACGTGCCGAGCACGAAGACCAGCACCATGACGAGCTGGATGTCGGGGCGACTGCGGACGTAGGCGACGCCCTCCCGGATGGCGCCCTTGCCGCGGGCCAGGGCGGGGGCGGGCCGCAACTCGCTGCGCCGCATCGACGCGAGCGCGATCAGCACCGCCACGAAGGTCAGCGTGTTGAGCATCAGGGTCCAGCCGGTGCTGAACGCCGCGATGGTCAGTCCTGCCACGCCGGGGCCGACCAGTCGGCCGGCGTTGAACGACGCGCTGTTGAGCGACACGGCGTTGGCGAGGCGGTCGCGGGGCACCATCTCGGAGACGAAGGTCTGGCGGGCCGGGTTGTCGACGGCAGTGGCGACGCCGGTGAACAGCGCGATGCCGTAGACCATCCAGAGCTCGGCGGCGCCGCTGACGACCAGCAGGCCGAGGGCCAGCGACGACAGTGCGAGAGAGGTCTGGGTGATCGCCAGGATCCGACGCTTGGGGTAGCGGTCGGCGATCATGCCGGCCCACGGGGCGAGCAGCAGGAACGGCAGGAACTGAAGCCCGGTCACGATGCCCAGTGCTGAGGACGAGTGGTTGGTCAGCTCGGTGAGCACCAGCCAGTCCTGGGCGACCCGGCCCATCCACGTGCCGATGTTGGAGATGAACGCACCAGCGGCGTAGATGCGGTAGTTGCGGACGTCGAGCGAGGAGAAGGTCGGGCTCACTCGTTGGCCACCCGGGTGAGGATGGCCGAGGCCTGGCGCAGGATGTCCTGGTCCTCGGCGGTGAGACGACCGACGCGGACGGACATCCAGGCGTCGCGCTTGCGGCGGATGTCCTTGAGCAGGGTGGTCGCCTCGCGACTGAGCGACAGGAACACCTGGCGGCGGTCGGCGGGGTCAGCGGTGCGCTCGACGAGCCCGCGCTCGACCAGGGCGGCAACGGTGCGGGTCATGCTGGGCGCGCTCACCTTCTCGATCTCCGCGAGCTCGCTCGGGGTGCGCGGCGCCTCCTCGAGGCGGCAGAGCACCGAGAACTGGTGCGGCGCAACAACATGCGTGCTCTCGAACCGCACCCGGCGGCTGATGCGCATGCAGGCAAGTCGCAGCTCACCGGCGAGGGCGAAGACGGCGGAGGGCGAGAGACCAGCGTCAGCAGCGCGGCGCGCGCGTGCGGGGGGTGGGGTCATGGTTCTCTCCTTGTCGATACTTAGCATAACTCATTACCTGTGCTAAGTATTTCTGGTCCACGGGCGCACCACCAGAGACAGGTATGCCGCGTGGCCCCCTCACGGGGCCACGCGGCATACCTGCGTTGCGGGTCTGGGCGGGGCTGGGGGTCAGCCCACGCCGAGGACCTCCTTGACCGGGGTGATCGCGAAGTAGAGGAGGAACAGGGCCGACACGGTCCACAGCAGGGGGTGGATCACCGAGGCCTTGCCGCGCACCACCTTGATCAGGGTGTACATGACGAAGCCGGCGCCGATGCCCACGGTGATGGAGTAGGTGAACGGCATGAGGACGATCGTCAGGAACGCCGGCACCGCGATGTCGAGGTCGTCCCAGTCGATGCCCTTGACCTGCTGCATCATGAGGAAACCGACGACCACGAGCGCCGGGGTGGCGGCCTCGTAGGGGACCACCTTGACCAGCGGGGCGAGGAACGTGGCGAACAGGAACATCACGCCGGTCACGACCGACGCGAGACCGGTGCGGGCGCCCTCGCCGACACCGGCAGCCGACTCGATGTAGGACGTGTTCGACGAGACGGACCCCGCGCCACCGGCGATCGCGGCGACCGAGTCGACGAGCAGGATCTTGTCGGAGTTCGGGGGGTTGCCGTGCTCGTCGAGCAGGTTGCCCTCGGCGCCGACCGCGACCATCGTGCCCATCGTGTCGAAGAAGTCGGCGAGCAGGAGGGTGAAGACCAGCAGCAGCGCCGCGACGAAGCCGAGCTTGTCGAAGGACCCGAGCAGGTTGAAGTTGCCGATGAGGGAGAAGTCGGGGACGTCGACGACCTGGTCAGGCAGCGCGGGCACGTTGAGGCCCCAGCCGGCCGGGTTGACGAACTTGCCGGTGGCGTCGAACTGGCCGCCGATGTTGCCGATCGCCTCGACGATGATCGCCAGGACGGTGCCACCGAGGATGCCGTAGAGGATGGCGGCCTTCACCTTGCGGACCATCATGATGACGATCGCCAGGAACCCGAGGACGAAGACGAGCAGCGGCCAGCCGTTAAGCGTGCCGCCGATGCCGAGCTCCACCGGGACGGGGCCGGTGCCGGTGCGACGCACGAAACCGGCGTCGACCAGGCCGATGATCGTGATGAACAGGCCGATGCCCACCGAGATCGCGGTCTTCAGCTGGCCGGGGATCGCCCTGAACACGGCCTGCCGGAACCCGGTCAGCACGAGCACGAGGATGATCACACCCTCGATGACGATCAGGCCCATGGCGTCGGCCCAGGTCATCTCGGGCAGCTTGGCGATGCCGAAGGTGACGAAGGCGTTGAGGCCGAGGCCGGTCGCGAGCGCGAGTGGGTAGTTCGCGACGATGCCCATGAGCAGGGTCATCACCCCGGCGACGAGGGCCGTGCCCGCCGCGACGAGGGTCTGCGCCTTGACGATGTCACCACCGCCCAGGAACTGGCCGACCCCGTCCTGCTGGGTGCCGATGATCAGCGGGTTGAGGACCACGATGTACGCCATCGTGAAGAAGGTGACCAACCCACCGCGGACCTCACGGCTGAGGGTCGAGCCACGCTCGGTGATCCGGAAGAAGCCGTCGAGTCCACCGGACCTGGCCGGGGAGGGACGTTGCGCCGCCTTGGGCGGGGATGAGGGCTTGGCCATGAGCAGCAGGGTAGGGCCTGCGTGTTTCCGAATCGTGAAGGCTACGCTGCCCGCATGAGCGAGTCGCAGGGTCGGGCCCGACCGGGCACGGAGGGGGAGCCTGAGGCCGAGCTGGAGCCGCTCGCCGTCAGCACTGCCCGCGTCGTGCTCTGGGGCGAGCTCGCCTGGGTCGTGGCGCTGGCCGTCATCCTCGCCGTCCCGTCACTGCACGAGGGCGAGCGCGACTGGTGGCCCTGGGTCCCGGTCGCCGGCATCGCGCTGGGCCTGATCGGGTTCTCGTACGTGCGCCGCGGTCGCGGCAACGCCGCCGGCGCCCAGTAGCACCACCCTCGCGGGCCCACGGCCGCACTGGCGTCGGCGCGCGGAGCAGCGCTGGTTGGCACGGCCACCGGCTGCGTGGTCACCGTGCCAACCAGCCCCTCCTACATCCCCCCTGCAGCCGTTCGTCCGGCGCGGTCCCTCACCGGCAGACACACGGTCACCGGCAGGACCGCCCCTGAGGAGCAGGCCGGGACCAGAGTGCCCCCACCGAGCCGTCCGTGTGGAGCCCTGGACGCGTTTCTGCCGGGATTACTGCCGCTCTGCCGGGGTCTCGTCGCCCCACTCCCACTGCATGCCGAAGACGCCCACCAGGTCCTGGAAGCAGACCTGGACACTCCCGTCGGGGTCGACCTGGATCCGCCCCTGCCGCTCCGCGGTGGTGGCCGACGTCCCCCGCATCGACCACAGCCGCTCCGGCACCCGCCCCATGAACCGCACGATCATGGCCCCGAGCTGCAGCGGTGAGGTCGAGGCGAACATCCACTCACGCTCCACGACGTCGCCGACCGGCTCGACGCCGCTGAAGTCGACCGAGTACTCCACCACGAAGGGTCCCGTCTGGGCCTGGCGCGGATCGGGGCGGATGGCCAGCGCGGCCATGTCGCCGTGGACGAAGAAGTCGTCCAGGACGCCGCCGGTCACCACCTCGAACCGGACCGTGGAGAGGTCGAAGGGCAGCCCACTGGTGAGCTTCCAGACCACGGGCGGACCCGATGCGCTCATCGGCTCGTGGGCGTGCACGTAGCGAAGGAGCTGTGGCAGGCGGTTCGCCCCGACGGTGAGGTGGCAGATCGCCGTCGACATCTGGCCGCCGTCCTGCGGCGTGCGAGTGCCCATCCGTCGGTAGAGCACCTCCCAGTCGGGGATGCCGATAGCGTCTGGGGTGATCTGGGCAGCGCTCCCCGTCCACCGTTCCACCAGGCGGGCGCGGTGGGTCTCGCCGTAGGCGAGCACGGTGGCGATGCGGCGCAGCGACTCGTGCTGGGGGCGACCCACGGCGCCGCCTTCGATGGCTCGGACGGTCCGCTCGCTGACACCGGACTGCTCGGCCAGTCGCGACTGCGAGATGCCCCTCGCCTGCCGCAGCTCCCGGATCGAGCTCCAGTCGCGCGGCAGCGCGATTCCGCGCTCTCGATCTCCCTTGGGCGGAGGCACCTGCTCAGCTCTGCCGGTCAGACGAGGTCGTAGGCGATCTCGTCCACGATGGGCTGCCCGACCGACATCGGCTCGGCGGGCTCGGCGTCGACCTCGGAGTGGGCGCCGCAGCCGTGGTCAAGACTTACGACGCGACCGTCGGAAGGTGACCAGGCGTTGGCGCACACGCCGAAAAAAGAGCGAAGTGCACCGGCCATCGGGAGGAAGTAGCCGCACGACGAACAGGGCGCAGGAGCCTTCTCGGCGACATCGGCGTGCGGGCCGCTCTCCCCCTCGTACCACCGCTGTGCCGCGGCCTCACGACCCTCGGCCGACAGCACGCGCTTGCGGCCCAGACCCAGCTCGTAGGCGGCCAGCTCGTCGACCTCCTCGTCACCGGTCGCCTCGAACCCGGGCTCGAGCAGCGGGTCGTCCTCCTTGTAGGGGAGCACGTCGCCCGCGCCGAGGTCGCCGGGAGCCAGCCGATCGGCATACGGGAGCCACTCGGGCGAGAGCAGTGCTCCGTCACCCGGGACCAGGTTGGTCTCGCACACCGTCGCCACCTTGCCGCGCGGCACGCGGGCGATGGTGATCGCCCAGCGCCAGCCCGGGTAGGAGCTCGCGGTGCACGCGAAGTAGTGGGTGGCGAGCCGCTCGTCGTCCATCTCCATGCCGAGGTGGTCGCCGACGGTGCCGCGCTCCGCGATCGACTCGGCGGCCTCGCGGGCGAGGTCGACGGCTGCGGCGAGGACTGCGTCCGCCTTGAAGGCAGCCATCACGGGTCGATCTGGTCGGCGAGGAAGCGCAGGACGGCTGCGAGCTTGGTGGCGTGGTCCTTCTCGGGACGTCGGCCGCGGCGCAGCGAGTTGGACGCGTTGTCGAGCAGCTTGATGGCGTCCTCGACCAGCGGCGCGAGGTCCTCGGGGGACTTGCGCGACGCCTCGCGCTTGCCGGCCGTGACGGTCGGGGCGGCCTCGAGCAGGGTTACCTGCAGCGCCTGCGTGCCGCGACGGCCCTCGGCCACGCTGAACTCCACGCGGGTGCCGCCCTTGAGCGTCGCGACGCCCTCGGGAAGAGCGTTCGCGTGCAGGAACACGTCGCTTCCGTCGTCGTCGGAGATGAAGCCGAAGCCCTTCTCCGCGTCATACCACTTGACCTTGCCAGTAGGCACTTGACTTCCTCTTGCCTCGAAAAAAGTGTGTGGTGCGCCCATGCGCACTCGCAAGGTTATCGGGTGCGTCCAAATCCTTTTGAGTGTTGTCGGTGGCGTGGGGGAGGATTCACCGGTGAGCGAGCAGTCGACGTCGGGGCACAGCATCCGTGAGTTCTGGGGAGAGCTCCCTCCCGCGGGGCGCTGGCTGCTGTCGACGGTCGCGGTGCAGACCCTCGGCAGGGGCCTGACGCTGCCCTTCACGGTGATCTACCTGCACGAGGTGCGCGGCATCTCGCTCGACCTCGCCGGGCTGCTGATGGCCTTCATCGCCGTCGTCGCGCTGGCGGTCACCGGCCCGGCCGGCGCCCTCACCGACCGCCTGGGCGCCCGCACCATGCTGCTCTGGGGCACGTCCGCGCAGCTCGTCGGCTGCGTCGTGCTGGCCTTCGCCACCACGCCGCTGGTGGTCGCGGTCGGGTTCCTGTTCCTCGGGTTCAACTTCGGGGTCTCGTGGCCGGCCTTCAACGCCCTGGTCGCGGCCGTGGTCACGGGGCAGGCGCGGCAGCAGTACTTCGGCATCAACTTCGCGCTGGTCAACCTCGGCATCGGGTTGGGCGGGGTGATCGGTGGGCTCTACGCCGACGTCGACAACCCGACGTCGTTCACGGTGATCTTCCTGGCCGACGCGGTCAGCATGCTGGTGCCGATCGGGCTCCTGCTGGGGCCCCTGCGTCACGTGCACGGCCGGGCCGAGAAGCCGGAGGACGCGGAGGTGGGCGAGGGCTCCTACCTGGCGATCCTGCGCAAGCCGGCCGTGCTGTGGCTGACGCTGATGACCTTCCTCGGCGTGTTCATCGGCTACGGCCAGATGGAGGCCGGCTTCCCTGCGTTCGCCCGTCAGGTCAGCGACGTCTCGACGTGGGTCATCGGGTTCGCCTTCGCCGTCAACACCGCCGTGATCGTCGGCCTGCAGTTCTTCGTGCTGCGCCGGATCAGCGGCAAGCGACGCACGCGGGTGCTGATCGTGATGGTCGCCCTGTGGTCGGTGGCCTGGATCGTGCTGGGCCTCACCGGACTCGTGAGCGGCACGGTGGCGGCCTCCGCCGGGGTGCTGCTCTTCCACGCGCTGTTCGCCCTCGGCGAGACGTTGCTCCAGCCGACCATCCCGGCGATCACCAACGACATGGCCCCCGACCACCTGCGAGGCCGCTACAACGCGGTCAACGCCGGCGCGTTCCAGGCCGGCACGATCCTCGGCCCGGTGGTGGCTGGGTTCATGCTCAACCACGAGTGGTCGACCGGTTTCGTGGCGATGATCGTGGCCGGCTGCGGGGTGATGGTGGTGCTGTCGCTGACCTTGGAGCGCCGGATCACCCCGTTCGTCAACGGGCTTCAGGACGAGGCGTCGACGCCCACCGCCGTGCCGACCTCCGAGTCGTCCGAGACGACCGAGCCGTCCTTGGCCGACCCGCGCCTCAGCTGAGCGAGGCCGGCTCGATCCCCCACCGGGCCGACCAGGAGTCGCCGGGTGCGAGCACGACCAGGCCCTCCCCGGTGTTGAAGGCGTTGGCGGGGCACGACATGGGCTCGACGGCGATGCCGCGCACTCCGTCGACCCCGGTGTCCTTGCCCTTCGCGGTGAAGACCTGCGCCCAGTCGAGCGACCCGTCACCCCAGACGCAGACGTCGCCCGTCCCGAGACCTCCGACGACGACCTCCCACCCGCCGTCGTCCCGGGTGCGGGTCAGGTCGGTGAAGGCGGTGTCGAGGGCCGTGGCGCCGAGCTTCCGCCGCGTGCGGAAGTCGACCTCGGGTCGCACCGCGGCGGTCCCGGTCGGGACCAGCTGCTCGTCGACCAGCACCTCGAGCCCGGCCGGGATGGTGAGCTCGACCTCCGCCAACGGGGTGTCCCCGAGAGCGACGTAGGGGTGGGCTCCGAAGCCGAAGGGGGCCGCCCTGTCGCCCACGTTCGACGCGTGCACGCTGACGACCAGCCCGTGCGGCTCGAGGACGTAGTTGACGCTGAGGTCCAGGGTCGCGTCCCAGCCCGGCTGGGGGTGCAGGCGGGTGCGCACGGTGAGCGCCGACCAGTCGTCGGCGTGCCAGTGCAGCTGCCAGGTGGCCCAGCGCACCAGGCCGTGGCTGGCGTTGTGCAGCAAGGGCTCGCTGAGGCCGAGCTGGAGGTCCGACCCCTCGAACGAGTACTTCCCGTCGCGGATCCGGTTGGGCCAGGGCATGAGCACCTGTCCGCGACCCGCGCGGCATACCTCGTCGTCGGCGTAGCCGGCCACGACGTCGGTGCCGTCGACGCGGTAGGTGCGCAGGCCGCCGCCCACCTCCACGACGGTGGCCTCCTGGCGCCCGTCCCGAAGGGTCCACTGCTCGCCGCTGGGAGAGGTCGTCACGCCGCTCACGCTAGTGCGGCCGTCAATGCACCGTCCGCGGTCAGCCCTTGCGGGTCGCCGCGATGATGACCGCCTTCGCGCCGGTCTTCTCGGCGACCACGAGCACCGAGTCACCCACGGCCGGAGCGCCGTTCCGGGTCCGGGTGTCGGTGCCGATGACGTAGGACGCGGTGAACGCGTCGTCGCTCTTGACCGTGACGGAGGTGGCACTGGACTTGGTGACCGTCCCGCGCTGGACCGTCATCACGACCGCCTTGCCGTCCTGCTCGACGGTGAACTCGCCGTGCTGGACGTTGCCCAGGCCCATGGCCCCACGCAGGAGGCCGCCCATGCCACCCATCCCGTTGTCCTGGCCGTCACCGAGCCCGTCGCCCTGGCGGCGCGGAACCTCCGGTCCCTGCGGCCCCTTCGGCAGACGGTCGAGCTTCTTCTGCTGGCCGGGCGGAAGTCCTTGTCGGCCGTCCTCACGGACCTGTTCCATCCGGTCGTTGCCATCGTGGTGCGCAGCCCGCACGGCGACCAGGCCGACGGTCGCGACGACGCCGAGCACCAGCAGGGCAGCCAGCGCACCCGCGACGACCACGGCGATCAGGCCGCCAGTGGTCGAGGTCGCCTGGCGCCAGAGACCGGGGCCCTTCGGGGGCGGTCCTCCGGGACCACCGGTGGCGGGTCCGAACGGACCAGCGGGAGGGCCGGCCGGCGGCGGACCACCGGGAGTCCCGGCGGGCGGTCCGGCCGGAGTGCCGGCAGGTGGACCGGCGGCCGGAGGCCCGGCCGGGGCGGCCTCGGAGACGGCGGGCAGGGGCTGCGTGGCGGACGGTATGGCGCTCGTGGGCTGTGGCTCGGTGGTCTGCGAGTCAGCGGCCTGGGAGTCGCCGGCCGACGGATCCTGGCTCGCCTTCGGCGACCCCTTGGTACTGCGGGGCTTGGCGGGTCCGGTGGGCTCCGACATGGCGCCTCCTCTCGTTCCCACCAGTGTGGGTGACGAGCCTGTGCGTGGCATGGGAAATGGCTGAGAGTCTGACCGCCCGGCTGAGGCGACTACCGTGGTGCGGTGGCCGCCATCTCCTCTCCCCGTCGACCGACCGGTTCCGTGACGGGCTCGGGGTCGTCCGCCTCGCGGTCCGGCCGGTCGGGCGTGACGACCTCGACGGCCCGGTCGATGGCCGACGACGTGCGGGAGCGGACCGACGACCAGCTCGCCGACCTCCTGCGCCGGCGCCAGGACCTGGCCCGACCCGCCCCCGCCGATCTGTCGTCGCTGGCCGCGAGGGCAGGCACCCGGGCCAGCGTCCAGCGGGCGGTCGACTCGCTCGACCTCGCGCACCTGCAGGTCCTCGAGGCGGCCCTGGCCACGACCTCACCGGTCGAGCCCCCGGCGGTCGGTGCGCTGCTCGGGGTCGAGGCCTCCGAGGTGGAGCCAGTCCTCGACGACCTCTGGACCCTCGCGCTCCTGTGGCGCAGCCCCGAGGGCCTGCGGGTCGCCCGCACCGTCTCCGAGGTCCTCCCCCACCCCGCCGGACTCGGTCCGCGCGCGGCCGACAGCTTCGTCGAGGTGCCGACGGCGGACTCCGTGGCTGCCCTCCTCGACGAGGCGCCACCAGCCGCCCGCGCCATCCTCGACCGCCTCACCTGGGGGCCGCCCCTGGCCGTGCTGCCCCCGGGGACTCCCGACCGGGTGGCCACGGGGGCGCGCTGGTTGCTCGAGCAGCACCTCGTCTTCGCGCCCGGGGCCGACCAGCTCGTGCTGCCCCGCGAGGTCGCGCTCGCGCTGCGGCACGGCCGTAGCCACGCCTCGCCCGCGCTGCGGCCGCCGGCTCTCGAGGGAGCGTTGCGCCAGGACTCCGAGGTCGACGCCGCCGCCGGCCAGCAGGTCACCGACCTCCTCGCGCTGGTCGACGAGCTCGCCGCGGAGTGGGGGCTGCGTCCGCCGCGCGTGCTGCGGTCCGGCGGACTCGCCGTCCGCGACCTCAAGCGGCTGGCGTCGGTGCTCGACGTCGACGAGGCTCGCGCGGCGTTCGTCGCCGAGCTCACGTATGCCGCGGGCCTCCTGGCCGACGACGGCTCGCTCGACCCGTCGTGGGCGCCGACGCCCGCGTACGACGAGTGGCAGCAGCACCCGGGCCACCAGCGCTGGGCGGTGCTCGCCCAGGCCTGGCTGCTCACCACCCGCGCCCCCCACCTCGTCGGCACGACGCCAGCGGGCGCCTCGGGGACGGTCAACGCCCTCGGCCCCGACGCCCACTGGCCCCCTGCCCGCGGCCTGCGCAAGGACGTCATCGACCAGCTCGCCGCCGCCGCGCCGGGGTTGTCCCCCGACCGAGCGAGCGTCGCGACCGCCCTCGGCTGGAACCGGCCGCGCCGCGTGCCCTCGAGCCTCGACGTCGTCGTGGCCGCCGTCCTGGGCGAGGCGGAGTGGTTGGGGGTGACGGGTCGCGGCGCGATCTCGAGCGCCGGCCGGGCCCTGCTCGACGCCAGGTCCGACGCCGACCTCGCCGCGGCCATGCAGCCCCACCTCCCCGAGCCCGTGGAACACGTGCTGCTCCAGGCCGACCTGACCGCCATCGCCCCCGGTCCGTTGGCCGGTGGGCTGGCCACCTTCATGCGGCTGGTGGCCGACGTGGAGTCGCGGGGCGGGGCGACCGTCTACCGCTTCAACCCGGACTCCGTGCGTCGAGGTCTCGATGCAGGCTGGTCGGTCGACCAGGTCCTGGGCGCGCTCGGCGACGCCAGCCACACCCCCATCCCGCAGCCCCTCGACTACCTCATCCGCGACGTCGCGCGCCGCCACGGGCAGGCCCGGGTCGGGGCCATGCGGGCCTACATCCGGTGCGACGACGAGGCCACCCTCGGCGCGATGGTTGCCGACCGTGAGCTGTCGCCCCTCCAGCTGCGCAGCATCGCGCCGACGATCCTGGTCTCACCCGTCGCGGCTGAGACGGTGCTGGAGTTCTTGCGGGAGAACGGATTTGCGCCGGCCGCCGAGACTCCCGACGGCGGCATCATCGTGCCCACCACCGGGGCCCACCGCACGCCGCTCCAACGCCGCCCCACCCCGGTGACGGCACAGAAGGTTGACGACGAGCTGGTGACGACGATGGTCGGTGCGCTGCGAGCCGGCGAGGAGGCGGCGGCATACCAGCGCGAGCAGGTGGCCAGCCGACCCGGACCGAGCCTCCCGAGCACCGACCCGACCACGACGCTTGCCGTGCTGCGCGACGCGGCGGCGGACCGGCAGGCGGTCTGGATCGGCTACTCCGACGCGGACGGTCGCACCCAGCGGATCCTGTTCTACCCCGACCGGGTGGAAGGCGGCCGGGTGCACGGCACCGCCGACGGGTCCGCGCGGACGCTGTCGATCCACCGCGTGACCGGCGCAGTCCAGGGCTGAGCGGGGGCCTTCCCCGTCCCGGTGGAAAGGCCTCCCCATGGGGTCAAGGGTGTTTGCGACTGACGATTAGATGCCGGATGGCGGTGACCACGAACCAGCCGACAGCGAAGAACCCGATTGCCGACCACGACGGGAGCGGCGCGCTCGTCACCATGCAGAACCCCAGCCATGCGCAGACGACGACCGTGGCCTCGAGGCACGCGACGTTGAGAGCCTTGCCCATGGTGCATGGCTCGGACGGCCAGTTCATATACGTCGCCCCTCTCAACAGGTTACGTAGTAGGAATCGTAGGCAGCCAGGCCGGCGGCACCGCCGGTTGTCGGCATTCTCACCTTGTAACACTTGCCGTGCGCGATGGCGCTGTCGACTGTGCTGATGATGTCGGCTCGGACGAGGATGAAGATGGCCTGGCACGTCGTCCGTGAGATCGGGTCGGGCAGGAAGTTGCAGATGAGACCAGCGACCAGCGTCCTGTTGTCGTTGATGTACGCCTTCAGCTTCCAGGTTTCGGACCAGTTGAACTTGATGTAGGCCACCGGGGTGAAGTAGTACCACCCGGATGTCACCGTCGGGTCCATCACCACCGGATAGACCGCGTCGGTGGTGTCAACCACCTGGCGCAGGCTCTGGCCCCGGACCTCAAAGTGGGTCGGCAGTGCGCGGCCGACGGCATCTACCGCCCACGGCGCAAGAATGCGGGTACCCGTCGCACGGCCGTCCGCGTCTCGCACATCGAAGGCACCATCCACAGCCTCGTGGATGGTCCAGTCCTCCGGCACCACATCCTCGAACACCCCAGAAGACTGACCCTCAGTCAGCCTTGCTACGAGGCGGACGTTGGAGCCTTCGGTCTGGACCCAGGTCTTGAGGCCCTTGGCGGGCTTGATCTTGTGGCCACCCCGCTCGAGACCCGAAGGTGGGACAGCCTGTCCGACCTGACCCGTCTTCACCTCGATAATTCGTTCCACTTGGGCGTCATCCCCTCTTGGAGCACCCCAAGCGGCGGAACCGTTACCCACAAGAGCCAAGGCCATCGCTCCGACGACCAACACCTTCTTCAACTGCATATGTCCTCCCAATCCTATGAAACTGACTGAGTTCACTCAGAAAGTTTGTCATAGATAGGTGAACATTGGCTAGCGTTTGCGTCTAGAAGCATATCGTTGGACGTGTTAGGCAGATGCAGGCTGGGGCAGCACAGGGCTGAGCCGACCAGCGCCTCAGGCCGGCGCGGTCAGCCGCCGGCGAGGGCTCGGACGACTCCGGAGGGCGACGGGCGGCCCAGGTGGCCGGCCATCCAGACGCTCGTCTCCACGAGCTGGGCCAGGTCGACGCCGGTCTCGACGCCGGCACCGTCGAGGGCCCAGACGAGGTCCTCGGTGGCGAGGTTGCCGGTGGCGCTCTTGGCGTAGGGGCAGCCGCCGAGCCCGCCGGTGGAGGCGTCCACGACGGTGACGCCGTGGCGCAGCGCGGTCATGGTGTTGGCGAGCGCCTGCCCGTAGGTGTCGTGGAAGTGCACGCCGATGCGGTCGGCGCCGATCCCGCGCGCGTCGAGGGCATCGAGCAGGCGGCTCACGTGACCGGTCGTGCCCGTGCCGATGGTGTCGCCGAGCGAGAGCTGGTCGGCGCCGAGGTCCATCAGCCGCTGCGAGACCGAGACGACCTGGTCGACCGGCACCGGCCCCTCCCAGGGGTCGCCGAAGCACATCGAGACGTAAGCCCGCACCCACAGCCCGGCGTCCTTGGCGCGCGCGACGACCGGGGCGAACATGTCGACCGACTCGTCGACGGTGCGGTTGAGGTTCTTGCGGGCGAAGGTCTCGGTCGCGCTGCCGAAGATGGCGACCGCTCCCACGCCGGCCGCGAGGGCGTCGTCGAGGCCGCGCTCGTTGGGCACGAGCACCGGGCGACGAGGTCCGCGGCCGAGCTCGCCGAGGTCCTCGAGCACCTCACGGGCATCGGCGAGCTGCGGCACCCACGTCGGCGGGACGAAGGACGTGGTCTCGATCGTCTCCAGGCCGGCGGCCGCCAGTCGCCGGATGAACTCCGCCTTCACCGCGGCCGGGACGACGGCCTTCTCGTTCTGGAGGCCGTCGCGCGGACCGACCTCGTAGATGGTCACCCGGCTCGGCAGTTCCGGGTTCGGCTCGCGCTGGGGAAGTCCGATGCTCACCCCTTGATCCTGCCATTCCCGGACTCCCGGTCTTCACCCGTGCTGCGGGGGGTTAGATTTGCACGGAACCGCACGACGCCCGAAGGGACGCACGATGAGCGACACACCTCGCAACGACGACACCCCGGAGTACCGCGACCCCACGGCGCCCAGCGACCCGACGGCGCCGAGCGACGACGAGGGCCTCTCCGACTCCGACGAGTCGTTCGACCAGACCGCAGCCATCGACACCGACGTGACGCAGGCGGTCCCGCCGGTGCCACCGGCCGCGGCGAGCCCTCCGCCGCCGCCCGCGGTCCACCCCGGCGGCGGTCAGCCGCCCTACGGTCCGCCGGCAAGCACGCCGCAGAACCCGTATGGCGCGCCGTCGACCGCCGCGGGTGCGCCGCCGCCCCCTCCGCACAACCCCTATGGCAGCGCCCCGAGCGCGGCCCCCCAGAACCCCTACGGCGGACAGCAGTACCCCACCCAGGGGCAGGTCCAGCAGGGCTACGGCGCCCAGGGCTACGGCGCGCCGGGTCAGGGTGCGCCCGGTCAGGGCGCTCCCGGTCAGGGCGGGCAGGGCTACGGCCCCGCCCCGGCCTATGGCACGCCGGTCTACGGCGCCCCCGGCTACGGGCAACCTACCTATGCCGCGCCCCAGTCGATGAGCGGCAACACGATCGCGCTGCTGGTCGTCTCCGGCCTGACCACCCTCGGCTGCGGCTTCGGCATCGTCGCCCTGGTCTTCGCGATCGTGGCGGCGACCAAGAAGGACCAGCCGGCCGAGTCGGCGAAGTTCACCCGCTGGGGCTGGATCGCGCTGGCGGTCGGTCTGTTCCTCACCATTGCCGTGATCGTCATCTTCCTCGTGGCCATCGCCGGCAGCAGCTCATCCAGTTTCGACTCGGGGTACTAGCCCTTGCCTGATGGCCCGCTGATCGTCCAGAGCGACAAGACGCTGCTGCTGGAGGTCGACCACCCGAACGCCGAGGAGGCGCGCCGGGCGATCGCACCCTTCGCCGAGCTCGAGCGCGCGCCGGAGCACATCCACACCTACCGGGTGACGCCACTGGGCCTGTGGAACGCACGGGCCGCGGGCCACGACGCCGAGCAGGTGGTCAACGCCCTGATCACCTACAGCAGGTATGCCGTGCCGCACGCCCTGCTCGTCGATGTCGCCGACACGATGGATCGCTACGGTCGGCTCACCCTCGAGAAGGACCCCGACCACGGACTGGTCCTGCGTACGACAGACCGTCCTGTGCTCGAGGAAGTGTTGCGGCACAAGAAGATCAAGCCGCTCATCGGCGAGCGGATCGACGACGACCGAGTGGCGGTGCACCCCTCGGAGCGGGGCCACCTCAAGCAGGAGCTGCTCAAGGTCGGCTGGCCGGCCGAGGACGAAGCGGGCTACGTCGACGGCGAGGCCCATCCCATCGGGCTCGACAACGCCGACTGGTCGCTGCGCCCCTACCAGCAGCAGGCCGTCGACGGGTTCTGGCACGGCGGCTCCGGGGTGGTCGTGCTGCCGTGTGGCGCCGGCAAGACCCTGGTCGGCGCGGGCGCCATGGCGGTGGCCAAGGCGACGACGCTGATCCTCGTCACCAACACGGTGTCGGCGCGGCAGTGGCGTGACGAGCTGCTCAAGCGGACCAGCCTCACCGACGAGGAGATCGGCGAGTACTCCGGTGCCCGCAAGGAGATCCGCCCGGTCACCATCGCGACCTACCAGGTGCTGACGACCCGCCGGAAGGGCGTCTACACGCACCTCGACCTGCTCGACGCCCGCGACTGGGGCCTGATCATCTACGACGAGGTGCACCTGCTCCCCGCGCCGATCTTCCGGATGACCGCCGACCTCCAGGCCCGTCGGCGCCTGGGCCTCACCGCGACCCTCGTGCGCGAGGACGGCCGCGAGGCCGACGTGTTCTCGCTGATCGGCCCGAAGCGCTACGACGCACCGTGGAAGGACATCGAGGCGCAGGGCTACATCGCGCCCGCCGACTGCGTCGAGGTGCGGGTCACGCTCCCCGACAGCGAGCGCCTCGCGTATGCCGTGGCCGAACCGGAGGACCGCTACCGGCTGTCCTCGTGCAGCCCCGTCAAGAACGCCGTCGTCGAGCGGATCGTGGCGCAGCACCGCGGTGAGCCCACGCTCGTCATCGGCCAGTACCTCGACCAGCTCGCCGAGCTGTCCGAGCGGCTGGACGCCGATGTCATCACGGGCGAGACCCCGGTCTCCCAGCGGCAGAAGCTCTTCCAGGCGTTCCGGGTCGGCGAGATCAGCCTGCTCGTCGTGTCGAAGGTCGCCAACTTCTCGATCGACCTGCCGGAGGCGAGCGTGGCGATCCAGGTGTCCGGCACCTTCGGCTCGCGGCAGGAGGAGGCCCAGCGCCTCGGCCGGGTGCTGCGGCCGAAGGGCGACGGCCGCACTGCGCACTTCTACACGGTCGTCTCGCGCGACACCGTCGACGCCGAGTTCGCAGCACACCGCCAGCGGTTCCTCGCCGAGCAGGGCTACGCCTACCGGATCGTCGACGCCGACGACGTGGACGCCACCGCCTGACGCGCGCGGGCGCGTCCAGACGGCATACAGACAACTCCCAGACTCAGGCCCGAGACTGGGTGACGTGACCAATGCCCAACCCGAGGCCCGGCTCCTCGTCGTCGAGGACGAGCCCAACATCCGTGAGCTCCTCGCCACCTCCCTGCGGTTCGCGGGGTTCGAGGTGCACGTCGCCGCCGACGGCGCGACCGCCCTCCACCTCGCCACGGTCCACGAGCCCGACCTCGTCGTCCTCGACGTGATGCTCCCCGACATGGACGGCTTCACGGTGACCCGCAAGCTGCGCGACACGGGGCGTCAGCTGCCCATCGTGTTCGTGACCGCGCGCGACTCGGTCGACGACAAGATCAAGGGGCTGACCGTCGGCGGCGACGACTACGTCACCAAGCCGTTCAGCCTCGAGGAGGTCGTGGCCCGCATCCGAGCCGTCCTGCGCCGCACCAGGGGCGAGGTCGACGACGCCAGCTCGCTGCGCTTCGAGGACCTCGAGCTCGACGAGGACTCCCACGAGGTCAGCCGCGCCGGCCGCTCGATCGACGTGTCCCCCACCGAGTTCAAGCTCCTGCGCTACCTCATGCTCAACCCCAACCGGGTGCTGTCTAAGGCGCAGATCCTCGACCACGTGTGGGACTACGACTTCCGCGGCGAGAGCGGCATCGTCGAGTCCTACATCTCCTACCTGCGGCGCAAGATCGACCTCGACGGGGTTCCGCCGCTCATCCACACCAAGCGCGGCGTCGGCTACGTGTTGCGCAAGCCCCCGGAGGCGTAGATGACGGCGCCCACGAGCCCCGCTCCCGCGGACACCCCCGCACCCGCCGCGCCAGCTCCAAGCCAGCCCGCACGGATCGCTGTGGCCCGGGCCAAGGAGCAGCTGGAGCTGCTCCCGTTGCGGGTGCGCCTGGTCGCCGTGATGCTCGTCCTCCTGTTGGTGGCCCTCACCCTGACTGCCGCGGCCACCGCGGCCCTGATGCGCCGTGACTTGATGGGCCGCGTCGACGGCGACCTGCAGCGGGCCTACCCGACAGTGGCGCAACAGGCCCTCGACACGTTGCGGGCACCTGCCCGCAACCGCCTGCCGAGCGGGTATGCCGTGGTCTTCTACCCGACCGACGGCACCCCCGCAGTCGAGATCGACCCGACTGGCGCCAGTGCCCGCCCCGGCGTCCCTGACAAGCTGCCGCTCACCGACGCTCGCGTCGACTCCCCCGAAGCGTTCACCATCGGCACCAAGGACGGGTCCGGCCAGTGGCGTGCCGTGGCCGGTCGGTTGAGGGACGACTCCGCGACGTTCATCGTGGCGGTGCCGCTGGCGAGTGTCAGCCACACGGTGCGTCGGCTCGTGCTCGTGGAGCTCCTCATCGGTCTCGCCCTCCTCGCGGCGTGCGCCATCGGAGGGTGGTATGCCGTGCAGCGCGCCTTCCGGCCCCTGCGCGAGATCGAGGACACCGCCGCGGCCATCGCCGATGGTGACCTCGCCCGCCGCATCCCGACGCGGACCGCCAAGGACGAGGTCACCTCGCTGGCGCGGTCGCTCAACGTCATGCTCGCCCAGATCGAGCAGTCCTTCGCCGCCCGTGAGGCGTCCGAAGAGCGGATGCGCCAGTTCGTCGCCGACGCCTCCCACGAGCTGCGCACCCCGCTGGCCGCGGTGCGGGGCTACGCCGAGCTCTACCGTCAGGGAGCGGTCAGGGAGCCGACGGACGTCGCGAGCGCGATGACGCGCATCGAGGGCGAGGCGACCCGGATGGGCGGGCTGGTCGAGGACCTGCTCATGTTGGCGCGGCTCGACGACCAGCGACCGATGCGCTTCGCCCCCGTCGATCTGACCGTGCTCGCCGCCGACGCGGCGCAGGACGCACGGGCCATCGACCCGCACCGGCAGATCACCGTCTCGGGCCTGACGGGACCGTTGGGGCCCACCGTGGCTCCTGGCGACGACGCCCGGCTGCGACAGCTCCTTTCCAACCTCCTGTCGAATGCCCTCAACCACACCCCTGCTGGCTCACCCCTCGAAATCGCCGTGGGCACAAGGGAATCCGACCAACACGTCGTCATCGAGGTGCGCGACCACGGCCCGGGCGTCGACCCTGACAAGGCCCGCAAGGTGTTCGAGCGGTTCTACCGCGCCGACCCGTCACGGGTCCGTGGCGCGGGTGGGGGGAACGGACTGGGCCTGGCCATCGCGGCCGCCATCGTCAACGCCCACCGGGGCCGGATCGGGGTCTCCCAGACGGCGGGCGGTGGCGCGACCTTCATCGTCGAGCTGCCCACAGACAACTCTCAGGCAGCGCCCAGCACCCCTTGACGTTGGACCGGTTGACTGACGTCACCAAGCCACACCAAGGAGCGCACCACCATGACCCAGATCCACCCGGACACCCGACCGGACACCACCGGTGACGATGGTCAGCCTCAGCCTCCTGTCACGCCGGCTCCCACCGCCGCCCAGGACCCGTGGTCCCAGCAGGGCGAGCCGACGACCCCGGTCTGGTTTGGCCAGACCCACGAGATCCCGCGCGACCACGCGGCTCTCGGGCTTCCGGGCGCAGCAGGAGATCCAACACTTGCAGCGGCCGGTGCCACCACGGCATACCCGCCGCTCACCACTCCTCCGGCTGGGCCGCCCCCTTCCTTTCCCACTCGGGACGGGGCAGAGCCTGCCCAGCCGGGCAAACGGCGCCGACTGACGGAACTCACCGCCGTCGCGGCGCTCGCCGCCCTCCTTGCGAGCGGCGGCACCTACGCCGCGGTCCAGCTGGGTGACGGTCCGCAGGCCTCCTCCCCTGCGAGCGCGTCATCCCTGGGCCGCGGCGCAGACGCCGGACCGGTGGTCCAAGCCGACGCCACGAACCCGAACTGGACGGCTACCGCGGCTGCCGTGGCGCCCAGCGTCGTGTCGATCACCGTGAAGTCCGGTCAGAGCGAGGCGCAGGGCTCCGGCGTGATCATCGACGGCAAGGGCCACGTCCTCACCAACAACCACGTCGTGAGCGGCGTCGGCTCCGGCACGGTCATCACCGTGACGCTCAACGACGGACGCACCTACAAGGCCACCGTCGCCGGCACCGACCCGAGCACCGACCTCGCCGTCATCACCCTGTCCAACGCCCCGAGCGACCTCAAGGCCATCGCGATCGGCAACTCCGACGACCTCAAGGTGGGCGACCCGGTGATGGCGATCGGCAACCCCCTGGGACTGGCCGGCACCGTCACGACCGGCATCGTCAGCGCGCTCAACCGCCCGGTGACGACCGCCGCTGAGGACAGCCAGCCGCAGGACCCGTTCGGACAGAGCATTCCGGGGCAGGGGCAGCCCTCGACCGGCAGCGACGGCAGCGACGTCGTGACCAACGCGATCCAGACGTCGGCCGCGATCAACCCCGGCAACTCCGGCGGCGCGCTCGTCAACGCCTCCGGTCAGCTGGTCGGCATCAACTCGTCGATCGCCAGCCTCGGCTCGTCGAGCAGCGGCCAGAGCGGCAGCATCGGCATCGGGTTCGCGATCCCGGCCAACGAGGCCAAGAGCATCGCCTCGCAGCTGATCTCGTCGGGCAAGGCCGAGCACGCCTTCCTCGGGGTCAGCCTGGGCGACGGCACGGCGTCTGACGGCACCAGCCAGCGGGCCGGCGCGGAGATCACCCAGATCTCGGCCAACACCCCGGCCGCGAACGCGGGTCTGCAGAAGGGCGACGTCGTCGTCGCGGTCGACGGCGAGCGGGTCGACTCGGCCCTGTCGCTGGTGGCCAACATCCGCGAACGCGCCGTCGGCGACAAGGTCACGCTGCGCGTGCTGCGGGACGGCAAGCAGGTCGACCTGACCGCCACCCTGGTCGCCAAGGCCGCTGCCACCAGCTGACCCACCAAGCCGGTCGGCGCCTCCGGGCGCCGACCACCAGTCACCGATCGGGCCGACCTCGCCTCGACCGGTGACCCGGGCCGCTGATCGTGCGGACAGTGGACCGGATGCCGGGCCGGGCCCCTCGTCTCGTCTGTTGGATGGACGCCGACGAGTGGGCCCGGCCTGGCCATGTCTGCACGCCTTCGGCGAGTTGCTGCGTGGAAGCTCCGCACCACTGTCTTATTAACATCTAACTAAAGGAAATAGTCCTTCTGAACTACTTCCTCTCTAGCCCCCGGGCGCCAGTGCGGCCCAACCAGCGGCCGGCCACCGAGCCAAAACCGTTCGACGCGGTGCCGACTCGGTGGCAAGGTAGACCCTTGTGTCTGCTACCGCCCCCACCCCGGAACTGAAGCGCGAGCAGGACTACCTCGGCGCCGCCCGTGCGGCCCTCGCCGCGATGCGCGAGCAGACCCTCTCGCTCAAGGTCCAGGCCCACGACCCGATCTCGGCGGAGCACCTCGCCCGCACGCTGCACCTGCGGGCCGCCTCCCTCCAGGACGACCCCTCGACCACCCTCTTCTTCGGGCGGATCGACACCGACACGGACGAGCGCTGGTACATCGGCCGACGCCACGTCGCGGACACCGCCGGCGACCCGCTCGTCATCGACTGGCGGGCGGGCATGTCGACCGCCTTCTACCGGGCGTCGCGCACCGAGCCGATGGGCGTCACCCTGCGCCGACGGTTCGGGCTGGACCGTGGCGCCATCACCGCCTACGAGGACGAGCACCTCCAGGACCGGGCCGAGCACGACGTCCGCAGCCAGATCCTCGCCGAGGAGATCGAGCGCCCGCGCGTGGGGCCGATGCGCGACATCGTGGCCACCATCCAGCCCGAGCAGGACGAGATCGTCCGGGCCGGCGCGGAGCAGACCATCTGCGTCCAGGGCGCCCCGGGCACGGGCAAGACCGCCGTCGGCCTGCACCGAGCCGCCTGGCTGCTCTACGCGTTCCGCGACCGCCTGGCCCGCTCCGGCGTCCTCGTGATCGGCCCCAACCGCGCCTTCCTCGAACACATCGGCGCGGTCCTGCCGGCCCTCGGCGAGGTCGCCGTCGGCCACACCACCATCGAGGAGCTTGTCGCCTCCGTGCCGGTCCGTGGCACCGACCCCACCGAGACCGCGATCCTGAAGGGCGACGCGCGCCTCGCCGAGGTGCTCCGTTATGCCGTGTGGTCGGCCGTGCAGCCCGCGACCGAGCCGCTCGTGGTGCCGCGCGGCGTGCGCAAGTGGCGCGTGCCGGCATACGAGGTCAACGAGATCCTCGACGAGCTGCGCTCACGCGGCGTGCGCTACGACGCGGCGCGGCAGATGCTCCCGCAGCGCCTCGCCCACGCGGTCCTGCTGAAGATGGAGGGGTCCGGCGACTCCCCCGACGACCGCGTGCAGGACCAGGTCGCCCGCTCGGCGGTGGTGAAGAAGTACGTCACGACGCTCTGGCCGACGCTCGACGCCAAGGCGGTGCTCTTCTCCCTCCTGTCAGACCTCGACCAGCTGGAGCGCCACTCGACGGACCTGCTGAGCGACGACGAGCGACGGATCCTGGTGTGGGACAACGCGGCTCGCTCCAAGGGCTCCGCCAAGTGGTCGCGCGCCGACACCGTGCTGCTGGACGAGCTCGGCGACCACATCGCCCGCACCCCCTCCCTCGGTCACGTCGTGCTCGACGAGGCCCAGGACCTCTCCCCGATGCAGCTGCGGGCCGTCGGTCGACGCTGTTCCACCGGCGCCGCAACCGTCCTCGGCGACATCGCCCAGGGCACCACGCCGTGGGCGACCGACTCGTGGGAGTCGTCCCTGCACCACCTCGGCAAGCCCGGCAGCCACATCGAGGTCCTCGACCGGGGGTTCCGCGTGCCCGCCAGCGTCATCGAGTACGCGGCCCAGCTGCTCCCCCACATGGCGCCCGGACTCGGCACTCCCGTCTCGGTGCGAGACAACCCCGGCCGGCTGGACATCGTGTCGACCGACGCTGCCAGCCTCCACGAGCGGGTGGGTGCCGTCGTCGCCGCCGAGCTGGAGGAGCCCGGTTCCGTCGGTGTCATCGCTCCCGACGCCATGGTCGATGCGCTGTCAGCGTCGTTGCAGCGCAACGGGATCGACCACGGCGTGCTCGGTCAGGACCACGGCGACATCGACCACCAGGTCGACGTGGTCCCGGCCACCGTGGCCAAGGGACTGGAGTTCGACCGGGTCATCGTGGTCGAACCCGCCGCCATCGCCGCGGCCGAGCCCGACGAGCGCACCGGGCTGCGTCGCCTCTACGTCGTGCTCACCCGAGCGGTCTCGGCCCTGACCGTCGTGCACGCCGAACCGCTGCCCGCGCAGCTGGGTCCCGCCTGACCGGCTCGATCTCTGCCAGAATCGCGCTCGTGCCGGCACTGATCACGTGGTGGACGCTCGACGTCGCCGACCTCGCCCCCGGAGCGCACTCCGACGCCGTCCGGGCAGTCGGGGAGGACCTGCTGCGACGGCTGGGCGAGGAGCACCGCAGGTACCACACGGCCCGCCATCTCGTGGAGATGTTCTGGGCGCTCGAGGACCTCGAACAGGCCGGCGTGCTGACCGCTCGCGAGACTGCCCTGGCCCGGATCGCGGCGTGGTTCCACGACGCCGTCTACGACACCACGAACTCGGGTGGGGAGAACGAGATCGAGAGCGCCGACCTCGCCGTGCGCGACCTCTCGGCGCTGGGTTTCACGACCGAGGACGTCGAGACCGTGCGCGACCTCGTGCTCTCGACCCACGACCACGAGCTCACCGGCACGCCCCTCGCCGGCGCCTTCCACGACGCCGACCTCTGGATCCTCAGCTCACCGCCCGGGCGTTACGACGAGTACACCGTCCAGGTGCGTGACGAGTATGCCGCCGTCCCCGACGACGTGTTCCGCGCGGCGAGGGCGTCGATCCTGCGACCTTTCCTCGACCGCGAGACCATCTACGCCACCGAGTTCGCCCGGGAGTCCTGGGAGGACGCGGCCCGGGTCAACCTCGCCGCCGAGCTGGGACTCCTCACGGGCTGACGCCCGTCACTCCTCCGCCGTCACTCGTCCGCGGTCATGGCTGCGGCCACCAGAGGCCACCAGAACTGCCGCCCGGCCAGGGCCTCGAACTCCTCGGCGCTCACCCACCTCGGGTCCACCGCGTCGGGCTCGGTCGCCACGAGCTCGTCCCCGGCCACCGGGAGCGTGGCGCGGAAGACCTGCATCGACCCTCCGTCCTCAGGCCAGAGACCGTGCCGCGACCGGG
Source organism: Pedococcus sp. P5_B7 (assembly GCF_054049895.1). Taxonomy (NCBI): domain Bacteria; kingdom Bacillati; phylum Actinomycetota; class Actinomycetes; order Micrococcales; family Intrasporangiaceae; genus Pedococcus; species Pedococcus sp. P5_B7. Next base: position 217,152 of record NZ_JBFULM010000004.1, read on the forward strand.
GGGTGTAGTCCTCATGGCCGAAGATCTGCAGGCTGTCCGCGTCGAGCCGCAGGCTGGTCTCCTCCCAGACCTCACGGAGTGCGCACTCGAGCACCGACTCCCCGGGCTCACGCCAGCCGCCCGGGATGCTCCACTCGCGGCGGCGCGGGCTGTAGGCCACCGCATACCGTCCCGTCGCATCCGTCACGACCACCGTGGCCACGAACACGCGCTCCTCGTCCACGGGTTCGGCCGACACCCACAGCTCGACATCGGCCATGGAGCCGTCGGCGAACGTCGCCCCCGGGACCGACTCGATAAGCCGATTCACCGACCCACCCGTTCCAGGTGCTCCACGAGGGGCCACCAGTGCCTTCCGGACAGGTCGTCCGTCGGGTCCGAGAGGTGGCGCCAGGTGCCGACCTCAGCGTCGTCGGACTCGGTGATGCGGTCCGCGAAGACCGCGAAGCACGCTTTTGGTGCAGGCCACGGATACCCGTCGTCAGGGCTGGGCACGGTGTTGCGGACGTAGCCCACGAGGCGCGGGACGAGGGCTGTGGGCGTGCCCATCAGCTCCCCCACCAGGAGACCGAGGGCCTCGGCCACGGAGTCGCCCCCCACCCTCCGTGACGGGAGGTCGACCCCACCGTCGGGGCGCTCCACGACGAGGAGTTCAGGCCCGCGCAGCAGGGCGAGGCGCACCACGACCGTGTTGGCCGGCGCCTCGTCCTGGCGCGACGCGATCACGTCGGCCCGTGACCCCGGGGGCAGCCAGGGCGCCTCGGGAACAGCCCGGACGACCCGCTCGTGGCGCCGCTTCTGGATGCGCAGACCGCTGCGTTGGAGGATCCGCACGACCTCCCGGCCGTCCACCGGCGTGGCACCTGCCGCGACCAGCGCGGCATACCGCTCCTCGGGCACGTCGTAGTGGTCACCCTCGAAGCCACGGGCCGGAATCCCTTGTGCCGCAGCGAAGACGTGCAGCTCGTCGTAGGACGTGTCGCTGACGAGGTGGGACCACAACCGCCCATGCGCCGGCCACGCAGGCGGGTCGATCCAGATGGTCACCCGGCTGACGCTACCCGCCCGGGCAGGAGCCTGTGGACAACCGGGCGGGCCAGCCGCGTGACGCCCCTAGCCTCGCCACAGGCGGAGGCCACGGGGGCGCCGCACTCGTCAGGAGGACAACCATGTCGGCACAGTTCACGGTGGACACCGAGCGCATCCAGGCCGCCTCGGGCGACATCGCCCGCATCTCGACCGAGATCGACAGCCAGGTCACGGCGATGATGGCCCGCCTGTCCGGGCTCCAGGGAGCCTGGACCGGATCCGCCGCGGCGCGGTTCCAGTCGCTCGTGGGCGAGTGGCAGGGCACCCAGAAGCAGGTCCGCGCCTCGCTCGACTCGATCGGTGGCGTCCTCGCTGCGGCCGGAGCGCACTACGCCGAGACCGAGGCCCAGACCCTGCGCATGTTCAGCTGAGCAGTCGCGACGCCGCCCCGACCGTGGTGGTCGGGGCAGCGTCGCCCGGTATGCGGTGGCGCGACTCCCAGCGCCCGCCGCTACTCGGTCGTGATGGCCTTGAGGACGTCGAGCCGGGCGGCCCGGCGCCCCGGCCAGAGGGCTGCGAGCACACCCACGATCCCGGCGAGCACCACGAAGATGGCCAGCTGGCCGCCCGGGATCGACAACACGTCGATGCCGTCGTCGGCGAGGCTGCGCTGCAGCGCCCACCCGGCGGCGAGGCCGAGGGCGACCCCGAGCACCGCGCCGAGCAGCGCGATCGCGACGGACTCGAGCCGCAGCATCGTCCGCAGCTGTCGCCGACTCAGTCCCACCGCCCGGAGCAGCCCGATCTCGCGAGTCCGCTCGATCACCGACAGCGCGAGGGTGTTGATGATGCCGAGGACGGCGATCACCACGGCCAGGCCGAGCAGCGCGTAGATGATGTAGAGCAGCTGGTCGATCGGAGCCCGCTGCTCCGCGGCGAACTCGTCCTGGTTCTTGAGCGTGACCGACGGCAGGTCGGCGATGACCTTCTCGATACCCGCCTCAACCGCCTTGGGGTCGGCCCCCGGAGCTCGCACCACGAAGGCGGCACTGTCCTGCTGCGGCACCCCTGCAGCGTCGGCGTCGGCCAGCGTGACGATGATCGAGTTGGGGAGGGCGGCGGTGCTCTTGAAGATGCCTACGACCGTGGCGCTCCCCTTGGTGCCCGAGATGTCGGTGTCGACCTTGCTGCCGACTGACACGCCCTGCTCGGTGGCGCGCTGGTCCGAGAGCAGCAGGGTGCCCGGCTTCAACGCGGCCAGCGAGCCACTGGTGAAGTCGATCGGCACGGCCTTGCCGAGGGCGACCGGGTCCACTGCGGCAGCGAAACCCCTGTCGTCGTTGACCGAGACCCCCAGGTAGCGCATCGGGCTGACCACTGCGACGCCGGGGACGGCCGCGACGTCACGGGTGACCGTCGTCGAGAACGGCTGGCCGATCGCGTTGGAGACCACGTAGTCGGCAGCGAAGTTCTCGTTGATCGACTTGTCGACGCTGGCCTTGGCAGAGGCGCCGAAGACCGACATCATCGCCACGAGGGTCAGCCCGATCATCAGGGCGGACGCCGTCGCCGCGGTGCGGCGCGGGTTGCGGGTCGCGTTCTGCTCGGCCATCAGCCCGACCGCGCCGAACAGCCGACGGTAGACCAGACCCAGCAGGTGGATGACCGGCCGGCCCACGACGGGACTGGTGAGGATCGCGGCCATCACCAGGGCGAAGACCCCGGTGCCCACCCAGTAGGACGAGTGGTCGATGGGCGTGAAGGCACCGAGGAAGGTGTTCCAGAGTCCGATGACGAACAGGACGGAGCCGATCCAGATGCGCCGGTGCAGGGTCGCCTCAGGCAGCGCGATGTCATCGCGCATGGCCGCCACCGGAGGCATCTTGCCTGCGCGGCGAGCGGGCAGGTAGGCGGCGAGCATCGTCACGACCATGCCCACGGCATACGCGATCAGGGCGGTGCTCGGCTGGAAGACGAGCGGCGAACCGCTGAGGTCGAGGCCGAAGCGTGCGAAGAGCGCCTGGATGCCTAGCGCGAGCAGGAAGCCCGCGCCCAGGCCGATGGTCGACCCGACGAGCCCGACGACGAAGGCCTCGAACAGCACCGACCGGGTCACCTGCCGCCGCCCCGCGCCGAGGGCCCGGAGCATCGCGAGCTCACGACTGCGCTGCGCCACGAGGATCGAGAAGGTGTTGATGATGAGGAACGACCCGACGAACAGGGCGATCCCGGCAAAGACGAGCAGGAAGATGTTGATGAAGGAGAGCGCCTGGTTGATGCCGGTCGCCTGCTCCTTGGCCACCGACGCGCCCGTGACAGCCTCGAACCCCTTGGGCAATGAGGCCTGCACCTTCGCGGCGAGGTCCTCGGCGCTGGTGCCGTCCTTGGCCGTCACCCACACGTCGGAGAACTCGTCCTTGCCGCCGTAGTAGAGGTCCTGGGCGGTCTTGGTGTCGAAGAAGGCCAGGGTCGCGCCGACCGTCCCGCCCTTGAACTCGGCGAGGCCGACGAGGGTGGCGGTGACCTTCGGCTTCGCGCCGCTGGTCACCAGGGTGACGGTGTCGCCCACGACGTAGTCGGCCCGGCGGGCGGTGCCGGAGTCCAGCACCACCTCGCCCGACTTGTTCGGCCAGTGCCCTTCGGCGATCGTCGCCGGTGGGTCACCGCCGGTGGTGGGTGCGTCGTTCCAGGAGAGGCCGAGCCCGGGAGGGCCACCGCCCCCGATCAGCTTGCCCTTCTTGGACACGACGAAGGTCGTGGGATCGGTGACGTTGCCGTCGGCGCGGGCCACGTCCGGCAGCCCCGCGATGGTCTGCACGAGGCTTCCCGGGACGGTCTTGGACGTGGGCCCGGAGTCGAAGTCACTGCTCGCGGAGTCGGGCCGGACGACGACTTCCCCGACGGTGTTGACGATGCCGTCGAACGCCCGGCTCAGGGTGTCGGTGAAGATGAACGACCCCGAGACGAACGAGACGCCGAGGATGATGGCGAAGGCGCTCATGAACAGCCGCAGCTTGCGGCCGAGCAGGCTCTTCCAGCTGGCGCGCAACATGGTCAGGCACCTGCCGGGTCAGGCTGCATCCGTACGTCGAGGCGCTTCATCCGCTCGAGGATCTTGTCGGCGGTCGGCTCGCGCATCTCGTCGACGACGTGGCCGTCCGCCAAGAAGACCACGCGGTCGGTGTAGGCGGCGGCGACCGGGTCGTGGGTGACCATGACGATGGTCTGGCCGAACTCGTCGACGCTGCGTCGCAGGAAGCCGAGCACCTCCGCGCCGGAGGTCGAGTCGAGGTTGCCGGTGGGCTCGTCGGCGAAGACGATCTCGGGCTGGCTGACGAGGGCACGCGCGCAGGCGACGCGCTGCTGCTGGCCGCCCGAGAGCTCGTTGGGACGGTGGCTGAGCCGGTCACGCAGCCCGACGGTCTGGATGACGGTGTCGAACCACGCCGGGTCGGCCTTGCGCCCGGCAATCGCCAGCGGCAGGAGGATGTTCTCCTCCGCGTTGAGCGTCGGGATGAGGTTGAAGGACTGGAAGACGAACCCGATCCGGTCACGGCGCAGGGTGGTCAGGGCCTTGTCCTTGAGCCGGGTGATGTCGACGTCGCCGATGTAGACCTCGCCGCTGGTCACGGCGTCGAGGCCGGCCGCGCAGTGCATCAGCGTCGACTTGCCGGACCCGGACGGACCCATGATCGCCGTGAACTCACCGCGGGCCAGGTCGACGCTGACCCCGTCGAGGGCGCGGACCTCGGCCTCGCCCTTGCCGTAGATCTTGTGCAGGTTCACGACACGGGCGGCAGCAGCGCGCGTGGTGGACGCCACGGGGGCGTCGGCGGTCAGGGGTGTCGCAGTCATGTCAGGCTCCCGGCTCATGGTGGATTCCGTTCTCCTCAAAGGTAGGGACGCGGCCGCTGCGACGCATTCAGGTTCGACCCTGAGCCCACCCTGAGTGAACCCCCAGTCCGCCTACCGGCTGTCCACCCAACGGTGGACAGCGTGTGAACGTGCCCGAGCGAAGGCGGGTTGGTTCGGAAGATCCGCCGAGTCCTGGTCCGGTGGATCCTCCGAACCATGGGACGACCCCGAGTCCGACGACGCGGGGCGGTCGCGCTCAGCTGATCGAGACCCGAGCCACCTGACGGAGCTCGGGGGCGTCGTAGCGGTCGCCCCTGACCTCGCCGGCCTCCCAGCGCATCACCAGGCCCCGGCCGCGGACCTCGAGGGTGGCGAGGTTGTTGTCGAACCAGGGGCCGTGGGTCACCGACCACCGGTATGGCGCGCTGGGCACCTTCTCGGTGCGACCCACGAGGAACTGGAGCGGACGAGCCAGACCCTTGCCGAGGAAGGCCTGCGCGATGCGGACCTGACGTGGCAACGGGTTGCGGATGGGTGAGCACACTGCCTGGAGGATCGTGCTGCTGCCGCCCCCGAGCTGGTCGGAGCCGATCTCGGTCACGTAGGAGTTGTGCACGTCGCCGGACAGGAAGGTGATGGTCCCGGGCGCCGTCCCGCGCTCGCCGTGCGCGACCTGCACCACCATGTCGAGCACCGCGGCGAAGCCTTCCTGGAAGGCGGCCCAGTGCTCGAGGTCGAGCGCACGTCGCATCTTCTCGCCCAGGTTCGCCACCCACGGGCCCCAGGCCCCGGTGGCCATCGCCTCGTTGATCGCCTCGAGGTCGTGGATGCCCTGCGCGATGAAGAACGGCAGCGAGGTGCCGATGAACAGGTGGTCCACGTCGCCACGCAGCTGACCGTCGAGCCAGGCGAGCTCGTCGTCGTCGAGGATCGAGCGTCGTTCGGGTGCCAGGACCCGCGCCGCCCGGGAGTCCACCACCACCAGCTTGGACTCGCCCAGGTCGCGCGCGTAGCTCCACCGGTAGGTCTCCGGCTTGGCGTCCACCCGCTCGGCGAGCTGGTCGAGCACCTGCGTCAGGTCGGGCTCGTCGGTCGCGCCCGACTCCGCGTGGGCCACGATCTGCTGCCAGACCTCGTCGTCGGCCAGCTCCTCGGGCGAGAGGTTGCCGACGTGCTGGTACACCCAGTAGGAGGAGAGCCCACCCACGATCCGCTCGTGCCACCAGGAGGTCTGGTTCATCTCGCGGTGCCAGCTCTGCGAGGTGTTCCAGTCGTCCCGGATGTCGTGGTCGTCGAAGATCATCGCGCTCGGCAGCGTCGAGAGCAGCCAGCGGTTGAGCGGGTCGGTCCACGCCAGCCAGTAGAGGTGCGAGTACTCCACGAAGTCCTTGAGCTCCTCGCCCGGCGGCTCGTCGAGGCTGCGGCGGGACGCGATGTACTCGCGCATCTGCCCGCTGGTCTCGTCGGCGTACACCTGGTCGCCGAGGAAGCACAGCAGGTGTGGCCAGTCGCCCTCCTGGCGCTCGGGCCGGCTCAGGTGGTGGGCGTAAGCGCGCAGGGCGTCCACGCCGTTGCTCGCGTTCCCCTCGGCGTCGTGGGACACGCTCGTGCGGCAGGAGCCGAAGGCGAGCCGGGTGGGCTCGCTGTGCAGCAGGGTCCTGATCCGGCTGGGCGGCAGGTCGGTGCGCTCCGGCTCGGCCTCCGGCCAGACCCGCTCGTCGTCGATGTCGACCTCGTAGTCGCTGGCCGAACCCGGCTCCAGGCCGTCGAGGACGACCAGTGCGTAGTGGCGCCCGTGCGCCCCGAACGTCGGCGCCGACCACTCCCGGCCGAAGGCGCGGACCCGCACCGTGCCCGCATCACGGGTCTGGACCCAGATCGTCGCCGACCTCTCACCGATGTAGCGGAGCAGCGGCCCCAGGACGAGGGGAACATCGGGAGGGGAAGTCGGCACGAGGACCGTTCTACACGGCATACCCCCCGCTTGGGTAACGTCGCCGGGCGTCGACCCGTTCGGGGGATGGCGAAAGGGCGGCCCACCTCTCGGTGGACCGCCCTTCAGCGGTGTGGCGTATGCCGCGTGGCTGGCTTCGTCAGAAGCCCATGCCACCCATCTCGTCGCCACCGGGGGCCATCGGCGCAGCCTTCTCGGGCTTGTCGGCGATGACGGCCTCGGTGGTGAGGAACAGCGCGGCGATCGACGCGGCGTTCTGGAGCGCGGAACGCGTCACCTTGGCCGGGTCGATGATGCCCGCGGCGATGAGGTCGACGTACTCGCCGGTGGCGGCGTTGAGGCCCCACCCAGCTGCGAGCGTGCTGACCTTCTCCGTCACGACGCCACCCTCGAGACCAGCGTTGATCGCGATCTGCTTGAGCGGAGCGGAGGCTGCGACGCGAACGATGTTCGCACCGGTGGCCTCGTCACCTTCGAGCTCGAGCTTCTCGAACGCGGCCTTGGTCGCCTGGAGCAGGGCCACGCCACCACCGGCGACGATCCCCTCCTCGACGGCAGCCTTGGCGTTGCGCACGGCATCCTCGATGCGGTGCTTGCGCTCCTTGAGCTCGACCTCGGTCGCGGCACCGGCCTTGATGACCGCAACACCGCCGGCCAGCTTGGCCAGGCGCTCCTGCAGCTTCTCGCGGTCGTAGTCGCTGTCCGACTTCTCGATCTCGGCGCGGATCTGGTTGACGCGACCCTGGATCTGGTCGGCGTCGCCAGCACCCTCGACGATGGTCGTCTCGTCCTTGGTGACGACGACCTTGCGGGCGCGGCCGAGCAGGTCGAGCTCCGCGGTGTCGAGCTTGAGGCCGACCTCCTCGGAGATGACCTGGCCACCGGTGAGGATGGCGATGTCGGCCAGCATGGCCTTGCGACGGTCACCGAAGCCGGGGGCCTTCACGGCGACCGACTTGAAGGTGCCACGGATCTTGTTGACCACCAGGGTCGACAGCGCCTCGCCGTCCACGTCCTCCGAGATGATCAGCAGCGGCTTGCCGGACTGCATGACCTTCTCGAGGAGGGGCAGCAGGTCCTTGATGCCGGAGATCTTGGAGTTGACCACGAGGACGTAGGGGTCCTCGAGGACGGCTTCCATGCGCTCGGTGTCGGTGACGAAGTAGTGGCTGATGTAGCCCTTGTCGAAGCGCATGCCCTCGGTGAGCTCGAGCTCGAGGCCGAAGGTGTTGGACTCCTCGACGGTGATGACGCCTTCCTTGCCGACCTTGTCCATGGCCTCGGCGATCATCTCGCCGATCTGGGGGTCAGCAGCGGAGATCGAGGCCGTCGAAGCGATCTGCTCCTTGGTCTCGACGTCCTTGGCCATCTCGAGCAGCTGGGCGGAGACGGCCTCGACGGCCTTCTCGATGCCACGCTTGAGGGCCATCGGGTTGGCGCCTGCGGCGACGTTGCGCAGACCCTCCTTGACGAGGGCCTGGGCGAGGACGGTGGCAGTGGTCGTGCCGTCGCCAGCGACGTCATCCGTCTTCTTGGCAACTTCCTTGACCAGCTCTGCGCCGATCTTCTCGTACGGGTCGTCGAGCTCGATCTCCTTGGCGATGGACACACCATCGTTGGTGATCGTGGGGGCTCCCCACTTCTTCTCGAGGACGACGTTGCGGCCCTTCGGACCGAGGGTGACGCGCACGGCGTCGGCGAGGATGTTCATTCCCCGCTCGAGACCGCGGCGAGCCTCTTCATCGAATGCGATGATCTTGGCCATTCGGGTGGTTCCTCCCACGCGAAACGTAAGCGGTGGCCAGTGGGTGCCCGCGACGGACGACCCGGCTCGCGCGGCTCACGTCGCCGCGTTCCCCGGACCTCACCTGGACTGGCCTGGATTGTCACTCTCAGGGTGAGAGTGCTAACGCCATTATTGGCACTCTCACCGGGAGAGTGCAAACGTGTCCGCGCCCGGCGAACGGCGCTGGGGGTCGCCGTCGCGTGCGGCTGGTGCCACCCTGAGACATGGCCGCACACCCCGACCCGCTCGAGGGCTCCAACTTCATCGTCGACTTCGCCGGCACGGACGACGCGTCGTTCTCCCACGTCGACCTGCCGGTGGCCCTGCTCGACGAGGTCGCCTACCGCTCCGGCGACGACCGCGCGAACGAGCCGCGCAAGCAGCCCGGGCTCGCCAGCTACTCCCACCTGGTCCTCAGTCGGGGCCTGACCGCCAACCTCGACCTCTGGAACTGGTGGGAGGCCGCCCGCAACGCCGACCCCGCCGTGGACCGCACCGTCGTCGTGAAGCTGCTGGACGGGACCGGTCAGCTCGTCCTGACCTGGAAGTTCCGCAACGCCTTCCCGGCCGTCTACCGGCTGAGCCCCCTCGACGCCGCGTCCAGCGACCTCGTCATCGAGACGGTCGAGCTCGCCTTCGACTCCATGGACGTCGAGGTCTAGCTGGAGGTTCGGACCGCCGACGGGAACGCGTCGCGGTAGGACCGCAGGTCGACGGCGCCGTTGGCGACCGACTCGGCGGCCAGCACGGCGTGGCCCACGGCCCTGCTCACGCAGTCGCCGGCGGCCACCATGAGGGAGTGCAGGGCAGGCAGCTCCGGGGCCGGCCGCGCACCGGTCGCGAGGGTGAACAGCGTGTCGCCGTCGAGCAGCGTGTGCACCGGGTGGATGGCCCGGGCGAGCCCGTCGTGCCCGAGCCCGCTGACCTTCGCGCACTGCGCCTTGGTGAGCGTCGCGTCCGTGGCGATGACGCCGATCACCGTGGCCATCCCCGGCCGCACCCGCTGCCCCTCGTATGCCGCGTCGGCCCGGGCGCGCGCCGCGGCCAGCTCGTCCGCGCTCGGGACCCCGACGTGGGCGAACTCGTCGCCGAGCCCGTAGCGGGCCGCGAGCAGCTCACCGGTCCGATCGTCGTGGGGCGCGCCGAACGAGTTGAGCGCGACGAGGGCCGCGACGGTCGTGCCGTCGTCGAGGACCGCGCTCGCCGAGCCGATCGCCCCCTTGAGCCCGCCGGCCCGCGCTCCCGTCCCCGCGCCGACACACCCCTGAAGCACGGCGTCGGCGGACGCGACAGCCAACGCGTCGGCACCGTCCGCGGCAGTCGGGGTGTTCGCGAACACGCCACCCCGCCCGAGGTCGAACAGCACCGCCGCAGGGACGATCGGGACCACCTGCCCGGGCTCGCCCATCGGCCAACCCAGCCCGGCGGCATACAGCTGCTGCACGACGCCGTCGGCGACGGCGAGGCCGAACGCGCTCCCGCCGGTGAGCACCACGGCGTTGACGCGGTCGACGAGGTTGCGGGGGTCGAGCAGGTCGGTCTCGCGCGTGCCCGGCGCGCCACCTCTGACGTCCACGCCCGCCATGGCCCCCGCATCAGGGGCAACCACCACGGTGCACCCGGTGAGCCAGCCCTCCTCGCGGCGGGTGGCGTGGCCGACCCGCAGCCCGGCGACGTCGGTGAGTGAGTTCGTGGGCCCCGGGCGCATCAGTCGTCGGTCGCGTCGGGTGCGTCAGGCCGCGCGTCGATGATGCAGAACCGGTTGCCGTCGGGGTCCTCGAGCACCTCGAAGTCGCGCTCCCCCTCCGGGTAGTGCCAGTCCTCGACGAGGTGGGCGCCCAACCCGACGAGTCGCTCGATCTCGGCCTGTTGGTCGTGGGCGTAGAGGTCGAGGTGGATGTGGGGGTGCAGCAGGGGTCGGGTGTCGCCGAGGTTCAGCGAGAGGTTGGGCCCGATGCCGTCACGGGGACTGAGGATGACCCAGTCGGGCTCTGGTTCGTAGCGCGGCGCGTAGTCGAGGGCGGCGGCCCAGAAGGCCATCGCCCGTGGCACGTCGCGGACGTTGACGACGATCGACCCGATCCTGAACGCGGCTCCCATCACAGCTCCATCCGGTAGGCACGGGCGTCAGCGACGAAACCGACGCGCTCGACCATCGCTGTGGTGTGGACGCCCGCGGCCATCGTGACGGCGCGCAGCCCCGAGTCACGGGCCCACCCCACGGCTGCGTTGAGCAACACCTCCCCCGCTCCGATCCCGCGGTGCTCGGGGCGGACGAAGAAGGTGTCGACGACCAGCTCCGCTTCAGCCCCGGGCCCGCGGCCGGGCCAGGGCAACGGCTCGACGACCAGGCCCTGGAGGTAGCCGGCGTGGTCGTCGCCGGCCTCGGCGATCCAGACCGGGCGGACCTTCTGGCTCGCCGACCAGGCACGGGCGAACCGGTCGAGGAAGCCGACCTCGCCCTGACCTCCCCGGTGCCGGGCGCACTGCAGCGTCAGGGCCGCCACGACGAGCGCGTCATCGGGACCAGCCAACCGGGTTCGCACTTCGCCCACGCCAGAAGTCAACCACGCGGAAGTGGACCGGGACACCGGATCGGAGGCCTTGCCCCGGAGCGGACGCAACAACGCCCGTACAGTCACTTCTGCACGGGCGTTGGTGAACCAGGGGGCTCGGTCAGAGCTGGATGCCCAACCGGCGTGCGCTGCGGGCGCGCTGGCGCGAGGCCCGCAGCCGGCGCAGCCGCTTGATGAGCATCGGGTCGGCCTCGAGGGCGGCCTGCGAGTCGATGAGGGCGTTGAGCACCTGGTAGTAGCGCGTGGCGCTCATGTCGAACAGCTCACGGATCGCCTGCTCCTTGGCGCCGGCGTACTTCCACCACTGGCGCTCGAAGGCGATGATCTCGCGGTCACGATCGCTCAGCTCCGTGGTGACGCTGACCTGACCCTGCTCGTGTGCGGCGTTCAACTCTCGACCCAATCCTTGCCTGGTGTGCAGACGTCGTGTGCAGCCTGACCGTGCGTGCAGGAGCAACTATACGGAGCGAATCACACGCTTGTCATTCCACTCGCGAACTCCGGCACGACCGTTCTGAACGGGTTTGGTCACACCCGTCCCACTCGCCCCATCAGGGTCGCTGCGCCTCAGGAGGGCAGGGCTGGCAGGCCATTGGAGACGCTATGCCGTGCCCCACCAGGTGGGGCAGGGGGCGCTGGCGGCGTGCCCCATGTGGTGGGGCACGGCATAGCGTGCCAAGGCATGGTCACTGGGACCCGAGCGTGGATCAGGCCATCGTGTCGAGGATCGCGGTGATGTCTTCCTCGGAGGTGCGCGGGTTGACGATGGCGAACCGGGTCAGGGTCTCGCCGAGGTGCGAGGTGGGGACGACGAATGCGAACTGCTCGGCGAGCAGCCGGTCGGACCACTCCTGGTAGTCCGCCGCCGTCCAGCCGAGCCGCCGGAAGACGACCACCGACAGGTCGGGCTCGCGGACCACCTCGAGGTAGCCGCGCCGCTCGATCTCCTCCGCCGCGAACCGGGTCACCTCCAGCGTCCGCTCGACCGCCTCGCGGTAGGCATCCGTGCCGTGGGTGGCGAGGGAGAACCAGAACGGCAGGCCACGAGCCCGGCGGGTCAGGCCCACCGAGTAGTCGGTGGGGTTCCAGTCGGGCTTGTCGGTGAGCACGTCGAGGTAGGACGCGTGCTGGGTGTGCGCGGCACGGGCCATCGCCGGCTCGCGGTAGATCAGCGCGCAGCAGTCGAACGGCGCGAACAGCCACTTGTGCGGGTCGACGATGAACGAGTCGCAGTGCTCGATGCCTGCGTAGAGGTGACGCACCGAGGGGGCCGCCAGACCGGCGCCGCCATAGGCACCGTCGACGTGGAACCAGATCCCGAACTCACGGCAGACCTCTGCCACCGAGGCGAGGTCGTCGACGATCCCGAAGTTGGTGGTGCCGCTGGTCGCGACCACCGCGAAGAACGTCTCCGGCCCGTTGGCGACCAGGACCTCGCGCAGGGCAGCGCCACTGAGTCGACCGCGGTCGTCCACCTCGACGCCGACCAGCTCGGCATCCATGACGTCGCAGGCCGACTGGATCGACGAGTGCGCACCGTGCGTCGCGGCCACCCGCCACGGCCGAGCCCCCGCGCCGCTGCGAGCCTCGCGGGCCGCCTTCGTCCGCGCCGTGTGCCGGGCGGCGACGAGGGCCGAGAGGTTGCCGATCGTGCCACCGGGCACGAAGACGCCACCGGCCTCCTGCGGCAGGCCGACCAAGTCGGCGATCCAGCGCAGGGCCTGGTTCTCGGCATACACCGCGCCGGCACCCTCGAGCCACGAGCCGCCGTAGATCGACGACGCCCCGACGACGAGGTCGAACATCGCCGAGGCCTCGGTGGGGGCACACGGGATGAAGGAGAGGTAACGGGGGTGGTCGGTGGAGATGCAGGCCTGGGCGAGGTGCTCCTCGAAGAGCTTGAGCGCCTCGAGCCCGCCGATGCCGTCGCGCGTGATGGTCTGGCCGGCCGCCGCGTCGAGCTCGGCGAGCGTCTGGGGCCCGTCGAGTGGGACCGGGTCGAGCTTCAGGCGGTCGGCGGAGTAGGCGAGGATCGCGTCGCCGAGGGCCTCGAGGTTCTGGTCGCTGTAGCCGTGCACGCGGCGAGTCTAGGGCGCAGCCGGGCGCCGGGTGCAGGGCTCAGTCGAGGGCCGTCTCGAACAACGCCGTGCGCAGCCCGACCACGTCCGCGACGAGGGCGTCCGGGCGGGTCGCGGCCAGGGCCGGCTCGAGCCCGGCACCCCAGGTGACGGCCACCGCACCCATCCCCGCCGCGCGGGCGGCCTCGACGTCGACGGTCGCGTCACCGACGTAGACGCAGTCGTGCGGCGCGGCACCGAGCTGCGCCGCGGCATACAGGAGGGGCGCGGGGTGGGGCTTGTGGAGGGTGGTCTCCTCCTGCCCGGCCAGCACGTCGATGCGGTCCTCGAGACCGACGGCGCGCAACCCCAGGCGCACGGTGTCGCCCTTCTTGCTCGAGACCACGCCGGTGCGGGCGCCAGCGGCGTGCAGGTCGTCGAGCAGCTGCGGCACCCCCTCGACGGTGCGGATGAGCTCGTCGTGGTTGGCGAGGTTCCAGGTGCGGTAGACGTCGGTGAGCTCGGCGCCGCGGCCCGGGTAGCGCTCCTCGAGCACCGGCTGGAGCGGTCGGCCGATCCACGAGCGCACCTCGTCCTCGGGGGCCTGCTCGCCCAGGACCGAGCCGAGCGCGTGGTGGTACGACGCGACGATGAGCGCGATGGTGTCGGCGAGGGTGCCGTCGAAGTCGAACAGGACGACGGGCCAGCGTGGGGTCACGGGCTCGAGGTTAACGAGGCGCGTCGGGACACCGTCAAACGCGGGGTCACACGCCGGGGGGGTTCCCTTCAGGACGAAGGCTCGGCGACCGACGCCGACCTCGGAACGAAAGGAACGACATGTCCTTGTTCATGGACGTGCACACCATCGAAGGTGGCCTCACGGCTGGAGACGTCGCGGGGGCTCATCAGGCCGACCTGTCGGCTCAGGCGCCGCACGGTGTCAACTACCTGCGCTACTGGGTGGACGAGGCCGCGGGGAAGATCTTCTGCCTGGTCGATGCACCGGACGCGGAGGCCGCGAACACCGTGCACCGCGAGGCGCACGGTCTCGTGGCCGACGAGATCTACCCCGTCATCGAAGGCTTCTAGGCGGGCGACATGACCGAGTTGACGTCCGCCACGACGCGGCCTTCGGTGCCCGAGCCGTCCCTGGGGTCCTCGGTCGCGGACGCCGAGACCGCATGGTTGGACCGGTGGTCCGCGGGACCGACGGAAACCGACCTCGTCCTGCTGCGCGATGGGTTCGAAGCGCCTGACCTGAGCCTGCCCGATCACACCGGTACGGTCCGACGGCTGTCGGAGCTCTGGTCCGGGGCACCGGCCCTGCTGATGTTCTGGCGCCACTTCGGCTGCAGCTGCGGGGCGACCAGGGCCGCGCGGCTCGAGGCCGAGTGGTCGGACTACTGCCACGCAGGGCTCAACCCGGTCATCGTCTCCCTGGGGGACCCGGTGCGCGCCAGCGCGTACCGGGTCACCCACCACCTTTCGGCTCCAGTGCTCTGCGACCCCGGCGCGCGCGCCTTCCGGGCGTACGGGATCGGACACTGGTCGGTGGAGCGTGTGCTCTACGACGCGCCCCACGCCTTCCTGTCCCACTCGCCAGCAGTCGGCCAGGCCTTCCAGGACAGCCGACGCCGCCGTGGCAACCCACCGGTCGACGACCCTTGGCGGTCGGTGGCGGAGTTCGTGATCACGCCGGCCGGACGGGTACGGCTGGCGTACGGTTACCAGTACTGCGAGGACTTCCCGGATCCTCGCGTCATCACCACAGCGGCGCGAATGAGCGTGGGATGACGAGCGCGTCAGCCCGGCGTCCGGCGGCAGCGCCGTCGGGATCGGAGGTCCGATGAGTCTGTCCGTGCAGCTCCTCGGCAGGCCACGGATCGTGCAGGCGTCCGGCGAGTCCCACCCCTTCCGGAGCCGCAAGAGCTGGGCACTGCTGACCTACCTGGTGCTGGCGGACCGGCCGCCGAGCCGCAGCCAGCTCGCCCAGCTCCTCTTCTCCGACGCGCAGGATCCGCACCGTGCCCTGCGCTGGACGCTCTCCGAGCTGCGCCGGGGTCTCGGGCGGGAGGCGGCGGTCGAGGACGACCCCGTCCGGCTCTCCCTCCCGCACGACACCGTCGTCGACGTCGAGGTGCTCGCCCGCGGCGCCTCCGGCGACGCCATCGCGCTGCCCGGCCTCGGTGCCGGCCTGCTCGAGGGGATGACGTTCCGCGCGAGCGCGGCATACGAGATCTGGTTGCTGGCCCAACAGCGGCACCTGACGGCTGCCTCCGAGGCGATCCTCCACGAAGCGGCGGTCCGGTCGTTGGCGCGTGGTGCGTGGCAGGAGGCCATCGGCTACGCGGCCCGTGTCACCGCCATGAGCCCGCTGGACGAGAACCACCAGGCGCTCCTGATCCGCCTCTACCGCCTCGCGGGTGACGACGACGCGGCCGAGCGACAGTTCGCCGCGTGTTCGGCGCTCTTCACCAGCGAGCTCGGCACGCCTCCCGGGGCGGCCGTGCTCGCTGCCCGTCGGACCACCAGACCCAACCCGCTCGCGGAGGCGGACGACGCCACCATCGAGGCGATCATCGAAGCCGGTACCGCGGCGATGGGCGCCGGCGCGCTGGAGGCAGGGATCCTGT
Source organism: Pedococcus sp. P5_B7 (assembly GCF_054049895.1). Lineage (NCBI taxonomy): Bacteria > Bacillati > Actinomycetota > Actinomycetes > Micrococcales > Intrasporangiaceae > Pedococcus > Pedococcus sp. P5_B7. Next base: position 233,042 of record NZ_JBFULM010000004.1, read on the forward strand.
CGTTGCAGACCGCCACCCGACTGGCCGACGGCGCGCGCAAGACCCGACTTCGGGTGCGCTCGCGGCTCGTCCTGGCCGAGGCGCTCGTCCACGCCCTCGGAGGACTCGACGAGGAGGGCTTGGCCAGCCTCTACGAGGCCGACGAGATCGCGGTCGCCCACCAGCTGACTGATGCCGTCGCGGCGGCCCGCGCCGAGCTCGGCTACGTCGACTTCCTGCGCGCCCGGTATGATCGGGCCCAGCTGTGGCTGAACGACGCGCTCCGACTGGCTGACGGCTCACCCGCCATGATGGCGAAGGCCACGACGTACCTGGGCTCGGTCGAGAGCGACCGGGCGAACTACGGGCCGGCTCGAGCGCTGCTCGAGCAGGCCGTTCACCACGCACGGAAGGCCGAGGATCCCCGGCGAGAGGCCTTCGCGCGGTCGATGCTGGGCCGGATCAGCCTGTTGTGCGGCGACCTGGACGGGGCCCACGGCCAGCTCTCGGCCTCGGTCGCGCTGGCCCAGCGGGACCACTGGTTGTCCTTCCTGCCCTGGCCCCAGGCCCTCCAGGGCGAGGCGGCGCTGTCGGCCGGCGACCTGGGAACTGCCGCGGAGGTCCTCGACCAGGCCTTTGCCCGCGCCTGCCAGCTCGGCGATCCCTGCTGGGAAGGCATCACGGCTCGGGGGCTCGCGCTGGTGGCGGAGGCGGACGGGGAGGTACCGCGAGGGTTCGACCTCCTGGCCGAGTCACGAACCCGCGCTGACCGGCTCGCCGATCCCTACGTGTGGCTCGATGGCTACATCCTCGACGCGCAGTGCGTGCTCGGTCTGCGACACGACCATCCAGACACCGCCAGATGGGTCGAGGACCTGCGTCAGCTGGCGTCACGCACCGGAATGCGCGAGCTCGTCGTCCGGTCCCTCCTCCACGGAGCGGCCCTCGGTCAGGGCGGTGACGCCGAGGCGGCAGCGCTGCTCGCACGCCACATCGACAACCCGGCGCTGACCGGCCTGCTCGACGCTCGACCATTCCTCGGGACGCCGAACCCCCAGCCCACGGCGTGACAGCGGGCTGGAGGTTCGGCGCGTCCCTCGCCGGCCAGTCAACGATCGACGGTACGGACCGCCGCGAACCGTGGCAGCCGCCAGGCCCGGAGCCGGCGTGGCAGGGGGATCCGGCCCAGCGTGCGGGGCGCGCGAACGACACTGCGGACGGCCTGGGCCTGGGCGGACCGGTGCGCCGCCTGGCGGCTCAGCTCCCCACTGGACAGGTTCGAGGACCACCAGATGTCGGTGGATGTGACCATCGTGCTCTCCTTAGGGTCCGCCCGGCGTCGGTCGCCGAGCGTCTTCCTGAAGGGAACCGGAGGGTCGTGTGAGCCCGCGTTTGACGATCCGGTGGCGTGGGCCTGGCCTAGCTCGAAGGCTCGACGCCGAGCTCGCGCAGGAGCGTCTCGACGCGGGTGCGGATCTCGTCGCGGATCGGACGGACCGCCTCGACCCCTTGCCCGGCCGGGTCGTCGAGCACCCAGTCCTCGTACCGCTTGCCCGGGAAGTAGGGACAGGTGTCGCCGCACCCCATCGTGACAACCACGTCGGAGGCCTCGACGGCCTCGACCGTGAGCACCTTCGGGATCTCGGCGGCGATGTCGATGCCCTCCTCGGCCATCGCCGCGACGGCGGAGGGGTTGACCTCGTCGGCCGGTTGGCTCCCGGCGGACCGCACCTCCACGGCGCCACCCCCGAGGTGGGTCAGGTATGCCGCGGCCATCTGCGAGCGCCCCGCGTTGTGGACACAGACGAACAGGACGGAGGGCTTGTCACTCATGCGGCGCTTCTTCGGGTCGTAGGGCGGTCGGCAGAGGGGACTTCGAGGATACGCAGGAGACTGAGTGCGGCCGCGACCCCGACGAGCTGGGCCAGGACGAAGGCCGGGACGCTGGAGGGAGCGATCCCCGAGAAGGTGTCGGAGAAGGCGCGAGCCACGGTCACGGCCGGGTTGGCGAACGACGTCGAGGAGGTCAGGAAGTAGGCGCCGAAGATCCAGGCCGGGACCACGAGGGCCGCCCGACCACCGTCGCGCAGGAGACCGATGGTGAGCACCAGCCCCGCCGTGGCCACGACCTCCCCGAGCCACAGACCGGAGCCGGTGCGCTGGTGGTGGGACAGGTGGAGGGCAGGCAGCCCGAACATGAGGTTGGCCAGCACGGTGCCGGCCACGGCGCCGACGACCTGGGCCACGGCATACGGCGCGACGGCGCGCCAGGGATGGGCCCGTCGGACCGCCAACGCGACGGTGACGGCGGGGTTGAGGTGGGCACCGCTGAGCGGGCCGAGGCTGGAGATCAGCACCCCGAGGACGGCTGCGGTGGCCGCGGCGTTGACGAGGAGCTGGAGACCCACGTCGTCGGTGAGCCGCTGGGCCATCACGCCGGAGCCCACGACGGCCGCGAGCAGGCCCGCGGAACCGATCAGCTCAGCCGCCAGGCGGGACCGCATCGAGGTAGTCGTCAGCAACAGGCAGCCTCGGCCATGAGGGCGCTTCCGGCCGCAGCGGTCGGGGGGACCGCGGTGGCCGTGGTGGCCGTGGTGGCCGTGGCGGCCGTGGTGGCCGCGCCGCCTGCGCTGGTGCAACACCCACCGTCGTTGCTCGCAGCCACACCCGCCCCCACCAGGGGGAGGCTGGCCGTCGCCGGCCGGCCGGTCGCGGGGTCGTCGTCCTTGACGGTGTAGACCTCCCACGGGGCGCCGGCCGGGTCGTGCACCCAGACCTTGTCCTGCAAGGCATAGCAACACGTGGTGTCGCGCTCGTCGAACGCCGCCAGCCCCGCCTCGCGCAGTCGGTCCGCCCCGGCCTCCACCTCGGCGCTGCTGTCTACCTCGATGCCCAGGTGGTTGAGCGCCTGGGCCGTGCCCTCACCCCGCTGGTCGGCCGGGACCTCGATGAGCACGAGCTTCAGCGGGGGCTCGGCGATGGCGAAGTTCGCGTAGCCCGGGCGACGCTTGTGCGGGGTGGTGCCGAAGAGCGTCGAGTAGAACTCGACCGAGCGCTCGAGGTCGGCGACGTTGAGCGCGAGCTGGACACGAGACATGGGCGTGCTCCTTCATCCGTCGGACTTGCATCGACTATGGTCTATGCAGGAAGTGAAACGGTTATATTGATGTTTGTCAATATCGAAGCCGCTCAATCTCTCAGGAGGACCCGTGCCCCAGCTGATCGCCACCCTGCGCGACACCACCGCGGCCGCGGCCGACGGCGAAGCCTGCTGCGGCACGCTGACGACCGACGAGGCGATGGGTCGCGAGCAGGCCGAGGCGACCGCCCAGCTGCTCAAGGCGGTCGCCGACCCGGTGCGGCTCCAGCTGCTGTCGCTGATCCGGTCGTCCAAGGGACACGAGGCGTGCGTCTGCGACCTCACCCCGGCCGTGGGCCTCAGCCAGCCGACCGTGAGCCACCACCTCAAGGTGCTGACCGAGGCGGGCCTCCTGACCCGCGAGCGCCGCGGGACGTGGGCCTGGTTCCAGCTGGTGCCGGCACGGCTCGACGACCTGGGGGCGATCTTCCGCTGAGCGGGCCAACTGAGCCAGCGCGGGTGAGCCGGGCTAGTTTCTGGGTATGCCGCCCGCTGCCCTGACCGAGCTCGTCCACCCCTCTTGGGCAGCCGCCTTGGAACCCGTGGCCGACACCGTGGCGGCCCTCGGTGAGTTCCTGCGGGGGGAGGTCGCCGCCGGACGGGGCTACCTGCCCGCGGGCAAGCACGTGCTCCGGGCGTTCGAGCGCCCCCTCGACGACGTGCGGGTGCTCATCGTCGGGCAGGACCCCTACCCGACGCCCGGCCACGCCGTCGGGCTGTCGTTCTCCGTCGCGCCCGACGTGCGTCCCGTCCCCCGGTCGCTCGTCAACATCTACACCGAGCTGGAGAGCGACCTCGGGATCCAGCGGCCGGCTTCCGGTGACCTGTCCCCCTGGGCCGACCAGGGGGTGCTGCTGCTCAACAGGGTGCTCACCGTGGCCCCGGGCAAGCCGGCGAGCCATCGCGGCAAGGGCTGGGAGTCAGTCACCGCGGCCGCCATCGTGGCCCTGGTCGAGCGCGGCGGACCACTCGTCGCGATCCTGTGGGGCAGGGACGCGAGGAACCTCGTGCCGCACCTGCCCGGCATACCGGCCATCGAGAGCGCCCACCCCTCCCCACTGTCGGCGCACTCGGGCTTCTTCGGCAGCAAGCCGTTCAGCCGCGCCAACGACCTCCTCGCCCAGCAGGGCGCCGCACCGATCGACTGGAGCCTGCCGTGACCGACGTGCCAACCCCCGACCTGGCCGATGACAACCAGACCCACCTGCCCGAGCGCGGCAAGGTCTGGCACCGCTACGTCGCGATCGGCGACTCCTTCACGGAGGGCATGTCCGACGCCGACCCCACCCGGGACAACTCCTACGTCGGGTGGGCCGACCGGCTCGCCTCGCACCTGGCCGCGATCGCGCACCGGGAGGGCGGCGACTTCGCGTACGCCAACCTCGCCGTGCGCGGCCGCCTGCTCGCCGACGTGATCGGACCCCAGCTCGACGCGGCCATCGCGCTCGGTCCCGACCTCGTCTCGATGGTCGGCGGGGGCAACGACATCCTGCGGCCCAAGGCGGACCTCGACGCCATCGCAGCTCGGCTCGAGGCGGCGGTCGTGCGGCTGCGCGACGCGGGCGCCGACGTGCTCCTCGCGACACCGACCGACCCGGTGGGAGCGCCCCTGCTCAAGCACCTGCGGGGTCGACACGCGATCCACTCGGCCAACATCTTCAGCATCGCCCAGCAGCACGGCGCCTACGTCATCAACCAGTGGGGCATGAAGGCCCTGCAGGACTTCCGGCTGTGGGCCGACGACCGGATCCACATGACGACCGAGGGCCACCGACGGGTCGCCCTCAACGCACTGTCGGCGCTCGGCCACGACACCGACCGGGCGGACTGGTCGACGCCCCTGCCGCCGCAGCCACCCCAGGCCCGACGCGAGTCGGCCGCCGCGAACGCCGAATGGGCCAGGACCCACCTCGCTCCCTGGGTGCAGCGGCGGCTCAGGGGCGAGTCCTCGGGCGACACCGTGCAGGCCAAGCGCCCCCAGCTCACCCCCGTCGACCCCACCTGACTCGTCGGCCATCCATGCAAAAGGCGAGTTAGCGCCGCTTGAGCCCGGCGCTAACTCGCCTTTTGCATGGATGAGCGCCGGCGGGGTGCCGCTGACCTGCGGGATTCAAGTACTAGGACGTCCTACAACTACCATCGGGCCATGCCTGCGAACCGCCTGATGCCCACCGAGGAGGGCCAGGACCTCATCGACCTCACGCGCGAGATCTGCCAGAAGGAGCTGCTCCCACAGGTCGACGAGGCGGAGCGTCGCGCAGCCACCACGCCAGAGCTCCCGCGGGACGCCTTCCGCGTGCTGGGCCGGGCCGGCCTCCTGTCGCTCCCCTACCCCGAGGACTTCGGTGGTGGCGGGCAGCCCTACGAGGTCTACCTCCAGGTCGTCGAGGAGATCGCCTCGGTCTGGATGTCGGTCGCCGTGGGTGTCTCCGTCCACTCCCTCACCTGCTACCCCGTCGCCCAGTTCGGCTCGCGGGCGCAGCAGGAGGCCCTGCTCCCCGGCATGCTGTCCGGTGACCAGCTCGGCGCCTACTGCCTGTCCGAGCGCAACTCCGGCTCCGACGTCGCGTCGATGGGCGCCCGGGCGACCGCCGACGACGACGCCGACCCCACGGCATACACGCTCAAGGGCACGAAGGCCTGGATCAGCCACGCGGGCCACGCGGACTTCTACACCTCGTTCGTGCGCACGTCCGACGACGGCGGACGCGGGTTGTCGTGCATCGTCGTGCCCGGCGACGCCGAGGGCCTGGCGTTCGGCGCCCCGGAGAAGAAGATGGGGCTGCACTGCGACACGGTGAGCGAGGTGCACTTCGAGGGCGTGCAGGTCCCTGCCGACCGGCTCGTCGGCACGCCCGGCCAGGGGATGGCCATCGCACTGTCCGCGCTCGACTCCGGTCGCCTCGGAATCGCTGCTGCCGCAACAGGATTGGCGCAAGCCGCCCTCGACCGGGCAGTCGCGTACGCCAAGGAGCGCGAGCAGTTCGGGCGCCCCATCGGTGACAACCAGGGACTGGCCTTCCTGCTCGCCGACATGGAGGCAGCCGTCACGAGCGCGCGGGCGTCGTACCTGCACGCCGCGCGACTCCACGACGCCGGGCGACCGTTCACCAAGGAGGCGGCCGTGGCCAAACTGGTGTGCACCGACAACGCCATGCGCGTGACCACGGACGCGGTGCAGGTGCTCGGCGGCGCCGGCTACACCCAGGACTTCCCGCTCGAGCGCTACATGCGCGAGGCCAAGGTGACCCAGATCTTCGAGGGCACCAACCAGATCCAGCGGCTCGTCATCAGCCGCCAGCTCCTGAAGAGCACGTCCAAGAGAGGCTGACAAACCTTGCAGATCAACGATTCCACCGTAGCGATCGTCACCGGCGGAGCCAGTGGCCTCGGCGGAGCCACGGTCCGTCGGCTGCACGCCGACGGTGCGGCCGTCGTGATCCTCGACCTCCCCTCGTCCCCCGGCGAGGCGCTGGCCGCCGAGCTGGGCGAGCGCGCCCGGTTCGTGGCCACGGACGTCCGCGACGAGGCGCAGGTGCAGGCGGCGATCGACGTGGCCCGCGAGCTCGGCACGCTCCGGATCGTGGTCAACTGCGCAGGAATCGGCACCCCCGGTCGCGTCGTCGGCAAGCGCGGACCGCTGCCGCTCGAGGACTTCACCAACGTCGTCACGATCAACCTGATCGGCACGTTCAACGTCCTGCGCCTCGCGGCAGCAGCGATGCTCGACAACGAGCCCGTTGACGGCGACCGCGGCGTCGTGGTCATGACCGCGTCCATCGCCGCCTACGACGGGCAGATCGGCCAGGCCGCGTATGCCGCCAGCAAGGGTGGCGTCGTCGGCCTCACCCTCAGCGCGGCTCGTGACTTGGCGGACAAGGGAATTCGCGTCATGACCGTCGCCCCGGGGACGTTCATGACGCCCATGCTCGCGGGTCTGCCGCCTGAGGCCACGGCGGTCCTCGAGGCGCAGGTGCCGCACCCGTCGAGGCTGGGAAGCCCCGACGAGTACGCCAACCTGGTCGCCCACATCGTCGACAACGGCATGCTCAACGGCGAGGTCATCCGGCTCGACGGCGCACTGCGGATGCCTCCTCGCTGACCGCCCAGGGTGCTGACCGCGGCCCCTCGCGAACGGTGGTCCATACGCTCTTCTACTGATCCCGCCGACGCTCGCGTGGTGGCACCATCAGGAGTTGGGCCTGACTTGGAGGCGTCGGGTGTCCCACTCGTCCCGCCATGGGCCCCCGTCGAAGGGACCAGCCATGAGAGCACGCTCTCGGGCCGGAGCAGGGACGGTCCAGCACGCAGCAACTCAACACCTCACACCGGGACGCCCGTGGCGCCGCGGGGCAGGGTTCATCCTGACCGCAGCCCTCGGAGTCGCCCTCAGCGCCGCAGCCGGCACTCCAGCCACAGCTCGACAGGCCACTCCTCAGGACAGCTCCGCAGTGCTCCTCGAGTGGAACCTCCGGGCTCAACCCATCACCACCTCACTGCGACCGACCGCCCACGGCCAGGCCCGCGGCACGGCCATGGTGGCTGGCGCGGTGTACGACGCGGTCAACGCCGTCCACGGCGGGCACCAGCCCTACCTGCTCGACCTCGACGCCTTGGCGATCAGTCCGGGAGCCTCCACCGACGCGGCTGTCGCCACCGCCGCCCACCACGTGCTCGTGGCCCTTGCGCCGGCCCAGGAGGGCACGCTCGACGGCGCCCTGGCGGCCACCCTCGCCGCAGTCCCGGACGGCGCAGCGGAAGACGAAGGGGTCCGCGCCGGAGCAGCGGCAGCCAAGGCGATGCTCGACTCCCGCCAGGGCGACGGGTTCATGGCACCGTTCACGTTCGAGCTCGGCACGGAGGCGGGCGACTGGCGCCCCTTCCCCGCAGGCGGGCTCGACCCGGACCCGTGGGTGGGCAACCTCCGCCCGTTCCTCATCACCAGCCAGGACCAGTTCCCGTCCTCCGGCCCGAACTCGCTGACCAGTCGCGAGTACACGAAGGAGTTCAACGAGGTCAAGGAGCTGGGCTCGCTCACCAGCACCAGCCGGACCCCGGCCCAGACGAGGACGGCGATCTTCTGGCAGACGGCACCCGCGCCGCTCTGGCACGGCATGGCACGCGACCTCATCACCCGGCACGACCTCGGCGCCGCCGACGCGGCACGGTTGCTGGCCAGCATGAGCCTCGCAGGCGCTGACGGCGCCATCGCCTGCTGGAACGACAAGTACAACTGGTACTTCTGGCGGCCGGTGGCGGCCATCCGTGAGGCCGACACGGACGGCAACCCGGCGACGACTGCCGACCCCACGTGGCTCCCGCTGTTCGACCCGTCGACGGCGACCACGCCCCCGCTCTCGAACCCGCCGTTCCCGGAGCACCCCTCGGGGCACGGCTGCGTCACGGGCGCCACGCTCGGCGCCGTGGAGGCGTTCTTCGGGACCGACAAGGTGACCATCAACGTCTCCTCCGGCCGCTACCCGGGTGAGGTCCGCACCTTCTCCCGGCTGTCGACGGCGATGGACGAGGTCGTCGACGCGCGAGTCTGGGGCGGCATCCACTTCCGCACCGCCGACGTCGTGGGCTCGCAAATCGGCTCGAAGGTCGCCCGGTGGATGGACAAGCACTACTTCGAACCGGTCCACGGCGGCTCGTCCGGTTAGCCGGACCGCCAGGTCGGGTCGCCAGGGCGGACCGCTAGGTCGGAAGGCGCTCGTACTCCAGCAGCACGGGAAACGGCACGAACGTCTCCGGCTTCTCGCGACCCGTGGGACGCCACCCCAGCCGCTCGTAGAACCGCCGGGCCCGGTGGTTCTCCCGAAGGCACCAGAGCAAGCGGCTGGGGACGGCGTCCATCAGCTCCGTGGCCAGGCCCGACCCCCACAGGTCGGCCCTGACCCCGAGGTGCAGCACCGTGGTCGCGTCGAACGCGGCGAACGCCGTCAGCCCCTGGTCGTCCTCGCTCACCACCGTCGTGCTCGCGGCGTCGGCGAGCACCTCGTGCCACCGGTCGAGCACCACCTGGTCGGGGTACGGGTGCGTCTCGGGCGGGAAGACGTGCGCGAGGGCGACGAGGTTGGCCGCCTTCTCGAGGTCCCGCAGCGCCACCGCGTCCCGGCCGGTCGCAGGCCTGAACATGCCCGCCATGCTGCCATGCTGCCACGCGGCATACCGGCAGCCCGCCGCCGCCCGCGAGGTGCGTGACGGGGCGGCCGAGGGCGATGATGGACGCCGAGGGGAGGTGGCCATGGATCGACCACCGGGTGTCCCGGACACCTTCGACATCCGCACCGTCGTCTACCTCCGGCGGGGAGACAACCCCCCTGATCTGGACGAGGTCGAGTCCACAGCGCTCCACCACGCCCACCTGGCCCACCTCGCAGACCTGGGCCGGCGGGGGATCATCGTCGCCAACGGCCCCCTCCTCGACCAGTCCGACGACACCATCCGCGGTATGTCGGTCTACTCGGTCGACGCCGTGGAGGCCCGCCGCCTGGCCGAGCAGGACCCTGCCGTGCGGGCCGGTCGGTTCCGCGTGGACGTGGCGCGGTGGGCCGTCGCCTCTGGGCGGATCGCCTTCCCGGAGCACGAGGGTCCGGTGGGCCGCGTGGTGGCCTTCGAGGACCTCTGACTGCTGACGTGGCAAACCCCGCCGACCTCTTGCGCGAAGCGGCGGGGATGGGTCAAGATCAGCGGACCTCCTTCGGGAGGCCAGTCTCCCTCGGGAGACACGAGACCCGGCCAACTCATACTTGGCCGGGTCTCACCTTTTGTAACAGGGGAAACAGACCCGGCCGGTGACCGACACGCAACGCCCGCGTAAACACTGGCGGGCCGAAGGACACCGCCACCTGTGGTTGGTTCGGTGCGGAAACGCCCGGATCTCCGGGTGGTTCCGCACGAACCGCGAGCAGGCCCGAGCTCAGACGGACTCGGCGAACGCTTCCTCGAGGATGTCGAGGCCCTCGGAGAGCAGGTCGTCGCCGGCCGAGAGCGGCGGCAGGAACCGGAAGACGTTGCCGAAGGTGCCGCAGGTCAGGGTGACCAGGCCGCGGGCGTGGCAGGCCTTGTTGATCCGCCCGGTGAGGTCGGCGTCGGGGGTCTTGCGCTCGAGGTCGCTGACCAGCTCGACCGCCAGCATCGCCCCGCGACCGCGGATGTCGCCGATGACGCCGTACTTGTCGGCGAGCGCCTCGAGCCGCGGGCGGAACAGCGCCTCGACCGCGCGGGCCCGTCCGGCGAGGTCATCGGCCTTCATCGTCTCGATCGCCGCGAGGGCGCTCGCACACGCGACCGGGTTGCCGCCGTAGGTGCCGCCGAGGCCACCGACGTGGATCGCGTCCATCACGTCGGCCCGACCGGTCAGCGCGGCCAGCGGCATGCCACCGGCGATGCCCTTGGCGGTGGTGATGAGGTCCGGCACGACGTCCTCGTGCTCGGAGGCGAACCAGTCGCCGGTGCGGCAGAACCCGGTCTGCACCTCGTCGGCGATGAACAGGATCCCCTGCTCGGTGCACCAGTCCGAGACCTTCTTCATGAATCCCGGTGCGGGCACGATGAACCCGCCCTCGCCCTGGATCGGCTCGAGGATGACGGCGGCGGTGTTGTCCTCGCCGACCTGGGCGTGCACGAGGTCGACGAACTCGGTGAAGGCCTCGTCGGCGCACGACTCCGGGCCGGTGGGCCAGCGGTAGGGGTAGGCCATCGGCACGCGGTAGATCTCGCTCGCGAACGGACCGAACCGGTGCTTGTAGGGCATGTTCTTCGCGGTCAGGCCCATCGTCAGGTTGGTGCGTCCGTGGTAGGCGTGGTCGAACGCGACGACGCCCTGGCGCCCGGTGAAGTGGCGGGCCACCTTGACGGCGTTCTCGACCGCCTCGGAGCCGGAGTTGAAGAGCGCAGAACGCTTGTCGTGCGTGCCCGGCGTGACCTCGGCCAGCACCTCGGCCACCTCGAGGTACTCCTCGTAGGGCGTGACCATGAAGCAGGTGTGGGTGAAGTCGTTGATCTGTGCGGTGACGGCGTCGATGACCCGCTGGTTGCCGTTGCCCACGGTCGTCACGGCGATCCCCGAGCCGAAGTCGATCAGCTGGTTGCCGTCGACGTCGCGCAGGATCCCGCCCGCCGCCTGCTCGATGTAGACGGGGAGGCCGGTGCCCACGCCGGCGGACACCGCGGCGAGCTTGCGCTGCTGGAGGGCCTGGCTCTTGGGGCCGGGGATGCTGGTCGCGAGGACACGCTTCTGTTCGAGCATGCGCCGAGCATACGACCGCCCGGCTTCCCCTTTATCGGGTCTAGCAGGAAGGTTGCGCTTCGCCCGAGAACCCTTCCCCGGTGAAGCGCAACTTGGTCCCTCAACCCGATAAAGGGGAGGTATGCCGCGTGCGTGGCGGCGCGGCATACCTCCCCTTAGCGTGGGGGCATGGCATCCAAGGCGAGCTCGCCCGCGGTCGAGGTAGAGGTCGGCGAGCGCGAGGTGCGCATCTCGAACCCCGACCGCGTCTACTTCCCGGCCCGCGGCGAGACCAAGCTCGACCTCGTCAACTACTACCTCTCGGTGGGCGACGGGATCGTCAACGCGCTGCGCGAGCGGCCCTGCATGCTGCACCGGTTCCCCGAAGGCGTGGCGGGCGAGAAGGTGCACCAGAAGCGGGTGCCCCACGGCGCCCCGCCGTGGCTCGAGACGGTGCGCGTGACCTTCCCGCGCTGGAACCGCACGGCTGACGAGCTGTGCGTCACCGAGCTCGCCCAGGTCATCTGGGCGGTGCAGATGTCGACCGTCGAGTTCCACCCGTGGAACAGCCGCCGGGCCGACGTGGAGAAGCCCGACGAGTGGCGGATCGACCTCGACCCTGGGCCCGACTGTCCCTGGGACCGGGTGCAGCGCGTGGCCCACGTCGCCCACGAGGTGCTCGACGAGCTCGGTGCCGTCGGCTGGCCGAAGACCAGCGGCGGGTCGGGGATGCACGTCTACGTGCGGATCAAGCCGGAGTGGGGCTTCAAGGACGTGCGTCGCGGGGCCTTGGCGTTCGCCCGGGAGGTCGAGCGACGCATGCCCGACGACGTCACCACCACCTGGTGGCGCAAGGACCGCGACCCCGCCGACCTCTTCGTCGACTACAACCAGAACGCGCGCGACCACACGATCGCCGCCGCCTACTCGGTGCGCGGCAACCCGATCGGCACGGTGTCGGCCCCGATCCGCTGGGACGAGGTGGACGACGTGGTCCCCGACGACTTCACCATCGCGACCATGCCGGCCCGCTATGCCGAGCTGGGCGACCTGCACGCGGGGATCGACGACGCGGTGTTCGAGATCGACCAGCTCGTCGAGTGGGCTGACCGTGACGAGCGCGAGGGGGCCGACGAGCCGCCCGAGCCCGACGCCGACTGAGAGCACGACCGAACCCCCGTCGGTGCCGAAGGTCGGTGCCGAAGGTCGACGCCGAACCCGACCGCGGAATGGAGGCTCCGCTTCTGCGGAGGAAAGTGCTCCACACAACCGCAGGTGCGGGGGTAGTGTTCTCGTCATGCCGCTGATGAGGATCAAGGACGCCGCGTCGTTCCTCGGCGTGAGCGACGACACCGTGCGCCGCTGGGTCGACAGCGGCGCGCTCGAGGCCGACTCCGACGAGTCCGGCCGCAAGGTCGTCGACGGCTACCAGGTGGCGCTCCTGGCCCGCGACCAGGCCCACGCGGTCGCCGACCCGAGCGCCGTCGGGCGGTCGGCTCGCAACCGCTTCGTGGGCCTGGTCACCGACATCAAGCGCGACACCGTGATGGCCCAGGTCGAGATGCAGTGCGGTCCGTTCCGCGTGGTCTCGCTGATGAGCTCCGAGGCCGTCGACGACCTCGCGCTCGAGCTCGGGTCGGTCGCCATCGCGGTCGTGAAGTCCACCACCGTCATCGTCGAGACTCCTGAAGGAGCGTCATGACCATCCTTCCCCGCCGCGCACTGCCGGCCGTGGCCCTCGCCGGCCTCCTCCTGACGACCGCAGCCTGCGGGTCGGGATCCTCGACGGACGACGGGTCGCCGCAGGGGGGCGGCTCGTCGTCGACCTCGTCCTCGCCCGGGGGCGAGCTCAGCGGCACCGTGACGGTCTTCGCCGCCGCCTCGCTGAAGAAGACGTTCACCGCGATCGGCGCCGAGTTCGAGAAGGCCCACCCAGGGGTGACGGTGACCTTCAACTTCGCCGGCTCCTCCGACCTCGTGGCCCAGATCCAGCAGGGCGCCCCCGCCGACGTCTTCGCCTCGGCCGACACCAAGAACATGGACAAGGCCACCGGTGACTCGCTCACGGCGGCCGCCCCGGTCGACTTCGCGTCCAACACCCTGGAGATCGCGGTGCCCCCGGGCAACCCGGCCAAGATCGCGAGCCTGGCCGACCTGGCCAAGCCCGGCCTGAAGGTCGTGCTGTGCGCCCCCGAGGTCCCCTGCGGCTCGGCCGCGGCGAAGGTCGAGGCGGCGGCAAAGATCGACATCAAGCCGGTCAGCGAGGAGCAGTCGGTCACCGACGTCCTCGGCAAGGTCACGAGCAAGGAGGCCGACGCGGGCCTGGTCTACGTCACCGACGTGAAGGGCGCGGGCGACGCCGTCGAGGGCGTGGAGTTCGCCGAGTCGTCGTCGGCCGTGAACACCTACCCGATCGCGACGCTCAAGGCCAGCAAGAACGCCGCTGCCGCCCAGGCGTTCCTCGAGGCAGTCACCGGCGAGCCCGGGCAGGGCATCCTCGCGGCCGCCGGGTTCGCCAAGCCGTAGCCTGCACGTCGTGCCCCTGGTTCCTGCAACACCGCGAGGTCAACCGCGGCTGGGACTGCCCACCTGGGTGTTCGTCCCCGCCGCGGTCGGGGCGACGTTCGTCGTCCTCCCCCTCGTGGCGATGCTCACCCGGGTGGAGTGGGGCAGCTTCGGCTCGCTCATCACCTCCGAGTCGTCCCGCGCGGCGCTGGCGCTGAGCCTGCGGACCTCGTTGGCGAGCACCGTGCTGTGCATCCTGTTCGGCGTGCCCATGGCGCTCGTCCTGGCGCGCACCGAGTTCCGGGGTCAGTCGATCGCCCGCTCGCTCGTGCTGCTCCCGCTCGTGCTGCCACCGGTGGTCGGTGGCATCGCCCTCCTCTACACGTTCGGTCGCAGGGGGTTGCTCGGGCACTCCATGGAGGTGCTGGGCCTGCAGATCGCCTTCTCCACCACCGCGGTCGTGATGGCCCAGACCTTCGTGGCGCTGCCGTTCCTCGTCGTCAGCCTCGAGGGCGCCCTCCGCACCGGCGGCCAGCGGTTCGAGGAGGTGGCCGCGACCCTCGGCGCCCGACCCACCACGGTGTTCCTGCGCGTCACCCTCCCCCTCGTCCTGCCGGGGCTGGCGTCCGGGGCGGTGCTGGCGTTCGCGCGAGCCCTCGGCGAGTTCGGCGCCACGATCACCTTCGCCGGCAGCCTGCAGGGAGTCACCCGCACGCTGCCCCTGGAGATCTACCTCCAGCGCGAGACCGACCCGCAGGCTGCGGTCGCCCTGTCGCTGGTGCTGGTCGTCGTGGCGACCGTCGTCATCGCCCTCACCCGACGGTCGCGGACCGCGCTGTGACCAGGGCGGCGCAGTGACAAGGGCGGAACAGTGAAGCTCGAAGCCCGCGTGGGCTTCCCCGACCGCGACCTCGACCTCGGGCTCGCGGTCGAGGCGGGGCGCACGCTCGCGCTGCTCGGCCCCAACGGCGCGGGCAAGTCCACGGCGCTCGCCTCCATCGCCGGCCTCCTGCGCCCGGCGTCCGGCCGCATCACCCTCGACTCCCGAATCCTGTTCTCGCACCACGGCGACAGCGATGCCACCTGGGTGCCGCCGCACGCCCGCGGGGTGGCGCTGCTGGCGCAGGAAGCCCGCCTCTTCCCCCACCTGTCGGTGCTCGACAACGTGGCCTTCGGCCCACGCAGCGCCGGTATGCCGCGTGGCCGGGCTCGCGAAGTGGCGCACCAGTGGCTGGCGCAGGTGGACGCGGAGGACTTCGCGGACCGGCGACCCGCGGCCCTCTCCGGCGGTCAGGCCCAGCGGGTCGCCATCGCCCGCGCGCTCGCCACCGAGCCCCCCCTGCTGCTGCTCGACGAGCCGCTCTCGGCGCTGGACGTCGACTCTGCCCCGGCCATCCGCCAGCTCCTGCGCAGGGTGCTCCAGGGCCGTACGACCATCGTCGTCACGCACGACATCCTCGACGCCGTGCTGCTCGCCGACGACGTCGCCGTGCTCGAGGCGGGACGCGTCGTCGAGGAGGGGCCCACCTCGCGGGTGCTGACCCGGCCCACCAGCCGGTTCGCGGCGCGCATCGCCGGCCTCAACCTGGTGCGCGGCACGGCCCACGGCACCACGGTGTCCACGCCGGAGGGGCTCCACGTCGAAGGCCTGTCGGAAGACGACCTGGCCGACGGCTCAGCGGCCGTCGCAGTGTTCAGCCCGAGCGCCGTGGGTGTCTACCGCGTCGCGCCCTCGGGCAGCCCGCGCAACGTCGTGCACGCGACGGTCACCGAGCTGGAACCGCATGGCCACCAGGTGCGGGTGCACACGGCATACCTCTCGGCGGACATCACGCCGGCGGCGCTGGCCGACCTCGACCTGGCCCCGGGCGCCGAGGTCGTGCTCACGGTCAAGGCCAGCGAAGTGGCCGTCTACGCCGCCTGAGGGCTGGCCGGGCGTCCGGCTTGGGGGCTGGCTTCGCGGCCGGCGTGGGGCGGGCCGCCGATACCCCTCGTCCCACCTCGGGGCGACAACGCCGCCGTACTAGGACTTCTGGGCCATGACGGGCCAGATCGGTCACGGCACGGTGGTTCGTGGGCCCGCACGTGCCCGCTGACCAGGGAGGAAGACCACCATGCGCAGACTGCCGTTCATCACCACCGGAGCCCTTGTCCTCACTCTCGGACTCGTACCGGCCGCCTCGGCACAGGACGAGCCGGACCCCTGCCTGCTCATCTTCGGAGTGGATGCCGCGACGATCCTCGGGACCGCCGGACCCGACGTCATCGTCGGCACCCCCGGCCCAGACGTGATCCTGGCCGGAGCCGGTGACGACGTGGTCACCGGCGGCGGTGGCGACGACCTGATCTGTGGCGGGCCCGGCAGCGACCGCCTCGACGGCGGCGACGGGAGTGACTTCATCCTCGGTGACACCGGGGAGACCTTCCTGCTGGGCAACCCGGCAGGGATGAACGTCCCCGGCGGCGACGACCAGCTGGTCGGCGGTGCCGGCGACGACCAGCTGGCCGGCGAGGGCGGTGCCGACCTGCTCCGAGCCGGTGACGGCAACGACTTCGCGACCGGGCAGATGGGTCGCGACACCGTCATGGGCGAGGCGGGCGACGACGAGCTGTTCGGCGGCCCGGCCGACGACGTCGTCAACGGTGGCGCCGGCAACGACGTGGTGGTCGGCAACTTCGGCAACGACACCGTGCTCGGCGGCAGCGGTGACGACCTGATGACCGGGGACAACCCCGCACCCGTGACGCCCGGGCCCTCCTTCGACGTCTGCAACGGCCAGCAGGGCGAGGACTTCGCGGTCGAAGGGTCGTGTGAGCGGCTGAACCAGGTGGAGTCGACCGGTCCGCTGCCCGAGTGAGCTCGCGCCACGCCGCGGACGACGCTCGCCCGCGGCGTGGCGGTGCCCGAGGTCGCGGGGTCCGCGCCGCGCGGGAGCGCCGGGTCCACCATGATCTCCTCATGCCCGCCACCAGAAGGGCCCCCGACAGAGGGGCCAGCAACAACGGGGTTCACGACTCGAGTGTCCGCGCAGGCTGGTGGGCGCCCGCCGCCGTCCTGGCGCTGACCGTCGTGCAGCTCGGCGTGGGCACGTTCGCGAGCAGCCTGCAGCAGTTCGAGGGCAAGGCCTTCGGAGCCCGGCTCGTGGCGTACCCCGTGATGATGCTCGTGGTGCCCGTGGTCTGGTGGCTGGTGCACCGGGGGCGCGGGGCCAGGGTCCCGTGGGGCGCCTTCGGCCTGGTGATGGCTCCCTTCCTCATCGACGTCACCGGCAACACCCTCGACCTCTACGACTCGGTGGTGTGGTGGGACGACGCCAACCACTTCGTCAACTGGGTGCTGCTGTGTGCCGGCCTGGGTCTCCTACTGCTGCAGAGGATCCAGCCACCGTGGGCACGCGTGCTGCTGGTGACCGGACTCGGTGCCGTGCTCGCGATCGGGTGGGAGCTCGGCGAGTGGTACACCTTCATCCGCCACGGCACCGAGCTCGACACGGCCTACCAGGACACCCTCGGCGACGAGGCGCTCGGCACCCTCGGCGCCCTCGTGGCCGGGCTGGTCCTCCGCCGACCACCCCGCGCCGAGCGCGACTGACTGCGACGCCTCCTAGGAGGCGTCGCCGGATGCGGCGGACGCAGCGGCTGCCTCGCGGGCGGCGAGACCTGCGGCGTAGTCGGGCAGCTCCTGGAGCGCGAAGTGGTTGCCGTCGGGGTCCTCGAAGTGGGTGAACCGACCCCACGGGAGGTCCTCGACCTCCGATACCTCGACGCCGCGGCCCTTCAGCTCGGCGTGGGCGGCGTCGGCGTCGGCGACCACGACCTGGAGGTACTGCTTCGTCCCATCGGCCAGCATCGACATGCCCTTGACGAAGCAGAACGAGCAGGCCGACCCCGGCGGCGTGATCTGGACGAAGCGCAGGCCGGCCTCCTCCACGACCTGGTCCTGGTCCGCCGGCCACCCGACGACGTCCTCGTAGAACGCCTTCGTGCGGTCGATGTCCGTGACGGAGATGGGGATGAGCTCGATCTTGTAGTCCACGGCCGGTCCTCTCGTCGCAACCTCTCCTTCGGAGGTTCTACCACCAGCCTAGGAAGGCTTCCGGCCACTTCCTGACCGCATGGCAGTCGATCGACCGACGGTGAAGGTCAGCTCGGCGGATGGCCTTCGGGGCACCGGCGGTGGAGCTCCTCGATGATCTCCTGCTCGCGGGCCAGGGCCGTCAGCCGCTCGCGGCGCTTCGCACCCGGCGCCCGAGCGGCGTCCTCGAGGGCAGCGAGCTCGGTGAGCAGATCGCGCACCGTTGCCGGGCCGACGGTCTCGAGACTTGCGACGACGGGTGCTGTATCGGCGGGACCGACGGGCTTCGTCAACTCGGTCATCAGCTGCCTCCGGGACGTGGTGAGAAGGGGCCCCGACTGCTTGAAGCCTTGCGATCATCATCCGAAATGTCCCGGTCTGTCAACGGTGGGCGTCGCCAACGGCGCCGACGGGTGGCGTCTCCTCAGAGATCGCGGGGGTGCACATGACGGGCGGGGGAGCTGACCCGCAGCGTGCCCGCGTCGAGGTCCACGTCGACGACGTCCTCGATCGAGGCGACGCGGTGGCCGCGCTGCCACCACCGGACCACGGCGCCCACGACCAAGGGGCCCTGTCGCGAGTCGGCGTCGTAGCCCAGCTGCGAGCCAGCGGTATGGGGTCCGTACTGGACGTGGGTGACGGTCAGGTGGTCACGGGCACGGTTCGAGGCGGGGTCCGCGCAGAGCAGGTCGAGGACCACCCCCAGCTCCGAGCCGTCGCGGGCGAAGACCCTTGCGCCGATCACATCCGACACCGCACCGGTGCGCACCGCGCGCCCGGAGGGCACTGTCGTGCTCCTTGGCGTCGTCGTACCACGGCCCTTCCGCGCCCGGCCACGGTCCGGTTCGTCGCCACCAGCCTCCGGTGCCCGGCCCTGGTCCCGCTCGTCGCCGCCGCCCTTGGCCCCGGGGATCCGCGACACGACGTACTCCCGCAACCACAGCTCGAGCCCGAACGACGCGGCCAGGGCCTGCGCAGCCGTCCGGGTCACCGTGATCGCCGAACCGATGTCGCGCACGTCCGCGACGGCAACCCTGGCTGCGTGCGGGTCAGGGCTCGTCTGCAGGCGCCGCCAGATTGCCACGGTCCACCGGCCGAGCCTTCCGGGCAGGCGTTGGCCGAGCGCGGCCGGACCGACCTGGAGGGCCGTGATGGTCCACCCGTCGTGGGAGACGACCAGCTCGAGGTCGTCGACGTTGCCGAGGAGCTCGCCCTCCGGCCCCACGACCTGGTGGTCGAGGATGCGCAGCACCACCCGCTGACTCATGGGTCGCGCGGTGTCACGGGGCGGTGTCATCACTGGCCAGCCTTGGTGATGACCATGAGGGGGATCGCAGCCACGGCGGCCACCAGCACGACGCAGAGGTAGACACTCCCCAGGCCGTTCGCGAGCTTTCCGTTGACGTGCTTGCCCATGTAGGTGCGGTCGTTGGCCACGACGAGGATGGGGAAGTAGGTCAAGGGCAGCGCGATCGCGCTGAACACCACGGAGTACTCGGTCAGCATGATCGGGTCGACCGTCGTCAGCAGCACCCCGACGGCCGCGATCGACGCGATCAGCAGGACCGTGTGGAACCGCGCGGCTCGCAACGGCTCGACGTACTTGCCCCACTGCCAGCCGTAGTACTGCGCAATGCTGTAGCCGACTGACAGACCCGTCTCACAGGCCGCGCCGAAGGTGGCGGCGAAGAAGCCCAACAGCACCAGCGCGAGGCCCACCTTGCCCAGCGCGATGGTGACCGGCAACGCGATCTGTCCCAAGGTGTCGACCTGGACTGCCTGGGGCTGGAACACGACGGTCGCCGTCGCCGCGATGGCCAGGGAGAGCAGGCCGCCCAACGGGAACCCGATGAAGACGTTGGCGCGCATGGTGCCGAGGTCCTTGGCAGTCCAGCGCTCCTCCACGCCGCCGGAGGAGAAGAAGAAGACCTCGTACGGCGTCATCGCCGCGCCGAAGAGGGCGATCGCGTAGTAGGCGTAGGTCCAGTGGCTCTCGTCCTGCGGGACGAAGGGCTGTGACGCCTGGAGCCACAGCGCATCCCAGTCCGGACCCAGCTTCCACAGCGCCACCGCGAAGACGATGAGGGAGAGACCCGCAAGGCCGAAGGCGTTCTCCAGCACGGCGAACTTGACGCGCCACAGGACCAGCCAGACGGCTGCACCCACCACCGGGATCCACAGGTAGTCGTTGACGCTGGTCGCCAGCTGCAGGGCCAACGCGACGCCACCGATCTCGGCGATGAACGTGAGCAGCGTGACGGCCATGGACGCCACGAGGTTGGCCAGCCCCATGCGCGGGCCGAGCCGCTCGCGGACAAGGTCGAAGGTCGCCCGCCCGGACACCGCCGCGACCCGCCCGCTCATCTCGGCGAAGACGCAGATCCCGACGATGCCGACGATGACCACCCAGCCGAGGGACATACCGAATCGCGAACCGACGTGACCGTTGGTCACGAGGTCGCCGATGTCCACGAAGCCGCCGATGGCGGTGAGGATTCCGAGCGCGACGGCGAAGAGCTTCTTCACCCGAGGCCGTCCTTGGCGTCGTCCATCCGGTCCGCCAGCTCGATGAGCTCCGCTGCGCTGGAACGCATCTGCGCCTCGTCGTCACGGCGCACCGAGAGCCGCGCTGTCGCGAAGGCATCCGCGGTGTCGCCCAGCATGGACATGACGTCGGTGCGCAGGCCATCCTCTGCCGCGTCCGGTGGGTCGACGTTGCCGAAGCTGTCCTCGATCGGCCCGATCGCCGACTCGGCCTCGGTGATGACCGTGTCCGCGTAGGCGTTCGTCGCGTTCCCGTCGAGCCGGGCCTGCAGGACCAGTGCCCCGGTGCGAGCCTCGCTCACGGCCGACCCGAGCGCAGCCTTGGCATTGGCCCGGAAGGCACCAGCGTCACGAGCCGGCACCACGCACCCCGACACGGCGGCGAGCAGCACGGCCAACACCGCAGCCAAGTACACGGCGCGAGAGCGACGCGGACCCGGACGCCGGGCCGTCATCGCGGCCGTCGCAGCAGGACGAAGGCCAGGGTGGCGAGCATGCCGGCGTAGACGCACCAACCGCCCGCCAGGGCGAGTCCCTCGGTCACGGCCTGGTGGTACCCGCTCTCGAGCACCATAAACGTCGCCCCGCTCGGTCCCTCGCCACCACGTCCCGGAGGTGTCTTGCGCTGGTCGGGCCTCCCGGTCTTATGATGACGCCGGGTTAAGAAGCAGCCCTTTCGTTTCACTTCCGCTTTGTGAGCGGACACCTGTCACGGAGGACCCCATGTCGGCGCTTGAGTCGAGCCCAACCACCGACGGCTTCACCGAGGACCACCTCACCGATGGTGCTCAGCAGCCGCCGCGACCGTCCACCCTGGGTCGCTTCCGCTACGACACCCTCACGGACAACTGGTGGTGGTCCGCGGAGATGTTCGACATCCACGGCCTGTGCGAGGGCGAGGCGCAGCTGACCACCGAGCTGATCCTCTCCCTCAAGCATCCCGACGACCTTGCCGAGACCTCGGCGACGCTGCACCGCGCGCTCGACACGGGTCAGCCATTCACCCAGCCCCACCGGGTCGTGACCCCTGACGGCGCTGTGCGACACGTCATCTCGGTGGGCGAGGGGATCGTCCTGGGCGGACGCGTCGTCGCCGTCCACGGCTACATGGTGGACGTCACCGACGCCGTCGAACGCCGGATGAAGATCGACGTCTGGCAGGAGGCCTCCCGGGTGATCGAGCAGCGCGCCGTGATCGAGCGCGCCAAGGGTGCGCTGATGGTGCGGTACGGCCTGGAGGCGGATGCTGCGTTCGAGCTGCTCAAGAGCTGGTCCAGCACCCGCAACGAGAAACTCCGCGACGTCGCCCGTCAGGTGGTCGACAACCTCTGAGGTCACTCAGTCGACGGCTCGTCCTCCTGCGGCTCCGGCAGAGTTGGCTCGAGCTCCGGCGGTGGCTCGTAGCCGGGCGGCAGGGGCGGGTCCGGGGTGACCGGCGGGAAGGTCGTCCCGTCGGGACGAAGCTGCGAGGCGTAGGTGTCCATGGTCGTCGGCTCAGTGGTCCCGCAGCGCCGTGATCAGCTGCGCCTTCGACATCGACGAGCGTCCTTCGATCCCGATCTGGCGGGCGCGCTTCAGGAGCTCCTGCTTGGTCCAGTCCTCGTAGTCACCGCTGCGACCGCCCTTGGCACCCACGGCGCTCCTCGAGCTGTTCGACGCGGCGTTGGAGATCCGAGCCGCCTTCTCCTTGCTGGCGCCGTCGTCGCGCAGCGCCTCGTACATCTCGGGGTCCTTGACCGACGGGCCCGGTTTGCGTGCAGGCATGGTGACCTCCTGTGCACTCGCTGGGGAGCGGTATGCCGGTGGCGTGAGCGAGCGGGCGCGTCACCGTCCGGGTCCTACCCGACCGCAGGACGGGCAAACCCCCAGGTTTGGCCCGGCCGCTCCGGGGGCACCATGGAGGGGAACACGTACGACGCCCGGTGGTCCCCGGGCGGTGGGGAGGCACCATGTCCGACAGCCTGACGCGAGCCAGCGGCATCGTCTTCGACCTCGATGGCACCCTGGTCGACTCGACCTACGTGCACACGCTCTGCTGGTGGGAGGCCCTTCAGCAGTTCGGTCACTCCCGCCCGATGGCCGCGGTCCACCACACGGTGGGGATGGGGTCTGACCACGTGCTGGACCACCTGCTCGGCGATGGTCGAGACCGGGCCCAGGACCCCGAGATCAGCGCCGCCCACGACGTCCTGTTCGGCACGTGGCACGAGCGGCTGCACCCCCTCCCGGCCGCGCGCGCGTTGCTCAACTGGTGCCGGGACGCCGGGATGACGGTGGGCCTCGCCTCGTCCGGAGGGGAGCGGGACCTCTGGGCGATGATGGACGTGCTCGACCACCCCGACTTCGACGTCATCGTCACCGGAGACGACGTGGACAGCACCAAACCAGCCCCCGACGTCTTCGCCACGGCCCTCGACCGCGCCGGGCTGGACGCCGAGGACGTCATGGTGGTGGGCGACTCGGTGTGGGACATGGAAGCCGCCACCCGGGTCGGCGCCGTGGCTATCGGCGTCGCGACGGGTGGGACCAGTGCGCCCGAGCTCGAGAACGCCGGCGCCGAGCTCACCTTCCAGGACCTCGCAGCCCTCCTCGACGCGCTGCAGGCCGCCCGACCGGAGCCCGCCCAGGGGACGTGGGGTAGCGGGCCCTGAGAGGTCACGACAGCCGGGGCAGGACCTGCTCGCCGTAGAACTCAATCATCTCCCGCCAGTGCGGACCCATGTTGGCGACGAAGACCTCGTCGAAGCCGGCCTCGGCATATGGCTTGAACGCGTTGCGGTGCTCCTCGGCGTCGTTGCCGCAGACGACCGACTCGCCGGTCGACTCCTTGGTTACCAAGGTCGAGGCCTGCTCGAAGTGCTGCGGCGACGGGAGCACCTGGGCGAGCTCACCCGGCACCCCGGAGTTCGCCCAGAGGCGGTGCGCGTGATCCAGTCCCTCGCTCGCGGTGTCGGCGAAGGCCACCTTGAACCCGGCCATGGCGGGAGCCCGGTCATCGCCCTTGAGCCGCCTGAACTCGCCGACGGCCTCCCCGTCCGGCTTGGTCGTGATGAACCCGTCCCCGATCCGCGCCGCGACCTCGAGCGCCTTCGGGCCGAAGGCTGAGACGTAGATGGGCGGTGCCTGGTCGGGCAACGTGTAGATGCGCGCGGTGTCCACCACGTAGTGCTCCCCCACGTGGGAGACCACCTCGCCGGACCACAGGGCACGGATGACCTCCACGGCCTCCTCCAACATCCCCAGACGTCGCTCGGCGTGTGGCCAGGGCCCGCCGAGGATGTGTTCGTTGAGTGCTTCCCCGCTGCCGACACCGAGGATGAACCGCCCCTTCAGCATCGACGCCGAGGTAGCGGCCGCCTGCGCCACCAGGGCTGGGTGGAGTCGCACGGTCGGGCACGTCACGGCGGTGGTCACAGGCAGCGAGCAGGCTTGCGAGATGGCACCGATGACGGACCAGACGAACGGGCTCTGACCCTGCTCGTCGTTCCACGGGTGGAAGTGGTCGCTGATCCACAGGCCGGAGAAGCCGGCCCGCTCGGCCAGCACGGCCTGCTCGACGAGGTCCTCGGGGCCGTACTCCTCACAGGACAGGAAGTAGCCGACCTTCATCGTCAGGCCACCTCCCCCTCGGCACTCATCGAGTCACGCAACCGCTGGAGGATCGAGGTCAGGAGCCGTGAGACCTGCATCTGGCTGACCCCCAGCACCTCCCCGATCTGGCTCTGGGTCTGCTCCTCGACGAACCGCAGACGGATGATCAGCCGGTCGCGGTCGCTCAGCCCCACCAAGGCATTGCCGAGCGCGTCACGGGCGACCACGACGTCGTCGAACCAGTGCTCGCCTCCCGGCAGCCCGGGTCCGTCGAAGAGGTCGAGGGGCATCGCGTGGTAGGCCATCGAGCACGAGTGCACCTCGCGCACCTGCTCGGTGCTGACGCCCAGCCCTTGCGCCAGTTCGACGTCGGTGGGCTCGCGCAGCAGCACCTGGCGCAGCCGCTCCTGCTCCCCGGACACCGCGGCGCGCAGCTCCTGCATGCGCCGCGGTGGCCGCACCAGCCAGCCCTGATCGCGGAAGTGCCGCTTGATCTCTCCCGAGATCGTGGGGACCGCGTATGCCGCGAAGCTGCTTCCCAGACCGCAACGGTAGCCGTTCGCCGCCTTGACCAGGGCCATCCGGCCCACCTGGACGAGGTCGTCGCGCTCCATGCCCCGGCCGTGATAGCGCCGCGCCACCCCGTCGACGAGGTCGAGGGTGAGGACGACCGCCTCGCGCCGCAGCTCGCCCCGCCGCCACCGGTCGTGACACGTCTCGACCTCGGCGAGCAGCGCCTCGGCCCGGGCGTGGTCGGGGGTGTCCGCGGTGGAGTGCTCGCGCTCCGCGGCATACCGGCGACCCGCCGGGAGGCGATCCGCCTGAAGGGGGGTGGTCTGAAGGGTCG
The DNA here is from genome assembly GCF_054049895.1 of Pedococcus sp. P5_B7. Lineage (NCBI taxonomy): Bacteria > Bacillati > Actinomycetota > Actinomycetes > Micrococcales > Intrasporangiaceae > Pedococcus > Pedococcus sp. P5_B7. Next base: position 257,955 of record NZ_JBFULM010000004.1, read on the forward strand.
TGGTCCGAACTGGTGTTGCGAGTGCCATGGCGAATCCCGTCGAGTTGAGGGGACACGGCACCGCTTTTGGACCGATGTGTCTGCCTTTACACAACCACCAGGTGGACCGCGGCGCAAGGCCAGACGGTTTTCTGTCGGTCAGGGGAGGGGTCTGGTTGCGGGGACGAATCGGGGGTAGACGTGGGGCATGGACAACGACGCCGACGCCGGCAGCGCACACGACGGCCGCAACGAGACCCCCCTCGAGCGCCTCGACCGCAACTGGGACGAGCTGCTTCAGGAGCTGCGCGTGGTGCAGACCGGCGTACAGATCCTGGCGGGGTTCCTGCTCACGCTGCCCTTCCAGCAGCGGTTCACCCAGATCGAGGACGTCAACCGAGTGGTGTTCCTCGTTGCCTTCGCCCTCGCCGTGGTCGCGACCGCCTTCCTCGTCGCTCCCGTCAGCGCTCACCGGATCCTGTTCCGCAAGCACCAGAAGGCAGCGCTGGTCGCCCTCGCCAACCGGTGCGCCCGGGTCGGACTGGTGGCGCTCGCGCTAGCCGTCTCGGCCGTCGCCTTCGTGATCTTCGACGTGGTCGCCGACACGGGGGTGGCCGTCGCAGCCGCCGGGGCCAGCCTGCTGCTCTTCGTCGTCAACTGGCTGGTACTGCCCCTGGGCATGATGCGCCGCGACCAGGACTGACCCGTCCGGGCTCGCTCACCCGCGGGCCAGCCCTCGCGGTCAGCTGTCCTCGTCCGCCTTCTCGGGCACGCCACCGCTGGCCGGGTCGTCGACGGTGCCGCCCGAGCCGTCCTCGGTGTGCGATCCCGGGCCGCCGTCCCGCTGCTCTTCGTCCTGGCCGATCGCGGGTGCCCCCGTGTCCTGCGTCGACGTGTTCGCATCCTCGGTGGGGGTCGCGTTCTCGGACATGGGTATGGCTCCTCACTCGTTCGCGGCTGTGGCGTTGGTGTCCTACCCGTCCCACAGCCCGGCAAACGGCTCATCGGTCTCGACGGGCCCGCCGGGGAGGCGCAAGCAGAAGCCGACTCACGCCACGTTGACGGTCTCGCCTTCGGTCGCAACGACTTCGGGCTCGCTGCGGTCGACACGGGTGCGGGCCAGGTAGGTGACCAGGCCAACGATGGCGACGAGGAACAGCACGCTGGTCCCAGTGGTGCCGAGCCCGAGACCACCGTCAGCCCTCGCCTGCGACAGCAGGTCGCCGATCGAGGCACCGAGGGGTCGCGTCAACACGTAGGCGGCCCAGAAGGCGGGGATCGGAGCCAGTCCCCCGCGGCGGTGCGCCAGGGCGATCACGGCGATGGCAGCGGCGAACAGCAGGGCCGACGGGAAGTACCCGAACGCCAGGCGCTCGGCCAGCAGGTCTCCCGCGGCGGTGCCCAGGGCGAAGGTCAGGAGGATGGTCAGCCAGTAGAAGCCCTCGCGGCGGGCCGTGTAGATCGTGTGGATCGACAGCGTGCGCTCGGACGCGAACCAGCCGGCGAACGCGAGCGCCAGGCCGACGGCGAAGACGGCGGTCGTCACGGGGAGCGGCACGCCCAGGCTGTCGGTGAGGTTGTCGGTGACCAGGGTGCCGACGATGCTCACCAGTACGACGGCCAACCAGTAGATCGCCGGAACGTACCGTCGCGCCCGGAACTGGATCGTCAGGACCACTGCCAGCAGGGCGGTCATCACGACCGAGGTCCCGTTGAGGCCGAACCCGAGGGTGTCGTTGAGGTAGTCGGCGGCGGTCTCCCCGACGGTGGTCGCGAGGATCTTGATGACCCAGAAGAAGAGCGTGACCTCTGGCACGCGGTTGACGAAGGCGAGGAGCGGACGGTCGCGGCTCATGGGGCCGGTTCCTGGAGTCATGCCGGTTCGTGAAGTCATGCCGCAGACTCTGGGGGCAAGCGGCTGAGTGACGCCTGAGAGGGTGTCGCGTCGACCCGGCGACCAACCAGCCCCGCTGCAAGTTCGTAGCCATAAGTGTTGCGCCACAAGACATCTGACCAGTCGAACGACGGTGGGTGCGTCGTGTTGTGCCTGCGCACGGTGTCGAGCAGCCGCGGGTCGGTGCAGAGTCGGAGCAGACCGTCCGCGAGCTCACCATCGGACTGCGCCACCAGTCCCTCCTGCCCGTGCACCACGAAGTCACTGACGCCCGTGCGCGACCGCGTGACGACGGCCAGACCGGACGCCCTGGCTTCCAGGGCGGCGATCCCGAACGACTCCAGGGTGGCGGGCGCGACGAACACGTGCGCCGAGCGGTACAGGTCCTTGATGGCCGCGTGGTCCATCGCACCGGGCACCGAGACCCACGCGTCGAGCCGGTGCCGCGCAACCGCACGCAGGACCGCCGGGCGCTGTGGGCCGTCACCGACGAGGACCGCTCGGACCGGCACCCCCGACGGGAGCTCGCCCCGCAGACGATGCAGGGCCTCGACCAGGGCGAGCGGCCGCTTGCGGTGCGTCATCCGCATGACCGACACGATCGTGACCGCACCCGGCGACGGAGGTCGCGACTGCGGCGCCCACGCACCGACGTCCACGGCGTTCGGCAGGACGATGACGCTTCGGCCGGGGAGCGCCCGCCGCACCGGTCCGGCCGCCGCCTCGCTCACGGCCGCCCACTGGATGGGTGCCGACAGCCAGCCACGGACGCCGGCGACGGCACGGACCAGCGGCCACGCGCTGCCCCACATCGAGTGAACGGCGGCGACCGTCGGCACACCCATGGAGGCCCCGACCTCGGCGGTGCGCAGGGCCAGCGGAGAACAGGCCGAGACGTGCGCATGGACGACATCGCTGCTGCTGACCAGCTCGGCCATCCGACGGCGCTCCCGGACGACGGTCACCGGGCCGAGGTCTGGCGAGTCGGGGCCCGGAGTGCGGGTGAGGACGGTGACGTCGTGCCCCGCGGCTGCCTGTCGCGCCGCGAGGTCGCGCACCAGGACCTCGATCCCCCCGATCGTCGGCCCGAACGTGTCGGTGGCGTGCAGGATCCTCATGCCGGTCGCCGCGCGACCCGGGCGCGCGCGACGACCCAGCCGCCGAGCCAGAGGCCTCCCACGGGGATCTCCAGCAGGAACGTGAAACCGCGGTAGAGCAGGACCCCCGCGGCAGCCGTGAGCGGGTCGACGCCCAGCGCCACCAGCACGCCCGCCGACCCCGCCTCCGCGAGGCCCGCCCCACCCGGCGTGATCACCGCCAGGGTGAGGAGCCTCTCGACGGCCAGCCCGGCGGCCACCACGCTCAGTGGCGACGTGGCACCCACGGCATGCAGGCAGGCCCACAAGAGCGCGCCCTGGAGGGCCAGGTAGGCGATCGTCCCACCGGTCAGCTGGAGCCACGTCCGCGCGATGACCGCGCTCACGCGGGCCCGCGTGTCCAGCAACGCGGCCTCGAACCCGTCGGCCCGCTGAGCCATCCGTCGAGGAGCCGCCCGCCGCAGGACCACGGCGCCCGCGCGTCCGACGATGCCGGCGACCCGGTCGCTGCGCAGGGTGAGCACGATGGCAGCCAGCACCAGCGCCAGGACCGTGCAGGTCGTCGCCGCGGCCGCTTGCAGTGGTGCGCTCGTCAGGCCTTGGCCCACCAGGACGGCGGCGAGGGCCACGAGGGGCAGGGCCAGCTTGCCCATCACGTCCCAGATGTTCGTGACGACGGTGTAGGCCGCGAAGGCCGACGGACGGAAACGCCACGCACGCACCATCATCAGGTTGGCGGCCACGCCCAGTGCCCCGCCCATCGGTGCCACGTTGGAGACAGCGCTGCCCGTCAGGTTGAGGGTCAGTGCCCGACGTCGAGTCAGCCCGGGCAGGGCTGCGGTGAGGACGAACGAGTAGGCGAGCAGTCCTGCGGCCCAGACCCCGACCAGGGGGGAGGAGCTCGACTGGTCGGAGGTCGCCCAGGACGGACCGGACATCCGACCAGGCAGCGCCAGTGGTCCGGGGCAGGACCCACACGAAGGCAGCGAGCGCGAGCACGGTGGCACCGGTCCAGCGAAGGGCTTGGGGGCCGTTGGCACCACGGGCAGCACCCGACGGCCTTGGGGTGGCGGTCGGTGCGTGGACTGGCACGGTCATGTCCTGCTCCTGGTGGGCGGCGCCAACTGGCTGCGCCCACCATCACGACTCCCGCCTGAACCGTTCCTGAGCGGAGGACCCCGATACCGCTCGCTCTCAGGAACCCCTCAGTCCAGACCCTCGACAGTGGACGAAACCACACTGCCGGAGGAATCCCTTGCCCCACTCGACGGCGCAGGCCGCACCGCCACGACCGCACGCCCGCCCGCTCGACGAGCTGCGCGGCATACCTGGCATCGCCCTGGGCACCGTCCTCGCCCTCAGCGTCGCGCTCACCGGCCTGCTGGCCGACGGAGCCGAGGGGCACGGCGGTCTCGCCGCCCACGACCCCGCGGTGACTGCGTGGTTGCTGCACGCCAGGACGCCTCTCGTGAGCGCTGCCGCTCAGGTCGTCACGACCATCGGCAGCGAGCCGGCCATGGCCATCCTGACCGTCCTCGTCCTGGCCTGGCTGGCGGTCGCGAAGCGCGCCTGGACCACTGCCGTGCTGTTCGCGGCCAGCATGGGCTCGGCCGGCGCCCTGAGCATCGGGCTCAAGCACCTCATCGGGCGGCAGCGCCCACCGGCCGCCGACGTCCTCGGTCCGCTCGACAGCAGCTTCGCCTTTCCCTCCGGGCACACGCTCTTCTCCACGGTGTTCTTCGGACTCGTCGCAGGCCTGCTCCTCGAGCGGACCGGGAGCCGCGCCGCCCGAGTGCTCGTCGTGCTGGGGTGGGTGGTCGCGAGTGCAGTCGTCGGGGCAACCCGCCTCTACCTCGGGTACCACTGGCTCACCGACGTGGTCGCGTCCTGGGCGCTGGCGATCGCCGTGCTCGCCTGCGCCGCCGCAGCGTGGACGGTATGCCGCGAGCGCCCGTTGCGCTTGCCGGCGGTCCTCCGGCGCGGTGATGGGCTGGACGGCCGGCCGGACTCCCGGGCAGGGTCATAGTCATGCGGGTGCTGCTGGTGGAGGACGAGAAGGCCTTGGCGGAGACGATCCGACGAGGGCTCGTCAACGAGGGGTTCGTCGTGGACGTCGCGCACGACGGGGTGACCGGCCAGTGGCTCGCGACCGAAAACCCTTATGACGTCATCGTCCTCGACATCATGCTCCCGGGTCGCAACGGCTACGACGTGCTGCGAAACATCAGGGGGCTCGAGATCTGGGCGCCGACGTTGATGCTCACGGCCAAGGACGGTGAGTACGACCAGACCGACGCCTTCGAGCTCGGCGCGGACGACTACCTGACCAAGCCGTTCAGCTTCATCGTGCTGGTCGCCCGGCTACGGGCCCTGGTCCGCCGTGGCGCCCCCGCTCGCCCGGTCAGCCTGACCGTGGGTGGGCTGGAGCTCGACCCCAACAAGCGGGTGGTGACTCGCAACGGTCACCGGATCTCATTGACTGCCAAGGAGTTTGCCGTCCTCCAGTTCATGATGCGGCACCCCGAGGTGGTCCTGTCCAAGGCCGAGATCCTGGACAACGTCTGGGACCCGAACTTCGACGGGAGCGACAACATCGTCGAGGTCTACGTCGGCTACCTGCGTCGCAAGGTCGACGCGGCGTTCGGCGTCACCTCGGTGGAGACGGTCCGCGGCATGGGCTACCGACTCATGCCCGTTGACGGTGGCACGCCCCAGGGCGACGTCGAGGTTTAACCCTCGACCTCCCCACCTGCCGGGAGCCGGACCTCGAAGCGGCAGCTTCCTTCCGGCGTCTGCGTCGCGATGGCGGTGCCGCCATGGGCCTGGGCCACGGTCCGCACGATCGCCAGGCCCAGGCCGCTGCCGCCGGTGTCACGGTGGCGAGACTCCTGGAGCGGGGTGAACCGCTCGAAGACCGAGTCGCGATCGGCGTCGGGGATCGGCGGTCCGTCGTTGTCGACGCGCACCACGACCTGGCCGGACTCGGTGCCCACGGACAGCGCCACGCTTCCGGTCGTGTGCCGCACCGCGTTGTCCACGAGGTTGCGCACCATCTGCTCGAGTCGGATCGGGTCACCCACCACGCGAGCCGCCGCGATGTCCGCCTCGACGTCCACCCCCGTGGCACGGACGCGGCGCGCCTCCCCGTCCACGATGTCGTCGAGGTCGACGTCCTCCTTCAGCATGGGGGCGCCGTCGTCGGCCTTCGCCAAGGTCAACAGGTCGTCCACGAGCCCCTGCATGCGGAGGGCCTCACCGTGGATGACCCGGTCGCGCGCATCCTGGGGAGCCCCGCCTCGCCCCGACACCTCGACGGTCGCCCGGATGGTCGCCAGCGGGCTCCGCAGCTCGTGGGACGCGTCGGAGACGAACCGCCGCGTGGAGGCGTCGGCCCGTTCCAGCCGGGTGAGCATGTCGTTCATCGTCTCCGCCAACCGGGCGATCTCGTCACCTGTCGGTGGGACGTCGATGCTGCCCCGCCCGCGCACCTGGCTGATCTGTGACACCTGGGTGCGGATCCGTTCGACGGGAGCGAGAGCCTGCTGGAGCACCCGGCGGATGAGGAAGAGGAGCAGGACGAGCAGGGCTGCTGATCCAACCGCCAGCAGGACGGTCGCGGTCTGGACGATGTCGGTCTCGATGTTGAGGGGCGAGCCCACCACCACGATGTACTCCGCGCCGCTCGGGTCGGCGACACCTTGGGCCACGATCGCGTGCGGCTCACCGACCTCGCCCGGGATCGTCGTCACCTGGGCGACGTCGACGTGGCCGACCACCGGCCGCAGGTTGGTGATCGGCTTCTGCTCGAGCCTCCGCTCAGAGGCAGCCACGACCCGGCCGGTGGAGTCGAGCACCTGCAGCACAGCGCCCTGGACCGGGACTTCGGTCAGCGCCTGGGTCGCCGGTGACTCACCACTCGATACCAGCTGCGCCACCTGCGCCGCCTGGGCGCGGGCCGCGTCGAGGGAGGCGCTGTAGAGGATGCGGTCGAGGGCAGCCGCGAAGGCGGCCACCCCGATCACGATCATGACGGTCACGAGGACTCCTGAGGTCACGAGCACGCGCCGTTGCAGGGACCACGAGTACCAGCGCTTCATCGACCTCGTCCGCTCCCTCATCAGTGACGTCGAGCAGGCTAGCAACGCCACACCTGAAGGACTCCTGAACGCGCGACGCCCCCACCGACGCCCCCACCGATGCCCCCACCGAGGTCGTCTCAGGGAAGGCTCAGGGTGCTCTTCCTAGGGTCGAGGCGTGAACGATCTCGCGTCAGCGATCCTGCCCAGGCGGCGGAGCGCGGTCATGAGCAGGAGCGCGCGCCGGATCCTGCTCGTGGGTGGGTCATCGGAGATCGGTCTGCCGATCGTGCGTCGGCTGGTCGATGCCGCCGACGATGCGGTCGTCACCCTGGCGGGGAGCCAGAGCCCGCACCTGAAGGCAGCCGAGGCGGCCTTCAGCGAGGACGGCCACGAGACGAGCGTCCTCGCCTATGAGGCGGACTGGGGGACCGCGGCCATCAGCATGCTCCTTGCGGAGGCGAGCCGCCGAATGGGCGGACTCGACCTCGTGGTCGTGGCTGTCGGGTCACCGGGCGAGAGGTCGGACCACCTCGGCACGGACCCACCAGCGCCCGGTGAGCCTGGACTCCAGCGCCTCCTGCGGGACAACTTCACCGGGCCCGCGCTGGTGGCGAACACCGCCGTCAATCTCCTTGCGGCCCAACGCCACGGGACGCTCGTCGTCGTCTCGTCGGGGGCGGCAGGGGGCAGCCGCCAGCCGATGGTCGGCTACCGTTCGGCCGAGCGCGGCCTCGACGAGCTGGTGCGCGGTCTGGCCGCGCGGGCTCGCCCCTACGGCGTCCAGTGCGTCATCGTCAGCCCCGGTCGCGTTCGCAGCGCCCGGCGGGCGCTGCCGCGTGCGGCGCTACGTCGTCTGGGGACCGTGGCCGGAGGAACTGCCAGCCACACCCCAGCACGTCCATAGGTTGCTGACAGCCAGCGTCTCCAGAGTCGGGTCATCGCCTGGCACCCGTCGGGCGTCCTGAGAGCAAAGGACCCACCCGTCATGATCAACACCCGCATCGTCACCGCCGCGTCCGGCCTGGTCGCAGCGACCGGCATCGTCATCGGTGCCGCCGCCTTCTCCGGCGCCTCCAGCCCGGCCGCCAGCACCACGGCATACTCGGTCGCGGGAGGCGAGTCCGCCGACGGCGGGCGAGGATCGAACGACACCCCCGTCACCGGCACCGCACTCGCCAAGGTGACCGCAGCGGTCAAGGCCAAGGACTCCGCCGTGACCGTCACCTCCGTCCGGATGGACCCCGACGGCTCCTACGACGTCTTCGGCACCAAGGCCGGCGCCCCCGTCATGCTCGAGGTCAGCAAGGACCTCAAGACCATCACCACCAACGCCGGTGGCGGTCACGGCGGTGGTCACGGCGGTGGCGGCAGCAACGACACCCCGGTCACCGGCACCGCACTCGCCACGGTGACCGCAGCGGTTAAGGCCAAGGACTCCACCGTGACCGTCACCTCCGTCCGGATGGACCCCGACGGCTCCTACGACGTCTTCGGCAGCAAGGCCGGCGCCCCCGTCATGCTCGAGGTCAGCAAGGACCTCAAGACCATCACCACCAACACCGGCGGCGGCCCCGGCGGCGCCGGCCGACCTGCCTGACCCACCCCGGTCCACTCAGGATCCATTCAGGGAGGGCTGGCGACACTGGGTCCGCGGCGAAGCCGTGGCCGGGCCGGTCCTTCCCCTGTAGTAGTCCGGGACCCGGCCGGTCAGTCCAGCCCGGTCGCCCGACCCCCCTCACGGCGACCGGGCTGGACGCCGCTGCGACCGACCAGGACGGCAGCGATCCCACGTCCCAGGGCTGCACTCCGCCTCTTCCACGGTCCAGGCTCTTCGGTATGCCGTGTCCAGCGCGGTGCGCTGCAAACCTCACCGGCAGCGGCGGTCGGGGGCGGGGCCACCACGGGCGGCCTCGGGCGGAGCGCCTGCGGGTTTGGGCGAGGCGCGACCGGGTAGACCGTGCGCATACTGGAGGTAGGCAACTGCGCTTGAGGAGGGCGGCATGGCGAACCACACGTGCCCACGCTGCGGGTCCCCGAAGGCCACGAGCGTCATGCTGCCGCCAGCCAAGGGCTCCCACGAGACGCGCCCCCACCCGGCCTTCCGCTGCATGGTGTGCGACACGCAGTGGGCGGACGACGAGCAGTGGTCTCAGCTCCACGCCGAGAGCGGAGCCGGATCAGCGCCCGGACCCTCGACCGGCCCAGCCGCTGACACGGACGGCTGACTCCTCGCACCTTCCGCTCCGCCGAGTCGGGGCGTACTGTGGTCTTGCTGCCCCAGACCCCGGTCGCACACCGGTTGCCGTCTGGGGCAATGCGCATTCCAGGGCCCGGTGGAGCGTCCGGCGCCGTGTACTGGGGCGGGTCATGCGCGCCCCTCCCTTTCAGTCCCCCCAAGGTCGAGGGGCGCGCTTCCCACCCGCAGCCGGGCGCACGCGTCCTGCCCGCAACTCCTGCCACCCTGCCTGACCCAGCTCCGGCCCGCCCTGCCTGACCTACGCGTGACGGGCCAAGGTCTCCGCGGGGTCGAGCAGGTCGAACACCCGCCCGACCATTCCGTGTGCGCCGACCAGGACCACCTGCGTCTCCGGAGCGTTGCAGTTGGCCTCGATCACGGCCGTGGCGCAGAGGGAGTCGCAGAAGTCCAGCCCCGCGACGTCGACGACCACGACACCCCGATCCGTCGACAAGGCCTGGGTCAGCCCCTGCACGAGCTCGGCCAGGCTCATCAGGTCCGCCTCACCGGCCAGCTTCATCACCCACACGCTCCCCTCGTCGTGATGGGTCACCGCCAGCGTGTCGCGTGCGTCGAACGCTGTGGGCGGTGCCAGACGGGGTGGTTCGGCCAAGGCAGGAGGACCTCGCCTGGGCTGGTCGTCGCCGACGCTCACGGGCGAGACCAGACGCAGGGCCGGCCTGCCGTGGGAGGGTTGTGCATTCATGGCGGGCTCCCCCGATAGCAGTTCGCCACCGGGGTCCGGGGTAGCCTCGCAACCACGCTACGCCCGGGCGCGCCGGGGCGAAACCACCAGGGCGGGTCTAGTCTGAGTTGGTGGCACACCTGAGGCGGTCGCCCGCCGGCCAACGTCTGGGTCCTTGAGATGCCCGACGCGGACGCACGGGTCGCCCGCGCGAACCAGCTGATCGACGCCGAGCCGACTTCCTCCCTTCGCCCTCGAGGGCCGTTTGTCCGGATGGAGAAGCTCTGCTCGGCACTCACCCGCACCCTCCCCGCCAAGGGCGTGGGAGTCAGCGTGCTGACCGAGGACACGTCCCGCGGAGGCACCGTCGCGGCGTCCGACCTCGTGAGCCGACACCTCGACGAGCTGCAGTTCACCCTGGGCGAGGGCCCCTGCATCGACGCCTACGCGTCGCGTCGGCCCGTCCTCGAGCCGGACCTGTTCGGTCACGGCAGCAGCCGATGGCCCGGGTATGCCGCCGCGGCGCAGGGTGAGGGGGTCCTCGCGGTGTTCGCCTTCCCGTTGCAGATCGGCACGGCCCGGGCCGGAGCCCTGGACGTCTACCGCGACGAGCCGGGCCCGCTCACCCAAGGCGCTCTCGCCCAGGCCCTGACGTTCGCGGACATCGCCATGGGGCTCCTGCTCGACACGCAGACGCCGACCCACGCCGGCGGCCTCGCAGACCTGGACGACGCGCTCGCCTACCGGCTCGAGGTCTACCAGGCGCAGGGGATGGTCATGGTCGACCTGAGAGTGAGCCTCGACGAGGCGATGGCCAGAATGAGGGCCCACGCCTACGCGCACGACCGGAGCCTGACGGATGTCGCCCGCGACATCGTGGAAGGTAACCTGAGGTTGAGTCAGGACAAGCCGTGACTCGGTGGGACTCAGCGGCGGACGTCCGGACGGGAAGGACTCGCCATGATCTCCACTGACCGGTTGGCCGAGATCTTCGTGGACGCAGCCGACACCCTCGTCGACGACTTCGATGTCATCGAGTTCCTCGAGACGCTCACCAACCACACCGCCCAGGTCAGCAGCGCCTCCTCTGCCGGCCTCCTCCTCGCCAACCCTCAGGGACAGCTCCAGTACGTCGCGTCGTCGGCCGAGTCGATCAAGCTCCTCGAGCTCTTCCAGCTCCAGTACCGCGAGGGTCCGTGCCTCGACTGCTTCCACACCGGCGAGCCGGTCGTGAACGCCGACCTCAGCACGGGCGACGAACGCTGGCCGCACTTCGCGCCGCGTGCCGTCGCAGCAGGCTTCCGGTCGGTGCACGCCTTCCCCCTGCGCCACCAGCGCAGGGTGATCGGGGCGATGAACCTCTTCAGCACGGAGCCGGGCGCGCTCGAACCTCCCGATGCCCGGATCGTCCAGTCGCTGGCCGACATCGCGACGATCGCCCTCCTCCAGGAGCGCACCATCCGCAGCGGTGAGGTCCTCACCGAGCAGCTGCAGCGAGCCCTGAACAGCCGGATCATGATCGAGCAGGCCAAGGGTGCCCTGGCACGGATCCACGGCGTCGACGTGAACCTCGCCTTCGACCTGATGCGTCGCTACGCCCGCGCCAACCACCATCGGCTCGTCGAGGTCGCCGAGGCGGTGCTGACCGATCCTGCGAGACACCCCGACCTGACCCGCGGTCGATCCGGCCCCAAGCCCTAGGGCTCCGGCCAGCACCCCTCGCTCCGACGAGGCGGCGGGAGAGAGCGCCTGCGCTGGGGTCGACGGTGAGGCACAATGAGCCCGTGGCCAAGCGCATCCTCCGGTTCCGGAGCCGAGACGGCCACCGGCTCACCGTCACCGACGACGAGGGGCAGCGACACCGCGCGAAGCTCACCAAGGTCGAGGACCATGTCTCCGTGCGGGAGGACGGCTCGTTCACCTTCGGGTTCTGCAAGAGCTGCAACTGGGTGGGACCCGCCCGCCGGGCGCGCGGCAAGGCCAGGCGGGACGCAGAGGCGCACCTGACCGAGTGCACGGGAAGCGGCAAGGTGCGGATCGGGGTCACCAAAGAGTGAGGCCGGCTCCCTCACGGTCAGTGGCGTACCCCGGCCTAGTCGATCCCGGCGCCGATCAGGGCTGCTGCCCCGGCCCAGGCCAGCACCATCCACAGGATGAGGCCACGCTCGAGCTCGTCGTTACGACGGCTCCGACGCAGCCCGACGACGAAACCGAGCACGCCCACCACCAGGGCCAGCCATCCGAGCACTGCGACCATGAGTCAAGCGTGCTCCCGATGTCGGCGACCGTCCAGCGGTTCGCGAGGAGGCGTCGACGATGACCCGCCGCCCATGAGTCCCAGGCGCTGGAAAGCCACGGCACCACCGGCTGTGCTCTTCGCCTGGGCACCGTCAGCGAACGTCCTCGCGCACGTCAGCGGCAGCCTCGACGCGCGAAACCTGCTGTCCCCGGCCGAGGCCGCCCGCTGTGCCCGTTTGTCGGCAGTGGTCGACCGCGACGACTTCCTCGCTGCGAGGGTGCTCACCCGCCTGCTCCTTCGCCACCGGCTCGCGCCGGGCTCGCCACTCGAGTGGATCTCGCGTCCCACGGTGTCCCAGACCTGCGACGTGTGCGGCGGGCCCCATGGGCGGCCCTCCGTCGACGTGCCGGGGGCCGAGATCTCCTGGTCGCACTCGCACGGATACGTGGCGGCCGCCGTCGGGCCTGACGCGATCGGCGTGGACATCGAACCCCTCCGACCCGACGTGGCAAGCGTGTCGTCTCTCCCCGCGTGGGTGCGGGCGGAGGCGATCGTGAAGTGGGGTCACGGGAACCTGGACGAGTCGAGCGCATGGCGCCCCGTGCTCGACGGTCCTCCGGCGGTGCATGGCAGGCGCCATCGACTCGACACAGGCGGACGGCCGCGTGCCCGGCGGGCTCTGCTCGGGAGCCGGGTCGACGTGGTGATCACCGACACCCCACCGAACGACGCCTTCGTCTGCAGCGTGGCCGCCACCAGCCCGGCCCGATGGGTGGACCCGCTCGGCTGACTCAGGTCAGTGCTGGCAAGGGCGGGAGCGCCGTCTCGTACAGCCAGTCGTGCAGGAGGACACGGACCTCGTCGACGCCACCTGCCGCAGTCGTCGCAGCGGAGACGAACTGGTCGGTGGTCACCGTGCCGTGACGGTTGGTCGCGGCCCAGTCGCGGAGCAGGTCGAAGAAGCACTCGTCCCCGATGGACAACCTCAGGGCGTGCAGCAACAGGGCTCCGCGCTTGTAGACCCGGTCGTCGAACATCAGCGGGCGCTTCGGGTCGGCGAGGACGAGGTCCTGGGGTGCTGCGGCGAGCCGCTTCCAGTGGTCGACGGCCATCAGGTGCGCCGCCGGTCCGCCGGACGCCTCGGACCACAGCCACTCGCTGTAGCAGGCGAAGCCCTCGTGCAGCCAGATGTCGCGCCACTGCGCTGCGGTGACGGAGTTGCCGAACCACTGGTGGGCGAGCTCGTGGGCGATGAGTCGCTGAGCCTCCCAGTCCTTGCGCAGGTGGTTGGACCCGAACGTGGACAACGTCTGGGACTCGAGCGGGATCTCGAGGACGTCGTCCGTGACCACCACGGTGTAGGCCGCAAAGGGGTAGGGCCCGAACAGGTCGATGAAGGTGCTCATCATCTCGGGCTGGCGGGCCAGGGCCTTGTGGGCCTCGACCGTCTGGCCGGCCGAGGCCTCGACGGCCATGGCGACCGGGGAACCATCCAGGACCGTCCGGCGATAGCGCCCGATCTGGAGGGTGGCGAGGTAGGGCGCCATGGGCTCGGGCTGGTCGTAGACCCACACGACGCGGCTCGAAGTCGTGCGGACGGTGAGCAGGTCACCGTTCGCGACGGTCCGGTATCCCGGTGGGGTGGACACCTCGAACCGGTAGCTCGCCTTCGAGGAGGGACGGTCGTTGCAGGGGAACCACGAGGGCGCGCCGTCCGGCTGCGCCGCGACGATGACGCCGTCACTCAGCTCCTCCCACCCGGCACCCCCGTCAGGGCCCGGCACCGTCGTGGGGTGCCCCGAGTAGGAGATGACGACGGTGAACTCCTGCCCGGCCTCGAGCTTCGCCTGGGGCTGGAGGACGACTCGTCCCGCGCGGTGGGCGTACTTGCGCGGTGCGTGGCCGTCCACGGTCACCTTCGACACCCGCAACGCGTGCAGGTCGAGGTGGAGCCGTTCGATCGACTCGACCGCCCGGCACACCAAGGTCGCCCGTCCCGCGAGGTGGTTGGTGTCGACCTTGTAGTCGAGCGCCAGCTCGTAGCGGTCGACGTCGAACGTGAGGTCACCGTGCCCAGCGAGGTAGGGGTCTGTTCGGTCGATCACCGGGGGCCGACCCCGAGGACGTCGTCGGCGGGCCACGGCCCGATCGGGTTGCCGATCCAGCGGGTCCCGTCGGGCACGGACTCGCCCCTCATCACCAAAGACACGGGTCCGACCGTAGCGTGCCGCCCGATGACCGCGGCGGGCAGGATGACCCCGTTGGAGCCCAGGGTCGACCCGGTGCGCATGGTGACCGCCGACATGCTCAGCAGGCGGTCGTGGAACAGGTGGGTCTGCACGACGCATCCCCGGTTCACGGTCACGCCGTCCTGCAGCGTGACCAGGTCGGCCTCGGGCAACCAGTAGGTCTCACACCACACTCCGCGCCCGATGGTGGCGCCCATCGAGCGCATCCACCAGTTGAGGACCACGGTGCCAGTGGCGCCGCGGGCGAACCACGGAGCCGCGACGACCTCGACGAACGTGTCCGCCAGCTCGTTGCGCCAGACGAAGGAGCTCCAGAGCGGGAAGTCCCGGGCGCGGATCCGTCCGACCAGCAGCCACTTGGCCGCGGTTGCTGCTGTGGCGGCCACCGCGCCGGCAGCGAGCAGGGCCAGTCCGGTGGTGGCCGCGGCCCAACCCCAACCGAGCTCGATCGCAGCCCACTCGGTGAAGGCGATCACTCCGAGACAGATGGCGAGGTGGACGACCACGGCGACGACGCGGCATACCTCCACCGCTGCGCGGGCCACGCGCAGGCGTCGCGGCGGGTCGTAGGTGCGGCTGGTGTCGCCGGACTCCGTGGGGCGGCGCAGCTCCGTGGGTGGGCTCCCCAGCCAGGACGTGCCGGCCTTGGCCTTGGTGCGTCGCGGCGCGGCCGACAGCACAGCGACAAGCCCGCGCTTGGGCACCCGGCGCCCCGGGGCGGTCATGCCCGAGTTGCCGACGAAGGCGTGTTTGCCGACCTTGACGTGTTCGATCCGCAGCCAGCCACCGCCGAGCTCGTAGCCACCGAGGAGGGTGTCATCGGCGAGGAACGCGCCGTCGTTGACCGTGGTGAGCTTCGGGATCAGGAGCACCGTGGAGGCCTCGACATCGCGTCCGATCCGCGCACCGAGGAGGCGCAGCCAGATGGGCGTGAGACTGCTGGAGTAGAGGGGGAAGAGCCACGTGCGTGCCTCGTCGAGGACCCGGATCGTCGACCAGGCCTGCCAGGCCCGCAGGCCGTTGATCGCGTGGTGTCCACTCGTCAGGCCGATGCCCAGCAGGCGGACGAGCGCGAGGACGAGCGCAGCGAGCGTGAGGAGTCCCACGACAGTCGCCACCGGCAGCCAGACCAAGGCGGTGGTCAGCGCGGATCCCGGCCCCGTCGCGTCACGGAGGGGTGCCGACACACTGAGCGCTCCCGCGAGCACGGCGATCCCGGGGAGGAGCGAGACGAGCACGGCCACTGCGCCGTAGGCGGCGAGCCACACGGGCCGGTTGAGCGGCCGCCGGTCGTCCCAGGGCCCGCGCGCCCGACCAGCCCGCCGAGCGGGCGCACCGGCCCACGCCTCGTCCGCCGGGATGGCGCCGAAGACTGCCGACCCGGGCGCCACCTCGGCCCGCGCACCGACCGAGCTCCCGGGTGCCAGGGTACTGCGGGCACCGATCCGCGCTGCCTCGCCGATGTCGACGCGCCCGAGGTGCAGGATGTCGCCGTCGAGCCAGTGCCCGGCCAGGTCCACCTCGGGTTCGACGGAGCACTCGTCACCGAACCGCGCCAGCCCCGTGACAGGGGGTATGCCGTGCAGGTCGACGTGGCGGCCCACCTTGGCTCCCAGGGCGCGGGCGTACAGACGCATCCACGGGGTGTTCGCGAGGTTGGCCGCGCCCAGCTCGTCGGTGAGCCGCTCGGCGGCCCACAGTCGCAGGTGCACCCGTCCACCCCGCCGGTACTGGCCCGGGCCGATCCCCTTGAGGAGCAGGCGAGCGCCGACTGCGCTGAGCGTGAGGCGACCCACCGGCGTGACCAACGCCAGCCAGCCCACTAGGACCACCCACCACGGCACGGTGACCAACCAGTCCATCGACCAGGCATCGTGCGCCACGTTGTTGGCCGCCGCCACCCAGACGCACCACCGGAGGCCGGTGAGGGTCCGCAAGGGGATCGTGAACGCGACCTGCCCCAGCTGGGTGCTCGCCGGGACCGGCCGGACGTTGCGGTTCTGCGCGGCCGCCGGTGCCGCCAGCTCATCGAGGACGCGGGCGAGGTCACCCAAGCGGGGCGCGTCGTAGATGTCCGCGACGGTCACCTCGGGGAAGCGCTCGCGGAGGCGTGACACCAGGTGGGCCGCCGCCAGGCTCCCTCCGCCGACGTCGAAGAAGTCCTCCTGTGGTCCGGACACCACGGCTCCGAGGATCTCCAGCCACAGCTCCTGGAGCCAGGCAGCCGTCCCCTCCAGGCGCACCGGCCCGCTCGCCCTGGCCTTGCCGGCGAGTGTCGCGACGGGCCACGGCAGGGCATCCCGGTCGATCTTCCCCGAGGTCCGCGTGGGGAGGTTCTGGACCTCGGCGAGGCGCGGCACGAGCGGGCTCGGCATGGACGCACGCAGTGCCGCCAAGGACGCTTCGAGGTCGAACGAGTCGGAGAGGACGACGTAGCCGACGAGCATGGCGTGGCCCGCCCCGGTGTGGCGTACCGCTGTCGCCGCACCCATCACCCCCTCGAGCGAGAGCAGGGCGCTGTCCACCTCGCCCAGCTCGATGCGTCGGCCACCGACCTTGACCTGGTCGTCGGCGCGCCCCCCGAACACCAGGCCCTCAGGGTCGTTCCGGACGAGGTCGCCGCTGCGGTACGCCCTGTCCCACCCGAGCGTCGGCATAGGGGCGAACTTCTCGGCGTCCTTGTCGGCGTCGAGGTACCGCGCCAGTCCGACCCCACCGATGATGAGCTCGCCGGTCTCACCCGGCTCCACCGGCCGGCCCGTGGGGTCGACGACCGCCAGGTCCCAGCCGTCCAGCGGCAGCCCGATCCGCACCGGCCCCTCGCCGGTGAGGCGGGCCCCGCACGACACCACCGTCGCCTCGGTCGGCCCGTAGGTGTTCCAGACCTCGCGCCCGTCGGTGGCCAGCCGGGTGCCGATCTCCGGAGGACACGCCTCCCCACCCAGGATGAGCAGCCGCACGTCCGCCAGGGCGTCAGTCGGCCACAGCGCGGCCAGCGTGGGCACCGTCGAGACGACCGTGATCCGGTTGGCGGTCAACCAGGGCCCGAGCTCCATCCCGCTCCGCACGAGGGAGCGCGGCGCTGGGACGAGGCACGCGCCATACCTCCATGCGAGCCACATCTCCTCACAGGAGGCGTCGAACGCGACCGACAGGCCGGCCATGACCCGGTCGCCGGGACCCATCGGCTCGTCCTGGAGGAAGAGGCTCGACTCCGCGTCGACGAAGGCGGCGGCAGACCGGTGGGACACGGCCACACCCTTGGGCAGGCCGGTGGACCCCGACGTGAAGATGATCCACGCGTCGTCGGCGAGGTCGGGGTCCTCGGCCTCGACCGCGGGACCCGCCGGGTTGCCCGTCAGCTCGACCACCAGGTCGTCGCTGATGACCGCAGCCACGTCAGCCTCGCCGAAGACGGTCCGGGCGCGCTCGTCCGGGTCGTCGGCATCGACCGGGACGTACGCCGCGCCGGCGACCAACGTGCCCATGATCGCCACGTAGAGGTCGATGGTCCCCGACCTCAGCCGGATCCCCACGCGGTCGCCCCGGCCCACCCCGAGGGAGTTGAGCTCGGCGGCGACGAGCTCGCTCGCCTCGTGGAACTCGCTGTACGTCAGGACGCTCGCCCCGTTGTCGAGGGCGGGTTCGTCAGGTGCGAGGGCGACCGTCGCCTCGAAGATGTCGGTCAGGGTGCGGGGAGCAGGTGCCAGGTAGCCGCGGCGGAGCGTCACCTCTGGGGGTCCTCCGTCGGGACCCCGCGACCACGGCTCATGCGGGCCATGGTGGCGCACGAGGGTGAACGGCACATGAACGGCGAGGACGCCCAGCACGTGCCCACCGTCGCCGGGGTGTCAACCACGTCGCTCGAACCTTGGGCCAAGCACGGGCGTGGCGCATGATGGGCACGTCAGCCAGCCGGTCCGGGCGCGCGGCCCGGCCGAACCTGCTGACCGCACCACCCGCCGACGAAGAGGACCTCGCATGTCGAGCACCCAGTTCACCGTCCACACGAGGTTGTCGCCGAAGGAGGTCCTGGCCGTCATCACGGACTTCGGCCCCGACCGGGCCCGCTGGTGGCCCAACGTCGACGACGCCCACTTCACCGTCCACGACCAGGGCCCCGACTGGGCCGAGGTGACCGAGGGCACCAGCATGGGCTGGGAACGCGAGCGGTACTCCTGGGACGCCGCTGCCGGCACCGTCACGATCGACACCCTCGAGTCGAACCTCTGGGGACCGGGGAGCAGCTGGCACTACGAGCTCGTCCCTGCCGACGACGGCACCGACCTGCGGGTGAGCCTCCAGCGGAAGCCGATCTCCTTCAGGGGCAAGCTCGTCGCCGGGTTGATCCCCCTCGTGGGCGCGCGGACCCTGGGCAAGCAGTTCGAGACCGTGCTGCGCAGGGCCGAGAACCGCTGAGGCCCCTCGACCTTGGCCCGACCGCCAGGCGCGTCGAACAACCACGCGGAGCCGACGGGGGGACTCGAACCCCCAACCCCTTGTTTACAAGACAAGTGCGCTGCCAATTGCGCCACGCCGGCCGGTCTGCCGCAGCAGACGGCGACGATCGTACCGGCGGCATGGCGAGGGTTCGGCATCCTGGGCGACCCCGCGCCATACCCAGCCATCGCACGACGGCGGCCCGGCACCGTGAGGTGTCGGGCCGCCGGCTGTGCGGAGAGCGGGTCAGCGGGCGTTCAGGTAGGTCTGCAGCGTGCGCACCGTGGCGCGGTCGAGGTAGCGGGCGCCGTTCTTGCGGGCGCCGATCTTGGTCTGCAGGGCGCGCATCGTCTTCGGACCGATGACGCCGTCGGGGGCCGAGTCCACCTTCCGCTGCAACGCCTTGACGTCGGTGCGGGACAGCGTGCCGTTGACCGACCCACCGACCCAGCGCTCGATGGCGGCGTTGGTCTTGGGGCCGCGGATCCCGTCGACGACGAGCGTGCCGGTGCTGGTCGAGTGGGCCGCGGGAGCCTGGCGGGTGGCAGAGCGCGAGGCCCTGCTGGTCGTCGAGCCGGCATCGACCGCGCCACCGTTGGAGCGGGTGAGACCGGCGCGGGCGCCACAGGTCGGCCAGGCGCCGGGGCCCTGCGAGGCCAGCACCTTCTGGGCGATGGTGATCTGCTGGGCCTTCGTGGCGCGGTTTGCGGTCGGGGCGTAGCGCTCGCCGCCGAAGCCGTCCCAGGTGCGGTCGGAGAACTGCAGACCCCCGTAGTAGCCGTTGCCCGTGTTGATCGACCAGTTGCCACCGCTCTCGCAGGCGGCGACGCGGTCCCAGACCGTCGAGGCCTGCGCGCTGCTGGCGGTGGCCATGCCACCTGCGACGGTGGCGACACCGGCCACGGCGACACCCGTCACGCGACGTCGAACAGGGTTGGCCTTCCGAGCAGAGTGCTTCGGGGCGTAGAACATGGGTGGGGGGTTCCTCTCCTGACCGGCGCCTGCGGGGTTAGCTGTCGGGTTCGGGCTGTCAGGTGCCCGGCCGGCCTGAGCCGGCTTCACCCCCAGGCCACCGTGGTGGCCGCGTTGGGTTCCCCGTCCTCGTCGTGCCCGGAGATCTTCCGGTGAAACCCCCACCTGACGAGGCTCGGCGCGGTGGGAGTGCTTGGCTGATTGGGTATGCCGTGTGCAGTTGTGACCGCGCGTTCGCGCAGGTAAGACACGGTAGGGGGCGTTCGTCAGGCCGACAACCGGTTGGCGCGTATTCGCCACATTTCGTTCCCCGTCAGCGCCGGCGGCCCGACGTGTTCGGAAGATCCGCCGTGCCATGACCCGGGATAACTTCCGAACAACCAGTCTCGTGCTCGACAGCCCGGACCGCCCGGACCGCCCGGCCCGGTCAGCGCCGTCGAGCGCGTCGCTTCTGCACCATGCGGTGGTCGAACGGCGCCGCCATGAACTCCCCCAGCACGCTGCCCGCCGCGATCGCCAGGAGCACCGCCATCGCCCCCAGCAGGGTGGTCAGCCCCCCTTGGAGCGACAGCGTCCCGGAGTCGGCCGACGACCCGTTCACCATCTCGTAGAGGCCGCGGAAGATCGCCAGACCCGGGAGCAGGCCGTAGGACGCCGGGACGACGAGCACCATCGCCGGCGCGCCCATCCGGAGCGCCAGCAGTCGTCCCGCACACCCGAGCACGATCGCCGCCAGCCCGGCGGCGGACAGCTGGCCCAGCCCGTCGACCTTCGAGACAGCAAGCGAGACCCCGACGCCCACCGCACACAGCACGCCGCTGGGCACCACCAGCATCCGGCCCGTGCGCAGCGACACCGCACCGGCCAACCCGACCACGAAGGCGCCCACCACCGCCAGCAGCACCGGGGCGTTGAGCGCCTGCGTGGACACGATGGACGGCGAGGCGACGTTCAGGCCGAAGGCACTGGTCAGGGCCAAGGTCAGCTGCAGCCCGGTCGCCACCCCGAGGATGATCCCGGCCGTCGTGAGGAACACCGCGAACATCCGGCCGGCACCGGTCACGGAGTAGCCCGAGATCGCGTCCTCGAACGCCGAGGCGACCGTGCGACCCGGCAGGAGCACGGTGATCCCGCCCGCGACGATGAAGGCGAAGTCCGACGAGGACACGGGGAGCCAGCCCGACGCACCGAGGCTGAACGCGCCCCACGCGAGCACGGTCGCGAGGAACCCACCGATCGCACACTGGTAGAAGTCCGGGAGGCCGCCCTTGCCGAGCGTCCGCGCGGCATACCCGACCAGGAGGGCCGACAACCCGGCGACGAGCGTCGCGACGGGACCGGCGCCGAGCATCACCGCGATGGCGGCGGCCAGCAGGCCGAGCGCACCGCGCACCGTCCACTTCGGCCAGAACCGCGGCGCGCGGCGGATCTCGCGCAGCTGGGCGGCGGCGGCCTCGCGGTCGTAGGACCCGGCGACGAGGTTCTCGACGAACTCGTGCACGGCCGTGAGCCGGGCGAAGTCACGCGTCGACGACCGCACCACCCTCAGCATCGTGATCGGCGCCCCGGAACCCGTCGTGCACTGGATCAGCAAGGACTGCAACGTGATGTCGACCTCGAGGTTGTCGAGTCCGGCCGCCGCGGCCACCGCCACGACCGACGACTCGACCTGGGGAGCGCCGGCGCCGCAGCGCAACATCAGCTCGCCGACGCGCAGGGCGAGGTCGAGCGAGGCCCGCGCCTCGCGCTCCTCGGCCGCCGCCTGTCGCACCCGCGGGTTGCGGTAGGGCGTGTGCCGCAGGGACTCGACCATCGGCAGGGTCTCGGTCAGCTCCTCGCCGCGCCAGATCCGGCTGTGCCGCAACACCGGTCGACGCTTGGCGGGAGGATGAACGGGTCGGTCCTGGACGCCTTCGGTCATCCCGTCAAGCCCACCCCGGGCAGCACGGCCGAGGGTGGGTCGTAGGGCCACCACAGCGGGATGCCGCCGTTCTGCACGATCACCACTACGACCCCTGCCGCCACGAGCAGGGCGAGGGCCACGACGACCTTCGTGCCCCGCGTACCCGGGCTGACGCCGCGGACGATGCTGCGGGTGCCCCGGCGCAGGCCCGAGCCGCCAGGGCCCCACCACGCCATGAGGGCCGCGACCGCCGCGCCCACCGCGAGCGGCCCGGACGAGTCGGGGTGGGGCTGGCCGCCGTAGACGGCGACCGTGCCCAGGGCCGTGCTGAAGACCGCGCAGATGCCCACGACCAGCGGGAGGACCGCGCTGACGACGGTGGCGAGCGCGCCCACGACGAGGTGCCAGGGGCTCGCCACGACCGCGACCGGCACGTCGGAGCGACGCGGTCCGCGGGTGTGCCGCCGCAGGACCAGGGAGGTGACGGACCGGTCGGCGGTGCGAGCGGCCCACGACCAGAGCACCGCGACGACCGCAGCGACCACCGGGAAGCCCGCGACACCCGCGACGACGGCAGCAAGCAGTGCCAGCAGCGTGCCGGTGCGCGCCGGCCGCCCGATGCGTGGGTCCGGCTGGCTGGCGCCACCCTCCCAGGCAGCCTGCCACTCCGACGGCTCGCCCTCGGGCTCGTCCCACGGGACCAGCTCGCCCTCCGGCTCGGGCGACCAGACGGGCTCCGCGACCGGCTGCGGCTCGACCTGCCGGGCGACCGGCGCGGGTGCGACCGCAGGCCGCTCCCAGCGGGCCGTGGTCCGGTGCTCAAAGGCCCGGGTATGCCGTGACGGCGCCGTGAGTGCCTCGGTCACCGGCTGGCCGGTGGCGTAGCGCTCCAGCGCGTCGACGACCTCGTCGGCATCGGGGCGCTCGCGCGGCACGGGCGACAGGGCGGCATACAGGAGCGGCGCGAGCCGGGGGTCGACGCCGGTGAGGTCGGCCTCGCCGCGGCTGACCCGCGACAGGACGACGTCCATCGGGCCACGGCCGAAGGGCGGGGCGCCGCTCGCGGCGAAGGCGAGCGTCGCCGCCCAGCCCCACCAGTCGGTCGCCTCGGTGACGGGCGCGCCCTCGACCACTTCGGGCGAGAGGTAGCCGGGGGTGCCCATCACCAACCCGGTCATGGTGATCCGCACGTCGTCCGCGACGTGGGCGATCCCGAAGTCGATGAGCACGGGGTCGCCGTCGAGCAGCAGGACGTTGCCGGGCTTGAGGTCGCGGTGGATCACGTCGGCCTCGTGGATGGCGTCGAGCGCCTCGGCGAGTCCGCGGCCCAGCCGGAGCAGCTCCTCGCCCCGCATGGGGCCTACATCCTTCACGACGTCGTCGAGGGCCGGGCCCGGGACGTAGCGCGTGACGAGGTAGGGGCGTTCGCCGTCGAGGTCTGCGTCGATGACCGCAGCCACCCGGTCGTCGCGGATCCGGCTGAGCACCTGTACCTCGCGAGCCAGGCGGGTGCGGGCGTCCCGGTCGTGCGCGACGTGGGGGCGCAGCAGCTTGAGGGCCACCGCCCTGCCGCTGGGATCGAGCGCCAGGTGGACCACCCCCATGCCGCCCTCGCCGAGCTGCTGGATGAGGCGGTACGGCCCGATCCGGGGGCCCTCGGGCACGGCGGAACGCCCGTCGCTCCCCTCGATCGCCTCCGTGGTCACCCCACCACGGTACGTGGGCGTCCCTGTGAAACGGGTCAGGCTACTGCTGGATGTACCCAACGAGTTGGTCACGCTCGGACTGCAGCTCGTCGATCCGGTGCTTGACGATGTCGCCGATGCTGACGATCGCGTGCAGCTTGCCGTCGACGACGACGGGCACGTGGCGGATCCGCATCTCGGTCATCGTGCGGGCCAGCTCCTCGATCGGGACGTCGAGCCCAGAGGTCTTCACGTCGGCCGTCATGATCGAGCCGACGGGCGCCAGCAGGACGGCGGCCCCGTCCTTCTGGAGGTGCCGCACGACGTCGCGCTCGCTGACGATGCCGGTGACGCTCTCACCGTCGTCGCTCACCACGAGGGCACCGATGCGGTGCTCCGCGAGCAGGTCGAGCAGCCGTTCCACGGTCTCCTCGGAGCGGATGGTGACCACTTGGCCACCCTTGCGTCGCACGACATCCGAGATCCTCATGGTCCAGACGGTAGACCGCTGGGAGGGCCACCGCTAGGGGAGCCGCGTGCGGTGGACGTGACGTCTGTGGGGTTCGGGACGCGACCTGCGGGTATGCCGATGGGTGGGCCACCGACATAGGGTTGCCTTCGCAACGAAACCGTGGAGTTGATTCCCTGTGCCTCGCAGCCAGAAGCAGTTCGACCTCGTCATCGCCGCCAACCGACTGCCCGTCGACCGGGTGGTGGGCCCCGACGGGGAGGAGTCCTGGCGGACCAGCCCGGGGGGCCTGGTGACGGCGATGGAGTCGGTCATGCGGGGTCGCGAGGGCGCCTGGGTGGGCTGGGCCGGGGAGGCCGGGGACGCCCCCGAGCCGTTCGTCGAGGACGACATGTACCTGCGCCCGGTGGCCCTGTCCGAGGACGAGGTCGCGCACTACTACGAGGGTTTCAGCAACGACACCCTGTGGCCGATCTACCACGACGTGATCGTCCCGGCGACGTTCCACCGCTTCTGGTTCACCGCCTACGAGGCGGTCAACCGCCGGTTCGCCGAGGCCATCTGCGAGGTCGCCGCGAAGGGCGCGACCGTCTGGGTGCACGACTACCAGCTCCAGCTGGTGCCGGCGATGGTGCGCGAGCTGCGTCCCGACGTGCGGATCGGCTGGTTCGACCACATCCCGTTCCCGCCGGTCGAGCTCTTCGCCCAGCTGCCGTGGCGACGGGCCGTGCTCGAGGGACTGCTCGGTGCCGACTACCTCGGCTTCCAGCGGGTCGCCGACGCGCAGAACTTCGTGCGGGCCTGCCGCCAGCTGCTGGGGCTGCCGACCAAGGGCGACACCGTCTCGGTGTCGCGGGCCGAGGACAGCCGACGGGTGCGGGCCAGCGCCGTCCCGATCTCCATCGACTACGTGGGCCTCGAGGCAGTCGCCAAGCTGCCCGAGACGATGCAGCGCGCCCAGGAGATCCGGGAGTCGCTCGGCAACCCCCGCACCCTGCTGCTCGGTGTCGACCGCCTCGACTACACCAAGGGAATCGGCCACCGGATCAAGGCCTACGGCGAGCTGCTCGAGGAGGGCCAGGTCTCCCCGCCGAACGAGGTCTTCGTCCAGGTGGCCACACCCAGCCGGGAGCGGGTCGCCGCCTATCGCGAGCTGCGGCACGAGATCGAGGGCGAGGTGGGGCGGCTCAACGGCGAGCACAGCCGGATCGGTGCACCCGCCGTCCAGTACCTCCACCACTCCTACCCGCGCCAGGAGATGGCCGCGCTCTACCTCGCGGCCGACGTCGTGCTGGTGACCCCGCTGCGCGACGGCATGAACCTCGTGGCGAAGGAGTACGTCACGTGCCGCCACGACGAGGGCGGGGCGCTGGTGCTGTCCGAGTTCACGGGGGCGTTCCACGAGCTGCACCAGGCGTTCGTCTGCAACCCGCACGACATCGAGGGCTTGAAGCAGACGATCATGCGGGCCATCGAGACCCCCGACAAGGAGAAGCGTCGCCTCATGCGGGCGATGCGTCGCCGGGTCGCCGACCACGACGTGCAGCGCTGGGCCTCGCGGTTCCTCGAGGCACTGGAGGTCGCCCCCGAGCGGCCCCAGCGCTCGACCCGTGAGCAGAAGGCCGACGACGAGCACGCACGGGCCGATCGCACGGCGCGCGAGCTGCACCACGCCAGGGCGGCCAAGGCGGCCAAGGCGACGACGCCGCGATGACCCTGCCGCCCGACCTGGTGACCGCCCTCGACCAGCTGGCCGCGACGTCGCGGCTGCTGGTGGCCTCCGACTTCGACGGCGTGCTGGCCCCGCTCGTCGCCGACCCCTCGCAGTCGCGTGCCCTCCCCGGCACCATCGAGGCGCTCGAGGGCCTCGCCGCCCTGCCCGGCACGCACGCCGCGGTCGTCTCCGGCCGCGACCTCGACACCCTCACCGCGCTCACCGGGCTCGCCGACAGCGCCGTGACCCGCATCGGCACCCACGGAGCGGAGACCAGCCGGGCCACGGCGGCCGCCCTCACCGACGACCAGCAGGAGACCTTGGCGCGGGTGACGCGCGAGCTCGAGGCCGTGTGCGAGGGCCGGCCTGATGGCGTCTACCTGGAGTCCAAGCCCAGCGCGGTCGTCCTGCACACCCGCCGGATGACCGACCGCGCGGCTGCCGACGCCGTGGAGGCGGCGGCGCTCGAGGTGACCACGCGGCATACCGGCCTGCACGTCCTGCACGGGAAGCAGGTGGTGGAGGTCGGGGTGGTCCGGGCCGACAAGGGCACCGCCCTGGTGGCCCTGCGCGACGAGGTGGGGGCTCAGGCCGTCGCCTACTTCGGCGACGACGTGACCGACGAGGACGCGTTCCGGGCGCTCGGCGACGACGACGTGACGGTCAAGGTCGGCGACGGCGAGACAGCGGCGCGGTTCCGGGTCGAGCACCCCGAGGACGCCGCCGAGGCCCTGACCTACCTCGTCGAGCGCCGCACCTCCCACGCCTCCCGCTAGGACCCTCCCGCCAGCAACCTTTGCTCGAGCCCCTCAGCGGCTCGGCGCGGCTCCGGTCGAGGCCCGCACGACGAGCTCGGGGCGGAAGACGTACTCGGCCCGCGGCGCGGGCTCCCCGGCGATCTCGTCGAGCAGCGCGCGCACGGCGGCCTCGGCCATCGCCTGCACGCTCTGCCGCACGGTGGTCAGGGGCGGGTCGGTGAAGGCGATGAGCGGCGAGTCGTCGTAGCCGACCACGGAGAAGTCGGCCGGCACCTGCTTGCCGGCCCGCCGGGCCGCGCGGATCGCGCCGAGGGCCATCAGGTCGGAGCCGCAGACGACCGCCGTGCAGCCCTTCTCGATGAGGCGCGCGGCTGCCGTGTCACCACCCTCGACCGAGAACATCGTCCGCTCGATCAGCTCGTCGACGTCCTCCCGGCCGAGCAGGGTGCGCATCGAGGTGCGGAAGCCGTCGATCTTCCGGATCACCGGCACGAACCGCTCCGGCCCGACCGCCAGCCCGATCTGGGTGTGCCCCAGCTGCACCAGGTGCGTCAGCGCGAGCTCCATGGACGCGACGTCGTCGTTGGAGATGAAGGGCGCGTCGATGCCCTCCTGGTAGCCGTTGACGAGCACGATCGGCAGCTCCCGCTCGCGCAGGCTCGTGTAGCGCTCGGGGTCGGTCGTGACGTCGGCGTGCTGGCCCGAGACGTAGATGATCCCGGCCACCCCGCGGTCGAGCAGCATCTGGACGTACTCGTCCTCGTGCACTCCCCCGGGCGTCTGGGTGCACAGCACCGGCGTGAACTGGTGCCGCGCCAGGGCCGTCTCGATGATCTGCGCGAACGCCGGGAAGATCGGGTTGGTCAGCTCGGGGACGATCAGCCCGACGAGGTCGGCGGTCTTGCGCCGCAGCCGTGACGGCCGGTCGTACCCGAGGATGTCGAGCGAGGTCAGCACGGCCTCGCGGGTCGCCTCGGCCACGCCGGGCTTGCCGTTGAGCACCCGGCTGACGGTGGCCTCGCTGACATCGGCGTGCGCCGCGATGTCAGCCAGTCTCGCCTTCATGGCGGTGACGGTAGCAAGAACTTGCAGGCCTGACGGACCACACGCTGCAAGATATTTCAGGTATGCCGTCGGGTCGCCGCGCGTGTAAACGTTTCCACACCGTCTCACCAGCGTGGACCAGCACTGGCGCAACGACCCACGCTGGGCCAGACTGAGGCCACCGCGGACACCGATGTCGGCGGCAGCAGCACCCTTTACAACGGATCGTCCGGCACGTTCCTGCCGGTGAAGGAGAGGCAACGAAGCCATGGCAACTGTCAAGTTCGACGAGGCAACCCGGCTCTACCCGGGCAACGACAAGCCCTCGGTTGACAAGCTCAACATCGACATCGAGGACGGCGAGTTCCTCGTCCTGGTCGGTCCCTCCGGATGTGGCAAGTCCACCTCCCTCCGCATGCTCGCGGGCCTCGAAGAGGTCAACGCGGGCAAGATCTGGATCGGTGACCGCGACGTCACCAACCTGTCCCCCAAGGACCGCGACGTCGCGATGGTCTTCCAGAACTACGCGCTCTACCCCCACATGACGGTGGCCGACAACATGGGCTTCGCGCTCAAGATCGCCGGCGTCGACAAGGGCGAGATCCGCAAGCGCGTCGAGGAGGCTGCCAAGATCCTCGACCTCGAGCAGTACCTCGAGCGCAAGCCGAAGGCCCTCTCCGGTGGCCAGCGCCAGCGCGTCGCCATGGGTCGCGCGATCGTGCGCTCCCCCCAGGTGTTCCTCATGGACGAGCCGCTGTCGAACCTCGACGCCAA
Organism: Pedococcus sp. P5_B7; assembly: GCF_054049895.1. Taxonomy (NCBI): domain Bacteria; kingdom Bacillati; phylum Actinomycetota; class Actinomycetes; order Micrococcales; family Intrasporangiaceae; genus Pedococcus; species Pedococcus sp. P5_B7. The sequence goes on from NZ_JBFULM010000004.1 coordinate 286,172, forward strand.
GCTCCGCGTCCAGACCCGCACGCAGATCGCGTCGCTCCAGCGTCGCCTCGGCGTCACCACCGTCTACGTCACCCACGACCAGGTCGAGGCCATGACGATGGGTGACCGCGTCGCGGTCCTCAAGGACGGCCTGCTCATGCAGTGCGACAGCCCGCGCCGCATGTACGACCACCCGGACAACGTCTTCGTCGCCGGCTTCATCGGCTCCCCCGCCATGAACCTGCTCGACGTCGACGTGGCCGACGGCGGCGTGAAGGTCGGTGGCTCGACGGTCCCCGTGGAGCGCGCCATCCTCGACGCCTCCTCCGGCAAGAACATCACGCTGGGTGTCCGCCCCGAGGACCTCGAGCTCACCACCGAGGGCCAGGGCATCCCGGTCACCGTGGACGTCGTCGAGGAGCTCGGCGCCGACGCCTACATCTACGGCTCGACCAAGGCGCACCAGCACATCGAGGCCGACGAGGACGCCGAGGGCGAGCGCCCGTTCATCGCCCGCGTCGACGGCCGCAAGCCCCCGCAGAAGGGCGAGACCGTCTTCCTCGCCCCGAAGACCGGGCACGTGCACGCCTTCGACGCCACCACGGGCCTGCGCCTCGGCGACTGACCCGAACAGCACCGTATGCCGGGTGGCCGGCTCCTCGTCGTGGGAGCCGGCCACTCCGGTTCTGCCCTGTCGTGGCGTCGCTGGGAGGATGAAGCGTGGCACTCGAGATCACTGCGGCACGACCTGACCCGGCCATGCTGGACCTCCCGTGGGAGCTCCCCCTGGAGACCTGGCCCGAGCAGCACCTCGCCGCGCTGCCGCGAGGCATCTCGCGCCACGTCGTGCGGTTCGTCAAGCTCTCGGGGAGGGTGCTGGCGGTCAAGGAGATCAAGGCCGACATCGCGGTCCGCGAGTACCAGCTCCTGCGGATGCTCAACCGGTTGGACCTGCCGTGCGTCGAGCCGTTCGGGGTGGTCAGCGGTCGCACCGCGATCGACGGGACTCCCCTCGACGCCTGCCTGATCACCCGGCACCTGCAGTTCTCGCTGCCCTACCGCGCGCTGTTCAGCCAGTCGCTACGGCCCGACACCACGGCCCGGCTCATCGACGCCCTCGCGGTGCTGCTCGTGCGCGTCCACCTGGTCGGCTTCTGGTGGGGTGACGTGTCCCTGTCCAACACGCTGTTCCGGCGCGACGCAGGGGCGTTCGCGGCATACCTCGTCGACGCGGAGACCGGTGAGCTGCACCAGACGCTCACCGCCGGACAGCGCGAGCACGACCTCGACATCGCCCGGGTCAACATCGCCGGCGAGCTGATGGACCTCGAGGCCGGCGGGTTCCTCGAGGCCGGGGTCGACGCGGTGGACACGTCGAACCGGATCGTCGAGCGCTACGCCGAGCTGTGGGAGGAGCTGACCGGCCTCGAGCGCTTCGAGCGCGGCGACCGGTGGCGCGTCGACGAGCGCATCCGCCGCCTCAACGAGCTCGGCTTCGACGTGGACGAGCTGGCCATCTCCACCGACATCGGTGGCACCACCATCCAGATCCAGCCCAAGGTCGTCGACGCCGGCCACCACTCGCGACGACTCCTGCGGCTCACCGGTCTCGACGTCGAGGAGAACCAGGCCCGCCGGTTGCTCAACGACCTCGACTCCTACCGCGCCGGCACGGACCGCCAGAACGACGACGAGGAGATCGTCGCGCACGACTGGCTCCAGCGGATCTACGAACCCATCACCCGGACCGTCCCGCGCGAGCTGGGCGGCAAGCTCGAACCGGCCGAGCTGTTCCACGAGGTGCTCGAGCACCGGTGGTACCTGTCCGAGCGGGCCGGCCATGACATGCCGATCGAGGACGCGATCGCCGACTACGTGAAGACGGTGCTGCCGAGCAAGCCCGACGAGGCCACCGTCGTCGGCGTCGACACGGTCGAGATGCCGGTCGTGGCCATGTTCGACGACGACTGAGTCGACGAAAACGGTCGGCTGCATCGGCCACTCGGATGATATCGACCCCAAACGGCACCTAGGTGACGCCAGCCTCCCAATACGGTGGCCACGACAATCGCACCACCGCCTCCAGGGGAAACTTCATGAGTCAGGCTCAGGCCACCTCCACCGCCCACCAGCAGGACTTCGGGCGGGGGACGTGGACACCGCCAGCCGGCTGGTTGACCCGGGTCGCGGCGCGGCTGATCGACGACCTGGTCCAGGTGGTCGGCACCCTCCCCTACGTCGTCGGCCTCGTCATGCTGCTCGGGCTCCAGAGCTCGGGCGCGACCATCTACCAGTCCGTCGACCCGGCTCGCCAGACCGACCACGTCACCGTCATCGCGGGTCTCGGGCTGATGGGTCTGGGCGGCATCCTCAGCCTGGTCATCTGGATCTGGAACCGCGTCGTCCACCAGGGACGCACGGGTCAGACCCTCGGCAAGGCGGTCATGAAGATCGTGCTCGTCTCGAGCACGACCGGGAAGCCGGTCGGCCCCGCGTCCGCCCTCGCCCGCGAGATCGCGCACCTCGTCGACGGCGTCCTCTACATCGGCTACCTCTGGCCGCTGTGGGACCCCCGCAAGCAGACGCTGGCCGACAAGATCGTCGGGACCATGGTGACCCAGGAGGTCCGTCCGGCGCAGTGCGACGAGGCGACCTGGGCCCAGCGCGCCCTGGGCTGAGCGCCGCGCCCGGCTGCTAGTTTGCGGGCGACCCGAGGGGACCCATGACACAGCCACCGCACGACCCGTTCGCCCACCCACCGCTGCCGGTCGCCGCCGTGCCCGGCCAGCCGGCGCCCCGCGCGTATGCCGCGTCGCCGCCTCCGGTGGCCGGCGCCCCGTGGGGGCCGCGCGAGCCCTGGGGGCCGCTGGCCGACTGGGGCACTCGCGTCGCGGCCAGCCTCATCGACAGCCTGGTGCAGCTCATCGGGGGGATCCCCTACGTCCTCGGGATCGTGCTGTTCGTCATCGGGGCGCCGAAGCCCGGCCTCGACAGCACCGGCACGCAGTTCGAGTACGCGCGACCTGACACCGGGAACACCGGCCTCAGGGTGGTCGGTGGCCTGCTCTTCGTGATCGGGTTCCTCGCGGCGCTCGGCCTCCAGATCTGGAACCGCGCGTTCAAGCAGGGACGGACCGGTCAGAGCATCGGCAAGAAGGTGATGGGGATCCGGCTCGTCGACGAGCACAGCGGTCAGCCGATCGGCGCCGGGATGGCGTTCGTGCGCGACCTCGCGCACGCCCTCGACGGTGCCGTCTACATCGGCTACCTGTGGCCGCTGTGGGACGACAAGCGCCAGACCTTCGCCGACAAGATCCTCAACACCGTCGTGGTCGAGGTCCGAAAATCCCCAGCGGGTCAGTAACCGTTGCTCATGGAGCTCGAGCCGAACGAGCCGAGCGCGACGACGAAGATCACCCAGAGGATCCCGCCGACCACGCCCGCGATGGCCGACCACATCGCGAAGTTCTTGGCCTTGTTCGCGGAGTCGCGAGCGCCGGCGACATCGCCCGCGGCCCACTTGCTGTTGACCTGGGCGGCGAAGACGATGGAGACGACGCCGAGCGGCAGGCAGCAGAAGACGGTCGACAGGATCGCCCAGACCAGGTAGTTCGCCGGCGGGGCGCCACCCGCACCGGAGGAGTAGTAGTCGGGCGTGTACGGCGGGGGCGGCGGCGGGGGCGGGGTGCCGTAGTCAGACATGCGGTGGGTCCCTTCGGAGTGCGCGTTCCGCTCCCCCCAATGGGCGCGGCAGGGCGAAACGCTAGCGGACCGGACCCGCGTCGCGCCGGGACTCGCGCAGGGTGCAGCCGAACGGGTGGGTCGCCCGGCGAGCTCAGCTGACGTGCTCGGCCGAAGAAGAGGTCAGGCTGGCGAGCTCAGGCCGGCGACAGCCAGGTCCAGCCGGGCACGTTGCGCAGCACCCAGAACGCGAGCACCAGGGTCAGCAAGCCGTAGAGCAGGAAAGCGGGTGCCGCCCAGGTCCGCGCAAGGCCCCGCCAGCGCCGACGCGTCCAGAGCACGAAGGCGACGAGGAGGCCACCGGCGGCGAGCACCATCAAGGGATTTCGGGCGAGGGCGCCGCCGAGGTCGCCGTGGGCGAGGTCGTGCAGGGCCCGCAGCGAACCGCAGCCCGGGCAGTAGTAGCCGGTCAGCGCCAGGAACGGGCAGGTCGGGTAGTGCCCCGGCTGGTTGGGGTCGACCGTGGCGACCAGGGTCGTCGCGGCCGCCGCCGCGGCCAGGGCGAGGCCGGGCACGCGCAACGCCCCGAACCCCCGTGCGACGACGGGTGGCGCGGGGCGCTGCGGTGCCACGGTGGTCATTGAATCCCTCGGGGACCGAGACCTACTTGTTCAGGTTGGGCAGGACGAATGCGAAGTAGAGACCGTTGACGACGACGCCGACGATGGCCGCGATGATCGCAAAACGCTTGGCCTTCTCCGACGAGGCCTGGGCTCCGGCGACGTCGCCCGAGGCGAACTTGCCGTTGACCTGGGCCGCGAAGACGATCGAGGCGATACCGAACGGGAGGCAGCAGAAGATCGTCGTCAGGATGGCGAAGACGAGGTAGTTCGGCGGCGGCGTGCCCCCAGGGGTCGGCTGGTTGTACCCGGGCGCGGCGGGCGGGGGCGGCGGCGGGGTGCCGTAGTCAGACATGCTGGTGAGTCCCTTCGAGGTTGCGGGAGTCGCTCCCCCTTGGGGCGACTGCGCGAAACGGTAGCGGATCGACCCAGGTCAAGGGGCGTAGATGACCCTCAGATCGCGCGGCGTCGCGCGACCTCGTAGAGCGCCACCCCGGTGGCGATCCCGGCGTTCAGCGACTCGACGGACGACGACATCGGGATCGACACGATCTGGTCGCAGGTCTCCCTGACCAGCCGCGACAGCCCCTTGCCCTCCGAACCGGTGACGATGACGATCGGTTCGGTGGCCAGGGCCAGGTCAGGCAGCTGCACGTCCCCGTCCATGTCGAGACCGAGGACGAAGAACCCCGCCTTGCGGTACTCCTCGAGGGCGCGGGTCAGGTTCGCGGCCAGCGCGACCGGCACGCGGGCCGCGGCACCCGCGGAGGTCTTCCACGCGCTGGCGGTCATCCCGACCGACCGGCGCTCGGGCACGACCACACCGTGGCCGCCGAACGCAGCCACCGAGCGGATGATGGCGCCCAGGTTGCGCGGGTCCGTGATGCCGTCGAGCGCGACGACAAGGGGTATGCCGGGTGCTTGCGGGTCGATGAAGTCGCTGGGGTGCGCGTACTCGTAGGGCGGGACCTGCAGGGCCAGGCCCTGGTGGACCGCGCCGTCGGTGAGTCGGTCGAGCTCGCCCCTCGGGGTCTCGAGGATCGCGATGCCCTTGGCGGTCGCGGTCTTGAGCGCCTCGCGGACGCGGTCGTCCGAGTCGATCCGGCCGGCGACGTACATCGTCGTGACCGGCACGTCCGCGCGCAGCGCCTCGACGACGGAGTTGCGACCCGCCACGATCTCGCTCGACGCCTTGCCGCGACGGGACCCGCCCCGGCTCGCACTCGGTCGGGCGCCCGGCTTCGAGCCGTGCTTCTCGACAGCCTTGGCGATGCGGTTGGCCTTGTGCTTGGGTCGGTCCTCGGCCTTGGGCGTCGGGCCCCTGCCCTCGAGACCGCGACGGCGCTGGCCGCCGGACCCGACGGTGGCGCCCTTCTTCGACGCGCCCTTGCGGATGGCGCCACGTCGCTGGGAGTTGCCAGCCATGGGTGTTCCTCTCAGCTCTCGCGGCGGGCGAGCGACCAGTTCGCTCCCGACGCCGTGTCTTCGATGACGATGCCGACCGCGCCCAGCTGGTCGCGGATGGCATCGGCGGTCGCAAAGTCGCGGGCCGCGCGGGCGGCTGCCCGGGCCTCCAGCTGCACCTGGACGAGGGCGTCGAGCGCGACCTGCGCGTCACCCGAGCCGTTGTCGGTGCCACCGCCCCAGTGCGGGTCGAGCGGGTTCACGCCGAGCAGGTCGGTCATCGCCACGACCGCGGCGAAGGCCGTCGCGAGGCCCTCGTCGTCGCCGTCGTCGATGGCGGTGTTTCCCGCCCGGACGGTGTCGTGGAGGACGGCGAGCGCACCTGACACGTTGAGGTCGTCGTCCATCGCCGCGGCATACGCATCGGGGATGGTGGTGTGGTCCGGGGAGGTGGAGGTGCCCTCGGGCAGGGCGCGCAGCGCGCGGGTCAGGAAGCCCTCGATCCGCTCCACCGTCGCCTCGGCCTCGCGCAGCGAGCCCTCGTGGTACTCGATGGTCGAGCGGTAGTGCGCCGCCGTGAGGTAGTAGCGGACGGCCAGCGGGCGGGCGACCTTGGTGACCTCGGAGACGACCAGGCTGTTGCCCAGCGACTTGCTCATCTTCTCGCCACCGACGGTGACCCAGGCGTTGTGCAGCCAGTAGGTCGCGAAGCCGAGGCCGGCGGCGTGCGACTGCGCCTGCTCGTTCTCATGGTGCGGGAAGCGGAGGTCGACGCCGCCGCCGTGGATGTCGAAGGCGTCGCCGAGGTACTTGCGCGCCATGGCCGAGCACTCGAGGTGCCAGCCGGGGCGGCCGACGCCGAACGGCGTGGCCCACGACGCGGTGGCCGGCTCCGCCTCCTTGCGGCCCTTCCAGAGCGCGAAGTCGCGGGGGTCGCGCTTGCCACGCGGGTCGGCGTCCTGCGCCGCCTCCATGTCCTCGATCTTCTGGTGGGTCAGCGAGCCGTACTCGGGGAAGCTCTTCACGTCGAAGTACACGTCACCGCTGGCGTCGGTGGCGGCGTAGGCGTGGCCCTTGTCGACGAGGGTCTCCATGAGCGCGACCATCTCGGGGATGTGCCCGGTGGCGCGGGGCTCGTAGGTGGGGGCCAGCACCGCGAGGGAGTCGAGCGCCGCGGCGGTGGCGACCTCGTTGCGGTAGGACAGGGCGAACCACTCCTCGCCGGCCTCCGCCGACTTCGCGAGGATCTTGTCGTCGATGTCGGTGACGTTGCGCACCAGCGTGACGGCGTAGCCGTGGCGGCCCTCGAGCCACCGGCGCAGGACGTCGAAGGCGACGGCGAAGCGCACGTGCCCGATGTGGGGTGCGCCTTGGGTGGTGAGCCCGCAGATGTAGATGCCGACCCGACCGGGAACCAGAGGGGTGAAGTCGCGCAGCTCGCGCGCGGCGGTGTCGTACAGGCGAAGACTCACGCGCGCAAGGCTACCTGCGCGGGGGTCCACCAGCCGAAACGGCGACGGCTCCCCCCACGTCGCCGACTGTTCACCCCCACCCGTGACATCTGTCAGGGCCGACCTCCGAGTCATCGGCCACGTTGGCTAGGTGCGCCGAACGCGCACCCGTACCCAGGAGGATCCACCGTGACCAGACGCACCACCGCCGTGGTCGGCGCACTGCTGCTCATCGGCGCAGCGGCTGCCGCCCTTCCCGGCACCGCACTCGCCTCGTCCGCCGGACGACCCGGCACCGCGACCACAGGCCACCACGGCGCCCCCGGCGCCCTGCCCGGTGGCTACACCAACCTCGTCGTGATCTACGAGGAGAACCACTCGTTCGACAACCTGTACGGCGGGTGGGGCCGTGTCGGCGGCGACGCCGTGAACGGGGCCACCGCGCCCGCGGTGCCACAGGTCGCGCAAGACGGCACGGCATACGGGTGCCTGCTGCAGAACGACGTCAACCTCACCACGCCCCCGCAGCCGAACACCTGCCAGGACGCCGGCCACGGCGTCGCGGCGAGCAACTTCACCAACCAGGCGTTCACGATCGACGACTACATCAAGCCGTCCGACACCACCTGCGCCCCCGAGGGGGTCTTCGCGCCCAACGGGACCCTCAAGGGCAGCGGCCTCCCGGGCGGCTGCACGCGCGACCAGGTGCACCGCTTCTACCAGGAGCAGTACCAGCTCGACGGCGGGAAGCAGGACCGCTATGTCACCGGCTCGGACGCCGTTGGCCTGACGATGGGCAAGTACGACACCAAGGCCCTGCCGATCTACCAGTACCTCCACTCCAACGACGCCCCGAACTACGTGCTCGCCGACAACTTCTTCCAGGGCGCGTTCGGTGGCTCGTTCCTCAACCACCAGTTCCTCATCGCGGCCCGCGCCCCCGTGGACACGTCCGCCGGCGCACTCGGTGCCAAGAGCTCGGTGCTGGACGGCAACGGGATGGTGAACAAGTACCCGCTCTACACGCCGACCGGCGCCGTGGTCGACGGCCAGCTCACCCAGAAGTGTGCGGCCGGCGGCAACGACCCGGTGGCCGCGTGCGGCGACTACGCCGTGAACACGGTGCAGCCATCCTCGACACCGTCCGGCAGCGGAGCGAAGATCCCGCTCATCGACGACACCCAGTACCCGAACATCGGTGACCGCCTCAGTGCGGCCAAGGTGAGCTGGAACTGGTACGCCGGAGGGTGGGACGACGCCGTGGCCGGACACCCGGGTGCGAACTTCCAGTACCACCACCAGCCGTTCGACTACTTCGCGAACTACGCCGCCGGCGCCCCCGGTCGCTCACACCTGCAGGACGAAAGGAACTTCCTCTCGGCGGCCAAGGCCGGCACCCTTCCGGCCGTGAGCTTCGTCAAGCCGTACGGCTCGGAGAACGAGCACCCCGGATATGCCAGCGAGCACACGGGCAGCGACCACCTGGTCGACCTGCTCCAGACCATCACCCACGGTCCGCAGGCCGACCAGACCCTCGTGGTCGTGACCTACGACGAGTTCGGCGGGTCCTACGACCACGTCGCACCGCCGAAGACCGATGCCTGGGGCCCCGGCACCCGCATCCCGGCTCTCGTCCTGTCGGCCGGCATGAAGCACTCGGGCGTCAGCCACGCGAGCTTCGACACCACGTCGATCCTCGCCACGATCGAGCACGCGTGGGGCCTGGCGCCGCTGTCCCCGCGTGACGCCAGGGTCGCCGACCTCGCGCCCGCCGTCTCCATCGGTGGCAGGCACGACGACAGCCGACCGTCGCGCCGGTAGGCGGCACCGCACCACCGCACGACCCACTCGGGCCCGGACCGCACGACGGTCCGGGCCCGAGCCCGTCAGTGACCGCGGTCGATCCACTCCTGCAGGTGCGGGGCCTCGGCGCCGATGACGGTCGCGTCGCCGTGGCCGGTCAGCACCACGGTCTCGTCCGGGAGCGTCAGCAACCGGTCGCGGATCGACTCGATGATGGTCGGGAAGTCGCTGTACGACCGTCCCGTGGCGCCGGGGCCACCGTTGAACAGGGTGTCGCCGGTGAACACCACGTCCAGCGCCGGCGCGTAGAGGCAACACGACCCCGGCGTGTGGCCGGGGGTGTGGATCACGTGCAGGTCCACATCGCCCACGGTGACCACCTGGCCATCGGCCAGCTCGCGGTCTGGGGTGACGGGGTAGAGCTCGTCCCAGAGCATCCGGTCCGCAGGATGCAGGTATGCCGGGGCGCGCGTCCCGTCGCAAACCTCACCGACCGCGTTGATGTGGTCGTTGTGGGCGTGCGTCGAGATGACGGCGACGACCCGGCGCTCGAGGTCGATCGACTTCACGATGGTGCGCCCGTCGTGGGCGGCGTCGATGATGAGGCACTCCTTGTCGTCGCCGACGACCCACACGTTGTTCTCGACCTCCCAGCTCCCGCCGTCGAGCTCGAACGTCCCGGACGTCACGACGCGGTCCACGCGCACGCCTCCCGCCGACGGTGCGATGACCGGCACCCCGGCGTCCTGGTCGCCGCCGTGCCCGCTCACACCCATGGTGCTGCCTCCTCGGCGCTCCGTGCCTCGCTCGTGCCGCCCACGCAGAGCGTGGGACCCGGCTCGTGTCCTCGCGCTGTCGTCGGCATCACAGGACCACGACCGAGCGGAGGACCTCGCCGCGCTCCATCTTGTCGAACGCCCCCTCGACGTCGCCGAGGCCGATCCGCTCGGACACGAACGCGTCGAGGTCGACCAGGCCCTGGCGGTAGAGGTCGACGAGCATCGGGAAGTCGCGGCTGGGCAGGCAGTCGCCGTACCAGCTCGACTTCAGGGCGCCACCGCGACCGAAGATCTCGATCATCGGCAGCGTGACCTGCTGGTCGGGCGTCGGGACGCCGACGAGGACGACGGTGCCGGCGAGGTCACGCGCGTAGAACGCCTGCTCGTAGGTCTCGGGTCGGCCCACCGCCTCGACCACGACGTCGGCACCGAAGCCGCCGGTGAGCTCGCGGATCCGCTCGACGACGTCCTCGGTCGTGCCGTTGATCGTGTGGGTGGCGCCGAACGACTTCGCGCCCTCGAGCTTCCGGTCGTCGACGTCGACGGCGATGATCGTCGTCGCGCCGGCCACGGTGGCTCCGGCGATGGCCGCGTTGCCGACTCCGCCGCACCCGATGACGGCGATCGAGTCGCCTCGACCCACCCCGCCGGTGTTGACGGCGGCGCCGAAGCCGGCCATCACCCCGCAGCCGAGGAGACCCACGGCCGCCGCGTCCGCGTCGGCGTCGACCTTCGTGCACTGACCCGCCGCGACGAGGGTCTTCTCGATGAACGCCCCGATGCCGAGTGCCGGGCTGAGCTCGGTGCCATCGGTGAGGGTCATCTTCTGCGTCGCGTTGTGGGTGGCGAAGCAGTACCACGGCTTGCCCTTGGCGCAGGCGCGGCACTGGCCGCAGACCGCCCGCCAGTTGAGGATGACGAAGTCGCCCGGCGCGACGTCGGTGACGCCCTCGCCCACGGCCTCGACGACGCCCGCGGCCTCGTGACCGAGCAGGAAGGGGAACTCGTCGTTGATGCCGCCCTCGCGATAGTGCAGGTCGGTGTGGCAGACACCGCACGACTGCACCTGCACGACGGCTTCACCAGGGCCGGGGTCGGGCACGACGACGTCGACCAGCTCGACGTCGGCTCCCTTGCTGCGGGCGATGACTCCCTTGACGGTCTGCGGCATGCCTGGCTCTCCTCGGTTCGGTCTGTGGTCGGTCGGTCGGTCGGTCAGGGGTGGGTCGCGCCTCGCCAGGAGTGGCTCGTGAGGCGGCCGGGCCGCTCGTCAGGCCGTCGGCACGACCAGGGCGGTCGCGATCGCGGCGATCCCTTCGGCGCGACCGGTCAGGCCGAGGCCGTCGGTGGTGGTCCCGCTCAGGGACACCGGGGCCTCGACGGCCGCGGACATGACCTGCTCGGCCAGGTGTCGCTGCGGGCCGATCCTGGGCTTGTTGCCGATCACCTGGACGGCGACGTTGCCGATCTCGAAGCCTGCCTCGCGCACGAGGCGAGCCGYCTCGGCGAGCAGGGTGCGCCCCGAGGCGCCGGCGAGGTCGGGCCGATCGGTCCCGAAGTGCAGGCCCAGGTCCCCGAGCCCGGCGGCGGAGAACAGCGCGTCGCACGCGGCGTGGCAGGCGACATCGGCGTCGGAGTGTCCCTCGAGGCCCACCTCTCCCGGCCAGAGCAGCCCGGCCAGCCACAGCTCGCGTCGGTCGTCGGCGGCGAAGGCGTGGACATCGACGCCGACTCCCGTGCGCGGCATACCCGGGATGTCCATGGCCCCATCCAACCATCCGGACCCGCGCACCCGACCACCGGAAAACCGGGTGAGGCGGCCGGGGTGCCGTCACTAGGGTTGGCCCGCATGACCGACCCCGCCGCCCCGCCGCCCGAAGCCCCAGCCGAGCCCGCGCCGCAGGCCATGGCCGTGCCCGTCCTCAGCGGCACCCAGGTGACGCTCCGCCCGCACACCGAGGCCGACCTCGACCCGATCCTCGAGCGCTGCGTCGACCCGCTGACCAAGCGCTTCACGACGATCCCGCTGGAGTACACCCGCGACATGGCGCAGGAGTACCTCACCGGGCTCCTCGAGCCGTCGGCGGCGCGCGCCTCGTGGGCCATCGAGGTCGACGGTCGGTATGCCGGGACCATCGACCTGCGCGCCCTGCCCGTCGACGACGGGGCCGGCGACCTGGGCTACGTCACGCACCCGGCCTTCCGCGCGCGTGGCGTGATGTCCGAGGCGGTCGGGCTGGTAGTGGCCCACGCGTTCGACACCCTCGCCTGGCAGGTCGTGCGCTGGGAGGCGCACGCCGGCAACTGGGGCAGCGCGAAGGCGGTCTGGCGGGCCGGCTTCCCCGTGCCGGTCTTCGTCCCCGACCTCCTGCTCGAGCGGGGGCGGATCGTCGACGGCTGGATCAGCAGCATCCACGCGGACGCCGACCGGCAGCCGGTCGCGCCCTGGGACGACGTGGTCGCCGCCCTGACCCGCTAGGAGGGGTCGGCGAGGTGGCGTTCGGCGACGGCCAGGTCGTCGGGCGTCGTGATCTTGAAGGCCAGCCGGTCTCCGTCGACCACACGCACGTGGCCGCCCATCCGCTCGACCAGTGCGGCGTCGTCCGTGGCTTGTGCGCCGGACGCGTGGGCGTGCACGAGCACCTCACGCAGGAAGGCCTGCGGCGTCTGGATCGCCCGCAGCGTCGAGCGGTCGGGGGTGTCGGTCACGCGACCGGCCGCGTCGACCACCTTGATGGTGTCTGCCACAGGGACGCCGGGGACGACGGCAGGGTGACCCGACCGCACTTCGTGCACCAGGCGGGAGAACAGGCTGGGAGGGGCAAGCGCGCGGGCCGCGTCGTGGACCAGCACGATGCCGTCGTCGGGGCGCAGGGCCGCGAGTCCGGCGGCGACGGAGTGGGTCCGCTCGGCACCGCCCGCGACCACGTCCACGTCGTCGGGTCGGCTGCTCCGGGACGCGATCGCGCCCGCCTCCCTCAGGTGGGAAGCGGGCGCGACCACGATGACGTGCGACACCTCAGGTGTTGCCAGCGCGCGCTGGACGGCGTGCTCGAGCAACGGCGTACCCGCCAGGGCCACGAAGGCCTTGGGCTGGGCGGCGCCGAGCCGAGTGCCTTGTCCTCCAGCGACGAGGACGACGGCAACGCTCAGGAGGCGAGCACCTCGTCGAGGATGGCCTCGGCCTTGTCCTCGTTCGTCTTCTCCGCGAGCGCGAGCTCGGAGACGAGGATCTGACGAGCCTTGGCGAGCATGCGCTTCTCGCCGGCCGACAGGCCACGGTCCTTGTCACGACGCCACAGGTCGCGGACGACCTCGGCCACCTTGATGACATCGCCGGAGGCGAGCTTCTCGAGGTTGGCCTTGTAGCGGCGCGACCAGTTGGTCGGCTCTTCGGTGTGGGGGGCGCGAAGGACTGCGAAGACCTTGTCGAGGCCCTCCTGTCCGACGACATCCCGGACGCCGATGTCCTCACAGTTGTCTGCAGGAACCTCGATCGTCAGGTCGCCCTGGGCCACCTTGAGCTTGAGGTAGATCTTCTCCTCGCCCTTGATCGTGCGGGTATTGATTTCTTCGATCAGTGCAGCCCCGTGGTGGGGGTACACGACCGTCTCGCCGACCTTGAAAACCATGTGCTGTTTTCCCCTTTCGCGACCCTCAGAATATCACGACACGCCGACGTCAGGAAAGCCGAGCCGATTGCGTTTGCGCAGGTCAGCGGCCCGCAAAGGCATTGCGGGCCAACGAATTCGGTCTTGACAGAATGGCCATTTCCGTGCAACGCGTGCGGGTGCGCGCTCCGACGAAGGTGGCCGCTAGGCTGTCCCCCGTGACCCGCCGAACCCCGCTGGCCCCGCGCTCCGGAGGCCGATCCACCAGCCCGCGATCCCTGCGACGCCTCCTCCCGGTGGCCGTGGCCGGCGCAGCCCTGGCGCTGTCCGCCTGTCAGACCCAGTCACCGATCCAGACCAACGTCACCTACGTCGCCGCTGACGGCGTGCCCGTCGACCTCGGCCCGGTCCAGCTGCGTGACCTCGTGGTCATCAGCGGCGGCAAGGACAAGCCCGGTGTGCTGTCCGCCTCGGTGAGCAACACCAGTGGCGACGCGCAGCGCATCTCCTTCTCGCTGCCCCAGGGGCAGCCGGTGTATGCCGAGGCGCCGGCCTACTCCGAACGTCGCCTCTCGGACACCAGCCAGGTGCAGCTCCCGGGTGTGCCGGTCAACGCGGGAGACGTCGTGACGCTCAGCGTCCAGACGCCCACCGCGCCGGCCGTCGTGGTCGTGGTGCCCGTCCTGAAGGCGGCCGGCTACTACGCCTCGCTGGCCCCGACGAACGCACCGACGCCGACCGACACGGCCGCCGCCACCCCCTGACGCTGAGCCCGGACTTCTGGCCAGCGGTGCGGCAGCCCGGCGGGTCCTGAGCCCGACGACGCGACACCGGTGGCCAGGAGTGGGTCAGTGAGTCAGTCGGACTCGAACTTGTAGCCCAGTCCGCGCACGGTCACGATGTGGCGCGGGTCGGCCGGGTCGGGCTCGATCTTGGCCCGCAGTCGCTTGACGTGGACGTCGAGCGTCTTGGTGTCGCCGACGTAGTCGCTGCCCCAGACCCGGTCGATGAGCTGCATCCGGGTCAGCACCCGCCCGGTGTTGCGCAGCAACATCTCCAGCAGCTCGAACTCCTTGAGCGGCAGGGCGGTGGGCTGACCCGACACGGTGACGATGTGCCGCTCGACGTCCATCCGGACCGGTCCGGCCTCGATGGTGGCGGGCAGGAGGTCCTCAGGCTCGGCCAGCCGGCGCAGCACGGCCTTGATCCGGGCCAGCAGCTCACGTGAGGAGTAGGGCTTGGTGACGTAGTCGTCCGCCCCGATCTCCAGCCCGACGACCTTGTCGATCTCGCTGTCCTTGGCGGTCAGCATGATGACCGGCACGTTGGAGCGCGCCCGGATCGCGCGGCACACCTCGGTGCCGGACAGGCCGGGGAGCATGAGGTCGAGCAGCACGAGGTCGGCCCCGGACCGGTCGAAGTCCTCCAGCGCCTCGGGACCGGTCTCGGCCACGGCGACCTCGTACCCCTCCTTGCGCAACAGGTAGGAAAGGGGGTCCGAGAACGAGATCTCGTCCTCGACGACCAGGATGCGCGTCATGCGGGGGTGTCTCCTCGGGTCGGGGGTGGCTGCTCTGCTGCATGGGCTGCTGACTGGGGCGACGACCCGCTGCGGTCGACGGCGGCGGGGAGCCGGATGGTGAACGTCGACCCCCGCCCTTCCTCGCTCCACACGTCGACGTCGCCGCCGTGGTTGGCGCAGATGTGCTTGACGATGGCGAGACCGAGGCCGGTGCCACCGGTGGCGCGGGACCGCGCGTCGTCGACCCGGTAGAACCGCTCGAAGATCCGGCCCTGTTCGGCCGCGGGGATACCCTGGCCCTGGTCGGTGACGGTGATCTCGACCATCTCGTCGGCGAGCCGTCCGCCGACGGCCACGCGGCTACCCGTCTCGGAGTAGGCGACGGCGTTGCCGATCAGGTTGCGCACCGCGGTCACCAGCAGGTCCTCGTCACCGAAGACCTTGAGGTCGGGGGCGCACGCCTCGGCGATCTCGATCTGCTTGGCGTCGGCGCCCACCCGCGAGTAGTCGATCGCCTCGTGGACGGCGGCCGTCACGTCGACCAGCCGGGGCTCATGGAGGGTGTCGGCCACCTGCAACCGGGACAGGTCCACGATCTCCTTGACCAGCTGGGCGAGCCGGTGGCTCTCGACCTGCATCCGCGAGGCGAAGCGCTCGACCGCCTCGGGGTCGTCCTTGGCGTCCTGGATGGCCTCGGCGAGCAGGCCGAGGCCGCCCACCGGGGTCTTGAGCTCGTGGCTGACGTTGGCGACGAAGTCGCGCCGGACCTCCTCGACCCGTCGGGCCTGGGTGTGGTCCTCGACGAGCAGGAGGACGTGGCTGCTCCCCAGCGGGGCGACCCGCGCGTGCATGATCGAGCGGCCCTGTCCGAGCGGACCCCGGGCGAGCTCGAGCTGGGACTCGCGGATCACGCCGTCGCGGCGCACCTGCCTGGCGAGGTGGCGCAGCTCGCCGTGGACCAGCTCCCTGCCCTTGACCAGCCCGTAGGCCGTCGCGGACGGTGAGTTGTTGATGACCTCGTCGGCCGAGTCGACCACGATCGCACTCGAGCGGAGCACGGCAAGGACGTCGGCCACGCCGGACGGGAGGGGCGTGACGGGGGTGGTCGGCGGCATACTCGTCTGTTGGCGCTCGGAGTAGCGTACGGCGATCACCGCCAAGGCGCCGGTCAGCAGCCCGGCGAACCCGGCCAGGAGTGCAGCACTGGTCGCATCCACCCCTTCAATGTACGGTGCGCCGAAGAGCGGTCAGCGCACGCAGGTGGTGCGTCGAGCACGGCGTCTCCAGATGTTCACCTGAGGTCACCCGACCGTTCACTGCCTCGTGGGAGCCTCGGCTCGCACGCACCACCGCACCCATCCGTGCCCACACCCATAGGGAACCAATGCGCGACGCCTTTCACGAGGACCTGGACACCATCTCCGACCAGCTGGTCGAGATGACCCGGCTGGCCGGGTCCGCCATGTCCCGAGCCACCACGGCCCTGCTCGATGCCGACATCAAGCTGGCCGAGTCGGTGATCGAGGCCGACAAGGAGCTCGACCGCCTCCGCGAGGACCTTGACGCGCTGTCAATCGACCTGCTGGCCCGTCAGCAGCCGGTCGCCACGGACCTGCGCATGGTCGTCACCGGCATGCGGATGAGCGCCGACCTCGAGCGGATGGGCGACCTGGCGCGCCACGTCGCCAAGGTCGCCCGGCTCCGCTACCCCGACTCGGCCGTGCCCGCCGACATCCGCGCGACCATCCTGCAGATGGGCCAGGTCGCCGAGCGGATCGTGGCCAAGTGCGGCCAGGTCATCGCGGCCAAGGACGTCGAGGACGCCAAGACGCTCGAGCGGGACGACGACGCCATGGACGAGCTGCACCGCACGCTCTTCAGCCACCTCATCGACGGGACGTGGAAGCACGGCACCGAGGCGGCCGTCGACATGACCCTCGTGGGCCGCTACTACGAGCGCTTCGCCGACCACGCCGTGTCGGTCGCCCACCGCGTCGTCTACCTCGTCACCGGCGAGTGGGATGTCGCCGAGGACCACGAGGAGCAGGAGGACCGCACCACCGAGCTGCGGTGACCACCGCTCCACAGGAGACAGAGAGGCCCGGTATGCCGCGGGGGCGGCACCCGGGCCTCTCTGCGTCCCAGCGCACCACCGCGTGCAGGGTTACCGGCCCTGGTTGGCGACTGCGGCGGCGGCCTCGGCGGCAGCCTCCGGGTCGAGGTACTGCGCCGGCTCGGTCGGCATGAAGTCGTCACCCAGCGTGTAGACCAGCGGCTGGCCGGTGGGGATGTTGAGGGCAGCGATGTCCTCGTCGCTGATGCCGTCGAGGTGCTTGACCAGGGCGCGCAGGCTGTTGCCGTGCGCCGTGACGAGCACCGTCTCGCCGGCCTTGAGGTCGTCCTGGATGGCGCCCTCCCAGTAGGGCATCATCCGGACGATGACGTCCTTGAGGCACTCGGTGCGCGGGACCTCGATCCCGGCGTAGCGCGGGTCGCCGCTCTGGTCGAAGTCCGACCCCACCTCGATGGGCGGTGGCGGGGTGTCGAACGACCGGCGCCAGAGCATGAACTGCTCGTCGCCGTACTTGTCCCGGGTCGCGGCCTTGTCCAGGCCCTGCAGCGCGCCGTAGTGGCGCTCGTTGAGCCGCCAGTCGCGACGCACCGGGATCCAGTGCCGGTCGGCGGCGTCGAGCGCGAGGTTCGCGGTCGTGATCGCGCGGCGCAACACCGAGGTGTGCACGACCGTCGGCAGGACTCCCTTGTCCTTCAACAGTTTTCCGCCGTCGACGGCTTCCTCACGTCCCTGGTCGTTGAGGTCGACGTCGACCCACCCGGTGAAGAGGTTCTTGGCGTTCCAGTCGGAGTGCCCGTGACGGAGCAGGATCAGCGTGTAAGCCATGGCGCCAGCCTAGCGAGCGTGCGGCGGCCGGGTCGGCGGGCGTTCAGCTGGCGTCGTCAGCCCATTGGCCCGGCTGCTGGGTCGCCGTCGCGCTGGAGGATCGAGCGGAACGCCTCGAGGTTGCGCAGCGACTCCCCGCGCGACACCCGCCAGTCCCACTCCTTCTTCATGCTCGTCAGGAACCCGATCGCCAGCAGCTCGTTGAAGTGGGCGTCCGCGGCCTCCAGCACGACCCCCAGCACCTGGTCGAGGTATGCCGCGTCGACACCGGTCGCGGGAACGCGTCCGGTCACGTAGACATCGCCGGCCTTGTCGACCGAGTAGGCGAGACCGGGCAGGCGCAGGTTCTTGCGCAGCAGGTAGCGGTAGAAGGTCTCGTGGTTCTCGTCGGGGTTGCGCATGACGAAGGCCGACACCGACAGGGCGTCGGCACCAGCGACGAGCGACACGACCGTCTTGAGCTTCTTCTCCCCGGGCAGGGTCACGACGAACTCGCCGGCACGGGCCCCCGCCTCCCACTCGATCTCCGCCTCGGCGAGGAACTCCTCGACGACCTCGGCCAGCCCGGTCGGCGCGGCCAGCCCGGTCGGCGTGGTCGGCCCGGTCGGCGTGGTCACGGGACCACCGCAGCGGGGACGCCGGCCAGTGAGCCGTTGGGTGAGGGCGCGTCCTTCGTGAAGGCGCGGGCCCGACACGCCTCGACGTAGACCTCATAGAGGCGTTCGGTCGTGCGGTCCCACCCGAAGAGGGCAGCATGCTCGATCGCCCTGCGGCTCAAGGCTTCTCGCTGTTGCGGGTCGACCAGCAGGGCTTCGAGGGCCAGCGACCAGACGTGGGGGTCGTGCCCGTCGACGAGCACGCCGGCATCGCCGACCGCCGTGGGCAGCCCGCCCACATCGGCCGCCACGACGGGGGTGCCGCAGGCCTGCGCCTCGACGGCGACCAGCCCGAACGACTCCGAGTGCGAGGGCACCGCGACGAGGTCCGCGGCCCGATACCAGTCGGCCAGCTGGGCCCGCGGGACCGGCGGCACGAAGCGCACCTGCGCGCTGATGCCGAGCCCTTCGGCGAGCTCCTCGAGCCCGCGCGGGTGGGCGAGGCCCGACCCCGACGGGCCGCCGATCACGGCGACGACGAGCTCGCCGGCCCAGTGGGGGTGACGACCGAGGAGCTCTGCAGCCGCTTTGACCAGCACCTCGGGCGCCTTGAGCGGCTGGATCCGACCGACGAAGAGCAGCACCTTGGCGTCCTGCGGCAGCCCGACCGCCGCACGGGCCGCGCGCGGGTCCCCGGGGGAGAACAGCGACAGGTCCACCCCGGGAGGCACCACGACCACCTTGTCGGGCTCCGCGGCATACAGGTCGATCAGCTCGTTGCGCTCACCCAGGGTGTTGGCGATGAGGCGGTCCGCCGCCTCCACGACCTGGACCTCACCGATCTCGCGGCCGGGGGGTTCGGGGGTGTCGCCCTCGGCGAGGTGCTGGTTCTTCACCCGGGCCATGGTGTGCATGGTGTGCACGAGCGGGACCTGCCACCGGTCGGCGGCAAGCCACCCGACCTGCCCCGAGAGCCAGTAGTGCGAGTGGACCAGGCTGTAGTGGCCCTCCGGCTCGTGCGCGCCGGTGCGCATGACGCCGGCAGCGAAGGCGCAGAGCTGGCCCGGCAGGTCGTCCTTGCCGAGGCCTTCGTACGGCCCGGCGGTCACGTGGCGCACCGTGACCCCGGGCTCCATGTCGACGGTCGGCGGGAGGTCCGCGGTCGTGGTGCGGGTGAAGATCTCGACCTCGACCCCGCGCTTGGCCAGCTGGTGGGCCACCTCGACGACGTAGACGTTCATGCCCCCCGCGTCACCGGTGCCCGGCTGCTCCAGCGGCGAGGTGTGGACACTGAGCATCGCGACGCGGTCGATGCGTTCGCAGCAGCCCATGTCGCGAGTCTGCCACGCGTCCCCGGGTGGCTACGAGGTGGAGGTCGGTGCCGGGCGCGCCTGCGAGGAGACGGTGAGGAAGCACCCGCCGGTCCACACGTGGATGTCGGTGCGCCCTTCCTCGCGGATGTCCACGCCACGGGCCACCCGCTGGGGACCGACCCCCACATCGGTGCCGAGGAGGGTGGAGAAGACCGCGCGACCCTCGAGGGTGGCGGGGTCGACCCAGTTGGCGGTCTTGCGCAGGTTCACCGCCGGCAGGCCGGGCCGGATGCCGACGGTGAGCGGCTCGCGGTTGAGGTGCCAGACGACCCCGTCGGCACCGTCGACGGAGGCGCCGACCCGGATCACGCCACCGCCGGCCTCGATGCGCAGGGTCAGTGGCAGGGTGCGCGACCCGTCGCCGACCGTGCCGTAGTACGTCGCGCGCCCGGGCAGGAAGGCCAGGTCGGTGATGCTCACGTTGTCGAACTGGTGGGTCACCCGTTCCTGGGTGCGCCCGTCGCCGCCGGTCGTGGCGCTCCCCTCGACCGCGGACAGCATCGATCCCCCGATGACCGTCTGCAGCAGCAACGTGTTGTCGCGGCTGACCCGCAGGCCGTCGGAGTAGAGCGACACCACCACGCCGCCACCCAGGGTGGCCACGCCCTTGGCGTCGTCCTCCACCTTGAGCAGGCCGGGTGGCACGTCGACGAAGCCCTCCTCATGGCCGATCCAGCCCGGGACGCTGGTGGCCAGGCCCAGTGCGGCCAGTGCGGCCAGCGAGGCCACGAGCGCGACCATGCTGCGGCTGATGTCCCGCTCGCGCCACCGCAGCTCCGGCCACCTCGGCCTCGATGACCTGGGGGTCGACGCCGTCGATGTCGGCGACCCCGGTGTCGCGGGTGTCGCCGGCGTCATGGCGCGTCCACCAGGGCGGCGAAGCCGTCAAGGAGCCGGTCCACCGACCAGCGCAGCTGCGCCTCCCCCACCCAGGCGGCCGCGGTGTCGCGGGTGGCCGCGGTAAGCGGGTGCGTCTCGGCCGGCACGAACTCCAGGCCCGCGCGCCGTCCGGCGATCCGTTCGGCCTCGGGCGTGAGCGGCACGGTCCCGTCGGTCTCGGCCATGGCCAGGGCGGCGAAGCCGATCACCTGGACGATCAAGGTGTATGCCGCGCGGCTGGCCTGCGCCGGCGGCAGGCCTGCCTTGGTCAGCTCGCGGAGGAGCCCTTCGCCGAGCTCCATCGCCTGCGGCCCGTCCATCGGCGCGTTCATGAACAGCTGGGCGGCCCCCGGGTGCCGCACCAGGGCCGTGTGCACGTCGAGGCACAGCCCCCGGATCCTCGACTGCCAGGTCCCACGGCTCGATCGGGGCGGGACCTCGGCCAGCACCGACTCGACGACCAGGCGTTCGAGGTCCTCACGGCTGCGCACGTAGGTGTACAGCGCATTGGGGTTGATGCCCAGCTCGGTGGCCACGGAGCGCACGGACAGCCCGGCCGCGCCTCGCTCGTCCAGCACCCGCAAGGCCGTCAGGGCCACCTGCTCGGTGCTGAACCCGCGGCGCGTCGAAGGTTTTTTCGGCGCAGGGGGTGACATGCGGCTACTGTACACCGTACAGTCTACTGTACACCGTACAGACCGTCGCGGACGCGTGGCCTGACACCTCCCCCACTTGTGGCCACCTGTGCTGCACGGACCGCCAGATCGCCGGGTCCGGTGAGGCACCAGCGGCCACAACTGCGGGCCCTAGGCTTCGGGCGTGGCTCGGCAGCGCCCCGTGGGCACCATCACCCGCGGCACCACCAACCCCAACCGGCTCCGGCGGGTCGACCGCTGGCTGGCCGGCCCCCAGGCGTGGCGGCTCCGGCGGCCGGGACAGCCGCCCATCGTGGTCGACCTCGGCTACGGCGCCTCGCCCGTGACGGCGGTCGAGCTGCACGACCGGCTCACGCGGGTCCGGCGCGACGTCGAAGTCGTGGGCATCGAGATCGAGCCCAATCGCGTCGCCCTCGGCAGGCCACTCGAACGCGAGGGACTGTCCTTTCGGCTCGGCGGTTTCGAGGTGCCGCTGGACGGGCGACAGGCCACCGTGGTCAGGGCCTTCAACGTGCTGCGGCAGTACGACGAGTCCGAGGTTGCCCAGGCCTGGGCCACCGTGCAGCAACGACTGACCCCCGACGGGCTGCTCGTCGACGGCACCTGCGACGAGCTCGGTCGGCGCAGCGCGTGGATCGCCGTCGACCGGTCTGGCCCGGTGTCCCTCAGCCTGTCCTGGCGGCTGCGCGGGCTGGATCGACCGTCCGACATCGCCGAGCGGCTGCCCAAGTCACTGATCCACCGCAACGTCGAGGGCGAGGCCGTGCACGACTGGTTGCGAGCGCTGGACGACGCTTGGCTCCGGGCCGCGCACCAGGCCAGCTTCGGGGTCCGACAGCGCTTCCTGGCCGCCGTCGAGACGGTCCGCGCCGAGGGCTGGCCGGTCGCCGACGGGCCCGCCCGGTGGCGACTGGGCGAGGTCACCGTCGACTGGTCGGCCGTCGCCCCCGCGACCTGACCTCTGCTGACTGAGCTTCTGCCAGCAGAGGTGAGGGAGGACAGCTCGGCAGCGACGGCCGCCCCGTCAGGGCGCGTCAGGGCGCGTCAGGGCGCGTCAGGCGTCGCGGGCGTAGTCGTCCTCGAGGCGGACGATGTCGGCCTCGTCGAAGTCGCCGTAGGCGATCTCCAGCAGGCGGCCGGCCTGCTCGCCCTGGTTGGCCATCCGGTGCACGGCGTGACACGGCACCCAGACGGTCTCACCGGGTTGCGCGGTCCAGGTGCGGTCGCCGACCGTCACCACGATCGGCCCGTCGAGCACCTGCCAGAACTCGCCCCGGTGGTCGTGGGTCTGCAGCGACAGGCGGTGACCCGGCTCGACCGTGATGATCTTGACGGTGACCCGCTCGTTGGACGCGAGCTGCTGGAACTGCCCCCAGGGTCGGTGCTGGGTGAAGATCCCGTCGCGCGGGTCGGCGATCTCGGTCACGGCTTGCCCTCTGTCATGCGCTTCCCCTTGTCCTGCCTGACACCCTGGTCATGTCTGACACCCCCGCCTGGCCGGCGCCGCGTCCAGGGGTCACCACGGTCACCAGGGTCACCACGGTCCGTACGGTCCCATGTGCTGGCCCCCACCGCGGCCACCGCTGACCTGGCGGAGCGCCGGACGCACGTCGGCGAGGTAGATGCCGGCCGCCACGACGGCGATCAGGCCGATGGAGAAGGTCAGCTGGCTCCCGACCGACACGAAACCGAGCAGGACGGCGATCCCGAGGACGACCGACCAGAACTGCTTCGTGCGCTTGCCTGCCGCGACGAACGCGTCCGGACGGTGTCGCACGCAGTCGACGAGCGCGAACACCTCGGCAGCGAAGGCGGCGAGCCCCAGCAGCAGGGTGACGATGCCCTGGGCGGTGAACAGTCCGTTGAACATGAGGACAGCCTAAGGGTCAGCAGACCGCGGGACGGTCAGACGTCGACGAGCAGGGTGACCGGACCGTCGTTGACGAGCGTGACCTCCATCATGGCCCCGAACCGACCCGTCGCGACCTCGATCCCCCGACCACGAAGCGCCGCCACGACGGCATCGACCAGCGGCTCCGCGACCGGGCCCGGTGCTGCGGCGCCCCACGACGGCCGCCTCCCCTTGCGCGTGTCGGCGTACAGGGTGAACTGGCTGACCACGAGCACAGGGGCGCCCTCGTCGACCACGGACCGTTCGTCGCGCAGGATCCGCAGGTCGCCGATCTTGCGGGCGAGCGCCTCGACCTGGTCAGGCCCGTCGTCGTGGGTCACCCCGACCAGCGCGAGCAGGCCGGGGCGGTCGATCGACCCGACGACCTCACCCTCGACGGTGACCGAGGCGCTGGTCACGCGCTGCAGGACGGCACGCACCGTGGCTCAGAGGTTGACGGCGACGATCGCGCCGACGGGTTCGCCGTGGCCCAGCACCGGGGAGTGCTCGAGCTGCGCGAGCGCCGGCGACTCGACCCCGAGGCGCCGCAGGGCAGCCGCGAGGATGACCGGCTTCGCCCGCGGGTAGCCGTCGGCGACCTTGACGGCGATGCCGCGCCCGTCGGCCAGCCCCACGGCATACACCGACTCGGCGCCGTCCTTGGCGATCAGCCCGGGCGTCGCCTCGACGAGGGCCGTGACGTCGCGCCCGGTGCCGCCGAGGTATGCCGGGTTGCTGCGGATCGCGTCGGCGACCTCCGCTTCGTGCGTGCCCGGCTCCGCGGCGGCCATCCGGCCGAACGCGCGGGCGAGGCCGGCCAGGGTCACCGCCATGACCGGCGCACCGCAGCCGTCGATCGCGACTGCCGTGATCTCGTCACCGGTGAGCTCGGCCAGGGTCTGGGAGATGGCCTGCTGGAGGGGGTGGGCCGGGTCGCGGTAGGTCGCGGTGTCCCAGTCGTTGACGACGCACGTGGCCAGCATCGCGGCGTGCTTGCCGGAGCAGTTCTGCGTGATCGGGAGCTTGCCGCCGCCGGCGCGCAGCACCGCCTCGCGGGCCTCCTCGTTCACGGGGTAGTCCGGCGTGTTCTGGAGGGCTGCCTCGGTCAGCCCGACGGAGGCGAGCATCTCGCGCACTGCGGCCACGTGGAAGTCCTCGCCCGAGTGGCTGGCCGACGCGAGCGCGAGGTGGGCGGGCGGCATCCGCAGTCCCGCTCGCACCATCGCCAGCGTCTGGACCGGCTTGTTGGACGACCTCGGGAAGATCGGGTCGTCGACGGCGCCGAGCGCGAGCAGGTGGCTCCCATCCGGCGCGGTCGCGACCACCGAGGCACGGTGGGCCGACTCCACGAAGCCACCCCGCACGTAGTGCGCGAGGACCGGGGCCTGGTCGAGGGCGGGAGGGGTCTGGGTATGCGGCGTGCTCACCGTCCGAGCCTAGCCACCGACCCACCCTCCCCTCTGCTGCCCCACCTTTATCGGGTCTGGGGACAAAGGTGCGCTCCCCCCGAGAACCCTTGTCGGGTGAAGCGCACGCAACCAGGGTGAAGCCGCCTACCCCCGGCAAGCAAACGGCCCCCTCCCGGTGCACGGGAGAGGGCCGAATGGCGTGGGGGCGAAGCGTCAGGCGCCGACCTTCTTGGCGGCAGCGGTGCTGGCCTTCTTGGTGGCGGTGGCGGTCTTCTTCGCGCTGGTGGTCGCGCCCTTGGTGGCGGACTTGGTCGCGGCGGCCGACTTCCTGGTGGTCGTCGCGGTGCGCTTGGCGGAGGTGCGGGTCGCGGCGGCGGCCTTGGTGACGGTCGCGGTGGCCTCGGTGGCCTCCACGGCGACGGAGTCGGCGATCGCGTCGGCAGCGACGACGGCCTGCTTGCGGCCGGTGGTGAGCGTCGCCTTGGCAGAGCGCTGGATCTCGTTGGCGGACTTGCGCACCGTCGTGACGGCACCCTTGCCCAGGGCGAAGGTGGCCTCGGCCTGCGCGAGCAGGTCCTTGGTCGACTTCTGGGTGCGGACGCGCTTCACGAGCTTCTCGCCACGGGCGGCGACGGTCTCGTAGGTCTCCTGCGCCTTGCCGGCGATCTCGAGGCCACGGTTGAGGGCGAGGGCCGGGAGCTCCTGCGCCTGCTCGGCAGCATCGGTCACGCGCGCCTGGGCCTTGGCCTGGAGCTTGCTGGCGTCGAGGTCGATGCGCACCGCGGTGGCCTTGACGCGGGCGTCGCGGACCTTCTCGACCGCGAGGTCGGTCAGGCCGACGGCGGCGAACACGGGGGTGGTGTCGATGACGTTCTTGCGGATGTCGGCAACGAATGCCATGTCATGCTCCTTTGTTGCGAGGGGTCTTGGGGGGTGACTGTCGGGTGGTCGATCGCTTCCCGGCCGGCGCGGCCTCGGTGCCCACGAACGAGTCGTAGATGTCGAGGAGCGCTGCCTTCTGGCGGTCGGTGAGCTGCGGGTCGGCGCCGATGACGGCCCTGGTGTCGGGCGCTGCACCCTGCGACGCCGGAGCATCGCCGTGGCGCTCGTCGAGGATCCCGGCCCGGACGTAGAGCGACTCCGCGGAAACCTCGAGGCCCTTGGCGAGCTGCTGGAGGATCTCCGCGCTGGGCTTCTTCAAGCCGCGCTCGATCTGGGACAGGTAGGGGTTGGACACACCGGCCAGCTCGGAGAGCTGGCGCAGCGAGAGCCGGGCGGACTGACGCTGCTCACGCAGGTAGTCGCCCAGGTTGTTGCCGCCCAGCGGCCCCAACGGAATTCGGCTCATGCCCCCAGTGTGCTTGCTTTAGTTAGCAAAATGCAAACTCAAGGCAGCGTGTTCCCCATCACACGGCATACATCCGGGGTTGCGGCGCCCTTTATCGGGTTACCCGATAAAGGTGCGCTTCACCCCGGAACGAATTCGGGTGAAGCGCAACAATGTCCCTAAACCCGATAAACGCGCGGTCCAAGGGGGAGGTCAGCCGCGGTCCTTGACGCCGAGCATGGTGCGCGCGTCGGCAGTGGACAGCGCCGGGCGCTGCATCACCTCGGCCAGGTGGGCCGCCCGTTCCACGAACTGGGAGTTGTGCTCGACCGGCACACCTCGCGCGTAGACGACGTTGTCCTCCATCCCGACCCGCAGGTGCCCACCCGCGGCGAGCGCGGCGGCGGCCACGGGGAGGTGGCTGCGACCGATGCCCGTGGCCGACCACGAGGTGACCTCCGGCGGCAGCATCGCGACACCGGCGAGCAGCGCGGCCGGCGTGCCCGGCATACCTCCCGGGACGCCGGTGACGAAGTCGACGTGGACCTTGCCCCCGAAGGGCAGGCCGTGCGTGTCGACGAGCCGGGCCAGCGACGCCACGTGCCCGAGGTCGAAGAGCTCGAACTCCGGAACCACCTCGCGCTCCTGCGCCTGGACGTAGAGGTCGGACATGAACCCGTAGGGGTTGAGGAAGACGTCGTCGCCGAAGTTGGTCGTGCCGCAGGTCAGGCTGCAGGAGTCGGGCTCCGCGTCCAGAACGGTCAGCCGCTGGTCGAGCGGGTCGTGCACGCTGCCCCCGGTCGACAGCTGGATGATGAGCGAGGTCTTCTCCCGCAAGGCATCCACCGCGGCCTTGAGGTGACCGTGGTCCAGCGTCGGGCGGTGCTCACCGTCGCGGATGTGCAGGTGGATCATCGCGGCGCCCGCGGCCTCGCAGGCGACCGCGGTCTCGACCAGCTCGTCGAGGGTGGTCGGCAGCTGCGGGAAGTCCGCCTTGGCCAGCTCTGCACCCGTGGGCGCGACGGTGATGAGGGTGCCGGTGACGGAGCCTTGCGAAGGAGCCATGGCCGACATCATGGCAGCCGCCTGCGGCCGCACCGAGCGGGGTCGGTGCGGCTAGGGAGCGACGACCACGACCTGGCTCGCGCTCACACCTGCGACATCGAGGACCTCGTCGACGGGGGTGTTGCGCTTGACCAGGGCGAGGCCGATCGGACCGTCCTCGAAGTGCCGGGCCACGGAGGTCAGCTGACCCACCGGCCGGTCCCCTGCCAGCACGGCCGAACCACGCTCGGGGAGCGTGTGCCCGGACCCGTCGAGGTGGAGGAACACGAGGCGCCGCGGCGGGCGCCCGAGGTTGTGCACCCGCGCGACGGTCTCCTGCCCGCGGTAGCAGCCCTTGTGCAGGTGCACGGCGGTGCGGAGCCAGTCGACCTCGTGGGCGATGGTGCGGTGGTCGGTCTCGAACCCGAAGCGAGGGCGCCAGGCCTCGACGCGCAGCGCCTCGCTGGCCCACGTGCCGGCCAGGTCGCGGTCACCGACCGCCGCGGCGAGGGTGGCGCGCGGCACCAGCACCTCGCGCCACGCGCGCCCGAGTGCCGGGTGCCCTTCGACCGGTCCGTATGCCGCGGTGTCACCGACCAGGTCGGGCCACGGGTCGCGCCACGCGAGGGGCTCCCCCGGCTGGGACTCGGCCGCCGAGGGCTCACCGAGGGCCGCCCAGTCGGACGTCACGTCGGCGACCTCGACCCGGAGCATGAACCGCATCGACTCGAGCCACGTCGTGAGGGCTGCGGACTGACCGGACTCGGTGGTGATCCAGGTGGTCTCGCCGTCGTCGACGAGGTGGAGGTCGTGCTCGACGTGCCCCTTGGGCGTCAGCACCAGGGCCTCGCGCGACTCGCGAGGGGGCAGCCCAGTCAGCTGCTGGCTGGTGATGGAGTGCAACCACGAGAGCCGGTCGGGTCCGGTGACGGTGACGACGCCCCGGTGGGAGAGGTCGACGACCGCGAGCCCCTCGGTGATCAGGCGCTGCTCTCGGAGCGGGTCGCCGTAGTGCGCCGCGACCCCCGCGTCCGGGCCGTCACCCTCGACGGCGCCCGGTCGGTCGAGCAGCACCGACCGAGCGACCTCGGGCGCACCCGGGTCGGTCGTCGTCCCTAGCGCGTCGCGCATGTGCTGCACTCTCCGTGGATCGCCATGTGTGTCACGTCAGCAACAAAGCCCGAGCCGGCCAGAACATTCCCCGCGAAGCCCTCGGCGTATTCCTTGGGGCACTCCTGCACCGTGCCGCAGGTCCGGCACACGAGGTGGATGTGGGTGGCGTGGTCGGCGAGGTGGTAGCTCGGCGCGCGGTGGTCGAGGTGGGTGTGCCCGACGATCCCCAGCGACTCGAGGGCCTCGAGGGCGCGGTAGACGGTCGAGGGTGCGAGCGCCTGGCCGCCGTCGCCGGCGACTCCCGCGACGACGTCCTCGGGAGTCGCGTGGCCCAGTCGCGCCACGGCGTCGAGCACCCGCTGGCGCTGGGGCGTCATCCGACGTCCCTCTGCCCGCAACCGCTCGCCGACGTCCTGCACCACCCCAGAGTACGGTCCTGCGCCGATCACCCATCGACGATCCCTACACTGTCCGGGTGCCAGACCAACTCGAAGCCACCCACGACGTCGCCCAGGGCGAGCCGAGGAAGCGACGCCGCCTGCGCCGTGCCCTGGCCTTCACCGTGGCGCTGGTCTTGCTGCTGGTCGTCGGCGGCGCCGCGGCATACGTGCTCTTCCTGAACCACACGGTCAGCAAGAACGTGAAGCACGACGCGCTGCTCCCCACCCCCGGGGTGGACGGCGCGTCGGACGCCCCGACCAGGAAGCCTGCGGCCAAGGAGGCCCAGAACATCCTGGTCATCGGTTCGGACGCCCGCTCGGGACTGGCCGGGGCACGGTCCGACGTCATCGTCATCATGCACATCGCCGACGACCGCAAGTCCGTGACGCTCGTGCACTTCCCCCGCGACCTCTGGGTGTCGGTGCCGGGGCACGGCAAGGACAAGATCAACGCGGCCTTCGCCTACGGCGGCTCCCCGCTGCTCGTGCGCACGCTGCAGGACCTCGTCGGGGTCCCGATCGACCACGTCGCACTCGTCGACTTCGAGGGCTTCAAGAACATGACCGACGCCGTCGGCGGGGTGAACGTCTACGCCGAAGAGGCCAGCAACAGCCGCGGCTACGCCTTCCACAAGGGCTACAACCAGATGGATGGTGAGGCGGCCCTGGCCTTCGTCCGGGAGCGCAAGCAGCTCAGCGAGGGCGACATCTCCCGCGGTCGACGCCAGCAGGCCTTCATCAAGGCGCTGATGCTCAAGTCGCTGAGCAAGGACGTGCTGACGAACCCCGTGAAGCTGGCGCAGTTCGTCGACGCCGGCACGGCGAACCTCACCGTCGACAACGGGTTCAGCGTGGCCGACATGCGCAGCGAGGCCATCTCCATGCGCAACCTGCGTGGCAAGGACATCGCCTTCGTGACGGCCCCCTTCACCGGTTTCGGCACGTCGCCGGGCGGCGCGTCGATCGACGTCGTCGACGAGCCCGGGATGAAGGCGCTGGGCGAGGCCCTGCAGAACGACGCGATGGCCACCTACAAGGACAAGACGAACACGCCGTAGCGCCGGGGTTTCAGGGCTTGGCGAGCGCGCGCACGACGGCGGGCAGCGAGGCCATGATCTGCGCGGTCATCTCCTGGAAGACCTGGACAGGACGGCGGTAGGGGTCGACCACATCGGCGTCGGCGAGCGGAGCACCCATGCCCCGCTGTCCGGCGGCCAGCGTCACCACCCGGGCCACGTGGTCCCGAGGCTGGTCGCCCCCGTCTCCCCGCAGCTCGTCGTCGGTCAACCCTGACGCGAGGTGGGCGAATTCCCGGAAGGTGAAGGTGTAGCGAACTGCCTTGGGGTGCAACGTCATCACCGTGCCACGGTGGGCTCGGGTGGCGGTGAGCACGAGGTCTGCGTCGGCGACCATCATGGTCGTGAGGTCGCGTGCGACGAAGCCGTCCGCGGCATACCCCTGGGCTTCCAGGAGCGTCCGCGCCTGGTGCTCCATGGGATGGCCTGCCAGGGCCCCGGTGCCACCGCTGGCGACCTCGATCTCGCCGCGCCCCCACGAGCGGTCGAGCTCGGCCTGCAGCGCGCGCTCGAGGAACGGCGAGCGGCAGATGTTGCCGGTGCAGACCGTCAGGACCCGCCCAGGGGTCGGCGCCATGGGGACGGCCCTAGCCGACGCGCTTGAGCTCGGCCGAGAGGTGGCTCTGCAGGGGCTGACCGACGGCGGCCATGTCCATGGCCCACATCAGGTTCGAGTTGACCAGGCCGTAGAGACGGCTCGCGGCGTTGTACTCCTTGGCGTGGGGGCTGCGCAGGACGCCATCGGTGCGGAGCTCGATCTTGGCGGGCTCGGCCTTGCCGTAGTAGAGCTCCACGATCCCGGTCGGGTGGGTGAGCAGCAGCTCGACCTCACCGTCCTCGAACGGTCGCCAGAAGCCCAGCTCGGTCGCCAGGGGGCGCACCTTCTCGCCGGCGTCGTCGAGCAGCCAGGTGCGGCTGTGCCACTCGAGGAACGGACGCCCGTCGTGCGACACGACCAGCTCCTGCCCGAAGTTGGCCGACTCGATGGTGGGGTATCCGACCACGCCGGCGCCCTCCCAGCGGCCGATCAGCCAGGCCAGGGGGGCGAGCTCGCGGGGGAGGTCGGGATCGAGGGTGAACTGCATCAGCGGGGCGTCTTGACCAGGCGGTAGACGACGAATCCCGCGAACCAGGTGATCACCACGGCCGTCAGGGCGAGCAGGGAGATGTAGAACGTGTGCACCCGCCAGATCGTAGCCTGTGCGACATGACTGCTTCCCGCGCGCTCGTCGTCAAGGTCACCTGTGGCACCGAGTCGCTCGAACGGCTCAACCAGGCGTTCACCGTCGCGGCGACCGCCGTGGCCAGCGGGGTGCGGGTCAGCCTGTGGCTCACCGGCGAGGCCTCGTGGATGGCAGTGCCGGGCCGGGCCGAGCAGGTCGAGCTCGCGCACGCCGCCGACCTGGCCGACCTGCGCGACGCGGTCCTCGCGGCGGGCAGGGTGACGGTGTGCGGGCAGTGCGCGGCCCGCCGGGACCTCACCGGGGCCGATCTCGTCGACGGGGTGGTCATCCGCGGCGCAGCAGCCTTCGTGGAGGAAGTCACCGCCGACGGCGCCCAGGCGCTCGTCTACTGACCCCTCCCCACTCCGACTTCTGGCCACCCATCGGGCACGGACGGCCCGAATCACGGTTCGCTGGCGACACCGGTGGCCAGAAGTGCCGGATGGGTCAGGGGGTGAACCAGGGGGAGGTCACCACGGCGTAGGCCACCACGCCGATGAGCAGCGACGACGTGGCAGCCGCAGCAAGCTGGGCTCGGGGCATCGCGGTCGCCGGCAGGGGGGCCAGTACCCGTCGAGCCGCGTGCGAGATGGCGGCGGCGAGCAGTCCGAGCAGGGCTGCCGGACCGGCCAGCAGGTCACCGGCGACCACGGCGACGACGACCGCCGCCCCGCCCCCGAGGAGCATGGCGATGAACAGGGCCCACTGCCGCAGGCGGGGGATCGAGACGAACGGGTCGGCCAGGGCGCCGACGCCGAGCCCGGCCATCGTGGCGGCGAGGGCGTGCTCACCCTGCAGGACGTGCGGGATCGGGGCGAGGGCGGTGCCGGCCGAGATGATCGCCAGTCCCGAGGTCACGGCGGCCACGGACTCGGTGAGACGCGGCCGACCGTCGCGACGCATCAGCTGGTGCAGGAAGCCCACGATCACGCTCACGGCGAGCGCGGCCGGCATCCACTCCAGGTAGGGGTCGTCCTTGGTCACCAGGGTCGTGCCGGTCATCAGGACCGTGCCGATCGCGAGGACCCCCGTCGTCCCGCGCGGGCTGGGCAGGCTCAGCAGCAGCGGCCAACCCCACGCCAGCACGAACCCGGCGAGCGCCACGGCCAGGGCGACGAACCGGGGGCTGGCGTAGCCGGTCAGCGCGACCAGCGCCGCGAAGGCGATGGTCGCCGCGATCGACAGCGGACGGGCCACCAGGGCGCGGCGCGGGAGGGCCGGCTTCGCGGTCTGCGCGTGGGCTCGGCGCTCTCGCCGGGTCAGCGGGACGGCAGGGTTGGGAGCCTGCTCGGGGACGTCGGACACAAGGGGCATCCTCGCATCACCCCCCGGCGAAGGGAGGCAGGACCTCCAGCACCGACCCGTCCGGGAGGTCGTGGTCGCGGTGCGTCGCACGTCCGTCGAGGAGCAGGGTGCTGACGGCGGTGACCGCGGCCAGGCCGGGGTGCAGGGCGTCGACGCCGGCCACGGCGTCCGCGACCGTCCGGCATCCCCGGAGCACGTCGGACTCCACGCCTGCTGCGGCCCTGGCACCCGCCCAGTAGCGGACGGTGACCGAGGCGACCTCGTTCTCACGCGGCATACCCACGCTCCTCTCGTGAGACAAGGGTCTCACCATGTGTTCACCACGCCCGCAGGGGCCCGGCAGCCGTATCCTTTCAAGGCATGGCCCGTCTGCTGCTGCTGACCAACGCCTTGGCGCCGAGCGCCGAGGTGCTGCCAGCACTGGGCCTGCTGACCCACCACGTGCGGATCATCCCCGCCGAGCCGACCGCGCTGGTCGACGCACCACCGTGTGACGCGGTGCTGCTCGACGCTCGTCGCGACCTCGCCGTGGCCCGCTCGCTGTGTCGCGTCCTGCGCGCCACGGGCATGTCAGTCCCGCTGATCGCCATCCTCACCGAGGGTGGCCTGGCCGGCATCACGGCCGAGTGGGGCGTCGACGAGGTCCTGCTCGAGTCCGCCGGACCGGCGGAGGTCGAGGCCCGGTTGCGGCTCGCCGCCGGTCGGCTCCAGGACAACCAGGAGCCCGAGGACGTCCAGATCACCTCGGGCGAGGTCACGATCGACGAGGCGACCTACTCCGCCCGGGTCCGTGGCCGGCTGCTCGACCTGACCTACAAGGAGTTCGAGCTCCTCAAGTACCTGGCGCAGCACCCGGGTCGCGTGTTCAGCCGCGCCCAGCTCCTCCAGGAGGTCTGGGGCTACGACTACTACGGGGGCACGCGCACCGTCGACGTCCACGTGCGGCGGCTGCGGGCCAAGCTCGGCTCCGAGCACGAGGTGCTGATCGGCACCGTGCGCAACGTCGGCTACCGCTTCGTGCCGGCCGAGGAAGCCCACGCCGACGAGGTCGGCGCCGACGCCTGAAAGTCCTTGCGCCCCAACGCCTGAACCCTCCACGACGTCAGAGAGAAGCCGCCCCTCCCGTGTCCGGGAGGGGCGGCTTCTCTGTGTGGTATGCCGGGTGGCTCGGTCAGGACGACCGGGTCACCACGACCGGGTCACCACGACAGGGTCACCACGACCGGGTCACTACGACCGGATCGCGACGTCGTTGGCTCAGTTCTTGGTGATCCGGGTCTCGGCCACCGGGCTGTACGGCGAGTTCGCCTGCAGGTAGTTCGCGAAGGCGTCGATGTCGAGCCCACCGAAGAACCGGCCGGTGCCGTCCCGGAAGCCGGGGAGGCCGTCGCCACCGTCCGCGACGAAGTTGTTCGTCACGATCCGGTAGCTCGCCGTGTCGCTGATCGCGGTGCCGTTCAGCGTGACCGGGCCGAGGACCCGGCTGCCGGTGGCGTCGCTGTAGCTGTACGCGAAGCCCTTGGACACCTGGAGGATGACCGGGCGCGCGATGGTGTTGGGCGACGTCTTCGTGCCGCCGTTCCACTGCTCTTTCAGGATCTCCTTGATCTGGGCCCCGGTCAGCGTCATCGAGACGAGGTAGTTGTTGAACGGCTGGACCGAGAACGCCTCCTCGTAGGTGACCGCACCCGGCGCCTCGCCCCAGGGGGAGGTGGCGTAGTTCAGGTTGGTGCGGATGCCGCCCGGGTTCATGAAGGCGATCGTCGGGACCTGGGCGTTGGTCACGACCGACGGGTCGGAGAGCTGGGCGTCGGCGATCAGGTCACCGAGCTTGGACTCGCCACCGGAGTTGGAGGCCGTGGTGATGTCGGTGCTGATGGTGCCCAGGACCCGGCTGGCGACCGGCGCGATGAGCTGCTTGTAGTCCGTGATGATCTTGGTCTGCGCCGCGTCCTTGAACTGCGGGTCACGGGTGACGATGACGTTGCTGCCCGCGACCGAGCTGCGCACGATGTCCTGGGTGCGCCGGTCGAAGGTCAGGTCGGTCTCGGTGACGAGCCGCCCGAACGACGAGGCCGAGGTGACCAGGCGCGGCTGCCCGGCCGGGTCGGGGATGCTGCACACGTAGGGGGTGTGCGTGTGCCCGCTGACGATCACGTCGATCTGCGGCGAGAGCTGCTGCGCGATCGGGATGATCGGGCTGGCCGGCGCGTTGAGGCCGGTGCTGGTGCCCGCGGGGCAGGCGGAGTCGTACTTGTTCTCGAGGCCGGTGACGTGCGCGGTGCTGGCGGTACGCGCCGGCACCCCACCCTGGTGGATGAGGACGACGATGGCCTTGACACCCTCCGCCTCGAGCTGCGGCACGAGCGCGTTCGCGGTCTGCACCTCGTCGGTGAACTCCAGGCCCTCGATGCCGGACGCGGTCACGATGTTCGGGGTGTCCTTGAGCGTCATGCCGATGAAGCCGACCTTGGCGCCCTTGAAGTTCTTGACCCAGGTGGCGGGGAGGATCGTCTGGCCGGTCGCCTTGTACTTCACGTTGGCGGCCAGGATCGGGAAGTTCGCACCCGAGAAGCTCTTGCCACCGGGGCAGGAGTCCTGGTTGGCCGCGCCGTTGCCGTCAGGCAGGCAGCCGCCGTCGGCCAGGCGCTGGAGCTCCTTGTAGCCCTCGTCGAACTCGTGGTTGCCCACGGCCGTGACGTCGAGGCCGAGGCTGTTCATCGCCTCGATGCTCGGCTCGTCGTGGAACGCGGCCGACAGCAGCGGGGACGCACCCACGATGTCACCGGCGGCGACGGTCGCGGTGTAGGGGTGACCCGCACGCAGGGCCTTCAGGTGCCCGGCGAGGTACTCCACGCCACCGGCGTTGACCGTCTGCGGCGTGGCCGTGTAGGTCACGACGCCAGTGTTCGGGTTGGTCGTGGACGTCTCGGTGTAGGTGTCCGAGGTGATGATCCGACCGCTCGAGCCGGCCGGCGGCTCGAGGTTGCCGTGGAAGTCGTTGAACGACAGGAGCTGGATGTCGATCATGGGTCCGTTGGAGGCTGCCGATGAGGTGCCACCGGTGAACGCTGCGCCGGTGGCTGCGAGGGCAGCCACCGCCACGACGCCGGAGATGCGCCGAGTGCGGGAAAAGGTCATGGATGCGTCCTTGTGCGGGAGGAGATACCGGCGGTAGCCGGACCCGTGCACGCTAACCGCGGATCGGCCCCGAGGGAAGATGCATGGTCCAATGCTTTTCGTGCCGTTATCTCCCGTCCGCCTCACCGACACCCTGACGTCCACCGAGGTCGCCCGCGTCCGCGAGATCCAGGCGGCAGCGACCGTCGCCGACGGACTCAGCCCGTTGTCCGAGCAGCCCCTTCTCTCCCTCGGCGCCCCGAGCGGTCGGGTCCGCCACCTCCTCGGGTATGCCGCGGGGCAGCTCACCGGGTACGCCCAGCTGGACGGCCCCACCGACCCTGACGCCTCGGCCGAGCTCGTCGTCGACCCGGCCGCCCGGAGGCAGGGCACCGGGCGCGCGTTGGTCGACGCGGTGCTCGAGGCCGCTCCCGGGGCAAGGTTCTGGGCACACGGCCACCTGCCCGCGGCGCAGGCCCTGGCGGCGAGCGCCGGACTGGAGGCGGTGCGCGAGCTGCACAAGATGGCCCGCCCCCTGGGGGCGGCCGACCTCGAACCGGCTGCCTCCGCGCTGCCCGAGAGCTTCACCGCCCGCACCTTCGAGCCCGGCCGGGACGAGCAGGCCTGGCTGGCGACCAACGCCGCCGCCTTCGCCCACCACCCGGAGCAGGGCCGGCTGACACTCGCCGACCTCGAGGAGCGGATGGCCCAGCCGTGGTTCGACACGGCCGGCTTCATCCTCGTCGAGGCGGACGGCTCTCCCGGTGAGGTGGCCGCCTTCCACTGGACCAAGGTGGACCCCGGCCAACGATCCGCCCTCGACCCGACCCGGACAGCAGGTGAGGTGTACGTCGTCGGGGTGCACCCGGCATACCAAGGGCGCGGTCTCGGGCGACCGGTGACCGCCCTCGGGCTGGCCCACCTGGCCGGGCTCGGCCTTCCCGAGGTGGTCCTCTACGTCGACGGTGACAACCAGGCAGCGATACGCACTTACACGGGGCTGGGTTTCCGCAGCATCATGGTGGACGTGATGTACGCGAAGGCTGTTTGATTCACACCACGTTCACCGAGCACTGTCAGGATGACGGCATGACTGTGACGACCCACCCGACGGACGAGGGCGAGATCTTCGACGGCGACGATGCCGGCCACGAGATCTCGATCGCGAGTGCGCAGCCGCGGGCCTCCAACGGGCGCTTCATGCGGATCGTCCACGCCGCGGGCGGGCAGGACGACAGCGGTCTCCCCGCAGACCGGTTCCTCGACCGCGAGATCTCGTGGCTGCAGTTCAACGAGCGGGTCCTCCAGCTGGCCGCCGACGAGAGCGTCCCGCTGCTCGAGCGGGCGCGGTTCCTGGCGATCTTCACGTCCAACCTCGACGAGTTCTTCATGGTCCGCGTCGCGGGGCTCAAGCGGCGGATCGCCACCGGGCTCGCGGTCCGCTCGGCCTCCGGGCTGGAGCCGCGTGAGGTGCTGGAGCAGATCTCCCTCGTCGCCCACGAGCTGCAGGCCATGCAGACCGCCGTCTACAAGGACAAGGTGCAGCCGGCGCTCGAGGACGAGGGCATCTCCATCGTCCGCTGGGACGAGCTGAGCGACGGCGAGCGGGCCCTGCACTCCGAGCTCTTCGCCGACCGGGTCTTCCCGGTGCTGACTCCGCTGGCGGTCGACCCGGCACACCCCTTCCCCTACATCTCCGGCCTGTCGCTCAACCTCGCCGTGGTGCTGGTCAACCCCAAGACCGGCAAGGAGCACTTCGCCCGCGTCAAGGTGCCGCCGCTGCTGCCGCGCCTGCTGCACATCGAGCCCGAGAGCGGGGAACCGTCGACCTCCGACCTGTTCAACACCCGGTTCGTGCCGCTCGAGGACGTCATCGCCGCCCACCTCGACATGCTCTTCCCGGGCATGGACGTGCGGGAGCACTTCACCTTCCGGGTCACCCGCAACGAGGACCTCGAGGTCGAGGAGGACGACGCCGAGAACCTGCTCACCGCCCTGGAGAAGGAGCTGACCCGACGCCGGTTCGGCCCGCCGGTCCGCCTCGAGGTGGACGAGACCATCGACGACCACGTGCTCGACATGCTGGTCCGCGAGCTCGGCGTGACCGACAGCGAGGTCTACCGGCTGCCGGCCCCGCTCGACCTGCGCGGCCTCAACCTCGTCGCCGACCTCGAGCGCTCCGACCTGAGGTACCCGCCGTTCCGCGGCCAGATGCACCCCGACCTCGCCCCGGCCGAGAGCTCCAAGGCTTCGGAGATCCTGCCCATCGTCCGTGACAAGGACGTGCTGCTGCAGCACCCCTACGACTCGTTCTCGACGTCGGTGCAGTCGTTCATCGAGCAAGCAGCGACCGACCCCAACGTGCTGGCCATCAAGCAGACCCTCTACCGCACGAGTGGCGACTCCCCCATCATCGACGCCCTCATCGACGCGGCCGAGTCGGGCAAGCAGGTGCTCGCGATCGTCGAGATCAAGGCGCGCTTCGACGAGAAGAACAACATCTCGTGGGCCCGCAAGCTGGAGCACGCCGGCGTGCACGTGGTCTACGGCATGGTCGGGCTCAAGACCCACGCCAAGCTCTGCATGGTGGTGCGCCAGGAGCAGGACGGCAGCCTGCGCCGCTACTGCCACATCGGCACCGGCAACTACAACGGCAAGACCGCCCGCCTCTACGAGGACTTCGGCCTGCTGACGTCGGATCCCCAGGTGGGCGAGGACCTCGCGCGGCTGTTCAACCAGCTCTCCGGTTTCGCGCCGCGCAGCAGGTTCAAGCGTCTGCTCGTGGCGCCCCGGTCGGTCCGCTCCGGGCTGCTCGAGCGGATCGATACCGAGGTCGAGCACGCCGAGGCCGGTCGCGGTGGCCTCGTCCAGCTCAAGGTCAACTCCATCGTCGACGAGCAGCTCATCGACGCCCTCTACCGCGCGTCGCAGGCCGGGGTCCACGTGGACATCTGGGTCCGTGGCATCTGCGCCCTGCGCCCGGGCGTCGAGGGGCTGTCCGAGAACATCGAGGTCCACTCGGTGCTGGGCCGCTTCCTCGAGCACTCCCGCGTGTTCCTCTTCGGCGGCGGTGGCGCGCCCGAGGTCTTCATCGGGAGCGCCGACATGATGCACCGCAACCTCGACCGCCGGGTCGAGGCACTGGTCCGGATCGCGGACCCGAAGCACATCGCCGACCTGCAGTCCCTGCTCGCGCGGGGGATGAGTGACGACTACGCCCACTGGCGGCTGACCGGCGACGGGCGCTGGACGCGCGTCAACATGACCGAGGACGGCGAGCCGCTCGCCGACCTGCAGAGCGCCATGATCGACATGCACGCCAAACGCCGGCGCAAGGCCCGTCGCCGTTGACGACCCCGATCCCGGCCGCAGGCACCGTCCCGTGGCGACGCCGTCGCGGCCAGCTCGAGGTCGCGCTGGTCCACCGGCCCAAGTACGACGACTGGTCGTGGGCCAAGGGCAAGCTCGACCCGGGTGAGGACTGGCCGGTCGCGGCCGTGCGCGAGACGCACGAGGAGACGGCCTTGGCCGTCGGCCTGGGGCGGCCGCTGCCGGGGTCGGAGTACACCGTGCTCGACGGCGCCGGCCAGCCGGCCACCAAGGAGGTCCGCTACTGGGCCGCGGAGGCGACCAGCCCGGCCGGCCCCC
This sequence comes from Pedococcus sp. P5_B7, assembly GCF_054049895.1. Classification (NCBI taxonomy): domain Bacteria; kingdom Bacillati; phylum Actinomycetota; class Actinomycetes; order Micrococcales; family Intrasporangiaceae; genus Pedococcus; species Pedococcus sp. P5_B7. The sequence continues at coordinate 325,021 of NZ_JBFULM010000004.1, forward strand.
TCCAGAACGAGATCGACGAGGTCCGCTGGCTCGACGTCGTCGCCGCCTCGGACCGGCTCGACTACGCCCGCGACCGCGACCAGCTCCGCGCGCTGGTGCGGGCCGACAACGCCGGCACCTTGACGACCTGGCCAGTGGCCCTCGTGCGGCACGCCCATGCCGTGGGCCGCGGTTCGTGGCCCGAGGACGACCAGCAGCGCCCTCTCGACGACCTCGGCCGCGGCCGGGCCGCGCGCATCGCACCCCTGCTCGCGGCATACGGAGTCAGGCGGTTGGTGAGCTCACCGTCGTTGCGCTGCACCGACACCCTGCGCCCCTACGCGGCGCAGCTCGGCGCGTCCCTGCGCACCAAGGACGGCCTGAGCGAGGAGGGGTATGCCGCGGAGCCGGCCCGCGCGGGACGCCACCTCGGGCGCCTGGTCGAGCGGGGCACCCCCTCCGCCCTCTGCAGCCACGGCCCGGTCCTGCCCGAGCTGCTCATGGCCCTGCTCGCGCTCGTGGACCCTGAGGAGCCCGAGGCCGACCTCGCCGCCGACTCCCTCCGGGCCGCAGCGCGCGACAGGATGGCGAAGGGCGAGGTGCTCGTGGCCCATCTCGTCGGCAGCGGCGAGGCGGCGCGGGTCGTCGCCGTCGAGCGCCACCTGCCGCCCTCCTGACCAGCGGCTGACCAGTCGTTCACTCGCTGCATCCCCGGACGACGGTGCAGCGACGTCGAATGTCTGACTGGTGTTCACCGCGCGTTCACCCTCCACGGGCCGCTGCGTCACTCTCCGTGCCTACCTTCGGTGCGTCGGGTACGAATGCCCGCCCCTGATTTCCACCCCTGATCCCTGTTGCACCCCAATTTCCCCTGTGGAGAGGTTTGAACACCGTGAAGATCCAGCGCATCGGCCTCCTGGCCAGCGTGGCCCTGGTCGGCTCCCTCGCGCTCACCGCGTGCGGCTCCGACAACAACTCCGGCTCCGGCGACTCGTCGAGCTCGAGCACCTCCAGCGGCTCCGCCGCCTGCCCCGAGGGTGGCGGCACCCTGAACGCCGAGGGCTCCTCCGCTCAGAAGAACGCCATCGAAGAAGCCATCGCGTCGTTCCAGGACGCCTGCGACGGCACCACGATCAACTACAACCCGACTGGTTCGGGTGCCGGCATCAAGCAGTTCATCGCCGGCCAGGTCGACTTCGCCGGCTCCGACTCGGCGCTCAAGACCACCGAGAAGGACGGCAAGATCGAGGCCGACGACGCCAAGGCGTACTGCGGCTCCCCGGCGTGGAACCTGCCGATGGTCACCGGACCGATCGCCGTCGCCTACAACGTCAAGGGTGTCGACAAGCTCGTCCTCACCCCCGAGGTCGCCGCCAACATCTTCAACGGCAAGGTGACCACCTGGAACGACAAGTCGATCGCCGCGCTGAACTCCGGCGTGACCCTGCCGTCCGAGCCGATCAAGGTCTTCTTCCGCTCCGACGAGTCCGGCACCACCGAGAACTTCACCAAGTACCTCAAGGCTGCCGCTCCGGCCGCCTGGACCGCCGAGCCGGGCAAGGCCTGGACCGGCAAGGGTGAGGGCAAGCAGAAGTCCGACGGTGTCGCCGGTGCCGTGAAGGCCACCGAGGGTGGCATCACCTACGCCGAGTGGTCCTACGCCAAGGACAACAACCTGGGCATCTCCCAGATCGACAACGGTGGCGGCGCCGTCGAGCTCACCGCCGAGTCGGTCGGCAAGGCCGTCCTGGCCGCCAAGGCCGACGGCGAGGGCAACGACCTGCGCCTCAAGCTGGACTACAGCACCAAGGAGGCCGGGGCCTACCCGATCCTCCTGGTCACCTACGAGATCGTCTGCTCCAAGGCCAAGGACGCCAAGAAGGCGGCCCTGACCAAGGCGTTCCTCACGCACTTCGCCTCCGCGGAGACCCAGAAGGGCCTCGAGAGCATCGGCTACGCGCCGCTGCCCACCGAGATCCAGACCAAGGTCGAGACCGCCATCAAGGCCCTGTCCTGATCTAGCCTGATCGGTATGCCGCGGGGCTGGCTCCCAGCCCCGCGGCATACCTGCTCCCCCGCTCGTTGCTTCCCCGCTCGTTGCTTCCCCGCTCACCCACCAGCACCCCCGATCGTGAGGCACATGCCGTGGCATCAGTGACCGGAGTCTCCGTCGCCGACGAGCTGCCCGGCCCGGACGGACGAGGCCCCCTCAGTGGTGACGGTGCAGGCACCGGGCGCCTGGGCGACCGGGCCTTCGCGGCCGCGGCCAAGGGTTCCGGCGCACTGGTCATCGGCCTCGTCACGCTGGTCGGTGTCTTCCTGCTGTGGCAGGCGATCCCGGCGATCGCCGACGACAAGGTCAACTTCCTGACGTCGCGCGACTGGTCGGTCAGCGACAGCGACAACCTGCGCTTCGGCATCGTCGAGCTGCTCTGGACGACGGTGGCCGCCTCCACCATCGCGATGTTCATCGCGGTGCCGGTCGGGGTGTGCGTCGCGCTGTTCATCACGCAGTACTCGCCGCGGTGGCTCTCGCGCCCCGCGGCCAACGTCATCGACCTGCTGGCCGCGGTGCCGTCGATCGTCTACGGCCTGTGGGGCCTGAAGACCTTCACGCCGTGGTTCGACCCGTTCCAGATCTGGCTGTCCGACCACCTCGGGTGGATCCCGCTCTTCTCCCGCACCGGGACCAGCGGCACGATCCTGCTCATCGGCGTCGTGCTGGCCATCATGATCCTGCCCATCGTCACCGCGCTGTCACGCGAGGTCTTCGCGCAAACGCCGGTGACGCACAAGGAGGGCGCGCTCGCCCTGGGCGCCACCAAGTGGGAGATGATCCGCGTCTCGGTGCTGCCCTTCGGGCGCCCGGGCGTCATCTCGGCAGCGATGCTGGCGCTGGGCCGTGCGCTCGGCGAGACCATCGCCGTCACCATCATCGTGTCGTCGCTGCCGCAGGGCTCGAAGTGGACCTGGTCGCTGCTCAACGGCGGCGAGACCTTCGCATCACGCATCGCCAACAACGCCGGTGAGTTCGACTCGCCCGCCAAGACCGGGGCCTTCATCGCCGCCGGCCTGGTGCTGTTCGTCCTGACGTTCGTCGTCAACGCCATCGCCCGCATCGTCATCGAGCGCAGGAAGGCCTTCACCGAATGAGCACCGACACCGTGGCCAAGGCTCCGGAGCGTGCGGCTCCCCCCGCTCTGGGACACCCCGCCCGTGGTCGCGAGTTCAGGGACCAGCTGGCTCGCGTCGTCATGTGGCTGGCCTTCCTCATCGCCCTGATCCCGCTGGTGTGGATCCTCTGGACCGTGCTCTCCAAGGGTGTGGGACTGGTCCTCGACTCGCAGTGGTGGACCAACTCGCAGAAGGGCATCACCTCTCGCCGCGAGGGAGGCGGCGCCGTCCACGCCATCCAGGGCACCCTGATCCAGGGCGTCACCACCTCGGTGATCTCCGTGCCGATCGGCGTGATGACCGCCATCTACCTCGTCGAGTACGGTCGCGGGAAGTTCGCCAAGGCGGTCTCGTTCATGGTCGACATCCTCACTGGTGTGCCGTCGATCGTCGCCGGCCTGTTCGTCTACGCCGTGTGGGTCACGACGTTCGGGTTCCAGCGGGTCGGCTTCGCCGTCTGCCTGGCGTTGGTGCTGTTGATGATCCCGGTCATCGTGCGTTCGACCGAGGAGATGCTCAAGCTCGTCCCCAACGAGCTGCGCGAGGCGTCGTACGCCTTGGGTGTCCCGAAGTGGAAGACCATCGCGCGGGTCGTGCTCCCGACGGCCTTCTCCGGCATCATCACCGGCATCCTGCTCGGCCTGGCCCGTGTCATGGGTGAGACCGCGCCCCTGCTGATCCTTGGCCCCTACACCAAGTCGATCGCCAGCGACCTGTTCGGCGGCTACATGGCCACCCTGCCCACGATGATCAACCAGGACCGCACCGAGAGCCTGCAGCCGGCCGTCGACCGGGTCTGGGCTGCTGCCCTCACGCTCATCCTCCTGGTCCTGATCCTCAACCTCGCCGGCCGGGTCATCGCCCGCTTCGGCTCCGTCAAGAAGTAGCCCCCCAGACTCCGCTCCGCCCGATGCCGGCCCGCACGGCATACCCATCCCGAAGGACGAAAGCACACCATGGCCAAGCGAATCGACGTCAGTGACCTGAACGTCTACTACGGTGCGTTCAAGGCCGTCGAAGGCGTGACCATGACGGTGGAACCACGCTCGGTGACCGCCTTCATCGGCCCGTCCGGCTGCGGCAAGTCGACGTTCCTGCGCACCCTCAACCGGATGCACGAGGTGATCCCCGGCGGGCGCGTCGAGGGCAAGGTCATGCTCGACGACCAGGACCTCTACGCCTCCAACGTCGACCCGGTGGCCGTCCGTCGGACCGTCGGCATGGTGTTCCAGCGACCCAACCCGTTCCCGACCATGTCGATCTACGACAACGTGGCGGCGGGTCTGCGGCTCAACGGGGTGAAGGGCAAGAAGAAGCTCGACGACGTCGTGGAGCAGTCGCTCAACGGCGCGAACCTGTGGAACGAGGTCAAGGACCGGCTCAACAAGCCCGGCGCCGGCCTCTCCGGCGGCCAGCAGCAGCGACTCTGCATCGCGCGAGCCATCGCCGTGCAGCCGCAGGTGCTCCTGATGGACGAGCCCTGCTCGGCCCTCGACCCGATCTCGACCCTCGCCATCGAGGACCTGATCTCGGAGCTGAAGAGCAAGTACACGATCGTGATCGTCACGCACAACATGCAGCAGGCCGCCCGGGTCTCCGACCAGACGGCGTTCTTCAACCTCGCGGCCACCGGCAAGCCCGGCAAGCTGATCGAGGTCGCCGACACCCAGAAGATCTTCAACAACCCGGGCGTGAAGGCCACCGAGGACTACATCAGCGGTCGCTTCGGCTGATCGGTCCTTTCCCTCCCCCGGGCCCGACTTCTGGCCACCCATGCCGCACCGGCCCTGGATTTCCGGGTCCCGGAGGCACACCACCGGCCAGAAGTGCGGGGGACTCCCGACTTCTGGCCACCCATGCCGCACCGGCCCTGGATTTCCGGGTCCCGGAGCCACAACAGCGGCCAGAAGTGGCGCGCGGCGCGGCCAGTCAGGCAGCTGGGAAGGCCGCGGACGCCTCGGCCGGAGGCCATCTCCACGGCTGCAGGGGTTCGTCGTCGTTGCTGCGCCATAGGCACCTGATCGACTGCGGACGAGCACGACGGCGCGCAGCGCTCAACGCCCGGCACAGTCCCTCGCCGTAGTCGCGCAAGTCAGCGGTCCCCCACCGGGCGACGGCAAAGCCCAAGGATTCCAGGCCACGCTCGCGATCACGCTCGGCCAGGACGATCTCTGAAATCTGCTCGGCTGTGGCCTCCTCATCGTCCAGGTCTCCGCGGTACTTGCCGAGGCCGTCGGCCTCCCCGATCACCCCGGCTCCTCGCCACAGGTGGTCGACCCGTCCTACGAACACGCCTTCCATGTCGTGGATGCGGATCTGGCTCTCCGGTACCGAGTATCCGCGCCGATGTGCCACGGCCACCGAAGCCGACTCAAGCCAGCTCTCCCTCCGACCATCGACCAGGCCCAGTCCCTCCTCCGCCAGCCGGATGCCGGGCCACCGCGTCTGGAATGCCCGCATCTCCCGCAGCTCCTCCGGCTGGACCAACCCGTCCCGCAGGGCCGCATCGGCGATCGCAAGGGCATCTCGAAAGCGACTCTGCCGGAACGAGTCCACCACTGTCCTGGCGGGACTGGTCAGCAGTACTCCGTGGGCCGTGGACACGTGGTCCGCGGGCAGTTCGGCCTGCAGCACCCGACGCCAGTCTTCGGGATAGCTGGTCCGTGATGACTCACGCGCCGTGAGACTCACCTTGCCCACGGGCCCCTGCGGCGTGGGGAGACCCAGAGCGATGGCAGCACTGACATGGCTCACCACGGACTCGGGGATCGAGGCCTGTGCTGCGCGCGCCAAGGCAACGTGAAGCTCGGTCGGATCGAGCCGGAGCCACGGTTCGCGGACGGCATACAGCGAAGGGGCGATCTTGATCACCTCGCGACGTCGCACCGCACCAGACAGTGCCGCGTGACTGAGCCCGGCTCCTCTGGCCTCCTGCCACAGGAATGGTTGCGGCAGGTCGATCCAGCGACGGGCGTCCGTGGTTCGCATGGTCGAGATCGTGGCCAGTCACGCTGCACCTGGCGACGCGTGCGCCATCGCCTGTGGATCGTGTATGCCGCGAGCCCACTCCTGTGGACAGCCTCACCCACGTTGGCGTGGCTACCCCCACCCGACCTCGGGCCACCCATGCGGCACCAGGCCCCCAGATCGCGCCCCGCACCCGACACCAGTGGCCAGAAGTGCGGGAGCCCCCCGACTTCGGGCCACCCATGCGGCACCAGTGCCCCACATCGCGCCCCGCACCCGACACCTGTGGCCAGAAGTGCGGGAGCCCCCCGACTTCGGGCCACCCATGCGGCACCAGTGCCCCACATCGCGCCCCGCACCCAACACCAGTGGCCAGAAGTGCGGGGGGGTCGGGTCAGACGAAGAGGTTGATCAGGTAGCAGCTGGCGGCGGCGACCAGGCCGGCGCCGGGGAAGGTCAGCACCCAGGCCCCGACGATGTTGCCGGCCACACCCCACCGCACGGCGGACAGGCGCTTGGTCGCACCGACGCCCATGATCGCCGAGGTGATCGTGTGGGTCGTCGAGATCGGGGCGCCGAACGCCATGCCCGCGACGTACAGGATGGAGGCGGCCGTCGTCTCCGCCGCGAAACCCTGCGGCGGGTCGAGGTGGATGATGCGGCGGCCGAGCGTGCGCATGATCCGCCACCCACCGGCATACGTGCCGAGTGAGATCACGATGGCGCTCATCAGCAGCACCCACAGCGGAACCTTGTCACCGGTGTAGTGACCACCCACGGTCAGCGCGAGGACCACGACACCGGCCGTCTTGGCCGCGTCCTGGAACCCGTGGCCGAAGGCCATCGCCGCTGCTGACGCAGTCTGCGCGTAGCGGAAGCCGCGGGATACCTTGCCGGGCTGCGCGCCCCGGAACAGCCAGAGGATCGCGGTCATCACGAGGAAGCCCAGCATGAGTCCGACGATGGGCGAGAGGATCATCGGGATGATGACCTTCTCGAAGATGCCCGCCCACTTCACGTGCGCCCCAGCAGCCAGGGCAGCGCCGCCGAGCCCGCCGATGAGGGCGTGCGACGACGAGGAGGGGAGGCCGAACCACCAAGTCAGGAGGTTCCAGCCGGTCGCACCGATCAGGGCGGCGGCACAGATGACGAGGCCCTCGTTGCCCTGCGGCGCCTCGATGATCCCTTTGCCGACCGTGGCGGCGACCTTGCCGAACTTGTAGACGATCAGCCCGCCGACGAGGTTGGCGATCGCGGCCATCACCAGCGCCACCCGGGGCGTCAGGGCGCGGGTCGAGACCGAGGTCGCGATCGCGTTGGCCGCGTCGTGAAAGCCGTTGGTGTAGTTGAAGCCCATCGCCAGGGCGATGACGATTCCTACCGGAAGCCAGTCCATGGGGAGGCTCAGGACTCCTTGACCGCGATGCTCTCGACCTTGTGGGCCACCTTCTCGAACGCGTCAGCGGCGGCCTCGAGCTCCTCGACGACCTCCTTGAGCTTCATGATCGTGAGGGTGTCTGCGCCGAAGTCGCCGTTGAACAGCCCGGCCAGCAGGCGGCGGTAGATCTGGTCGGCCTGGTTCTCGAGGCGGTTGATCTCGATCCAGTAGCCGGACAGGTCCTTCATCGACCGCAGTCGCGGCATCGCGTCGGCGGTGAGCTCGGACATCCGCGCCAGCACCTCGACCTGGTCGGAAACACCGGCCGGGAGGTCACCGATGCGGTAGAGCACGATCAGGTCGACAGCAGCGTCCATCATGTCCATGCAGTCGTCCAGCGTGGAGGCCAGACCGTGGATGTCCTCGCGGTCGAACGGTGTGATGAACGAGCTGTTCACCTTGCGGATGATCTCGTGGGTGGCCTCGTCGGCGTCGTGCTCGATCTCGCGCATCCGCGTGGCGACGGCTTCACGCTCCGACGGGTCGACTCCGAGCAGCGTGGTCAGCTCACGGGAGCCGAGCACGAGGTAGGAAGCGGACTTGGCGAACAGATCGTAAAAGCTGTTCTCCTGGGGGGTGAGGCGAAAGCCCACGGTTCTCTCCGGTCACGCAAAGGGGGGATGGCCGTGGACGATGCTACGGGCAAGTACGCGTCAAAGCGCAACTCGACTGCTCGATCGCTCCACCAGGAGGGACAGGCTCAGGCGTTCAGCCGCTTCCCTGCCCGGTGCGGGTGCGCGACACCCTGCGTGTCCTCCGGGGACTTCTGCTGCCCGCGTTCGATCCCGAGGGCCTCGTCGATCTCGTCCTCGGTCAGCGGTCGCTCGCTGGCGGACGCGGCCACGACGAGATCTCCGACGAGCTCGATCTCGTTCTGCAGCGCATCATCGGTGAGGTCTGCACCGGCGCGCGGGTCGGTGGTCATGGGTTCAACGCTAACGGAGCGCCGGGCAAACGTGGCATCCAGTTTGCTATCTCTTGACCCGCCATGCCCGGGAACCACCCATGTGGGTCATGTGACCACTGATCATGACTAGTCCCAACCGGCTATGCCGAATGATGGTTGCCAAGTGCACCCAAATCTGCGGTGCCCGTGCGGCGTGGCGCGCGGCCTCGGAGGCGCTCGGCGGGCAGGCCCAGGTATGCCACGGAGCCGGCCCACCGACCCCGTCACCACCCCTCGCCACGCCTTCGGGGACGCCGCCGAGAAGGGCGAGCGGGCGGCATACCGAGGTGGCGCGCAGGTGAACAGTGTGCGCGTCGGGCCGGGAGCGCCTCACGGCGCGTGGCCGCTCATAGCGGCTTCAGTTGGGACCCGGGGCTACCGCGGCCCGACGCACGTCCGACTGTAACCCCGGTGGCCCGGATGTTGTTCCTCGAGAGGCGTGTTTCGCTGCAGGCAAGGGGCCGTTCAGATGAGTTCGCCGGCCTGCCAGAGGCGGGCGCCGACGTCGAGGTCCTCGGCCGTCGACAGCATCGAGGCGGCACGGCGCGTCTGGGCGCTGGCTGCTTCGGGGTCGTGGGCGTCGGTGGTGTGGGCCCGGTCGGCGCGACCGGCCGCGACAACGCGACAGAACGCCGCGGCACGCTGCAGCGCCACCGCGAAGTCGCCGGAGAACACCCCGCGCAGGATCGAGTCGGTCAGCTCGCGCAGCTCGGCCGGCCCGGGCGGCTCGGCGACCCCGGCCACGGCATGGTTGACGTCGGTGAACCGGATGCCGGCGGCGTAGTCGGCACTCGCCTCCTCGGGACTGCGCTGCACCCACTCGCGCAACGCGTAGAGGCGCCACAGGGCCCCGGGGAGGCTGCGGGCGGGACGGTCGGCCCACAGCTCCGCGACCGTCGACAGCCCGAGCTCGTCGACCAGCGCGACCAGCCGGGCCGTGAGGGCGGGGTCGTCGGTGGCGCGGCCGGTGCCGACGAGGACGGCCGCCGTCTCGTGGGCGATCTCGGTCACCTGCGCGGGGTCGGGGACCGTGCCACCCTGCGCCTCCATCGCCGTGGGGCTGAAGAACGCGGGACGGCGCGGACCGGGGCGACCACTGGGCTCGTTTTTCATCCCGCCCAGTCTCTCAGGTGGTGCCGACGGCGGCGGGATCGAGCCAGCTCGGTCGCGCCGCTCGGTCCAGGGCTCGGTCGGACTTGGCCCAGTCGGACTTGGCTCAGTCGGACTTGGCTCAGTCGAACAGCTCGCTGAGGAACGACTTCTTGCGACGCTGGCCGTACGGCGCGTGGTAGCTCTGCGCCGGCTGCTGCTGCCACCCACCCTGCTGCTGAGGGGGTTGCGGGACGGGCGGCTGCGGCGGGGCCGGGGCGGCTGCTGCCGGCTGCTGATGCCAGGAGGTCTCGGCGGCCACGAGTGCCTCGAGCTCCCCGCGGTCGAGGAACAGGCCGCCACAACCCGTGCACTGGTCGACGTGGACCTGGTTGCGCTCGTAGCTGCGCATGCCGGAACCACACTTGGGACAGGTGAGGGTGCTCATGTCGAGCCAACGGACCGGCGCACGGACGGGTTCCGAACGCCGTGGGTCGCACGGCTGCCCAGCCGTTAGTCTGTGGCCGGTTCGGCACAACGGTGGGTATGCCGCGTGGCCGGCCGGGGCCTCTAGCTCAATGGTTAGAGCTGCGGACTTTTAATCCGTAGGTTGTGGGTTCGAGTCCCACGGGGCCCACACACGTCTGTGTGTTACTTCGGCTGATCCCGGTCATCCGGGCTTCGGCTGTTGGGTAACACTGTTTCGGTTGATGGGTGACACCTACTTCGGTTGATGGGTGTCACTCGATCTGACCCTACGTTGCCCGCCCGGGACTTGGGCGCGTTTGACTCTGACCTCCCCGGCGCTTCGGCGCTGTTCGGTGCGCAGCAGGTAGTCGCCGTCGTAGAACTGCAGCACCTGGCC
>NZ_JBFULM010000005.1:0-336353 GCF_054049895.1 Pedococcus sp. P5_B7
TGGTGACCCAGGCCGACGTGGACACCGGCGCGGTCCGCAACACCGCGACCGCGGCCGGGACCCCACCCACCGGCCCGCCGGTGGTCACCCCACCCTCGACCACCATCACCCCCACCCCCACCGGGTCGGGCCTGACCCTGGTGAAGTCCGCCACGATCAGCACCGACACCAACAACGACGGCCTGGCCGGCGTCGGTGACCAGGTCACGTTCTCCTTCACCGTGGCCAACACCGGCGACGTCACCCTGACCTCGGTCGGCGTGGCCGACCAGCTGGTCGCCCCGGCCGGCCCGGCCGTGACGGTCACCTGCCCGGGCACCACCCTGGCCCCGGGCGCCACCATGGTGTGTTCGAGCAGCCCGTATGTGGTGACCCAGGCTGATGTGGATGCGGGCGCGGTGCGGAACAGTGCGACCGCGTCCGGGACCCCGCCGACCGGCGGCCCGGTGACGACTCCGCCCTCGACGACCGTCACGACGGCTCCTGGGCCTGGGATCAGCATCGTGAAGTCTGCTGATCTCCGCGATCGGGATGGCGATCGCTTGGCCGACGCCGGCGAGCCGATCGTCTATCACTTCGCCGTGAAGAACATCGGGGCAACAACACTGCGTGCTGTGATGATCAACGATGACCGGCTGGTCAGGATGGGCCTCACAGTGACTTGCCCGGCCACCACCCTGGCCCCGGGCGCCACGATGGTGTGTACATCCTCGGCGTATGTGGTGACCCAGGCTGATGTGGACGCGGGCGCAGTGCTCAATGTGGCAACGGCCACGGCTACCAGCCCCGACGACACGGTCGTGACGTCGCCACCGTCGAGCACCAGAACGCCTACCGACCGAGGGCCTGTTCGGGACATCCTTGCCTTCACCGGCGCTAATGCGCCCCAGATCCTGCTGTACGCGATGCTGCTTCTGGGCCTGGGCGTGCTTCTGCTCATCGGACGACGAGCAATGGCTTCACCAATCCACGAGACGAAGTGAAAGAGAAATGATCGCGATGAGTACCACGACGGCCGGCACGCTTCCCCGACTGTTGACCAGGACAAGCACGAGCGTCGCAGTCTGCCTCATGGCTGCCGGTCTGGTGACGGGATGCACTGGCAGCGACGGTGGGTCAAGGACGACGACTCCCACCCCGACGGGCAGCACAATGACAGGGAAGGTTTCCGAGGGGACCGGAACAGTCGTGGGCGCCCGGAGGGAGCTCGAAGACTTCACGTGTTCGGCCGACTCCAAGGGTCAGTGGGCCGCCAAGGGCACCGTGACCAACACGGGCGACTCGAAGCAGCGCTACACCGTTCAGGTGCTGGTCGCGAACGCCAAGACGTCGACCGTCATCGGGAGCGCCGACAAGTCATTCGAGCTGGCACCGAAGAAGTCCACGGAGTTCACGCTTGCGAAGGTTGTCGTCTCCACCGCCAAGGGCCTCGCGTGCACGCCGGTGGTCACCAAGGAGCCGGCGAAGTAGTCGGTCTGGTGCCGGTCACGGATCGACCCGTCCTACTTCGGCCTCCAGCTCTCGTTCAGTCATGCAGGTCTCCTATTCATCAGAGACCCGGACTGTCAACAACCTCCGTCAGTTTTACAACTAGCTCCTGCGGTGTCGTCCGACGTGCGCGTCTCGTCGGGATCGGACTGGCCGGGATCGGACCGAGCGGGAGCCGGTGAGGATCCTGACGGAGAGCATGAGGGTGGCGGCGAAACCCATGATCGCGAAGATCGACCCCACGAGGTAGTGGCTGATCTCGAATCCCGGGTGGATGCCCCACGTGGAGGTTGCCCAGGCGATACCGCTGAGCCGCACGAGGTTGACCCCGGCCAGGACGACGGCGCCGATGGACGCTGCCGCCATCACCCGAGGGATCCGCACGGTGCTCTTTCCCGCGACGGCAGCCATGATCGTCAGGAACGGCGCGATGAGCACGGACGTGGAGCACCCGGGGGTGATCTGGAGACCGAGAGCGGAGCGCGTGCCCAAGCCGAAGGTGACGACATCCTGCGTGGCGGCCACTCCGCCGCCGGTCACCCACGCGACCAGGGGTTGGGCTGCCCAGGCCTCCACGGCACGGAACTGCCCGTTGGCAGCGACGATGACGACCACGACCGCGAGAAGCCCGAGTGCCGGTATCCAGCGCGTTGTTCGCGAGTCGCTCACGGTGGAGGACACGCCGTCACGCATCGACCGCCACCGGACCTGCCAGCACCGGCTCGGCGTTCCGGCGGGTCTTGGCCCACCCGGTTCGGCCAGTCACGAGGCGTCCGAAGGCGCGCGCCGTGGTCGGGTACGTGTAGGTGAGGAAGAGGGCGTACTCGAGCCCGAGCCACACCGCCCGGAGCCGGCCCATGCCCGGATCGGCGACGCGTCGGTACAGCGGTCCCCACACCGCGAAGGGCGCGATGCCCGTGACGGCCGTGAGGACGGCCAGGAACCAGTAGTCGGTGGCGAAGGTGAGCGGACCCGCTGGGTAGGTCAGGCACTTGACGGACAGCAGGATGTACATCGCCGGCCAGTAGAGCACTCCGAACAGCTGGGTCCAGGGGGCGACGAGGAAGTAGGCGGCCTCCAGGGCCCCGGCGGTGCTCAGGTGCCTGGACTGCAGGATCCGGCCGAGGTAGAGCCGGGAGCACTGCATCCCGCCCTGGGCCCAGCGGGCCCGTTGGGCGATCAGGCGGCGGCCGCTCTCGACGGCCTCCTGGTAGACCTCCGCGGAGAAGACGAACCTGTTCTTGTACCCAGCCAGGAGGATGTGCAGCCCCAACTCGTAGTCCTCGAGGAGCGCGCCATGCCACGGGGTGCCATCGCCATCCCGGAGGACGTCGAGGACGCTCAGCCGGCTGAACTGGCCGTTGCCCCCCAGCCCCACGGTGCCCGTCTTCTCCCGCAGCATCTGCATGGCGGAGATGGTGCCCACGAACTCGAGGTCCTGCATACGGACCAGGAAGCGGGCGAACCACCCGCCCAGCGCGGAGGAGGCGACACCATCACCCCGCGTGTGCCGGTTGGACATGCGCACCGAGATCTGGACCCCGCCGACGTCGGGGTCGCCGAAGACCCCAGGACCGGCAACCAGGTCCAGCACGTCGGGAGCCAGCGCCCCGTCGGCATCCACGACGCCGACGATGACCCTCGTCCTGTCGCTGTCGACGGGCAGCCAGGTGCTCAGTGCCGAGTAGGCCGCGTTGAGCGCGTCGCCCTTGCCCGTCCGGGCTTCGGGGCGACGTCGCTGCACGAGGTGGACCCGTGGGTCGGCGGACAGGGCGCGGACGATGCGTGCCGTGCTGTCCTCACTGTCGTCGTCGATCACCCAGACGTGGGCCGCGGGGAACTCGAGCAACCGACGGATCGTCGGCTCGATGACGGCCTCCTCGTCCCGGGCCGGGACGAAGACGTGCCACTGGTATGCGGTGGAGTCACCCGGGACGTCAGGGCCTCGCCGCAGATAGGGGAGGACGATGGTGGCGACATACCCGGTGAACACCACGACCGAGAACAGCGAGAGGCCTTGCAGGAGGGTCCCTATCACTGTCGCAGCCCGCGGCGCCGGTATCCGAGGAGGAGCAGGATGGCAGCTCCACCCAGCAGCAGGCTGAGTCCCAGCCCGATCGTCAGGGGCAGGCCGTCAGTGCCGGTCATGGCCAGGCTGCCGCCGGTGGAGGCCACGCCGAGTCCGGCGCCTGAGATCTTGATTCCGCTTCCGTACATGCTTTTCCGCTACTTCCTCATGCTGACGTGAGCGACGGCGCCAAGTGCGACGTCCCCTGCTGGGTGGAAAGGCGAATGACCTCGACGACCCGCTTCGCAGAGCCCGCATCCCCGAACGGGCTCGGCAGGCCGGCGAGGCGGTCGAGCCACCCGTCGAGGTCGCCCCACCGGGCCCGAACCGCCGCGCCGATGTCGGGCCCCGGCCGCACGAGGACGGCGAAGTCGGCGAGCGCCTCGGGTCGTTCGGTCGACCGCCTCACCACGACCAGCGGACGCTTGAGCACGGTGCACTCCTCCTGGACTCCGCCGGAGTCAGACACCAGGACCGCAGCGTGCGCGGCCAGGGCCAGGAACTGACGCGAGCCGACCGGCGCGATGACGCCGAGAGCGCCGAGCTCGCGCTCGGCGCCAGCCCGCCGCGCTGCCGCCTGCGTGCGCGGGTGCAGAGGCAGGACCACGCGGCAAGGCAGCTGCGCCAGCTCCGTGAGGATGGTGCGCAGCACTGCGGGGTCGTCCGTGTTCTCAGGTCGGTGGATGGTGGCCAACACGTACGAATTCGGTTGCAGTCCAAGGGTTTCGACGATCTCCAAGGTCTCCCGGGGTTCGCCCAGCTGGTCAATCACTGCCTCGACCACCGTGTTGCCCGTCAGGTGGATGCGATGGTCCGGGATCCCCTCGCGTCGCAGGTTGGCCACGTTGTCGGTGGTCGCAGCACACAACGCGTCCGCGAGGTGGTCCACCATCACCCGGTTGTGCTCCTCGGGCATCGCCCGGTCGTAGCTGCGCAATCCCGCCTCGACATGCACCAGAGGCACGGACAACGCGTTGGCCGTCAGGGCCCCGGCGAGGGTCGAGTTGGTGTCGCCCTGCACGACCACAGCCGACAGCTCGCGCCCCGCGAGGGCGCGGTCCAGGCCGAGCAGCATGACTGACAGCTGCTCGGCCCGGCCAAGGCCCCCTGCATCGAGGTGGACGTCCGGACTGTCCAGCCCGTGCTCGGCGAGGAACACCCCCGACATCGACTCGTCATAGTGCTGCCCCGTGTGCACGACCAGGGCGACGTCGCGCAGCTGGCGGATCACCGGGGCGAGCTTGATGATCTCGGGCCGCGTGCCCAGCACGACCGCGACGCTGCGCGGCGCCAACCCGGTCATCAGGCAGCGGCGCCGTGCTGCCGCCGGGACCGGCGCAGCGCCACGACCCCCAGGGCCCCGAGCGGAACCATCGCGAGGAGGACCCGCGGGTCAGCCACCGGGATCGGCTGCGAAGGGAGGACCTCGAACAGGTAGTCCTCGACCTCGCCGGCGTCCGACGCCCCGATCGGTGACTGCGTCGCTGCGGCGTCGTACCCGACCCTGAACCGCGCGTAGGTGTTGCCGGCCTCCAGGCCGGTGATTCCCGACCACGTCAGGTTCGCAGACGTGGCGCCGGCAGCGAAAGCAGCACAGGCCCGCTCGGCCGGGTTGTCGAACGTCCCGTTGTGGTTGAAGTCGATCCACCCGCAGACGGTGCCCGCCTTGCTGGCCCCGCTGAGGGCCACCGTGGTCGAGTACGCCGTGTTGCCCACCGTCAGGGGGCCCAGCACCACGCCGTCGTCGGCCTGGTCACCGTTGGCGGACGCACCCGCGTTCGGCGAGACCGAGCCGTTCGCGACGGTGGCGTTGTCCTCGGAGACGCCCGACCCCAGCCTGACGTCGGACAGCACCGCTCGTGCGGCGTTGCCCTCGTCGTACGACGACGGAGCGTCCCCGAAGTCCTCAGGGACCGTGAAGGTCATCACGAACCCGTCGGCATTGTGCTCCGGGTCGCTCAGGTCGTTGTTCGTGTACGCCGGGACCGCACTCGTCGTGCGCGTGAACACGGCGCTCACGGTGAACGTCACCGACGTCACCAAGCCGTTGAGCCGGACAGATCCGCAGGCAGCGGTGTCCTGCGCGTCATACTCGTCGACGGCGCCCGTGACCTGGGCGGTGGTGTTGCACTTGTAGCTCGTGCTGTGGTTGTCGGCCGTGATCGTGTTGCCGGACACGGCGAGGTTGCCGCCCGACAGATCCGTCATCATGACCCCCGCAGTCGTCAGGGTCAACACGTCATGCAGCTGCGACTGGCTCAGGGCGCTGGACCCGTCGTGGGTGAACACATCGCCGCCGATACCTGCCACGTTCAGGATCGGGTTCCGGACCGGCTGGCTGAAGGTGATGGTGATCGTGCCCAGCCCCGAGCAGGTGCCCACCGCGGGGCAGCTGTTCACGGCATCCGTGATCACCTCCACGCCCGGGGTCGTGGACGTGAGCCCTGCCGAGTAGTCGCCGGCCACGTAGCCGCGACTACCCAAGGTGACGTCGTTGGTCACCTGCGTGAGACCGGTGCTGGTCACGCTCGCGGTCAGCCCGGAACCGGGCATGGTGAGCGTGCCGGTCCCGCCACTGACCACCGCCGCAGCCGTGGGCACCTCAACGGCCTGGGCCGGTGCGCTGACGGCGACTCCCAGCGCCACGGCAGCCATCGCAGCGCCCACGGCGCCGACACGTACTCGTTGCTTGAACGTTCCAATTCGCATGCAGTGCTTCCCCTGGCTCGTGGTGACCGGTGGCCATCGACCGTGGTGATCGGTGGCCCCAACAGAACGTCGGAGGGTCCTGACCACGTGCTTCAGGCCTTCCGACATGGATCTAGAGTCGGGAGGCGGCGATCGGTGACGCGGCGGTCAGCCCGAACGCCTGCGGTGACCCGGACGAGACCGCAGCGCGTCCGGGACCGAAGTCAGTGGAGCGTGTCGGCTTCGGACAGGTCGTCGAGCGCTTTGCGCATGCCTTGTCGGGCGCGGCGGGCGACCTGGCGGGTCGCGTTGACGCTGACGCCGAGGTGGGCGGCCACCGAGGGGTAGGGCTCGTTCTCGACGTAGATCTTGCGCAGCACGACCTGCCACCGGTCCGGGAGGGTGGACAACGCCTCGTTCAGGCGGGTGTTGAACAGGCGCTCGAGAGTGGCCTCCTCGGGGCCGGGGTCGCGCTCCGCGATCCGGGCCGCCAGATCCGGGTTGGCGAGCGCCGCGTGCTCGATGTCTGACACCCAGCGCAGGGCTCGGTCCCTCTTCAACGCACTCAGGTGCAGGTTCAACACCACGGCGCGCAGGTACGCGGCGAACGCCTCCTGGGGCCCGCGCCCCATAGCCAGCTGCGCCCACGTGCGGGCGAACGCCTCGGCGACCAGGTCCTCGGCCTGGTGCTCGCGACCGGCCAGGCGACGCGCGTAGCGCCGCACCGAAAGCACGTGGCCGACATACAGCGCCGCGAACGCCGCCGGGTCGCCGGCGCGAGCCTCGTCCAGCAGCTGCGCGACAGCGACGGTGGGGGTGGCATCGTCTCCGGAGTGGACTGGCGGATCGGGCATGGGCTTCCCTTCGCCCTGCCTGCTGCCGCGACCAGTATCGCCCAGCGGCATCGACGTGTCACCACGCCTGCGGACTCTTCGAAGGGTTGACCACACCCTGTGAGGTGGTGAACCCGCCCACGACTTGGGCAGGCTGGCCGGACCAGACCGGCCGGTCCGGATCGGGCTCTCGCTGGCCCCGCTGCCAGTCGCGATCGCGAGTAGAGTCGAACCAGAAGGCTGCCCTGGACCCGGTGGCGCACCACCATTCCAGGAGTCTGGCATGAGCACCCTTCCCACTCCCGTCGGTCCTGCCTCGCTCGCCCCGCGGCCGCTCTACCCCGAAGTCGTGGGGGCGGTGCGTGCCGCCGGCCTCCTGGACCGACGCCTCGGCCCCTACCTGGTCCACTTCGCCGTCAACACCCTCGGTCTGCTGGTCGTGCTGGCCGCCCTGGTGGTGTGGCACGACTCGTGGTGGCTCATGCCGTGGGCCGTGGTGCTGGCGGTGGTGTCGGTGCAGATCGGCTTCCTCGGGCACGACATCGCCCACCGCCAGGTCTCCCGCCGGGCGAGGACGGCCGCCCTCCTCGGCCTGCTCCACGCGAACCTGTTGAGTGGGCTCAGCTACGGCTGGTGGGTCGACAAGCACAACGCCCACCACGCGCACCCCAACGACCTCGAGACCGACCCCGACGTCCGCGCGGGGGTGCTGATCTTCGACGTCAGCCAGGCACGCGAGCGACGCGGACTGGGCGCCATGGTCACGCGCCACCAGGCCTGGCTGTTCTTCCCGCTGCTGACGTTCGAGGCGGTGAACCTCTATCTCGCCGGCCTGCGGTCGCTGGCCCGGCCGGGTCTCCAGCACCGCTGGGCCGAGGTGGCGCTCATCGGCGTCCACACCGCGGCATACCTCTCGCTCGTGGTCACCACGATGACCTGGGCGCAGGGACTGGTCTTCGTCGCGATCCACCAGGGCGTGCGGGGGATCTACCTCGGGGTCTCGTTCGCGCCCAACCACAAGGGGATGCCGGTGCTGTCGAGGGCCGACGAGGCGGATCCGTTCCTGCGCCAGGTGCTGACCTCGCGCAACATCCGGGGCGGTCCCGTCGTCGACTGGGCGCTGGGCGGACTCAACTACCAGATCGAGCACCACCTCTTCCCGAGCATGCCGCGGGCGAACCTCCCGAGCGCCCAGCGCATCGTGCGTGCCGTGTGTGAGCTCCACGCGGTCCCCTACGTCGAGGCGTCAGCACGCTCCTCGTATGCCGACGTGTTGCGTCATCTCCACGCCGTCGGGGCCCCGCTCCGGGTCAGTGGGCGAGGCTGAGACCGAGCCAGTCGGCGAGGTCGGCGACCTCGTGGTCGACGGCCCTGCGTTGGGCCGTGGACCACGGTTCGTCCTCGTGCACCGCGGTCACCCGCAGCACCCCAGCCGCGAGGTCGGCGGTGGCGTCGAGCTTCCCGACCAACCGGTCGCCGTGCAGGATCGGCATGGCCCAGTAGCCCCATCGCCGCTTGGCGACCGGCTTGTACATCTCCAGCTGGTAGTCGTAGTCGAAGAGCTCGGTCATCCGCTTGCGGTCGAAGACCAGCCGGTCGAGGGGTGACAACAGCACGGTGCGACCGCGGAACGGCTCACCGAGGCGGTCGAGCTGGGTGGGGTCGACCCGCCACTCGCCCCGCAGGCCCTCGACGACGGCGACCTCTCCCACCGGCCCGACGTCGTGGGGTTCGCCGTAGCTCTCGACTGCCTTGGCCCTGGCCACCCCGAGCGCGGCCAGCCGACGACGGGCCCGTTCGGTCAGGGCTTCGTCGAGCGGGACCGCCGGCACCGCGTCGCCGTCGGGGTAGACCCTCGCAGCCAGGTCCCACTGCCGCTCGCGTCCCTCGCGGCTGGCGACGGCGACCTCGCCGCGCGCCTCCATGAAGTCGAGCATCCGCTGGGTGTTCTTGTTGTTGGTCCAGCCCGTCGACCGCCACGGGACGACGCACGAGTCCGGCAGCCGTCGCGCGGACAGGGGTGCCTCCGACTCGAGCTGGTCGAGGATGTCGAGGCGGCACTCGTCGTTCGCCGACACCCACTCGGCGAGGTCCATCTGCCAGTCGCGCAGCGGTTCCGCTCCCGGCCACGCCTGCATCTCTGCGCGGTACAGCGCGATGTCCTCCGCCGGCCGCAGGAAGCCCCTCAGCTCCACGACGACGCGTTGCTGGAACAGGTCGTCGAGGTCACCGAGCTCGTAGTCGCGACCCAGCCGGCTCCAGCAGACGAGGTCGGCGCTGGGCGCGACCGCCGCCGTGAGGTCGACCTGCACAGCGCCCAGGCGCCGCACCACGTCGAGCACGTCGGTCGGTCGCGGCTCGTCGAGGAGCTGGGCGCGGACCGCGATTCGTCGCGCATCGGCACGCGACAGCCGGAGCTCGCCCACGGGTGAACCGTCAGCCGCGGCCGGACTCGATGGCCAGCCGCCGGTCGAGGACCTTCGCGAGGTAGTTCATCTGCTCCACGTGGGCCGAGTCGCCGTCGGTCTGGCGCACCGCGGGGCCGACGGCGTCGGTGATGATCGCCACGGCATACCCGTCGACGATGCCCATCTGCCGCGTCACCGTGTCGGCGCGCAGCCAACCACCCTTGAACGGCCCGGCGCCGATCGTGCCCAGACCCCACCGGTGCGCCGCGATCGGCCGCATCGACGAGAGGATGTAGGCGCTGGCGGCCTTCGACACCACCCGTCCCGAGCTGAGCGCAGCCATGAACCGCACCTGCTCGCGGATGGTCCACTGCATCCCGCCCTGGGAGGCGTCAGGGGCGACGGTGCGGGTGTCGCCGATGGACCGCAGGACCGTGGTGATGGCGGCCCCCGGGCTGCCGGGGATGTCGTCGCGCAGGGCGATGACGGCGTTCATGTCGGAGGCGGTGAGGGCGGCCGTGACCCATCGCTTCTGCTGGGCGCTGGCGTTGGCCGGGTCGCCGTCACACGCGGTGTCGAGGAACGCGGCGACGACGAGCACCTTGGACGTCGACCAGGCCTTGTAGCTCGACACCGAGCCCTCGACCGTGACGTTGCCCGGGTTGCTCAGCGGGGCGAAGGCGAAGGCGTCGTCGGTGTCGCCCTCGAGGCTGGTGCGCGGCTTGGCGGCAGACGGCTTCGGGGTGGGCTCGGGCACGGGCTTCACCGGCTTCGACGCAGTTGATGGGCGCAGTGTTGGTGAACGCGGCGTCGTCGTGGTGGTGGTCGTGGTCGACGCCGCCGTGCTGCTGGTCGCCGCCGTGGTCGCGGACGTCGGGCTGGCGGCCCGAGGGGTCTGCGCCGCGCCTGCGCAGGCGCTCAGCGCGAGACAGGCTGTGGCCAACCAGACGGTATGCCGCATGGTCACCGAGGGTAACCCGCGCTCGCGTCCTCCCGCTTTCCGGAGATAATCGCGCGGTGCCCTACCTCGTGAAGCAGAGCCATCGGGCTCGACCCGTGCGAAGGCCGATCCCGCCGGACCCGAGACTGCCCCGCGCGTGCGTGATCGGTGCCGGATCCTCCGGTCTGGCCGCGGCGAAGGCGCTCTACACCGCACGAATCCCCTTCGACTGCTTCGAACGTGGCAGCGTGATCGGCGGCAACTGGGTCTACGACAACCCGAACGGACTGTCGGCCTGCTACGAGACGTTGGAGATCAACACCTCCGGCCCGCGGATGGCCTTCTCCGACTTCCCCATGCCGGACGACTACCCGCCCTACGCGCGCCACGACCAGGTCGCCGCCTACTTCAACGCCTATGTCGACCACTTCGGCTTCCGCGACCGGATCACCTTCCACACCACGGTGACCGACGTCGCGCGCGGACCCGGCGCCACCTGGCTGGTCACCACCAGCGGACCCGACGGAGACCACGTGCGGGAGTACGACGCCGTCCTGGTCGCGAACGGCCACCACTGGGACCCGCGCTGGCCCCACCCGCCCTACCCCGGGGTGTTCGACGGCGAGCAGATCCACGCGCACGACTACCGCTCGGGGGCACAGCTGGCCGGTCGGGACGTCGTCGTCGTGGGGTCGGGCAACTCGGCGCTCGACATCTCCGTCGAGGCCGGCAAGGTGGCCCGGTCGGCCAACCTGTCGCAGCGCCGGGGACAGTGGGTGCTGCGCAAGTTCGCGCTGGGTCGTCCGAGCGACCAGGTCGCGCTGCCCGGCTGGCTTCCCTGGTGGGCCACAGCGCTGCGGCTGCGGATCGGGGCGCTGCTGTCCGGCAACGTCGCGAAGCTCGGCCTGCCGCAGCCCCACCACAAGCCCGGTCAGTCCCATCCAGTGCAGTCCGAGGGGATCCGTGACGCCCTCCGCACCGGCCGGGTCACCCCGCGCCGGGCGATCGAGCGGCTCGACGGCGACCACATCGTCTTCGCTGACGGCAGCCGGGTGCCGGCCGACCTGATCGTCTGGGCGACCGGCTACCAGGTGAGCTTCCCGTTCCTCGACCCCGCGCTGGTGTCGGCCAAGGACAACGACCTGCCGCTGTGGAAGCGCACCATCCACCCTGACCTGCCCGGGCTCTTCTTCATCGGGCTGGTGCAACCCGTCGGCGCCGTCATGCCGCTGGCCCAGGCGCAGGGGGAGTGGGTCGCCCAGCTCCTCACCGGTCGCTACGCGCCACCGCCGGACTCCGAGGTCCGGCGTCAGATGCGCGCCGACCACGAGCGCAACAAGCGGCAGTTCTACTCCTCGGTGCGGCACACCATGGAGGTCGACTTCGACCACTACCTGTGGGACCTGCGTCGGGAGCTGCGGCGAGGGTTCGACCGGGCGAGGTCAGCGGCACGAGCCTGACAAGATCGACCCATGGCTTCCAAGGCGCAGCAGTACCCGGACATGTGGGTCGACCCCGCGGACGACCCTCGTGAGTCGGCGACCTCCACGGCGACCGACGAGCGCAGCGTGCTCCTGGAGTACCTCCAGCACTTCCGCCTCACCTTCGAGATGAAGTGCGACGGGCTGGACGCCGAGCAGATGGCGCGCCGGTCGGTCGAGCCGTCGACCATGTCGCTGCTGGGGCTCCTGCGCCACCTCGCCGCGGTCGAGCAGACCTGGTTCCGGATCACCATGGCGAACGAGGACGTGCCCCGGCTCTGGGGCAAGGACGAGGACCGCGACGCCGACTTCGACCAGGCCGTGGCTGACGACGCCGTCGTCGCCGAGGCGTGGGAGGCGTGGCGCCGCGAGGTGGCGTATGCCGTGGAGTTCGTCGAGCGCGCGGAGTCCCTCGAGCTGCTCAGCACCCACGCGACGCGTGGGCCGATCACGTTGCGGGAGCTGCTGGTCCACCTGATCGAGGAGTACGCCCGGCACTGCGGTCACGCCGACCTCATCCGCGAGCGCATCGACGGGCGCACGGGACAGTAGGTCCGCCGCGACCGTCGCGGTGGTGTTTCTCGACGCTATGCCGTGCCCCTCAGGGCGGGGCAAGGGCGGCCCACCCTGAGGGGCACGGCATAGCGTCCGCGCAGCGCCTCTCCGCCTCTGGCGAGGCGCGCCGCTGCCTGCATGGCGGAACGTACTCCCGGAAGCCATAGCCTGTGCAGCGTGAGCAACGAGGCCGCAGCACCCGAACCGACCACCGTGCACGACGCGGTGCAGCGGTATGCCGCGATGCAGCCGGACCTGCGCGTGCCCACCGAACAGTTCGTCTCGCTCGTCACCTCGCTGCTCGACGACGCGGGCATCAACTACGTCAGCGTCACCGGCCGCACCAAGTCGGTGGCCTCGTTCGCCGCCAAGGCGTCCCGGACCCTCGACGGCGAGCCGGTCTACTCCGACCCACTGACCGAGATCACCGACCAGCTCGGCGTGCGCGTGGTGACCTACCTGCACGGCGACGTCGACGCGGTGGCCGGCCTGCTCTCCGACCAGTTCAGCGTCCTCGACGACCGTGACATGGGTCGCGAGACGGCCCGGCAGGGCCGGTTCGGCTACTCCAGCCGCCACCTGCTCGTGGCGGTCGACCCCGTGAAGGGCGTGCCCGCGGCATACGAGACGTTGAAGGGCCGCAGCGCCTCGGTGCAGGTGCGCACGATCCTCCAGCACGCGTGGGCCGAGTTCGAGCACGACGTGCGCTACAAGGGGACCATCCCCGAGGAGCACGTGCCCGACCTCGACCGGCGGTTCACCCTGGCGGCGGGGTTGCTCGAGCTGGCCGACCGTGAGTTCTCCGAGATCCGCGACACCCTCCAGGCGACGATGCGTGGCCAGCGGCTCACGATCGACGAGGACGACCCCCGCATCAGCGCCTCCGACCTCGCGACGTTCCTCGCGGGGCAGTTCCAGGACGCGGGCTGGTCGCGCACCGACCACTACGCGTGGATCTCCGGACTGCTGCTCGAGCTCGGCATCACCTCGCTCGACGAGCTGGGCGGGTTGCTCTCGTCGATCGACCTCGAGGGCATCAACGCGCGGATGGGCTACCGCTACCCGGCCGGCGCGGTGCGTCGTCTCGACGACGCGCTGCTCGCGGTCTACGGATCGCGCTACCTCGCCCTGCACGGCAACGCGCACCGCGAGGCCGCCCTGCGAGCCAGGCTCGACAAGCTCCGCGCGGTCTGAGCGCGGCCGACCAGCCGGTAGCCCACTACAGGCTCGCGAGCAGGGCGCGCGCCTCCTCCAGGCGGCTGCGCTCGCGCTCCAGCAACGCGCGACGGTCGGCTGCCTTGTCGGCCTGCTCGGCGACCCGGCGGGCGGCGAGCACGTCGAGCTCGACGGTGGTCCACTCCTCGCACGCCCGGAGGATCTGCGGCCCGTCGCGCCGCCACACCTCCTTCTGGGTCTCGAGGTCGGTCAGCAGCAGACGCGCGGCCTCGAGGTCCCTGCCGTACTCGGTCGAGAGCCGTTCGTGGGCCACGGTCCCCACGGTGCCCTGTTCGCGCCCGACGTCGAGCCGGCGCTGGTAGGCCTCGAGGTCGGCCACCGCCGAGCGGGCCCGGGCCAGGTCGTGGACCAGCTCGGGGAGCAGCACCGAGGCGGCCACCCGGAGGCGCACGATCCGCGTCTCGTCCGCGGCGAGGTGCCCGGCCAGGCCACTCAGCTCGGCCGTCTCCAGCTCGAGGAACAGCTCCAGCAGACCCACCTCCTGCGCGAGTCGCGCCACCTGTGCCGGCAGCTGTCGCACCCGGTCGCGGACGTCGAGGAACGGGCGCATGACCCACTCGCGCAGGTCGGAGGACCGGTCGGTGGTGCGGTGCTGCACGTCCTT
The DNA here is from genome assembly GCF_054049895.1 of Pedococcus sp. P5_B7. Classification (NCBI taxonomy): domain Bacteria; kingdom Bacillati; phylum Actinomycetota; class Actinomycetes; order Micrococcales; family Intrasporangiaceae; genus Pedococcus; species Pedococcus sp. P5_B7. Next base: position 14,302 of record NZ_JBFULM010000005.1, read on the forward strand.
GATCCGTCGCTGCAGGGTGCCACCCAGCCCGGTCAGCCCGGTCAGCCCGGCAGGTGCCTCGGGCGGCGCTGCCTCGCCGGTGGCGGTCCCCGCCTCGGCCTCGACGGCGTGGACGTCGACCTGCAGGATCGCGTCGACGACCTGCCCGAGCTGGGCCACCCGACCGAGCACCGTCTTCCACGCTGCCGTTCGCCAGCGCACGTCGGCCAGGACCTTGAGGTCCTTGCGGATCCGGGTCGCATCGATCGCCCCGTCGGGGGACTGTCGCTGCTTCTCCGCGAGGTCGCTGATCCGCTCCAGCTCGGCCAGGTAGGCCTGGAACTCACCCGAGGCCGAGGTCACGAACGCGGCCCAGGTGCTCAGCGGCACCCCGGTCTGCTGCTTGACGTACTGGCTGGCCAGCCCTTTCACCGCGCGCATGGCACCCACGATCGGCAGCCCCACCAGCCCGAAACCGCTCATCGCCTGGGCCCCACCGCCGCTGCCGCCCTGGGTCACCATGGCCAGGGCGTCCTCGAGCGCCTCCAGGGTCTCGGCGACCTCCGCGCAGTCGGCCTGCACCGCCGCCACCGTGCGGCGCAGCGCGAGGAAGCTGGTCTGCACCACCACCGCGTCGCGGACCGCCACCGGTGCGAGTGCCTGTGGTTGCCCCCCGGTGGGCGCGCTGGCGGGTGTCGGGCTCCCCATAGCCATGTTTCTCATTGTCCACCCGCGCTCGAGCCTGTCCTCGCTCATTGGGGTGAGGAGCGCCGGCCGCCAGCTCCGAGCACCTGACGCCGTCACCGGCCGGGTCTATCGTGCGAGTCATCCACTCGACGACGACCCAGGAGCACGCGATGGCCTCTCGCCTCAACCCCTACATCCAGTTCAAGGACAACGCTCGTGAAGCGCTCGACTTCTACCAGGGAGTCTTCGGCGGCGACCTCACCGTGAGCACCTTCGGTGAGTACGGCGACCCCAGCCAGCCCGGCGCCGACGGCATCATGCACGGCCAGCTCGAGACCCCGAGCGGCTACACGATCATGGCCGCCGACACCCCGCCGGGGATGGACTACAACCCCGGCAGCACCATCGCCGTCAGCCTCTCCGGTGACGACCCCGACGAGCTGCACGGCTACTGGGACAAGCTCTCCAACGGCGGCCAGGTCCAGGTACCGCTCGAGCAGCAGATGTGGGGCGACGAGTTCGGGATGTGCGCCGACCAGTTCGGGATCGGCTGGATGGTCAACATCGCCGGCGCCCGCCCCGACTCAGACGGCTGATCCACTCCAGACTGCTGGCGACCGGCCCGCGTCAGGGCCGGAGCCAGGCCGTCGCGTCGGGCGGCAGCTGGCCGTCCTCGAGCGGGCTGCTCGACCGCAGCACGCGGTCGGCCGGCACGTCGACGCCTTCCGAGGAGAGGTTGACGACACAGCGCAGGGCGGCGTCGCGGTCGAAGTCGAGGACGTTCGGCGCCGACTCGCGCCACGCCAGCCCGGCGGCATACAGGCCGGGGGTCTCGCGGCGCAGGCGCAGCACGTCGCGGTAGAGGGTCAGCATCGACGCGGGGTCGCCGTCCTGCGCCTCGACCGTGAGGTCGCGCCACGACTCGGGCTGCGGCAGCCACGGCGTCACGCCGTCGGGGGAGAAGCCGAACGGCGGCTCCTGCCCACTCCAGGGCAGCGGCACCCGGCAACCGTCCCGGCCGCGCATCTCGCCGCCGCTGCGCAGGAACATCGGGTCCTGGAGCACCTCGTCGGGCAGGTCGTCGACGTTGGGGAGCCCCAGCTCCTCGCCCTGGTAGACGTACGCGCCGCCGGGCAGCGCGAGCATGAGCATCGCCGCGGCCCGAGCCCGACGGGTGCCGAGGGCCAGGTCGGAGACCTCGCCCGCGCCGTCGGAGATGAAGTACGAGCTCGTCGTCGTGCGGCCGTAGCGCGTGACCGGACGGGTCTCGTCGTGGCTGGTCAGCACCCACGTCGACGGCACCCCGATCGGCGCGAACGACGACAGCGTCGCGTCGATGACGTCGCGCAGCGGCCCGGCCTCCCAGGGTCCCTTGAGGTAGGGGAAGTTGAAGGCGGTGTGCATCTCGTCGGGGCGCAGGTAGGCGGCCAGCCGTTCCGGCGTGCTGACGACGGCCTCGGCGACGAAGGCGCGGTCGCCGTCGTAGGTGTCGGCGATCGCGCGCCAGCGGCGGAAGATGTCGTGCACGGTGTCGACGTCCCAGTGCGGGTTGTCGTCCCAGTCGACGGTGCGGAACTGCAGCACCCCGCCGTAGTCCGCATCGGGCAGTCCCGCCTTCTTCGACATCGCGGGCGCCGCGTCGATCCGCAGCCCGTCGACGCCACGGTCGAACCAGAACCGCAACACGTCGTCGAAGTCGTCCAGCACCGCCTCGTTGCTCCAGTCGAGGTCGGGCTGCTCGGGCGCGAAGAGGTGCAGGTACCACTGACCCGGTGTGCCATCCGGCTCGGTGATCCGCGACCAGGCCGGCCCCCCGAACGCGCTGATCCAGTTGTTGGGCGGCTCCTCGCCGGACTCGCCCCGCCCGTCGCGGAAGAAGTAGCGGGCCCGCTCGGCCGATCCCGGAGCGGCGGCCAGCGCGTCGAGGAACCACGGGTGCTGGTCGGACGTGTGGTTGGGGACCAGGTCGATGATGACCCGCAGGCCCAGCTCGCGAGCCTCGCGCAGGAGCGCGTCGGCATCCTCGAGGGTGCCGAACATCGGGTGTATGCCGCGGAAGTCGCTCACGTCGTATCCCCCGTCCGCCATCGGCGAGGGGAACCACGGCGAGATCCACAGACCGTCGACGCCGAGGTCGGCGAGGTAGGGGAGCTTGGCCCGGAGGCCGGGCAGGTCGCCCTCGCCGTCACCGTTCCCGTCGGCGAAGCTGCGCGGGTACACCTGGTACATGACTGCGGAGCGCCACCATGCTTCCGGCGGGCTCGGCTGCTGGTCGAGTGCCACAGGCCGAACCTAGTGCCCTGCAGCGACTTCCGACAGGGTGATCGTCACCGGGCACGCGCATCGGCGCCCAACCCGGTGGGCCGGACGCCGATGGGCGGGATGCCGAAGTCCTCGCGGACCCGGCGCAGGAGATCCACGGTTAGTGGACCACCACCGGAGGCACTCCCTGCTCGTCGAGCAGGTGCGACACCTCGCGCTTGCGGGGCAGGAAGTAGGCCGGGATCAGGGTCAGGCTCACCAGGATCGCCGCCCACCAGTAGGTGTGCGCGAACGCCGCCGCGGCCGCGACCGGCGCCTGCGCGGGGCTGGTCGGCGGGTTGTCCTTGAGGGCGTTCGTGAGGACGACCGAGAAGAGCGCCACGCCCACCGAGCTGGCGATCTGCTGGGTGATGTTGAGCAGCGTCGACCCTCGGGCGACTTCGTGGTGGGTCAGCGTCTTCAGGGCAGTGGTGAAGATCGGCATCATCGTGCCGCCCATGCCCAGCCCCATCACGAACAGCACCGGGATGAGGAAGCCCCAGTGCGAGGAGTCCGCCTCGATCTGGGTCAGCGCGAACATGCCGCCGATGATGAGCACCAGCCCGAACGGCACGATCCGCCCGACCGGGAACTTGTCGACCAAGGTGCCGGCGATCGGCATGGTGATCATCGCGCCGACACCCTGGGGAGCGACCAGCCAGCCCGCGTTGAGCGGCGACTCGCCCTGCACCTGCTGGAGGAACTGCGGCACGAGCAGCAGCCCACCGAAGAACGACGCCGCGAAGATGAACATCGTGATCGTCGAGACGGTGAGGTTGCGGTTCTTGAACAGTCGCAGGTCGAGCAGCGGGTGCTTGGGCCGGAAGCTGTAGAGCACGAACGTCACCATCAGCGCCAGGCCGACGAAGCCCGGCACGAGCACCTTGGCGTGGCCGATGCCGCCCTCGCCGGGGATCGACGAGACGCCGTAGAGGAACAACGCCAGGCCCGGGCTCATCATGAGCATGCCCACGAAGTCGAACGACTCGGACGGCTGCGGGTTGTCCTTGGCCAGCGCGAACTGGGCGTAGACCAACGCGATGAGACCGATCGGCGCGTTGATCAGGAAGATGTAGTGCCAGCTGAAGTGGTCGATCAGCCAGCCACCGAGGATGGGTCCGAAGATCGGGCCGAGCAGCATCGGCACCCCGAGGATGGCCATCAGCCGGCCCATCCGGGCGGGTCCGGCGGCGCGGGTCATGATCGTCATGCCGAGCGGCATGAGCATGCCGCCGCCGAGGCCCTGCAGGACGCGGAACCCGATCAGCATGCCGATCGACGTGGCCGCGGCGCACAGCACCGAGCCGAGGGTGAACAGCAGGATCGCCAGCATGTAGAGGCGCTTGGTGCCGAACCGGTCGGCCGCCCAGCCGGACAGCGGGATCACCGTGGCGAGCGCGAGCGTGTAGCCGGTCACCGTCCACGCGACGCTGGAGTAGGCGAGCGGCTCGCCGCCGAAGGCCGTCTGGAACGTGCGCAGCGCGACGTTGACGACGGTGATGTCGAGGATCGACATGATCGCCCCGAGGACCACGACGCCGGCCACCTTGAGGACGGCAGCGTCGATCTTCTCGGGGTATTCCACGGGTGTCGTGGCAGGTGCAGACACTGGGAGTCCTCTCGGAACTGGGCCTGAGCGCACTCAGGCGTGTTGTCACAAGCGTGTGGTCGCGCCCCCCGCTCCGTTGCGTGACGCACAAAAAGCCTAGCCCCGCGGACCGACAGTCGACACGTGCATTTTCCTCGCCTGGTGACCGGGTGAGCGGTGGCTGGGTATCGCCGCAGGTGGGAGCCGGTCAGGCGTCGCCGGCGGCCTCGAGCGCGGCGATGTCGAGCTTCTTCATCGCCATCATCGCGGCGAACACGCGAGCGGCCCGGTCGGGATCGGTGGAGAAGATCGCGTCCCAGTCCTGCGGCACGATCTGCCACGACAACCCGAACTTGTCCTTGAGCCAGCCGCACGGCCCTTCCTCGCCGCCGTCCGCCGTCAGGGTGTCCCAGTAGTGGTCGATCTCGGCCTGGTCCTGGCAGTCGACGGTGATCGAGATGGCCTCGTCGAAGGTGAACTGTGGTCCGCCGTTGAGCCCGACGTACGGCACCCCGTCGAGCTCGAACGCGACGGTCAGCACCTCCCCAGCGCGCTCACCGCTGTCGTCGGGGTAGCGGGAGACGGTCCCGATGCTCGAGTTCGGGAACACCGAGGTGTAGAAGTTCGCGGCGTCCTCCGCCTGGCGGTCGAACCAGAGACAGACGTACTGGCGTGGCATGGCGTGCTCCTCGTGGTCGGGGATGGCTGGTGTGGGATAGACCGCCGCTGGAGCCGGAACTCATCGCGCGGGCGACCGCGAGCGATGCCGTAGCGTCGTTACCGTTTCCGAGATCTACACGCCGCCGTTGATTGCGGCGATGTCGTGGGAGTCGTACGACTCAGGTGAGATGCCGCTGTGCATGCAGGAGTTGTTGTCCGTGTCGTTGGCGTAGGCCCGGTGAGCGATGCTGCCGGTGTGTCCAAACTCGTGACATCCCAGCGATCTCAGCCACGAGTTTGACTGTGAGCCGTAAGTGCTTTCGTTGAACTGAACGATGTAGATGTCGCAGCGCCCCGCGAGGGTCTTGTCGTCGCAGAAGGCGTGCGCGTACCAACCGGTTGCACCGTAGGTGTAGTCCTGGACCCAGATGTCGTCGCCGGTKCAGTACTGAGTGTCTATGTCGGTGCGGTCGAGCTGGGCGAAACCTTGATTGCGGGCGATGACGGTCTTGGGAACGATGCTCGGCGATTTGACGCACTGTGTTGTGTTGTCGGGGTCGGGTAAAAGGTCTTGGTGGGATGCATGTGCGGGCGCGGAGAGTCCGACGATGAAGGCGCCGGCCAGGACAACGCTCCACCTCAGTCGCAAGGTGCGGCGCTTCACTGGGCGTCTCCGTCGCCGTTGGCTGGCCCAGGCGGGTTGGGGATCTTCGCCAGATTGACGGCCTGTGCGGTCTCGGCAATTTCCGTGGCGTACTGCTCGATGCCCTTTGCCTTCACCCCTTGCACGGCCTTGAGGCCCTCATCGCCCCCGGGCACCAACTCCGAGTCCTGGATGAGGACGCGTGCTTGGGGACCTAGATATCCGTACTTTCCCGGAACGTCGGCCTGCAGGAAGAAGTACCCCTCGTCCCCGACCTTGCTCCACGGGAGATCGACGTTCTGGGCGGACTTGCCGTTGACCCATCCCGTCTCCTGCACAATGACCGTGGTCGGCGTCCCGCCCCGTGAGAAGAGGATCTTCGTCACGGCGATGGTGACATCTCGATACTTGACCTTCTCCTGCCCGTCACCCACCTCGCGGCCCGGTGCCACGTCGGAGACGGTGCCCACCACGACGAGATCGGACTCGACCAGCATCGACCGGGTGCTGGAGAACACGGGAGAGCTGACGAGTAGTCCACGGTCGGGCGACTCGGGTAGCGACCCGGAGCACCCCGACAGCAAGCCAGCGGCAGCCAGCCCGGCCATGCTTGCTACGTGGCCTGCCCGCGACGGGCTTCGCCTCAGATGTGCACTCATGTCAACGCCCCTTGCTTGGCGGCAAATGCGGGATCCTCGCGGCAGTGAGACGTATGAGGCGCCGGAACGTGACGGCCCCGGGCTGCACTCCCCCGGCGGTCCGTCCGCGTACGGACAGAGATCGGAGCCTGGCCTGGGTATGCCGTAGCGTCGCCACCGTGGCCCCGTCACCTTCGTCGCTGCTCACGGCGCCGCGCTCCGACGCCGACCTCCCGGCATACTGGCGCGCCCTGGGGCTCCCCGGCCTGGCCGACGTCCACGTGCACTTCCTGCCCGAGCCGATGCTCGCGAAGGTGTGGGGCTACTTCGACCAGGCGCAGGAGCACTACGGCCAGCCCTGGCCGATCCACTACCGCGACGACGAGGCGACCCGCATCGCGACGCTGCGCGCGCTGGGGGTCCGCGCCATCCCCGCGCTGGCCTACCCCCACAAGGCCGGCATGGCTCAGTGGCTCAACGACTGGTGCGCCGAGTTCGCGGCGCGCGTCGACGGCGCGGTGCACTGCGCCACGCTCTTCCCCGAGCCCGGTGTCGGCGAGCAGGTGGAGCGCTCACTGGAGTCGGGGGCACAGCTGTTCAAGATGCACGTCCAGGTCGGCGGCTACACCCCGGACGACCCGCTGCTCGACCCGGCCTGGGACGCTTTGGAGCGAGCTGGTGCGCCGGTCGTGCTGCACGCGGGGTCGGCTCCCAAGGAGGGCGCGTACACCGGGCCCAAGGCCGTCGCGGCGGTCCTCGACCGCCACCCACAGCTGACGGTGGTGGTGGCCCACCTCGGCATGGGGGAGTACGACGCGTTCGCCGACCTCGTCGAGGCCTTCCCGCGGGTGCACCTCGACACGACGATGGCCGGCACCGACTTCAGCAACCGGTTCGCCCCCCTGTCGCCGTCCTACGTCGAACGGCTCGGCGCCCTCGGCGACCGGGTCGTCCTCGGTTCGGACTTCCCCAACATCCCCTACCCCTACGCCCACCAGATCGAGGCGCTGCACCGCCTGGGACTTGGCGACGAGTGGATGCGAAAAGTATTGTGGCACAACGGTGCCCGACTCCTCGGGCTGGAGGTCGACGATGCCTGACGTCCAAGAGACGGGGGCGCTCGCCGCAGCCCTGCGCAGCCTGTATGCCGTACCGCCCGAGGAGTTCATGGCCGAGCGCAAGCGCCTGGTCGCCGCCGAGAAGGCGGACGGCGACCCCGCCGTGGCCAAGGAGATCGGCACCCTGCGCAAGCCGAGCATCGCTGCCTGGGCGGTCAACCTGGTGGCCCGCGAGGCGCCGGACCTCGTCGACGGCCTCGCCGACCTGGGCGGGCGGATGCGCGCTGCCCAGGGTCGGCTCGACACCGGCACCCTGACGTCGTTGCGCCCGGAGCGCGACCAGCTGCTCGAGGAGGTGGTGCGCACGACGGTGCAGTTCGTCCAGGACGCGGGACGCACCTGCAGCGCGGCGGCCCAGCAGGAGGTCCGGGCGACGGCGATCGCCGCCCTCGCCGACGAGCAGGCGATGGCAGCCGTGGCGTCCGGCCAGCTCGCGAGGACGTTGTCCTACAGCGGTTTCGGCGAGGTGGACCTCGCCGAGGCGGTCGTCCGCACCACGTCGGGCGCGATCCTCTCCGTGGTGCAGGGAAGCGGTGGTTCCGGCAGGCCTGCGCGGGGCGACCGACACGACCACGACCACGACGACGGGGCCGACGAGGCCGACGCGGACCAGCCGGACGAGGAGCGGCTCGAGGCAGCGCTCGAGACGGCCGAGAAGCAGCTGGCGGCGGCCGAGGCCGAGGTGACTCGCGCCCGTGAGCGCGCGGAGGAGACCCGCGAACGGCTCGGGGTCGTCGAGCGCCAGCTGACCAAGGCGCGCGAGGCCGACGAGCGGGCCCTCGAGGCGGTCACCGACGCGGTCCGGGCGCGCAAGGCCGCCGAGGCCGCGCGGCATACCGCGCGGGAGGCACTCGACCGCGCACAGGCGGACGACTGACCGCCCGAGCCGACCGGTTCACCAGCCGTGCGAGCCGGGCCCCCCCTTGAACGGGCCCACGACGCGATCGGTGATCCAGCCGCCGTAGAGGCCGCCCTCCTGCGGGCGCACGACCTCGCCGTCGACGACACAGCGGTCGACCAGGCCGGGCAGCACGGCCACGGCATCCCTGATCACGATGAAGCCGGACGACGGGTCGGCGTAGAACCACCCCGCGCGTGGCGCCACGACGCCGCCCGCGACCAGGTCGAGGTAGGAGGCCCCGCCCTTCCACTCGCACCACGAGGACCCGGCAGCAGGGCGCAGCGACCCGTCGACGAACGCCTCGCGCGGCAGGTAGTAGGTCGGCGGGTGGCTGGTCTCCAGCACCCTCCACGACGTGGTCGAGAGCGCGATCCGCGCACCGCCGAGCCAGACCTCCAGGGTCTCGGTGCTCGACTCCACCCGTGGTGGACGGGGGTAGTCCCAGACCGACTCCTGGCCGGGGGAGGTGGGAGCTGGTGCGGGTCGGGGCATGCCCCCACGCTACGTCGCGACAGCGGGGAGCCGGGACATCCGCTCGGGACGCGACCCCTCGCGATCGCGGGTAACTTGGCCGGGACGGAGGTGGCCACATGGCGCAGCAGCAGGTGGGGATCGACCCGGAGGTCGAGCCGAGCGGGACCGGATGCGTGGAATGCCTTGCGGTGCAAGGGTGGTGGGTCCACCTGCGTCGGTGCGCGCAGTGCGGACACATCGGGTGCTGCGACTCCTCGCCGAGCCAGCACGCCAGCCACCACTTCGAGGAGACCGGCCATCCGGTGATGGCGAGCTTCGAGCCGGGGGAGGACTGGTTCTGGGACTTCAGCGCGCAGCGGGCCTTCCTCGGCCCGCGGCTGGCCGACCCGCAGAGCCACCCCGAGGACCAGCCCACGCCGGGTCCGGCGGGACAGGTCCCCGCCGACTGGCAGAGCCACCTCAACTAGCCGCAGGTACAGCCTCCGCACCCGTTCGCCTCAGGGTTGACCCTGAGAATGACTAGTCACACCGAGGGTCGATCTGGGTATCTGCCCCCATGTACGGCGGTGCCCTGAACCGGGACGGTTGACTCATGGCCCTCCACACCGAGCTGATCCCGCCGACGGCACTGACCGCACCAGTGCGGCCGGTCACCGCGCGGGCTCGGGTCGCCCGCCGCGCTCCTGGGGGAGGACGCGGCGGGCGGGGGGCCGCCAAGCTGCTCGTGACCGGGGCGCTCGCGACCGGCATCGTCGCGCTGGCGCTGCCGAAGGTCGCCGGCGCCGAGTGGGCTGACATCGCGACCGCGCTCAAGGGCCTGACCGTCGGCCAGCTCGCGATCCTGACCGTCCTCTGGCTGGCCGGGCTCTGGGTGCAGACCCCCGCGCTGACCGCCGCGCTCCCGGGGCTCTCGCACCGCCGGGCCCTGATGCTCAACCTCACCGGCTCCTTCGTCTCCAACCTGCTACCCCTCGGCGGCGCCGCCGGCACCGTGGCCAACTGGCGGATGGCCCGCTCGTGGGGCTTCGAGTCCCCGGCCTTCGCACGCTGGGCCGTCCTGACCAACCTCGTCGACACCCTCCTCAAGTTCGTCCTGCCCGGGCTCGCCCTCTGCTGGTTGGGCGTCGCCGGCGTCGAGGTGTCGAGCAGTGTCAGCACCGCTGCCTACGTCGGACTCGGGCTGCTCACCGGCAGCATGGCCGCGGTCTGGCTGGTGGCCCGTGACGACCGCGCGGTGCGGTGGCTCGGTCGGGTCGCCGACCGCGTCGTGGCCCGCGTCCACTTCCTCCCCACGGCCGACGAGGGGTATGCCGAGCGGGCCGCGTCGTTCCGCCGCGAGAGCGCCGGGCTCGTCGCCGCGGGCTGGGGGCGGATGGTCGGAGGCAAGCTCGCGTATGCCGCGCTGCAGGCCGTGCTCCTCTGGGCCTGCCTGCGCGTGGTCGGCGCCGACGTCCACCCCGCCATCGTCGGCGCGGCATTCGCGGTCGAGCGGATCCTGACCATGGTGGCCATCACGCCCGGGGCCACTGGCATCGTCGAGCTCGGGATGACCGGGGTGCTCGTGGCGTTCCACGGCGAGCCGGCCACTGCAGCCGCCGGCGTCCTGCTCTACCGCGCGTTCATCTTCGGCATGGAGATCCCGGTCGGTGGGCTGTCGATGCTCGCCTGGTCGCTGCGCCGCCGCGGCGCGGCCCTCGCCGCCTGACGGACCCGCTTGCCGTTGTTCGGAAGATCCGCCGGGCCCAGGCACGGCGGTGCCGCTCCCGCTCCACGACCTCGCGCACCTCGTCCTCGCTCAGCTCCCGCCGAGCGGCTTCCGTGGCGCCCAGCCCCACCGCAGCACCAGCGATCGGACCTTCAGCCAGGGGAGTCGTCGACTCGACGGGCACGGCTTCGGCATTCGCGATGGCGGCCAGCGCCGAGCGCACGACGGCGACCGTGTCGGTATCGCGCGCGCGCATCGCGGGCAGGAGGGAGGACTGCAGCAGGCCGCGCAGGTCGGAGCTCACCCCCCGATCCTGCCACCGGGGCTGACCGCGCCGCGGCGCTAGCTCATGCAAGAGGCGAGTTAGCGACGGCCGCCGCGGCGCTAACTCGCCTTTTGCATGAGATACCGACCGTCGGCCAGCCGCACTGGTCAGCGTCTCAGGGGGCGGTGGCCTTAAAGCCGCGCAGGCGCAGGCTGTTCGTGACAACGAACACCGACGACAGCGCCATGGCCGCCCCGGCGATCATCGGGCTGAGCAGCCCGAGCGCGGCCAGCGGGATCGCGGCGACGTTGTAGGCGAACGCCCAGAACAGGTTGCCGCGGATGATGCCCAGGGTGCGGCGGGCCAGCCGGATCGCGTCGGGTGCCGAGCGCAGGTCACCCCGGACCAGGGTGAGGTCACTGGCCTGGATCGCCACATCACTCCCCGTACCCATCGCCAGCCCCAGGTCGGCCTGCGCGAGAGCCGCCGCGTCGTTCACCCCGTCACCAACCATCGCGACCGTGCGCCCCTCTGCCTGCAGTCGCTGCACCACCTCGACCTTCTCCTGCGGGAGCACGTCGGCGACCACCTCGTCGATGCCGACCTGCGCCGCGACCGCGGCGGCAGCGGCCGCGTTGTCGCCGGTGAGGAGGATCGGGTGGAGACCCAGCGCCCGCAGCTGGGCGACTGCGGCGACAGAGCTCTCCTTCACCGTGTCGGAGACGACGAGCACGCCACGGGCCACCCCGTCCCACGCGACGACGACGGCGGTCGCGCCGCGCTGCTGAGCCGACTCCACGGCATACCTGAGGTCGTCGGGGAGGGAAACCGCAGCGTCGGTGAGCAGCCGTGCCCGTCCCACGACGACGGCGTGGCCGTCGATGGTCCCGCTGACACCGAGCCCCTCGCTGTTGGCGAAGCCTTCGACTCCGAGCAGCGCACCGGTCGCCCGAGCCCGGGCCGCTTCGGCGACGGCGCGCGCGACGGGGTGCTCGGAGGCGTCCTCGAGGGCACCAGCCAGCCGGAGCACCTTGGCCGGGTCCTCGCCGTCGGTGGCCACCACGTCGGCGAGCGCCATCCGACCGGTCGTGACGGTGCCCGTCTTGTCGAGCACCACGGTGTCGACCTGGCGGGTGGACTCCAGCACCTCGGGCCCCCGGATGAGCAGGCCGAGCTGCGCGCCGCGGCCGGTGCCGACCATGAGGGCGGTGGGCGTGGCCAGCCCGAGCGCGCACGGGCAGGCGATGATCAGCACGGCGACGGCCGCGGTGAAGGCGGCCGTCCAGCCGGCCCCGGTGCCGACCCAGAAGCCGAGGGTGGCCGCCGCGAGCAGGATCACCACGGGCACGAAGACGCCGGAGACCCGGTCGGCGAGCCGCTGCACCTGCGCCTTGCCGTTCTGTGCGTCCTCGACCAGCGTCGCCATCTGGGCGAGCTGGGTGTCGGCGCCGACCCGCGTGGCCCGGACGACCAGGCGGCCTCCGGCGTTCAGGGTGGCGCCGACGACCGCGTCGCCGGGACCGACCTCGACCGGCACGGACTCGCCTGTCACCATCGACGCGTCCACGGCCGACGTGCCGTGCTCGACCGTGCCGTCGGTGGCGATCTTCTCGCCCGGTCGCACCACGAAACGCAGGCCGACGACCAGCTGCTCGACGGGGATCCGCTCCTCGCGGGCGTCGTCCCCCTCACCACGCAGCACCGCCACGTCCTTGGCCCCGAGCTCGAGCAGGGCTCGCAACGCGGCGCTGGAGCTCCGCTTGGCGCGGGCCTCGGCGTAGCGCCCGGCCAGGAGGAAGGCGGTCACCCCGGCTGCTGCCTCGAGGTAGATGTTCCCGGCGCCGTCGGTGCGCTCGAGGGTGAACCGGAAGGGGTGCGTCATCCCCGGGACACCTGCCGTGCCGAGGAAGAGGGCGTAGAGCGACCAGCCGAACGCCGCCAGGGTGCCCACCGACACGAGGGTGTCCATCGTCGTCTGCCCGTGACGCAGGTTGGTCCAGGCGGCCCGGTGGAACGGCCAGCCGCCCCACACCACGACCGGGGCGGCCAGGACGAGGGAAGCCCACTGCCAGTAGTCGAACTGCCACGCCGGCACCATCGCCAGCACGACGACGGGCACGGCCAGCGCCACCGAGACGAGCAGCCGGTGACGGAGCTGCGCGGTGGGGTCGGCCTCGGCCTCAGGGACGGCGCCGCCGTCGGCGCGAGCGACGACCGGGAGAGACGCCGTGTAGCCGGTGCGCTCGACCGTCTCGAGGAGGTCGTCCGTCGAGACCGTGGCCGGGAAGCTGACCTTGGCCTTCTCGGTGGCGTAGTTGACCGTGGCCGTGACGCCCTCGATCTTGTTGAGCTTCTTCTCGATCCGGGTCGCGCAGGAGGCACAGGTCATGCCGCCGATGACGAGCTCGACCGCGCCGGTCGCTGGGACGGTGGTGGTGCCGTTCGGGGGTGCGTGGGTCATGGCGTCCTCCCGGCGTCGGACGTGAAGGCGGCAGTGTGGACCGCCCCATCGGCCTTGAAGTCGAGGAACAGGCGATAGCGCCCCGGCCCCGGTGCCTCGACCTGGAAGGCCAGACCGGCCGCGCCGCCTGCCAGGCTGCTGACTCCGGTGAGGGGGTGCGCGTGGGCATAGGCGAGGTCACCTTCGCGCAGCACCACGAGGTGGCCACCGGCGCCGAGGTAGGGCTCGAGGGCGACCGCCCGGCCGGAGGTACGACCGATCGTGAACGCCACGGGTTGGGCCTTCGCCGGGGACAGGGCGCCCGCGACCCGCAGGGTGAACCCATCCACCGAGGTGGTCGGGTCGGGACCGGGGAGCGCGGCGGGGGAGTAGTCACCGGGGACGGCGAGGTCGGTGCCGAGGACCAGTCCCTCGGTCTCGCCGTCGGGGTCGAAGTCAGCGAACATCCGCCACTGCCCGGGCCGGCTCAGGTCGACGTCGACCGACCAGGTGCCGTCGGGCGACATCGCGGGGTGCACGTGCTGGAAGCCGGACAGGTCGCGGCGCACGACGATGAGGTGGAGCTTCTTCTCGTGCGCCGTGGTGAAGGCGGTGACGGGTCGTCCGTCCGGACCCATGATCCGGAAGGTCACCCGCGCCGAGGTCGACGGCTCGATGGTCGTCGTGCCCGGGACGAGCTGGTAGCCCTGGGCCGTGGCGCTGAGCCCGGCCGGCACGGATGCTTCGGTCTGGGTTACGTCACCGTCCGGGGCGTGACCGTCGGGGTCGTGACCGTCGGGCCCGTTGCCGTCGCTCGTCATGTCGGCGTGCGGTGCGGCGGCGGCGGCCTGGTCGGCACCCGGCATACCGAGGTCCGCGAGTCGACCCACGCCGAAGGCCGCCCCGAACGCCACGGCGACCCCGGCGCCGAACGCGGCGACGCGGGTGACCGCGTTCACGGCGCCAGGCTGTAGTCGCCCGCCTCGTCGAGGGCCTCGGCGACCTCAGCAGGGGTGAGCTCGCGGGACGTCTCGACGGTGACGGCGGAGGTGCCGCCCGCGACGAGGTCGACCGTCACGCCGGACACGCCGTCGAGGGCGCTGAGCTCCTCGGTGACGGCGCTCGCGCAGTGACCGCAGGTGAGGCCGACGACGTCGAAGTTCTGGGTGCTCATGGGGTGCTCCTTGGTCTGGTGTCTCGCGGTGGCCGGTCAGTGCCGGTCAGGACCGGACGAGCCGGGCGATCGCGTCGGAGGCCTCGCGGACCTTGTCCTGGGCCTCGGGGCCGCCCCGGCGCGCGGCGTCGACCACGCAGTGCTCGAGGTGCTCCTCCAGCAGCTCCAGCGAGAACGACTGCAGCGCCTTGGTGGCGGCCGACACCTGGGTGAGGATGTCGATGCAGTACTTGTCCTCCTCGACCATCCGCTGGAGGCCGCGGACCTGTCCCTCGACGCGGCGCAGCCGTTTGAGGTGGCTGTCCTTCTGGTCGTGGTATCCGTGGTGCGTGTCGGTGTCGGCCATGCCAACACCATACCCCCCTATGGTATCCAGTCAAGCCCACGCCCCCTGCAAGCAACCTTTGCTAGCAAACAAAAATGGATGGCGGACAGGTTGCAACCTGTCCGCCATCCAGGAACCTTTGCTAGCAAAGGTTGCTCGAGAGGGGGTGCTGGGAGGAGAGGTCGGGTCAGCGCAGGGGGTCGAACGGCTTGAGCTGCTCGACCTGCTTGCCGGTGACCATGGTCTCGGCGAGGAGTCGACCGGTGACCGGGCCGAGGGTGATGCCCCACATGCCGTGTCCACCGGCGGCGAAGACGCGGGGCGACTTCGTGGCTCCGATGAGGGGGAGGCCGTCGACGGTGCAGGGGCGCGAGCCGACCCACTCGTCCTGGCGGTTGTCGAGGTCGGCGCCACGCAGCAGCGGGCGGGCGGCCTCGGCGATGGCCTGGATGCGGCGCTGGTCGAGCGCGGCCTCGGGCTTGCGGAACTCCATCATCCCGGCGACGCGCAGGCGGTCGCCGATCGGCGTGCAGGCGACGCGCTGGGCGGGGAAGTAGACCGGGCCGTTGGGCACGTGGTCGATCGCGACCGAGAAGGAGTAGCCGCGACCGGCCTGCACGACGTTCTTCACGCCGAACTGGCGCGCGAGCTTGCCGAGCCAGGCGCCCGTCGCGAGGACGGCGGCGTCGAACTCCTCGACCGAGCCCTCGGCGGTGGTGACCACCACGCCGGTGCCGGTGTCGCGGATGTCGGCGACGGTGGCGGCATCCATGATCTTGCCGCCACGGGCCCGCACCGAGTCGGCGAGGGCGTGCACGTAGGTGCCCGGGTCGATGAAGCGCTGGCCCTTGAGCAGGATCGCCGCGCCGATCTCGTCGGACAGGCTCGGCTCGATGGCGCGGGCCTGGTCGCCGGTGAGGGCGTCGAACTCGATGTCCTGGCCGGCGGCGTGGATGTGCTCGATCTCCTCGAGCAGGGTGACCCGCTCGGCCTCGGTGCGGTAGGACGCGAGGAACGACTTGGCCTCACGGGTCTCGGCCTGCACGCCACCGTCACGCAGGAGGTCGAAGCTCTCGAGCGACAGGTCGTTGACCGGCACGAGCGAGCCCATCGCCTTCTTCCACTGCTTCATCGTGGAGTTCTTGGTGAACCCGGTGACGAACTTGAGGAACTTGGGGTCGGTGCTCGGCGGCACGTAGACCGGCGAGCTCGGCGACAGCACGGCGCGCAGGCCGTACTTCAGGACCGCCGGCTCCGGCAGCGGCGTCGCGATGCCGGGGGTCAGCCACCCGGCGTTGCCCCACGACGAACCCGCGGCGACACCCTCGCGGTCGAGGACGGTCACCTCCACACCGTGCTCCTGGAGGAACCAGGCGGTCGACAGACCGACCATGCCGGCGCCGACGACGGCGACGCGCTGGGGGACGGGGAGACCTGCTGCGGTGATGGGAGCCATAGATCGAGAGTGACAGCGGGGCGGGTATGCCGCCTTGGGCCAACAGCATGAATCCTCCAGCATCACTTGTGCTGAGACCACAAACAGGAGCACCCTGAGCGGGTGCTCGCCGTCACCGACCTCGTGGCCACCCTCGGGGGCCTGCTGACCCTCGGGGTGCCGCACCCCGGTGCCGAGGTCGACGACCTGACTATCGCTGAACCCGGTCAGGGGATCGTCGGCCAGCCAGGTGACCTCGTCCTGGGCGTCGGGGTCGAGTCGGCCGAGTCGGCGGCCGACCTCGTGCGCCGCGCCGCCGAGGCGGGTGCGGGGGGCGTGGTGCTGCGGCGCGGCATCGCCCGGCGCCGGACCGTCCGCGACCGCGCCCGGCGCAGCGAGATCGCCCTCGTCGAGCTCGCGGAGCAGGCGTCGTGGGCCCACCTCGTCTGGCTGCTCCGGGGCGTGATCGACCGCGCCGCCGTGGGACCCGGACGGCGTGACGACGCCCCCGTGCAGGACGACCTGTTCGCGCTCGCCGACGCCGCGGCCGCCCTGGTCGCCGCCCCCGTCACCATCGAGGACGCCCAGTCGCGGGTGCTCGCCTACTCCTCCAAGCAGGACCTCACCGACCCGGCGCGCGTCTCGACCATCGTCGGCCGCCGGGTGCCCGACGAGGTGCTCGCGACGTTCCGGGCGCAGGGCGTCTTCCGCCGCCTCGCCCGCTCCGCCGAACCCGTCTTCGTGCCTGCGGCGCGTGGTACCAAGGCGCGCCTGGTCATCCCCGTGCGCGCGGGAGGTGAGTGGCTCGGCTCGATCTGGGCGGTGGTCGAGGAGCGCCCCCCGGCCGCCCTCGTGACCGAGCTCGTCCAGACCTCCTCGGTGGTGGCGCTGCACCTGCTCCGCCTGCGGGCCCAGGCCGACCTGTCCCGCAGGGTCGCCGCCGACCGCCTGCGCGGCGTGCTGTCCGGCAACACCAGCGGCGCCGCCGACTGGCTGCCGGCCGGACCGTGGCGCGTCGTCGCCCTCGGCGGCGAGGGCGACCCCGTGCGGCTGCTCGACCTCTGGGAGTCGGTGTGCCGACGCCACGCGTGGAACCAGCCCCTGCTCGCCGACCTCGACGGTCGTGGGTATGCCGTGGTGCGCGACAGCGACGAGATGTCACCCGGGACGTGGGCCTGGCTGGGCGGCGTGGTCGGGCAGGCCCGCGACGAGTCCCTGGCGCTGACCGCTCGAGCCGGCCGCACGGCATACGCACCGGGGGAGCTGGAGCGCTCGCGGGTGGAGGCGCAGGAGACCGACCGGGTGGTCAGCCTGCCTGGTCCGGGCCGGACGGGTGACGTGCCGGGCGCCGACGACTCGGTGGTGGCGCACGAGGAGGTCTGGGCCGAGGTCACCATCGCGCGGGCCGCGAGCACGCTGGTCGGCGATCCGCTCGGCCCGCTGGCGGTGCTGCGGGACCATGACGCCGAGCACCACAGCGACTACCTGCGGACCCTGGCTGCCTGGCTGGACCACCCGGGTGCGCCCACCAGCGCCGCGCACTCGATCCACGTGCACCCCAACACGATGCGCTACCGGATGGCCCGCATCGCCGACCTCGCGGGACTCGACCTCGACGATGCCACCGTGCGGCTCGCCGTCCGTCTCCAGATCGCGGCGGCGGGTCAGTCCACCCAGTAGTTGTCGTGGTAGCGCATGAACTCGTCGCGCTCCTGGTCGGTCATGGTCTCGCCGGCTGCGACGCGGGCCAGCCCCTCGAAGTACCCCTCGCGAGGAGCGCCGGGCGCGAAGTGCAGCAGCATCGACGCGGCGCCTGACTCGTTGCGGAAGCCGTGCAGGCCGCCCGGCGGCACGTGGACGTAGTCGCCCGACCTGGTCGTGTTCCAGCGGGTGCCGTCGAAGATCTTCACCTCGCCGGACAGGACGTAGAACGACTCGGCGATGGTCTTGTGGAAGTGCGAGTCGGGACCGGAGGGCGGTCCGGCGAACTCCCACCGGTAGAGCCCGAACAGCCGTCCGGTGGACTCGCCGCTCGACAGGTAGTGCACCCGGTTTCCGTTGGGGTAGATGACATCCGGCTCCGCGTCGCTCAGGCGGATGGTCGCGCTGACCTCGCCCGTGCTGCCGTCGTAGAGGGGCGGTGGATAGCTCATGCCTGCCATCCTGCCCGGGCCCGCACCACCGCGCGACGGGTGCGCCCGGGCGGGAGGTCGCGGTGGGGTCAGACGGCGACGGCGGCAGGGAGCCGGTGCAGGGCGTCGACGAGGGGAGCCAGCTCGGGCGTCTCCTCGGCCTGTCGGATCGTCTCCTCGAGCACCCGGTCGTGCGTCGGCCGGGCCGCCTCGAGGAGCTTGACCCCGGAGCGAGTGAGCTCGGTGTAGATGCCGCGTCGGTCGTCGGCGCAGAGGATCCGCCGGATCAGCTGCCGGTTCTCCAGCCGGTTGACCAGCCGGGTCGTCGCACTGTTGGAGAGCGCGGCCGCACGGGCCAGCTGTGACATCCGCAGGTGCCAGCCGTCCTGGCGCGACAGGGCGTCGAGCACGGTGAACTCGACCACCGACAGGTCGTGGGCGCTGGTGAGCTCGCGCTCGAGGGACGACTCGATCAGCCCGTGGAGCGCGGCGAGGGTCCGCCAGCCCTGGGCGCGGACCTCGACGGCATCGTCTGCGATTCCCATCCGGCCATCATAGCCCGCATTTGCAATAAGCCGCGCATGCAACTAACTTGCTGCATACGCCGGTTGTTGCATACGCGGCATACCCGCTCGGGAAACCTAGGAACCCCGGGCCCTGACACCTCGACGCACGGAAAGGCACCACATGCCCCTTGGACTCCTCGCCCTCGCCATCGGGGGCTTCGGCATCGGGCTCACCGAGTTCGTCATCGCGGGGCTGCTGCCCGAGGTGGCTGCGGACTACGGCGTCGACGAGGCCGCGGCGGGCTGGTTGATCTCCGGCTATGCGCTGAGCGTGGCGGTCGGGGCGATCGGCCTCACGGCGGCGGTCACGCGGTTCAACCGCAAGCACGTCCTCACCACCCTGATGGTGCTGTTCATCGCCGGCAACCTCGTCTCGGCGAACGCCCCCACCTACGAGGTGATGCTCCTCGGGCGGATCCTGGCGGCCCTGACCCATGGCGCGTTCTTCGGCATCGGCTCGGTCGTCGCCGCCCACCTGGTCGCACCGGAGAAGAAGGCCGGCGCGATCGCGATGATGTTCGCGGGGCTGACCACTGCGAACGTCCTGGGCGTCCCGTTCGGCACCCTGCTCGGGCAACAGCTCGGCTGGCGCTCGACCTTCTGGGCGATCAGCGTGGTCGGCGTCCTGGCGCTCGTCGGCATGGCCACCCTGGTGCCGTCGCAGCCGGTGCCGGCCGGTGACGCGGGGCTGCGTGGCGAGCTGGGCGCGTTCCGGTCCGGCCAGGTGTGGCTGTCGCTGCTGGTGACCGTGCTCGGCTTCGGCGGGATGTTCGGCGCGTTCACCTACATCGCCTACACCCTCACCGAGGTCTCCGGCTTCGCGTCCTCGACGGTGCCGTGGCTGCTGGTCCTCTTCGGGGTCGGCCTCTTCGTGGGCAACTGGGTAGGTGGCCGGGCCGCCGACCGTTCGGTCCCCGTCACCCTCACCGTGGTGCTCGCGGCGCTCACCGTCGTGATGGGCGGCTTCGCGCTCACCGCGTCCTCACCCGTGCTGGCCGTGGTGGGGCTCGTGCTCATGGGTGGCTTCGGGTTCGCCACCGTGCCGGGGCTCCAGATGCGGATCATGACGTATGCCGGCTCGGCGCCGACCCTGGCCAGCGGCGCCAACATCGCGGCGTTCAACGTCGGCAACGCCGCAGGTGCGTGGCTCGGCGGGCTCACCATCACCGCGGGCCTCGGCTATGCCTCGACCATCTGGGACGGCGCTGCGCTCAGTCTCGGGGCCCTCGTGGTGCTGGTCGGCGCCGAACGCCTGGTCCGTCGGGCTCCCTTCGCGCAACCTTTGCTAGCAAAGGAAACTGGCTGACGGACAGTTTGCAACCTGTCGGCGATCGAGCAACCTTTGCTAGCAAAGGTTGCTCGAGGAGGGGAGAGCGGTCAGGCGGGGTGGACGCGGGCCAGCAGGCCGGCATACCGGTCGAGGACGGCGGCGCCCACGTCACCGGGGGGCGGGTCGAGGGTCGCCTCGTAACGGACCTGCCACTGCGGCGGACGCTCGTCACCGACCAGCACCCAGGCAGCCTGGCGGGCGGCCCCCAGCCCGACGTACTCGCCGGGCTCCGGGATCGCGACGGGCACACCGAACAGTCCGGGAGCGACCGCGCGCACCGCGCCGGAGGCCGCCGCCCCACCGATGAGCACCACGCGCTCGACCGGCAGGCCGAGCCGACGCACGTCAGCCACGCCGGCGACGAGGTTGGCGAGCATCCCCTCCACCGCGGCGCGGGCGAGGTTCTCGGGGGTCGCGTTGGCACGGGTCAGGCCGCCGAGGGTGCCGGTGGCGTCGGGGAGGTTGGGGCTGCGCTCGCCGTCGAGGTAGGGGAGCAGCGTCAGCCCGCCGGCCCCGGGTGCCGCTGCGAGGGCGAGTCGGTCGAGCCCGGCGAGATCGGTGCCCAGCAGCTGGGCGGCAGCAGTCAGGACCCGTGCCGCGTTGAGGGTCGCCATCAACGGCAGGTGGCCACCGGACGCACTCGCGAACGACGCGATGAGGCCGTTGGGATCTGCCACCGGCCGGTCGGCATCGGCGAACACGGCGCCGCTGGTGCCGAGGGAGACGGCGACGTCGCCCGGTCGCAGCCCCAGCCCGAGCGCCGCCCCGGCGTTGTCGCCCGTGCCGGGTCCGACGACCATCCCGCGATCGGTGCGGCCCGCGACCTCGTGGGGACCCAGGACCGTCGGCACGCCGAAGACCCGTCCGAGCGCGAGCTCCTGGAGGTCGGGGAGGTAGGTGTCGGCGGTGCTGGAGAAGTAGCCGGTGCCTGAGGCATCTCCGCGATCGGTGGTGTAGCGCTCGAAACCGTTGCCCTGCTTGAGGATCTGAGCGGTGAGCCAGTCATGCGGCAGGACCACGTCGCGGACCCGTGCGGCGTTGTCTGGCTCGTGCTCGGCCAGCCACCGCACCTTGGTCACCGTGAAGCTGGGCACCAGGGCCGAGCCCGTCCGGCGCACCCACTCCTGCGGCCCGCCCAGCTCGTCGGTGAGGTCACGGGCGGCCTGCGCTGAGCGGGTGTCGTTCCACAGCAACGCATCCCGCACGACCGCGCCGGACTCGTCGAGGGCGCACATGCCGTGCTGCTGCCCGCCGACCGCGATGGCTGCGACGTCGTCGAGCAGCCTGTCGGCCGTCGCCGTGGTGAACGCGTCCCACCACCGGTCGGGGTGCACGGCCGTGCCGTCGGGGTGCGGCGCCCGACCGGAGCGCACGATCTCGCCGGTCGCAGCGTCGCAGACGACCACCTTGGTCGACTGGGTGGACGAGTCGACCCCGGCGACGAGGGTGCGAGGGGCGTCGGGCATGGAGGCCTCCGGGGGTCACGGGCCTGGTTGACTGTCGCTCAGACGAGCGCAATGATGCGCAAACGAGTTCGTCGAGCATGTCGGCGCACCCCGGACCCTGTCAATGGGAAGGACGGACACGTGGAGGACGACGGACCCGCCGAGCTCGTGATGCTCGCCGCGATCGCGCGTCGCCACTACCTCCAGAACCAGTCGAAGGTCGAGATTGCCGACGAGCTGGGGATCAGCCGCTTCAAGGTCGCACGGCTGCTGGAGGCCGCCCGGGAGCGTGGCCTGGTCAGGATCGAGATCGTGCGGCAGGGCTCGCTCGACGTCGACCTGTCGGCGCGACTCCAGCAGCGCTTCGGCCTCGCGCACGCCGTCGTCGTCGACACCGCCGATGCCGACCCGGGAGCCGTGCGCCACCAGCTGGGCCGGGCGGCGGCCGAGCTGCTGTCGGAGGTCCTCGTCGAGGGTGACGTGCTCGGCCTCCCCTGGTCGCGCAACGTCCACGCGATGGTCAGCGCGCTCACCAGCCTGCCCCGCGTCGACGTCGTCCAGCTGACCGGCGCGATCGCCCTCCCTGACCTCGACAGCAGCGCCGTCGACATCGTCCGGCGCGCAGCACGAGTGTCCGGCGGCAAGGCCTTTGTCTTCTATGCGCCATTCGTCCTCGACAGCAAGTCCAGCGCGGATGCGCTGCGGCGTCAGCCGGCCGTCGTGGACGGCCTGGCCCGCGCCTCGGCGGTGAGCAAGGCCGTCGTCGGCATCGGCGCCTGGCGGCCGGGCCAGTCGACGATCCACGACCTCCTCGACGCGGCCGAGCAGCGCGACCTCACGGCTCGGGGAGTCATCGGCGAGCTGGCTGGCATCTTCTTCGACGCGGGCGGAAAACCGTTGCGCCCCAAGGTCGCTGCCCGCCTCATCACCATGGATCCCGACGACCTGACGCGGGTCCCGGAGGTCATCGCGGTGGTCTCGGGGGCGTCGAAGTCGACGGCCGTGCGGGCCGCCCTCGAGGGTGGGCTGGTGCAAGGTCTCGTGGCCGACGCGACCCTGGCCGACGTGCTGCTCGCGGGCTGACTCGCCGCGTCCCGGCAGCCCTCGACGAGGGCCTTGACGGAGCCCTCGAAACTGGCAAATCGCCACACACCCCCTTGCGCCCCTCTCTCAGCCATGGCATGGTCGAAACAGATGTAAGCGCTTTCAACGATGAAAGAGGCAGACCTGTGGCGACCGGTGCGACGCACTCCAGCGGGACGACGATCTATTCCGTCGCCGAGCGTGCTGGTGTCTCGATCGCCTCCGTCTCCCGCGTCCTGCAGGGCTCCACCGCGGTCTCCGACAAGACCCGACAGCGCGTCCTGGACGCCGCCGAGGAGCTCAAGTACGTGCCCCTCGCCGCAGCGCGCAGCCTCGCGGTGCGCCACCACGAGGCGCACGGGCTCGTGCTTCCCGAGCTCTCCGGTCCCTACTACTCCGAGCTCCTGATGGGGTTCGAGTCGCGTGCGGCCGAACTCGGCCAGAGCGTCGTGCTCATGCTCGCCGAGGGCAAGGACAACCTCCCCGCCGCGGTCCGCAAGCTCGCCACCCGCGTCGATGGCCTCGCGATGCTGGGCTCGGCGGCCATCCCTGAGGACACCGTCACCGCACTCCACGGCTCCAAGCCCGTGGTGCTCATCGCCGGCGACCCGCACTCCGACATCGACACGGTCACCTCGGAGAACACCAACAGCGCCGAGGAGATCACCAGCCACGTCCTCGGACACGGCCGGACCGCCCTCCTCTTCGTCGGTGACCCGGACTCCGGCCCCGACGTCCGAGACCGGTATGCCGGTTTCGTCGCCGCCCATGCGGCGGCCGGCCTGACGGCCGCGGAGCCGGTGCGCATCTCGCTGCGCGAGGCGGACGGCACCGCCCTCGCCGACCGGATCCTGTCCGGTGACCTCACGACCGACGCCCTCGTCTGCGCCAACGACGAGCTGGCCCTCGCCGTGATGAAGCGGCTGCACGAGGGCGGCACGAGGGTGCCCGAGGACGTCGCCGTCGTCGGTTGGGACGACGTGATGACCGCCCGCTACGTCGAACCTGCGCTCACCACCGTCCGCCAGCCGGTCCGCGAGCTCGGTGCGCAGGCAGCCGAACGCCTGCACCGTCGCGTCACCGGTGGGCCCGTCGAGGACGGCCCGCTGGTGATCCCGACCCACCTGGTGATCCGGCGCTCGTGTGGCTGCACGGGCCCGCCCGGCTGACAGCACCACCCCGAGACCCCGGCGCGCCCCGACGCTGCGCGCTCCAGACCCACTTCCGCACGCCCCCGCCCCCGAGGAAAGAGAGAAACCCGATGAGACGCACTCCCGCCATAGCGGTTGCGACGATCGCCGCCGCAGCGCTCACCCTGACGGCCTGTGGCCGTGGTGACGCCGGCTCGACGGCCACCGAGACAGGCAAGGACGTCAGCGCAGGCAAGGCCACCGGCACCATCACGGTGTGGGCCATGGGAGCCGAGGGAGAGAACCTCCCGAAGCTCGCCAAGGAGTTCGAGGCAGCCAACCCCGGCGCCAAGGTGAACGTCACCGCGATCCCGTGGGACGCGGCATACCAGAAGTTCACCACCGCGATCACGGCCGGCACCACGCCGGACGCCGCGATGGTGGGCACCACCTGGATGGGTGAGTTCGCCGGCAACGACGCGCTCGACCCGACGCCGCCGGCGATCGACAAGTCCGTCTTCTTCGAGGGCGCCCAGAAGACCACCGAGGTCAACGGCACCTCGTTCGGTGTGCCGTGGTACGTCGAGACCCGTCTGGTCTACTACCGCACCGACCTCGCCAAGAAGGCCGGCTTCGCCACGCCGCCGACCGACTGGGACGGCCTGAAGTCGATGGCCAAGGCCATGCAGACCAAGGCGGGCGCCAAGTACGGCATGGGCTTCCAGGCCGGCGGTGTCGGCTCGTGGCAGTCGATCATGCCGTTCGGCTGGTCGAACGACGCCGACCTCACCAAGGACGGCGGCAAGGCCTACAACTTCGACAGCCCGCAGGTGCTCGAGGCCGTGAAGTACTACCAGAGCTACTTCACCGACGGGATCTCCGACAAGGCTGCGCCGGCGACGCCGACCACCGAGCCCGACTTCAAGAGCGGTCGCGTGCCGATGTTCGTCTCGGGCCCGTGGATGATGTCCGCGGTCGAGAAGGTCGGTGTGAAGAAGGACCAGTACGACGTCATGCCCATCCCGGCGAAGACCAAGTCGTCGTCGTTCGTGGGTGGATCCGACCTCGTGGTGTTCAAGAAGTCGAAGCAGCGCGACACCGCCTGGAAGTTCATCCAGTGGCTGAGCGACCCGAAGACCCAGGTCAAGTGGTACCAGATGTCCACCGACCTCCCCGCGGTGAAGTCCGCGTGGCAGGACCCGGCGCTGACCGCTGACAAGAAGCTGGCCACCTTCGGCAAGCAGCTCGAGACCGCCCAGGCCCCGCCGAGCTTCCCCACGTGGGAGCAGGTCGTCGCGAGCTTCGACACCGAGATGGAGAAGGTCACCAAGAAGGGCGCCGACCCCGCTGCGGCCCTGAAGACCGTGCAGCAGCAGGCTGACTCGATCGGAACCGGCCAGTAATCATGGCCACCACCACCGAGGTGACCCCTCGCGGGGAGACGGGCGAGACCCGCCCGTCCCCCCGCGGGGGTGGTGCCGCGAGGAAGGCACTGCGCCAAGCGCCGGCCGCCTGGATCCTGGCGCTGCCGTTCTGCCTGCTGTTCCTCGTCTTCACCGCGTGGCCGGTGGTCCAGTCGCTCTTCATGAGCCTCACCGACACCAAGTCACGTGACCTGCGCAGCCCGTTCGCGGTCAACGTCGTGGGCTTCGACAACTTCACGAAGGCTTTCTCCGACCCGGTCTTTCGCAAGTCGGCGCTCAACACCGCATACTTCGTCGTCATCGGGATGCCCCTGACCCTGGGTATCGCCCTGGCCGCGGCGGTCGCGCTCGACCGCGGGATCACCAAGTTCCGCTCGGCGTACCGCCTCGGCTTCTACCTGCCGGTCATCACCTCGATCGTCGCGGTGGCCGTGGTGTGGCGGTTCCTCCTCCAGGAGGAGTTCGGCCTCATCAACACGGTGCTCGGCTGGGTCGGGATCCCGGGGCCGAACTGGCTCGGCGACCCGAACTGGTCGATGCCCGGCCTGATCCTGATGGCAGCGTGGCGCAACTTCGGCACCGCGATGATCATCTTCCTGGCCGGTCTGCAGGGTGTGCCGTGGGTGCTCCACGAGGCAGCCTCGATCGACGGTGCGACTGCGTGGCAGCGGTTCCGGCACATCACCCTGCCGATGCTGCGCCCGACGCTGCTGTTCGTCTCGGTCACCACCTCGATCGGCTACCTCCAGTTCTTCGAGGAGCCGTTCGTGATGACCAACGGTGGCCCGCTCAACAGCACCATCTCGATGTCCATGTACACCTACAAGCAGTTCGGCTTCGGCAACTACGGCTATGCGGCCTCGATGAGCTACATCATCTTCGTCGTCATCGCGATCGTGGCTGCCATCCAGTTCCGCCTGCTGCGTGACAACACGTGAGGAGGTCGTCATGACTGGAATGAACGTTCGCGGCCGCGTGCTGCTCTACGGAGTGCTCACCGTGCTCCTCGTGGTCGTCATCGCACCCTTCGTGTGGATGATCCTGGGCAGCTTCAAGACCCAGGGTGAGCTCCTCCAGAGCCCGCCGACCTGGTGGCCGGAGACGGTCACCCTCGACAACTACACCCAGCTGTTCTCGCGGCTGAACTTCAAGCAGTACTTCTTCAACTCGACCGTCGTGGCCGTCTGCGTCACGGCCGGCAACCTGCTCTTCTGCTCGATGCTCGGCTACGCCCTGGCGATGCTCGACTTCAAGGGCAAGAAGATCCTGTTCGTCGTCGTGATGGGCACCCTGATGATCCCGGGGGTGGTGACCTTCGTGCCGCTGTTCGTCCTCGTGGCCAACATCGGCCTCATCGACACCCTGCCCGGACTGATCCTGCCGTTCCTGGCGGCGCCGTTCGGTGTCTTCCTGATGCGGCAGTTCTTCCTCGGTCTGCCCCGCGACCTGCTGGACGCAGGCCGGGTGGACGGCGCCGGGGAGCTGCGGATCTTCCGGCAGATCTTCCTGCCGCTGGCCGGACCGGCGCTGGCGACGCTCGGCATCCTGACCTTCCTCGGCAGCTGGAACAACTTCCTGTGGCCGCTGGTCGTCGCCCAGCAGGAGAAGACCTACACGCTTCCGGTGGCGCTCGCGCTCTACTCCACCGGCCAGAACTCGACGCAGTACGGCCTGCTCCTCGCCGGAGCCACCGTCGTCGTCGTCCCGGTGCTGGCGATCTTCCTGGTCTTCCAGCGTCGCGTGATCGAAGGAATTGCCACGACCGGGATCAAGTAGCCCCTTGGGCGTTCCCGCCCGCAGCAGGCAGCCCGTGCCCTTGGTACCAGCAAGGGAAACAACCTGATTGGAGCCTCACCCATGGCCACCTCCCAGCTCATCCTCCCCTCCGCCACGCGCCGACAGCTCCTCGTCGGGGCAACGGCGGTGGCCGCGACCGGCCTGACCGCCGGTCGCGCGTCGGCAGGGACCTTCGCCGCTCCTGCGGCACCTGCCGCACCGGCATACCTCGCGTCGACCACCTCGGCGGCTGCCCAGTCCACCCGCGTGCACGGCTGGGCCACGGACACCTGGCGCAGCCTGGTGGCCATGACCCACCCGAAGACCGGCCTGCCCGCCGACAACATCACGGAGTCGCTGGCCCCCGGCGACCGGTCCGGCTACACCTCGCCCACCAACATCGGCGGCTACCTCTGGTCGGCGGTGGTGGCCCGCGAGCTCGGCATCATCTCGAAGGCAGAGTGCACCAAGCGCCTCATCCAGACGTTGAACACCTTGCTGGGCATGGAGCACCACGAGCCGAGCGGCATGTACTACAACTGGTACGACGAGGCCACGGGCGAGAAGCTGACCACCTGGCCGACCGACGGCAACCGGGTCGACCCCTTCCTCTCCAGTGTCGACAACGGCTGGCTCGGGGCGGCACTCAGGGTCGTGATGACCTCCGACAAGGGCGCCGCGCCGCTGGCCAAGCGGTTGTTCAGCCGGATGCGCTGGGACAGCTTCTACGACCCGAACGCCTCCCGGAAGCCGGGCCTGATGCACGGTGGCTTCTTCGTCGTGCAGCCCCCCGGTCGCACGGATGGCTTCTACGGCAACCACATCGGCGTCGGCCCCGACGTCTGGCTCACCAACCACCACTACGACACCACCGTGTCCGAGACCCGCATCACGAGCTATCTCGGCATCCTGACCGGCCAGGTACCGAAGGAGCACTACTTCGCCATGTGGCGCACCTTCCCTGCGACCTGCGACTGGTCGTGGCCGGAGATGCAGCCGGTCGGGGAGAACCGCACCTACTTCGGCGTCGACGTCTACGAGGGCGCGTACACCTACCGCGGCATGCACGTCGTCCCCGGCTGGGGTGGCAGCATGTTCGAGGAGCTCATGCCCGACGTCTTCGTCCCGGAGTCCAGCTGGGCGCCGCGGTCGTGGGGGCTCAACCACACGCTGCACGTGCGCTCGCAGCGTGAGCACGGCCTGATCGAGGCCGGCTACGGCTACTGGGGCTTCTCGCCGTCGAGCAACCCGAACGGTGGCTACCGCGAGTTCGGGGTCGACCAGCTCGGCCTGAACCCGACCGGCTACCTCTCGGACATCGACCCCAACGACCCTTCCTTCGCCGGGACCAACTACGACGGCGGCTTCGGCGACTGCCGCGCGGGCACCAACCCGAACCCGGCCTACCGCGACGGTGTCGTCACGCCGCACGCGGCGTTCCTGGCGATGATGCACGAGCCCGACCAGGCCTTCACGAACCTCGCGAAGATCCAGGACGAGCTCAAGGCCTACGGCACGGGTGGCTTCTTCGACGCCGTCGCCGTCAAGTCGGGCAAGATCGCCAGGCGTTACCTGTCCCTCGACCAGGCCATGATCATGGGCGCCATCGGAAACGTCATGGCGGACAACGTGATTCGTCGTGCGTTCAGCACCGCCGACGTGGAGCGGGCGCTGCGCCCGGTCATCGGTGTGGAAGAGTTCGGAGCCGGAATCGCCTGACCCCGGACCCACCGCGCGCCCCGGGCAAGCCCCTGATGGCCAGGGGCGCGCGGTGCCGGAGGTGGCCGACCGAACGCCCGGTCGCCCACGGCCAGCCCACTGAGAGGACGCCATGCACCCGGTCAGGAAGACCAGCCCCGACGGGGTCGAGTACCGCGACCTCAACGGCAACGACCGCATGGATCCGTTCGAGGACCCGCGCCTGACGGTCGAGGAGCGGGTCGAGGACCTGCTGCCCCGGCTCTCCCTCGAGGAGAAAGTCGGGCTGATGTTCCAGACCGTCATCGAGGCCGGTGCCGACGGCACGGTCCTGGAGGGTCCGGGCGCCATCAGCAAGTCGGCGACCTCCGACGTGGTGCTGCGCAAGCACCTCACCCACTTCAACGTGCACGCCCTCGACGACGCGCGCCTGGCCGCGCGCTGGCACAACGCCCTCCAGGCGATCGCCGAGCAGTCGCCGCACGGCATACCGGTCACGGTCTCCACCGACCCGAGGCACGCCTTCATCGAGAACGCCGGCACGTCGTTCGCCGCGAAGTCGTTCTCCCAGTGGCCCGAACCCCTCGGCCTCGCCGCCCTGCGCGACCCTGAGCTGGTGCGGGAGTTCGGTGACATCGCCCGCCAGGAGTACTGCGCGGTGGGCATCCGGGCCGCCCTGCACCCCACCCTCGACCTCGCGACCGAGCCGCGGTGGGCTCGGCAGTCGGGCACCTTCGGCCAGGACCCCGACCTCGTCAGCGAGCTCGCGGTGGCCTACCTGCAGGGCTTCCAGCAGGAGTCGCTCGGGCCGGGCAGCGTCGCCTGCACCAGCAAGCACTTCCCCGGTGGCGGGCCGCAGAAGGACGGCGAGGACGCGCACTTCCCCTACGGCCGCGAGCAGGTCTACCCCGGCGGCCGGTTCGCCGACCACCTCAAGCCGTTCCCCCCGATCATCGCTGCTGGAACCGCGGCGATGATGCCCTACTACGGCATGCCGATCGCCCTGGAGATCGACGGCGAGCAGATCGAGGAAGTCGGCTTCGGCTACAACAAGCAGGTCGTCACGGGCCTGCTGCGCGGCACCCTCGGTTACGACGGGGTCGTGGTGACCGACTGGGAGCTGGTCAACGACAACCACGTTGGCGACCAGGTGCTCCCCGCCAGGGCGTGGGGGGTCGAGCACCTCGACCCCGCGGCGCGGATGGAGCTCATCCTCGAGGCCGGCGCCGACCAGTTCGGGGGCGAGGAGTGCGTCGAGCTGCTGCTCGACCTCGTCGCGCAGGGACGCGTCACCGAGGCGCGCATCGACGAGTCGGCCCGTCGGCTGCTCACCGTCAAGTTCCGTCTCGGTCTGTTCGACGACCCGTTCGTCGACGAGGACGTGGCCGCAGAGACGTTGGGGCGCAAGGACTTCCGCGCCACCGGGTATGCCGCACAGGCCAGGTCCGTGACCGTGCTCGCCAACGGCGAGCGCGAGGGTCTGCCGGTGCTCCCCCTGACCAAGGGCCTGCGCGTCTACGCGGAGAACGTGTCCCCCGAGGCCGTCGCGGCGCTCGGGGTCGCGGTCGACCGGCCCGAGGACGCCGAGGTGGCGCTGGTGCGGCTGCCCGCGCCCTTCGAGCCCCGCTCCGACCTCTTCCTCGAGTCGTGGTTCCACCAGGGCTCGCTCGACTTCCCGCCAGGTCTGGTCGCCCGGCTCGGGCGGATCGCCGCCCACTGCCCCCTCGTGATCGACGTCGTCCTCGA
This sequence comes from Pedococcus sp. P5_B7, assembly GCF_054049895.1. Taxonomy (NCBI): domain Bacteria; kingdom Bacillati; phylum Actinomycetota; class Actinomycetes; order Micrococcales; family Intrasporangiaceae; genus Pedococcus; species Pedococcus sp. P5_B7. The sequence goes on from NZ_JBFULM010000005.1 coordinate 44,965, forward strand.
CCGTCCGGCGGTCGTCACCCCGCTGCTGCCGCTGGCCAGCGCCTTGGTCGGCAGCTACGGCACCAACGACGAGGCCCTCGTGGACGCGCTCACCGGAGTGATCCCTCCGGAGGGCCGGCTGCCGTTCGACCTGCCGCGCTCGATGGAGCAGGTGCGTCGCCACGGTGAGGACGTCCCCGGGTACGACGACCCGCTGTTCGCCTTCGGACACGGCCTGTCGGTCATCTCTACCGTTTGACCGGCTCAGCCTTTATGTTTAGGCCGTGAATCCATCCCAGGCGGCTCCGGGCTCGCAGGCGTCCCTGCGTGAAGCCAACCGTCTGCGTGTCCTGGAGGCCCTGCGCGACCAGGGCGCGATGACGCAGGTGGAGATCGCCGGGTTCACCGGGCTGAGCCCCGCGACCGTCTCCAACATGGTCAAGGAGCTCGACAGCTCGGGGTCGGTCGAGCTCGAGCCGAGCATCCGGAACGGCCGGCGCGCCGTCCTGGTCTCGCTGGCGACCGGCAGCACCCTGATCGCAGGGATCGCCTTCGGTGACCGCGACGTGCGGGTCGCGATCGGCACCGGCCCTCGCGACATCATCGGCCGGCAGCGCATGCCCCTGCCCGCCGACCACGCCGCTGACGAGGGCATGGACCGCGCCTCACGGCTGCTCCTGGATCTCGTGGAGAAGGTCGGCAAGACGATGGCCGACGTGCGTGCGGTCGGCGTGGGCATCCCCGCTCCCGTCGACGCCGTGTCGGGCCAGGTGGGCAGCGAGAGCATCCTGCCCGGGTGGCGCGGCGTGGCCGTGGCGAAGGAGATGGAGGGGCGAATCCAGGCACCCGTGGCGGTGGACAACACGTCCAACCTGGCGGCCCTCGGCGAGCTGAGATGCGGTGTGCTGCAAGGAGTGCAGCACGCGGTCTACATCAAGCTGTCCTACGGCGTCGGTGCCGGCCTGATCCTCGACGGTGACGTGTTCCGGGGAGCCGCCGGCACGGCTGGCGAGATCGGCCACCTGACCATCGACGAGAACGGCCCGGTGTGCCGCTGCGGCAACCGCGGCTGCCTCGAGACCTACATTGGGGCCCGCGGGCTGCTCGACGCCCTGGCCTCCTCGCACGGCCCGCTGAGCCTGCGCGACGTCATCACCCGCGCCCTCGACGGTGACCCCGGCTGCCGTCGGGTTCTCGAGGACGCCGGGCGACACCTCGGCGTCGCGGTCGCCGGCCTGGTCAACCTGCTCAACCCGGAGGTCATCGTCCTGGGCGGCCAGCTGTCCAAGGTGGGCTCGATCATCATCAGCCCGATGCGTGCCTCGCTCGAGCGGTGCGCGATCCCGAGCGCCGCAGCCTCGGTCGTGGTGCGTGAGGGTGAGCTCGACGCCGACGCCGACGTCGTGGGGGCGCTGGTGTGCGCGGCGGCTCTGCTGCCGGCGAACGAAGCGGTGCTGGCCACTGCAGCGTCCATTTCTTGAATTCAACTCTTGACGTCAAGGGTGGGGAGCGATTAACTCAGGACACGCCCGCACCATCGTGGTTGTCGGCGCCTGACCAAGGGAGTTCAGCTATGCCCACCCGTTCCATTCGTCTCGCCGGGGCCGCTCTCGTGGCTGGCCTCGGCCTCGCGTCGCTCGCTGCGTGCGGCGACAGCGGTGACTCCGGCTCCGGCAGCAGCGGCTCGTCGTCGTCCGGTGGCGGCGCCAAGAAGATCGCCCTCCTGCTTCCCGAGTCGAAGACCACTCGCTACGAGACCTTCGACCGCCCGCTCTTCGAGGCCGCCGTCAAGGCCGGCTGCGCAGACTGCACGATCATCTACAGCAACGCCGACCAGGACCCCGCCAAGCAGCAGCAGCAGGCCGAGGCCGCGCTGACGCAGGGCGCCAACGTGCTCGTCCTCGACCCGGTCGACGGCAAGGCTGCCGCCGCGGTCGTCGCCAGCGCCAAGGGCCAGGGCGTCCCCGTCGTCGCCTACGACCGGTTCATCGCCGGCGCCGACTACTACGTCTCCTTCGACAACGAGACGGTCGGCAAGATCCAGGCCCAGACGCTGGTCGACACGATCAAGGCCGGTGGCAAGACCTCGGGCGACATCGTCATGATCAACGGCTCGCCGACCGACCCGAACGCCGCCAGCTTCAAGAAGGGCGCGCACAGCGTCCTCGACAGCAGCGGCTTCAAGGTCGCCGCCGAGTACGACACCCCGGACTGGAGCCCCGACAAGGCGCAGGCCTGGATGGAGGGCCAGATCTCGGCCGTCAAGGGCACCCTCGTGGGCGTCTACGCCGCGAACGACGGCACCGGTGGTGGCGCGATCGCAGCGCTCAAGGCCGGCGGCGTCAACCCGCTCCCGCCCGTCACCGGTCAGGACTCCGAGCTCGCCGCGATCCAGCGGATCCTCGCGGGCGACCAGGCCATGACCATCTACAAGCCGGTCCCGCCGGAGGCCGAGGCTGCTGCCAAGGCCGCCATCGCGCTGGCGAACAAGCAGAAGCCCGCCTCGACGGGTGACACCGACGGCGTGCCCTCGACCATCCTCGACCCGATCGCGGTCACCAAGGACAAGGTCAAGGACACGATCATCAAGGACAACGTCTACAAGGTCGCAGACATCTGCACCGGAGCCTTTGCCGCCGTCTGCACCAAGGCCGGCATCAGCTGACGTCACCCCAGCGGGTGGGAGCGGCGCCTCGGCGCTGTTCCCACCCGCTGACGCACGCGGCACACTGCTGAGCGGAGGCACTCCTCGGAGTCATCCCCGGCAGGTGCGCCACCGCACCGGGACCCACCGAACCACCGAAGGACTGACATGACAGCGACCCTCTCGCCGCCGACGACAGCCGTCCTGGCCCTGACCGGCATCTCCAAGCGCTTCGGTGCGGTGCAGGCACTCAAGGACATCGAGTTCGACGTCCACTCGGGCGAGGTCGTGGCCCTGGTGGGTGACAACGGCGCGGGCAAGTCGACGCTCGTCAAGACCATCGCCGGCGTCTACACCCCCGACGACGGGCAGATGACCTTCGACGGCAAGCCCGCCAGCGTCGCCAGCCCGGCCGAGGCGCAGCACCTCGGCATCGCGACGGTCTTCCAGGACCTCGCCCTGTGCGACAACCTCGACGTGGTCGCCAACCTGTTCCTCGGCCGCGAGCTCTACCGCGGCCGCGCCCTCGACGAGGTGACGATGGAGCAGGAGTCCTGGCGGCTGCTGCGCCAGCTCAGCGCCAAGATCCCGTCGGTGCGGATCCCGGTGGCCAGCGTCTCCGGTGGCCAGCGCCAGACGGTGGCCATCGCCCGGTCGCTGCTCGGGGCCCCCAAGGTCGTCATGCTCGACGAGCCCACGGCCGCCCTCGGTGTCGCCCAGACCGCCGAGGTGCTCAACCTCGTCGAGCGCCTGCGCGAGAACGGCCTCGGCGTCATCCTCATCAGCCACAACATGTCCGACGTGATGGCGGTCGCCGACCGCGTGAGCGTCCTGCGCCTCGGGCGCAACAACGGCACGTTCAACGTCGCCCAGACGACGAGCCAGGAGATCATCGCCGCGATCACCGGTGCGACGACGAACGCCGTCTCGCAGCGGGCCGCCCGCCGCGCGGTGACCCCCGAGCCCACCGGCGCCGATGCCGGTCCCGACACCGCAGCCACCTCGGAGGAGCAGTCATGAGCACCCCCACGCCCACCCCGGAGGCCCAGGCCGCGGACGCCACGGCTGCCCTGCCCGCCGACCTCCAGGACGAGCGCCTGATCGCCTCGCAGGGCGTCGGTGGCTTCCTGCGCGCGTTCCTGTCGCGACTGCGCAGCGGTGACCTCGGCTCGCTGCCGGTCGTCGTCGGCCTGGTCGTCATCTGGGGCGTCTTCGCGCTGCGCAACGACGCGTTCCTGTCCAGCCGCAACCTCGTCAACCTCACCCAGCAGAGCGTCCCGACGGGCATCATCGCGCTCGGCATCGTCCTGGTGCTCCTGCTCGGCGAGATCGACCTGTCGGTCGGCTCGATCAGCGGTCTGTCCGCGGCGATCCTGGCCGTCGGCTTCGTCGGCCACGGCTGGGCGCTGCCCCTCGCGATCATCGCGGCCCTACTCGCGGGAGCCGCCATCGGCGCGGTCTACGGCGTGCTCTACACGCGGTTCGGCGTGCCCAGCTTCGTCATCACGCTGGCCGGGCTCCTCGGCTTCCTCGGCCTGCAGCTCAAGGTGCTCGGCAAGGAGGGGTCGATCAACATCCCGTTCGACTCCGCGATCGTGCAGTTCTCGGCGCTGAAGTTCCTCCCCGACGCGACCGCCTACGGCATCGTCGTCGCCGCAGTCGTGATCTATGCGGCCCTGCGCCTGCGCTCCAACCAGCGGCGGGCCACTGCGGGACTCTCCACGACGCCGGTCGTGACTGTGGCCGTACGATCCGTCGCGCTCCTGGTGCTGCTGGGGATCCCGGTCTACGTCCTCAACCGCGACCGCGGTGTCTCCTACATGTTCGTGCTGTTCCTGGCCCTGGTCGTCATCTTCGACTTCGTCATCCGGCGCACGTCGTGGGGTCGCTCGGTGCTGGCCATCGGCGGCAACGTCGAGGCTGCCCGGCGGGCGGGTATCAACGTCAAGCGGATCTACGTCACGGTCTTCGTCTTCTGCTCGACGCTCGCCGCCCTCGGTGGCCTCCTGGCCGCGGGTCGCCTCGCCGCGGCCAACCAGAGCAGTGGTGGTGGCGACGTGAACCTCAACGCCATCGCGGCAGCCGTCATCGGCGGCACCTCGCTCTTCGGCGGTCGCGGGTCGGCCTACTCCGCCCTGCTCGGCATCCTGGTCATCCAGTCGATCTCCAACGGCCTGAGCCTGGTCAACCTCGGTTCGCCCGAGCGCTACATGATCACCGGTGGCGTCCTGCTGCTCGCCGTCATCGTCGACTCCCTGAGCCGTCGCAGCCGCGCCGCCCACGGTCGCGCCTGAGCGGTCCCGACCTCACGACGGAGGGGTATGCCGGGTGGTCACCACCCGGCATACCCCTCCTGTCGTCGTGTCACAGCTTTATCGGGTCTAGCAGGAAGGTTGACCTTCACCCGAGAACGTTTCTCGAGTGAAGGTCAACCTTGTCCCTAAACCCGATAAAGGGGGGATCAGCGGGTGGCGGGCTCCGCGGCCTGGCGCTGGGACCACGCCCGGTCGGCAGCATCGATGCTCGTCCTCGAGCGGAGGTCGACCCCGGCGCGCTGGGCGGCCGCCTTGGCCTCGGCCGTGCTCAGGTCGGGCGCCCGGAACTGCTCGGGACGGATCGACGCGTCGGCGGCGGCATAGCGCCGCTGCTGGGTCGCGAGACGGTCGGCCGACAGCGCGGCCTGGCGCAGCGTCGCGCTGCTGACCTTGAGCGCACTGCCCGTGAGTGGGGTGCTGACCAGCGGGGCATAGCCGTCGCGGTGCCCGGCGACGTTGGGGTGGTAGCTCTCGCCGACCGGGTTGGACAGGCCGTTGAGCCACTCGACGTCGTCGCAGACGGCATGCCCGATGAACCGGCTGGTCGGGTTGACGAAGGTGAAGCCCTTCGCCGCCGCCTGGGCGGAGGTCTTGCTGTTGAGCAGGTCGGCGGTCTGGTTGAGCCGGGTCTCCTCAGCCGGCGAGAACCAGGTGAAGGCGTTGCAGTCCTCACCCTGGAAGATGCGCGGGTAGCCCACGACGACGACCTTGGCGTTGGGTGCCTTCGCCTTGATCGAGGCGTAGAGCGTGGACAGCCGCGACGGGATGCTGGTGTTGATGAGGTTCTGTGCCCCGTCGATCGCACCGTTGCAGTCGCTCATCCAGCCGGGCTGCGCGCACTCGGTGAGGACGTCGGCGAAGCCAGCATCGTTGCCCCCCACCGAGATCGACACCTGTGTCGTCGCGGTCGTGAGCGCACTCAGCTGGGTGTTGGTCACGTCGGCGACCCTGGCGCCGGAGCAGGCGCGGAAGTTGAGGGTCAGTCCCTTGCTCGCCGAGATGAGCGAGGGGTACGCGTACACCGAGCGCTGGCACGTGGTGCCGTCGTTGATGTAGGTCCGGGTGCCCGTGCCCGAGGAGTACGAGTCGCCTAGGGCCACATACGAGTTCGCGGCCTGGGCAGGTGCTGCTGACACAGTGAGGGCGGTCGTGGCGCCGAGTGCCACGAGCGCGCCGAACGTGCGGGTCATCGCCATTGATTTCTCCCTGCAGTCCAGTGGATCGGTGGTGGCACAGTAGGGCTGGGAAATCGGGCGTGGCGTCCTGCGCCTGAACCCTTGCCAAGTCCATACCTCGGGTGGGGACGATCAGAGCCGCCGGTCCCGGGCCGCGCTGGGGTATGCCGCGAGGTGGGTTCGTCCTCCCGCAGCCCCGTGTGCGGGCCGTTGACCTGCGCAAACGTCGGGTTCTGAGTGGCGGCTCGGGGCTGGGTGGCATAGGAAGGGAGGAGCGGCGTGACACGGCGTCGCTCGACGACAGGGAGAACCAGTCATGACCGAGACCCCGCTGAACGAAGCAAGCGACGACGAGGGTGGTATCGGACCGTCCGACGGTGGTGCGGCGGGCATGCCGGGCAGCGCAGATGACGGTGGCGCCGATGGCGGTGCCGACGGCGGTGCCGATGGCGGCGCTGACGGTGGCGCGGGTGAGGGCCCGGCCGACGGTGGGGCGGACCCCGGAGGCCACGACGGCGGTGCCGATGGTGGCGCCGACGGCGGTGCTGACGGTGGCGCCGGTGAGGGCCCGGCCGACGGTGGCGCGAACCCCGGTGGCCACGACGGCGGTGCCGACGGTGGCGCTGACTCCTGAGAGCCACGACCGACGTCCGGTGAGCCGGTGACCACGACGTCATCGCACCGGGTGCCCGCCACGAGTGGTCGGCACCCGGTGCTGTCGCGCCTGCTGGCCGTCCCGCCGGCCGAGTTCGCCGAGCGCCACTGGTCGCGCGCACCCCTGCTCAGCAGGGCCGCGGACCTGCCCCGGTCGTTTGACGACCTGTTCTCCGCCGACGCCGTCGACGAGCTGGTCTCGGCGCGCGGCCTGCGGACTCCCTTCCTGCGGATGGCCAAGGAGGGCGCGACCCTCGAGGACCGCAGCTTCACCCGGGGCGGTGGGATCGGCGCAGCCATCGCCGACCAGGCCAGCGACGACGCCGTCCTGCAGCACTTCTCCGACGGCGCGACGCTGGTGCTCCAGGGTCTGCACCGCACCTGGCGACCGGTCGTCGACTTCTCCCAGGCCCTGGCCGCCGAGCTCGGGCACCCGGTGCAGGTGAACGCATACGTGACACCACCGGACAACACCGGCTTCAGTGACCACTACGACGTGCACGACGTCTTCGTCCTCCAGATCGCGGGGGAGAAGCGCTGGCGGATCCGCCCGCCGGTGCACGACCTGCCGCTCCGCGACGAGCCGTGGACCGGCCACCGGGCCGCGGTCGAGGAGGCCGCCCTCGGGGCTCCGTTGATGGAGGAGACCTTCGCGCCCGGCGACTGCCTCTACCTGCCGCGCGGCTACCTGCACTCGGCGACCGCGTTGGGCGGCACGAGCATCCACCTCACCATCGGGGTCCACGCGTGGACCCGCCGGCACGTCGCCGACGAGCTGGTGCGCGCCGCCGTGTCGCGGGCGAGCCGTTCCGCCCAGCTGCGCGAAGCCCTTGCCATCGGGACCGACCTGGTCGGCGACGGCCCGGCGAGTGACGACGTGGAGGTGGTGCGGGCGGCCCTCCTCGAGGCCTTGGCGGAGGTCGACGCCAACGACCTCGCGACCGGGTTGGCCGGTGCCGCGCGAGCAGCCCAGCGGCCGGCCCCGCTCGCACCGCTGGCGCAGGCCGACGCCGCGAACGCGCTCACCCCACAGACGCGGGTGGCCCTGCGGGCCCACGTCGCGGCGACCCTCGTCCCGGCCGCCGGTGGTCGCACCGTCCTGCGCAGCCGGGTCGGGTCGCAGACGGTCGAGCGCCCCGACCTCGCCTCGGTCGAGCAGCTGCTCGACACGGGCTCGGCCTCCGCGGCCGAGCTCGGCCTCGAGCTCACCCGCGCGCTGCTCCGCGCCGGCGTCGTCGTCCCTGCATGACCACGCCCCAGTGCTCGACGTCCGCGCGGCGTCGGGGCGACCCGATGCTGGGCACCGCCGCCCCCGCCAGGCGATGGCTGCTGATCGAGCACCCCGGTGGGTGGGCGCCGGCCGCCCTCGACAGCCCCGGCATAGACGACGCCGTCGCGGAACAGCTGCACCGGACGGCACTGGCCGTCGGCGGCCGCGTCGTGCTGGTCCGCCGCCCGGGCCGGGCCGCGGTGGCGGGACCACCGGAGCAGCGTCGCTGGACCGTGCTCGACCTCGACGGTCGACAGCAGTGGGGCACCTGGCGACACTCCGACGACCTGGTCGCCGCCGGGGCGGCCCTGCTCCACGGGCCGGCCGACTCCGTCGCGGGACGTCCGCCCGACCCGCTGTTCCTGGTCTGCACGCACGGCCGCCACGACGTCTGCTGCGCCGTCAGGGGTCGCCCTGTCGCCCAGGCCCTCGCGGTCCGCTGGCCGCAGCAGACCTGGGAGTGCACGCACATCGGCGGTGACCGGTTCGCCGCGAACCTGCTCGTCGTCCCCGACGGCACCGTCTACGGCGGCCTCGACGCGGCGACCGCGATGGATGTCGTGCAGTCACACCTCTCGGGATCGGTGGACCTCGACCACCTGCGCGGGTTCTCGGCCCACCGGCCGCCGGTACAGGCCGCCCTCGCGGCGGTGCTGCGGGCGCACGGCCCGGCCGGTGTCGGCGACGTGACCCCCGGCGACGTGGTCGCCGACGGCGAGCTCTGGCGCGTCGAGGTCCTGGGTCGCGGCGCGGTGCCTGCGCGGTCCGTCGTGACGGTGCGCCGCAGCACCCAGCCCCCGGCGCGGCTCACCTGCCGCGCCGAGGCCGACGCCGCGGCATACCTGTGGACGGCCGTGGTCGCCGACCCGGTCGGCTGAGGGCCGACTGCGCCGCCGGTCAGGCGACGCGGGGCGCCGCAGGACGCCGAACCGAGCCAGGTGTGGGGGTTGCCCTCCCAGCACCAGCCCAGCCGCGGGTGCCCCTTGCTCACCCAGAGCGCGGCGACCCGCTTGCTCGCATCACGCGCGCCAGGCAGGAAGAAGGCGTTGCGCTCCTTGAGGATCCCGGGCCACAGCGCCAGCAGGCTGACGCCCTCGTCGACGGTGAGCGGTGAGCGGCCCTCGGCCGCGATGAGTGGCACGGCGTCCTTGGCCCGCACGTCGAGGGTCGCCTTCCCGGTGTCGACGTCCGTGACGAGGTATGCCGCGTGGTCGGGGACGTCCACACCCTCGATCGGGCGGTAGCCGGCAAGGTCGTCCGCGGTGTACTCGGTCCAGCCGGTCGTGGCCTTCCAGTGCACCGTCGGGAGGGCCCGGTCAGGGGTGACGAGGCGGGACGTCACGACGACTGCGAACGGGATGCGTTCAGCAGCGGTGGGCTCGGCCCGGAAAGCCTTGTCCCGCAACGGTTCCAGCCGGTCGACGAAGGCCTGTTCGCTGAGTCCCGCGAGGGCCGGGTATCCGGCGTCGACGTAGGCGCGGACCTGTCGGTCGAACTCGGTCGCAGCCTGGTCTCGGCTCGTCGGGTCGATCTCCCTGTCGATCTCCCTGTCGATCTCCCTGTCGGTCGCTCGGGAGGTGTCCGTCGGGCGGTGGGTGTCGGTCGGCGTAGGGGTCACGGTTCCTCCGGTCACGGTGCGGGTGGCCGTGGTTCAACGGGGGGCGACGGTCACGCGTTCCCGGCTCTGCTCCAGGTCCGCGCTGCAGGTGCGGGGCGCGGCCGCCGCTCCGGTCGCGCCGGCCTCACTTGCGGGCGCCGCCGCGGCGGGTGCGGCGTCCTCGATCCGCGACCCGTTGATCAGGGTCACGTCGTCATAGGCCGGACGCCCTTCGATGACGTTGCGGAACTGGTAGCGGGTCAGCGACGCGAGCCTGCAGTCGGTCCCGAAGGTCGCGATGTCGAAGGCCGACGGTTGGCCGGTGAGCTCGCCGACGTCGCCGCTGGCACCGCCATTCGCCGAACCGGTCCCGTCGCCCGCGATGAAGTGGCTGAACGGGCCGCCGCCGGTGAAGGTGCCCACGCCGATCCGGGACCCCTGGAGCTGGCTGGCGTGCAGGTGCCCGTTCACGCGGATCCCCGCGCGCTTCACGTCCTCGGCCGCGGCCGGCTCGTGGGAGACGACGATGTCAGGCACCGGTTCGTCGGTCATCGCCGTGTTGTAGCGGGCCGCCGCCGGCTTCTGCTTGGCGGCGTTGTTCGTGTTGTCGTCACCGAACCACCGGGGGTCGTTGAAACCGGCGATGCGCAGGCCGTGGATGCTCTCGACCACATAGGTCTCGTCGTCCGGCTCGAGCAGCACGACGTTGCGCACCGCCGCGAGCCGGTCGAGCAGCTCGTGGTCGACGTCGGATCGTCCGTCGTGGTTGCCCTTGACGAAGAGGTAGGGGACGCCGAGCGAGGAGATGCCCTGGAAGAGGCCGGCGGCGTCGGCCTCGGTCGCGCTGCCGAAGTTGACCAGGTCGCCCGAGTCGATGACCGCGTCGATCCGCTCCTGCTGGACGATCGTCTTCATCAGGGCGTACTGGTTGGCCCCGTGGATGTCCGAGACGAGGAGGATCCGCGCGGCGACCGGTTGGTCGAGGGCCTGGGGCGCGTACTTGTCCTGGAGCGCCGCGGAGAGGGCCAGGAGGTTCTTGAGGTAGGGCGTCACCTGCTCGGCGCGGGTCTCGACCCCCTCCAGCAGGTCGGCGTTGCGCTGCACCGTGCCGAGGATGCCGGTGGTGGTGAAGCTGTCCAGCCGCTCCGGCTGGTAGGACAGCCCGATCACGCCGAACGTGGCCACGCACGAGGCGACCCACACGGAGGCGACCGCAGCGGTCCACCGCAGGTCGGGGCGTCGGCGCCGCCACGCGGCATACCCACCGAGGCAGAGGAGGGCGACGACCAGGGCGCCCGCCGCGAACCGCCAGGCGAGGGCGATCACGCCGCCGCGCGCCGCGCGTTCGAGTTCGAGCGGGCCGGGCTGGAGGGACTGCACCGAGATGTTCGGGCGGGCGAGCAGGTCGGTGATGCGCTCCTTGACGTGGACCTGGGCCACCACTCCCGGAGCCGGGACGGGCCCACCGAAGTCGAGCCTGATGTCGCCGAAGATCGTGGGGCTCTGGATCTTGGAGATGTCGCCGGGGTTGAGGGAGAGCCGCAGGTCCGCGCCGTAGTTGAGGGTGTCAGCGGGGCTGGGGAAGAGCGTCGTCGCGGCCACGCCGCCGCTGTTGCAGGCGACGAAGAGCAGCACGAGCGCGCCGAACCGGAGCAGCCACGCGGACACACGCCTCCAGCGACGTGGGCTCTCCGGGGGCGTGCTCACCGGTCCACCGTAACCGGCGGCCGTCGGCGCCTCCTAGGCTGGCGGGTATGCCGCGACGCCTGGGGACGCTGGAAGGCCGCACCTTCGCTGCGGTCCTGTTCGACATGGACGGCACGCTGATCGACTCGATCCCCGTGGTGATCCGGTCGTGGCTGCGGTGGGCGCAGGAGGAAGGCGTCGACCCCCACGACCTGGCGGGCTTCCACGGGGTCCCCGCGCGTGGGGTCATCTCGGCGCTGCTGCCTCCGGACCGCGTGGACTCCGCCTTCGAGCGGATCGAGGCGATCGAGGTCGCCGACACCGAGGGCATCACCATCCTGCCCGGCACGCTCGACGCGCTCGCCGTCCTCACCGGCGACGTGGACCGGTGCGCCATCGCCACGTCCTGCACCCGACCCCTCGCGGACGCGCGCCTCGTCGCCACCGCACTGCCCGCGCCGCGGGTGGTCGTCACCGCGAGCGACGTGGCGCAGGGCAAGCCGCACCCTGACCCGTTCCTGCTCGCCGCCGCCCGGCTGGGGGTCGACCCGACCGACTGCCTCGTGGTCGAGGACGCCCCGGGCGGGCTCGAGGCGGCTCGCGCGGCAGGATGCTCGACGCTGGCCGTCACGACGACGACCGTCGCCGCCGACCTGCTCGCCGACGCCGTGGTGGACACCCTCGCCGACGTGCGCTTCTCCGTCGAGTCCGGCCGGGTCACGCTCACCGCGCGGTAGCTCGCGGACGGGGCGGGCCGCGGGGCGGACCACCCGGCATACCTCGGTGTTATCCATTGCCAAAGGTGACGTTATAGTCGGACGCATTGTCATCTGCCGACGCGACGCGTCGCCCGTCCCAAGGAACGTTCCCATGCGCACCCGCTTGTCACTGCTCGCCCTCCTGCTGGCCGCCACCACCGCGCTCGCCGGCTGCGGCGGCTCCGCCAGTCCCGAGACCGACCTCGCCCGCGTCAAGGACGCCGGTGTCCTGAAGATCGGCACGGAGGGCACGTACTCGCCGTTCAGCTACCACGACCCGACGAACAACCAGCTCACCGGCTACGACGTCGAGGTCGCCAAGGCGGTCGCAGCCAAGCTCGGCGTGAAGGCCGAGTTCGTCGAGACGCCGTGGGACGCCATCTTCGCCGGGCTCACCTCGAAGCGCTTCGACGTCATCGCCAACCAGGTGACCCGCAACAGCGAGCGCGAGGGCCTGTACGGGCTCAGCTCCACCTACACCGTCTCCGAGGGCGTCATCGCGACCCGCGCCGACGACTCCTCGATCACCGGGCTGGCCGACCTCAAGGGCAAGACCACCGCGCAGAGCCTCACCTCCAACTGGGCGCAGGTCGCCAAGGACGCCGGAGCCAAGGTCGAGGGCGTCGAGGGCTTCACCCAGGCCGTCACCCTCGTGAAGCAGAAGCGGGTCGACGCGACGGTCAACGACAACCTGGCCGTCCTCGAGTACCAGAAGTCCACGGGCGACACCTCGATCAAGATCGCCGCGCAGACGGGTGAGACCTCCGAGCAGGTCGTCGCCACCCGCAAGAACTCGGACCTCGTCGCCGCCATCAACACGGCGCTCGACGAGCTGCAGAAGGACGGCACGCTGAAGAAGATCTCGGAGAAGTACTTCAGCACCGACGTCTCCGTGAAGCAGTAGTCCGGCGGTGAACGGGCAGACCTTCACGCTGGTCGGGGACAGCCTCTGGCCGATGCTCAAGGCCCTGGTGATCGGGACGATCCCGCTCACCGCGGCGAGCTTCGTCCTGGGACTGGCGCTCGCGCTCGTCGTGGCGCTCATGCGGCTGTCCCCGGTCAGACTGGTGTCGGGCGTCGCCCGCGTCTACATCTCCGTCATCCGGGGCACGCCGCTGCTGCTGCAGCTGTTCCTCATCTACTACGGCCTGCCCTCGGTGGGGGTGCAGTTCGACCCCTTCCCCGCCGCAGTGATCGCGTTGTCCCTCAACGTCGGTGGGTATGCCGCGGAGGTGATCCGGGCGGCCATCCTCTCGGTGCCCAAGGGTCAGTGGGAAGCCGCCTCGACCATCGGGATGGGCTACCCCACGACGTTGCGCAAGGTCGTCCTCCCGCAGGCGACCCGCAACGCCATCCCGCCGTTGTCGAACACGCTGATCTCGCTCGTCAAGGACACCTCGCTCGCCTCGACGATCCAGGTCACCGAGCTGATGCGCAAGGCGCAGGAGGTCGCGGCGCCGACCTTCCAGTTCTTCGAGCTCTACGCGGTGGCAGCGGCGTACTACTGGGTCGTGTGCCACCTCATGTCGGTCGCCCAGAACCGGTTGGAACAGCGAGAGAACAGGTACGTGGCGCGATGACTGACTCCGTGGGCTACTCCCCGACCAGGCAGGACCCGGACGAGGGCGCGCTGGTCTCCGTGCGCGGCCTCGCCAAGGCCTTCGGTGACAACCAGGTGCTGCGCTCGATCGACTTCGAGGTGCACGCCGGCTCGGTGACCGTCCTGATCGGTCCGTCGGGCTCGGGCAAGACGACGGTGCTGCGCTCGMTGAACGCCCTCGAGCGACCCGATGCCGGCCAGGTGCGGATCGGACACGTGGACGTCGACTTCTCCGGGGCCGTCGCCAAGGACGACCTGGTGCGACTGCGGGCGCAGAGCGGCATGGTCTTCCAGTCCCACAACCTGTTCCCCCACATGACCGTCCTCCAGAACGTCACGGTGGGTCCGGTCGTCGTCCAGAAGCGCCCGGCCGAGGAGGCCGAGCGCGAGGCGCGCGCCCTGCTCGAGGCGGTGGGCCTGGACGAGAAAGCCGACGCCTACCCGTTCCAGCTGTCCGGGGGCCAGCAGCAGCGGGTCGGGATCGCCCGGGCCCTGGCGATCCGGCCGCAGCTGATGCTCTTCGACGAGCCGACGTCGGCCCTCGACCCCGAGCTGGTCGGCGAGGTGCTCGCCACGATGAAGGACCTCGCCGCGCAGGGCTGGACCATGGTCGTGGTGACCCACGAGATCCGCTTCGCCCAGCAGGTGGCCGACCAGGTGCTGTTCATGGACGGTGGCGTGATCGTGGAGCGCGGCACGCCGGCCGAGGTGTTGTCGCGACCCCAGACCGGGCGGGCGCGCCAGTTCCTGCAACGGATCCTCGATCCCTTGTGACCGACCCCTTGTGACCGCCCCCTTGTGACCGACCCCTTGTGACCGACCCCGCCGTGATCCCGAGCGCCGTAGGGTGCGGTCATGGACGCTGACGTCATCGTGGTCGGAGCCGGCCTGGCCGGACTCGTCGCCGCAGCCGAGCTCGCCGACGCCGGACGCCGGGTGGTGGTGGTCGACCAGGAGAGCGCTGCCAACCTCGGTGGGCAGGCGCACTGGTCGTTCGGCGGGCTGTTCCTCGTCGACAGCCCGGAGCAGCGGCGGATGGGCATCAAGGACACCGTCGACCTCGCCTGGCAGGACTGGCAGGGCTCGGCCGGTTTCGACCGCCTCGACGACGAAGACCGGTGGGGGGCCCAGTGGGCTCGCGCGTACGTCGACTTCGCCGCAGGGGAGAAGCGGTCCTGGTTGCACGAGCAGGGGATGCGGTTCTTCCCCGTCGTCGGCTGGGCGGAGCGCGGCGACGGGTCGGCGTCGGGCCACGGCAACTCCGTGCCGCGGTTCCACATCGTCTGGGGCACCGGTCCCGGGGTGCTGGCGCCGTTCCTGCGTCGGGTCGAGGAGCACGTCGCGGCCGGACGCGTGGAGCTGCGGCACCGCCACCAGGTCGACGAGCTGGTCACCAGCGACGGCACCGTCACCGGCGTCCGCGGGACGCTCCTGGCCGACGACTCCGCCTCCAGGGGCAGGCCGACCAGCCGTGACGCCGTGGGCGAGTTCGAGCTGACCGCCCAGGCTGTGGTCGTCACCAGCGGCGGCATCGGCGCCAACCACGACCTGGTCCGCGCCAACTGGCCCGAGCGGCTGGGCGCGCCGCCGGAGCACATGCTCACCGGGGTGCCGGCCCACGTCGACGGCCGGATGCTCGGCATCACCGAGGCCGCGGGCGGCCGGCTGGTCAACCGCGACCGGATGTGGCACTACGTCGAGGGCATCGAGAACTGGGACCCGATCTGGCCCTCCCACGCGATCCGCATCCTGCCCGGGCCGAGCTCGCTCTGGTTCGACGGCAACGGCGACCGGCTCCCTGCCCCGCTCTTCCCGGGGTTCGACACCCTCGGCACCTTGGCCCACCTGCGCCAGACCGGGCACGACCACAGCTGGTTCGTCCTGACGAAGAAGATCATCGGCAAGGAGTTCGCGCTCTCCGGGTCGGAGCAGAACCCCGACCTGACGGGTAAGTCGGTCAAGGACGTGCTGGGTCGCGCGCGGGCCGACATGCCTGGGCCGGTGCGGGCGTTCCTCGAGAAGGGAGCCGACTTCGTCTCGGCCGACACCCTGCGCGAGCTGGTCGACAAGATGAACGCCCTCACCCCCGACGCCCCCCTCGACTTCGCCCACCTCGAGCGGCAGGTCGTCGAGCGCGACCGCCAGATCGAGAACGAGTTCAGCAAGGACGCGCAGGTCACCGCGGTCCGTGGGGCGCGGAACTACCGTGGCGACAAGCTGATCCGCACCGCCACCCCGCACCGCATCCTCGACCCCAAGGCCGGACCGCTCATCGCGGTGCGCCTCAACATCCTCACCCGCAAGACCCTCGGCGGACTGGAGACCGACCTCTCGTCGCGCGTCCTGTCCGCGTCGGGTGAGCCGGTGCCCGGCCTGTATGCCGCGGGCGAGGTCGCCGGGTTCGGTGGCGGTGGGATGCATGGTTACCGCGCACTCGAGGGCACCTTCCTGGGTGGCTGCATCTTCTCCGGCCGCACCGCCGGACGGGCCGCCGCGGCAGCAACGGCCTGACGCGGTCGGTCAGGGGAGGCGGTCGCGGACGATGCCGTCGAGCACTCCGAGGGGCACGCTGCCCCCGTCGAGCACGGCGTCGTGGAAGGCCTTGATGTCGAAGGCGTCGCCCTGGCGCTCCTGCGCCTCGCGGCGGATGCGCAGGATCTCGAGCCGGCCGACCATGTAGCCGCACGCCTGGCCGGGCAGCACGGCATACCGGTTGACCTCGCTGGTGACGTTGGCGGTGGACATCGGCGAGTTGGCCACCAGGTAGTCGATCGCCTGCTGGCGGCTCCAGCCCAACGCGTGCAGCCCCGTGTCGACGACGAGCCGGCAGGCGCGCACCGAGTCCATGGTCAGCATGCCGAGCCGGGCCAGTGGCGTGGAGTAGAGCCCCATCTCGTCGGCCAGCCGCTCGGTGTAGAGCCCCCAACCCTCGGCGTAGGCGTTGAAGACGGTGTGCCGTCGCAGGGCCGGCATGTCGGTCAGCTCGGCGGCGATGGCGAGCTGCAGGTGGTGGCCCGGGATGCCCTCGTGGTAGCTGAGCGCCTCGATCTCGACGCGGCCCCAGGCGGAGGGGTCGGACGTGTTGACGTAGAAGACGCCGCCTCGGGAGCCGTCGTCCGAGGGCGGGTAGTAGAAGCCGAGCGCGCCCTGCGTGGTGGTCTTGATCGCGCAGTCGGCTGCGGGCAGCCGGTTGAACCAGGCCGGCATCTCGGCCCGCGCCCGGGCGAACGCGGTCTCGCACTCGGCCAGGATCTCGGCGGCGTCGTGGTGGCGTAGTGCCGGGTCGGTGCGCAGGCGCTGATAGATCGCGGGCACGTCGGTGGTGCCGAGGACCTCGCCCCCGAGGGTCGAGTACTCCTCCTCGAGCGAGGCGATCTGGCGCAGGCCGAGGTCGTGGATCTCCTGGGCGCTCAACGTCGTGGTGGTGTTGGCGGCCAGGGCGCGCGCGTAGGCCTGCTCACCGTCGGGCAGCCAGACCAGTCCGCACTTCTCGTCGGGTCGGGTGTGGGCCGCCACCTCGTCGACCAGGACGTCGCGGTACTCCTGGAGCCCGGGTCGGATCTCGTGCTCGATGGCGTGGGTCAGCCGGGCCCGCCACGCGTCGACGTCGACGTCGGTGGGCAGGTCGGCCGTCTTGAGCAGCGGGTCCTCGGACAGCGGCGTGGCCAGCCAGGCGTCGAGCTGCGGGACCGTGTCGGCGACGGCGAACGCGGCCGGGGTGCGCCCGGAGGCGACCCCCTCGCGGTGCCGCTGGGCGGTGTCGCGCAGGTGCTGGCCCATGCCGTGGAACTTGGCCACCATCGCCTCCGCGACGTCGGCGTTGGGGATGGCGAGGTTCGCCACGGTGAGTGGGAGGTCGACCTGGGGGCCGAAGACCGGGTTGACCGCGAACTCGGCGGTGCGACTCTCCTTGGTGTCGGCCGCGCTGGTGGCCTGGAAGGCGACGACGTCGCGGGTGGCGCGGTCCTGCAGGCTCAACCCGTCGTCCGGGATCGCGGCAGCCCGCGCGGCGAACTCACGCGAGGCGGCGATGAGGTCGTCCTCCGCGGCCCGGCTCGCGTCGTCGAACCGGTCGGCGAACCGGTAGTCACCCACCATGTGCGCCCAGCTCGGGCTCGTCCTCATCCAGTGGTCGTGGTAGTCGTCAGCCAGCTGTCGCACGTCGTCCGTCATGTCCCCGAACGTACCTGCCCCGTCGGACGGTCGCGCTCCATTTCCGGTCCGGCCCACCCGGGTTGAGGTGAAGCGGACTTCACCCTGCACACTCGGTGGGTGAGCTTCGACGACGGGGGACCCGACGCTGCGGTGGAGCGCGCCCGGCTGCGGGACGATGTGGACTTCCGGCGCTACTGGCTCGCGCGGATGGCCAGCCTCCTCGGGTCGCTGGTCACGGCCATCGCGATGCCGGTGCTGGTCTACCGACTCAGCGGCTCGACCACCCTCACGGCGCTGACGACGACCCTCGAAGCGCTGCCCTACCTGATCTTCGGCCTGTTCTCCGGAGCGGTCGGCGACCGCTTCGACCGCAAGCGGGTGATGGTGCTGGCCGACCTCGCGAACGTCGTCGTGGTCGGGTCGGTCCCGGTCGCCTGGTGGTTCGGCGGGCTCACCGTGCCGCACGTCCTGGTCGCGGGGTTCCTCGCCCAGTCCCTGTTCACCTTCTTCGACGGCGCCAACTTCGGCGCCCTGCCCGTGCTGGTCGGCCGCGACCGGGTGGGGGAGGCCAACTCCGCGGTCTGGGGGGTCGGCGGGATCCTCGACCTCACGGTGCCCGCGGGGGTGGGGCTGGCGCTCGCAGTGGTGCACCCGGCCGACCTGCTGGCCGTCGACGCCCTCACCTTCCTCGTGTCCGCTCTGGTCGTCCGTTCGATCAGCCGGGCCATGTCCGTGGCCCGGGAGCGTTCTGCGGCAAGGGGTTTCGCGTCCGTGCGGGCTGACATCCGCGAGGGTGTGCGCTTCCTCTGGCGGCACCACGGGGTGCGCTCCAACTCGGTGATCGGAGCGCTGCAGTCGGTCGCCGGTGCCGGCTTCATGGCGCTCGCGGTGCCCTGGTGCGACCGCGTGCTCCGGATCGGCACGTCGGGCTGGCGGTTCGGGCTCGTCTTCAGCGCCTGGGGTGTCGGTGGGATCCTCGCGGCCTGGCTGACGCCTCGCCTGCTGCGTCGCTTCTCCGCCGCCCGGCTCACCCTCAGCTGGATCCCGGTCTCCGCCGCCTTCGGACTGCTCGTCGCACTGTCGACCCACTGGCTGCTCGCGGTGCTGTTCATGGTCGGGTGGGGCATCGCCTACCAGTTGGTGATCATCAACTCCCTGAACTACCGCCAGCAGGTCACGCCCGAGCACCTGCTGAGCCGCGTCAACACCGCCGGCCGGATGCTCTCCTGGGGACTCGGGTGGACCATCGGCGCCCTGCTGGCCGGCGCGCTCGCCGACCAGGTGGGAGTCCGCGCCGCCCTGCTCACGGTCGTGGGTGTGGGGCTTGCCGCCGCTGCCTACGCCTGGCTCTCACCGCTGCGGCGGATCGCGCTGGTCGACGCGGCCGCACGCGCCGGCACGCCGGCCTGACCCGGCCAGCCTCGGACCCTGCGCCGCCTCCGGGCCCGGTGGTCACGCGCGGGCGGGGACCCCGGCCTGACCGAGCAGCCGGATCAGGACGGCGACCGCGCCGAGCCCGACGACGATGATGCCCGCCGTGAGGACGGTCATGCCCAGCCAGTTCGACTGGAACGCCTGCGGCACCAAGCGAGTCGGCACGGCGGCGACGCCGATGAACGCACCGCACAACCCGGCATACGTCCCGATCATGTTGCCGGCGTGGGCGCGGACGTTGCCACGCCGTGCGTTCCACAGCCCGAGGCTCAGGGTGACGATCGTGAAGGCGCTGAGGCCGTGGATCCACGAGAAGCTGCCGGGGCGCAGCTGCTGGATCCAGAACGAGCTGAACGCGGTGAAGTACATGAGCACCAACCAGATCCGGCCGATAGTCCGGTGTGGGCGGTCGCCCCGCTTGCGCCGCAGCACGTTGACGGCGCCGAACACCATGGCGAACGACGCGGCGAACGCATGGATGGCGATCAGGACGTTCCACGAGTGGTCCACGACGGCTCCTGTTGGATAGTGACGCTATCCACTGTATGCCGCGTGCCCGAGCCCGCGCAAACCCCCACCTCCCAGCCGCGTCACCGCGGCCGGTGGGGTGCGCTAGAGGTACTGGCCGGTCGGCCCGCTGTCGCCGGTGTCGGGGCGTAGCCCGGGGGGCGCGTCCACGCCCGGCCCGCCCTCGGGCGCGTGGCCCGGGGGGAGTGCCCGGCGGATCTGCTGGAGCTGCTGCTGGGCGGCCATCTGCTGGGCGAAGAGCGCGGTCTGGATGCCGTGGAACAAGCCTTCCAGCCACCCCACCAGCTGCGCCTGCGCGATCCGGAGCTCGGCATCGGTGGGTGCCACGTCGTCCTTGAAGGGCAACGCGATCCGCTCCAGCTCGTCGATCAGCTCCGGGGCCAGGCCGTCCTCGAGCTCCTTGATCGAGCGCCGGTGGATCTCGGCGAGCCGGACCCGGCCAGCCTCGTCGAGGGGCGCGTTGCGCACCTCCTCGAGCAGCTGCTTGATCATCGACCCGATCCGCATCACCTTGGCGGGCTGCTCGACGAGGTCGGCCGGGTTCGTGGGGCCGTCCTCGCCGTCGTGGTGCGGCGCGACACCCATGCCGTCCTGGGTCACGACGACGACGCGTTGCTGTCCGTCGTTCCCGCCGGTCTGATCCCCCTGCTGGCCCTGCATCTCCGGCCCGTCGCCGTGCTGGTCGCTCATGGCTCCGACACTACAGCCGGGACTCGGCCGCCTCGGCCCCGGTGGAAGCCGCCCCCCGACCAGCCCACGCCGGTGGATCTCCGTCCTAGTCCGCCCGCCGTGTCATCGCGGGCGCCCGCCGGATCGCGAGGGCCGACAGCGCCCCGGCCAGAAGGGGCACGCCGAGCACCACGAGGAGCAACGGCGTCCACGGGATCGCGAGGTAGGGCCCGGTCGTGTGGTCGACACCCGTGACGGCGTCGTACTCGTAGCTGACCGTCAGCGGATAGGTGATGGCGATGCCGGGAACGAGACCGACGGCGATGCCGAGGACGGCCCCCACGAACCCGACCACCATCGCCTGGGCGGCGGCGAACGCGCGTCGGGTGCGGCGGGTTGCGCCGACAGCGGCGAGGGTGCCGGAGTCCGCCTGCTGCTCGGCCATCGACAGGGCGGTCGAGATCAGCGTGACGATCAGCAGGAGCAGCGCGGCGACGCCCATCATGATCTTCATGGCCAGCTCGTCGTAGCGTTGGAAGCCGCGCTCGACGTAGAGCCCACCCTCGTCGCCCACCAGCTCGTCGAGCTGCTTCTCGGAGGCCTCGTCGATGGCACCGCCGTCCGGAGCGCGGAGCAGGACCATCACCTGGAAGGTGGGCCAGC
This sequence comes from Pedococcus sp. P5_B7, assembly GCF_054049895.1. Taxonomy (NCBI): domain Bacteria; kingdom Bacillati; phylum Actinomycetota; class Actinomycetes; order Micrococcales; family Intrasporangiaceae; genus Pedococcus; species Pedococcus sp. P5_B7. The sequence goes on from NZ_JBFULM010000005.1 coordinate 66,092, forward strand.
CCAACCGCGTCGCCGTCTCCGGGGTCACGAAGGCCCCGGTCTGGGCCGGCATCGCACCACTGCGTCCGCTCGGGGCCACGGCAACCACCGGGAGCTCGGTGGTCGCCGTCGTCACGACGTCGGTGGGCGAGTAGGTGCTCTGGTCCATCACGAAGGTGCCGCGCGCGACGGAGAGGGTGGACGCCTTCGCCAACGCTGGCACGCCCACGGCGATCCCACCCTCGTCGATGACCCTGCCCTGCGCCTCGGACAACCGCAGCCGCACCTTGATCTCGCTCGCCGGGAGCACGCCGACCTGGCCACTGTCGTAGGACAACGTCCCGAGGGCGCTGCAGAGTCCTTGCGGACCATTGCGGTCGAGGGCCTTCTGGACGGTGCACCCCTGGGGTAGGGCTGCGACGAACGGCTGGGGCTTCGCAGGGCCGGCCGACGACGGGCCCCCGAACGGGTCCTCGGGACCGCGGACGAGCAGCAGCGGGGTGCTGCGCACGGCTCCCCCGACCTTGCCCAGCGCCGCGTCGACCGAGAGCTGTGTCTCGGCGTCGCCGGTGTAGATGGTGCCCTCACCCGGCAGGGCCTGGGGCTGGTAGGTCGCCATCTGCTGCTTGGTGTCGCTGGCCAGCCCGATGCTGAAGGCAGTCAGCGCGACGACCCCCGCGAGGATCGCGGCCACGGTGGGGGTCGACCGGCTGCGGTGCCGGGCGGCGTCACGGATCGCGATCCGTGGGGCCACCGGGAACCGCGCAGCGAGCGCGCCGAACGCGACGAGGATCGCCGGCACGAGGAGGAGGGTGCCGAGCACCAGAGCGACGGCACCCCCCGCGACGCGGAAGTCGCCGCCGGCCTGCACCCGGGCCGCGGACAGGACGACCGCACCGCCGAGCAGCGCGAGGACGAGCCCGACGACCGGGACCACCTTGTTGAGCCTGGGCGACACGCTCTGGCCGCGCATCACGCCGATGATGTCGAGCCGGCCGAGTCGCAGGGAGGGTAGGAGGGCCGCGACCACGGCGCTGAGCACGGCGCAGGGCACGAGGATCGCGAAGGCACCCCACGGGAGGTCGAGGCCGATCGAGGCGAAGGACGACTCAGGGTGGGTGCTGACCCACCACCACAGTCCCGCGCGCACCGCGAGGGTCCCGAGGACCACGCCGCCGAGCGCCGAGATGACGCCGAGGACGAGCGCCTGAGCGAGCACCGTGCGCCGCAGCTGGCGGGTCTCGGCTCCGTTGGTGGCGGCCAGGGCGAGGGTGCGCCGCTGGCGCGTCGCGCTGACCGCGAAGGCCGGGCCGACCAGCAAGGTGGTGAGGATGAACAGCATCACCCCGCCGATGACCGCGATCATCCGGCCGGTGTCCTGGGTGAAGTCGCTCTGGGGTCGGAGCTCGGGCGGCAGGGCGCTGTCCGGCGGCGGGTTCTCGAGGACGGCACGGCTGTACACGGTCAGGCCGTAGGTGTTGAGCCGTTGGACATCCTCCCAGCTCACCGGGCTCCCATCGAGCAGCACCCACGACCCGGCAGCTCCGACGCCACTGGCGTCAGGGCCGGCGCCGTCCGGCAGCGACGGCACCACGAAGTCGGGCATCCCTCCCCACTCCAGCAGCGCGCTCGCGGTGCCCACGACCTGCACCGAGCGCTCCGTCCCGCTCGCGGACAGGATCACCGAGCCGGAGCGCGGCAGCCCCTTGCGCTCGCCGGCCGGCGTGATGACGATCTCGTCAGGTCCGTTGCCCCAGGAGCCCGAGCTGAGCCGAGCCTTGTCACCGAGGTCCACGCCGCGGGGGTCGGCCACCAGTCCGGAGACGCGGACCCGGCGGTCGCCGATCACGAGCCGCATCTGGGTCTCACCGACCGCGACGGCGGTCCCTCCACCGACCAGCCGACCGATCGCCGCGGCGTTGTCCGACGGCGAACCATCGGCCGTGAAGCCGGGGATCGTGGCGGCCGGGTTGTCGTCGCTAGACCCGGTGCCACCTTGGTTGGGGTCGGGCGTCTGTTGCATCTTCCCCGTCTGGGGGCCTTGGACGAGCGCCTGGCCCGGGCCCATCCGGGCGGTGATGAGGTCGCCCGCGTCAGCCTGCTCGGTGGCGCCCAGGGTCGCTGCGCCGGCGAGCAGCCCGACCGGGATGGCGACCATGAGGAAGACGAGGACGGACCGGCCCTTGTGGCGACGGAGGTCGCGCTTGGCCATGCGCAGGGCCACCCGCCAGGACGCCCGCCACCGGGAGAGGCGCGAGCTCTTCACCTCTGCGCGGTCAGAGTCTTCCGAGAGGCCGGCGGGTGTCCTGGGTTCCATGAGGGTGGTCATGGTCGGCGCCTCAGGTAGTCGGCTCGAGGAGCGCTTCGGCCGTCTCGGCCGAGCCCGTGCTGTCGACCACCACTCCGTCGCGCAGGAAGACCACCCGGTCGGCCCACGCCGCGTGGCGCGCCTCGTGCGTGACCAACAGGCCGGCAGCGCCGGCGTCGCAGCGCTCACGCAGGACGCGGAGCACTCCCTCGCCGGTGTGGGAGTCGAGCGCACCGGTGGGCTCGTCGGCCAGGACCAGTCGGCGGTCGCCGACCAGCGCGCGGGCGATGGCGACCCGCTGTTGCTGGCCGCCCGACATCTTGTCGGGGTAGCGGTCGGCGAGCTCCTGCACCCCGACCATCGTCAACGCGTCGATGGCGCGTCGGCGAGCCCGGCTGACCCGCTGGCCGTCGAGCTCGAGCGGCAGCGCGACGTTCTCGACCGCGGTGAGCGACGGGATGAGGTTGAAGTCCTGGAAGACGAACCCGACCCGGCGCCGCCGGAGCCGGGCCAGCGCGTCGCCCCTGAGGGTGCCGATGCTCTGCCCTTCGATGAGGACCTGTCCGCTCGTGGCCGCGTCGAGCCCGCCCGCGAGGTTGAGCAGGGTCGACTTGCCCGAGCCGCTCGGCCCCATGACGGCCACGAGCTCGCCGGCACGCACCTCGAGGCTGACCCCGGCCAGGGCGCGGACGGCGGTGCCGTCGGTGCCGTGCACCCGGGTGACGTTGTCGAGCCAGAGGATGACCTCGCGGTCGTGGTCGGTGCTGCTCATCGTGGTGCCCCCTTGGTCGTCGTGCTGCGATCGTCTGCGATGGCCCCCATCGCAGGGTCAGTCGTGCTGCTCGCGGTGGTTGCGCTCGTGGCCCGCCGCGGGCGGTTCGCCTCGCGCACCAGCCGGGCCTCGACGTGGTCGAGCCAGCGGACCTCGGCCTCGCCGGCGTAGATGAGGTTCTCCAGCACCAGCAGCCAGGCGAGGTCGACCTGACCGTCACCGTCCTCGGCCGCCTCGTGGTGGGTGGTCGCCCGTTGCTTGAGGCGGGTGAGGTCCTGGAGGTGCCGCAGCGTCGCGGTGCGCTGGGTCTGCACGACGCGGTGCACGTCGACCCCCTCGACGGTGACGGCGAGCGCGAGCTTGATGACCAGCTCGTCGCGCGGGGTCGTCTCGCGGGTGACCGGGGAGACCCACCACCGGGCGACCTCGGCGTGCCCGGTGCGCGTCAGGCGGTAGGAGATGCGGCCCTCGGCGTCTTCGCCGATGGCCTCGACGAACCCGTCTCGCTCGAGGCGGGCCAGCGTCGTGTAGACCTGCCCGACGTTCAGCGGCCAGGTCCCCCCGGTCCTGGCCTCGAACTCGGAACGCAGCCGCGCGCCATACATCGGCTCCGTCGCCAGCAGGGCCAACAGCCCCTGTTTGACCGACATGCGCCGCCCCGCTCCCCTCGGTGTCCCCGACATACCCAGCGTGTCCCCTACATACCCAGTATCACCACTGGTGAGGAGATGTATACCGAGTATCTACCCGGCGCGTCAAGCACCTCGGGTCAGTCAGCGGGCGAGCAGGACTGCGGCCAGGGCGAGGGCGCCGGGGAGGGCCTGCACGAGGAGGATCCGGCGGCTGGCGGTGGCCGCACCGTAGAGCCCGGCGACGACGACGCAGAGCAGGAAGAAGACCTGGAACCCGAAGCGCAGGTGCTCGGGTCCGACCAGGCCCCAGATAAGCCCCGCGGCGAGGAACCCGTTGTAGAGCCCCTGGTTGGCGGCCAGCGCCTTGGTCTGTTGGGCGAACTCGGGCGTCAGCCCGAACGCAGCCTGTCCGCGCGGGGTGGTCCACAGGACCATCTCCAGCACCACGATGTAGACGTGGATGAGGGCGACCAGGACGACGAGCACGGTGGCGACGGCGGTCATGGCCTCAGCGTGGCAGACGAGAGGCGACCGGACGCCCGACTCGCCGGATCCCGGCACGAGGGGCGCCACCGAAGACAGCGCCACCTAAGACAGCGCCACCGAGGACCGCGCCATCGAAGGCAGCGTGGGTGACGGCGGTCAGGTCGTGAGCAGGATCTTGCCGATGTGTCCGCTGTCCTCGAGCTCGCGGTGCGCCTCGCCCGCATCGGCGAGTGAGTGCCGACCGTGCACCACCGGCACGACGCGGCCCGACTCGACCAGCGGCCAGACGTGCTCACGGACCGCAGCGACGATGGCGGCCTTCTCGTCGGCCGGCCGGGCCCGCAGCGATGTGGCGATCACGGCCACCCGCTTGCGCAGCATGAGCCCGAGGTCGATCTCCGCCTTGGCCCCGCCCTGCAGCCCGATGACGACCAGCCGACCGTTGACGGCGAGCGCCTCGACGTTGCGGGACAGGTACTTCGCGCCCATGTTGTCGAGGATGACGTCGACGCCGGCACCACCGGTCGCCGCCCGCACCTCCTCGACGAAGTCCTGCTCGCGGTAGTTGACGAGGATCTCGGCGCCCAGCGCGCGGCAGGCTTCGAGCTTGGCGGCCGAGCCCGCCGTCACAGCGACCCGGGCGCCGACCTCACGAGCCAGCTGGATGGCCATGGTGCCGATGCCCGACGAGCCACCGTGGACGAGGAAGGTCTGGCCGGGGAGCAGGTTGGCGGTCATGAACACGTTGGACCACACCGTGCTGACCACCTCGGGGAGCGCGGCAGCGTCCTCCAGCGAGACCCCTGCCGGCACCGGCAGGAGCTGCCCGGCGGGCACGCACACCAGCTCGGCGTAGCCACCGCCCGACAGCAGGGCGCACACCTCGTCGCCCACGGACCACTCGTCCACGCCGTCGCCCAGGGCGTCCACGGTGCCGCTGACCTCCAGCCCGGGGTAGTCGGGAGCACCCGGCGGTGGTGGGTAGAAGCCCATCCGCTGCATCACGTCGGCCCGGTTCACCCCGGCAGCCGCGACGCGCACCCGCACCTCACCGGGCGCGGGCTGGGGGTCGGGGACGTCGGCCAGGACGAGCGCTGACGCGTCGCCGGGCTCCGGGATGGTGATCGCCTTCACGGGTCGAGCCTATGGCGGGCGCGGTCGAGGTCCTCGGCGGTGTCGACGTCCAGGGCGGCACGGTCCCCCACGGACACCGTGGCTGTGCGCAGCGGGTCGAGCAGCCGCATCAGCGCAGTGCCGGCCGCAGGCTGCGGCACCGCAGCGCGCAGCGCTGAGGCCCGGTATGCCGCGAGCAGCGGTTGGAGGCGTCCGTCGCCGTCGCGACCGATCACCGCGTCGAGGTCGGGGGAGCGCTCGAGGGTGGCCACCAGCTCGGGAGCCGGCCCCGCGGCATACGGCATGTCGCCACCGAGCAGGACGAGGACGGGACCGTTGAGCAGGGGGAGGGCGGCGGCGATCGCGGCCACCGGGCCGCCACCGGGCGGGTCCTCGCGGCACCAGGTGACCGCTCGACGCGTGGGTCTCGACGCGCCCACGCAGACGACCGGCCAGTCGCCCGGGAGGCGGTCGAGCAGGTGGTCGAGCAGGGAGCTGCCCGCGAGGTCGGCCCGGGTCTTGTCGCCGCCGAACCGCCGACCCTCGCCCCCGCACAGGACCACGGCGGTTGCCAGCGTCGAGGTGGTGTCGTCCGAGGTCACCGGCCCATTGTGGGGGCTTCGTGGGGGTTCCGGGAGGGTGCGGGTCGGGTCTAGGTTGACGAGATTCGACGATCTCGGAGGAGAAGTGATGACGCTCGAGAGAAGGACGTTTCTGAAGGGGAGCGCGGCAGTGGCAGGGGGCGTGGCGATCGCCGGGCCGTTTGCCGGACTGGTCGCAGGGCCTGCATCGGCGATCGGTGCAGCGCCCTTCCGTGGCCTGCGCGCGACGCCCGACCTGCGTGACGGCAAGGTGCGCCTGCACCTGCCCGAGGGCTTCAGCTATCGCTCGTTCCACGACACCCAGTCGGTGCCGCCGCCGCTCGTCGACGGCAAGACCATGCCGGGACGCCACGACGGCATGGGTGCCTTCGAGGGACCGGACGGAGCCGTGACCCTGATCCGCAACCATGAGGTCGCCGGCACCGGGGCTCCCTTCGGGGCGGTGGGATCGTGGACCTACGACATGGGCGCCCGTGGTGGCTGCGTGCACGTCGACGTCACCGGCGAGGGTGAGGTGCTGGGCGCGCACACCGCCATCAACGGGACCGCGAACAACTGCTCCGGCGGCCAGATGCCCTGGGGCGCCTGGGTGACCTGTGAGGAGACGGTCAACGGGCCCGACGTCGGACCGGACTTCACCGGAGCCTCCAATGCGGGCTTCGCCAAGAAGCACGGCTATGTCTTCGAGGTCCCGGTCACGGGGCGCTCGGCGGCGATGCCGATCACCCGGGCGGGTCGGTTCTCCCACGAGGCGGTGTCGTTCGACCCGCGTGAGGGTCGGCTCTACCTGACCGAGGACAACTTCGCCTTCCCGTCGGGCTTCTACCGCTACACGCCGGGCACCAACCCGATGGAGAGCGGCCACCTCGACAACGACGGACACCTGCAGATGCTGGCCGTCAAGGGACAGCCGAACGCCCACCTCGAGGCGCACCAGGACAAGGGAGCGGTCTACTCCGTCGAGTGGGTGGACATCGCCGACCCCGACCCGACCTTCGCGCCGGGCCCCGGCGGGGTGCTGCCCACGAACGACTCCGCACTGGTGGCGGTCGGCGACCAGGGTCGGGCGCTGGGTGCAGCCGGCTTCTCACGGCTCGAGGGCCAGATCTACGACAACGGCGTCGTCTACTTCACCTCGACCCAGGGTGGTGGCGACGCCGAGACCGGAGCAGAGCTGGTTGCCGGCTACGGCAACGGTTTCGGCCAGGTGTGGGCCTACGACACCCGCTCCGAGAAGCTCCGCCTCGTCTACCAGTCGCCGGGCAAGCAGACCTTCGACTTCCCCGACAACATCACGGTCAGCAACCGCGGCACCCTGGTCGTGTGTGAGGACAGCAACCAGGACAACTACGTCCGTGGACTCAACCAGGGCGGCCAGCTCTGGGACATCGCTCTCAACCGGGCGGCCAACGCCAACGGCACGCCGCGGTTCGACGACGAGTTCGCCGGCTCGACCTTCAGCCCGGACAAGTCGACGTTGTTCGTCAACATCCAGGCCAGTGCCGGCCTCACCTTCGCCATCTGGGGGCCGTGGCACACGATCGGCGTCTGACCGCTGCCGCCGTCGGCCGGCCCGCAAGGGTCAGCCGGCGGCGGTGGGCCGGCGCGGCGGACACGTGGACGTCGCCAGGTACTCGAAGTGCCACCACTCGTTGTCATAGGTGCGACAGATGCCGTATGCCGCGCCGTGAGCCTGCAGCCACGTCGCCGCGGCCTGGGGGTGGACGTCGATGGCGTAGCCCTTCACGTGGGCCGACGCCGTCGGCGAGAGCACCCACTTCGACGCCTCGGCGCGCGAGCCGTACTTCGCGACCGCGCGGTCGAGGAGGATCTGCTGCCACTGCTCGCTGCGCCACGCCGACCTGATCTCAGGCGCGAGGCCGGCCGCCCGGGCGTCGGCGAAGGCGCGCTGGAAAGCCGCCGCGGCCGAGGCCTGCATGTTCGTCGTGCCGGGAACGGCCGCCGACAGGGCCAGGCTCATCGTGGGCGCAGGGATCCGATCGGTGACCACCGGTTGAAAACCATTGACACCACTAGCTTTTGCGTTGCTCTTCGCACTCGAAGTCGACGAGACCTGCGGGTTGGACTTCCTGCCCGCCGGCTTCGCCGCCGGGGGTGGGTTGCCGCCAGCTGACCCCTGACGCGCTTGGCGAGTGGCCGCGGAGGGGTGGTCGGCGTCGTCGCCGTGCCACGCGGCATACCCGGCAGTCGCTGCGGACGCGACGAGGAGGGCGGTCACGAGGAGGGTGCGGCGAAGGCGCTGTCGTCGCCGCCGCCCTGCCGACACGTGTGTCGTCGTGCGCATGACCTCACCCCCGTCGCCGCGGTCGCCTCGATTCTGGCAGCCGAGCGGGTGAAGTCAGCGGACCCCGCCGATGCGGGCCGACAGCGTGGCGGCGGCGCGCGAGACGGCGGCGACGAGCCTGGCGCGCTCGGTCTCGTCGACGCCGTCGCGGGGGAAGGTCAGGGCAACACCCGCGACAGGGTGGCCGGTGTGGTCCAGGACGGCCTGGGCCACCGACGACAGACCGGCGCTCACCGAGTCGTCCTCGGTGGCGTAGCCACGGGTGCGGACCTCGGTCAGCTCGCGCCGCAGCTCGCTGACCGAGGTCGGCCCGTGCCCGTCGCGCTGGACCAGGGTGTCGCGGTGCGGGAAGAGGGCCCGCACCTGCGCGGCGGGCAACCGCGCCAGCATGGCCAGCCCACTGGCGGTGAGCGTCGCCGGCAGCCGGACCCCGACGTCGGTGACGAGCAGCGGGCGACCGGGCGCGCGCTCCTCGATGACGTAGAGGACGTCGCGGCCGTGCAGGACGGCGAGGTGGGCGTTGTGGGTGGTCTGGTCGACGAGCCGCCCGAGCAGTGGTCGGGCGATGCGCTGCAGCGGCGCCTGCCTCTGGTAGGCCGAGCCGAGCTCGAAGGCGGCGACGCCCAACCCGTAGCGGCGCTCCTCCTCCAGGTGGGTGACGAAACCGGCGTCGCGCAGCACCGCGAGCAGGTGGTAGGTCGTCGAGCGGGGGAGCCCCAGCTCGCGGGCGATCGACCCGGCGGGGAGGGGCTCGGTGTGCCGGGCCAGCAGGGTGAGGAGGGTCAGGGCGTGCCGGGCGGCGGGTGCGTTGGCCACGCAGGCAGTGTCTCAGGTGCGAGACGTGCGACGGTATGCCGCGGACTCAAGCTCGGGTGACGAGCACCCCGTCCTCGTCGGCGAACAGCCGCTGCCCCGGCGCGAAGTCGACGCCTCCGAAGCTGACCACGACGTCCCGCTCACCGACCCCGTCCTTGGCGCTCTTGCGCGGGTTCGAGCCCAGCGCGAGCACGCCCAAGGAGAGCTCGCGCAGGGCCACGACATCGCGCACCGCGCCGTGGATCACGACCCCAGCCCACCCGTTGGCGACCGCGCTGGCGGCGATGAGGTCACCCAGCAGGGCTGACTCGAGCGAGGCGCCACCGTCCACGACCAGGACGCGCCCGGCACCGGGCTCGGTGAGGGTGGCCTTGACCATCGCGTTGTCGCGGTGACACCGGATCGTCGTGACCACGCCCTCGAACGAGGTGTGGCGCCCGTAGTGGCGGAGCTGCACGGAGCAGGACTGGAGCTCCTCGCCCCGCTCGTCGTAGAGGTCGGCCGTCGACACCGCGCCCATCAGGAGGCCGTCACGACTTGGGTGCCTTGACCGCCAGTACCGGCGCATCGGCCTCGAGGAGGACGGTCTGCGCGGCGCTGCCCATGATGAGCTTGCCCACCGGGGTGCGACGTCGCAGGCCGATGACGATCAGCTCGGCGTTCGTCTCCTCCGCGACCCGGAGCAGCTGGTCGGCCGGGTCGCGGGCCTCGATCGCCTGGGCGACCTCGTGCTCGACCCCCGACGCGTCGAGCTTTGCCTTGACCGCGTCCCAGTCCGCCTCCGAGGCGTACCGCGGGTCGACGAGGGCGTCACCCCGGCTGACGTTGAGGACGACGAGGCGGACACCCCGCAGGACGGCCTCCTCGATCGCGCGGTCGAGGGCCGCCTGACCCTCCGGGCGGGGCACGTAGCCCACGACGATCGCCATGGTCAGGTTCCTTCGGTGTTGGGGGTCAGGTGCGGGACGTGGTGCGTGCCGTCGCCGTCGTCGTCCCCGGCCCGGCTGGAGCGGACTCGGTCGATGACCACGGGCGCCACGACGAGGATGACCGCGAGGGCGTAGACCACCTTCGCGAAGGGCGTGTTGATGAGTCCGGACAGCGCGCCGTCGCTGATCTGCAGGGCCTGGCGCAGCTGGTACTCGGCCACCGGTCCGAGGATGATGCCGATGATCGCGGGCACCACGGGTAGGCCGTAGCGGCGCATGAAGAACCCGAGGATGCCGATGATCAGCAACAGCCACAGGTCGAAGGCCGACGTGTTCGTGGCGTAGGCGCCGATGCTGGCGAAGAACAAGATGCCCGAGTAGAGGTAGGGGCGGGGGATGTTCAGCAGCTTGGCCCAGACGGTCGCCAGGGGCAGGTTGAGGGCGAGCAGGATGGTGTTGCCGATGAACAGGGATGCGATGAGCGCCCACACCAGCTCCGCGTGGTCGCTCAGCAGCCGCGGACCCGGGTCGATGCCGTAGCTCTGGAAGGCGCCCAGCATGACGGCGGCGGTCGCCGTGGTGGGGATGCCGAGGGTCAGCAGCGGCACCAGGCCTCCGGCGGCCGAGGCGTTGTTGGTCGCCTCGGGCCCGGCGACACCCTCGATGGCTCCGTGCCCGAACTCCTCGGGGTGCTTGCTGAGCTTGCGCTCCAGGGCGTAGGACAGGAACGTCGGGATCTCGGCGCCACCGGCGGGGATCGCGCCGAACGGGAAGCCGATCGCAGTGCCCCGCAGCCACGGCTTCCAGGAGCGGCGCCAGTCCTCACGGCCCATCCTGGCGCCGTCCACCTGCACGACCTCGGCGTGTCCGCGACGAAGGTGGGCCGCGACCCACAGGGCCTCGCCGACGGCGAAGAGCCCGACCGCCACGACGACGACGTCGATGCCGTCCGCCAGCTGCGGGATGCCGAGGGTGAGTCGCTGCTGACCGCCGGCGGACCTGTCGATCCCGATGGTGCCGATGAGCAGGCCGATGCCCAGGGAGGCGAGCCCGCGGATCTTGGACGACCCCAACACGGTGGTGACCGCGATGAAGGCCAACAGCATGATGGCGAACTTGTCGGGGGCTCCGAGCTTGATCGCCAGCTTGACGATCTCCGGCGCCAGGAGCGCCAGGCCGAGCGTGCCGATGGTGCCGGCGATGAAGGACCCGATGGCGGCCGTGGCGAGTGCTGCCGCGCCGCGGCCCTTCTTGGCCATCTTGTTGCCCTCGATGGCAGTGATGACCGACGCACTCTCGCCCGGAGTGTTGAGCAGGATCGAGGTGGTCGAGCCGCCGTACATGCCGCCGTAGTAGATGCCGGCGAACATGATGAAGGCCTGGGTCGCCTCGAGACGCAACGTCAGCGGCAGGAGCAGGGCGATGGTCATGGCCGGGCCGATGCCCGGCAGCACACCGATGGCGGTACCGAGCACGACGCCGATCACGGCGTAGAGCAGGTTGACCGGCGTGAGGGCGGTGCCGAAACCGTCGATGAGGGCGTTGATGCCGTCCATCACAGAATTCCCTTCAGCAGGCCGACGGGGAGCTTGATGTCCAACCCGAGGTAGAACAGGTACCAGGACCCCACGGACAGCAGGATCGCGATCAGGGCCATCCGCACGTAGTGCCGTGCGCCCAGCGCGAAGGTCGTCCCGAAGAAGAGGATCGCGCCGGAGATCGGCCAGCCCACGCGTTCGATCAGCAGCGCGTTGGCCACGAACGCCCCGACCAGGAGTCCGATGGTGCGCCAGTCGCTGCCGTGCGAGAGGTCGACGTCCTCGCCGCCCTCGGCCTCACCACGACCACCGCGGACCAGATCGACCACGAGCAGGACAGCCATCGCGACCAGGAGCGCGCCGACGGCGATCGGCATGGTCTTGGCGCTGACCGGGCCGCGGGAGGCCGTGTCGGTGAGACTCAGGCCGTCGACGATGGCCCAGACGCCGAGGACCAGGAGAAGGAGGGCCACCCCGTACTCGGAGCGGCCTCCCTTCTCCGTGGTCGTTGCCGTGGTGGACATCAGGCCAGGCCCAGTTCCTTGAGGATGCTGGAGACGCTGTCGTTCTGGGCGGTGAGGAAGGTCTTGAACTCGTCACCGGTCTGGAACGCGTCGGTCCAGCCCTGCTTGGCCAGGGTGTCCTTCCACTGCTGGGAGCCGTGCATCGCGGTCACGAGGTCGACGTACTGCTTGGTCTTGGCCTCGCTGAGCCCGGGAGGGCCGACGATCCCGCGCCAGTTGGTGAACTCCATGTCGATGCCGAGGCTCTTCAGGGTGGGGGCGTCGACACCCTCCACGGGCTCCGCGCTGGTCACGGCGAGGATCTTGACGTCACCCGACTTGGCCTGCTCGGCGACCTCGCCGATGCCGGTCGCCGCGAACGCAACCTTCTTGCCGAGCACGCCGGTGAGGAGCTCACCGCCGCCGTCGTACGCGACGTAGTTGACGTCCTTGGGCGTCACGCCCACGGCCTTCGCCAGCAGCATCGGGGTGAGGTGGTCGGGACCACCCGGGTTGGAGGCGCCGCCCACGGGCACCTTGCCCGGGTTGGCCTTCCAGGCGGCGACGAGCTTGTCGAGGGTGTCGTAGGGGGAGCCCTTCGGCACGACGATGGCCTCCGACTCCTCGATCAGCTTGGCGATCGGGACGGTGTCGTTGAGCGTGGCCTTCGACTTGTTCGTGTAGACGGCCCCGACGACGCCGAGCCCCATCTGCATGAGGATGTCGTCGTTGCCCTTCTCGTTGACGAGCCGCTGCAGCCCGACCGTGCCACCGGCGCCGGCGGAGTTGAACACCTCGATGCTCTCGGCGAGCTTGGCGTCCTGCATGGCCTTGGCCGCGAGGCGGGCGGTGGTGTCGTAGCCGCTGCCGGGGGAGTTGGGGACGAGGATCCGCAAGCCCTTGACGGGTCCGGACGAGCTGCTGGCGTCGGACGACGCGTCGTCGCCGCTCACGCCACAGGCGCTGAGGGCGAGACCGGCGACCGTGGCGGCGGCCACGATCTTGAGGGGGGTCCGTACACGCACGGGTGACTCCTTTGTCTGAGGGGTGTTCGTCGCACACCGTGCCCGGCTGTGGGCCTGCTGTCACGGTTAGGTGCGCAAACTCTGTTTCGTCCTTTGTGCTCACGCGCTGCTGGCCCGACGACGGCGGCCCCGACACAATCAGGGTGTGGAGGTTCGATGGCGCGCCTGGCTGGCGGCTCGACGCTGGCCGTGGCAGCGTCGCTGGACGCTGGCCAGCCGCATGCTCGCGATGCAGCTCGGGATCGTCTGCGTCGTACTGGTGGGGGTCGCCGCGGTCTCGCTGGCGCAGTCCGATGCCCGGGCGCGCGACACCGAGGGCCGTCGCGCCCTGGCGATCGCGGAGCGTCTTGCCGTGACTGCGGGGGTGCGCGAGGCAGCCGCGTCGGGTGGCCGGGAGTACCTGGGCCAGGCCACGTCGGTGGTGGAGTCGGGTCGCACGTTCTCGAGCTCGACCACCGTGCTCCTGGCCTTGCGTGACCGACGGGTGATCGCGTCGAGCGATGCCCTGCCGCGCGACCCGCTCTACCTCCAGCAGACCGACGCGTTCGACGGACGGTCGTGGGTGGGGACCGAGCAGGGCACCGGTGCGGCCTTCGCCATGGCGCCGATCATCAACGTCGACAACCGCCAGACCGATGGGGTGGTGGCGGTCGTGCGGGCCTACCCCTCCGTCCTCGACAACCTCGCTGCCGCCGTGCCGAACCTGTTGACCTACCTGGGGATCGCCAGCCTGCTCGGGGTCGTCGGGTCGCTCCTGCTGGCCGGCCGCGTGAAGCGCCAGACGCTGGGCCTCGAGCCGCGTGAGATCGCCGGTCTGGTCGAGCAGCGCGAGGCCCTGCTCCACGGCATCAAGGAGGGCGTCCTGGCGGTCGACCTCGACCACCGGATCACCATGGTGAACGACGAGGCGGCGCACCTGCTCGGCATACCGCTCACCTCCGGGGGCCGCACGCTCCAGGAGGTCGACGCCACTGGACGCGCTGCGCTGATCTTCACCGACGCGGTCGAGCTCACCGACCACGTCATGCCCGTGCGCGGCCGGGTGCTGACCGTCAACCGGATGCCGGTCCGCAGCCGCGGTCGGCACATCGGGTGGGTGGCCACGATGCGCGACCGCACCGAGATGCTCGAGCTCCAGCGCGAGCTCGACCTCACCAAGAGCACCACCGACACGCTCCGCGCACAGGCCCACGAGTTCAGCAACCGCATGCACGTCGTCAGCGGCCTGATCGCGCTGGAGGAGTATGACGGGGTCCGCAACTACGTCCGCCAGATCACCGACGACTCGACGACACTCACGACCAATGTCGTGACGCGCGTGCAGGATCCGGCAGTCGCGGCGCTGCTCATCGCGAAGGCCAGCCAGGCGACCGAACGCGGGGTGGACCTCGTCGTCGACCCGTCCAGCGACGTGCCCCAGCTCGACGACGCGCTCGCGGCCGACGTCAACACCGTCATGGGCAACCTCATCGACAACGCCTTCGACGCCGCTGCCGGTGGTGACGCGCCCACCGTTCGGGTAGCGCTGGCGCACACCGGGGAGGCCGTCACGGTGACGGTGCGCGACAGCGGCCCGGGCGTCGACTCGACGATCGGCGAGATGGTCTTCGACCGCGGGTTCACGACCAAGGCGACGGCCACCGCGCAGGAGCGCGGGATCGGACTGGCCATCGTCCGGGTGATCTGCCGCAACCGGGGCGGCGACATCGTCGTCGGCAACGACGACGGTGCGGTCTTCGTGGCGACCCTGCCGGTGTTGCTCGGTCAGGGCGTCTCGTGATCTCGGTGCTCGTGGTCGACGACGACTTCATGGTGGCGCGCCTGCACTCCAGCGTCGTTGCCCGCGAGGACGGCTTCGAGGTGGCCGGCATCGCCAGCACCGGCACGGATGCCCTGCGTGCGGTCGAGGTCACCCGGCCCGACCTCGTCCTGCTCGACATCTACCTGCCCGACATGACCGGCCTCGAGGTGCTGCGCCGGTTGCGCGAGGGTGGCAGCGAGGACGTCGACGTGATCGTCATCAGTGCCGCGCGCGACCTCGACACCTTGCGGACCGCCTTGCGTGGCGGGGTCTTCCACTACCTGGTCAAGCCGTTCGAGATCGAGTCGCTCCAGCAGCGACTACGCGAGTATGCCGTGCACCGGGCTGAGCTGGACGAGCTCACCGAGGTGGGCCAGGACGACGTCGACAGGGTGTTCCGGGCCGGGGCCGTCGCCCGGACCGGGGGTGGCCTGCCCAAGGGGATCAGCCCGGAGACCACCGACCTCGTCCTGCAGGCCCTCGAGGCGGCCGACGAGGACGGGCTCTCCGCCACGGAGTGCGCCGAGTCCACCGGGCTGTCCCGCAGCAGCACGCGGCGCTACCTCGAGCACCTGGTGGCGGTGGGGAAGGCCGAGATGCGGCCCCGCTACGGCGCCGCGGGTCGCCCCGAGCGGCGCTACACGCTGCGCTGACCCAGGGGCGGGCCGGACCACCTGACTCGGTCAGTCGGACCGGTCGGTCAGTCGGTCAGTCGGACCGGTCGAGCCGGTCGGCGATGGCGTTGAGCGCGGTGTCGCGAGCCGCCAGGACGTGTGCCTCGGCGAGCGCGCGAGCCTGCTCCGGATCGCGCGCCACAAGGGCCTCGAGGATCTGGCGGTGCTCGGCCAGGGCGGCAGTGCGGCGCTCCTGGGACTGGTTGGTGAAGGCGCGGTAGCGAGCCATCTGGCCGTCGACCTGGGCGTGCAGTCGCGACGCCCACCCGTGTCCGGCGATGTCGCCGATGGCCAGGTGGAAGTCGTGGCCGGCGTTCATCGCGTCCGTCGGCAGGTCGACCAAGGCGGCGTTGCGCTCGACCAGGGCGCGCAGGGTGGCGACGCCGGCGTCATCGAGGCGAGTCGCGGCCTCGGCGGTCATCAGCCCCTCGAGGGCCGCGCGCACCGAGTAGAGCTCCTCGATCTCCCGGGCACTGAGCGGACGCACCACCATGCCTCCGGTCGGCAGCTGGTCGAGCAGGTCCTCGGCGAGCAGCAGCCGGAGCGCCTCCCTGAGCGGGGTGCGGCTGACCTGCATGCGGGTCGCCAGCTCGGGCTCGAACAGGCGCTGCCCCGGCTTGAGCTCGAGGTCGAGGATCTGCCGGCGCAGCTCGGTGTAGACGAGCTGTCCACCGGACGCCCGGCGCGGGCGGTCCACCATCTGGTCTCCGTTCTCGACGTAGTTGCATACTTGTATACAAGTATGCTTTCCTCTCCCCAGTCTTGCACAGCCGCACCGAGGAGGACGAGTGACCCCGTCAGTGACGCCCGACTCCCGACCCGCCGCAGGCCCCGGTTTCGCGGCGACCGACCTGGCCCGGTTCGCGACGGAGGTGCTGGTCGCCGAGGGAGTGGCCGGGGCCGACGCCGCCCTGCTCGCCGACACGCTGGTCACGGCCGAGCTCTGGGGCCACGCCTCCCACGGCATGCTCCGCCTGCCCTGGTACCTCACCCGGCTGCGGTCCGGGGCGATGGAGCGCAGCACCGCTGCCGAGGTCGTCCGCGACGGCGGCGCCGTCGTGGTGCTCGACGGAGGTCACGGCATCGGCCAGGTGCTGACCCAGCGCGCGGTCGAGCTCGGGATCGAGCGGGCCCGCACCCACGGCATCAGCGGGGTGGCGGTCCGCAACTCCGGTCACTTCGGCACCGCCGCCTACTTCACCCGCCAGGCCGCCGAGGCGGGCTGCGTCGCCCTCCTGGTCACCAATGCCAGCCCTGCCATGGCGCCCTGGGGTGGGCGGGACAAGGCGATCGGCACGAACCCCTGGTCCATCGCGGCCCCGGCCGGCCGCCACGGCGTCGTCGTCATGGACCTGGCCAACACCGCCGTGGCGCGCGGCAAGGTCTACCTCGCCGCCGAGCGCGGCGACGCGATCCCGGAGGGCTGGGCGGCCACCGCCGACGGCACTCCGACCACCGACCCCGCCGAGGCCATCGCCGGCCTGATCCTGCCAATGGCCGGACCCAAGGGCTACGTCATCTCGTTCATGATGGACGTCCTCGCCGGCGTGCTCACGGGCAGCGCCTTCGGCGACGGGGTCGCCGGCCCCTACGACCCCGACCGCCGCAGTGGGGCCGGTCACCTGCTCATCACCATCGACGTCTCCGCCGTGTCCGACGCGGCCGAGTTCGCGGCCCGCATCGAGGCCATGGTCGACCAGACACGTGGTGGTGCGCTCGCCACCTGGGCGGACGAGATCCTCGTCCCCGGAGAGCTCGAGGACCGCACCCGACAGCGGTTGGCCGCCGACGGCATACCCCTGGCTGCCACCACGAGGGACGCGCTGGCGACCCTCGGCAGGGAGGCCGGTGTCGCCCTTCCCGACCCCCTCACCCCGACCGGACCGGAGGTCCTCCCATGATCGCGCTCGTCGTCTCCCTCGACGTCGTCCCCGGCCGGCTCGACGAGTTCACCGAGGCCATCGCCACCAACGCCGAGCGGTCGTTCACCGACGAGCCGGGCTGCCTCTACTTCGACGTGGTGCAGGACCTCGCCGACGACCACCACTTCCTGTTCTACGAGCTCTACGCCGACGACGAGGCCATCGCCGCACACCGCGCTGCCCCGCACTTCGCGCAGTGGCGGGCCGCCGCAGACCGCTGTGTGGTGCCGGGCAGCCAGGTCAACACCCTTGCCGCACAACGGTTCCACCACCCGCAGGGGCAGTCGTGAAGCTCCTCGTCCTGCCCGGTGACGGCATCGGACCGGAGATCAGCGAAGCAACGGTCGCGGTGCTGGGCGCGCTCGACGAGCAGCTCGGGCTCGGCCTCGAGCTCGAGCAGCGCGACATCGGGCTGGCGTCCCTGGCAGCCGTCGGCACGACCCTGCCCGACGACGTGGTGGCCAGGGTGGCGGAGGTCGACGGCACCGTCCTCGGTCCGGTCTCGCACTACGACTACCCGGCCCGCGACCAGGGCGGGATCAACCCGTCCGCCGAGCTGCGGACGCGGTTCGCGCTGCACTCCAACATCCGCCCGTGCCGGTCCGTCGAGGGGTTGAGCGTGCTGCGCACGCCGATGGACCTCGTCATCGTCAGGGAGAACACCGAGGGGTTCTACTCCGACCGCAACATGTATGCCGGGAGCGGCGAGTTCATGCCGGACGAGGACTCGGCGTTCTCGATCCGCAAGGTCACGGCGCGGGCGTCGCATCGGGTGGCCAGGACCGCCTTCACGCTGGCCCGCTCCCGCCGCCGACACGTGACGGCAGTGCACAAGGCCAACGTCCTCACGCTGTCCGACGGACTCTTCCTACGGTGCGTCCGCGAGGTGGCCGCGGAGTTCCCCGACGTCGAGCTGCGTGAGCTGATCGTCGACGCGGCCGCCGCGAGGCTGATCCGCGACCCCGGGTCGTTCGACGTCGTCGTCACCACCAACATGTTCGGCGACATCCTGAGCGACGAGGCCTCGGAGCTCTGCGGCAGCCTCGGCCTCGGGGGAGCGGTCAACGCCGGTGACGGGACCTGCGTCGCGCAGGCCCAGCACGGGTCTGCCCCTGACATCGCCGGGCAGGGCATCGCCAACCCCGTCTCACTCGTCCGCTCGGCGGGCATGCTCCTCGACTGGCACGGCACCCGCTCGGGCCGGCCCGAGCTGTGCGACGGGTGGCGGTACCTCGACCGCGCCGTCACCACCGTCGTCGCCGACCCCGCCACCCGCACCCGCGACCTCGGAGGCTCCCTCAGCACCGCCGACTTCACCAGCGCCCTCATCGACACACTCACCCAGGAGGTCTCCCGTGGCTGACCAGCCGCTCGCCCCCAACCTGTTGATCCGACCCGAGACGGTGCGTCCGTTCGACCGGGGCAACGGCGTCGTCACCATCCCCTACGTCGGCAAGTGGAACTGCGAGAGCAACCACGTCACCACGGGTCAGACGCAGTTCCAGCCCGGCACCGGACTCCCGTTGCACAGCCACAACGTCGAGGAGTCGGTGCTCGTCCTCGAAGGCGAGGCCGTCGCGGAGATCGGCGAGGAGCGCTTCGACCTCGTGGCCGGCGAGGCGACCTGGGTGCCGGCCGGCGTCGCGCACCGCTTCTTCAACCGTGGCGACGGCGTCATGCGGATCTACTGGGTCTACGGCGGCCGCGACGTGACTCGCACGATCACCGCGACCGGGGAGACCTTCGAGCACCTCTCGGAGAGCGACCGCGGCGGGCTGAGCACCCCATGAGCGCCGACCTCACGGGCACCACCGCTGCGGTCACGACGAGCACCGTCACGACCAGCACCGTCACGACCAGCACCGTCACGACCACCAATCCCGCCGACGGGACCACCCTCGAGAGCTATCCCGCCATGGGTCCGGCAGAGGTCGAACAGGCCGTCGCGCGCGGTGCGGCTGCGGCCCGCGCCTGGGGCCAGGTCCCCGTCGCCGACCGAGCAGCGCTGCTCACCCGGTTCGCCGCCCACCTGCGGGCCGACGCGGAGCGCTACGCGGCGTCGGTCACCGCGGAGATGGGCAAGCCGCTGGCGCAGGCCCGGGGTGAGGTCGAGAAGTCGGCGGTGACGGCCGACTACTACGCCGCGAGGGCTGCGACGATCCTGGCTCCCCGAGACGTCGAGATCGACTCCCCCGCAGGGGTTTCGGCCTTCGTCGCGCCCGAGCCGCTGGGTCTGGTGCTGGCGGTGATGCCGTGGAACTTCCCGGTCTGGCAGGTGCTGCGGTTCGCCATCCCGACCTTGGCGGCCGGCAACGGCGTGCTGCTCAAGCACTCGCCCAACGTCACCGGGACGGCTCTGGCCCTGGCCGAGGCGTTCGAGCAGGTCGGCTTCCCCGCCCACCTCGTGACGGCCTTGGTCCTCGTCGAGGACGACGTGCCCCGCACCGTCGGCGGGCTCATCGCCGACGACCGGGTCGCCGCCGTCACCCTCACCGGCAGCAACCGCGCCGGCGAGATGGTCGGTGCCGCTGCGGGACGGGCCTCCAAGCGGTCGGTGCTGGAGCTGGGCGGGTCCGACGCGTTCCTGGTCCTCTCCGACGCCGATGTCCCCGCTGCCGCGGCCGCAGCCGTGGGTGCCCGTTTCACCAACTCCGGCCAGAGCTGTGTCTGCGCCAAGCGGTTCGTCGTCGAGGCACCCGTGGCGGAGGAGTTCACCCGCCTGTTCCTCCAGGGCGTCGAAGCCCTGTCCGTCGGCGACCCGACCGACCCGGCCACCAGCGTCGGCCCGCTCGCGCGCGGCGACCTCCGCGACGCCCTCCAGCGGCAGGTGGACGAGTCGGTGGCCGCCGGGGCCACGCTCGCGGCCGGGGGACGCAGCATCGACGGCCCGGGGTCCTTCTACGAGCCGACCGTCCTGCTCGACACCGGCCCTGGCATGCCCGTCTTCGACGAGGAGACCTTCGGTCCGGTCGCCGCCATCGCCGTGGCGACCGACGAGGACGAGGCCGTGCGGTTGGCCGACGCGACGCCCTACGGGCTGGGGCTCAGCGTCTGGAGCCGGTCCACCGAGCGAGCGCTGGGTGTCGCCCGCAGGATCACGTCCGGCGCGGCCTTCGTCAACGCCGTCGTCGCCTCCGACCCCCGGGTGCCCTTCGGCGGCACCAAGCGCAGCGGTTATGGCCGCGAGCTCGCCGAGGCCGGCATCCTCGAGTTCACCAACCAGCGCACCTACTGGGTGGCCGGCTGACGTCTCGCATCCGAGACGGTATGGCGCGTGCGTAGGGCGCGCTCGCGGCATACCTCCGCTGCAATGGAGGCATGACGACCACTGCCACCTCCGCGCCGACGGTCACCGTCGGCACCGGCCCCATCTCATTCGACGACGTCGTGGCGGTCACCCGCCACGGTGCCCGGGTCGAGATCTCGCCGGAGTCGCTCACCGAGGTGCGCCGCACCCGCGCCGTGATCGAGGCGCTGGCCGACGACACGGTGGCGCACTACGGCGTCTCCACCGGGTTCGGCGCCCTCGCCACCCGGCACATCCCCGTGGAGCTGCGGGCCCAGCTGCAGCGGTCGCTGGTGCGCTCGCACGCCGCAGGCTCCGGCCCCGAGGTCGAGCGCGAGGTCGTCCGGGCGCTCATGCTCCTGCGCATCTCGACCCTCGCGACGGGCCGCACCGGCATCCGTGAGGAGACCCTGACTACCTACGTCGCGATGCTCAACGCGGGCATCACCCCGGTGGTCCACGAGTACGGCTCACTCGGCTGCTCGGGCGACCTCGCCCCGCTGTCGCACTGTGCGCTGGCGCTGATGGGTGAGGGTGTCGTCCGCGACGCCGAGGGTGAGCGGATGCCGACGGCCGAGGCGTTCGCCGCCGCCGGAATCACGCCGATCGAGCTGCGCGAGAAGGAGGGCCTGGCCCTCATCAACGGCACCGACGGCATGCTCGGCATGCTCGTCCTCGCGATCACCGACCTGCGCATGCTGCTCAAGGTCGCCGACATCACCGCAGCGATGAGCGTCGAGGGCCAGCTCGGCACCGACGACGTGTTCGCGGCCGACCTGCACGCGCTCCGTCCCCAGCCCGGCCAGGCGCTGTCCGCCGCGAACCTGCGAAAGCTCATGCAGGACAGTGGGATCCGCGACAGCCACCGTGACCCGGAGGCATGCACCCGTGTCCAGGACGCCTACTCGCTGCGGTGCTCACCCCAGGTGGCGGGCGGGGTCCGCGACACCGTGGAGTATGCCGCGACGGTTGCCGGCTTCGAGCTCGCCTCCGCGGTCGACAACCCCGTGGTGACGCCCGACGGCCGGGTCGAGTCCAACGGCAACTTCCACGGGGCGCCGGTCGCCTACGTGCTGGACTTCCTCGCGATCGTCGCGGCCGACCTGGCGTCGATCTCCGAGCGTCGCACCGACCGCTTCCTCGACGTCTCGCGCAACCACGGGCTGCACGCGTTCCTCGCCGACGACCCGGGCGTCGACAGCGGCCACATGATCGCCCAGTACACCCAGGCCGCGATCGTGTCGGAGATGAAGCGGCTCGCGGCTCCGGCGTCGGTCGACTCGATCCCGTCCAGCGCGATGCAGGAGGACCACGTGTCGATGGGCTGGTCGGCGGCCCGCAAGCTGCGCCGCTCGGTCGACGGCCTCACCCGCGTGCTCGCGGTCGAGCTGCTCACCGCGGCCCGCGCCCTCGACCTGCGCGCGCCGCTCACCCCGTCCCCGGCCACGGCCGCGGTCGTCAAGGCGCTGCGCGACGCCGGTGCCCCTGCACCCGGCACCGACCGCTTCCTCGCCCCGGAGATCGAGACCGCAGTCCAGCTCGTCGCCACCGGCGGGGCGGTCGCAGCAGCCGAATCCGTCACCGGCCCCCTCAACTGAACCTCGGAAAGGAAACACCATGGAAGGCGCTCGCCCCGTCCGCTCGCCCCGCGGCACCCAGCTCACCCACGCAACGCACTGGGGTGCCGAGGCGCCGCTGCGCATGCTCATGAACAACCTCGACCCCGAGAACGCCGAGCGTCCCGACGACCTCGTCGTCTACGGCGGCACGGGACGCGCGGCTCGCGACTGGAAGTCGTTCGACGCCATGGTGCGCACCCTCAGCACGCTCAAGCAGGACGAGACGATGCTGGTGCAGAGTGGGCGCCCGGTCGGGGTCATGCAGACCCACGAGTGGGCGCCGCGCGTGCTCATCGCCAACTCCAACCTCGTCGGCGACTGGGCCACCTGGCCAGAGTTCCGCCGGCTCGAGCACCTCGGGCTGACGATGTACGGGCAGATGACCGCCGGGTCCTGGATCTACATCGGCACGCAGGGCATCCTCCAGGGGACCTACGAGACCTTCGCCGCCATCGCCGAGAAGAAGTTCGGCGGCACGCTCGCCGGCACGCTGACTCTGACCGGTGGCTGCGGTGGCATGGGTGGCGCGCAGCCGCTCGCGGTGACGATGAACGAGGGCGCCTGCCTCATCGTCGACGTCGACGAGACCCGGCTGCGTCGCCGCGTCGAACACCGTTACCTCGACGAGGTGGCCGACTCCCTCGACGAGGCGATCGAGAAGGCCGTGGCTGCCAAGAACGAGCGCCGGGCCTGGTCGGTCGGCGTCGTCGGCAACGCCGCCGAGGTCTTCCCGGAGCTGCTGCGCCGCGGGGTGCCGATCGACATCGTCACCGACCAGACCAGCGCCCACGACCCTCTGTCGTACCTCCCCGAGGGGATCGAGCTCGGGGACTGGCACGAGTACGCGGAGAAGAAGCCGGAGGAGTTCACCGACCGCGCGCGCGAGTCGATGGCCAAGCACGTCCAGGCCATGGTCGAGTTCCAGGACGCAGGGGCCGAGGTCTTCGACTACGGCAACTCGATCCGCGACGAGGCCCGACAGGGTGGCTACGACCGGGCCTTCGAATTCCCGGGCTTCGTGCCGGCCTACATCCGGCCGCTGTTCTGCGAGGGCAAGGGCCCGTTCCGCTGGGCCGCCCTCTCCGGTGACCCGAAGGACATCGCGGCCACCGACAAGGCCGTCCTCGAGCTCTTCCCCGACAACGACCGGCTGCACAAGTGGATCCGCGGCGCGCAGGAGCGGATCGCCTTCCAGGGGCTGCCCGCTCGCATCTGCTGGCTCGGCCAGGGCGAGCGCGACAAGGCGGGGCTGGCGTTCAACGAGCTGGTCCGCACCGGCGAGGTGAGCGCGCCCATCGTCATCGGCCGCGATCACCTCGACACCGGGTCAGTCGCCAGTCCCTACCGCGAGACCGAGGCCATGCTCGACGGCTCCGACGCCATCGCCGACTGGCCGCTGCTCAACGCCCTCGTCAACACGTCGTCGGGCGCCAGCTGGGTGTCGATCCACCACGGCGGTGGCGTCGGCATCGGCCGTTCGCTGCACGCCGGCCAGGTCTCCCTCGCCGATGGCACCGAGCTCGCCGCCCAGAAGCTGGCTCGCGTGCTGACCAACGACCCGGCGATGGGCGTCATCCGGCACGTCGATGCCGGCTACGACATCGCCGAGCGCACGGCGCAGGAACAGGGCGTCCGCATCCCGATGCGGGAGGGCTGAGCGACCCGCGCGGGCCGAGCGGCCCGCGCGGAATGGCCGACCCGAGCGCGCGCGGTTGTCCTGGCGGCACAGCAGCCAAGGGGCAC
The DNA here is from genome assembly GCF_054049895.1 of Pedococcus sp. P5_B7. NCBI lineage: Bacteria > Bacillati > Actinomycetota > Actinomycetes > Micrococcales > Intrasporangiaceae > Pedococcus > Pedococcus sp. P5_B7. The sequence continues at coordinate 90,145 of NZ_JBFULM010000005.1, forward strand.
CGGGTGCTCCACCGGACGACGTATGCCGGGTGGTGACCACCCGGCATACGCTGGCCTGACGGGGCGGTGCAACTCAGGTGGGTGACGGTGCATGGGGCGAGGGGCGAGGGGACGACGCGCGCTCGGGCTCGGCGCCTTGGGGTGCGCGTTCGCCCTCATGATGGTCGGGTGCACGACACCTGAGCCGCGCAGCCGGCCGGGCACCCCGGCGACCGCCACGACCACCGGAACGGCAGCGGTGCCCGGCCCACCGCAACCGACGGTGGAGCCGATCCCCACGATCGCCGACCCGGCCACCACCTTCTCCTTCGCCGTCATCCCGGACACCCAGCCCGAGGTGAGGCCGCAGGACCCCCGCACCGACAAGCGGATCGCCTGGCTCGTCGCCCACCGGGCGCAGCTGAACCTGCAGTGGGTGCTGCACAGCGGCGACGTCCAGGACTGGGACACGCCCGACCACCAGCAGTGGGTCAGCATGAGCACCCGGTTCGCGGCGCTGGCGGCGGCCGGCATCCCGTTCATCGCGTCGCCCGGCAACCACGACACGGCGGCCGTCTGCGAGGGGGGCGCGGCGTGTCCGGGTGCCGACACCACGGTGACGGTGCGCGACACCACCTTGTGGAACACGTACTACCCACCGTCCTACTTCGGCTTCGAGGGGCTGGCCGAGCCGGGCAGGTCCGACAACGGTTTCCGCACGTTCCGCGCCGGTGGTGACGACTGGCTCGTCCTCAGCCTCGAGATCTGGCCGCGACAGCAGATCATCGACTGGGCCACCGGCGTGGTGGCCTCGCACCCGCACCACAACGTCATCGTGCTGACGCACATGTTCCTCGAGAACGACGGGTCGATCTCGACGACCAACGGCGGCTACGGCGCGACCACCTCGACCCAGCTGTGGGACGCGCTCAAGGTCTACCCCAACGTCGTCATGACCTTCTCCGGGCACACCGGTCAGGTCTTCTCCGACTCCAGGCCCGCCGCCGACGGCCACCCCGTCGCGATGTTCCTGCAGGCCATGCACGCCCCCGACACCAACCCGGTGCGCATCGTCACGGTGGACACCGCTGCCGGGACCATCGCCACCCAGGTGCGGGCCAGCTTCGACCGCTCCAAGCCAGTGGGACAGCAGGACGTCGAGGAGGTCTACCCCTACTCGACGACCCTCACCGGCCTGCGCTGGGTGACTCCCTAGGCGGGCTCGGTGACGTCGGCGACCTGCGCGTCGAGGGCCCGGAGCACATCGTCGGAGTGTGCGGTCGCGGCGACGCCGTGGGCCCCGGCGCCGATCGAGATCAGGCGTCCGCTGACGGTCGCGTCCGCGACGACGGGGAGAGGGGTGGTCGAGCCGAAGGGCGTGATCGTGCCGCGCTCGTAGCCGGTCACCTCCTTGGCGACGGCCGCATCAGGCATCGACATCCGGTTGACGCCCAGCAGGGCCCGCAGCTTGGGCCAGGAGATCTCCCGGCCGCCGGGCACGAGGACGAACAGGAAGTCGTCCTCGGCGCGCCGCACGACCAGGGTCTTGATGATGTCCTGCGGCTCGACCCCCCTCGCAGCAGCCGCCTCCACGAGGGAGCCGACCCGTCCGTGCCGCGTGGTCGTGTGCTCGATCCCGCTGGCGGCCAGCGCCGCGGCGGCCCGCGCCTCGCCCTCGGTCGGGGTGGCGTCCCGGGCAGGGTCGGAGCCGGTGTCCTGGGTCATGTCGTCATGCTAGGTCCCGGGCCGCGACGCCGCTGCCGGGCGTTGGTCTGGGATCCGAGACGCATTGCCCGGTGTCCTGCCGTGCGCCGGCGGTCCCTGGTGTGGAATGGTCTCGGTGCCGGTTGAGCAGAGCGTCGCATGGACCTCGCCGTCGGCGTGGGCAGAGCTGAGAGGACACCGTGAGCTTCGAGTCGATGTGGTCTGACCTGCAACCGGTCGGACGCAGCGCCCAGAGCGGCGGCTACCGCCGGTTCGCGTGGACGCGCGAGGACCACGACCTGCGCGAGTGGTTCGCGGGCGAGTGCGCGACGCGTGGGCTCGACCTCACCGAGGACCGGATGGGCAACCAGTGGGCCTGGTGGGGAGACCCCGACTCGGCCGCGGCCAAGGGGGACAAGGGCGTCGTCACCGGCTCCCACCTCGACAGCGTGCCGGACGGTGGCGCCTTCGACGGCCCACTCGGGGTCGTCAGCGCCCTCGCGGCGGTGGACGCCCTGCAGGCCAACGGGTTCCAGCCGTCCAGGCCGATCGGCGTCGTCAACTTCGTCGACGAGGAGGGCGCCCGGTTCGGGGTCGCCTGCGCCGGCTCACGCGTCATCACCGGAGCCATGACCGCGCGTCGCGCGCGCAGCCTCACCGACGCCGACGGCACGTCGATGGCCGATGCGCTGAAGGCCGCCGGGCGCGACCCCCACCAGATCGGTCGGGACGACGACGCGCTGCGCCGCATCGGCAGCTTCGTCGAGCTGCACGTCGAGCAGGGCCGCGGGCTCATCGACCTCGACCACCCCGTCGCGGTCGGCAGCGACATCTGGCCGCACGGCCGGTGGCGCCTCGACTTCGCCGGCGAGGCCAACCACGCGGGCACGACCAGGCTCGAGGACCGTCACGACGCGATGCTCGGGTATGCCGCCGCGGTGCTCGCCGCCCGCGAGGCTGCCATCACGCACGGGTGCGTCGCCACCATCGGCAAGGTCGCCGTGACGCCCGGTGGCGTCAACGCGATCCCCAGCGCGGTCACCGGGTGGCTCGACGCCCGGGGCGCGAGCCCCCGCGCGGTCCGTCGTGCGGTCTCCGACATCACCGCCATGGTCGAGCAGTCGGGCGGCAGGATCACCCAGGAGTCGTGGACCCCGTCCACGCCGTTCGACACCTCGTTGAGCGCACGGCTCGGCACCCGGCTCGGCGGCATACCAGTGCTGGGCACGGGGGCGGGGCACGACGCCGGCATCCTCGCGAACGCCGGCATCCCCACCGCCATGCTCTTCGTCCGCAACCCCACTGGCGTCTCGCACTCCCCGGAGGAGTTCGCCGAGACGTCCGACTGCCTCGAAGGGGTCGCCGCCCTCACCGCGGTCCTCGAGGACCTCGCCGGGGACGCGGCATGACGACCTACTGGGCGGAGCACGCCTGGCTCCCCACGGGCCTGGCCACCGACGTGCGGTTCGACGTCGTCGACGGCGTCTTCGCAGGGGTGCGCCGTCGCGCGTGGGCGGAGGCCGGCGACGTGCGACTCCACGGAGTCGTCCTGCCCGGGCTGGCCAACGCCCACAGCCACGCCTTCCACCGCGCCCTGCGCGGCCGCACCCACGGCGACGGCGGCAACTTCTGGACCTGGCGACAGCAGATGTATGCCGTGACGCGGCACCTCACGCCCGACACCTACCTCGCCCTCGCCCGGGCGGTGTTCGCCGAGATGGTGCTGTCCGGCACCACCGTGGTCGGGGAGTTCCACTACCTGCACCACGACGTGTCCGGGCGGCCCTACGCGGACCCGAACGCGATGGGGGCAGCGCTCATCGAGGCCGCTCGCGAGGCTGGCCTGCGGCTGACGCTGCTCGACACCTGCTACCTCGCCGGTGGTCTGGCGGGCGACGGCCACGTGCCGCTCGACGACGTCCAGCGTCGCTTCACCGACGGCGACGTCGACCGGTGGGCCACGCGAGTAGCAGCACTCAGCCCCGACGCAACCACCCGGATCGGTGCCGCCGTCCACTCGGTGCGCGCCGTGCCCCGCGACGACCTGCGGGCGATGGCCGAGGTCACCCGCGGCCGGATCGTCCACGCCCACGTGAGCGAGCAGCCCGCCGAGAACCTCGCCACCCAGATGTTCTACGGCGCCACGCCCACCGAGCTGCTCGACGAGGCGGGGCTGCTGGGCGACCGGTTCAGCGCGGTCCACGCCACCCACCTGTCCGACCACGACATCCAGCTGCTCGGTGGGTCCTCGTCGACCGCCTGCTTCTGCCCCACGACCGAGCGCGACCTCGCGGACGGCATCGGCCCCGCGCGTGCCCTGGCGGAGGCGGGCGCCCGGCTCTCGCTCGGCTCCGACCAGCACGCCGTGATCGACCCGTTCGAGGAGGTCAGGGGCCTGGAGATGCACGAGCGACTGGCCAGCAACGAGCGCGGCCGCTTCACACCCGACGAGCTGATGACCGCCGCATCGGTGGACGGCTACCGCAGCCTCGGGTGGCAGGATGCCGGGCTCATCGCCGACGGCGCGGCCGCCGACTTCGTCGTGGTCCGCACCGACACCGTCAACACGGCGGGCGCCAAGGCGGGTCAGATCCTCTACAGCGCAACACGATCCGATGTCGACACCGTCGTCGTGGGCGGACAGGTGGTGGTCGAGTCCGGCCGACACCGGCTGGGTGACGTGGCGGCGATGCTGGGCAAGGCGCTGTCCGACGTCAGGGACCACCAGTGAGCAGCACCGTCGTCACCGGCATCGGCGAGCTCGTCACCTGCGACGGGACCACACCAGACGGGCTGGGCCTGCGCCACGACGCCGCCGTCGTCGTGGCGGACGGCAGGATCGTCTGGGTGGGCTCGTCCAGGGAGGCGCCGGCGGCCGACCGCGTCCTCGACGTCGACGGTCGGGCCGTGCTCCCCGGCTTCGTCGACTCCCACGCGCACCTCGTGTTCGCCGGTGACCGCGGTGACGAGTTCGCCGCCCGCATGGCGGGGACGCCCTACGACGGGGGTGGGATCGGGGTCTCGGTCGCGGCGACCCGAGACGCCACCGACGACGAGCTGCGGGCGCTGGTCGCCGCCCGGGTCGGGGAGATGCGCGCCCAGGGCACGACGACCGTCGAGATCAAGAGCGGATACGGCCTGACGGTCGAGGACGAGGCCCGGGCGCTGCGCATCGCCCGCGAGTTCACCCCGGAGACCACCTTCCTCGGCGCGCACGTGGTGCCACGCGAGTACGCCGGTGACCGCGCGGCATACCTCGAGCTGGTCACCGGGCCGATGCTGGAGGCTGCGGTCCCGCACGCACGGTGGGTCGACGTCTTCTGCGAGCCGCACTCGGCCCACGCCTTCACCGAGGACGAGGCGCTCGCGGTGCTGGTCGCCGGACGACAGGCGGGGCTGGAGCTGCGGGTGCACGGCAACCAGCTCGGCCACGGACCCGGCGTGCGCCTCGCGGTCGAGCTGGGCGCGGCCAGCGTGGACCACTGCACCTACCTGTCCGACGCGGACGTCGAGGCGCTCTCTGGCGCGGCCGACACGACGGTGGCCACCCTCCTGCCGGGCGTCGAGTTCTCGACCCGGTCGCCCTACCCGGACGCGGCCGCCCTGCTGCGGGCCGGGGTGTCGATCGCGCTCGCGACCGACTGCAACCCCGGCACCTGCTACTCGTCGTCGATGCCGTTCGTCATCGCGCTCGCGGTGCGCGAGATGGGGCTGACGCCCGGTCAGGCCGTGCTCGCTGCCACCGTCGGCTCAGCGAAGTCGTTGCGGCGCAACGACATCGGTCGCATCGAGGTCGGCGCGCGGGCAGACCTGACGGTGCTCGACGCGCCCTCGCACGTCCACCTGCCCTACCGCGCCGGTGTCCCGATCGCCCGGGCCCTCGACCTGTAGCGACGCGTCAGGCGTCGCCCTCCTGCATGGCCTTGGGGAGGTGGCCGGCCGACTTCTGGTAGTACTCGGCCGCCTTGCGGGTCGCGATGACCCTGGCCGCGCCGGCGGCCAGCCCGGTCAGCGCCGCGAACGCGACGGCGTCCTTCCACGGCGTCCGCGGGTCGCGGGGGTCGACCACGGCGTCACGGCCGGCCTTCTTCCAGACGGTGGTGACCAGCTTGTTGGCGATCACGCCGGCGAGCACCGCCGACCCGGTCCCGAGCACTCGCCACACCAGTGGTCCCATGTCGCACCTCTCCGTTCCGATCGCCCTCCGGCCGCCGCAAACTGCTGCTGACCTGCGCCTCCACCCTGTCACATCGTGGAGTAGTCTTCGACGCGTAACGACAGGGGAGCGCGTGAGCGCTGAGAGTGCGGGAGACCGCAGACCCTCACACCTGATCCGGTTCGCACCGGCGTAGGGAGTCGAGATCTCAGACACCTGTCGGGCGAGTGCGCCACCACAGGTGCTCCTCGTTCGGCAGCTGTCTCCCCGAGGTATCCACCGGATTCCACGGGAGAAGGACACATGAGCACCACCAACACCCCGGCCTCGGCCGACACCACCTCATCCACACCCACCACGCCCCGCCGCCGCAGCATCCGCGCGGCGGCGCCCTTGACCGGCTGGCGCACGGTCGACCTGCTCACGGTCACGTTCCTCGGCGCCGCGTTCGGCATCGCCTACTGGGGCTGGGGCCTTGCCTACGAAGCCCCGGCCAACGCCATCAGCGTCGGCTTCCCGCCGCTGTCCGGCCTCTTCGCCGGGCCCTGGTTCATGGCCGGCGTCGTGGGCGGTCTGGTCATCCGGCGTCCGGGAGCAGCGCTGGCCTGCGAGGTCATCGCCGCGCTCGTCTCGATGCTCCCCGGCACGCAGTGGGGGGCCACGACGCTGGTCTCCGGAGTCGTCCAGGGGGTTGGCACCGAGCTGGCCTTCGCCCTGTTCGGCTATACCGCTTTCGGACTGGTCGCGGCAGTGGCCGCGGGGGCGCTCGCAGGCCCGCTCGAGGCCGGGTACGAGTCGACCAACTGGATCAAGGACTGGGCACTCACCTGGAAGCTCGCGTATGCCGGGATCCTCACCTTCAGCGGAGGCCTCGTCGCCGGTGCGGGTGGCTGGCTGCTGACCAAGGCGCTCGCACGGGCTGGCGCACTGGGTGCCTTCCCCGCAGGACAGGAAGCCCGGGAGTCACGCGCTGTCTGATCACCCCGGTCCCGGCGCCTCATCGGGGCGTCGGGGGCACCTCGAGGTCCGGGGACTGACCTGGCGGCCCTACGGGCGTCGCGACCCGGTCATCCCCGGACTCGACCTCGACATCCCGGCCGGCCAGCGGGTCCTCCTTGTCGGCCCGAGCGGCTCCGGCAAGTCCACGCTCCTGCGTGGGCTGGCCGGGGTGCTTGAGGTCGCCGACTCGGGTGAGCGCGGTGGCACCGTGCTGCTCGACGGTGCCATCCCGGGGACCCGTGCCGGCGATGTCGGCCTCGTCCTCCAGGAGCCCGGCACGGGCATCGTGTCGGCGACCGTCGGACGTGACGTGGCCTTCGGCCTCGAGAACATCGGTATGCCGCGCGCCGACATGCCGGCGCGCGTCACGGCCGCGCTGGCCGCGGTGGGTCTCCAGATGCCGCAGGACACCCCCACGCACGCCCTGTCCGGGGGTGAGCAGCAACGGCTCGCCCTGGCGGGAGCGCTCGCCCTCGAGCCCGCGGTCCTGCTGCTCGACGAACCCACGGCGATGCTCGACCCCGCGAACGCCGACACCGTGCGCGCGACGGTCGACTGGGTGACGCGGTCCCGAGGCCTGACGACGGTCGTCGTGGAGCACCGGCTCGGCCCCTGGCTCGACCTGGTCGACAGGCTGGTCGTGCTCGACTCGACGGGCCGGATCGTGGCGGACGGGGAGACCGCCTCGGTGCTGGCCCTGCACGGGGAATCTCTTGCAGCCCAAGGCATCTGGGTGCCAGGGATCCCGGACCCGCAACCGCGCGGCATACCGGCTGGGGTGTTCGAGCCGTCGTCGACGGGCGCCAACGTGCTGACCCTCGACGCCGCAGACGTCACCATCAGCCGGTCGGTGCGCGCACTCGACGGATCGACCCGCACCACGGTCGCGGTGCAGGACCAGTGGTTCCAGGCTCGCGCCGGACAGGTGCACGCCCTGGTGGGCCCCAGTGGCGCCGGGAAGTCGACCTTCCTGCTCGCGCTGGCCGGGCTGTTGCAGCGGCAAGGCGGCGAGGTTCGGCTGCGGCCCGACCTCGCGGTCGAGGGGGAGCGCGACCCGCGTGGGCTGGGCACGGTCGACCTGGCCCGCCGGGTGGCCTGGGTGCCGCAGTGGGCCAGCTCGACGATCGTCAGCCACACCGTGCTCGACGAGGTGATGACCACGTCGCGAGCGGTCGGGTTGGTCGAGTCCGAGGCACTGGAGCGGGCCCGCGCGCTGCTGGCCCACCTCGGCCTCGCTCATCTGGAGCAGGCCGACCCCCGACACCTCTCGGGTGGGGAGCAGCGTCGGCTCGCGATGGCGTCGGTGGTGGTCCACCAGCCGGCGTTGGTGTGTGCCGACGAAGCCACCGTCGGTCAGGATCGGCTCACCTGGGCTGCCGTCATGGGCATCGTCGAGGCGCTGCGCGACACCGGGACGGCGATCGTCCTCACCACGCACGACGACGCCGTGACCAGTCGGGCCGACGCGGTCACGGTGATCGAGCGACCGGTCCAGCCGCCACCCGCGCCGGCCCGCCGCCGCCCGGTGGTGGCCCGGGCGGGACCCCTGTCGCTGTTGGCGGGGTCGAGCCTCGCCATCCCCGCGGGGGTCGTCTCGCCGCGGTGGTCCACCAGCCTGGTCGTGCTCGCGGCCCAGGCCGTGCTCGCGGTGATCGCACTCTGGGCGCCAGGACACGGACCGGCCCCCACCGGTCGGCTGCGGGGAGTCCTCCTGCGCCTGGGACCCGGGGTGCTGGGCGCCCTGTCCGTGGCCTGGTCGACCTGGCTGCTCGGGGGCCACGACACCGACACCGCCTTCACCGCGGGCCTGCGGGTGCTCATCATCGTCTTCCCCTCGGCCGTGTTGATCCAGCACGTCGACGCCGACGCCCTCGGCGACCACCTGGGGCAGCGGCTCCGCCTTCCCGCCCGCCCGGTCGTGGCCGTGGCCGCGGCACTGCAGCGGGTGCACACCTTCGGTGAGATCTGGTCCGAGATCGCCCGGGCCCGCCGGGTGCGTGGCATCGGAGCCTCCGCGCGCTCGCCTCGATCGGTGCTCGCCGAGCTGTCGGCCCTGACGATCGGCATGCTCGTCCGCTCGTTGCAGTCCGCGGCCGCGCTCGCCGTGGCGATGGACTCGCGGGGGTTCGCCACGGCATACCGGCGCACCTGGGCGGAGCCCGCCCCTTGGCGACGAGCCGACTGGCTCGTGGTCGCCGCCAGCGTGCTCCCTCTCGCGGTGGCGGTCCTCGTTCGCTGACCCGAGTGCCGGCTTCGAAGACCTCGTGCGGCGCGGTGGGTCATGCATCCACGGAGAGGCACAGATTCCGAAGTGTAGCCTATGAATCGCCCGGAGTGTAGTTCAATGGGTTCTCAAAGTGTAGCCTTCAGGACGCGTGAAGTGTAGCCTGACTGCATGGGCACCCTCGCTGGCACGGCGCGTGAATACCGACCACGTGTGCTCGATGAAGTCCTGAAGCTCCGCTTGCAGTCCGCCGGCGCAGTACTCGTCGAAGGTCCCAAAGCGTGTGGCAAGACGTTCACGGCCGAGCAGTTCACGGCGAGCCAGGTGTACCTCGATACCGATCAGGGGGCCTTGGAGGCGGTCCGTGTCGACCCTGCGCTCGTCCTCAACGGCCACCCTCCTCAGCTCGTCGACGAATGGCAGCTCGAAGCCACCCGCGTCTGGAACCACGTCCGCAGCGAAGTGAACCGGCGCGCTTCCCCAGGCCAGTACGTGCTGACCGGATCAGCCGTGCCCGAAGACGACGCACGGCGCCATACCGGAGCTGGGCGATTCGCCCGTCTCATCATGCGCCCGATGAGTCTGTTCGAGAGCGGGCACTCCAACGGGGCCATGTCCTTGGCAGCCTTGCTCGCCGGTGAGCGGCCCACTGCCACCGCGCCTCTCACTGTCCCCGACATCGCCGAGCTCGTCGTCCGGGGCGGCTGGCCACTCAACCTCAACCTGCCCATCGCTGCCGCCGCGCAGGCCAACGCCGACTACGTGCGCACCATCGCCGAGGTCGACATCTCCCGTGTCGATGGAAGCCGGCGCAACCCCGCCCTCGTCCAGCGACTCCTCCAGGCGCTGGCTCGCAACGTCGCCATGGAGCAGAAGATCGCCAGGCTGGCCGCCGAAGTCGAAGGCGAAGAGGGCACCATCGCGCGCACCACCATCTACGACTTCCTCGATGGGCTGCGACGACTCATGGTCCTGGAGGAGCAGCCGCCGTGGAGCACCCACCTGCGGTCCCGGGCGACCCTGCGCACCGCTAGCCGGACCCACCTGATCGACCCCTCTCTGGCGGCGGCCGCCGTGGGTGCTGGACCGAACCGGCTGCTGGACGACCTGAGCTACCTGGGACTCCTCTTCGAATCCTTGGTCGTCAGGGACGCCCGCGTCTACGCAACCCCACTCGACGCGACCATTCACCACTACCGCGACAGCGACTCCCTCGAGGTCGACATCGTCATCCAGCTTCGGGACGGCGGTTGGGGAGCCTTCGAGGTCAAGCTCGGCGGGGAGCAAGGCGTCAACGACGGAGCGGCTGGTCTGCGCAGGTTCGCCGCCAAGGTCGACACAGACAAGATCGGCAAACCCGCTGTCCTCGGCGTCATCACCGCGGCGGGCGGCTACGGCTACACGCGCGAGGACGGCATCGTCGTCATCCCGATCGGAGCCCTGGGGCCGTAGCGTGGCCTGGTGCCGGCGGCGGAGACCTCTTGCGGCGCGGTGGGGACCGGAGCAAGGTGACTTCCATGAACCGTGTCAGCGACGCCGCGGGCCCCTCCTCGCCGGAGCAGATCCGCAACGTGGTCCTGGTGGGAGCGAGCGGGGCCGGCAAGACGGCACTGTTCGACCAGCTCGTGGCGGCCCGGATCCCGGGCCGCCGCGCTCGTGAAGGGGGCGACCTCACCGCGACCCAGTCCCTGACGGCCGCCTCGATCCCGAGCGGTGAGGTCACCCTCAACCTGTTCGACACCCCCGGTCACCCCGACTTCATGGGCGACGTGCGGGCCGGGCTGCGGGCTGCCGACGCGGCCATCTTCGTCGTGGCCGCGGCTGACGGCGTGGACGAGCCGACCCGGCTGCTGTGGCGCGAGTGCGAGGTGCTCGGTATGCCGCGCGCCGTCGCCATCACGCGCCTCGAGCAGGCGCGGGCCGACTTCGAGGCGACCGTCGCCGGGTGCCAGCGGGCGTTCGGTGACGCCGAGCCACTGGCCTTGCCGCTGGTGGTCGACGGCGCGGTCACCGGACTGCTGAACCTGTTGCGCCGCAGCGTGACCGAGCAGCGCCCCGGTGGCGGTGAGGCCGACCGGGAGCCCAGCACCGACGAGGGAGAGCTGATCGACGCCCAGCGGGGCGAGCTGATCGAGTCCGTGATCGAGGAGTCCGAGGACGAAGGGCTCCTCGAGCGCTACCTGGGGGGCGAAGAGGTCGACACCGAGGCCGTCTCCGGCGACCTGCGCCTCGCCATCGCGACGGCCCGCTTCTTCCCGATCCTGCCGACCCACGCTCCGAGCGGCATCGGCGTCGGGGCGCTCCTCGAGCTGTGCGAGAGGGGTTTCCCGTCTCCTGTGGGGGCAGCCGTGCCCACGGTCTACACCCCGGCTGGCGGTGACTTCGGCCCGGTCACCTGCGACCCCGCTGGCCCACTCGTGGCCGAGGTCGTGCGCACGACGACCGACCCGTTCGTCGGACGTCAGTCACTCGTGCGGGTGTTCTCCGGCACGCTGCGACCCGACGATCCGGTGCACATCTCCGGTCACCTCCAGCACTTCGCGAGCCACCTCGTGGACGAGCACGCCGACCACGACACCGATGACGAGCGGATCGGACCACTCTCAGCGCCCGTGGGCGACGAGACGCGACCGATCGCCGCCGGGATCGCCGGTGACGTGGTCGTCGTCGCCAAGCTCGCCGGTGCCGAGACCTCGGACACGTTGTCGCGCAAGGACAAGCCGGCCCTCGTCGAGCCCTGGCTGCTGCCCAACCCGTTGCTGCCCGTGGCGATCCACGCCAGGTCGAAGGGCGACGAGGACAAGCTCGCGACCGCGTTGCAACGGGTGGTGGCCGAGGACGTCACGATGCGGCTCGAGCACAACGCCGAGACCCACCAGCTCGTGCTGTGGGCGATGGGCCCGGCGCACGTCGACCAGCTGATCGCCACCCTCGACTCCCGCTACCACGTCCCCGTCGAGGTCGAGCCGGTGCGCACCTCGTTGCGCGAGACCTTCGTCCGGCCCACCAAGGTGCAGGGCCGGCTCGTGAAGCAGTCGGGTGGGCACGGCCAGTACGCCGTCTGTCACCTCGAGATCGAGCCCCTGGAGCGCGGCGCCGGCATCGAGTTCGTCGACAAGGTCGTCGGCGGCGCGGTGCCCCGGAACTTCATCCCCTCCGTGGAGAAGGGCGCCCGGAACCAGCTCGAGAGAGGGGTGCTGGCTGGCTACCCCGTGGTCGACGTGCGGATCACCCTCGTCGACGGCAAGGCCCACTCGGTCGACTCCTCCGACATGGCGTTCCAGACCGCGGCGGGCATGGCGTTGCGTGAGGCGGCCAACGACTCCACGGTCGCCATGCTCGAACCCGTCGACGAGGTGCACATCGAGGTCAGCGACGACGCGGTCGGCGGGGTCCTGGCCGACCTGCGCGGCCGTCGGGGCCAGGTGCACGGCACCGAGCCCTCCGACGTGGGTGGGCGCACCGTCATCCACGCGGAGGTGCCGGCCCACGAGCTCGCCCGCTACCCGGTCGACCTGCGCTCGGTCTCGCACGGCACCGGCACCTTCACCCGCAGCTTCGTCCGCTACGACTACATGCCACCAGCCCTCGCCCGCGAGGTCACTGCCGGCTGACGCCGCGCTCCGTCCACCAGCGGGTCGTGGGTCAGCCGAGGACGCTGAGTGGTGTCTCCGACCGGCCGCGCCGCACGAGGTAGCCGTGCCAGAGCAGCCGCGCCGCGGTCGAACGGTGCGGTCGCCACCTCTCGCCCAGCGCCTCCAGCGCGGCCTGGTCGGGCACGTCGTCGAGCCCCAGTGCCTCGGCCGCAGCAACCTGCAGTGCTCGGTCGCCGACCGGCCAGAGGTCCGGACGGCCCAGGCAGGCGAGCAGGTAGACGTCGGCCGTCCAGCGTCCGATGCCCGGCAGGGCGATGAGCGCTCGTCGCGCCTCGTCGTCGGACAGGGCGACCAGCCCGAGCAGGTCGAGCTCGCCGGTCACGACCGCGGCGGCCAACGCCCGCAGGTAGCGATCCTTCTGGCGGGACACCCCGTCGACCCGCAGGTCGTCCGGCGTGGTCTCGAGCAGGGCTTCGGGCACCATCGTGCCCACGCGCTCGAGCACCTTGCGATACGCCGCGGCCGCCGACGCGAGCGAGACCTGCTGCTCGAGGATGAACAGGACCAGGCTCGCGAAGCCTGGTGGCCGCAGCCACAGCGGAGGTATGCCGTGGGCGGCCACGAGCGCGGCGAGGTCGGCGTCGTGGGCCGCCAGCCCGGCCACGGTGCGCGCGAAGAGTCGGTCGTCCACGAGCGGCGACGCTACCCGAGCGGAACCGAACCAGCCGGGGGTCAGCCGGCGCGTAGTCTGCGGCGCTCGTCGCGCAGGGCCTGGAGCTCGGCCCAGTAGTTCCCGGTTGGGTCGGTGTCGGCGCGCGAGACCTCAGGAGTCCGCCCGGGGGCGGACGGGGTGGGGACCACCCTCAGGTGTGACGGACGCTTCTCGGCCATGACGCACACGGTAGGTGGACCCACTGACAGTCCACGGGGCATACCTCGGACGGACGGGAAGGTGCCACGACCGGATCCCTCATCCGGCAGAGGCGGTCGGCTGACGCGCAGGGTGTCGACGTAGCGTGAGAGCCCGACGGTGAGGAGGTGCGGCTGATGCGGTGGACCAGGCTCGCCGTGCCCCTCCTGGCCGTGTCCGTGCTCGGTGGTGCCGGGCTGGCCGTCGCGGGGTCGAGCGGCACCCCTGCGCCGCCACCCCTCGAACGGCTCGACAAGGTCGTGCTGCTCGGTGACTCCTACTCGGCGGGCAACGGTGCCGGGGGTTACGTCGACGCGTGCTTCCGCACGCCGCTGAGCGCAGGACGCCGGTATGCCGCGCAGGTGCGGGCCGTGGTCGTCGACGTCTCGTGCAGCGGGGCTGTCGTGGCGGACCTGACCCACGCCCGTGACCAGGCCCACCCCGCCCAGGTCGACGTCGTGGACCGCACGGCAGACGTGGTGGTGCTGACCATCGGCGGCAACGACGTCGGCTTCGGGAGCATCGTGCTCCAGTGCTTCCTGTTCGGCACGGGCACTGCCGACGGGGGCTGCGCCGACGGCATCTCCCGCGCGAACCGCCTACTGCCCCAACTGCAGTCCGACCTCACCGTCGCGCTCACGCAGGTGCGCTCGCGGATGCGGCCCGACGCGACCCTCGTCCTGCGCAGCTATCCCCTCCTCGCGCCCGACCGACCGCTGATGGAGCAGGGCGGCTACGACGCGAACCGCGGGATCCGCGCGCTCGGGAAGGCCGGCACGGCGGTGCAGCAACGAGTGGTCGACGCCGTCAGGGCATCAGGCCCCGGGCGTGAGCGCACCTACCTCGACACCTCGGCCGCGACCGTCTTCGCGGGCCACGAGCTCGGCGCCAAGGCCCCGGCCGGCTCGAAGGCAGGCCCGTGGTTCGTCGGGTTCGGCACCAAGGGCGGACGACAGGCGGAGGTCTACCACCCCAACCCGGCCGGCTGGGCCGCCTGGGGCGACTCGCTGACCCGGTTCCTCGCCACCCACACCCCCTGACCCCCCGACTTCTGGCCACTGGTGCCTCAAGACCACTCCGAAACCCGCCCGTTGTGCGACACCGTCGGCCAGAAGTCGCGGGCGGATTGCTCGCTCCGGGTCAGCCGCGAGAGGCTGGCCGCATGCCCGAGGTGTTCGCAGGTCTCGTCGACGTCCATTACGGCTTCATCGACCTCTACTCAGACCCGGACGGCAGTGGCGACGAGTCCGACGACCTGGTCGGGGCGCGCCGCGGTCAGGCCAACGGGCTCGTCGGCGCGCAGGTCCCGCACCAGCTCGGCATGGTGACGGGGCTCCACACCGGCGAGGTCCCCCTGGTCGTCACGTGGAGCGAGGACGCGCCCGAGGTCGACGAGGAGTGGGAGGACGTCGTCGAGGTCTCGGTCGAGCTGTCCACGCCCGACCTGACGATCGCGACCTTCGAGAGCGCCTACGGGTGCACGATCCCCCAGCCCGGGTGGCACCGGGCGCGCTACTGCGTCGCCGGGATGGACGAGGGGCAGGAGCTCGACACCCCGGAGGATGACGAGACCGCGCCCGACCGCTACCTCCTGCAGCTCTGGCCGGCCCCGCCCGAGCCGGACGCCGTCCTCCGCGAGGGCAGCGAGATCGCCGCCTACTGGCACGGCGTCGCCCGCGGCGAGGACTGACCGACAGATCCTGTCATCTGCGGGAACAATCTCCTCCCGCACGAAGTTGAGCGAAGTGAACGCAAGTTTGGCGCTTGGATTTGCCATGCGGCATACCGGCTCCTAACTTGAGTGCAGGCAACTCAACCCCAACGCAACAGGAGATTCACCATGGCACGTGCGGTCGGCATCGACCTCGGTACCACCAACTCGGCCGTCGCCGTCCTCGAGGGCGGGGAGCCGACGATCATCGCCAACGCGGAGGGCGGTCGCACGACCCCGTCCGTCGTGGCGTTCTCCAAGGGCGGTGAGGTGCTGGTCGGCGAGATCGCCAAGCGCCAGGCCGTCACCAACGTCGACCGGACGATCCGTTCCGTCAAGCGCCACATCGGCACCGACTGGAAGTCGCCGGAGATCGACGGCAAGACCTACACCGCGCAGGAGATCAGCGCCCGCATCCTGCAGAAGCTCAAGCGCGACGCCGAGTCCTACCTCGGTGAGGACGTGACCGACGCCGTCATCACCGTCCCCGCGTACTTCGACGACCACGAGCGCCAGGCCACCAAGGAGGCCGGTGAGATCGCCGGCCTCAACGTCCTGCGCATCATCAACGAGCCCACCGCCGCGGCGCTCGCGTACGGCCTCGACAAGGGCAAGGAGGACGAGCTCATCCTCGTCTTCGACCTCGGTGGTGGCACCTTCGACGTGTCCCTCCTCGAGGTCGGCAAGGACCCGGACGACGGCTTCTCGACCATCCAGGTCCGCGCGACCAGCGGTGACAACCAGCTCGGTGGCGACGACTGGGACGAGCGCATCGTCAACCACCTCCTCACCACCGTGAAGAACACCTCGGGTGTCGACCTGTCCAAGGACAAGATCGCGATGCAGCGGCTGCGGGACGCGGCGGAGCAGGCCAAGAAGGAGCTCTCCTCCTCGACCAGCACCAACGTGTCGATGCAGTACCTCTCGATGTCCGAGAACGGCCCGATCCACCTCGAGGAGACGATCAGCCGCGCCCAGTTCGAGCAGCTGACCAAGGACCTGCTCGACCGGACCCGTCAGCCGTTCCAGAACGTCATCAAGGACGCCGGCATCGCGCTGTCCGACATCGACCACGTGGTCCTCGTCGGTGGCTCGACCCGCATGCCCGCCGTGAGCACGCTCGTCAAGGAGCTCACCGGCGGCAAGGAGCCCAACAAGGGCGTCAACCCCGACGAGGTCGTGGCCGTGGGCGCGAGCCTGCAGGCCGGTGTCCTCAAGGGTGAGCGCAAGGACGTCCTGCTCATCGACGTCACGCCGCTGTCGCTCGGCATCGAGACCAAGGGCGGCCTGTTCACCAAGCTCATCGAGCGCAACACGGCCATCCCGACCAAGCGCTCCGAGGTGTTCTCCACTGCCGAGGACAACCAGCCGAGCGTGCTGATCCAGGTCTTCCAGGGCGAGCGTGAGATCGCGCAGCACAACAAGCAGCTGGGCACCTTCGAGCTCAGCGGCATCGCGCCGGCTCCGCGTGGCGTGCCGCAGGTCGAGGTCACCTTCGACATCGACGCCAACGGCATCGTCAACGTGTCCGCCAAGGACCGCGGCACCGGCCAGGAGCAGAAGATCACCATCTCCGGTGGCTCCGCCCTCGCCAAGGAGGACATCGAGCGGATGATCAAGGAGGCCGAGGCCCACGCCGACGAGGACAAGAAGCGTCGCGAGGAGACCGAGGCCCGCAACACCGCCGAGAACCTCGTCTACTCGACCGAGAAGTTCCTGGGCGACAACGCCGACAAGCTCCCGGCCGACGGTCGTGCCGACGTCGACGCTGCCCTCGCGGACCTCAAGGAGGCCCTGAAGCCGGAGTCGGGCGCCACGCCCGAGGACATCTCGGCCAAGACCTCGAAGCTCTCCGAGGAGTCTCAGAAGCTGGGCACCGCGATGTATGCCGCGGCCGCCGAGTCCGAGCAGGCCGGCACCGCTGGTGACGGCGCGGCTCCTGACGACGCCGGCTCCGCCGACCCGGGTGCGTCCGACGACGACGTGGTCGACGCCGAGGTCGTCGAGGACGACGAGGAGAAGAAGTGACCGACCAGGCCCCCACGCCTGACGGTGCCGAGGGGGTGGTGGGCGCCGGCGAGACCGCCCCGCCCACCACCGCCGAGGCGGCCCCGCTGCAGGGGGACATCCTCGACGAGGGTGCCGACCCGCAGCGCGCCGGTGACGCCACCGAGCCGGCCGGCGAGGAGTCGTCCGACTCGGCCGACCTCCATCCCGACACGGTTCTTGCGGGGGAGCGGCTCGCCGACCTGCAGCGCCTGCAGGCGGAGTACGTCAACTACAAGCGCCGCGTCGACCGTGACCGGGCCGTCGTGCAGGAGCGTGCCGCCCAGTCCGTCATCGAGGCGTTGCTTCCGGTGCTCGACGACATCCACGCGGCGAGGGAGCACGGCGACCTCGCCGACGGACCGTTCGCGGCCATCGCCGACAAGCTGGAGTCCACCCTCGGCAAGTTCGGGCTGGAGCGCTACGGCGCTGCCGGTGAGCAGTTCGACCCGAACCTGCACGAGGCGCTGATGCACACGGCCTGGCCGCAGGACGGTTCGGTGCAACCCACCGACTCGACCACCGTGGTCCAGGTGCTCCAGCCCGGCTACCGCGCCGGCGAGCAGATCCTGCGTGCCGCGCGCGTCGCCGTGGCCGATCCCGAGTGACGGCCGCATCATTCACAGCATGACCCGCGTCCCGTCCGCCGGCCCGACCCGCGCCACCCGCGCGGGCCGGGCCGACCGGCCGGACGAAACCAGCACCACGCAGGAAGGAGGGCGCCGACATGGCTAGCCAGGACTGGTTCGAGAAGGACTTCTACGCGATCCTCGGCGTCCCCCAGGACGCCGACGACGCGGCGATCAAGAAGGCCTACCGCAAGCTCGCCCGCACCCACCACCCCGACAAGAACCCCGGGGACACGGCTGCAGAGCAGCGGTTCAAGGACATCGGCGAGGCGAACTCGGTGCTGGCCGACCCCGAGAAGCGCCGGGAGTACGACGCCGTCCGCCAGATGGCCCGGGGCGGCGCGCGGTTCACCGCCAGTGGTCCCGGCGGCGGAGCGGGTGGCTTCGACGACGTGTTCTCCTCGATGTTCGGTGGCGGGAGCAGCGGAGGCGGCGCCCGCGTGCGGTACTCGACCGGTGGCGGCGGTGAACCCAACCTCGAGGACATCCTCGGTGGGATGTTCGGAGGAGGCGGCGGCCCGGCATACGGGGGCACGGGTTTCCGCGCTCCCCAGGGACCGCGCAAGGGCGCGGACCTGACCGCGCGCACGAGCCTGCCGTTCCGCGACGCCGTCGAGGGTGCCACCGTCACCCTCAGCACCACCGGTGGCGGCCAGATCACCACCCGGATCCCGGCCGGGGTCAGGGACGGACAGAAGATCCGCCTGCGCGGCAAGGGCCAGCCCGGCGACTCCGGGGCTCCCGCGGGCGACCTCATCCTCACCGTGGCGGTCGAGAAGCACCCGGTCTTCGGCCGGGAAGGCGACAACCTCACCATCGAGCTCCCGGTGACCTTCGCCGAGGCGACCCTCGGCGCCACCGTGGCCGTGCCCACCCTCGACGGCTCGACCGTCAAGGTGCGCGTCGCACCCGGCACACCCAGCGGCCGGGTGCTGCGGATCAAGGGCCGTGGCGTGCCGGTCAAGGACAAGCCGGGTGACCTGATGGCGAAGGTCAGCATCGTGGTGCCGCAGCGGCTGTCCGACGAGGCGATGGCCGCGGTCCAGACCCTGCAGACCCTCGACGATGGGTTCGACCCGCGGGCCGAGCTCTTCGCCAACGCGAGGCGGTGACCGGTCGTGGACGACCCCCGCTCGTTCTCGCCTGACGACGACGCCCCGATCTTCGTCATCTCGGTCGCGGCCACCCTGGCCGGCATGCACGCGCAGACCTTGCGGCAGTACGACCGCCTCGGCCTGGTCAGCCCGTCGCGGACCCGCGGTGGGGGACGGCGCTACTCCGGGCGCGACGTCGCGATGCTGAGGGAGGTCCAGCGCCTCTCCCAGGAGGAGGGCGTCAGCCTCGCCGGCATCCAGCGCATCCTGGAGCTCGAGAACCAGGTGGCTGCCCTGCGCGGTCGGGTGCTCGAGCTCACCGACGAGCTGGAACGCTCGCGGCGCTCGTCCCAGGCGCGGTCGGCCTCCCGGGTGTTCGCCGTCGGTCCGACGGGTGACGTGATCGCGGTGCGGGCCGGGCAGCGGCCCCGGATGCAGCGCTCGCAGGCCCTGGTGGTCTGGCGCCCGAGCCAACCCTGACCCACACCGGTTGGCCCGCGGCATCCGCATTCCCACATCCCCGCTTCCCGGTATGCCAAGAGCCCCCACTCGCAGCAGGGTGGGGGCTCTCGGCATGCACCGGCGCTTGGGGGAGGAGCCGGGCAGGTCAGGCGGACACCTCGTCGCGCAGCGGCGCGGTGGCCAGGAGTGCCCGGTAGTCCTCGATCTGCAGCTCGCGCAGCAGCGCGGCGTAGACCTCAGGGCTGACGCGGAACTTGCTGCCGTTCTCGAGGTGCCGGATGTAGGACGGGTCCACCTCCACGGCCGCGGCGAGGTCAGCCACCGCACGACCCCTGGCCCGTCGGATGACTCGCAGTGCGTAGCCGTGCACCTCGATCACGTGGTTTGGGGGTGTTTCCCTAGGCATGGCCATGAACATAGTCAGGAACGGCTGGTCCGGCAAGAGTTCTGCACAGGTGTCACCAGAATGGGGCGTGATCGCGTCGGCTGCCCCGGGTGTTGCCTCACACAGTGGCGGAGCCGACGGTCTTGGCGGGCCGATCCGTGACTGAGCAGGACTAGAAGTGACTGGGTGTGACTGGCAAGATGCGCAGCATGAATCGTGAGCAGCTCGAACGCCTCGGCCAACGCGTCGAACGGGCCCGTCTCGGCCACGGGTGGAGCAAGGAGCAGGCGGCCAGGGAGGCGCGCATCTCCTCCATCACGTGGAAGCGCGTGGAGGACGGGCTCGGGGTCCAGGACGTCAAGCGAGCCAAGGTGCTCGAGGTGCTCGGGTTGGACGACCGTGGTGAGCCTGTCGGTGGGCCGGCGCAGGATGGGGGCTACGTGACCGCCCCGGGTCAGCGGGTCCGGTCCGGGGTCAGTGACGAGGAGGTCCTCGCGCTGATCGACGACGTGAGGAGCAGGCTTGACGCCATCGAGCGACGCATCCGGGGTACCTGACCCCTGGGCGGTGCTGCGCGAGATGCGCGACGTGGTGCTGGTGCGACAGCCCATCGCCGAGCCCGGTCGCTACTACCACGGCCGTCGGGCGATCGTGCTGCGCTCCGGTCGCAGCCTCGAGGAGGAGCGCTGCTCCCTGTGGCACGAGCTGGTCCACGCGGAGCGGGGCGACGTCGAGTGCAGCGGCTGGACGGCTTCGGCCACCGAGCGCAGGGTGGAGCGCGAGGCGGCCCGACGGGCGATGCCCCTCGACGTCATGGAACGACGGCTCTCCCTCGCCACCGACTGGGACGACTTCGTCTGGCACATGAAGGTGCCCGAGCGGTGGGTGCGGTTCCGGCTCACCCACGCCGCCCCGGCCGAGCGGGCCCGGTTGCGGCGCGCCTGCCGGTGGGCCGACTGACGCCGCCCCGCGGCATACTCGTCCTGTGAGTGAGCACCTGCTGGTCTTCCCCGACCGTGAGACCGCCGACGACGTGGCCGCCGAGCTGGCCCACGAGGGGTTCTCCGAGGTCCGCGTCGTGCGGGAGGCGTTGGCCGGGGAGGACGACTCCGAGGACCACGAGTGGGCCGTCCACGTCGTCGAGGAGATGGTCGCCGACGAGTCCGGACCGGTCGAGTCCGGGCTGCGTGACCGGTTCAGCGCCCTCGCCGAGGAGCATGGCGGCTGGTACGACCCCGACCCGGCCACCCCTGCCTGACCGCACCTGCGGCCCCGCGCGCCCCGCGCGCCCCGCGCGGGACGCTCAGGAGACCCTGCGCCTGCACGCCTGTGGCCAGGAGTCGCGCTGCTCAGGGGGCGAGCAGGTCGACCACGGCCTCGCCACTGGCCCACGACGCGCCGTACGTGACCACGTGGGTCGTGCCCTGAGGCGGTGACCATCCGGGCCACCCGGTGTCGATGACGACTGAGTCGGGTCGGGCGCGCACGATCTGCTGGACGAGGGAGCCCATCCACCGGTGCCGGTGCGGGTCACGCACCACGACCCACACCGGGCGTCCGACGGCCGCGGCCAGTCCGGCGGGAACGCCCGCGGCGTCGGTGATCCGCAGCGGTGAGAGCCCGGGCCACCTGCGCGCGACCGCCGTCGTGAGGCCAGAGGGGGTGTCGTCGCCCACGGCTCGGTGAGCCGCTCAAGGGGGGAGGCGCCCCGACTCGACGGCACCCACGAGTGCCGCGGCCACGGTGTCCACGGTCTCGGCGTCGGCGAGTCCTCCGCCGATGCACAACGCGTCGACGCCGGCCAGGACCGCCTGGACCGCCCCCTCCGCGACCCCGAGCGGCCCCGCGACGGCGCCCATCTCGTGGCCGTCCGAGAGCGCCAGGCCGCTGAAGCCGAGTCCGTCGCGCAGGAGGCCGGTCATGATCGCGGGCACCAGCGTGGCGGGACGGGGATCGATGCCCTGCCGTCGCCGAGGCAGTCGCGAGCATCGCGCCGGTGCACCCCAAGGTCGTGCCGACGGGGGTGGCCGACGCCCCGGTGCTGCGCGGAGGGCACCTGGTGGCGCTCGACGCGGTCCGCCAGTTCGTCGCGGCAGGCTGAGCTCCGTCGGGCCCGCTGCGCGCCGGCGTCCGCACTCACACTCGCCGACCCCACGGTATGCCGTGGGGTCACCGTCCGCGATGCGCAGCGGACCACGGATGGCCGGCAGGATCAGCTGCCGGCCACCCGCATGGAGGAGCTCGGGGCTACCGGCCCCAGGCCCCGAGGTGCTGCGCGCCGGCTGGCTGGCCGATGAGCGTGGCGATGCTGCTGGGCAGAGGCGCTGCCACAGAACCGGCCTGCCCCTGAGCGGTACCGGTCAGTGCGCCGGTGGTGCTGACGACCACAGAGCCGTCGTAGTCGAGGCTGCTGGTGTCCTGCCCGGTCCCGGACTGGAAGGCGTCGAGGGTCCCGAAGACGTACGGGTTGACGGCCTCCGCGCCGCGGCTCCATACGGTGAGCCACCCGGGGGTGGTTGCCGAAGCCCGGTTGAACACGTTGCCGTTGCTCGTCACGCCCATCTGCGCAGCGGTGCGGGTGTGGGTGTAGTCCTCGACGCACAGCACGCAGTTGGCGTTGCCGTTGGGCAGCCCGATCACGTTGTTGCGCACGGTAACCGGTCCCACGAGCCAGGTCATCTCCGGGTCGTTGGGGTAACGGTAGTCATCACCGTAGGACGTGTTCGCCGGGGTCCGGGAGTCCTGCACGATGTTGATCGGCCGGGCGTTCCGGACCACCGTGTTGTTGTAGATGTCCACAGTGCTGATGTTGTTCACCTTGATGCCCTCGGCGCCGTTCCCGATGATCAGGTTGTTGGCCACGGTGCCCCGTGCCGAGATCTCCAGGAAGACGCCGGTGGCGGTGTTGTTGTCGAGGTTGCTGTTCAGGATCTTGGTGTCGTACACCGACACGTCAGACCAGTACCCGTGGCCGAGGTTGTCGGAGATGCTCGAGTCGATCACCGTGACGCCTCGCGAGCGGCCGGCCTTCATGCCGCCGGACACGGGTGCGCTGTTGAACTCCTCCCAGTTGTTGCCGTCGAACCGGCTCGCCACGACGCGAATCCGGTCGGCCGTCGCGGCGTGGACACCGAGCAGACCGGCGCGCAGCACACTGGTGTGGTCGATGACCACGTCGGAGGCGATGACGCCCAGGCCGATCGTCGCGCTGTCCTCGATGCGGACCTGCTCGAGCCGTACCTTGGGCTGCTCGACCGTCACGGCGCCAATCTGCCAGATGCTCGGTGCGTAGCGGCGCACGCCGATGCCGCGGATGGTCGTGCCTGAGGCGCGCACGTTCAGGGCCTTGGCGAGCGTGGCCGCCCGCACGTCGCGGCCGGACGGGTTGGTGCCGATGTAGAGCTGCGACGTCGACTCGTCGAGGAAGAAGGTGCCGGCCACGACGGCCGACCTCGAGGCGACCTGGCGCAGCTGGCTTCCGTCGACGAAGACCTGGTCGGGGTGGGCCGCCATCGGGTGGGCCGGGTTGACGTACTGCCAGCCCGGCGAGGTGCTGTCGGTGTCGCCCTTGCTGAAGCCGACGCTGGCGTCGAAGCGAGTCGTCCAGCCGTCGACCCGCCAGGCCGAACCGTCCTGCACCCAGCCTTCGACGGCGCTGGTGCCGTCGAGCCAGGCGGCCTCGCCCGGATAGTTCTGCAGGGTGACGCCCCGCGAGATCGTGACCGTCTCGTGGTAGCTGCCGCCCCGGAGGACGACCGTTCCACCATCAGGCGCCAGGGCCAGGGCACGGGCGATCGTCCGCACGGGGGCGCCGGTGGTGC
This sequence comes from Pedococcus sp. P5_B7, assembly GCF_054049895.1. Lineage (NCBI taxonomy): Bacteria > Bacillati > Actinomycetota > Actinomycetes > Micrococcales > Intrasporangiaceae > Pedococcus > Pedococcus sp. P5_B7. The sequence goes on from NZ_JBFULM010000005.1 coordinate 113,861, forward strand.
CGGCTGCCGCGTCGTCGCCGCTCGGCGAAGCCACGACCGCACCTGCGGGGACGGCATAGGTGGCGGTGCCGACCGCCGCGGCGCCCGCGCTGTCAGCGGCGCGGCCACCCGCCGGCGCGGGGGCCGTGGTGGTCGTGGGGCTGCTGGTCGCGGTGCTCGACGGGGTCGTGGTGCTCGTCGTCGATGACACCACCGGCCCCGTGGAGGTGGCGGTCTGGGTCGCCGTGGGGGTCGCCGTGGCCGTCGAGGTGGCCGTCGAGGTGGCCGTCGAGGTGGCCGTCGAGGTGGCGAGGCTGCGGTGCGGCTTGGGCGGCTTGGTCTTGCTCGTCGGGCTGCTCGGGTCGGTCCAGGTTCCGGCAAGGGCGGGAGTGGTGACCGTGAGGGCCAGGGCCGCGCAGCCGGCGACCAGGAGAGGTCGGCTGAGGGTGATGCGTCGGGGTGCGCGGTGTCGGGGGCTCGAGTGTCGGGGGGCTGAGTGTCGGGGGGCTGAGTGTCGGGGGTGTGGCGTCGGGGCCGGGGGCCGGGTCACGAGGTGGAGTGTCCTTCCAGGTCTTCCCTGCGAGGTCGTCCCTGCAAGCGGCGGACGTTATCAGTTTGTGATGTACGGGGACGAATTCTCGGCGTGTCGTTGGTTCTCTCGGCGTGTCGCAGTGCCGCACGAGGGCTGACACGGCAGTGCCGGCGCTCGTGCGGCCGTTGCGGCGGGAGACTCAGCGCCCCCAGGCGCCCAGCCACTTGGAGCCGGCGGTCTGGCCCGACAAGGTGGCGAGGGAGGACGGGAGGCCGACGGCGACGGTGCCCGCCTTGGCCTGCGCTGCGCCGGACAGGTGCCCGGTGGACGAGACGGCGTAGAACCCGTCGTACGCGAGGCTGGACTTGTCCTGACCCGTGCCCGAACGGTGCGCCGCAAGCGTGCCGTAGACGGCCGGGTTGACGTTGGTCGCGCCCCGGCTCCAGACCGTAAGCCAGTCGGGGTCGGCGGTGTCAGCGCGGTTGAACACGTTGCCGTTGCTCGTGACGCCCATCTGTGCGGCCGTCCGCGTGTGGGTGTAGTCCTCGACGCACAGGACGCAGTTGGCGCGGGTGTTGGGGATGCCGAGGACGTTGTTGCGGACCGTCACGGGTCCGACCAGCCACGTCATCTCGGGATCGTTCGGATAGCGCGTGTCGTCGCCGTAGGAGGTGTTGGCCTTGGTGCGGGAGTCCTGGACGATGTTGATCGGCCGGGCGTTGCGGAGCACCGTGTTGTTGTAGATCAGCACGGTGCTCGTGTTGTTGATCTTGATGCCCTCGGCGCCGTTGCCGTCGATGAGGTTGTTGACCACGGTCCCCCGGGCCGAGATCTCGAGGAAGATGCCCGTGGCCGAGTTCTTGATGAAGTTGCTGTTGACCAGCTTGGTGTCGTAGACCGACACGTCCGACCAGTAGCCGTGGCCGAGGTTGCTCGAGATCGAGCTGTCCTTGACCAGTACGCCGCGCGACCGCCCGGCCTTCATGCCGCCGGAGACGGGCGCGCTGTTGAACCGCTCCCAGTTGTTGCCGTCCAGCCGGCTGCGGAGCACCTGGATGCGGTCGGCTGTCGCGGCGTGCAGGCCGAGGAGGCCGGCGCGCAGGACGCTGGTGCGGTTGATGACCGCGTCCGACGCGATGACGCCGAGGCCGATGGTGGCCGAGTCCTGGATGACCACGTTCTCGATGCGGACACTCGGGCTCTCGACCGTGACCGCCCCGATGTGCCAGATGCTCGGCCCGTAGTTGCGGATGCCGATGCCCCGGACGACGGTGCCGGCGGCACGGATGCTCATCGCCTTGGCGAGGGTGGTGCCGCGGACGCTGCGACCCGTGGGGTCGCTGCCGAGGTAGAGCTTGGACGTGGCGGTGTCGAGGAAGAACTTGCCGGCCGCGACGGCGGCGCGAGAGGCGACCTGGCGCTGCTGCACGCCGCTGATGAAGACCTGGTCGGGGTGGGCAGCCATCGGGTACGCGGGGTTGACGTACTGCCAACCCGGACCGGTGCCGTCCTGGTCACCCTTGCTGAACCCGACGCTCGCGTCGAACCGCGGCGTCCACTTGTCGTGCCGCCAGGTGACGCCGTCCTTGACCCAGCCGGTGACACCGACCGAGCCGTCGAGCCAGGCGGCTTCCTTCGGGTAGTTCTGGATCGTCACCTTCTTGGTGACCGTGACGGTCTCGTGGTAGGTGCCCTTGCGCAGGACCACGGTGCCGCCGGACGGGGCGAGGGCGATCGCGCGGGCGATGGTGCGCACCGGCTTCGTGGCCGTGCCGCTGTAGGAGTCACTCCCGGCGGTCGACACGAAGACGGCGCCTGAGGGGATGGCGTACCCGGCGCTGCCGATGGCCAGGGAGCCTGCGGTGTCGGCGGTGCGGGTGGTGGTGGTCGCCGCGGAGGCGGGGACGATGGTCCCCAGTCCAGCCGTGGCGGCGAGGGGGACACAGAGGGCCAGGGCAGCGAAGCGATGGGCTGCCGAACCGCGTTCAGCGCGGTGGCGGGGGGCATACCGAGGCAGGGCCGATGGCCTGTTCACGAAAGGTCCTTCCGGGGGGTAAGTCCCTGCAAGCGGAGGACGATACATGAGCTCATACACAAGAACTAATCCATCTGCATGAGTACGCGCGGCGTTTTTTGAAGTATCAACCGATCGGCTGATGGGTCCCCAGCACGAGGTTGAGTGGAATACACTCAACTTTGGACCGGTTGTCCTGAGGGAACCCCACCCGAACTCATCCACCGAGGAGTAGACGCACGCATGGAGCTGAAGCCCACCGCCAAGGTGGCCGAGGCGCTCGCGCTGGCTCAGCGAGCCGCCCAGAGCGCCGGCCACCCCGAGATCACCCCCGACCACCTCACGAGCGCCATCGTGCAGCTCGACACGGCGCAGGCCGACACCCTGCTGGCAGCTGCCGGCACCGGCGCCGCTCACGTGCTCGGCCAAGCCGATGCCCGGCTGCGCTCCCTGCCGAAGACCTCCGGCGCGACGCAGCCGCCGACCTTCGGTCGTGAGGCGCTGGCTGTCCTCCAGCAGGCCGACACCCTCATGCGCGCCGAGGGCGACACCTACCTCGCCCTCGACCTGCTGCTGCTCGCCCTCGCCGAGACCGGCCACCTGGCCGCCGTCGAGAAGCGTGGGGCCAAGGACCTGGAGGCCAAGATCGAGGCGACCCGCGGTGGCCGCAGCGTGACCAGCGAGACCCCGGTCGAGGGAGGCGAGGCGCTCGCGACCTACGGCACCGACCTGACCCAGGCCGCGCGGGACGGCCGACTCGACCCGGTGATCGGGCGCGACTCCGAGATCAGGCGGGTCGTGCAGGTGCTGTCCCGTCGCACCAAGAACAACCCCGTCCTCATCGGCGAGCCCGGTGTCGGCAAGACCGCCGTGGTCGAGGGACTGGCGCAGCGGATCGTCGACGGCGACGTGCCGGAGTCGCTGCGCGACAAGCGGCTGATCAGCCTGGACCTCGGCGCGATGGTCGCCGGGGCGAAGTACCGCGGCGAGTTCGAGGAGCGCCTCAAGGCGGTCCTCGAGGAGATCAGGGACAGCAACGGGCAGGTCGTCACGTTCATCGACGAGCTGCACACCGTCGTCGGGGCCGGGGCCACCGGCGAGGGCGCGATGGACGCCGGCAACATGCTCAAGCCGCTGCTGGCGCGCGGCGAGCTGCGGTTGGTCGGGGCGACCACCCTCGACGAGTACCGCCAGCACATCGAGAAGGACGCCGCCCTCGAGCGGCGCTTCCAGCAGGTCTTCGTGGGCGAGCCCTCGGTCGAGGACACCGTCGCTATCCTGCGCGGGCTCAAGGAGCGCTACGAGGCGCACCACAAGGTGGAGATCGAGGACGCCGCCCTGGTGGCCGCGGCGTCCCTCTCGGACCGCTACATCAGTGGCCGCCAGCTCCCCGACAAGGCGATCGACCTCGTCGACGAGGCCGCCTCGCGGCTGCGGATGGAGATCGACTCGAGCCCGGTCGAGATCGATGAGCTCCGACGTGCCGTCGACCGGCTCAAGATGGAGGAGCTCCACCTCGAGCGCGAGACCGACGACGCCTCGGTGGAGCGGCTCGCCCGGCTCCGCGAGGACCTGGCCAACCGGTCGGAGGAGCTGGCCGCCCTCAACGCCCGCTGGGAGTCGGAGAAGAGCGGCCTCAACCGGGTCGGTGACCTCAAGACCCAGATCGACGAGGCCAGGACCAGGCTGGAGAAGGCCCGCCGCGAGTATGACTTCGAGACCGCGAGCCGGATCGAGTTCGGCGAGATCCCCGAGCTGGAGAAGGCGCTGGCGCAAGCCAACGAGGACGAGGTGGCCAGCGGGCTGCGCAACGGCGACCTGATGGTCAAGGAGCGGGTCGGCGCCGACGACATCGCCGAGGTCATCTCGGCGTGGACCGGCATCCCGGCCGGTCGCCTCCTGCAGGGCGAGACCGAGAAGCTGCTCTCGATGGAGTCGATCATCGGCTCGCGGCTGATCGGGCAGTCGACCGCCGTCGCGGCGGTCTCCGACGCCGTCCGTCGGTCCCGTGCGGGGCTGGCCGACCCCAACCGGCCGACCGGGTCGTTCCTGTTCCTCGGACCGACCGGTGTCGGCAAGACCGAGCTCGCCAAGTCGTTGGCCGACTTCCTCTTCGACGACGAGCGCGCCATGGTGCGCCTCGACATGAGCGAGTATGCCGAGCGGCACGCGGTCGCGCGCCTCATCGGAGCTCCTCCGGGCTACGTCGGCTACGAGGAGGGCGGTCAGCTCACCGAAGCCGTCCGCCGTCGTCCCTACTCGGTGGTGCTGCTCGACGAGGTCGAGAAGGCGCACCCGGAGACCTTCGACATCCTGCTGCAGGTGCTCGACGACGGCAGGCTCACGGACGGCCAGGGTCGGACCGTCGACTTCCGGAACGTCATCCTGGTCATGACCAGCAACCTGGGCAGCCAGTTCCTGGTCGACCCGACGATGGAGGACTCGGCCCGGCGCGATGCGGTCATGGGGGTCGTGCGGGCCAGCTTCAAGCCCGAGTTCCTCAACCGGCTCGACGAGATCGTCATCTTCGACGCCCTCACGTCTGCCGAGCTGGCCCACATCGTCGAGCTCCAGGTCCGCGAGCTGGCCACCCGGCTGGTCGACCGCCGGATCACCCTCGAGGTCACCGAGGCCGCGCGGGAGTGGCTGGCGATCACCGGCTACGACCCGGCCTACGGCGCGCGCCCGTTGCGCCGGCTGGTCCAGAAGGAGATCGGCGACCGGTTGGCCAAGGCCGTGCTCGGCGGTCAGGTGCGTGACGGTGACACGGTGACGGTCGACCTCGACGAGACCGCGGACACCCTCGTCCTGCGCTGACCGGGTCGGGTGCCTGGGCCGCGGCGCTGGTGACGTCTCAGGCGCCCGACCTGCGGTTCGCCGGCTCAGTGCGCAGACTGAGGGCATGACGGCAGGTGAAGAGGGACTGGACCGTCGTCCCGACGGCGTCGACGACGCCACGGTCGAGGCGGTCGGCAAGCTGAGCGAGGCGTTCGAGACGATCGAGGAGGTGCGTGGCCGGCTCTACGGCCTGCACCGTCTCACGGGTTCGGCGGACCTCGCCCTCGGCGACGCCGTCGAGCTCCTGCGCAAGGCCGGCCACCTCGAGCTCGCCGACCAGCTGGACCGCGAGCTGGTCGGCCGCAACGTCGTGGTCGGTCGCTGGACCTTCCAGGTCGTCGAGGACTTCGAGGACGGCTACTACGCGACGTGGAAGCGTCTGGAGAAGAAGGTGCGCGACGAGCTGATGCAGGGCCGCCGGCACGTCTACGAGGCCGAGATGAAGGCCGACCGGCGTACCGAGGGCGAGCCCGGGCACGAGGCGACGCCCGAGGACGTGGGCTGACCGGCGGGTATGCCGCTGGGCCCAGTCCGCGGCATACCCGCTGGTCAGGTGCGGTGTGACCGCTTCTCCGCTTAGGTGGGGGGATGACGCGGATCGGGTTCCACGCCTCGCACGAGCAGATCAGCCCACGCCAGCTCCTCGACGACGTGCAGCACGCCGAACGGGCCGGCTTCGCCATGGCGATGTGTTCCGACCACTTCTCGCCGTGGAGCACCCGACAGGGCCACAGCGGCTACACCTGGTCGTGGTTGGGCGCCGCCCTCGCCACGACCGGCCTGTCGCTCGGCTGCGTCACGGCGCCTGGCCAGCGCTACCACCCCGCAGTCCACGCACAGCGGATCGCGACGCTGGGCCAGATGTTCCCCGGCCGGTTCTGGGTGGCACTGGGGAGTGGCGAGGCGAGCAACGAGCACATCACCGGTGACCGCTGGCCGCGCAAGGAGGTCCGTACCCAGCGGCTCGAGGAGTGCGTCGACGTCATCCGGCGGATGCTCGCCGGTGAGGAGGTCAGCCACGACGGCCTGGTGACGGTCGACCGCGCGACGCTCTGGGACCTGCCCGATCCCGTCCCGCTGCTCGTGGGGCCGGCGGTGTCGGTCGACAGCGCGACACGGGTCGCCGCCTGGGCCGATGGCCTCGTCACCGTCAACCAACCGGTCGAGACCCTGCGCGACGTGCTCGCGGCCTACCGGAGCGCTGGTGGGCGCGGTCGCACCGCCTTGCAGGTCCACCTGTCCTGGGCCCCGACCGAGGCCGAGGCCCTCGCCGTCGCGCACGACCAGTGGGCCGGGAACGTCTTCGGACCTCCCATCTCGTGGGACGTCGAGACCGCCGAGGCGTTCGACGTGTTGTGGGGCCAGGTCGAGCCGGACGCCGTGCGCGACGCGGTCCGGGTCTCGGCGGACCTCGCGCAGCACCGCGAGTGGCTCGCCGAGTACGCCGACCTGGGCTTCGACGACCTCTACCTGCACCACGTGGGACAACGGCAGGACGCCTTCATCGAGGCGTTCGGCGAGCACGTCCTTCCCGCCCTGAGCACTGGGAGCTGACCATGCGCGTGACCGACACGAGCGACCAGTGGTGGAAGACCGCGGTCATCTACTGCCTCGACGTCGAGACCTTCTACGACTCCGACGGTGACGGCATCGGCGATCTGGGAGGGCTCGCCGAGCGGGTGGACTACCTGGCCGAGCTGGGGGTGACCTGCCTGTGGCTGATGCCGTTCTACCCCACTCCCGATCGCGACGACGGCTACGACGTCACCGACCTGTACGGCGTCGACCACCGGCTGGGGACCCACGGCCAGCTGGTCGAGGTGATCCGCACCGCGAACGACCGCGGCATCCGGGTCATCGCCGACGTCGTCATCAACCACACCTCCGACCAGCACCCGTGGTTCAAGGCGGCCCGCCGCAGCAAGGACAACCGCTACCGCGACTGGTACGTCTGGCGTCCTGACACCCCGCCCGACAGCTCGGACCAGGTCGTCTTCCCCGACCTGGAGGACAGCATCTGGGAGAAGGACCCCCGGACCGGGGAGTGGTACCTGCACCACTTCTACCGCTACCAGCCCGACCTCAACGTCGCGAACCAGGACGTCAGGGACGAGATCGCCCGGACGATGGGGTTCTGGCTCGAGCTGGGGCTCGACGGCTTCCGGGTCGACGCGGTCCCCTTCTTCATCGACGACGTCGAGACCGCCGCGGCCGACCCGGCACGACCCGACGTGCCGGCCGACCCACACCAGTACCTGCGCGACCTGCGTGCGTTCGTCAACCGCCGCAAGGGAAACGCGATCCTGCTCGGCGAGGTCAACCTGCCGCACAAGGACCAGAAGAAGTACTTCGGCGGCACCGCGGCCGACGAGCTGCACATGATGTTCGACTTCATCTCGATGCAGAACCTCTACCTGTCCCTGGCGCGGGAAGATGCTCGTCCGCTGGCCAAGGCCCTGCGCCAGCGGCCCGCCATCGCGCCGTCCTGCCAGTGGGCGACCTTCGTGCGCAACCACGACGAGCTGACCCTCGACAAGCTCACCGACGCCCAGCGGCAGGAGGTCTTCGACGCCTTCGGCCCAGCGCCGGAGATGCAGATCTACGGGCGCGGTCTCAAGCGGCGGCTGCCCGGGATGCTCGACGGTGATCCCCGCCGGCTGCGCCTCGTCTACGCCCTGTTGTTCTCGCTGCCGGGGACACCCACCATCTTCTACGGCGAGGAGCTCGGCATGGGCGAGGACCTCTCGGCGGAAGGACGGATGGCGGTCCGCACCCCGATGCAGTGGACTGCGGGACGCAACGGCGGGTTCTCGACCGCGCCGCCACGGAAGCTGGTCAGCCGCGTGGTGGAGGGTGGCTACGGACCTGCGCACGTGAACGCCGCCCAGCAGCGGCGTGACCCCGACTCGCTCTGGAGCTTCATGCGCGGGCTCATCGCGGCATACCGGTCGTGTCCCGAGCTCGGGTGGGGCACCTTCGAGGTGTTGCCGCAGCCGGACCCCGCGGTCCTGGCGCACCGGTCGGCCTGGGAGGACGCCGCGGTCATCGCGGTGCACAACCTCTCCTCGGAGCCCGTGGAGGTCGACCTCGCGGTCGCCGACGGCGCGGTCCTGCTCGTCGACCTGCTGCAGGCCGGCGAGCAGCGGACCGACGACGGGGGCCGCGTGACGCTCGCCCTGGACGGCTACGGCTACCGCTGGCTGCGGGTCCACCCCGGCGACGACGCCCGCCTCCCCTAGGGGGCGGGCCCAACTCGGGTATGCCGGCTGGTGCCGGTTCGCTCGAACGCCAGGGCGGGGTCTGGCGTTGCGACCATGGGGAGCGGCCCCCTCCGACTACCCTCGGGTCATGCGCCTCAAGGGAATCGCCATCGCCGGCACCGCACTCACCTTCGTGGCGCTCGCCCTCGTGGGGTGCTCGTCCGGAGACGACGCCCCGGCCAAGGAGGGCACGCCCGCCGAGCAGCTGGCGGCAGCGCGCACCAACCTCGAGAAGAGCCCGGCCGTCGCGTTCACGCTCGAGGCCACCGGCCTGCCCAGCAAGGCGATCGGTGTCTCGGGGGCCAAGGGCACCGGGGCCTTCACGCCCCCGTCCTTCAAGGGCACCCTCAACGCGACGGTCGCCGGGGTGACCGGCACGGTCGACGTGATCGCGGTGGAGCAGGACGTCTACATGAAGTTCTTCACCCCCGGCTACAACAAGATCGACCCGGCGACCTACGGCGCCCCCAACCCGGCCCAGCTCTTCAACAAGGAGACGGGCATCACCAGCCTCATCGGCAAGACCCAGGCGCCCGAGAAGGGCGGCCAGGTGCGTGACGGGTCGGAGGTGCTGACCACGTTCACCGGCACGGTGCCGGGTGACGCCGTCGCCGACCTGTTCGTCATCGGTGTCCGCAAGCGAACGTTTGACGTGACCTACGGCGTCACGGCGGAGAAGCAGCTCCGCACCGTGCTCCTCAAGGGTCCCTTCTACGAGGGGTCCACCTCGACCTACTCCTTGCGGCTCACGAGCCTGGCGCAGCCCGTTGCGATCACCCGCCCCTAGGGCGCTGCTCGCCACGGCCTCCGTGGCGGTGGCGCTGGCCGCGGCCGACACCTATGTCGTGGTGCTGGCACTGACGGACATGATGACCGGGGTCGGCCTCGGCATCGACGCGCTCCAGAAGGCCACTCCGATCATCTCCGGGTTCCTGCTCGGCTACATCGCCGTGCTACCCCTCATCGGTCGACTGGCGGATCTCGTTGCGCGGCAACGGATCCTGGTGGCCTGCCTGATGATCTTCGTCGTGGGATCCGCCATCACGGCGCTGGCCGTCGAGCTGCCCGTGCTCGTGACCGGACGCGTGCTCCAGGGCATCGGCGGCGGGGGTCTCGTCCCCGCGACGCTCGCCATCGTCGCGGACCTCTGGCCGGCTGAGCGCAGGGGCACCCCGCTGGGCGTGGTGGGCGCCGTGCAGGAGGTCGGCAGCGTCCTCGGGCCGGTCCTCGGCGCCGCGGTGCTGGCGGTCTCCGACTGGCGGATGATCTTCTGGCTCAACGTGGTCGCCGGGCTCGTCCTCGCCGCCGCCGTCGTGACGGTGGGAGGGCAGCCGCTGCAGCGACCACGCGGCATACCCCTCGCGCTGGGTGCGCTGGCCCTGGTCGTGGGCGGGCTCGCGCTGGCCGCACCGGCCCGGCTCGCGACGGACGTCACGCTGGGGGTGCCGTTCGTGCCCTTCGGCGACTCGACGTCACGCGTCCTGACGCCGATCGGACTGGTGGCGCTGCTCCTCGTCGTCGCCCTCGTGGCGGTGACCGCGCCCCGGTGGTGGGGTCTGCTGCGCCGGGCCGACCTGCCCGGTGCTTTGCTGCTCGGCCTCGCCCTGGGCAGCGTCGTGCTGACCTTCGCCGCGAGCCACCCCGAGCGCGAGGTGGTCGGCCCGCTCGGGTTCGCCCTGCTCCCGGTCGGTGCGGTCGCCCTCGGCCTCTACCTCTGGCGGCACCGCACCGCCGCCGAGCCCCTGGTCGCCCGCGGCGTCGTCCGGGGTCGGGCGCGCACCTCGCTCGTGGTCAGCCTGATGGTGGGGGCTGCGCTGGTCGCGGTGATCGTCGACGTGCCGGTGCTCGCCCGCCTGACCCTGACCGACTCGCAGACGGTCGCCGCCTTCGTCCTCGTGCGCTTCCTCCTGGCGGTGCCCGTGGGTGCCTTGCTGGGTGGGTGGTCGCTGCGCCGGTGCGGTGACGGGTTGGTCAGCGGCGTCGGGCTGCTGGTGGCCACCGTCGGCCTCGTCATCATGAGTGGTTGGGAGGACGGCTCGCTCGACGGTCCGACGGCCACGGTGGTCCTCGTGCTGGTGGGTCTGGGCATCGGCCTTGCGCTCGCGCCGGTCAACAACGCGGCCCTGGCCGATGCGCCGGCCGACGCGCACGGGGTCGCCTCAGCCCTGGTGGTCGTCGCGCGCATGGTCGGGATGGTCGTCGGGCTCGCGCTGCTCACCGCGATCGGGCTGCACCGCTACTACGAGACCGTGGCGGCCCTGCCCGACCAGACCGACACCAAGGCGCTGCTCGCGGCCGGCATCGTCCAGGTGCAGACGGTGTTCCTCGGTGCGGCCGTGGCCGCGGCACTCGGCGCGGTCGCCTCGCTCGGTCTCGGGCTGCGGCGTCGACCGGCGGACGACCAGGGTGCGCCGTCCGGCTCGCCGCTGAGCACGGCCCGGCAGGGCTGACGCCCACCTTGGTCGTCCGGCGGCGGCCCGGTCAGCGAGCCCGGCCGGTGACGGCCTCGTCCAGCACCGACTGGAACGCGTCGAGGACCTCGTCGGTGGCCTCGTACATCAGCATGTGACCGCGCCCGGGCAGCTCGCGCACCTCGGCATGCGGCACCAGTTCGGCCAGTCGGTGTGAGTGACGGGGTGGAGTGAGCTTGTCGCGGTCGCCCACGAGCACGAGCGTGGGTATGCCGCGAAGCGCCTCCAGTGCCTCGCTCTCGTCGTGCTCGCCCAGGGCCCCGAAGAAGCGGCCCATCGTCGGCAGGGACGTCCCGGCCACCATGTCGCGGGTCAGCTGAACGTGGGCCGGGTCGGGGTCGGCGCCGAAGAGCAGGCGGCGCTGGCCCTTGAGCGTCACGAACCGCCCAGCGGGGATGCGGGGCAGCCTCGCGGCGACGGCCATGGCCCTGGCCTCGACCGCCCGGAGCCGGTTCTGGAGGTCGTCGGCGCTGGTCGACACCAGCACGACGCCGACCACCCGGGAGCGGAAGTCGTCGGGGTGCAGCCCGGCATACGCCATCACGGTCATGCCACCCATGGAGTGGCCGCCCAGGATGACCGGGCGGTGCGGGGCCACGACGTCGAGGACGGCTGCGAGGTCGTCGCCCAGCATCCGCACGGATGCGGCGCCGCGCAGGGGACTCGACGCGCCGTGCCCGCGCTGGTCGTAGGTCACGACGCGGACCCCCGCGGCCACGAGCGGGCCGACGACCGGCAGCCAGGACTCGCGGGTGAGCGTCCAGCCGTGCGCGAGCACGACGGTGGGTCGGTCCTTCGCGCCGGCGTGCTCCTGCACCCGCAGCAGGGTCCCGTCGTCGGTGGCGACGGTGAAGGAGCGGGGGTTCATCCCGCCATTATTACCGACGGTAAGTTTTGTGGCGCCCGCGGGCAGGCTCGCCGCTCATTCGTCGAGCTGGACCACGACCGGCGCGTGGTCGGAGGCGCCCTTGCCCTTGCGCTCCTCGCGGTCGATGGCCGCTCCGCTGACCCGCTCGGCGAAGGCCGGCGTGCCGAGGATGAAGTCGATCCGCATGCCACGGCGCTTCTGGAAGGCCAGTCGCGTGTAGTCCCAGTAGGTGAAGGTGCCCGGCTCCGAGGTGTGCGGCCGGACCACGTCGACGAAGCCGGCGTCGAGGATCGCCTGGAATGCGGCCCGCTCGCCGGGGGAGACGTGGCTCTTGTCGAGGTAGTACTCCATCGACCAGACGTCCTCGTCCTGCGGCGCGATGTTCCAGTCGCCCATGATCGCGGCAGTCTCACCCGCATCCACCGACTGCTGGGCCCGGTCGCGCAGCCGGGCCAGCCAGTCGAGCTTGTAGACCATGTGGGGGTCCTCGATCTGGCGGCCGTTGGGCACGTAGACCGAGGTGACCCTGACGCCGCCGCAGGTCGCCGTCAGCGCCCTGGCCTCGACGACCGGCGGATCGCCCCACGCCGGCGCGTCGGCGAACGAGGGGCTGACGTCCTCGATGCCCACCCGGGACACGATCGCCACGCCGTTCCAGTGGTTGAGGCCGTGGTGCGCGACCTCGTAGCCGAGCGCCGCCAACCGGTCGAACGGGAACTGCGCGTCGGTGGCCTTGGTCTCCTGGATGGCGAGGACGTCGACGTCGCTGCGTTGCAGCCAGGCCTCCACGCGGTCGATGCGGGAGCGGATCGAGTTGACGTTCCAGGTGGCAATACGCACGCAGGCAACCCTATGCGGACCGGCCTACAGTGGCGTCATGAGCACTGCCCTCGTCACCGGCGCCACGGCCGGGATCGGCCTGTCCTTCGCCCACCTCCTCGCGGAGCGCGGGCACGACGTGGTGCTCGTGGCGCGCGACCGGCCGCGGCTGGAGAACGTCTCCGACGAGCTCCGGGCGAAGTACGGGGTCGCCACCGAGATCCTCGTGGCCGACCTCGCCGACCGGGCCGAGACCGGCAAGGTCGCCGAGCGCATCGCCGACCGGGCCCGCCCCGTCGACCTCCTCGTGAACAACGCCGGCTACTCCCTCAAGGGTTCGTTCCTGCGCCACGACGTGACCGAGGAGGAGGCCAACTTCGACGTCCTGTGCCGGGCGGTCCTCGTGTTGTCCCACGCCGCCGGCAACGCCATGCGCGAGCGCGGCCACGGCGCCATCGTGAACGTCTCGTCGGTCGCCTCCTTCATCACCTCGGGCACCTACTCGGCCAACAAGTCCTACGTCACCGTCTTCACCGAGGGCCTGGCCGCCGAGCTGAAGGGCAGCGGGGTCTCGGCTACGGTGCTCTGCCCCGGCTTCACCCACACCGAGTTCCACCAGCGCGCGAACGTCGACATGTCGAGCATCCCCGACTTCCTGTGGCTCGAGGCCGACCGGTTGGTCCGCGACTGCCTCGACGACGTCGCCAGGGGCCGGGTCGTCTCGGTGCCGTCGCCCCAGTACAAGGCGATCGTCGCGGCCCTGCGCGTCGTGCCCCGCTCGCTGGTCCGGCGTCGCGCCGGCAGCGTCCACCGCCCCGGCAAGTGAGGTCCGGTATGCCGCGTGGCCCAGCCACGCGGCATACCCGCCTCGGTCAGTGGCCACCGTCGGCGTAGTGCCGGGCCAGCAGGTCGACGCCCCAGTCGTCGGTGAGGTCGCGCCACACGCTGTGGATGTGGTTGGCGCCGTCCTGCGTGTTGTCGTACTCGAGCAGGAACGTCGGGCCCAGCACCGAGTAGTAGTGCCCCTCACCGGGATTCGGCCCACCGGCCCACGCGAAGCGGATCGCGTCGAGCCCGGCGCCGTCGGCTGCCGCCCACGCTGCGGCCGCCGCGTCCTCGGGGGTGCGGCCGAAGTAGTGGCGCACGAGCCGCTGGAGCCCTTGCTGCTGCTCGGCATCCAGGTCGCCGTGGCCGATGCCGGCGCTGATGCGGGACGGGTCGGCGACCGGGTCCATGCGGGTGAGGATGTCCGGCGGGGCGGTCGTGGAGGTGATGGCCTCATGCCGCTGCCCCTCGTCGAGCGAGGCGAGCAGGTCGCGGGCCAGGTCCTCCTCGGCGGTCAGCACGCGGAGCCCCTCCCTCGGACCGGACAGCACCCGTGCCGGCTCCGACCCGAAGAAGCTCGGCGTCACGGCGAGCTCGGCCGCTGACGCCGTGACGTGGACGGCCAGGTGGTGACCGTTGACCCGCCACGCCCAGGGGCCGTCCGCCGCAGGAGTGCCGAAGACGCGGAACCAGAACCGGTCGTCACCCGGCTCGGGCTCTCCTCCCCCCAGCTGCCTGCGGACCAGGTCGAGCTCGATGACTGCCCGGGCGGTCTGGGCGCCGGCGGCGCTGCACCCGGTGTCGAGCAGGGTCAGGGCAGCCTCCCGCTGGGGTGGCGTCAGGTCGGCGAGCGACAGACCTGCCCGCGGGCCGGGCAGGTAGGACCACTCGCGGAAGCCGGGATCCCGGAGGTCAGCCGCCAGTGCCTGACGCTGCCCGGGGTCGAGCGCCTCGAGGAGGGCGGCGGCGGCGTCCGCCATGCGGCCGGTGAGCTGCGGCGGGGTCCAGGCCATGCCGTCCACCCTAGGCAGGCCGAGCTGCGCCGCAAGGTCTGCGAGCCATTGGCGGACCCGGATCGGTAGGCTCACGAACCGTGACCGACACCGCCGCCGCCCGCGCCCGCCTGCTCGACATCATCAAGGACAAGGCCATCGTGCACGGCCGGGTGACGCTGTCGTCCGGCAAGGAGGCCGACTACTACGTCGACCTGCGCCGCATCACCCTCGACGGCGAGGCGTCGCCCCTGGTCGGGATCGTGATGCGTGACCTCATCGCCGACCTGGACTACGACGCCGTGGGCGGACTGACCCTCGGCGCCGACCCGGTCGCCACGTCGATCCTGCACGCCAGCGCGGCCGCGGATGATCGCAAGGACGCGTTCGTCGTGCGCAAGGCCGGCAAGGCGCACGGCCTGCAGCAGCGCATCGAGGGGCCCTCGGTCGAGGGACGTCGCGTGGTCGTGGTCGAGGACACGACGACCACCGGCAACTCGCCGATCGACGCCGTGGAAGCGGCTCGCGAGGCCGGTGCCGAGGTCGTGGCCATCGCGACCATCGCCGATCGCGCGACCGGTGCGGCCCAGCGGTTCGAGGATGCCGGGATCGAGTACCGCTTCGTCTACAGCCTCGAGGAACTCGGTCTGGCCTAGGCTGCACCACAGATGCCGCGGCGCACGGCTGCACCGCGGTAGGAACGCCGCCCAAGACAAGGGGTTTGCTCATGTGGGTCTGGATCATCATCGCCGTCGTGCTCGTCCTGGTCGTCCTGTGGGCGGTCGGCGTCTACAACGGGCTGATCAAGCTGCGCAACCTCGTGCAGGAGGCCTGGCGCCAGATCGACGTCGAGCTCAAGCGGCGCCATGACCTGATCGGCAACCTCGTCGAGACGGTCAAGGGCTACGCCGCCCACGAGCGGGGCACGCTCGAAGACGTCATGAAGGCGCGTTCCGCCGCGATGGCCGGTGGTCAGAGCCCGGCCCAGCAGGCGCAGTCCGAGGGCATGCTGA
This sequence comes from Pedococcus sp. P5_B7, assembly GCF_054049895.1. Classification (NCBI taxonomy): domain Bacteria; kingdom Bacillati; phylum Actinomycetota; class Actinomycetes; order Micrococcales; family Intrasporangiaceae; genus Pedococcus; species Pedococcus sp. P5_B7. The sequence goes on from NZ_JBFULM010000005.1 coordinate 129,472, forward strand.
GCCAGGCGCTCGGTCGGCTCATCGCCGTCGCCGAGGCCTACCCCGACCTCAAGGCCAACCAGAACTTCCTGGCCCTCCAGCAGGAGCTCACCTCCACCGAGGACCGGATCGCCTCCGCGCGGCGCTACTACAACGCCAACGTGCGCGAGCTGAACACCAAGGTCGAGACCGTCCCGTCCAACATCATCGCCGGCCTGTTCAACATCGGTCGCGCGGAGTACTTCGAGGTGGAGGGCGAGGAGCGCGACCCGGTCAAGGTCGACTTCGGCCAGCGTGACGCGACCATCCCGCCGCCCAGTGGGTATGCCGGGGGCACGCCAGCCGGCGCCCCGGCCCCCGCCCCCGCGGCCGAGCCCACGCCCCCCGCTGAGACGCCTCCCCCCACCCAGCCCTGACATCCCGTCACACCTTTATCGGGTCTAGGAGGAAGGTTGCGCTTCACCCGACTTGCGTTGTCGGGTGAAGCGCAACAAAGTTCCTAGACCCGATAATGATGGGGTCCACCGGATGGTGGACGGCGGGTCAACCGCACGGGGCTGACGCGAGGGGCCCGAGTGCGGGCAGGCTGGAGCCATGTCAGCACCCGATGCACCCATCCTCGTCAGCGGCCTGAGCAAGACCTATGGCGACCGCGCCGCCGTCGACGGCATCGACCTGCAGATCCAGCGCGGGGAGGTGTTCGCCCTCCTCGGCCCGAACGGCGCCGGCAAGACCACGACCGTCGAGATCCTCGAGGGCTTCCGCAAGCGTGATGGCGGCACGGTGTCGGTGCTGGGGGAGGACCCGCAGACGGCAGGGCTGGCCTGGCGCAACCGGCTGGGCATCGTCCTCCAGTCCACGACCGGGCTCGACCTGATCACTCCTCGCGAGGCCCTGGCCAGCACTGCGAAGGTCTACCGCACCCCTCGCGACGTCGACGAGGTGATCGCCGCCGTCGGGCTCACCGACAAGGCCGGTGACCGGATCGGCAAGCTCAGCGGCGGCCAGCGCCGCCGCCTCGACGTGGGACTGGGCATCATCGGCACCCCCGAGCTGCTCTTCCTCGACGAACCCACCACGGGGTTCGACCCCCAGGCCCGCCGCGACTTCTGGGAGCTGATCGGGTCGTTGGCCGATGGGGGCACGACGATCCTGCTGACCACCCACTACCTCGACGAGGCCGAGCAGCTCGCCGACCGCGTGGGCGTCATCGCCGCGGGCCGGATGCTCGCCCTCGACACCCCGGCCAACCTCGGCGGCCGGTCCTCCTCGCTGGCGACGGTGACCTGGGAGGACGCCGCAGGCACGCGGCATACCGAGCAGACGAGCACGCCGACGCAGCTGGTCTCGCGCCTCGGCGCGGAGCTCGGCGAGGTGCCCAAGCTGACCGTGACCCGCCCGTCGCTGGAAGACACCTACCTGTCCCTGATCGCACCGCACCTCGCCGCCACCGGCAGCGAGCCCGAGCTGGAGGTCGTCGCGTGAACGCCGTCGCCATCGGTTGGGACCGCACGGTCCTCGAGCTGAAGATGTACTTCCGCGAAAAGGAGGCGGTGTTCTTCTCCTTCGTCTTCCCGATCCTGATGCTCAGCATGTTCTCGGTGATCTTCGGTGACAGCTTCGGCGACGCCGACGCCGAAGCCGCCGGGGTGAACGCAGCCCGCTTCTTCCTCCCGGGGATGGTCGCGGCCGGCGTGATGCTGACCAGCTTCCAGTCGATGGCCCTCAGCGTCGCGATCGAGCGGGACGACGGCACCCTCAAGCGGCTGCGGTCGACGCCGATGCCGCCGGTCGCCTACTTCCTCGGCAAGGTCGGGCTCGTGGCCGGCACCAGCCTCGCCCAGTTCGCGCTGCTCATCGCCGTCGCCAAGCTCGGCTTCGGGGTGCAGCTGCCCACCGACGCCGGGAGCTGGGCCACCTTCGTGTGGGTGTTCCTGCTGGGGGTCGCGTCGGGCACCGTGCTCGGGATCGCGTTCTCCTCGTTGGCGTCCTCGTCGCGCTCGGTCGGTGCCATCGTGATCGCGCCGACCCTCATCCTGCAGTTCATCTCGGGCGTCTACTTTGCCTTCACCGACCTGCCCGAGTGGTTGAAGCAGGTGGCGTCGATCTTCCCGCTCAAGTGGATCGCCCAGGGCATGCGCTCGGTCTTCTTCCCCGACGACTGGCAGACCCAGGAGATGGCCGGCACGTGGGAGCACAGCCGCACCGCCCTGGTGCTCGCCATCTGGCTGGTGGCCGGCCTGGTCGTCTGCGCCCGGACGTTCCGCTGGACGAAGCGCGGCACGACATGATGGTCCCGTGAGCGCCAACGGCATCATCGGGCCCGCGGACTGCGGCTCTGAACAGGGGTCGTCCTCCGACGACCTCGACGAGATGTGGCGCGGCCAGCTGCGTTGGTGGCACGGGCTGTTCGCCGTCCTGGTCGTGACGACCATCGTGGTGATGCTGGCGGAGGACCAGCCGTACCTCGCCTGGCGGATCGCCTGCGTGGTCGCCATCGGCGCCGCGTATGCCGGGTGGGGCCGCCGCGGCATGGGCGAGCGTGACGTGCGGGCCGGCCTCACCTACATGGCCATCGCGTGGGGACTGATGATCGTCCTGATGGCGTTGGACGGCACCGGCACCGCGTGGATCCTGTCCTTCGGGCTCTTCCCGCAGACCTGGGCGATCCTGCCGCGCAACAAGGCGGCGATGACGGTGGTCCTGGCCGTCGTCGGGATCGGGCTGGCGCGCCTGTGGCAGGGACCAGGCACCGGCGACGACTTCGTCGGGATCGCCATCAGCACGGTGATCATGCTGGTGCTGTCGCTGACGCTGGGCCTGTTCATCGACCGGATCATCAGCGAGGCCGACACCCGCGCGCGGACCATCGACGAGCTCCACCGCACCCAGGACGAGCTGGCCGCGGCCGAGCGGGCCCAGGGGGTGGCGGGTGAGCGCGAGCGGCTCTCCCGCGAGATCCACGACACCCTCGCCCAGGGCTTCACGTCGGTCGTCACCCTCGCCCGGGCCACGGAGCTCGCCCTCGACCGCGGCGACCTGGCTGCGGTGCGTGAACGCCTCCACCTGATCGAGCAGACCGCCGCCGACAACCTGTCGGAGGCACGACTCATCGTCGCCGAGATGACCCCTGGCCACCTGCAGTCGCGCACCCTGTCGGAAGCGCTGCAACGGCTGGTCGACGCGGTCTCGGCCGAGAGCGGGATGACAGGCACGCTCCGGGTGGAGGGTGAGCCGGTCGTGCTCTCCGCGAACTCCGAGGTCGTGCTGCTGCGGACCGCGCAGGAGGGTCTGTCTAACGTGCGACGGCACTCCGGTGCGACGACGTTCGAGGTCTCGTTGACCTACCCGCCCGACGGCCCGGTCGCGCTGGCGGTGTCGGACGACGGGGTCGGGTTCGAACCGGGCGCGGAGGCGCGTGGCTACGGGCTCGACGGCGCGACCGCCCGGGCCGCCGAGGTGGGCGGTCGGTTCGACGTCGACAGCAGTCCCGGCGAGGGGTCCCGGCTGAGGGTGGAGGTGCCCCGATGACGTTGCGGTTGTTGGTGGTCGACGACCACCCGGTGGTCCGGATGGGCCTGGTCGCGATGCTGTCGGAGCACGCGGACTTCGAGGTAGTGGGCGAGGCTGCAGACGGCGCCGAGGCGGTGCTGCTCGCCGCGCGGCTCACCCCGGACGTCGTGCTGATGGACCTGCGGATGCCGGTGATGGACGGGCCCGAGGCGACGGCGAAGATGCTGGCCACCCCTCCGGCCCCTGCGGTGCTGGTGCTCACGACCTACGACACCGACGCAGACATCGTGCGGGCGGTCGAGGCCGGTGCCAACGGCTACCTGCTCAAGGACGCCCCCCGCGAGACGCTGGCCGACGCCATCCGTCGGGCGGCTCGAGGCGAGACCGTGCTCGCCCCGCCGGTGGTGGCGAGGCTCGCGAGCCGCCTGCGCACCCCTGTGGGCCCGACCCTGACCGATCGGGAGGCGCAGGTGCTCCAGTGCGTGGCCAAGGGCATGTCCAACGCCGAGGTGGGACGCGAGCTGCACATCGGCGAGGCGACCGTGAAGACCCACCTGCTGAGAGCCTTCGAGAAGCTCGGGGTGACCGACCGTACGGCGGCCGTCACCGCGGCATACAAGAGCGGTCAGATCGAGCTCTGAGGGAGTCGACGGCCGCCTTCTCGGGTGAGTTGCACCGGTTTGGTCCGTTCGTCCCGCGCACCTGGGCTAGTACCGAAACCCGGTTTCCTCATGGTCGATCCCACGCCACCATGGGTGGTTGACGGGGTCCCGCACGGCCCCCGCAGGGTGAGAGGGGTTCGCAATGCGCAAGGTCTACCGGGTACTCGCCTTCCTCGTGGCCATCGAGGTGGCGGTGCAGGCAATGTTCATCGTGTACGGCGACGCCGGGCTGGGGCTGTGGGTCGACGACGGCGGTGTCGTGGACAAGGCGACGTTCGAGGACGCGATCGAGGGCGGGGCGGCTCCGTTCCCGGAGTTCCAGGCGTTCCTCCTCCACGGCATGAACGGCATGATGGTCATTCCGGCCCTGGCGCTGCTGCTGGTCATCTCGTCCTTCTTCGCCAAGGTCCCGCGCGGGATCGCCTTCGCCTTCGGCGTCCTGGCGCTGGTGGTCCTGCAGGTGACCCTCGGCCTCTTCGGCCACAGCATCGCCGCCCTGGGTGCGCTGCACGGGATCAACGCCCTGGCGCTGTTCTCCACGGCCGCCTGGACCGGCATCCGGTCCCGCTCCGGCGGGGTCCCCAGGGCTGCTGACAGCGAGTCCGCGCAGCGCGTTGCCGTCTGAGGGGACGGCAGGTCGGGGCAGTCGGCGAGCGCGCGTCCGCCTGGTCGTCGCGCTGGCCGCTGCCCTTGCGGTGCTCCTGCCGCTGGCCTGGTTGTGGGCCGCGAGCCTGGTGCCGTCGTCCTACTCGGTGATGACGATGGGCCCTGCCGACACCGGCGGGGTCGCCCTGTCGCACTCCCACCTGCCCGGCTCCCCGGGCGAGCGCGATGTCACGACCTTGGTCGAGCCCGAGCGGGGGCGCGCGGACGTCGACGTGACGCTGACCGCGCGCCGTCAGCAGGTGACCATCCCCGGGGGGCCGAAGCTCACGGCATACACGCTGAACGGGACCACGCCAGGCCCAACCATCCGCGCCCAGGAGGGTGACCTCGTGCAGGTCACCCTCGTCAACGAGTCGGTGCCCGACGGCACCACCCTGCACTGGCACGGCATCGACGTGCCGAACGCCGAGGACGGCGTGGCGGGCGTGACCCAGGACGCGGTCCCGATCGGGGGGCGCCACGTCTACCGGTTCCGGGCCACGCAGGTCGGGACCTACTGGTACCACTCGCACCAGGTCTCGCACGAGCAGGTCGTCAAGGGTCTGCTCGGCGCGGTGGTGGTCACCCCACGCGCGGGGATCGGCGGCGACGTCGACGTGGTGGGGCTGGCGCACCTGTATGCCGGTCGGCGGGCGGTGCAGGGGCGCGCGGGCGACGTGCCGGTGGAGGTCGCGGCCGGGAAGTCGGCGAGGGTCCGGATCATCAACACCGACAGCGGGATCATGCCGGTGTGGGTGACCGGTGCGGCCTTCGAGGTCGCGGCCGTCGACGGCACCGACGTCAACGAGCCCACGCCGGTCGAGGGCCAGAAGGTCGCGCTCGCGGCGGGAGGTCGCGTCGACCTGAGGGTGCAGGTCCCTGCCTCCGGGGCCGCGGTGCGCGTGGAGATGGGCGGCGCTGCCCTGGTGCTCGGGCCGGCCGGGAGCTCGACCCCGGCGACGCGGGCACCGGCGACGGTGGTGGACCTCCTGACCTATGGCTCACCGGCTCCGCTCGGCCTCGACGCGGCGAACCCCGACCGCCGGTTCACCTACAGCATCGGCCGTCGCCCGGGCTTCCTGAACGGAAAGCCGGGGGTGCACTGGACCGTCAACGGCCGGATGTTCCCGACCGCGCCGATGTTCATGGTCGCCGAGGKCGACGTCGTGGTGGTGCACCTCGACAACCATTCCGGCGAGACGCACCCGATGCACCTGCACGGCCACCACGTCGTGGTGCTCGCCCGCGACGGGGTCAAGGCCACCGGCAGTCCGTGGTGGACCGACAGCCTGGAGGTCCTCAGTGGGCAGGACTTCGACGTGGCGTTCGTCGCCGACAACCCGGGCATCTGGCTCGACCACTGCCACAACCTGCCGCACGCCCGGGACGGGTTGACGGCCCACCTGATGTACGAGGGCGTGACAACTCGCTTCAAGCTCGGGCGGGACACCCCCAACACCCCCGAGTAGGGGTTGGGGCGGCGTCAGCGGTCAGACGCGGTCGTCGCGCAGGTCCTCGACGGCCTCGCCGGTCTCCTCGACGACCTTCTCGGTCGTGGTCCGGCCGCGACGGGCGCGGATCACTTCGACGACCATGGGGACCAGGGACACTGCCACGATCGCCAGGATGGCCAGCTCGAGGTGGTCCTTGAGGGCGGGGAACGAGTTGCCGAGGAAGTAGCCGAGCAGCGTCACCACCCAGACCCACAGGACGGCACCCACGCCGCTCCAGAGGAAGAAGTGGCGTCGCTCCATCCGGCTCACTCCGGCGACGACGGTGATGAAGGTGCGCACGATCGGCACGAACCGGCCGATGACCAGCGCCTTCGCCCCATGCTTCTCGAAGAACGCGTGGCTTTCGTCGAAGTACTTCTTCTTGAGGATCCGTCCGTCGCGCTCGTACAACGGCCGGCCCACGGCGCGACCGATCTCGTAGCCGACGACGTTGCCCGCGAAGGCGGCGACGCTGAGCACCAGCAGGGCGACCACGAGGTTCATCGAGAAGTCACCGGTGCTGATGAACAGGCCGATGGCGAAGAGCAGCGAGTCGCCCGGCAGGATCGGGAAGAGCAGCCCGCACTCGATGAAGACGATCGCCACGCTCACCCAGAAGAACTGGGAGCCGAAGTGGTCGAGGAGCCACTGGGGGTCCATCCAGTTGGTGCTGAGTGAGTGCATGACGCAAGGGTATGCCGTGGGCACGCCGCCACCCGAATTCGCACCTGAGAGACCCCTGAGAGCTCTGTTCGAGGTATTCGGCTGCCGGGCTCCGGTGGGGAAATACCTCGAATGGGGAGGCGCACGACTCAGCCGGCGGGCCAGCTGCGCTGGATCCTCGACCAGTCGCCGATCTGGGCGAACGGGTCGGGCTGGGCGCGACTCCGCTCGGCCGGACTGCCGGTGGTCGGGGCGTAGTGGTCCAGCCCCGACGTGAAGACGCCCTCGCCGCGGGTCAGGTGCGGGATCCGCTGCTGCACGCCGTGGACCGCGTCGGCCGGCACCTCCCCGACCAGCACGGCCGAGCGACCTCGCAGGGTCGTCTCGAGCGGCACGGCCAGGTGCCGCGACAGCTCGCCCAACACCGGGCCGAGCGTGTCCTCGGGCACCTCCAGCTCGAACCGGTGGACCGGCGCGCACACGACCGTCCCGGCGTGCACCAGCGCCTCCGCCAGCACGAGCCGGGTCAGGCTGCGGAAGTCCTGGGCGGTGCTCGACATCGCCTTGTCGAACGTCGCGTGCGCGTGGCTCTGGCGCGGGTAGTAGCCCGAGTGCGTCATCACGACCCGGGCATCCGGGACGGCCCAGCCGTGGACTCCCTCCTCGAGCGTCGCCGCGATGCCCTCGCGCACTGCGGTGAAGAACGCGAGCGGCATCGACCCGAGCTCGATCTCGAGGGCGAACTCGTGGCCCGCGCCGATGGGCAGCGGCTCCACGCGCAGCCCCACCGTGGCGAGGAACGGGTTGGGCGCCGTGGCGATCAGCTGGACCGCCTCCCCGGGGGCGACCACCCGCTCGACGCAGATGCTCGTCGTCGGCCGGAAGGTGACCTCGATGCCGTACTCCTCGGCCAGCACCGCGGCGATGACCTCCTTCTGCACCTCGCCGTACAGCGACACGGCGATCTCCCGTCGGCCGTCGTCGCGGCGCAGGTCGATGAGCGGGTCCTGGTCGGCGAGCTCGGTGAGGGCCGAATACATCCTCACGACGTCGGCGAGCCGCACCGCGTCCACGACGGTCTCGAGGGTCGGTCGGGAGAACTGCTCGGTCCTGCCGACCGCGGTTGGCGCTGGACCGAACCGGTCACCGATGCGCGCTGACGACCAGCCGGTCACCGCCGCGATCCGGCCGGCCGGCACCTCGTCGACGCTCACCAGCCGTCCGCGGTCGAAGAGCCGTAGGCCGGTGACCTTCTCCGCCGCCCGTCCGTCGACCTCCACGCGGTCGCGCACCCGCAGCGATCCCGAGCGCACCCGTGCCAGGACGGTCCGCCTGCCCTCGCCGCGGTCGACCTTGAAGACTGTGCCACTGGGTGGGGCAGGCGGGTCGGGGGCCTCGGGTGAGGCTCCGGGGAGCAGCGTCGTGAGGGTGTCGAGCAGCTCGGTCACCCCCGCGCCGGTGATCGCCGACCCGAAGAGCACGGGATGGGCGGTCGCGCCGCGGACCTTGCCGCGCAGCTCGCCGAGCTCGGTGGCCCCCACCTCGAACGGCAGGTATGCCGCGCCGCGGGCGCCAGCGCCGCTCACCTGACCGAGGGCGAAGGCCTCCGGGCTGAGCCGGGTGGTCACCTCGCCGAGCACCCGGTCCGGGTCGGCTCCGGCGCGGTCGACCTTGTTGACGAAGACGACCACGGGCAGGCCGAGGCGCTGGAGGGCCCGCATCAGGACCAGGGTCTGCGCCTGCACGCCCTCGACCGCCGACACGACGAGCACCGCTGCGTCCAGCACGGTCAGCGCGCGCTCGACCTCTGCGATGAAGTCGGAGTGCCCGGGGGTGTCGATGAGGTTGACGGTGGTGGCACGCCAGTCGAAGGAGACGACGGCAGACCGGATCGTGATGCCGCGCTGGCGTTCCAGCGCCATGCTGTCGGTCTGGGTGTCGCCTGCGTCGACGCTGCCGGGGTGGTCGAGCACCCCCGCCTCGAAGAGGACTCGTTCGGTCAGGCTGGTCTTGCCGGCGTCAACATGCGCGACGATCCCCAGGCTGAGGGTCTTCCTGCTTCCAGCTCGCACTGGCCTTCACATCCATTCGGTAGGTGGGTACCTGGCGGGACGTGAAAGCTGCTCGCATTGGTCGCATTCCTCTCGTGCGCACTGCTGGTGGTTGGCGGTCGGACTCCTTCATGGCAACAGACCCGGGCCGCCATGGGCAACCGGTTTTCGCAGGTGGGGACCGGTACGTTCACGTAGCCGCTGAAGGCTCGCGACTTCGCCATCCCCGTCGGTCACTCATGCAAAAGGCGAGTTAGCGCCGGTGTCCGCGTGCGGCGCTTTCGCCATCCCCGTCGGTCACTCATGCAAAAGGCGAGTTAGCGCCAGCCGTCCGCCAGGCGCTTGGGGAGCGGCACGACGCCGAGTCCGACCACTGCGGCGATGGGCAGCATCGGCCACACCCAGTGGACGCCGTCGCGCGAGACGATGCCCGACGCCGCCATCACGCCGAGGCCCCCGCAGACCGCCGCGGTCGCGAGCGCGGGTCGCCAGACTGCGGGAGCTGGGCGTCGGTCACGGATCGGCTTCTCGAAGCGTCCGAAGACCAGCACCAGCCCAGAGGTCACCGTTGCGAGGACCGCGAACCACACCGGGCGGGTGGCCCACCACGACCCGCTGAGGGGGACGGCGCGGAGCCCGAAACCGCCTGCCAGCAACGACATCCCGATGACCAGCACCATCGCAGTGAGGTGCCAGAGGTAGAGCGACATGATGCGCAGGTTCACGACGACGGCGACGGCCCACACCCGGGGCCGCTCCAGCAGCCGGGCCAGGCGTCGCTCGGCGAGCAGCACCACTCCCGCCTGGGCCATGCCGAGGAAGGCCAGGGTGACCCGGGTCGGGTAGGAGTTGTTGAGCACAGCCCCGTCGACCCCGATCATCGAGATCGGGTAGGGGCCGGCCCAGACGAGGGTCACCAGGCCGACGAGCCCGACGCCGGCGAGCGCGACTCGCCGCCCACGACTCGCCAGCGAGCCGTCGAGCCAGGCGAACCCGAGCTGGTGCACCGTCGCCCAGACGACCAGGTAGTTGGCGAACCCGATCCAGGGGTTGTCGCCCGCGATGCTCCACCAGTCGACCAGTCCGCCCAGCACCAGCCCGGCCCCGATGCTCCACCACCCGAACCGCTCCCACACGGAGAGCAGGACCGGCGCCACCGCGACGACGACGATGTACGCCGCGAGGAACCACGTGGGCACCAGGGCCACCTGCGACGCGGTGCGCAGCGTCGCGCCGGGCACGCCCGCGGCATACGCGATCGAGGCGATCGCCAGCCACACGAGGAGGAGGGGGAGGACGGGTGCGGCGAGGCGCTGGAGGCGGGACCGGAGCCACGTGGCGTAGGTGTCGCCACGGCGTCGGGCCGAGCGCCAAGACAGGCCGTTCGCATAGCCGCCGACGATGAAGAAGAGCGGCATCACCTGGAAGACCCAGGTGAGGGGGTGGCTCCACGGTGCGATGTTCAGCACGGCGTTCGGCACGAGGTTGCCGTCCTGCACCATGACTGCGGCCATCAGCCAGTGGCCGAGCACCACGGTCACGATGGCGGCGGCGCGCAGGAAGTCGACGACGCGGTTGCGGTCCGAAGGGGTGGCGGCAGCGAGGGCGCGGGGGTCCATGGGTCGAGCGTGGCGGTGCGGGGCGGGTCGCCGCCTGAGTAGCAGCGCCCACCCGCCATGGTCACTCCGAGCCCCTTCGGAGGACTGGGGCCTCAGAGTCCGTGGGGGTCCAGACCCCCGGGGTCGTGGTTGGCTTGGTCCATGACTTCCCACGAGGGCAGGGTCCGCCAGCTGCGGCTGGTGGTGCACGCGGAGGACTACGAGGAAGCGCTCCGGTTCTACCGCGACGTCATCGGTATGCCGGTGCAGGAGGCCTATGCGGGTGACGGTGGGGCACAGGTGGCGATCCTCGACGCGGGGCGCGCCACGCTCGAGCTCTCCAACACCGCCCAGGTGGAGATGATCGACCAGGTCGAGGTCGGCCGACGGGTCGCGCCACAGTTCAGGGTCGCGCTCGAGGTCGACGATGCCGAGGCTGCCACCACCTCGGCCGTCGCGGCCGGCGCCGAGCTCATCGCGCCGCCCACGCAGACTCCGTGGCGCTCCCTCAACTCGAGAATGGCGGGTCCGGCAGGCGTCCAGCTGACGCTCTTCCAGGAGCTCGATGCCTGACCTGACCAGCACCCCTGACGAGGTCGGCGTGGGGCCATGGCCCGAGGACTGGCCGGAGGGCGACCACTGGGACCCCGAGCTGCTCCGTGACGGAGACCGCCGCAACGTGGTCGACGGCTACCGCTACTGGCGGCACGACGCGATCGTGGCCGACCTCGACACCCGCCGCCACGACTTCCACGTCGCGGTCGAGAACTGGGGCCACGACTTCAACATCGGCTCGGTCATCAGGACGGCGAACGCCTTCAACGCCAAGGCATTCCACATCGTCGGCAAGCGTCGTTGGAACCGCCGCGGGGCGATGGTCACCGACCGCTACCAGCACGAGCACCACCACCCGACCGTCGAGGACCTCGTGGCCTGGGCGGCCACGGCCGGCGCCGGCCCGACCAGCGCCACCGACGCTCAGGGGCAACCGCACGGCATACCGCTGATCGGGATCGACAACCTGCCCGGCTCGCTGCCCCTCGAGACCTACGACCTGCCCCGGGAGTGCGTCCTCGTCTTCGGACAGGAGGGCCCCGGGCTCTCCGCCTCCATGCGCGAGGCCTGTGCGGTCGTACTGCACATCGAGCAGTTCGGGTCGACGCGGTCGATCAATGCCGGCGCCGCGGCAGCGATTGCGATGCATGCCTGGGTGCGACGCAACATCTTCGGGCAGGCTGTCGAATAGCACCCCGCTCGTGCGTCATCAGGGTGGAAGTACCCATCGATGAGAGGAACAGCCATGACCCAGTACATCGTCCTGCTGCCGGCCGACGAAGCTCGCTATGCGTCCGCCTCCGCAGAGGAGCGCACCGACCTCACGGCAGCCCACGGAGAGTTCGTCCAGCTGCTCGCCGAGCGTGGGCACAAGATGACCGGCGGCGCCCAGCTGACCCCGTCGGGGCAGGCGCGCGTGGTCCGCGGGACGGGCATCGACGCCGTCTCCCTGACCGACGGCCCGTACACCGAGAGCGCCGTGCAGGTCGGCGGCTACTACGTCGTGGAGACCTCGGACGCCGACGACCTGGCCAAGGTCTGCGGCCGACTGCTCACGACCCCGTTCCACGACGCCATCGAGATCCGCCAGCTCGTCGAAGGCATGTGACCCGGCCATGACCGAGTACGTCGTGCTGATCGTCGGTGATGCCGACCGCTGGTGGACCACCATGAGCGAGGACAAGCGCCAGGCGGGGTATGCCGAGTACAACCGTTTCGCGGAAGAGCTCGGCAAGCGGGGCCACAAGATCACCGGCGGTGCGGAGCTGCACGCCACCAGTGAGGGGCGGCGCATCCCTCCCGGCGGCGGCGCGGTCACGGACGGACCGTTCGCCGAGGTGACCGAGCAGGTCGGCGGCTTCTACCAGGTGGAGACCGACGACGTCGACGACCTGCTCGACTGCTGCCAGATCATCGCGTCGCTCGGCGACGGCATCCACGTGCGTCGTGTGGTGCAGCCGGAGGACCGCGAGACATGAGGTACGTCGTCCTGATCGCCTACGAACCGGGGCACTGGGACGGCGCCGACGAGGCGGTGCGCCAGGAGTACTTCGACGCGCACCACGCCTTCGAGCAGTACGTCGAGCAGCACGGTCGGCGACTGTCCAGTGGGGCGCTGAGCGATGCCGACCTGGCGACGACGATCAGGCGCGACGGCTCCTCCGACATCGTCACCGACGGACCGTTCGTGGAGCTCACGGAGCAGATCGGCGGGTACTACGACGTCGAGCTGCCCGACCTCGATGCGGCCATCGCGGCGGCGAAGCTGCTGCCCCGCGGCTACACCCTCGAGATCCGCTCCGTGGTCGGCGTGGAGGGCTACGAGAGCCTGTGAGCCGGTGACCACCGGGCCGGGCGGCCCGCCGTCCGCACCCTCGAAACCATCCGAGGTGCTGGCGACGGTCGTGCGCGAGGAGTGGGGACGACTGACGTCGCTGCTCCTCGCGCGGTTCCGGCGGCTCGACCTGGTCGAGGACGCCCTGGCCGATGCCGTCGAGACCGCGGCCCGCCGATGGGTCCGCGACGGCACGCCGGACAACCCCGTCGCCTGGCTGCACACCGCGGCCCGCCGACGGGTCCTGGACCGGCTGAGGGCCGAGTCCATGGCACTGCGCAAGGTGCCCCTGCTCGTCGTGGAGGCCGAAGGGAAGGAGGGGTCGCCCGTGCTCGCCGACCCCGGGAACCTCGTGGAGGACGACCTCCTGCGGTTGGTGCTGATGTGCACCCACCCGGCCCTCGACCCTGCGGCCGCCAGCGCCCTGGCCCTGCGGCTCGTGCTCGGCGTCAGCACCGCCGACATCGCCAGGCTCTTCCTCGTGCCGGAGCCCACCATGGCGGCGCGCGTCACCCGGGCCAAGCGCAAGATCGTCACCGCCGGCATCCCGTTCGCGGTGCCGTCCTCCGACGTGCTGCCCGACCGCCTCGACGCGGTGGCCCAGACCGCCTACCTCGCCTTCACGGCCGGCTACGCCCCCGGGTCGGGCCCCGACGCCCTGCGCACCGGCCTTGCGGGAGAAGCGATTCGGCTCGTGCGCGTCGTCCTCCGACTCCGACCGGAGGAGCCGGTGCTGGTCGCCCTGCTCGCCCTCATGCTGCTACAGCACTCGCGTCGGGATGCCCGTGTCGACGGCGACGGCGCGATCGTCCTGCTCCCCGACCAGGACCGCTCCCTGTGGCACCGCGCCGAGATCGCCGAAGGGGTCGTCCTCGCGTCGTCGCCTGCCCTCACCGGACCGCTCACCATCCAGGCCGCCGGGTATGCCGTGCAGGCCCGGATCGCGGTCGAGCACGCCACGGCGCCCAGCGCCGACGCGACCCGGTGGGACCGCATCGTCGCCCGTTACGACGACCTCGTGGCGCTGGCTCCTACCCCCAGTGCCCGGCTGGCCCGGGCGGTGGCGGTCGCCGAGGCGCAGGGTCCGCGCGAGGGGCTGGCCGCGCTCGCAGGGCTGGATGACGACCTCGCCCACAGCCACCGGCTGCCGTCGGTCCGGGCCGAGCTGCTCGCCCGCGCCGGCGACGTCGAGGCCGCCGACGCGGCATACGCCCTCGCCATCACGCGCTGTGGCAACGACGCCGAGCGCGCGCTGCTCGAGCAGCGGCGAGCGGCGCTGCGCGACACGACGGGCTGAACCCGCGTCGGGCAACCGCCAACGTGCGGACCAGCCTGAGACACGGGTGTCCGGTCGCGTGGGGTCGTGCAAAGATCGGCGGCGACGACTGCGCCCTTGGCCGCAGAGCTCGCACACCCCGCCAGTCGAAGGAGACTCCCATGCCCATCGCCACCCCCGAGGTGTACGCCGACATGCTGGACCGCGCCAAGGCCGGTTCGTTCGCCTACCCGGCGATCAACATCTCGTCGTCGCAGACCCTCAACGCCGCGATCCGTGGCTTCGCCGAGGCGGGCAGCGACGGCATCGTGCAGGTCTCCACCGGAGGCGCCGAGTACCTCTCCGGCCCGACGGTCAAGGACATGGTGACCGGGTCGATCGCGCTCGCCGCGTACGCCCACGAGGTCGCCAAGAAGTACGACGTCAACATCGCGCTGCACACCGACCACTGCCCCAAGGACAAGCTCGACGGCTTCGTCCGGCCGCTGCTCGCGGCCAGCGCCGAGCGGGTCGCTGCTGGCGGCACGCCGTGGTTCCAGTCGCACATGTGGGACGGCTCCGCGGTGCCGCTCGACGAGAACCTCGAGATCGCCCGCGAGCTGCTGGGGCTGGCCAAGGCCGCCCACGTCATCCTCGAGATCGAGGTCGGCGTGGTCGGTGGCGAGGAGGACGGGGTCGCCAACGAGATCAACGAGCAGCTCTACACGACCCCCGAGGACGCGGTGGCCACGATCAAGGCGCTCGGCGCGGGAGAGAACGGTCGCTACCTGACCGCGCTCACCTTCGGCAACGTCCACGGCGTCTACAAGCCCGGCAACGTCAAGCTCCGCCCCGAGATCCTCAAGCACGCCCAGGAGGCGGCCGCGAGCGAGCTGGGGCTCGGTGCCGATGCGCGCCCGTTCGACCTCGTCTTCCATGGCGGCTCGGGCTCGACGGCCGAGGAGATCGCGGCCGCCGTGGACTTCGGCGTCGTCAAGATGAACGTGGACACCGACACCCAGTACGCCTTCACCCGTCCGGTCGCCGGCTACATGCTCGCCAACTACGCGGGGGTGCTGAAGGTCGACGGCGAGGTCGGCAACAAGAAGCAGTACGACCCGCGCGCCTGGGGCAAGGAGGGCGAGGCCGGCATGGCGGCCCGTGTCGTCGAGGCCTGCCAGAACCTGCGCTCGGCCGGCACCCACGCATGAGCGACAACCTGCTGGGCATCCCCGAGACCCTCCTGCCCGTCGACCCCGCCGCCGCGAAGCTCGAGGAGGGCGTGGCCGCCGACCAGGTCGCCGCGGCATACCCGACCTCGTCGCTGGCGTGGGCGACCCTGGCCGAGGACGCGCTCGCCGACGGTCGCACGGTCGAGGGCTACGCCTACGCCCGCACCGGCTACCACCGCGCGCTCGACTCGCTGCGCAAGAACGGCTGGCGCGGCCAGGGCCCGGTGCCCTGGGAGCACGAGCCGAACCGCGGCTTCCTGCGCGCCCTCGCCGCGCTGTCCCGCGCTGCCGGCGCGATCGGCGAGATCGAGGAGGAACTGCGATGCGCGCAGTTCCTGCGCGACTCCTCGATGACCGGAGCCCGCGAGCTCGCTCTCTGACGCCCGCCCTCCGGGGGAACCGACCAGGCCACTCAGGTGTCTTCTGTTCGGATCGGCCGGAGAGGAAGGTGGGGTGCGTGGACGTCTCGGCAGCTGTCGCGGACATCTTCCACGCGGCGTACCCGCGCCTGGTGGTGCACCTCTACGCCTTCTGCGGCAACCAGGCCGACGCGGAGGACGCCGTCCAGGAGGCCTTCACGAAGGCCCTGCGCAACCAGAGGGGCTTCCTCGGCCTCGACCACCCCGAGGCCTGGCTGCGCACGGTCGCGCTGAACCACCTGCGCAACGGGTGGCGGCACCATGAGACGGTGCGGCGCCTCCGCGGCAAGGTGCCCGGGCCGCAGTCGGCCTTCGAGCTGGGTCCCGACCACGTCGCGATCATGACCGCGCTGGCTGGGCTCGACCGCCTGCACCGCGAGGTCGTCGTCCTGCACTACCTCGTCGACCTGCCGGTGGCCGAGATCGCCGCCACGCTCGGCATCGCCGAGGGCACCGTGAAGTCGCGGCTGTCCAGGAGCCGCGACCGGCTCGCCCCCCTGCTCGCCGAGGAGGAGCGCGAAGATGCTTGACCTGAACCGGCTCCACGAGCTCGCCGGGCAGGTCCGTACCCCGGACCTGGCCGACCTGGCCGCCGTCGCCCACGCTCGTCGCCGCCGGTCCGCCGCCGTGGTGACCGGTGCGGCAGCCGCGACCTTGGTGGTGGTCGCGCTGGTCGCCGCCAGCGTGACCGGCCAGCGGGGAGCGGCTCCGCTCCCGGTCGGACCGGGTCCTCGGACGTCCACCACGACCATCACGACGCCCCGCCCGGACCCGAGCGCGAGCTACCCGGCGCTCAGTGCCGAGGCGATCCGGCGGCACCCCACCGCGGCGCTCGATGCCGACTCGATGGTCGCGACGACAGCCACCCGTGACGGGGTCGCTGCCCGGGTCTGGACGGCCTGTCTGGGTGACTGCAGCCGAGACACCGAGTTCGTTCCCGGTGAGGTGCAGCAGGTCCTCGAGGTAACGCACGACGACTTCGTGACGAGCTCCCTCTACGTCCTCGACTGGGTCGGGGCCTCCCACGTCGTGGACGACTGGTTCTTCATCGAGGACTTCCACGGACCGGAGGCGGTGAACTCACGCGGTCAGCGTCGCCCACTGACCTACGGCGCACCGGTGCCGGTGACGGACGTCAGGGGGCCCCTGGTCCACGGCCAACAGGGCGCGGCATTCGTCGACCTGGCCGGCCGGACGGTTCACCAGTTGGAGTTCGAGGGCCCCGACGCGACCTGGGAGTGGGGCGGGGCCGGTGACAGCTGGTTCTGGGGCACCTTGGTGTTGTCGGACAACGGACCAATCACCCGCCACGCGGTGCTGTGGCAGGCGCCCGACGGCACCTTCGGGGTGAAGGTGCTCCCGATCCCGGTGAGCGAGGGTGGCCCCGGCATGATGGCGACGAACCGACGGGGCACCATGGCCGTCGTCGAGCACTTCGCGCGGCCCCGGCTGGCGCACATCAGCACCGACTACGGCGCGACCTGGCAGGTCCGTCGGGTACCGGACGGGGTCGAGTCCGGGGGCAGCCTCCCCGACACCTGGCGGACCTGGCCGCGCGGCTGAGCCGCCACGGGGGAAGGCGCCCCGAAAGACAGTGACGCCGGGGGACCGGACCCTTGTGGATCCAGTCCCCCGGCGTCGCCCCCTGCCGTGGACCGAGGTCCACGTGGCTACCCGTCATGTCGTCGTCCCCTGCCGCCTGACGAGCGGCGTTTCGCCATTCTGCATGACCGCGGCGAGGTTGCGGTGGCACTATGCTGTCAAAGGACAGATGATGCCGCATCGGCCTGGGGGAAGCCTGTGACCAGCGGAAACGACCGCGTCCACGAGGTGGAACGGCTGTTGACCGATCCCTTCGACCGGCTCATGGGCATCCTCGAGCGGGGCGAGGCGCAGATCGACGCGCGGCGGGCCGAGCTCGCCGAGGTGCGCTACGCGCTCTATGAGCTGACCGCCCAGGGCGGGTTGGCCCGACCTCCGCAGGCAGGTCACGTGCTCGAGCCGCTGCGGGCCGAGATGGCAGCGCCCCTGCTGCGCTACCTCCTGGAGCACACCACCGAGCTGAGCCGCGTCTGCACCATGGTGATCGACGCGGGCGCCGGCATCGAGCAGGAGAACTACCGGCTCAACCAGGACCTGCTGGCCGAGGGGCGCTTCCGGCAACGCACCATCTACCCGATGGACATCATGGACACCGAGCCCGGCCGGGCGTGGCTGACGTCGTTCGCGGCGGCGGGGGAGGAGCAGCGGCTGTCGCTGTCACCGCCGAGCGAGTTCACGATCTTCGACGAGCACTCGCTGGTGGCCGTGAGTGAGTGGGGCAACCCGGAGTCCGGCTACGTCATGGTGCGCGACCCCATGCTCATCGCGGCCTTCATCCAGCTGTTCGACCGGGCCTTCGACCGCGCCCTGCCGGTCGCACCGGGCGAGGAGCAGGACGATGACGACAAGCGGCTCCTCAAGCTGCTGGGCCTCGGCCTCAAGGACGAGTCGATCGCCCGCTACCTCGGGTGCAGCCTTCGCACGGTGCGGCGCCGGGTGGCCGGGCTGATGGCCAGGCACGGGGTGCAGACCCGCTTCCAGCTCGGCCTGGCGGCGGCCGCGGGTGGTCTCGACTCCCCGGTGGGGGACCGCGACCGGTAGCCTTTCCCGGTACGGGCCCCGTGCGAACACCGCGGGGCCTGCTGCATGACCAGTTCGACGGACGCGCGGACACCGACACAGACACGGAGAGGTGCGGGTATGCCGGCAATCGTGCTCGTGGGCGCCCAGTGGGGCGACGAGGGCAAGGGCAAGGCCACCGACCTGATGGGCAGCGACGTCGACTACGTCGTGAAGTTCAACGGCGGCAACAACGCCGGCCACACCATCGTCATCGAGAAGGACGGCAAGCGCGAGAAGTACGCGCTGCACCTCCTCCCGTCGGGCATCCTCACGCCGACCTGCACCCCGATCATCGGCAACGGCGTCGTCGTCGACCTGGCCGTGCTCTTCGAGGAGCTCGACGGCCTCGAGGCGCGCGGGGTCGACACGTCGCGCTTGTTGGTCAGCGCGAACGCCCACATCATCGCGCCCTACAACCGGGTGCTCGACAAGGTGACCGAGCGGTTCCTGGGATCCCGCAAGATCGGCACCACCGGTCGGGGCATCGGTCCCACGTACGCCGACAAGATGGCGCGCAACGGCATCCGGGTGCAGGACCTCTTCGACGAGAAGATCCTGCGCCAGAAGGTCGAGGCGGCGCTGGCCTACAAGAACCAGATCCTCGCCAAGATCTACAACCGTCGCGCCGTCGAGGTCGACGAGGTGATGGACGAGCTCCTCGGGTATGCCGAGCGGTTGCGTCCCATGGTCGCCGACACCTCCCTGGTGCTCGAGCAGGCCCTCAACGAGGGCAAGACCGTGCTCCTCGAGGCCGGGCAGGCGACGCTGCTCGACGTCGACCACGGCACCTACCCCTTCGTGACGTCGTCCAACGCGACCGCCGGCGGAGCCTGCACCGGGTCGGGCATCCCGCCGACCCGCGTCTCGACGGTCATCGCGATCCTCAAGGCCTACTCGACCCGCGTCGGGGAGGGCCCGTTCCCCACCGAGCTGAACGACGCCAACGGTGAGTTCCTCCGCAAGACCGGCGCCGAGTTCGGCACCACCACCGGACGTCCGCGACGATGCGGCTGGGTCGACACCGTGGTTGGTCGCTATGCCACGCGCATCAACGGGGTGACCGACTTCGTCGTGACCAAGCTGGACGTGCTCACCGGACTGGACACCATCCCGATCTGCGTCGCCTACGACGTCGATGGTGTGCGGCACGACGAGATGCCGGTCAACCAGACCGACTTCCACCACGCGAAGCCGATCTACGAAGACCTGCCCGGCTGGTGGGAGGACATCTCGACCTGCCGCACGTTCGAGGCGCTCCCCGCCAACGCGCAGGCCTACGTGCTGCGCCTCGAGGAGCTCATCGGCGCGCGCGTGTCGGCGATCGGTGTCGGACCGGGGCGCGACGAGATCATCAGCCGGCACTCGCTGCTCGGCGCCTGACCTTGGTCGGGCCCGTGGGCGGCTCGACGGGTGACCCGGTGGGCGGGTCGCCGGCGCGGTTCGCGCCCGGCCACCCGGTCCGCGGGCGCTACACGAAGTGGGGCGGCACGCGGCACCACGGCGCCGACCTGGTCTACCTCGGTGCCGACGAGCACGGCGACTGGCTGGGCGACCCGGTCGGCAACCACTGGTCCGGCGGCCCGAAGTCGTTCGTCAGCGTCACCGACAACGTCCTGCTCGTGCCGCGCGACCGGGGCATGACGGCGATGTTCTACACCGAGCACCCCGACCAGGCCTTCGAGCTCTACGTCGATATCACCACCCCACCGGTCTGGGACGGTGACCTCGTGACGGCGGTCGACCTCGACCTCGACGTGATCCGCCGGTTCGACGGCAGCTGGTACGTCGACGACGAGGACGAGTTCGCGGAGCACCAGCTCACGTACAGCTACCCGCCCGACCTGGTGGCCGCCGCCGAAGCCGAGTGCGCCCGAGTGAGCGACGAGATCCGCTCGGGTGCAACAGTTTTCGCGAACGCGACAGCCGACCAGTGGATTTCCGTGTTTCGCAGCCTTCCCTAGGACGGATCAGGCCCGGCGGCGGCGGCCGGCGCTAACTCGCCTTTTGCATGAGGTAGCGACGGCGCTAACTCGCCTTGTGCATGAGGTAGCGACGGCGCTAACTCGCCTTGTGCATGAGGTAGCGACGGCGCTAACTCGCCTTTTGCATGAGGTAGCGACGGGGTGGGCGTCAGGTGGGGCGGAGCACGGTCATGCGGTGGGCGGCCCGGGTGAGCGCGACGTAGAGGACCCGCACCCCGCCGGGTGACTCCGCCGCGATCTCGTCGGGGTCGACGATGACCGTGGCGTCGTACTCGAGGCCCTTCGTGGACATCGGGTCGATGAGTCCGACCCGGTCACTGAGCGAGCCCAGCTCGACCAGCTCCGCGGCATACCTCGTCGGGGTGATCACGGCGATCGAACCCTCCACCTCGCGGAGGAGGGACTCGACGGCCGTCGTGGCGGCGGCGGACCAGTCGCCGGAGGCGACAGTGACGTCGAGCGGTTCGACGCCGGTCTCACGCACAGCCTTGGGGATGTCGGCGTCGGGCACGTGGGCCTGCACGACCTTGGCCGCGTAGTCGAAGATCTCCCGCGCGTTGCGGTAGTTGGTGTCCATGTGGAAGAGCCGGCGCTCCTGGGTGCCGAACGCCTCCTCGCGCGCGCGGCCGGCCTCGACGGCATCGGGCCACGACGCCTGCGCCGCGTCGCCGACGACGGTCCACGACGAGTAGCGACCCCGGCGGCCGAGCATCCGCCACTGCATCGGCGAGAGGTCCTGGGCCTCGTCGACGAGGACGTGGGCGTATTCGCCCGGGCCCTCGATGCGGCCCTGCAACAGCAGCTCCCGGGGGTCGGTGGGGGCGGTGCGCGACGACTTCGTGCCGACCGCCCGGGAGTCGACCCCAGCCCGCACCTCGGCGACGCCGAACTGCGAGACGTCCTCGAACTCCTCGATCTCGTAGAACCCGCGCTCCTCGGACGGCCCGTCCTGCACCGGTCCGAGCCGAGCAGCAAGGTCGTCGATGAGCGCGGCGTCGGCGGCCGACCAGCTGCCGAGCTCGAGGGCGTGCTGCATCGACGCGGAGAACACGTCGCACTCCTGCGGCGACAGGACTCCCTGACCGTGCTGGCGAGCCCGCTCGGGGTCAGCGAGCCAGAGCAGCACCTCACGGGGGTCGACCTGTGGCCACCAGGCAGCGAGGAAGGCGTCGACCTCGAGGTGGTCGTCGAAGCGGTCCATGAACTCGGCCCGGTCGCCGTCGCGCACGCTGGCCCAGGCGGCCTCGGCCAGGGCGCTCTGGACCGCCTTCGCCGACAGGTTGCGCTGGTGGTTGCGCAGCACCTGGGCCCGGATGCGGTCGAGCACCGGGGCGTCGACGCGCACGGCCTTGCCGTTGACGAACGCGCGGAAGGACTGGGGGGCGTCCGGGGGCGCGTCGGCGGCGGCGCGGGCGAGCAGGCGGCGGATCCCCAGCGAGCCCTTGATGGCGGCGGCCTCCGGGGTGTCCAGCCGCGTGGCGGTGACCCCGTCGACGACGTCGCCGAGGGAGCGCAGGACGACCGACTCCTCGCCGAGCGAGGGCAGCACGCGCTCGATGTATGCCGTGTAGGCCGAGGACGGGCCGACGACGAGGATGCCGCCGGACTCGAACCGGCGACGGTCGGAGTAGAGCAGGTAGGCCGCGCGGTGGAGGGCGACGACGGTCTTGCCCGTGCCGGGTCCGCCGGTGATCTCCGTGATCCCGCGGGCCGAGGCGCGGATGGCTTCGTCCTGGTGGCGCTGGATCGTCGCGACGATGTCGCGCATCTGTGCGCCACGGCTGCGGGTCAGTGCGGCCAGGAGCGCACCGTCGCCGACCACGACGAGGTCGTCGGGTGCCTCGGGCACCATGAGGTCGTCCTCGACCCCCACGACGTCGGGGCCCTTGCACTGCAGCACCCGGCGGCGCAGGACATCCATGGGCTCGACCGGGGTGGCGCGGTAGAAGGCGGCGGCCGCGGGTGCGCGCCAGTCGACCACCAGGGGTTCGTAGTCGTCGTCGCGCACGCCCAGCCGGCCGATGTAGCGCGTCTCGCGGTCGGGGGCCTTGGCCTCGTCGGACAGCGCGTGGTCGAGGTCGAGCCGGCCGAACACGAGGCCTTCGTACTGGGTGTCGAGGGTCGAGCGCCGGCGGGCGGCGTTGAAGACGAGGGCATCGCGCTCGAAGAGCCCGGTCAGCTCCTCGTCGCGCACGTCGCCGGTGCGGTCGGTGCGACCGCGCGCGAGGCCGTCGGCCTCGATGAGTCCGGCCCGTGCCTGGGCCTTGATGAGCTCGGCGTAGACGAGATCGACATGGGTCTGCTCGATGGCGATCTCACGGGCGACCTCGGCGCTGGACGCCTTCGCGCTCGAGTGGTCCGATCCCGTCACGGTGCATTGCTTTCTGGCTGGTCGTTGATGGCGTCCCCGGTCGGCACCGTCTGGCGGCGCTGCCGTGCCGTCTGGTCCCCACACGGAGAACGCACGAGTCTAGCGAGCAGGGCGAGCCTTGCCGCGCACTAGACCATTCCGCGGCGCGCGGCCTGCACGCCGGCCTGGAAGCGGGTGCCCGCGCCGAGCTGGTCCATCAGGGCCCTGACCCGCCGTTCGACGGTGCGCTGGGACACCCCGGCCTGGCGAGCGATCGTGGCGTCGGGGGCGCCGGCGGCGAGCAGCGACAGGATCAGCTGGTCGCGTCGCTCGGTCGTGACCCCGCCGATCGAGAGCGGGGAGCCGAGGTCCCAGAGGTGGTCGGAGAGGGCGATGAGCGCGAGCACCATCGACCGCGCTCGGATCAGGGCCGAGCCGAAGCCCGAGGGGTCGAAGGCGCTGACGTCGACGATCGCCACCACCTCGTCGACGATCACCGCCGAGAACGGCACCGCCGAGGTGAACCGGAACCGCTCGCCGCCCCGCTCCCGCGCCTCGAGGATCTCGAGGGCGCCGTCGATCTCCAGGACGTCGGTGTCGTAGACCGTCGTGTAGTCGAGCACGTTGCCGCCCACGCCGCGGCTCGGCTCCTCGTGGCTGTGCAGCGGGCTGGAGAACAGCGCCCGGGTGCGCGGCGAGAGTGACCGGAACGTGCGGATCCGCTCGGTGCCGGCTGCCACCGCCTCCGCCGTGACTGCCGCGATCTCGTCCAGGGAGTTGAGGATCCGCACCGTCCCGACGTCGGGTGCCAGGGAGGCCGACCTCGCCTGGAAGTAGACCTGCGCGAGCTCGTGGGCCGCCGATCGGGTCTCGCGAGCCCGTCGCTCGTAGTCCAGGGCCAGGGCGGGCAGGGAGATGTCAGGGGGGATGACCTCGATCCGGCCGCCCTGGTGGAGCCGCACCAGGCCCCGGCTGCCGAGGACCTCGAGGGAGTGGTCGACCAGGGGCGCCTTCATGCCCTGGGCGATGAGCAGGGACCTCGTCGGATCCTGGTGTTGCAGGACCGCGAGGAAGACCCGCGTGACGGTGCCCTCGACCTCGTCGACGTCGACCTCCAGGTCGAGACCTGCACCGATCCCGGTGGCGACCTTGGAGCCGCGGCCGGCGGTGAAGCCGGGGCTCAGCCCGTTGGTGAGGACCGCGTCGGTGACCCCCACGACCGCCGCATGGGTGGCGTCGTCCGTCCGACTGTCGTCCGGCATGCCCACATGCTTGCCCTCTGGCGAGATTCCGTCAATGGCGCAAGTCCGACACGAATGGGCTTTACCTCTGGCCCAGACATGGTCCACTCTTGAACCAGTCGACCTCGTCGACCCACGTGCATGGTTGCAGGTTCCCCCGCCAGGCGACCGCACGTCGGCTGCGCGGCGTCCCCGGGAGATGTCCCCCCTGCCTCCCCGGGACGCCGCGCACTCAGGTCCGGCGCCCTTTGCCCGCGTCCCGGTCGGTCTGCTCGCGCGTGACTCTCTACGCTGGGCCCGTGAAGGTTCTCGTGATCGGTACCGGTGCCCGCGAGCACGCCATCGTCAAGGCCCTCGGTGCCGACCCGGAGGTCGACGCGGTGATCGTGGCCCCGGGAAACCCGGGGATGGACGCGATCGCCCTCTGCGAGGCACTGCCCGGTGGGGTCCTCGACGGTGAGGCGATCGTGGAGCTGGCCCGCCGGCATACCGTCGACCTGGTGGTGATCGGCCCTGAGGCGCCACTCGTCGCGGGGGTCGCCGACGTCGTGCGCGACGCCGGGCTCCTGGCCTTCGGCCCGTCGGCCGAGGCCGCGCAGCTCGAGGGCAGCAAGTCCTTCGCCAAGGAGGTGATGGCGGCGGCCGATGTGCCGACGGCGATGGCGCGCGTCTGCACCACCCTCGACGAGGTCGCTGACGCGCTCGATGCGTTGGGTGCGCCCCACGTGGTGAAGGACGACGGCCTGGCCGCGGGCAAGGGAGTGGTCGTGACCACTGACCGCGCCGAAGCGCTCGCGCACGCCGAGGCGTGCCTGGCCAAGGAGGGGGGAGTGGTCGTCGTCGAGGAGTTCCTCGACGGGCCCGAGGTGTCGCTGTTCTGCCTCTGTGACGGCAGCACGGTCGTCCCCCTCGCCCCGGCCCAGGACTTCAAGCGGGTCGGCGACGACGACCAGGGCCCCAACACCGGGGGCATGGGCGCCTACAGCCCCCTCGACTGGGCCCCGGCGTCGCTGGTCGACGAGCTCGTCAGCCGGGTCGCGCAGC
Organism: Pedococcus sp. P5_B7; assembly: GCF_054049895.1. Taxonomy (NCBI): domain Bacteria; kingdom Bacillati; phylum Actinomycetota; class Actinomycetes; order Micrococcales; family Intrasporangiaceae; genus Pedococcus; species Pedococcus sp. P5_B7. Next base: position 154,652 of record NZ_JBFULM010000005.1, read on the forward strand.
CGACCGTCGACGAGATGGCCCGACGCGGGACGCCGTTCTCCGGGGTGCTCTACATCGGGGTGGCCGTCACGTCGCGCGGCCCGCGGGTCATCGAGTTCAACGCCCGCTTCGGCGACCCGGAGACGCAGGTCGTGCTGGCCCGCCTGCAGACCCCCCTCGGCGGTCTGCTGAAGGCCGCGGCCAAGGGCGAGCTCGATGGCGTGGGTGCGCTCCACTGGTCCGACCAGCACGCCGTGACGGTGGTGGTGGCCTCGCACAACTACCCCGGTACCCCGCGCACCGGTGACCCCGTCACCGGTATCGAGGAGGCCTCCGAGGTGCCGACGACCTACGTGCTCCACGCGGGCACTGCGCGCGCCGACGACGGCACGCTCGTCTCGGCAGGGGGTCGCGTCCTGTCGGTCGTGGCCCTCGGCGAGAGCCTCACCCAGGCGAGGGAACGGGTCTACGAGGCGATCGACCACATCGAGCTCGAGGGTTCGCACCACCGCACCGACATCGCGCTCGCGGCCGAGCGCGAGGAGCTGCACATCGGCTGAGCGACCTGCGCGCCCCTGGTGAGAGGTGCAGGGGCGTCAGCCCGCGCGCCGCGCTGCAGCGAGTCCCACGGCGCCCACGGCAGCGCAGGCGGTCATCGTTGCGGCGAACAGCCACCCCGGCAGGTCCGGGGCCTGCCACGCGATCAGCGCCCCGGCGCCGGCCAGCCCGATCGCCTGGGCGACCGACGCGGTCAGGCTCGAGGCGGCGGTGATCCGACCCTGGTCGCTCACCGGGGCGAACAGCAGCAGCTGGGTCGAGAGGGTGGGTGAGACGATCCCCATCCCGAGCCCGGCCACCCCCCACAGCGCCAAGCCGGCGACGACGGGCAGGGCGTCGAGGCTGGTGAGCGCAGGCCCCAGCACGCCGAGGGTGATGAGGGCGAACCCCACGACCAGGCGGCGCACGGCCGGCACCCGTCGTTGCACGACGTCGAGGCCGTGCAGCTGCGAGCCGGTCGCCCACGACAGGCCGGTCACGGTGAGGCTGGCGCCCGCGGCGGCGGGGCCGAGGCCGTGGATCGTGGTCAGCATGAGGGGGAGCAGGCTGCCGGCGGTGCCGAACGCCGCAGCGACGAGTCCGCGCAGGGCCACCAGCGCCGGTATGCCGCGGGCGAACCGCAGCGTCCCGGCCGGCAGGACCGTGCGCACTGCGGGCACGGTGCAAGCCGTGCCGACGAGGACGAGCGCGACGCCGAGCACCTCGACGGGGCCTGAGCGGCCCAGCAGGGAACCTCCCGCGGTCAGGGCCGCGAGGCCTGCCGCCGCCAGGGCAGCGGCGCGGACGGCGCGGTGCTCGCGCGGCGTCCACGAGGTCTGGGTCTCAGCGATGGAGCGCTCGCTGACACCGCTCAGGGTGACGGCGACCTCCGCGCGCATGGCGGGGCGCAGCAGGAACCATGCGAACGGCAGCAGGGCGACTCCGATGGCGAAGACCGACCGCCACGACAGCACCTCGGCGAGTAGTCCCGCGACCGGTGGGCCGACCAACGAGGGCAGCACCCACGCCGCCGCGAACGCCGCGAACACCTTGGCTCGCAGCTCCTCCGGCAGGCTGCGGGCGAGCAGGACGGTGAGCGAGACATCCATCAGCGCCTCCGCGATCCCCGAGCCGAACCGGCCCACCGCAAAGACGGACATCCCCGGCGCGAACGCCATCGCGACCTGGGATGCCGTGAACACGAGCATCCCGGCCTGGAGCGGCCGCACCGGCCCACGGTGGTCTGCCCAGGCCCCGGCCACCACGGTGGCGACGACGAACGACACCAGGGGCGCCGCGCTGGCGGCTCCGAACAGCCACAAGCCGTCGAGGTCGCGCGCGACGGTGGGCAGCACGGTCATGGTGGCGCGGTTCTCGAAGGCGCCCAGGGTCACCAACGCCACGGCCCCCACGGCGAAGGGCAGGTGAGCCCGGTCCAGCAGGGAGGCGGGCCGTGCGGGAGCGTCCGTGTCGGTTGCGGCGGGGGTGGCGGTCGGCATGGGCACGAGTGTGGAAGGTGAAGTCGACTTCAAGTCAAGCCGTGGAGCGCGCACGTGTTGCGCGGTGATCGTCACGCAAGCCGGAAACGCGGTCCGCGTGACGACCTGGCAGCACCAAGTCGGGGCAGCGGCTGGGAAGATGTCGGCCATGACGTCCTCCCAGCCCGACGCGGCCGCTGCCCCCGTCGACCTGCCCGGCTACGCCCACGTCTACTCGGGCAAGGTCCGCGACCTCTACGCCCCCCTCGACGGCTCCGGTGCCCCCCGCGACGACCAGCTGCTGCTGGTCGCGAGCGACCGGCTCTCGGCCTTCGACTTCATCCTCGAGACGCCGATCCCCGACAAGGGCGCGGTCCTGACCCAGCTGTCCCTCTGGTGGTTCGAGCAGCTCCAGGACCTGGTCCCCAACCACGTCATCTCGACCGACGTGCCTTCCGAGGTGGCCGGGCGTGGGGTGCTGGTGCGACGACTCGAGATGCTGCCCGTCGAGTGCGTGGCCCGCGCCTACCTGACCGGCGGCGGTCTCCGGGAGTACCAGGCTGACGGCCACGTCAGCGGGGTGCGGCTGCCCGACGGCCTCGTCGACGGCTCACGCCTCCCCGAGCCGATCTTCACGCCGTCGACGAAGGCGCCCGTGGGCGAGCACGACCAGCCGATGCCGTATGCCGATGTCGTGGCTGCAGTGGGCGCGCGCACCGCCCAGCGCGCCAGCGACCTGACCACCCGGATCCTCGCCCGGGGCAACGAGATCGCGGCTGAGCGAGGCATCCTCATCGCCGACACCAAGGTGGAGTTCGGGGTCGACGGCGACGAGCTGGTGCTGGCCGACGAGGTCCTCACCCCCGACTCCTCGAGGTTCTGGCCCGCCGACCAGTGGGAGCCCGGCCACACCCAGCCGTCGTTCGACAAGGAGTTCGTGCGCGAGTGGTTGATCTCGCCCGCGAGCGGGTGGGACAAGGCCTCCGGCCAGGCCCCGCCGCCGCTGCCCGACGACGTGCTCGAGCGCACCCGCGCCAAGTACGTCGAGGCCTACGAGCGGCTCACCGGCCGCACCTTCTCGTCCTGACCGACGGGAGTCAGCAGCGCCACGGGGATGGTCCGATGGGCTTTTCGTTCGTACTTCGCCACCGCGGGTAGGGCGCCGAGGATGGCGCCGTTCCACACCTCGTCCCGCTCGCTGCCGTGCAGCTCACGAGCCGACGCGGGCAGGTGTTCGGACCGGACCTGCAGATCAGTCGCGCCAGCTGCCCGGAGGTTGCGGAACCAGTCGGGGTCGCGGGGCGCACCGGAAGCGGTGCCCCAGACCAGGTAGCCGTCGGGGCGACGCAGGGCGCGGACACAGGTCGAGTGCGGCAGACCGGTGCGGCGCCCCGGCGTGGTCAGCATCACCACGGGGGCCTCCTTCGTGCCGCCCATGGCGCGACCCTTCAGGAGGCGGTACGACCACACACCCATCCGCGTCGACCACGTGGTCATCGACATGCCCCCAGTGTCGCGCTCCGACCGGTCGCGCAACAGGGGTCGCGCACCAGGGGTCGCGCAACAGAGGTCGCGCACCAGGGGTCGCGTCCCGGGAGGTGACCGTGCGGCATACCAGCGCGCGGGCGCGGATAGACTGCGCGTGCTTCCTTCCCGCACCACCCCGCTGCAACCCAGGAGACACCCGAATGGGCCACGTCGTCATCGACGTCATGTTGAAGCCAGAGATCCTCGACCCCCAGGGGCAGGCCGTGAACGGGGCACTTCCCCGGCTCGGCTTCGAGCAGTTCACCGACGTGAGGCAGGGCAAGCGCTTCGTCCTCACGGTCGACGGTGAGGTGACCGACGAGCACCTCGCAGCGGCGGCCGAGGCGGCCGAGAAGCTGCTCTCCAACCCCGTCATCGAGGACGTCGTGTCCGTGCGTTCTGCAGAGGACCCGGACCAGTGAAGGTCGGGGTCGTCACGTTCCCGGGCTCGCTCGACGACCGTGATGCGGCCCGCGCCGTGCGCGCCGTCGGTGCCGAGGCCGTCATGCTCTGGCACGGCGACGCCGACCTCAAGGGGGTCGACGCGGTCATCCTGCCCGGCGGCTTCTCCTACGGCGACTACCTCCGCTGCGGCGCCATCGCCCGCTTCGCCCCCGTCATGGACGCGCTCATCCCCGCGGCGCAGGGTGGCCTGCCCGTGATCGGGATCTGCAACGGGTTCCAGGTGCTCTGCGAGTCGCACCTGCTCCCCGGCGCGCTGATCCGCAACGACCACCGCAAGTTCAACTGCGTCGACCAGCGACTGGTCGTCGAGAACGCCTCCACCGCCTGGACCTCCGACTTCGAGGCGGGGCAGGAGATCACCATCGTCCTCAAGAACGGCGAGGGCGGCTTCGTGGCCGACGAGCGCACGCTCGACGAGCTCGAGGGCGAGGGCCGTGTGGTCTTCCGGTATGCCGGTGACAACCCCAACGGCTCGTACCGCGCCATCGCGGGGATCACCAACGACCGCGGCAACATCGTGGGGCTGATGCCCCACCCCGAGCACGCCATCGAGGAGGGCTACGGCCCCTCGACCGACGGGCTCCCGTTCTTCACCTCCGTCCTGAAGGCACTGGCCACCGCATGACCGCGCACCCCACGACCGCCCAGGTCGACAAGCCCGTCCTCGACACGGTCGCCCACGCGGCGCAGACCCCGGACGCCGACCAGCCGTGGGTCGAGCTCGGCCTCAAGGCCGACGAGTACGCCACGATCCGCGAGATCGTCGGTCGTCGCCCGACCAGCGCCGAGCTGGCGATGTACTCGGTGATGTGGTCGGAGCACTGCTCCTACAAGTCGTCCAAGGTGCACTTCTCCCTCTGGGGCGAGAACACCACCGACGAGATGCGCGAGAAGCTCCTCGTCGGCATCGGTGAGAACGCCGGCGTCGTCGACATCGGCGACGGCTGGGCGGTCACCTTCAAGGTCGAGTCGCACAACCACCCGTCCTACGTCGAGCCCTACCAGGGCGCCGCGACCGGGGTCGGCGGCATCATCCGCGACATCATGTCGATGGGCGCGCGCCCGATCGCGATCATGGACCCGCTGCGGTTCGGCAACCTCAACCACCCCGACACCCAGCGGGTGCTCCCCGGGGTGGTCGCGGGTGTCGGTGGCTACGGCAACTGCATCGGCCTGCCGAACATCGGTGGCGAGGTGGTCTTCGACGACTGCTACCAGGGCAACCCGCTCGTCAACGCGCTCTGCGTCGGCGCCATGCGGATCGAGGACATCCACCTCGCCAAGGCCTCCGGGGTCGGCAACAAGGTGATCCTCTTCGGCGCCAGGACCGGCGGCGACGGCATCGGCGGCGTCTCGGTGCTCGCCTCCGAGACGTTCGACGAGGGTGGCCCGACCAAGCGCCCCGCGGTGCAGGTCGGCGACCCGTTCGCGGAGAAGGTGCTCATCGAGTGCTGCCTCGACCTGTATGCCGCGCACGTGGTCGACGGGATCCAGGACCTCGGCGGCGCGGGCCTGTCCTGCGCCACCAGCGAGCTGGCGTCCAACGGCGACGGTGGCATGCAGATCGAGCTCGACCGCGTCCCGCTGCGCGACGCCTCGCTGCGACCTGAGGAGATCCTCATGTCGGAGAGCCAGGAACGCATGATGGCCGTCGTGGCCCCTGAGCACCTCGACGAGTTCATGGCGATCACCGACCGCTGGGACGTCGAGGCCACCGTGCTCGGCGAGGTCACCGACGGCGAGCACCTGGTCATCACCTGGCACGGCGAGGTCATCGTCGACGTGCCGCCGCGGTCGGTCGCCCACGAGGGCCCGACCTACCACCGCCCGCTGGAGCGCCCGGCATACCTCGATGCGTTGCAGGACAACGGCACTGACACGTTGGGACGTCCCGTGGACGGCCTCGGGCTCAAGTCCGACCTGCTGACGCTGCTCGCCTCGCCGAACCTCTGCGACAAGTCGTGGGTCACCGACCAGTACGACCGCTACGTGCTCGGCAACACCGCGCTCGCGATGCCCGACGACGCGGGTGTGGTGCGCGTCGACGAGGAGACCGGTCGTGGCGTCGCGGTGTCGACCGACTGCAACGGGCGGTTCGCCAAGCTCGACCCGTATGCCGGGGCGCAGCTCGCGCTGGCCGAGTCCTACCGCAACGTCGCGACGGCCGGGGCGACCCCGCTGGCCGTGACCGACTGCCTCAACTTCGGCTCGCCGGAGGACCCGGGCGTGATGTGGCAGTTCCGCGAGGCCGTCAAGGGCATCGCCGAGGGCTGCAAGACGCTCGGCATCCCGGTCACCGGCGGCAACGTCAGCTTCTACAACCAGACCGGTGACGTCGCGATCCACCCGACGCCGGTCATCGGCGTGCTGGGGGTCATGGACGACGTCGCCCGGCGCACGCCCTCGGGCTGGAAGACCCCCGGCCAGGTCATCTACCTGCTCGGCACCACTGGCGACGAGCTGGCCGGCGGCGAGTGGGCGCACGTCGTGCACGGGCACCTCGGAGGCCTGCCGCCCAAGGTCGACCTGGCGGCCGAGCAGCTGCTGGGCGAGATCTTGGTCAACGCGAGTCGCGACGGCCTCGTCGACGCTGCCCACGACCTCTCCGACGGTGGTCTGGCGATCACGCTGGCCGAGGCGACCATGCGCTACGGCACCGGGGCCCGGATCTGGCTCGATGCGGTGTGCGAGCGTGACGGCATCGACGCGTTCACCGCGCTCTTCAGCGAGTCCACCGCGCGGGTCGTCGTGTCGGTGCCGCGCTCCGAGGAGGTGCGCTTCACCGACATGTGCACCGCCCGTGGTCAGGTGCACGCCCGGATCGGGGTGGTGGACGACGAGACCGACGGTCTCGACATCCAGGGCCAGTTCACGGTCTCGCTCGACGAGCTGCGGACTGCGCACACCGCGACCATGCGGGACGTCTTCGGCGGCTGAGCCCGGACACGCGAGCGGCCCGGTCGCGCATCCCCCGCGCGTCCGGGCCGTTCGTCCCCTGTGTGTCCCCGCCTTGAACAGTACGTCGGGGCTCTGACAGCCGCCATGGGTAGAAGTACCCATTCTCGTCCGTCGAACGGCTCAAAGTGCCGAGCGTCAACGAGTGTGGGTGGGTCGTGCGACGATGCCGGTATGCCGCCGCGCCGCCGAGTTCCCGTCTCCGACGGGCGTGCCGCGGTGTCGGTCTGGCGCTCGCTGGGGGAGGCCACAGCTCGCGTGGACCTGGCCACCGCCGTGCGCTACACGCTGGAGGAGCTCTCCGTCGTCGCGCCGGGGCGCAGCGTCGAGGTGCGCGTCCCGCCCTTCGGGGCGGTCCAGTGCATCACCGGCACCACCCACACGCGGGGCACGCCCCCCAACGTCGTGGAGACCGACGCCCAGACCTGGCTCGCAGTCGCTACGGGGACGCTGACCTGGGACGGCGCCTGGGAGTCCGGCACCCTCCGGGTGAGCGGCCATCGGGCTGACCTCACGGCATACCTCCCCCTCGCCTGACCACCAACCCCAAGGAGTTCGATCCGCATGCAGATGAAGCTGGAACTGGTCCCGCTGCCCGTCGCCGACGTCGAGCGGTCCATCGCGTTCTACGAGGGCACGCTCGGTTTCACGAAGGACGTCGACGTGCAGCCCGCCGAGGGGATCCGCGTCGTCCAGCTGACGGCCGAGGGCTCGGGCTGCTCGGTCGGCTTCGGGACGGGGCTCGAGGTCTACCAGGGTGAGCCGGGCAGCATCCGCGGGCTGCACCTCGTGGTGGAGGACATCGAGGCGGCGCGGGCCGAGCTCGTCAGCCGTGGGGTCGAGGTGAGCGAGGTCCACGACTTCGGCGGCGGGGTCAAGGGGGCGGAGTTCGCCGACCCCGACGGCAACTCGTTCGAGCTGCAGGAGATGGCCTGGCGCCGGGGCGACACCTTCTAGCTGGTCTGACCACGCGAGCCGCGGACGGCCAGGCCCGCCACCAGGAGGACGGCGCCCAGGCCGAGCACCAGGAAGCCGGGACCTGGCAGGAGGATCAAGAGGATGCCGAGCACGGCGAGCACTGCGCCGGCAGTCATCAGGAGTCGACTCATCCCCGCAGCCTAGGTGTGGCGGAGTCCGTTTCCTGCCGAGGCTCTATGAGAACCTCAGGCATGACGACGGAGAGTTCAGCGAGACAAGGGCAGCAGATCCTCGTCCAGCTGGGAGCGAGCGCGCTGGTCGGACTCATTGGGCTGGTGCTGTTCCTGCACACCGACCGCGACGAAGGACTCTTCTTCTGGTTCATCCTGACCGTCCTGGTGACGAGTGCCGGTGAGGTCGCCTGGTTCCTCAGCAAGTACCTGCGGCACGCCCGCGACCGCGAACGACTCAACTGAGCCGGCTCGCTTGCCCCGACTTGCTGCGGGCAGATCGTCACCGAACCCGGATGTGGTGGCCGGTGCCCACGAGTTGGCAACAGGTCAGACGAGGTCAGGGGCAGGTGGTCACTCCCCGGGGAAGCGGACGCCGATCTGGGCTCGCACGTCGTCGAGCGCATCCATGATGACGAGCGTCTCCGCCAGGGGCATCAACGGCGACTCGCTCGCGCCGGCGGTGACCTGCCGGGCGACCTCACACGCCTCGAAGTGCAGCCCGTGCCGGGTGTCGGCGTTGGTGAACCGGTCGAGCTCGGTGCCGTCGGGGGCGACGAGTCGCACCACTGCGCTCGGGCCGTAGAAGGGCCCGTCGATCTCGAGCCGGGCCTCGGTCCCGGCGACCACCGCAACGGTCGGGGTGGCGGTCAGCATCGTCGTCCCGAGCACGCCCATGGCCCCACGGCTGCTGGTCACCCCGATCGAGGCCTGCGAGTCCACGCCCTGGTCGGTGCGTCGGCCGCTGGCGGTCACGTCGACGAAGTCGCCCAGGACGAAGTGGGCGAACGACACCGGGTAGATCCCCAGGTCGAGCATCGCGCCGCCGGCCAACGAGGGCTCCGACAGCCGGGCCGGTCCGTCGGGGTAGAGGTGCTGGCCGTGGTCGGCGTGCACCGTGTGGACCTCGCCCAGCAGGCCGTCCTCGAGACAGCGGCGCACGACGTCGATGTGTGGCAGGAACCGGGTCCACATCGCCTCCATCGCGAAAACGCCTGCAGCAGAAGCGGACTCGATGATCTCGCGCGCTTGGGTAGCGTTGTGGGCGAACGCCTTCTCCACGAGCACGGGCTTGCCGGCAGCAGTCGCGAGCATCGCCTGGGCACGGTGCTCGGAGTGGGGGGACGCGACGTAGACCACATCCACGTCGGGGTCGGCGACCAGCTCGTCGTACGCCCCGTAGGCCTTGGCGACCCCGAACTCGTCGGCGAAGGCCTTGGCCCGGTCCAGACTGCGGGAGGCCACGGCCTGGAGCTGCTGGCCGGAGGCCGTGCGCAGCGCCGTGGCGAAGGAGTGGGCGATGCCGCCGGGCGCAAGGATCCCCCAGCGAAGGGCCGGAGCCTCGCGCGGGTCCGGAGTGCGGGGCGAGGGCAGCGTCAACGAAGGCATCGGCCCATCATCGGCGCTCGGGGCGGGATGCGCACGCGTCGTCCCATCAGGTGTCAGCCACCCAGCGCTGGGCACCCGATATCGCTCAGCGGACCCGCCACTCGCCCGGCGCGGTCGGTGGCCGGGGACTCGGCACCGCGTCGGCGTCGGTGAACGGGCGACCGGAGCCCAGTGCCCGCACCAGGGCGCCCCCCTCCAGCACCGTGCTGGGGAAGGCACCTCGCGCCACGCTGCGGATGATCGAACCCATCAGGAGCGGCTGGGCCGATCCGACCAGCACGAGGTTGCCGAACCGTCGTCGTTTCCAGATGTCGACCTGCGCGATGGCAGCGGTGTGGGGCAGGTGCTGGGCCAGACCAGCCAGCACCCGAGCCGCGTGCCGGTGGTCGGGCTCGTCGGCCGCGTTCATCGCGAGCACCCCGCCCGGCCGCAGCACGCGTGCCACCTCGGCAAACCACTCGGAGCTGGTGAGGTCGGCCGGCACCTGGCTCTCGGCATACGCGTCGACCACGATGGCGTCAGCGCTCGCGTCCTTGAGGGCCGCGACGCCCGCACGCCCCGGTTGCGGACGCACGCGGATCCGGTGACCGCGAGGGAGCGGCAGCTCCCGCCGCACCTGCTCGGTGAGCGGGGCGTCGGGCTCGAGGACGATCTGCGGCGAGCCCGGGCGGACGGCCTGCACGTAGCGCGGCAGCGTCATCGCGGCACCACCGACGTGGGTCACCGCGATCGGCCCGTCGGGGAGCGAGTCGAGGACGGCGCCGAGGTGCTGGACGTAGCCGAAGACGAGCAGCTCGGGGTCGTCGAGGCTCACGTACGACTGCGGATAGCCGTCGACGAGGACGGTGCTGCCGCCGTGCTCGTCGACGTCGATCCGGAAGTCCTGCACCGTGTCCCTCTTGCGCCGTCAGGGACGGACGAGGGACTTGATCGCCCGGCGCTCGTCCATCGCCGCGTAGCCCTCGGCCACCTCGGGCAGCGGCACCTCGAGGTCGAACACGAGCCCCGGGTTGATCGCCCCGGAGAGCACGTCGTCCCGCAGCTGCGGCAGGTACTGGCGAGCCGGAGCGATGCCGCCGGCGATGCCGACGTTGCGCACGAACATGTCCCGCACCGGGTACTCGATCCCGTGCGGCACACCGACGTAGCCCACCGTCGCGCCCGGACGGGCGGCCGCGATGGCGGTCGCCATGGACTCGTTGGTGCCGACGCACTCGAGCACGGCGTCCGCGCCCACACCCTCGGTGAGCTCCTTCACCGCGCTGACGGCGTCGTCACCGCGGACTTCGACGATGTCGGTGGCCCCGAACTCGCGGGCGATCCGCTGGCGTGACTCGTGCCGCGACATCGCGATGATGCGCTCGGCCCCCATGCGCGCGGCCGCCAGGACGCCGCTGAGCCCGACGGCCCCGTCGCCGACGACCACGACCGTGTCACCGTCCTGGACGCCGGCGGCGACCGCGGCGTGCCAGCCGGTGCCCATCACGTCAGAGAGGCTCAGCAGGCTCGGCACGAGGCTGTCGTCCGGCACCTCCCGGGTCGCGACGAGCGTGCCGTCGGCCAGCGGGACGCGCACGTACTCGCCCTGTCCGCCGTCCACCATCGCGCCGTCCCGGTCGTTGCCGCCCCAGAACCCACCTACCTGGCACCGCGACTGGATCCCCACACGGCAGTGCGGACACGTGTTGTCGGAGTACATGAAGGGCGCCACGACGAAGTCGCCCGGGCGGAGGCCGCGCACCTCGGCGCCGACCTCCTCGACGATCCCCACGAACTCGTGCCCGATCCGCGTCGGCTCGGTCACGTCGTTGATGCCGCGGTAGGGCCACAGGTCGCTGCCGCAGACGCAGGCGGCCGTCACCCGCACCAGGGCGTCGGTCGGTTTGACGATGGTCGGGTCCGGGACGTCCTCGACCCGGATGTCGTGGGGGGCGTGGAGGATGGTGGCCTTCATGCCTCCCAGCCTCCCACGCGGCCAGGAGGGGTATGCCGCGGTCGCCGCGGCGGCCACCGCGGCCGGACCGTGCGACCCAGCGCCCCTACGCGGATTCACGGACGCTTTCCAGGCCGTGGTCCGCCACAGTGGAGTGGTCGGCGTTTGGCGCCGCAGGAGGTCACCATGCGGTTGCGTACGCGTCCGCGAGAGGCAGTGTGGGTGGCAGTGGTGGTGGCAACGTGCCTGACCGGCGCTGGCTGCGCAGCCGAGGGTGTCACGCCGGCGAGCCTGGTCAGGACAGGTTCGACGAGCGCCACGCCACCGGTGACCCCGGGATGGCCGCCGGTCACGGACCTCCTCAGGTCCGGAGGAACGGCTCTCCCCGTCTACGACGCCGACTGGGTGCAGGTGATCGGGGATCACGCGTGGACCGCCTTGGGCTCAGGCGTCGTCCAACAGCTCGACGGTGCGACGGGCAAGGAGCGGACGGGTGTCAAGGTCGCCGGCGGGACCTGCACGGCCATGGACGGCGGTCCGGAGGCGCTGTGGGTGGGCATCTGCACGTCACCGTCGAGGCTGCTCCGGATCAACCCCGCCAGTGGCCAGGTCGTCGCGCGGATCCCGTTGCCCGGCTTCGTGATCGCGGAGGAGGGTTCGGTGGCCAGTGGCGAGGGGGCGGTCTGGGTGGTCGGCAACGCACCCGACCGCCAGCTGTGGCGCATCGACCCCAAGACGAACCGGGTCGTGTCGCGGACCCACGTCCCGGAAACCGTGGTCGCGGCGCGCGCCGGTCTGGGCGGCCTGTGGCTGACCGACCCCGTCCTCGGAGTGCTCCTGCGCCTCGACCCCCGCACCCAGAAGACGGTGGCCACGGTGAAGGTCGGCGCGGGCGCTCGCTTCTTCGCGGCGGGTGAGGGCGCGGTCTGGGTGCAGAACAACGGCGACGGCACGGTCTCCCGCGTCGACCCGGCCACCAACGACGTGACGGCGACCATCACGGTCGACAGCGGCCCCGTTCAGGGCGGCGACCTCGCGGTGGGTGGTGGTTTCGTGTGGGCACGAGTCAGTGACGCCCTGGTGGCCAAGATCGACCCGGCGACCGACACGGTCGTCGCGAGGTACGGACCGGCCGGCGGGAGCGGGAGCGTGGCCGCGGACGACGCGGCGGTGTGGATCTCGGCGCACGACATCGACGTCGTCTACCGCCTTCCGCTGCGCTAGCCGCAGCCAAGAGGCGCGGTATGCCGCGTGGTGACCACGCGGCATACGCTCGCCGCATGCGCTTTGGCATCACCATCCTCCCCGAACACCGCTGGACCGAGGCCGCCCCGCTGTGGCGGCGGGCGGAGGAGTACGGCTTCGACCATGCTTGGACCTACGACCACCTCGTGTGGGCCGGGCTGCCGGACTCGCCGTGGTTCGGGGCACTCCCCACCCTGCCCGCAGCGGCAACGGTCACCACGACGATGAAGCTCGGCACCTTCGTCAGCTCGCCCAACTACCGCCACCCATACGTCTTCCTGCGGGATCTCCTTGCGCTGGACGACATCTCGGGCGGTCGCCTGCTGTGTGGTCTCGGGACAGGCGGTGACCTCGACGCAGGGATCCTGGGCGAGGAGCAGACCGTCAAGGAGCGGGTCGACCGGTTCCACGAGTTCGTCGAGGTGCTCGACCGGCTGTTCCGCGCGGACCACGTCGACCACACCGGGGCGCACTACCGCACGGTCGACGCCCGCACCCTCCCCGGATCGGTGCAGCATCCCCGGGTGCCGTTCGTCATCGCCGCCAACGGGCCGCGGTCGCTGCGGCTGGCGGCCAGGCACGGCCAGGGCTGGGTGACCTACGGCAAGGGGGGCGACACCCTGGACGAGTGGTGGAGCGGGATCGCGGAGCTGTCGGCCAGGCTCGACGCCACGGAGGCGGACGCGGGACGACCGGCCCCGCTGGACCGCTACCTCTCGCTCGACGGGGCGCCGCGGTTCTCGCTCGAGAGCGCGGGGCTGTTCACGGAGCTGGTGGGGCGGGCGGGTGAGCTGGGGTTCAGCGACGTCGTGACGCACTGGCCCCGACCCGAAGGGGTCTACGCCGGCAGCGAGGCCGTGCTGGAGGAGGTCGCTGGGCTCCTGCCGTCCCTCAGGTGACCGAGGTCAGCCGACGTGCTCCTCCCCACCACGACTCCTGGCCACCCATCTCGCACGAGAGTGCCCAGGAGGCCCTTCGGTGCGGCACGGGTGGCCAGAAGTCGGATCGGTCAGGTAAGGCTCCTGCTACGTGAAGCTGAACAGCGCCACCGGTGCGGTCGTCGGTGCGCGAGAGCCACCAGCCGGCTCCACCGTGATCCCCGCGCCGGTCGCCGTCGCAGCGTCTCCGTCGAGCAGGATCGTCACCGTGTCGGCTGTCCCGTGGGGCATCAACCCGGCGCTGACCATGCCCCGGTTGGGCTGGTCGAGCCAGAGCTGGAAATCCTTGCCGTCGGGCGCGGCCGGCATGTGGTCGGCGATGATGACCGCCTTGCCGAGGGATGCGCTGCGCACGATGGTCGCCTTGGCGCCACCGATGACCTTCTCGTAGCGCTGGGCGTCACTGGCCGCGAGCACCTGCTCGGTGACGGTGCCACCGGTGCCGTTGTCCCACGGGCTCCAGGCGATGCCGCCGACGAGCAGGATCGCGGCAGCCGCTGCAGTGGCCAGCCAGGCGGTCACCCGACGTCGGGGGCGGAGCTGGACGACGGTGGTGTCAGTCGGCGTCGGCGCATCAGCCGTGGACGACGGTCCGCCAACGGGCCCAGAGGCGACTGGGCCAGTGGACTGCGCCTCGAGAGGGGGGAGCGGCCGCACCGTCTTGATGCCGGCCAGGACCGCGCTGCGCATCGAGGCAGGAGGTACGGTCTCGGTCATGAGGGAGAGCTGGGTCGCGGCCTGCTGGAGGGAGGCCACCTCCGCCTGGCACTCGGGGCACTCGGCGAGGTGCAGCTCGAAGTCGCTGCGCTCCTGCTCGTCGATGGCGTCGACTGCATAGGCGCCGACCAGTCCGTGGATGTCGGCACTCATGATTGCACCCCCATGCTGTCTCTCAGGCGGATAAGTCCGTCGCGTATTCGGGTCTTGGCAGTGCCGAGTGGCACCCCCAGGAGGGAGGCCACCTCGGTGTGTGTGTAGCCACCGAGGTAGGCGAGTTCGACCGCCTTGCGCTGGGTCTCGGTGAGCGAGTCCAGCGCGTTGCGTACTCGTTGGGCGTCCAGGCGACGTTCGACCGTCTCGGCCGTCTCGTCGTAGGTGCGCTCCTGGTTGCGTGAGCCGTAGGTGTCCTCACGGTCCGTGGACGCCTGCGCGGACCGCACCCGGTCGACCGCCTTGCGGTGCGCGATGGTGAGCATCCAGCTCACCGCGCTGCCCCGCGCGGGGTCGAACCGGGCGCTGGTGCGCCAGATGTCCAGCAAAGCCTCCTGGGCGACCTCCTGCGACTGCGCCGGATCCCGCACGACTCGGAGCACCAACCCGTAGATCCGGGCGGACACCGCGTCGTACAGCTGGGCGAAGGCGTTCTCGTCACCCAGGGCGCTGGCTCGGAGGAGGCCGGCCAGGTCGGTGCCCACGGCAGCGCCTCCCCAAGAGGGTTGAGGACCTGAGGGGGTTGCTGCCATGGGCACCATCATCGCTGATCAGTCTCAGCCGGGGAGGAGAACGCCGTCGATGATGTAGACCGTGGCGTTCGCGGTCTGCACGTTGCCACAGATCACGTTGGCCTCGCCGACCTTGAACGACTCACCCGAGCCGGTCACCTTGATGGTGCCGCCGCCGAGGGTCTTGTGCTCGCCGGCGAGCATCTCCGGGGTGAGCTTGCCGGGGACCACGTGGTTCGTGAGCACCTTGGTGAGCAGACCCTTGGGGTCCTTCATCGCGGCGTCCATGGTGGCCTTCGGCACGGCGGCGAAGGCGTCGTTGCTCGGGGCGAAGACGGTGATGTCCTTGGCCGAGTTGAGCGTCTCGCCGAGACCGGCCTCGGTCACCGCGGTGACCAGGGTCGACAGGACGGGGTTGTTGCTGGCGGCGGTGGCGACCGGGTCGGTGGCCATGCCGGAGAAGGAACCCTTGCCGTCCGCGGGGACCGCGGAGCAGCCGGCGCCGAACGGCTTCGCAGCCATGTCCTCGGTGGTGCTCGACGAGGAGCTGGACGACATCGGGGAAGACGAGGTGGACGAGGCTGCCGTGTCGGAACCGGAGTTCCCACAGGCGGCCAGGCTGAGCGGAAGGGCAAGGCTGAGGGCAGCAATGGTGCTGCGGCGTGCGAGTCGCATGATGGTGGCTCCTTGGTGTGGACTGTCTGACACCCGGTATTCGGACCTACCCCATGGGTGGATTGGGCGTTTCGAAAGTTTTTCTGCCACTTGGGAATTCGTCTGGTTGGCCCGGGTCGCCGACCCGCCCTGAGCCCCGGTCTGGCCGGGCACGACAAAGCCCGGCGCCGCACGACCAGACGGGCGGCACCGGGAGAGTGGGGCCTGCGGGCGGGGCTGCGCGTGCAAGCCCCGCCCGCAGGGGTCGGGAGGTCCAGGGTCAGGAGATGAGGACCACGATCGAGTGCCAGCCGGAGGCGCCACCGGGGAACGGGTCGGCCCGCTTCTCGGTCTGGAACTCACCGGTGCCGTCCTTGGCGCGGACCGTCAGGTCGTGCCGGCCGGGCTTGGCGTCCCACACCCAGAACCACTGGCGCCAGTAGTCGGTGCCGCCGTCGGGTCCGAGGGTTGCCTTCTCCCAGGGACCGCCGTCGACTCGCACCTCGACCTCGGTGATGCCCCGACGCTGGGCCCAGGCCACGCCCCCGACCGCGATCTTGCCGGCGGGCTGGGTCGCGAGACCGGCAGGCGTGTCGATCCGTGCCTGGGTCTTCACGGTGCCGTCGATCAACCAGTCGCGCTTGGTCCAGTAAGCCTGGTCCGCGGCATACGTCGTCGCGGTCAGCTTGGTCAGCCACTTGGTGGCGCCCACGAAGCCGTAGAGACCCGGCGTGACCATGCGCGCTGGGAACCCGTGCCGCGCAGGCAGGGGCTCGCCGTCCATCGCCACGGCGATGATCGCGTCGCGGTCGTCGGTCAGCGCCTCGATCGGGGTCGAGATCGTCATGCCGTCGGTGGACTCGCTGAGGATCTGGTCGACGCCGTCCTGGACGCCCGCGCGCTCCAGCAGGTCGCGCACCCGCACGCCGAGCCAGCGGGTGGACGAGATGTAGGGGCCGCCGACCTCGTTGCTGACGCAGTTGAGGGTGATGTCCTTCTCGATCATGGGCATCTTGAGCAGCTCGTCGAACGTGATCGTGAGCTTGTTGTCGACCTTGCCGTCGATCTCGAGCTTCCAGTTGTCGACGTCGATGCGCGGGATCACCAGGGCCGTGTCGACCCGGTAGAAGTCCTTGGTCGGCGTGCGGAACTGGCTGATGCCCTTGACCTTGCCCTCGAGCCCGGTGGGGAGCGCCGTGAGCGGGTTCTGCGGCGTGGGCAGCGCGATCGATGACGGGTTGGTGGCCGGCACGGCGAGCTTCTGGCCCAGGGCACCCAGCGCTGCGGCTCCGACCGTGACCCCGGCGGCTCCCAGCAGGAAGCTGCGGCGGGCGGGCGTCCCGGCCGACCCCTTCGCGTATGCCGTGTGGTCCAGCGGCGACTCGGGCGTCGTGTCTCCCCTGCTTGCCGCGGGCAAGCCGGACGAGCCGGACGAGCCGGTCAGCGCACCGGGGGTGGGCAGGTTCGGGATGAGGGCCCGCAGGCCGGTGATGGTGATGACGCCGACGATCGCCGTCACGAACGCGGGCACGATGTCAAATGGTGCGGAGGCCGGACGGAACCACGCGGCCAGGCCGGCCAGCGAGGCCAGGCCGACGACGAGGATGGTGGCCAGGCTCGGCTTGGACTTCGACACCAGCCCGATCGCCGCAGCGGCGATGACGACCACGAGGGTGACGCTGCCCAGCAGGATCGGCTTGTCGGCGGTGCCGAAGTTCTGCACCGCCCACTCCTTGACCGGCGTGGGCGTCGCGTCGATGACAGTTGAACCCACGGCAAGCACGGGCGAGGCAGCAGGATTCACGAATGCTGCGACGAGGTGACCCACCGCCATACCGGCCGCAGCCGCGAGCACGCCACTGACGGCATACATGGCTCGCTGGCGTCGGGCGCCCGGTATCGGTGAGTGGTGTTCCATAGTTGCTATTCGTACTCGCACCCCAGCCGGATGGGGTGCCCGACCCGATTACGGGCTGGTGACGCGGGTAGCGTGAGCACGTGCCTCCCACCCGCCGATACCCGAATTTCGTCGCCTTCATCGCGACCGGAGCCATCGTCGGCTTCGTCGCCGGCTCGGCGGTCGCCTACTTCAGCGACGACTCGACGACGTACGGGCACGACTACAGCGTGACCAGCGGCGTGCTCTTCCTCGGCGTGACCGGCGCGGCCCTGTTCGCGCTGCTGGCGGCCGTGGTGGCCGTGCTGCTCGACCGACGCAGCTGATCGCCACGCGGCGCGCCCGGACGGGCGGACGGCGCCGCCGGGGACTGTGGGAGACTGGGGCACGTGGCACGCGGCGACGGACAGCTCTCGCATGATCTGCTTCCCGGCGAGAAGGGCCCGCAGGACGCCTGCGGGGTCTTCGGTGTCTGGGCTCCCGGCGAGGATGTCGCGAAGCTGACCTACTACGGCCTCTACGCCCTGCAGCACCGCGGGCAGGAGTCGGCCGGCATCGCGACTTCCGATGGTCGCTCGATCCTCGTCTACAAGGACATGGGCCTGGTCTCCCAGGTCTTCGACGAGCGGTCGCTGGCCTCGCTGCGCGGTCACCTGGCCGTCGGGCACTGTCGCTACTCGACCACCGGCGGGTCGACCTGGGAGAACGCCCAGCCCACGCTCGGCGGACATGCCGAGTCCACGGTCGCGCTGGCCCACAACGGCAACCTGATCAACTCCGCGGAGCTGCGCGAGATGGTGCAGGACCGTCGAGCGGAGGGCTACGGCGCCGACGGTGGCGAGCTGGGTCGCGGCAACACCACCGACACCGCCCTCGTCACGGCCCTGCTGGCCGACGACCCCGACCGTTCGCTCGAGGCAGCTGCGCTCGACCTGCTGCCCAAGCTCCGCGGCGCCTTCTGCTTCGTCTTCATGGACGAGCACACCCTGTATGCCGCCCGCGACCCCCAGGGGATCCGTCCGCTGGTGCTGGGTCGCCTCGAGCGCGGCTGGGTGGTGGCCTCCGAGACGGCCGCGCTCGACATCGTGGGCGCGTCGTTGATCCGCGAGGTCGAGCCGGGCGAGCTGATCATCATCGACGAGGACGGCCTGCGCTCCCAGCGGTTCGCCGAGACCGACCGCAAGGGCTGCGTCTTCGAGTACGTCTACCTGGCGCGACCGGACACCACGATCAACGGCCGTGGCGTGCACGAGTCGAGGGTCGAGATGGGTCGCACGCTGGCCCGCGAGCACCCCGTCGAGGCCGACCTCGTCATGCCGACCCCCGAGTCGGGCACCCCGGCGGCGATCGGCTACGCCCAGGAGTCCGGCATCCCCTACGGCCAGGGCCTGGTCAAGAACTCCTACGTCGGGCGCACGTTCATCGCCCCGTCGCAGACGATCCGCCAGCTCGGCATCCGGCTCAAGCTCAACCCGCTGCGCGAGGTGATCAAGGGCAAGCGGCTCGTCGTGGTCGACGACTCCATCGTGCGCGGCAACACCCAGCGTGCCCTCGTCAGGATGCTCCGCGAAGCCGGAGCGGCAGAGGTGCACGTGCGGATCTCGTCGCCGCCGGTGCGCTGGCCCTGCTTCTACGGCATCGACTTCGCGACCCGTGCCGAGCTCATCGCCACGGGGATCGGGGTCGAGGAGGTCTGCACGTCGATCGGTGCCGACTCCTTGGGCTACATCTCGGAGGAGGGCATGGTCGCGGCGACCGAGCAGCCCGGCGACTCGTTGTGCACGGCGTGCTTCACGGGCACGTACCCGCTGGAGCTGCCCGACGCGAGCCGGCTGGGCAAGAACCTCTTCGAGACGCTCCCCATCGACGTCGACGTGGACGGGGTGTCCCTCGGCGTCGGCGGCGGCGCCGAGGACGCCCTCACCCGCCCCTAGCGTCCCCCTTCCACCCCCCCTTCCACCGGTTCGAGGTAATCCGCCACCGGATCCCGGTAGGCAATTACCTCGAACCACTGAGTTTCGAGTGGGCGCGGCAGACCTGGTCCATGTGCCGTGCCGGGCCCGACCCGGCGAACGGCTTGCCGGCTGGGCTCTGGCAGTCCGCGGCCACGGCACATCGCGGCGAAGTCGAGCTCACCCAAGGACTGGGCGCCGTCGGCGATGTCACGCGCCAGCAGCTTGATGAGCCGGCGGCGGTTGCGGCCCTGCGTCAACCGGCTCGCCTCCACCAGCTGACGTCCCGTGCAGAGGCCCTGTTGGACCGGCATGACCATCACCAACGCGGCCTGCCGATCGCTCTTGGCCCACCGGGCAGCCCGGACCGCGGCGACGGCGGGCCGAGTGCGCGGGACGCCGCTCGTCAGGATCTCGTCAGGCACCCGTCGGATCACCTTGTGGATCCGCAGGCCCCGCACCGAGTGGATGGCGGCCGTGTGCGTGACCGAGACGTGAAGCAGCGTCTCGGTGAAGCCGACCAGACCACTCGCGTGCAGGGCGGTGACACCGTCGAGCGCAGCGATCCCCGTGCCGACCTCCCACACGGCTCACCACCGGTCCGCTCGATCGGCCAGGTCGCTGGTGTGGACTGCCACGGTCTGTCGCCCGTGACACTTCCACCGTCCGGCTCGGACCTCACGACGCACCATTCGGTCGTCGACCCCGATGGTGGCAAGCAGGTCTCGCGACAACGCGCCGCCGTGTTCCTCGGCAAGGTTCGTCGCGGCATACCGGCGGTCGGACGTCGAGGGGGCGCGCGTGAGCATCGCGCCACGCTCCCCCGTCGCGATGGCCCGCGGGGCACCGCCGCAGGGGACCTGTGGACGAGCTCGGTGCAGCCGTCGAGCTGTGGACGGTTGGGCCCCTCCGCTCCCTTTCCTTCCCCCTCGTTCGAGGTATTCCACGACTCGAATCCGGTAGCGGAATACCTCGAACCGGGAACCCTCAGGCGCCGGCGACGGGGGCGTCCTCGCGCCGGGGCTCGCGCCAGAGCTCGAGGGTCTGGGTCAGCCAGAACGTCCCGAACTGGGCGATCAGCGCGGCCTCGAGCCAGAACACCCAGTGGTCGAGCCAGCCCAGCCACGGTCCGGTGATCGCGATGGCGGCGATCGAGGCGACCATCAGCACGAACCCCCAGAAGTAGCGGTTCCAGAAGTGCGCCCGCACCGGCCGCCCGTCTTCCTTGGCCTGCTTGTGGGCCAGCCCGCGACCGCTGACGAAGACGACGGCAACGATCGCGACGAACAGCAGGATCGCGGCGGTGTTGTGTCCGTGGCACATGAAGGCGCCACGGTTGAAGAGGTAGAACCCCGCCAAGCCCAGGAACGCCACGACCGAAAACGCCAGCGCGGCGCCAGCCCCCTTCGACAGGGCCTTCTCCGACGCCGGCGTGGCGAACACCTGGATCCCCATGACGATGACGAAGGCGACCACCGCGATGGCCATCAGCGCCGTGACGTTGTTGCTGATCGCGTCGCGCACGTCCTGCGGGATCGCGCTGGCCACGCAGTTCTCCTCCGGCCGCGTCGGCACGAACCCCACGATGAAGGCGAAGAACCCCGACCCGTTGAGGAGCACGTCCTCCACGTCGGTGTTGCCCTGGTAGACGATCAGGCAGGTGCCGATCGCGCAGAGGCTCGAGACGAAGACCGCGCGCACCGGCGTGTAATAGGAGGCGCTGATCGACTGGAGCATCTGGCCGCTGGCCGAGTTGATGTACATCGTCACCGAGACGAAGAGCAGCAGCACCAGGAGCACCATGGCCAGACGCAGGTACCGGTAGGTGCGCAGGAGGTCGAACTGGTAGCTCGTGGACATGGCTGATCCCCTCATGAGAACGGTCCCTGCACCACTGAAGAGGAGGGGCCCACGGGTGGGTCTGATACGTCAGTCCCGGCGCACTAGGCTGGGCGGGTGAGCGAGCCGATCACCTATGCCTCCGCCGGTGTCGACGTCGAGGCCGGTGACAAGGCCGTCGAGCTCATGAAGGCGTCCGTCCGTCGGGCCACGCGTCCCGAGGTGCTGGGCGGCCTGGGTGGTTTCGCCGGCATGTTCGACGCGTCGGCGATCGCCCGGATGACCCACCCCGTGCTGGCCACCAGCACCGACGGCGTGGGCACCAAGGTCGCGATCGCCCAGACGCTCGACCGGCACGACACCATCGGCTTCGACCTCGTCGGCATGGTCGTCGACGACATCGTCGTGTGTGGCGCCGAGCCGTTGTTCATGACCGACTACATCGCCACCGGCAAGGTCGTGCCCGAGCGGATCGCGGCGATCGTCACCGGCATCGCCGCGGCGTGCGCCCAGGCGCGGGTGGCCCTGGTGGGTGGCGAGACGGCCGAGCACCCCGGACTGCTCGAGCCCGACGAGTACGACGTGGCAGGTGCCGCGACAGGTGTCGTGGAGTATGCCGAGGTGCTGGGTCCGGATCGCGTGGTGCCCGGCGACGTGGTGCTGGCCCTCGGGTCCAGCGGGCTCCACTCCAACGGCTATTCGTTGGTGCGCAAGGTGATTGGCTCTGCAGGCTGGCAGCTCGACCGCCATGTCGAGGAGTTCGGGCAGAGCCTCGGCGAGGAGCTGTTGACCCCGACGCGGGTCTACTCCGCCGACCTGCTCGACCTCATCCGCACCGACGGCATCGACATCCACGCGTTGTCCCACGTGACCGGCGGCGGGCTGGTCGCCAACCTCGCGCGGGTCCTCCCGCCCACCGTCTTCGCCCGGCTCGACCGCTCCACCTGGACCCCGCCGGCGGTCTTCTCCGTGATCGGCTCGCTGGGTCAGGTCCCGCGCGCCGACCTCGAGCGCACGCTCAACATGGGGGTCGGCTTCGTCGCGATGCTCCCGGCCGACCAGGTCGACGCGGCCACGCGCGAGCTGGAGGCACGCGGCATACCGGCGTGGCCGCTCGGCGAGGTGACCGCGGCGGAGGACGCCATCGTCGACGCCGCCCACGAGGTCGTCCGCGGCGCCAAGGGCGTCGAGGGCGGCGCCGTCCAGCTCGTCGGGGACCACCCGGCCGCCTGACGACGGTTCCGCCTGACGACGGTTCCGCCTGACGACGGTTCCGCTCGGCGTCGCCCGGTACTACCGTCGGTCTGTGTGGGCTCCTGACGACGAGGACCAGACGGTTCGGCAGTACCGCTTCCTCCTGCGCACCGCGCCCCTCGACGCCCTCGAGGCGGGTCACGTCGAGGCCCTGACGCCGATGTGGCGCTCGCGTCGTTCGGTCGTGCTGCGCGCGGTCCAGGAGGGCCTCGTCGCCGGTGCGCGCCTCGACCCCGACGATGTGCGGCGGCTCGCCCACCTCATCGTGCTCGGTGAGCGCCGCCGCCCGGGTGACTTCCTGGCGGCCTGCCCGCGGGCCGTGCTGACCCCGCTGGCCGGGGCGGTCATCCTCAGCGAGGCCATGTTCGGGCGGTTCGGCGGGTATGCATCGTGGGACGGCGCCGAGCCCGACCTCACGGAGGACAGCGAGTGGGCTGACGGCGGGTTCGGCGAACGCTGGCACGACGCGCTGACGAGCCACGTCAGCTACCTCACCGCGACCGGCGGGCCGAGCTCGGCGGACGCGGCGTTCGGAGGAGTCTGACGCATACGTCCCCTCGGGCACGATCTGCACCGATTTGCCCCTGATCGGCCTGTCCACTCTGCACCCATACGCCGCGCACGCCTCATCCGTCTGAGGGAGTCCAAGAGCGCATTCTGGGTGAGCCGATCCGCGCCGGCTCTGCCTACCGTCGGACACGTGGGCATCTTCAAGCGCCGTACCTCCGAGCCGCCGGGCCCGGTCGAGCGCCCGCAGGTCCGTCAGTACCGCTACCTGCTCCGCTCGTCCGACCTCCCCGCGCTCGAACGACTCCATGCCGAGGCGCTGGCCACGCTCGACGTCCTGATCCGCGCCCATATCCTGCGCACGACCCAGGACCGCCTGCTCAGCGGCCGCGAGCTCACCGTGGACGACATCCAGGGACTGGCGCGCCTGCTCGCCAGAGGTGAGGCGCAGACCCCGGGCATCGTCGTGTCGGCCCTGACCGAGGCAGCCCTCGAGCGCCTCGCCTTCCGCGTCACCACGCTGCCCGGCGCCGAGCCCCTGCTCGAGGGCTATGGCGGCTGGGACGGGGTCGACCGCCAGCCGGCTCGACCGCAGGAAGCCAGCGACACGCACCCGGTCATCCGGGTGGCCCCACAGCCTGCCGCTGTCGGCGCCCCACGGAGCCTCGCCAGCCCTTAGCATCAGGCATGGGGACAACATCAGGTCTGGGGACACCGACGCACCAGCCGGAGGACCAGACCGTCAGGCAGTACCGCTTCCTGTTGCGGACGGCCCCACTGGACGCACTCCAAGCCGCCCACCACGAGGCCCTCGACCACCTCGCCGAGGGCCAGCGCGCGCTGGTCCTGGCCGCCGTCCGCGACGGCCTCGTCGCGGGGCAGCGGCTCACTCCGGGCGACACCGCCGCGATCGCGCGACTGGTCAGCATCGGCGAGCGGCGCGACCCGCGGGCCTTCCTCGACGCGTGCGACCCGACCGTGCTGCACGCCCTCGCCGAGGCCGTCAACCAGGCCGAGGCGGCCTTCGGCCTCTTCAGCGGGTATGCCGCGTGGGACGGTTCCGACCCGGCGCCACGGGACTCGGGCGTCGACCACGGTGGCGACGGCGCCCAGGAGGTGAATGGTGTGCAGGTGAACACTGCACGTGAGCTGGCGCGCATCCACGCAGCCCAGACCGGTGTGGGGGCGGGCGGTGCCGGCTTCTAGCCGAGCACCTCGTCGGTGGTCGCCAGCCTGACCAGCGGTCCGTAGAGCGACATCACGTCCAGCGCCTTCTGGTGGTTGTCGTCGGTCGATCCCGCGCAGGCATCGGTCACGACCGTCACCGCGGCGCCCGCGTCGGCGGCGGCCAGGACCGTCGAGATGACGCAGCAGTCGGTCGCCACCCCGGCCACGACCAGCGAGGGTTGCTCGCCGACGACCGCCCGCAGGTCGTCGGTCCACTTGCCGAAGGTCGTGGCGACCACGGTGCGCGTGGCCAGGGGCGCGACCTCGTCGGTCAGCTCGTAGAGCCGGCTGTCACCGGGCTCGAGCGCCCACGGGAACTCCTCGTAGTAGGGCACCCACGCCCCGGTCGGCGTGGTCGGGGCGACGAACCTCGTGAAGACCGCCCGCTCGCCGAAGGCGGGGACGAGCCGCACGACGTTGGCCGCCGCCGCGGCATACCGCGGAGCGCACCACGCGCTCGACGGGTCGCCGAAGACGCGCTGCAGGTCGATCGCCACCAGCCACCGGCGATCGGTCACGTGCCGACTTCCTGGCGTCGGACGGTGCCGCGACGCGCGACGAGGGTCACCAGGAACGAGAGCACCAGCGCCAGCAGGACGCCGAGGTTGGCGTAGGGCCAGGTACCGTCCCAGTAGGGGCCTGCGGGGTCGTCGACGAACGTGCCGAGGCCCAGGGGTTCGATCAGGTAGCCCTGCCAGTTGTTCCAGGACGCGTCGCCGGCGAAGCTGTTGACGACCAGCCCCCAGCCGAGCACGGTGGTCACGACCATGGTGCCGATCGAGGTCCAGTCCCAGGTCCCGTAGCGACCGCGCGCGTCGAACAGCGCGTCGTCGTCGTAGTCGCGGCGGCGCAGGACGAGGTCGGAGATCATGATGCCGGCCCAGGACGCCAGCGGGACGCCGAGCGTGATGAGGAACGACTGGAACGGGTTGATGAAGCTCTCGGCGAAGAACACCACCCAGATCGTGCCGAGCGTGAGGATGACCCCGTCGATGAAGGCGGCCCGCGGTCGCGGGATCCGCACGCCGAGCGACAGCAGGGTCAGGCCCGACGAGTAGATGCCGAGGACCGCCCCGCTCACGAGTGCGAGGATCGCGGCCACGAGGAAGGGCAGCAGGAACCAGGTCGGCAGGATCGTGGCGAGCGTGCCGATCGGGTCGGCCTGGATGCCGGCCCGCAGCTTCTCGTCGGAGCCGGCCAGCAGGAGCCCGTAGATGACCAGGACCGTGGGGGCGAGCGCACCACCGAAGGTGTTCCACGCGACGATCGACGCACCCGAGGCGTCCCGACGCTGGTAGCGCGACCAGTCGGCGGCGATGTTGATCCAGCCCAGGCCGAAGCCCGTCATGACGAGGACGAGGGCGCCGACCACGGCACCCGTGGAGCCGCTCGGGAGCGCGTTGACGGCGGTCATGTTCACGTCGTCGACGGTCAGGGCGATGTAGACGATAGTCGCGATCCCCGTGATCCAGGTGAGGTACGACTGCAGCCTCATGATGATGTGGTAGCCCGCCACGGAGGCCGCAACGATGAGGGCGGCCACGACGACGCACGCCACGATCTTGGTGCCGGTACCGCCGCCCCAGCCGAGCTGCTTGAAGATCGTGGCGGTGGCCAGCGTCGCGAGGATCGCGAGGAAGGTCTCCCACCCGATCGAGGTCAGCCAGGAGATCACGCCGGGGACCTTCTGCCCGGTCACGCCGAAGGCGGACCGCGACAGGATCATGGTCGGTGCCGAGCCGCGCTTGCCGGCGATCGCGATCACCCCGCACAGCAGGAACGACACCACGACCCCGACGACGGTGACCAGCACGGCCTGCCAGAAGGAGATGCCGAACCCCAGCACGAAGCCGGCATAGCTGATCCCGAAGACAGAGACGTTGGCCGCGAACCACGGCCAGAAGAGGTCCTTCGGACGGGCCGTGCGGGCGGCCTCGTCGATGATCTCGATGCCGGTCGTCTCCACACCCAGTCGCTGCGTCTCAGCGCGCGTGTCAGTGCTCATGACGCGAGCGTAGTGCTCAGGACACGCGCACAGACCGAGGCGCCGCGGCACCATGACATGAAGGCGCAGCGACATGGCCGCACGCCGCAGCGCGGCGGAGGTGACACACGAGCCCGAGGGCCCGCGCATGAGGTGGTGGTCAGTCAGGCCGTCAGGTCATTGCTGACCCGAGGCCCACTTTCCGTACTCGTCGTACTCGTCCTCGCCCACGGAGCTGTCGGAAACAGGTTCCGGCTCCGCGTAGGAGGACCCGTGCAGTTCTCGCTCAAGTGCCGTCAGGTCGGTGTTGGGAGAGAAGTACTTCAGCTCCCGTGCAACCTTGGTCTGCTTGGCTTTAGCCCGGCCGCGCCCCATGGCGTGACCCCCTCATGCGTCTGCCGGGACGGCATCGCCTAGTCGAGTCACCTCAGTCGGTGCCTCGGCTCCGCGGAGCGGTCCCGGGAATCGTGTATATGTCGTGGGGTCAACGCTACATGAGCGGCGCAAGTTCTGTGGCGAGACCCTCGTCTCACCTCGCCGAAAACACCCGTTCGGCGAGGGCTGACCGGCCGGAACGGCAGGTCAGCCACCTGGCCTCAGCGCGCCGGCAACCAGATGCCGGCCGCCTGCTTGGCGGCCATCCGCTCCTCGGCGATGTGGTCGGCGGCCGCGGCGGGCGTGATCCCACGCTCGTCGGCCGTCCGGAGCACCTCGAGGGTGTGGTCGAAGATCGCCGTGGCGCCCTTCTTGGCACGCTCGAAGTCGAAGCCGTGCAGCTCGTCGCTGACCTGGATGACGCCCCCGGCGTTGACGAGGAAGTCGGGGGCGTAGGTGATGCCGCGCTCGCGGAGGCGGTCGGCGGTGCCGCCCTCGCCCTCGGTGACGAGCTGGTTGTTGGCTCCGCCGCAGACCACGGTGGCGCGCAGCGCCTCGACGGTCGTGTCGTCGAGGGCGCCGCCGAGCGCGCAGGGCGCGTAGACGTCGATGTCGGAGGTGACCAGCGTGGCCGTGTCGGCGACCACCTCGATCTCGGGGTGGGTGTCCTTGAGCGCGGCGAGGGCCTGCTCGTTGACGTCGGTCACCACGACGGAGGCGCCGTCCTCGAGCAGGTGGCCGGCCAGGATGCGCCCGACCTTGCCCACCCCGGCGATGCCCACGGTGCGTCCCTTGAGGGTGGGCTGGCCCCACAGGTGCTGCGCGGCGGCCCGCTGGCCCTGGAAGACGCCGAAGGCGGTCAGGACCGAGGAGTCGCCGGCCCCGCCATTGGCCTCGGAGCGGCCGGTGGCGAAGCGGGTGGTCTCGCTGACGACATCCATGTCGGCCACGTAGGTGCCCACGTCACAGGCGGTGACGTAGCGGCCGCCGAGGGACTCGACGAAGCGGCCGTAGGCGCGCAGGAGGTCGGGGGTCTTGTCCGTGGCAGGGTCGCCGATGATGACGGCCTTGCCGCCGCCGAGGTCGAGGCCGGCCACGGCGTTCTTGTAGGCCATGCCCTTGGAGAGGCGCAGCACGTCGGCCAGGGCCGCGTCGTCGCTCTCGTAGGGGTAGAACCGCGTGCCGCCCAGAGCCGGCCCGAGGGCCGTGGAGTAGATCCCGATGATGGCCCGTAGCCCGGTCTGCCGGTCGTGGCAGAAGACGACCTGCTCGTGCGCGGACGTGTCCGTGGGGGAGAGGGCGGGCGGGGCAGTGGTCAGGCTGGGGAAGGGCGACGAGGACGCGGTCACGGTGGTGACTCCTTGAGCTCGGTAGGGCGCAGGGACGGGGAGGTCGGCGCGGATCGCGCGCCGGGTCAAGCGTATGCCCCCTCGAGACCGACCCCGCCCCTCCGGTTCCGCCCCCTGCCCGGTCACAGGGTGGTCCTGTGACTAGTCCCAACGGGCCATATCGGATGACCCGGTTGGAATGTTCCCAAAGCGTCCTTCTTGTCCGATTATTGGAGGACGTCCCCTGCACTAGGAGTTATGTCATGGTTACTCGCACCACCGAGGTCGAGAAGTTGCTCACCCCCGCGGAGGTGGCGTCCCTGTTCCGGGTCGATCCCAAGACGGTGACGCGTTGGGCGAAGGCAGGGAAGCTCAACTCCATCCGCACGCTCGGCGGCCACCGCCGCTACCGCGAAGTCGAGGTTCGCGCACTGCTCTCAGACGTCCTCTGACCGAGGGGGCGCGTCGGGAGCAGGGCCCGACGCGCAGTCTCGTCTCAGGAGCTCACGTCGAGTGAGCGACGGTACGGTCGGTCCCATGGATTCGAGGGCTGACTCGACGCGCCGTCCAGGCCCTCTCGCAGGGGTGCGAGTCGTCGAGGTCGGCGGCATCGGTCCGGGGCCGTTCGCGGCGATGATGCTGTCCGACCTGGGCGCCGATGTCGTGCGCGTCGACCGACCCGAGGAGGATCTGCGTCCCACCCATGCCGTGCTGCTCAGGGGCCGGCAGTCGGTGGTGGCCGACCTCAAGTCGCCCGACGGCCGGGCCGTCGTGCTCGCGCTCGTCGACCGCGCGGACATCCTCGTCGAGGGGTTCCGCCCCGGGGTGGCCGAACGACTCGGCTTCGGACCCTCCGTCGCGCTCGAGCGCAACCCCCGGCTCGTCTACGGCCGGATGACCGGGTGGGGCCAGGACGGCCCGTATGCCGCGTTGGCCGGGCACGACCTCACCTACCTCGCGGTCGCCGGGGTGCTCGACGCCTTCGCGGGCGCCGACGGGCGGCCCGTCCCCCCGCTCAACCTGCTCGGCGACTTCGGTGGCGGCGGGATGCTGCTGGCGCTGGGCGTCGTCTCCGCTCTGTGGCACGCCCGCGAGTCGGGCCAGGGCCAGGTCGTCGATGCGGCCATCGTCGACGGACTGGCCGCGATGACCGCGATGCACCAGTCGATGCTGGGGTCGGGGCTGTGGCCGGCGGCGCGCGGCGCCAACCTGTTCGACGGTGGTGCGCCGTTCTACCGCTGCTACCGCACCGCCGACGGCCGCTGGCTCGCCGTGGGGGCGATCGAGCCGGTCTTCTACGAGCGCTTCGTGGGTGGACTCGGGCTGGACCCTGCGGAGGTCGGTGCTTCCCAGCTCGACGCCGAGCAGTGGCCCCGGGTGGCCTCGCTGTTCGCCGACCGGATCGCGGCGAAGCCGCTCGCCGAGTGGGTGACCGTCTTCGCCGACCTCGACGCGTGTGTGGCGCCGGTGCTCACGGTGCAGGAGGCCCGCACCGACCCGCACCTGTCCGCGAGGGGCGCATATGCCGCCGTCCCCGGCTCCCCGAATCTGGTCCAACCAGCCCCTGCGCCCCGGTTTTCGGCCACTCCCACCACTGCAGGCACACCCGCCACAGAACCCGGGGCTCATACCGACGTCGTAGAGCGCGAGCTGGGCTTGACACGTTAGGGGGAGGCGCTGTCCGCCGAACGGACGAGACAATGGTCAAGGGATGGCAAAAAAATGGTTTCGAGAGTCGATTTCGCGCTTCTATCAGGGGTAAGCCCTCACCACCCCCATTGGAGCCATCGTGATCAACAGCCTCGGCACTTTCCTCCAGGAGCAGCTCCGCGTCCTCGGATGGAGCCGCGCGACGCTCGCCACGCGCACCGGCCTGGACGAGTGGACGCTCGAGGGAATCCTCGACTCCCCGGTCCTCCCGGAGTGGCCGCAGCCCGATGACATGCTGGCCCTGTCCCGCGCCCTGTGCGTCTCCGTCCGCGAGATCGCCCTGCGCGCCGCCGAGGGCTCCGGCCTCTCCGTCCTGGGTGGCATCGACCACAACGAGGCCCTGATGCTGGCCACCAATGACGAGCTCATGCGCGAGGTGCGACGCCGTCTGGCGCTCGGTGCCCGCACTGGCCAGTACCTCACGAGCGCCGGCCAGCAGGTGAATGCGGACACCGCCCAGTCGGCTTGAGCGTCGGGTCGCCAACCCCCAAGGTGATCCGTCGATGCAGGACCCAGACCCGCCCATGAGCCAGACGGGAACCTGGCAGCACGAGTAAGTCCCTTTCAACGAAGCCGCCGGTCACTCCCCCTGTGACCGGCGGCTTCGTCCTGTCACGGGTCTCGTGCCGGCTAGGTCAGGACTCGCGGCGCAGGACCACGGCGAAGGACTCGAGCGCCTTCACCGCGGCGTCGAGGGCGCGTTCGACAGCCACGAGGGTCGGCTGCTCGACCACGACACCGTCCTCACCGAGGTCCTCGACCTCCTTGCAGAGGGCCGCGAGCTGGGTCGCGCCGAGGTTCGCCGCGCTGCCCTTGAGGGCGTGCGCGGTCCGGCCGAGGTCGTGGGCGGAGCCCGCCTCGCGGGCCTCGCGCATCCCGGCCAGGGTGGCCCGCGCGTTGGGCCCGAACCGGTCGATGAAGCGCAGCAGCATCGAGGGGTCGCCGGGGTCGAGGTCGAGGAGCTCCTCCAGCCTGGAGGCGTCGAGCACCGTCGTGTCGGCCAGCGATGCGAGCCGACGACTGTCGGGCGCCTCGTCGTCGACCACGGTCTCGCCCGAGGCGGGCACCCAGCGGTCGAGCGCCTCGCGCAGCAGGGTCACGTCCACCGGCTTGGTGAGGAAGTCGTCCATGCCCGACTCGAGACACCGCTCGCGCTCGCCGGCGATCGCCGCGGCCGTCATGGCGATGATGGGGGTGCGGTAGTGGCCGTCCTCGAAGGACCGGATCATCCGGGTCGCGTCGTAGCCGTCCATCTGCGGCATCTGGCAGTCCATCAGCACGGCGTCGAAGCTGCCGTCGCCGGACTGGAACGCGTAGTAGCCGGCCAGGCCGTTCTCGGCGACGGTCACGGCATACCCGAGGCTCTCGAGGATGCCGACGGCGACCAGCTGGTTGACCTCGTTGTCCTCGACGACGAGGACGTGGCCCCGCGAGCCCGCGGGCGGGCGGCCGGCGGAACGCCCGGCAGCGTCCTCGCCCTCGGAGGCCAGGGTCTCGGCGCGGTCGCCGGCCACGTTGGCCAGGGTGTCGAGGAGGCTGGAGGGGAGGACGGGCTTGGTCAGCGACACGGTGATCCCCGCGGACGACAGCACCTCCGGGTCGAGGTCCATCGCCGAGGTGAGCAGGATGATGCGGGTGTCGGCGAAGCGGCCGTCTCCGCGCACCATCCGGGCGAACTGCTCGCCGTTGACGCCGGGCATGACGTAGTCGAGCAGCACGATGTCGAACGGCACGTTGCGACGGTGGGCGTCGTCGAGCAGGCCGAGGCCCTCGACGCCGGAGGAGGCGATGGCGGCCTCGATGGACCACCCCGCCAGCTGCTCCTCGAGGATGAAGCGGTTGGTCTCGTTGTCGTCGACGACCAGGACCCGCAGTCCTGCCACGTCGGGCAGCGGCGGCCGCTCGTCCTCTCGCTCGTGGGCCGGCTCGAAGCGGGCGGTGAACCAGAAGGTGCTGCCGTAGCCGGTCTCGCTGTTGACCCCGATCTCGCCGTCCATCTGCTCGACGATCTGGCGGCTGATGGCCAGTCCCAGGCCGGTGCCGCCGTACTCGCGGGTCGTGGAGTTGTCGCCCTGGGAGAAGGCGGTGAACAGCCGGTCCTTGACCTCGGGGCTCATGCCGCTGCCGGTGTCGCTGACCTCCACCCGGATGACCGTGCTGCCGTCGTCGTGGGTGGACTCCACGCTGGCCCGCACGACGACCTCACCGCTGGAGGTGAACTTCACGGCGTTGGAGGTGAGGTTGGAGATGACCTGGCCGAAGCGCACAGGGTCTCCACAGACAGCGCGTGGCACGTCGGGCAGGCAGGTCACGGCGAGCTCGAGGTCCTTGGCGCGGGCGCGCTCGGCCATCAGCGTGGTGCTCTGCTCGACGATGGCGCGGGGGTCGAAGTCGACCGCCTCGAGCTCGAGTCGCCCAGCCTCGATCTTGGACAGGTCGAGGATGTCGTTGACGAGCGCGAGCAGGGCGCGACCGGCGCCGTCGATCCCGTCGGCGAGCCGGCGCTGGTGGGCGGTCAGCTCGGTGCGCCCCAGGAGCTCGGACAGGCCGATCACGCCGTTGAGGGGCGTGCGGATCTCGTGGCTCATCGTCGCGAGGAACTCGGACTTGGCGAGCGACGCGCTCTCCGCGTTGTCGCGTGCCTGACGGAGCTTCTCGGCCGCGAGCTCGCGCTCCGCGACCCGCGCGAAGATCGAGGTCGCCCGGGCGACGGTGAGGCCGTCGGTCTCGGTCGGGGGAGTGTTGGCCCGGGTGTCCATGACGATGACGCAGGCGGCCCGTCCTTCGGCGACCACGGGTGCCGCGACCAGGCTGGTGCCCTCGGTCGTGAGCGAGGCGTGCGGCGATCGGCTGCTGACCGCCTCGTGGGCGAGCCGTTGGGCCTCCACCAGGTCCTCGTCCGGCACGGGGCGGGTGTCCGCGGGCACCGGGACCAGGTTGTCGTCGGAGTCCACCACCCAGGCGGCCACCGACTGCCACCCGGTGTGGGTCGTCACGAGGTCCATGATCTGGGGGATGACCTCGGCGAGCGTGGTGGCCTCGTTGGCGGCCGTGGCCATCGCGGTCAGCAGGGCCAGGGCCTGCTCGGCGTCCTTGGTGTCCGTGACATCCTGCGACGTGCCGCCCATGCGGACGATCGCGCCGGTGTCGTCGGTGCCGACCTGGCCCCGGCCACGGATCCACGCGATCGAGCCGTCTCCCTTGAAGATCCGGGCGTCGAACTCGAACTCGCGGTTGCCCTCCAAGGCGTGTTGCACGGCCTGGGCGGCGACGTCGCGGTCGTCGGGGTGCATCCGGTCGAGAAAACCTTGGTAGTTGGGGACGAAACCCTCGTCCGGGATGACGCCGTAGATCCGGTAGAGCTCGTCGGACCAGGTCACGACGTCGTTCACGACGTCCCATTCCCAGCTACCGATCTTGGCGATCCGCTGGGCCTCGGCGAGCTGGGTCTCGCGGCGCTGGAGGGTGTCGATGAGGCGCCGCTGGTGGCTGTACTCCGTGACCCGGTGCAGCCACCCGACGTGGTGGCCGTCGTCGTCGTTGATGGGCGTGTGGCTGACGAGGGCCCAGAAGCGCTCGCCGTCCTTGCGCAGCAGGCTGCACTCGAGGTTGCTGCCACTCTCGCGGCTGGTCTCCAGGTCCTTCAGGTGGTGCTCGAACTGTGCCTGGCCCTCCTCGTCGAGGGTCTCGAAGACCGACAGCCCCGGCATCTCCTCGGGGGCGCGACCGAGCATCTGCGCCATGCGCGGGTTGGCCAGCACCGTGTGGCCCTCGTTGTCGAACACCCAGAGGCCGTCCGGCGACGCGTCGACGAGCCAGCGGCTGAGGTCGCCGTGGCTGCTGGCGTCGCGGAGGTCTCGGCGGTCGCCGGTACGGGCGCCGAGGTGGCCGAGCTGTGGATCCTGCACACAGCGAGTTTGGTGCATCGGGCTGTGGAAACCCACTCGAACACTCGGATCGTCGGCACCGGCCCTCATCGCGCGAACGAACCCGACCCGGCGTTGCCGGCGTCACACGCTCCGGGAACGGCGAAGCCGCAGTTCAGCGTGCTGCTGACCTGCGGCTTCTGGAGGGTGGCCAGGGGCGGGGTCGAACCGCCGACCTTCCGATTTTCAGATGTCGGCAGCCGTGCGCGCCGGTCTGTAGGAGCGCTGCATGGTGCCGCCTTTGGGCACCTCAAGTGCAGTTCCAGCTGGTGGTGTCTGTGCGCGTTGCTGTCAGTGCTGCTGTCACACGATCTCAAGCTCTCGCCGCCGAATGCGGGGTCGCTCGCCTTGCGTGGAGTGCGTGGTGGCCCTCCAGGTGGGAGTGTCCCCTCTTCGTCCCGAGCTTCAGGCACCGTGTGCGTGCAGCTAAGGTATGGAGCGGGTGTCATGAGGTGAGAACGCTCGCAGGGGGCGCTGCGCGCACTCAGTGCCCACGTGGGCGTCAGCATTCTAAAACCACTAACATGTAAGCCGTGCTGACATGTGATGTCAACTAATCGGCGCTTTTCTTATCCGGTTCGGCGCTTTAGCGTCGCGCCATGACGAAAACTTGGGGTGACCGGCGAAACGACTCGCTTCCTCTCGCTTCGCGATCGGGCAGTTTGGTCGGTTCGGTCATCGACTCCTCGACGTCTCTTCTGGCCCGCCAGACGCATGACATTGTCAGGTTCGCGATGGGGGCTCCGAGCGACGACCTCATGCCGGTGCAGCGCTGCCACGAGCGAGCCGCGGGACCGGTAGGAACGACGCATCGCAAGCGCAGCAAGCCAAGGCATACTCCGCAACGCCCCCATCGAGTGCCCCTCGACGCCGGGTTCGAAGTGGTCCACAACTTGGACGCTTTCGAATCCGGCAGCCTCGGATGCGAGGGCCTGATCGCGAACTCTTGAGAACACATCGGAGGGCGTGCCTCCCTGGTAGGTGAAGCTCGGGATCTGGTAGCTAAGTTTGCACATCCCAGCACTTCGCCGGCGCGGGCCAGGCGCGTCTCACGGCAGCTATTCGGCGGCGATTGCTCATGTCGCGGTTATCCCTCCGTCGATGACAAGTTCGGTTCCAGTCAAGAACGAGGACCGCGACGAGGCGAGATAGAGGACTCCCTGCGCAATCTCCTGCGGTTCGGCGATACGTCCCAGTGGATACCCAACGCGGATAGTCTGCTCTTCCGCTTCGGAGCCAAGCAGGACGGCCGTCATCGCGGTACGCACGACTCCGGGGTGGAGAGAGTTGGCGCGAATGCCGGCAGAGGCGAGGTTCACGGCGGCCGACTTCGTAAGCGAGCGAACTGCTCCCTTGCTCGTCGCGTACGCGAATACTGCTGTCCCTTTGATGCCGCCAATAGAGGAAACATTAACGATGCAGCCGCTGCCCGAATTTCGGAAGTGGGGGACCACAGTCTTCATGCCAAGAAAAGTGCCCGTGAGATTCACGTCGATGATCGATCGCCACTGTTCGACATCGAGTTGGTCGATTGATGGGTACTGACCATCGGAGCTGCGTGAGCCGCCTACGCCAGCGTTGTTGACCAGGATATCGACGCGGCCGAATTCGCGGATCGTTGTGTCAACACAACGGGCCCATGCCGACTCCGACGTAACGTCAAGCTGGTGAGCGATGGCGTTGAACCCATCGGCACGAAGACAATCGGCGGTCTTCTCGCCAACTACACCATCGACGTCAGCTAACACGATGGATGCGCCGTCGTTCGCCAGCATCCGCGATGCTGCTGCGCCCAGCCCGCCCGCTGCGCCAGTCACGAGGGCGACCAAACCTTCGGATAGTTTCATAGTCGTCACCGTATACATACGCGCTCGGGATCGCTAGAGTGCTCTAGAACGGATTCGCAATCGGGTCTGGAGTTGACGGAAACGTGGGAAACAGCAACAGATTTGAAGGCAAGTCGGTTCTGATTACTCGTGCGGGCAGTTTGCTCGGTGCAGCCGAGGCTATGATCTTTGCCCGAGAAGGGGCCAGTCTGACGCTTGTAGATCCGTCTGACGAGGCTCTTGTACAAGTTCTCGCGAAGATTGACGCGGACCAATGCGGACAAGTGCAAACGGCAGTCGTGGCCGGTGACGAGTCTCATTGGCTTGAGGTGATGAAGATCGCGAGCCGAGCGACGGGCAATGTAGACGTCCTGGTACATCATGCACTAGGACACAGAGGCGTTCCGATCGAGTGCCTCGAGCTCGACGAATGGAACTCGGCGCTCGCAGATGACTTGGAGGCCGCCTTCTTGGTTGCCAGATTGGTCATTCCGATCATGCGGGCCAGCGGCGGCGGTTCTATCGTGTTCGTATCGTCGGTATCGGCGATGTCTCCGCAAGTAGGTGATTCGGAAATCGATTCAGTTGTGGGCGGTGGGCTGCGGATACTTGCGAAGTGCCTTGCAGCCGCCTATGGGCCGGACGGCATCCGGAGCAACTCCGTCCACCTGGGGCGGATATCCGCAGACGTGCGCGATGTAGAAGGCGGAGAGTCAATGACGCTCGGCCGGGTCCCGCTTCGACGTAAGGGTTTGGCGAGGGAAGCGGCTGAAGCTGTGCTGTTCTTATCCAGCGGGGCGAGCGGATTCATATCGGCGACCGAACTCGTAGTGGATGGTGGACTTGCGGGGACCATGCGTGGTGCGAGCCTTGCGCCAACTCGTGACAGTCGGGTGAATCGATAAATCTGGATATTGTCGATTTGCAATGCCGACCATGCGTTAAGACCCGACTAGTGCGGAAATACTCCACATGGTTTACCCAAGCCTGCGCGGACGGCCTCAGCACCACCAAGCCCAACGCCTCCTAGGAGGGCAAAGCTCACCTTCGCTCGTCGTCACGCTAACTAGTTACCTCCAGGTCCGTTCTGGATTGGTGGACCGGGCAGGCAACCGGACGAGCGCTTTGACCACTCTCTGAGGGATAGGATTATCATGCCGCATTGGAGCCATTATCGGTTAGGGCCTGTGGCCCGATCGTCTTGGAGGAAGCATGATCGAGGCGGCACAATCCTCGATGGCGCGATCGATATGTATTGTCATGCCAACCCGGACCTGTTCGTGAGATCGTGCGACGACGTTGGCCTCGCTCGTCAGTATGCCAAAGCTGGTTTCGCGGCTGCTCTTCATCGCCACCACTTCTCCTCGACAGTCGAGCGCGCTGAAATCTCTTCCGCGATCACAAGATTTCGGTTGTACGGCGCGATTGTGCTCAACGAGTCTGTGGGTGGGATAAATCCTCGGGGCGTTGAGGTTGCTTTGAGATATGGCGCCAGAATGGTCGTGTTCCCCACGCTCAGCTCAGCCCATTATTCGTTGACTCGATGGAGACTGGCGAAAACCGCGAACGAAGGCGTCAACTTTGGAAATGCGCGACTGACGTACGCCGACGAAGATGGAAAACTGACGAGCGAGGCCCGGGAGGTCCTCGCTTTGGTCCGCGATCACGGGGCTGCGCTGAATGTCGGCTACGGGTCCCCTCTTGAACGACTGAGTGTCGCGCGAGAAGCTAGCCGCATCGGAGTACGGGCATGCGTGATGACCAACCCGACGTTGTACGAGCGCCAGCCGACTTTCCGACAGCAGTCGTTGGCCAGTATCGAGGCCTTCCTCGACATTCCCAACACCTTCGTTGAGTTCACGGCCTACTCCATGGACGCCTCATACGTAGCCGGAGTTGATCCACTTCTTCACGACGTCACGGTCGGCGTCGTGATTCGCCACCCCGGCCGCGTCATCCTGAGTTCAGATGGGGGTATGTCCGATGCACCTGAGCCCACACTACTGCTCCAGGCGGCCGTGGGTGCTCTCGCTGACACCGGCCTCGACGACCGACTTATTCGCCCCCTACTCCACGATGTTCCGGCACTCGTGCTGAACCTAGGCTGAGTCCAGCCGTACGCCCGAGGGCTAGTTCGACAGACTGACGACTCTTGACCTTGAGAAGGCCGCAACCCTACACTCCGTCTGACGTGGACCACACGACCCCCCTGCGGTGTAGGCAGTTCTGTGATCCAAGTTTCTGCATCGCCGATGCGCACGAACTTCGAGAGAGTCGAGCTTATGAGACCTGTTTTCCGAACTGCAGCCGTCGTTCTTGCGACGGCGCTATTGGCGTCTGCCTGTAGCGACGCCTCAAAGTCAGGCGAGCCCCTTCAAGGGCGCAAGCCGTCGGGTGATCCGATTGTGATCGCTACGATCGGCAACAGGGTGATCGGTGGATCCGACGTCACGACCTCATTCGACGGCGTGGAAGCCTGGGTCGCGGGCGTGAATGATCGCGGAGGGATCTTCGGGCGACCCGTCGAATGGGTATCGTGCGATGGCAAGGAGGATCCTCAGAAGACGATCGCCTGCGCGCAGAAGTACGCTTCTGATCCGAAGGTTGTGGCCCTTGTCGGAGGTATCAGCTCCTTGATGGCCACCTCAGTCAATCCCACGGCGTCCAAGGCTGATCTTCTTCAAATTCTCAATGGCAACAGCTACTCGGACCAGCGGATGAAGGACGTCCTCATTTCGGGCTCCGGTGTCCTTGGTCAGAACGTTGGTCTAACCAAATACGTGGTCGGCACCGGCCTCAAGAAGGTAGCCGTCATTCGTGCGGATATCGGCATCACTGAGGATGCGGCGAAGGGCGTCAAGGGCGCGGTCGAGGCTGCCGGCGGCACATATCTTGGAGACGTTGCCGTCCCGCTCACCGCGACTGACTACTCGTCGGCGGTCCTTCAAGCAGTGGGGGACGGTGCTGAAGTACTTGCGACCACTCTGACGGTGCCTGGACTCATCGGCGTGATCAGCGCGATCAAGAGCAATGGATTGGAGGACAAGGTGACTGTGACAACGTCCCCAATCAGCCTCTCAGACCCAAACGTTCAGAAGCAGCTGGGCAACGTCAAAGTGCTGGCTTTCGCGGATTCACGCATTCGAGAGGCGGGACAGGCGGGCCACGACGAATATGTGGCTGACTTGAAGTTGGCCGGCAAGGTCAGTGTCGCTGGCCAGGCGCGAACTGCCTCTGGTTGGTTGGCTGCACGTCTCTTCGAAGAAGTGATCAAGAACGCAGGGAAAGACTTCACCCGCAAGAGTCTCATCGAGAGCGCGCAAAACGGCGTCTTTAAGGTGCCGGGTTTCTCCGGCGACGTCACGGTAAAGGGCGCACCCGCCCAAGACGCGACCGTCACGCTAAACAAGATCTTCATTACCGACGGTAAGGGGAGTATCGTCGCGGGCCCTGTCGCGGCGTACTGATAACAGCGTACTGATAACAGCGTGGGCCCCCACGCTCCCTCACGCAGGGAGTTGTGGCGGCCCACGCTGCGGAAGGGAGGACGTTTGTCTAAACGCAGCGACTTGCCGCTACACGAAGCGGACCCGCCCCCGGTTGAATTCTGGCGCGGCGGCGGGTGTCCAGCACCGTTAAGATCACTTCCGGCAATCTCCGAGGAGCTGGAGCGATCTGGCTGGGATGGGTTTGTCGTGGCGGACGGTCAGACGATCGCGCCGGACCCATTTGTAGCATTAGCGCTTGCGGCATCCTCGACCTCGCGACTTAAGCTCGGCACGGGAGTGCTGGCGCCGACGCGGCCCCCGCAAATAGCGGCGAACTCAATGCTTAGCGTTGCGGCATGCGCGCCTGGTCGCACGTTGTTCAGCGTGGCGACCGGCGATGGCGCGATGCGGATGTTGGGAAGGCGGCCGTATAGGGTCGCCGAGTTCGAGTCGTGGTTGTCGGCGACGAGCAATTATCTCTGTGGTCACGAGGTGGACTGCGAGAACCGAGTGTCCACGTTGGCCTCGCTCTTTGAATTCGACCCCTCGATAACCGCCCAAGAGAGCCTGCTCGATGTGACGGCGACGGGGCCGCGGACTGTCGCGATGGCGGCTCGGTATGTCGATAGTATTACCTTCTCGGTCGGGGCGAACCCGAGCCGCCTCGCGAGCCTGATGGCAGTGGCTCGTGCCAGTCGGCGCGAATCTGAACGTTCGCCCATCCCGCTCACTTTCGGTTGTTACATTCCGATCGGAGTGTCGAACCGCTCAGCGAGCGACTTGGCGGCAACCCGTGAAACAGTGCGAGGAATCGTAGTCACTCACTCGCGGTTCGGTGCGATGCACGGAAAGCCTCTCGACGGAGTCCACCCGACCGAGGCCGCTGTCGCAGCCCGCACCATGGCCGCGTTGAGCGAAGCGTACAGTTCGTCAGAATTGCGCACGGGACCGTACCGCGATGGCGCCGCCGCGCAGTCGGTTGACGACGCCTTCCTCGATAGGTTCGGAGTGATCGGTACGCCCTCACAGTGCGCCGAGCGCCTTCAGGAAATCATCCAGCTGGACCCTGCCCTCACTCGTATCGTTCTGATGACAAAGAGTCCCGGCCGTGACCTGAACGAGGAGAATGCCGCCAGGTTCGCCTCTGAAGTGTTGCCTCTGCTCGACCGCTGACGTTGGTTCTCTGAAGTAGAAGCAGGTCGATCCATGGAGACCTGCGAAGGCCGCGCCGGGCGTCAGGGTTCTGAAGCGGACCCAATGCGTGATTCGATCGGTTGGGTGCCGGACGCGGCCTACACAGTCGGCCGTCGCGAGGTGACGCCATGCAGGGGTTGCACAGTCGACCCACCAACAACTCGCCCGCACGCGTGAACGTAGAACCTTGTCCCGGTCCGGATCGCGGCGGTACGACGGGGCACGAGTAGTTTCACAGGTTTGGAACTGTAGTCGTTTTGCCATTGACTCGCGCTGTCGCCGGCACCTACCCTTTCTGTGACGTGCCCAGCTGACGCACGCCACTGATGGGCGTCGCTGTGCGTCGAAGGCGCGGCGCAACACTCGACGTTGACCTCACCCTGCACAGCCCATCTCGATCGGACRGCCCAAACACCATGCACCTCAACATACAATTGGCTATCGCCGGTATCGGGACTGGTGCCGTTATTGCCATCCTGGCCCTTGGTATGGTCGCTATTCATAAAGGATCAGGAGTGCTCAACTTCGGGCACAGCGCGATCGCCACTTTGTCGGCCTACTTGTTCTTGTGGCTTCAGGAGGACCACGGAGTCTCCAGATACGTAGCGTTCCTCGCTGGTCTGGCGTTATCCGTCGGAATCGGTGCAGGGTTCTACCTCATCGTCATGTCGAAGCTACGCACTTCGCCACCGTTGGCCGGAGTTGTTGCGACCCTCGGACTGATGGTTGCCGGCAATGCATTGGTCGAGCCGGTGTTCGGCGATCCACCGTCGAATATCCCGTTCCTCCCGCAAGGAGTGGTGCGATTGCCCGTCGGCTCGCCTCACTTCACGATCGGAGTGGACCGTCTCTGGTTGGCGGCGATCGCTTTGGGATGTTCGCTGCTCCTCGCGTCGCTCTTTCGGTACACGCAGTTCGGGCTCCGCACGCGTGCCCTCGCTGATAACGAGCTGGCATTGGCTGTCACGGGTCACTCGGCTGCACGCGTCGCAGTCGTCAACTGGATGCTTGGCTCCGGGCTAGCGGGGCTTGGAGGCATGCTGATCGCAACGTTCACGCCGATCACCCCTACGTTCTTCACCATCCTGCTTGTCACGGCGATCGCAGCGGCTCTGCTTGGCGGCTTCAAGTCGTTTCAGATCACATTCGTTGCGGCAATGCTCATTGGCCTTGCCCAGCCCATCGTCACACTGCACAGCCCCGGGCTCCGGAGTCTTACGGGCCTCCAGGGCTGGACTGACGCTCTGCCACTGATGGTGATCATCGTCATCTACGTGGTCCGTGGGCGTGGGCTTCCTTTGCGCGACCTCATCGTGACGCGCGCTCTCCCCAATGCTCCTAACCCGCGTAATCTAAGGCGTTCCTTGAGCATCACACTGATTATTGCCCTGGCGTGGATCCTATTCATCCCTGTTAGGTACATTCAGGCGACATCGACGTCACTAATCTATACCGTTCTCGCTTTGTCGCTGGTGGCGATAGTTGGCTACGTGGGCCAAGTCTCGCTTGCCCAGTTAACTTTCGCAGGGGCCGGCGCCTTCACCGCCGCGGCGGTGTCAACCTCGTGGGGCGTGCCCTTCCCGATTCCGATTCTTATCGGAGGGCTGGTGGCGGTGCCGTGCGGTATTCTGTTCGGACTCCCAGCGCTACGAGTGAGAGGAATTGACCTCGCCGTTGTTACCCTCGCGTTGGCTGTGGCGGTCGAGCGCTTGCTGTTCAACGATGTGGAATTAACAGGTGGTGACCTTGGCCGCTCGATCGCCGAGCCGTCGATCTTCGGGCTGAGTCTCGATCCCCTCACCGAAGGACGCCGGTTCGCGATCGCCATGCTGGTCATAACCACTCTGTTAGCGCTCGGCCTGGTCCTCGTGCGACGCAGCGGCTTTGGGATGAGGCTTCTCGCAATTCGCGGCAACGAGCGTGGCGCGACTGCATCGGGCGTGTCACTCATGACGACGAAGCTTGCCGGGTTTTCACTTTCGGCGTTTATCGCTGGGTGTGGCGGGGCGATGATGGCATATCAGTACGGACAGATCGGTCCTGCCAGCTTCACCACCTTGGCTTCGGTGACGTTGCTTGCCTTCGCCTACGTGGCCGGAATCGGCACCATCTCCGGAGCCGTGCTGGCAGGCTTGTTGATCCCCTATGGCCTAGTGTCCGAGTTGATCGGAATCCACAATGATGTCATTTCGATTCTCGGCGGTGTCGGCATGATCGTGATGGTCGTCCTTCACCCAAGCGGGCTAGCAGGACTCCCAGGGCAGATCCGTCATCATCAGGCCGAACAGCGCGCGCGAGCCGCTGCGGGCGACAACACGGACGACATTTCCGCTAACGGAGAGAGGGTCTGATGAGCGTTCTCGAGGTAAGCGCCCTCAACGTCAGGTACGGCGGAGTGCACGC
The DNA here is from genome assembly GCF_054049895.1 of Pedococcus sp. P5_B7. Taxonomy (NCBI): domain Bacteria; kingdom Bacillati; phylum Actinomycetota; class Actinomycetes; order Micrococcales; family Intrasporangiaceae; genus Pedococcus; species Pedococcus sp. P5_B7. Next base: position 197,252 of record NZ_JBFULM010000005.1, read on the forward strand.
AGTCCGAGACCTCTCATTCTCGATCGACTCGGGTCAGATCCTTGCCCTCATTGGGCCGAACGGAGCAGGCAAGACGAGCGCCATTGACGGCATGTCGGGCTATGCGTCCTCGACCGGCTCAGTCTTCCTCGACCGGGCTGACGTGACAGGCGTCTCGGTCCATCGGCGCGCACGCGCCGGGATGGGACGAACGTTCCAACAGGTCGAACTCTTCGCCAATCTGACGGTTCGTGAAAACCTGTGGGTGGCGGCGCAGGCATCGGGGCGAGGCGACGCGAGGTCGGTCGAAGACGCCATTAACACATTCGGGCTCAGTGAGTATCGCGACGTCGCAATCGACGGCCTGCCCCAAGGAGTCCGGCGATTGACCGGGCTCGCGCGAGCGCAGGCATCCCGTCCTATCGCGATGCTTCTCGACGAGCCAGCGTCTGGCCTCGACAATAGCGAGTCGGAAGCCATGCGCGGACATTTAAGGGAGCTGGCCCGTTCGGGCATCGGAATTCTCCTGGTTGAGCACGACATGGAGCTTGTGATGGGCGTCTCCGACATGGTGCTGGTAATCCAGTTCGGCGAGGTGATCGCTCATGGCGACCCTGCCTCGATCCAGAACGATCCACGTGTGGCCGAAGCCTATCTCGGCGTGACCTCGGAGGTTGAGGATGCTTGAGATCAAAGGCTTGGTGACGGGCTACAGCGGCACGGCAGTGGTGCGTGATCTGTCACTTAGCGTCGAGCCTGGCCAGATCGTCACGTTGCTCGGACCCAATGGCGCAGGCAAGACCACTACCCTGCGAACGGTTTACGGGCTCCTTCATCCGATGCGGGGGACTGTTACGTTTGACGGCCGCGATATTTCGAAGCTCAAGTCGAGCCAGATCGCGAAGAGTGGGGTGGGCTACGTCCCCGAGGGTCGTGCCTTGGCGCCCTCCTTGACGGTGGCGGAGAACTTGCGACTCGTTGACAACTGGTCCATAGATCCATATGAGATCTTTCCGGAGCTGCACGCCATCCAAGAACGGCGCGTTGGACTCCTTTCGGGGGGTGAGCAGCAGATGCTAGCTGTGGTGCGTTCTCTGGTGACTGGACCAAGGATCCTCCTTGTTGACGAGTTGTCGTTCGGCCTTGCGCCCGTCCTAGTCGATCGTCTATTGGTCCTATTGCGGGCGATGGTTGACAAGGGCGCTCTTGGAGTGTTGCTAGTCGAGCAGTACGTGAAGCACGCGCTGGCGTTTTCTGACACTGCTCACGTACTGGTACATGGAAACGTAGTGCTCTCTTGCCCCGCTGAGGAGCTGGTGCGAGACCCGCAGTTGCTGAAAGCGAGTTACCTCGGTGCGGCCGTGTAAACATCGACAGTCGGACGCAGCTGCCGTTCATCGACACTAATAGTGAGGATACAAAGGATGCCTTCAGAGCACTTGCGCGACGTGGTGGATGAGCACGCCAAGTTGCTTGAGCAGGGGGACTTCGAGGGAGCGGCAAGGCTCTTCACCGAGGACGCCCTCTACTCGCACCCCGCTTTCGACGGGGAGGATCGTCAAGACGAGGCACGTGGGCGACACGAAATTGAAAGGTTGCTAAGAGAGGTTCGTGGCAAGAGGGACTGGGAGCCCCGCGTCCACACCTTCATTCCCGAGGACGACATCGCGATCGTGGAGGGCGACCTCTTCGTAGAGGGAGAGTGGGCGCGCATGTTCGCGGCTGAGGTGCACATTGACGAGTTCGGCCTCATCTCTCGCCTCGTCGCCTACTGGGCACCCCCGATCGGAGACCTGCTTTCAGCAGGAAACACTCGCACCTCTTTCTCGGTGGACAGGGAGGTAATGACGGACACCATTCGCAGATACGTGGATGCGCTCGAGAGGACGGACTTCGATGCGCTGCGCACCGTCCTGTCGGAGGACGCAGTCTATTCCCATCCTCCATACGACCCAGAGACCACTAATGAGCGCGCTGACGCGATTGGCCGAGAGGCCATCATCGAGATGGTGGCCCGCGATCGCGGTGAACGTTCTTGGCATCATGAGATTCAGCGTGTTGTAACACGCGAGAATCGACTGTTCATCGTCGGCGTCGCGCGCGACGGCGAGGATGGCCCAGTGGAATACACTTATCAAGGTGCCGGGCGGTTTACTCGCGACGGGTTGCTGGATCGCTGGATCGCTTACGGTTCAAAACCCGGCGCCGGCGCAACACTTGGTGAGTTGTGACCGCGGCGGAGATGGGACCGCAGATCGGAAGCGATACTCCCAAAGAAGCGCTCAAGGCTGATCTCGTAGTCCTTGGCGGCGGCATGGCAGGCCTAACCGCGGCAGCATACGCGGCTTCGGCGGGAGCTCGAGTCGTGCTGCTGGAAAAGGCGGCGGAGGTGGGTGGATCGGCAATGCTGTCCGGCGGCGGCCTCGTCTGCCCACGCGATCCGGAGGACTTCGTAAAGCTGAACCCCTCGGGGGAGCCCTCGCTGATCAGACGCCTTTTCGCTAACTACTTACCGTGGGTGGAGTGGATTGAGTCGCTCGGGGTTGAACTAAGCGAAATGACTGACGCTCGTGAGATCGTGGGCTTCCCAACCTTTGCGAGGACTGTCGACGTTCGTGGTTTTGTTGCGCGCGCCAGCAGCGCCATAGTGCGCGCGGGAGGGCACATCCTTACGTCTGTCACAACGGATCGCCTCGTCCTGGATAGTGGGACCGTCGTAGGCGCAGCGTTCGCGGACCGCGACGGCGGGGGAGCGGTATTGGCGCCATGGACTGTGATCGCGACGGGGGGCTTTCAGAATGACCGGGACCTAAGGCGACGGCATTTGGGGGCGGGCGCAGAATCAATTGTTGTGCGCTCCAACACGCAAAGCGCCGGAGATGGGCTGCGTCTCGGTATTGCGGCCGGTGCGGGCATTGCGGGTTGCTTCGATCGATTCTACGGACACACCATGCCGGACCTTGGTCGGGAAATGGGGCCGATCGACTACATCCGACACGCGCAGTTCTACTTGTCGCCGCGGTCGGTCCTGTTGGACTCGCACGGGAGCCGCTTCGTTGACGAGTCACACGGATATTACGTCAGCGCGCGAGCGTTGCTCGCGCAGCCAAATCAACGCGCGCTCCTGGTGGGTGATGACCGAGTCCGGCAGGATGATCATCACATCACCGGCTTTCGGAGGACGGCCGGACTGGAGCAACTTGATCGCATCGACGAGGCCCGGCGCGAAGGCGGCATCGTAGAGTCTGCGCCCACTTTGGCCGAACTGAACCGCCTCATGACCAAGCATGGATATGCAGGAGTGGCGGAAGCTATCGAGCTCTTCAATCACGAAGTTGAGACCGATGCCGACGGGATGTCTCCAGGCCGGCGGTTACACCGCCATCCGATCGTCGCTGCGCCGTTCTGGGCGATGGTGGTTCAGCCAGCAATCACGTTCACCTTTGGCGGGCTCAAGATTGACGACCAGGCACGCGTACTTTCCGCGGCCGGTACGCCAGTACCGGGACTTCTTGCCGCAGGGGCCGACACCGGTGGAGTCTATTGCGAATCGTACTCCGGGGGGCTCAGCCTTGCTGGGACGTTCGGATTTCAGGCTGCGGACACGGCCGGATACGGGTTTGGGTCTGCTCCAGGGATAGGTGACACCTGATCTGCGTCGATATGTGTCGGCGCTGGAAGGATGTGCACCATGCCGAAGGCGTTTCCCAAGGATTTCCGCGAGGACGTGATCCGGGTGTACCGGGAGTCCGATGCCTCCATCGCCCAGGTCGCCAGGGACTTCGGCGTCTCGCCGTCGTGCCTGAAGCGGTGGCTGGTGATGGACGAGCGGAAGTCGTCGAGTCTGACGGGCTCGACCCGGCCCGGCAGCGAGTCCGATGCGATGCGTGAGGCGAACAAGCGGATCAAGCTGCTCGAGCAAGAGAACGGGGTTCTGCGTCGGACTGCTGCCTACCTGTCGCAGGCTCACCTGCCGGGAAAATGATGTACACGCTCGTCCGCGAGCTGGCCGTCGAAGGGATCCCCGTCACGGTGACGTGCCGGGTGCTCAACATCGCCCGCCAGCCTTACTACCGCTGGCTGGCCGATCCGGTGACCGAGGCCGAGCTGACCGCGGCGTACCGCGCCAACGCCCTGTTCGACGCCCACCGCGACGATCCTGAGTTCGGGTACCGGTTCTTGGTCGACGAGGCCCGCGAAGCGGGTGAGCCGATGGCCGAACGCACCGCCTGGAGGATCTGCTCGGACCTGGGGTGGTGGTCGGTGTTTGGGAAGAAGCGTGCACGCATCGATAAGAAGCCCGGCCCGCCGGTCCACGACGACCTGGTCGAACGGGACTTCACCGCCGATGCCCAGAACCAGCTCTGGCTCGCGGACATCACCGAGCATCGGACCGGGGAAGGCAAGCTGTATGTCTGCGCGATCAAGGACGTCTACTCCAACCGGATCGTCGGCTACTCCATCGACTCACGGATGAAGTCCCGGCTCGCGGTGGCCGCGCTGAACCACGCCGTCGCCCGTCGCGGTGATGTGGCCGGCTGTGTCCTGCACACCGACCGCGGTCGCAATTTCGCAGCCGCAAGTTCGTTCACGCAATCAACCGTCACGACATGGTGGCTCGATGGGCCGTGTCGGCGCCGCCGGCGACAACGCCGCCATGGAGAGCTTCTTCTCACTGTTGCAGAAGAACGTCATCGACCGGCGCTCCTGGGCGACGCGGCAGGAGTTACGGATCGCAATCGTCAGGTGGATCGAGAGGACCTACCACCGCCGCCGCAGGCAGGCTGCTCTCGGGAGGTTGACCCCGGTCGAATACGAGTTGATCATGACCCCAACCGCCGCCCAGGCGGCCTAACCGAAACTGTCACCTGTTCGTGCAGCAAACCCTTTCGCCCTTAAGTCAGATCGGACGTTGTGTCGCTGATCTAGTTGGCCAAAGGGCCTTAGGACGCTAGCGGATCGTGCGGGCGTCCTTTGGGCCTGACTACCCCGCGACCATCCCTGCCGAGTTCAGTGTAGAAGCCGTCTCCCTTGGCTGAGTCGCCGAGGGTCTGGGACCTGTACCTGTCGCGCTGGTCTGTCGCCTGCTGTGAGATGACATCGCGATCTCCGGTGACCACGATGCGTGGATCTACCTCTCCTCGGCGTCCCGCCACAAGAGGCGGTAGCCCCGGCTCCGCGCGCCATCGACATCGCACCTGCGGCCGACTTGGCGGGGTTAGGGCCGCCAAATGGTTGCAGGGAGCTCACGACGGTCGATGCGCCCGGTTGAACGTCACGGTCCCGCTCTTGAGGGTTGGGTGGCCATCCCCGTACGGTTTGGCCCGGCGCGGAGAGCAGTTGCGTAGTAGGGCGTACCCTGGCGCTCGTACTGCTCGCGGATGGGGGCCGTGAACGCCTGCTCGTCCTCCGCCGACCACGTCCCCCCGCGAGACTCGACGCTATCGCGCCTGACGGTCGCAAGGACGGAAGCGGCCTGCTCTCCACCCATGACACTAATCCGGGCGTTCGGCCAAATCCACATGAATCGCGGGTCGTACGCCCGGCCGCACATCCCGTAGTTGCCGGCGCCGAAGGAGCCACCGATCACGACGGTGAACTTGGGCACCACGGAACAGGCCACGGCAGTGACGAGCTTGGCGCCGTCACGGGCGATTCCGCCGTTCTCGTACTCCCTGCCCACCATGAAGCCGGTGATGTTCTGGAGGAAGAGCAAGGGAATCCCGCGTTGGTTGCACAGCTCGATGAAGTGGGCACCCTTGCGCGCGGACTCACTGAACAGGATCCCGTTGTTGGCGATGATGCCGCCGGGGTGGCCCCAGATCCGGCTGAAGCCACAGACAAGGGTCTCCCCGTAGAGCGCCTTGAACTCTTGAAACCGGCTGCCGTCGACTAGCCGGCGGATCACCTCACGGACGTCGTACGGGATCCGGGAGTTCGTTGGCACGATGTCGAGCAACTCAGCCGGGTCCTCCGTCGGTTCCTCTGGCTCAGCGACGTTCCAGGCGCAGATGGTCGGGCGCTCGTATGTGCCGACGATGGAGCGGACGAGGTGGAGGGCGTGGGCATCGTCGTCGGCGAGGTGGTCCACCACGCCGGACTTACGCGCGTGCACGTCGCCGCCCCTAGGTCTTCTGCCGAGACGATCTCACCGGTGGCGGCCTTCACCAGCGGTGGGCCGCCAAGGAAGATCGTGCCCTGGTTCTTGACGATGACTGTCTCGTCGCTCATGGCGGGCACATAGGCACCCCCCGCTGTGCAGGAACCCATCACCGCGGCCACTTGCGGGATGCCCTGCGCCGACAGGTTGGCCTGGTTGAAGAAGATCCGGCCGAAGTGCTCGCGATCGGGGAACACCTGGTCCTGAAGTGGCGGGAACGTGCCGCCGCTGTCGACCAGGTAGATGCATGGCAATCTGTTGGCGCGAGCGACCTCCTGCGCACGGAGGCGCTTCTTCACGGTCATCGGGTCCCCCCTTCACGGTCGCGTCGTTCGCGACGACCGTGACGAGGCGTCCGTTGACCGTGCCAATGCCCGCGACGACCCCGGCGCTGGGCACCGCGTAGTCGGAGCCAGAGCCGTACATCCCGAAGGCAGCCAACGGGCTGAGCTCGAGGAACGGGCTGCCCGGATCGAGGAGCCGGTCGACACGGTCACGGGCCAGCAGCTTCCCCCGGTGCCTTGTGCTTATCCCCTGCTGCCTCGCTGCCACCCAATCGGACCGCCGCCGACCGTTCCCTGAGCTCGCTGACCATCTCCTCCATGCCGCTCATCGTGAGCCCTTCGCCATGGAGGCCAGGCGGAGGATGCGCTCCGCCTGCGTGTATACCGGGCCGTCGACCATGCGCCCTTCGAAGGTCGCCACACCTCGATCGTCCCCAATGTGGTCTAGAAGTCGGCGGGCCCACGAGACGAGTTCCACGGTCGGAGTGTAGGCAGCGCGGATAGTCGTCAGCTGCGAGGGATGGATCGCAACGGTCCCGTCGAAGCCCGTCGCGGCTGCGTCCTCGCATTCCACCGAAAGGCCGTCGAGGTCAGGGATGTCCATGTGGACCGCGTCGAGGGCGAGACGGCCATGCGTCTTCGCGGCCAACAGCGCCCGCGAACGGGCGTAGCGAGGCACGTCCCGAAGGCGACCGTCGGGGTAGCGGCTCGACGTGCCGCCCAGCCCAGCGACTAGGTCGTCTGCGCCCCACATGACCCCGATGACGTTGTCCTGCCCCGCCACGTCGAGGGCGTACTCCACACCTCGGGGCGTCTCCAGGAGCGCGATCACCTCGTGTTTGATCGCGCTGACGGATGCAGGGTCCTCGGCCTTGGCCAGCATGACGCGGGGCAGCCCGATCGCCTCGGCGAAGGTCAGGTCGGCTTCGTGATCGGCCTCGGTGCCTCGCCCTGAGCCGTTGACACGGACCACTGTGCGTTCGCGGTCGAAATGCCCGTCAAGCACGAGCCGCCGCAGTTCCTGGCGGGCGCCCCCGCGCCCCTCCGACGCCACAGCGTCCTCAAGGTCGAGGATGACGACCTCGGCCACGGCCAGCGCCTTGAGATATCGATCGGGACGGTCAGCCGGACAGAATAGCCACCCGGGACCGGGGAACCAGGCGGTCACCCTTCACCGTCCTGCTTCGGGTGCATCCGGACCAGACTTCTGCGAACGGCGCGGGCGACGACCTCCCCGGACTGGTTCCGGGCCACGTGCTCGAAACTCACGAGCCCCTCATCCGGCCGGGTCCCTGAGGGCCGCTTGTCGAGGATCAAGGTCTCGGCGTACAGCGTGTCACCGTGCCTGACCGGCGCGGGAAAGGACACCTCCGACAAGCCCAGGTTTGCCACGATGGTGCCCTGCGTCAACTGCGCCACGGACAGCCCCACGAGGGTGGAGAGGGTGAACATCGAGTTCACGAGCCGCCCATGGAACGGGGGGAGTTGGCCGCTTTCGTGTGCGTCGAGGTGCAGGGGCTGGGTGTTCATGGTCAAGGTGGTGAAGAACACGTTGTCTGCTTCGGTTACGGTTCGCCCAGGGCGGTGCTCGTATGTCGTGCCGATCTCGAACTCCTCGAACCACAGTCCTCGGCCTTAGTGCGCGTCGCGCCTGCGTCTGAGCCGGCGTCCGGCTCCGTGAGGCCGAAGCCCGCGAGTCGCTGACCGGAGATCAGCTCAGGCAGCCACTCTTCCCGTTGCTCCGGGGCTCCGAAGGTGAGGATTGGGTTGATCCCGAGGCCGACAGCGGCTTCGAGGGTGATCCCCATCGACTGATCGACCCTGCCCAGTTCCTCGATGGCCACGCACAGTGAGGTGAAGTCGCCGTCGTCGCCTGCGCCCCCGTACTCCTCTGGGGCTGTAAGACCGAACAGGCCCATGCCTCCCATCTTCTTCACGGTTCGCTGAGGGTGAGCGTGGAGCGACAGAGCTCGAGCCTACAGGGCCCGAAGCGGTCCTGGGAGCGATGGTGGCGTGGCATGTGGAGTTCGCGCTCACCCACCCTGCGTTAATCACATTGCAGTTCCGCGACCTGGCCAGTCTCTCGGAGCAGGACCGCCACACCGTGCGCAGGCTGCAGCGAAAGTATGTGGAGCGATGGGTTGTGGCGATCTGCGCGGCGGTAGGGAGCGACGAGGCCAGCGCACGATCCGCAGCGCATGCTGTGTTCGGACTGATCAACTCAACGCCGCACAGCGCGAAACTCCGCCGCGAACAGACCGCCCAGCTTTTGCAACACATGGCGATCGCTGCCCTGCACGCGTCACGAAAGTGAGGCCTTCGGCGGTGAGCCATCCCTGGGCGACGGTCCCTGAGGGCGCGGCCCCGCGTCAGGAGGGGGCCCGCCGTTCCCTCCGTACCGCCGACGAGCCCTTCCCTTGGCGCCACCAGCACGCGATCCTGACGATTCGGTTCGACTGGCTCCTCGCCCTTCCCGGCGGAGAGCCTTGCGTTGAGGAATCGAACCATGTCAAACCCTTGAGAATCCTGGGCGTGCTGCACTCCCAGCCCTGGAGAGGTGCGTCGAACAGCACGACTGAGGACGTCCTGAATCAGGGCGCCCGGAAAACAGAACCGTAGATGGCGTTCAGGTGATCAATCGCGTCCAGGATCTCCTCCGTGGTTGTTCCCCGTACGAAGGCACGGCGGGCCCCGAGTATCTCGAGGGCGAATGCGTCCTCCGCCGGGATGAGCCCCCATGCAACGACCGCGGTATCCGACGCACCCTTCTGGGCGAGCGACTCGATAACCCTTGCGACGAGCTTCATGTGAACGCCTGATGGGATGCACATTCCAAGAATCGACGCGTCTTCGGCGATGACCGCGGCGACGATCTCATCGGGCGGCTGGTCCAGCCCTGCGCAGACGACCTCGTAGCCCACCTCTCGCAGTGCAGTAGCGATCACCTTGGCCCCTCCATTGCGTCCATCCAGGCCGGGGGCAGCTATGACAATGCGGCCTTTGGCATTGTTCCTGCTTGTGCGTGCGGAGACCGTTTGGTGCACCAATACTCCCTGGGCTATTGAGTCGGCTGGTGAGGCGACGACCCGCCACCTACCTGGACACGGATGGCTGGTCTTTGTAGCGAGGTTCCGATTGAGACCGACCGCTCCGACGGTCTTGAACACGTCGGAGCGGTCGGAGCTTGATGAGCAAGCAGTGGCGCGACCAGGGCGCGATCTCCTCAGTCAGAATTCGCCCCGGAGCGGCCGAAGACTGGCTGAGGGTGGTGTCAGGGTGGTGTCGATCAGGCAGGCTAGGCATGCTCTTGTCGTCGTGAGAGTTCGCGCCCTTCCGTGCCTCAATCACCCCGGCATCCGGGTCGATGGTACGAATATCATCATACTGAGACGAAGTCTCACGCTCGGCAATGGTTTGACCGGAGGGTGAGACGAGAGGATGTGCGCATGACACGACCTCCCGCCGGGGACCGTATTGCCCGAGCCACGTTCGAATGCCGCACGTCTCCTACTGGTCAACGACGTGCGGAGGGCGACGGGCAAAGATCCGATACGGGCTCACCTACGTGTTGACCGCGCTGCGTGGTCAGAGATCGCAAGCGTGGCTCCTGTCAGCGGCGCCCTCGCGAGTTCATGTGGGAGTCGATGGTGAGCTCAGACAACGCTCCACTTCTAGCGGATGTCGGCGGCGGTGGTGAAACTAGGTGACGGCGCCCGCATGACAGTCGTTGTCGCCTTTCGATCTGGTCGAGCACTAGATCGATTCCTATCCGAATCAAGCAGGCAGTGTGGCGCCCACTGACGTCCGTCACCGGAACCCTCCCCATGGACAAGGGTAGGGGCTGATCTACGCGATCCACGGAGAACGGAAGCAACGTGCGCGTCAAGGATGCGAAGTCGTCGCGGACGGCGTTGGCGATCCATTCGCCGTCGCCCGCCTCCAACCACGTAGGTCGGCGGCGAACCGGTGGAGTAGGTTCTGAACAGCCAGCAAGGCGCCAGTCGAGCAAACTTGTTCACGGGGAACGCAACCGCGCCGTAGCGCAGGTTCCCGAGCAAGGGGGGAGTTGGCTACCGGCGGGAGGTCGAGCAGGTTCGACTGCTCGGCAAGGTCGGGCTCTGCTGGGTAGGAGCCGACCACGACGCCGAGCAGCGGGAGGGCTCGAGAGGCGAGGGCCTCCGCGGTGAGGGCGCTATGGTTGAGAGGTGCCAGGGCTGGGACTCGCGACGAGGACGTAGCCGGTGCTGATCCCCTTGTGGTGCAGTGCAGTCCCTACGTCGGCTAAGGTCCCTCCGCGACGGTCCAGGTGGACGAGTAGCCCACCGGCTCCTTCCATGAGCACGAAGTCGACGTCGCTCGCGCTCGCGGCAATGCCCCATGCGTGCTCGGTGACAGGTAGCAACGTGATTTCCTGCATTCGTGCTGCCGTGTCCGGTGCGAGCGGCGCCTGCAGCCGAACGAACTCGTGGAAGGTGACCCCTGCATCCCCGCCGACGAGCTGTCGGACGACCTGCAGGTCGCCGTCCTCTTCCTCGGTCACCCCGGTCTGCAACGGCTTCACCACGGCCACGGTGGCGCCGCGCCTGCGCAGCATGACTGTCAGCGCGGCGGTCACCACGGTCTTCCCGAGGCCCGGCGACATTTGGTTCCATGACGAAGTGTCCAAGCTCATGGAACATGGATGCTAAGTCCGATGACGCTGGAAAAGTCTCCAAAGCCTTGGAGTCGAACTTATGCATGGAAATCCAACTATCGGACATGCGGTGCATCACAAGCGTGCTGCCTTCCCCAGTCGCCCCGTCGGCCGGGCGCCGCCATGAGCAGTCACCTCGCGCCCTCTCAGCAGCCACCCCGTCGGGCACGTCGGGCGAGCCTTCGTAAAGAACCAGGGCGCCACCGGTGCCGTGTGCACCGAAGATCGTAAGCGACCCTGCGAGATCCTTGACAACCTCGTCCCAGAAGGCGCCGATGTCGGACGTCGATGAACTTCGTACCGCGTCAGTCGTTGTCCACGGCCTCTTCGCTCATAGTTCGACAGATGTAAGGAAATGTGACTCGAGGTGATTGACTCGACCGCGCGGCACCCCTAACGTCTGTGATGCGAACGAAACACGGTCGAGGCTTGCGAGATTCGGTATCTGCGTGGCTCAGCATCCGCACAGCAGATCGTCGAGCGACCATTCGTGACCGAGAACTAACCATCCGGTCGCTCAGGAGCGAGAGAGACGCGACGAGCTTCACGAACGGAACTCGATATGACCACTGAACAGCAGTTTCGCACGGTTACCGACACCTTCATCGACCTCCTCAGAGCGAACGACTTCGCCGCCGCCGGCCTCTGCTTCGCGCCTGACGGCTGGTACTCCCACCAGGACTATGACGGAACCGAACGACAGGACGAGGCGCGGGGTCCCGCAGCCATCGCGCAACTGTTGTCGTCAGTGCGCGGACCACGGGCGTGGAAGCCGAGGATCCACACGTTCATCGGCCTGGATGACTTGTGCATCCTCGAAGGTGACCGCTACTCCGACGGCGAATGGACGGCGATGTTCGTCGCGGCGCTCACAGTAGACGATGCGGGCCTGATCACGAGCTTGATCGTCTACTGGGTTCCGGCCAACGGCGACCCGCTCCCGCCCTCCGAGGCGGAGGATGAGGTCGATTCCGACCTCATGAAGGCGACACTCGCTCGTTACATTGCGGCGATGGAGTCCTCGAACTTTGAGGACCTCCGTCAGATCCTGACGGACCACGCCGTGTACTCACACCCTGCCTATGACCCAGAGCAAGACCCTACGCGTGCCGACACTGTCGGCCGTGACGCAATCATCGAGATGACCAGGATCGGGCGGGGCAACCGCTCGTGGTTCCATGACACCGAGCGTTTCGTGACCTACCGCAATCGGATCTTCATCCTGGGGGTCGCACGCGACGGCGAGGACGGTCCGACTAACTATTCGTACCTCGGCGCTGGCCGTTTCGAGCCCGACGGGCGGCTCAACCGGTGGATCGGGTATGGCTCGACACCTCCCGCCGGTGCGTCATTGTCGGAGCCGGCGGCCACAGCCTCCGCATCCTCCTAGCACCACGCCGCGACTTGGCGCTATCGGGCTGGCGTGCCGGTCCAGTGCCGACGCCCCGGCGCTTCGAATTGCATGAAGATGAAGGAGGAGAGCTACCCGTGACTGCACTCACCAAAGGGAAGGTCGCCGTCATTACTGGCGGAGCGAGTGGCATCGGACTGGCTATGGCTGAGGGCTTCGCTGCGCGGGGCCTGAAGGTCGTGATCGCCGACTTCGACGCCGAACGTCTCCAGTCCGCTGGCGAAAGCCTCGGGGAGGCGGGCGCCGACGTGCTCGCCGTGACGTGCGACGTCACGAGCGCCAGCTCGGTCGCCGACCTCGCCGTCGCGACGATCACGAAGTTCGGAACGTTCGACATCGTGTGCAACAACGCTGGCACAGCGGGCGACTTCTCGACAGCCTGGGAGATCGAGCTTGCCGAGTACGAGAGGCAGATCGCCGTCAACCTCTGGGGCGTCATCTATGGGATTAAGGCCTTCGTGCCCCACCTGATCGAGAAGAAGTCCGGCCACGTTCTGAACACAGCGTCGATGGCAGGTCTCACGGTGAACCCGCGAGTCGCCGAGTACGCCATGACCAAGAATGCCGTCGTGGGACTCACCGAGGGTCTTCGCGCCGATCTCGACCTCGTCGAGGCTGGTGTCAGGGCGGCTGCCCTTTGCCCCGGTGCGGTCCGGACGCCGCTGGCTGCCGCGCAGGCCTCGAAGTTCCATGCCATGACCGATCGCGGAGGTGTTGCTCCGCCTGCGCGCGACCCGCTGAGCGACGAGGTCACCTTGAGTTCCGAGCAAGTAGCTGCCGCCGCTCTCAGGGGCATCGAGAGCGATGCGCTCTACATCACCCCTGGCATCGGTGCGGTCGAGCGCATCGCGAGTCGGTTCGACAGGCTCCTCGCCGAGGCCGCCGTGTACAGCGTGGCTCCACGTACCAACAACTGCCGAGCGGACCCGACACCATGACCACTAGCGACGACGTAGCCGCCCTGACTGCACGCGTCATCGAGCTCGAGGCTGAGCGAGGAGTTCTCGCAGCGTTGACTCGCTACGCCCACGCCATCGACTACGGCGACGAATCCGCCTGGGTCGACACGTTCACCCCCGACGGTGTGTTCGAGGTGCACAGTCGATTCAGCGATCAGGTCACCACATACGCCGGGCATGAGCAGCTTGCCCTTTACGCGGCGCAGCACTCACGTCCGCCGGCGCTGTGGCACAAGCACCTTGTCGTCGAGCCGATCGTCTCGGTCACGGGGGCCACATCCCGCTGCCTCTCCTACGTCGTGGCCTTCATCGACAGCGATGGCACCGCGGCCGTAAAGCTCTTCGGTCGCTACCGCGATCGCCTGTCCCGAGGCGCCGACGGCGTGTGGCGTTTCAGCCATCGCCTAGGTGAGATCGAAGCGGTGTCTCCCAACATGCCCATGCTGCCGTTCACGCGGCCCTATAAGCCGTGGGTGACGCCTCCAGCTCCAACGGCGTCAGCTTCCCGGGTTGGACTACCAGCCTTCGACTGGGTTGATGCCGGCGACGGCACATGATCTGCTCCCAGCCCGTCCGAGGCGATCGGCACCCTGTGGTCCGGCGATGTGATCTTTACCGGCACGCCCTCCGGCGTCGGCGTCGCTCGTTCGCCGCAGGTATTCTTGGCACCAGGCGACGAAGTCGTCACCCGGATCGAGGGACTCGGCGAGATCCGGCAGAGGTGTGTTTCGTGAGCCTGCATCGTGTCAACTATCTGATCAGGGACGTGGATGACGTCGAGAAGACGTCCGGGTTCTATCGCGAGTTCGGCCTCAAGGAGACCGCCCGAGGAACGTTTGCGAGCCGAGTCGGAGAGATCAGCTGTTTCTGCGCGACACTGAAGGACCGCCGCGTGTGCATGCAATCGGTGTCGGCGCGGACGCACGATCAGATCTCGACGACGTCGCTGAGAGGCTACGTGGCCTCCGCTATCCGAGTAGTCGCGAAGGCGATCTTCTCGTCGCCGTCGAGCCGGTTACCGGCATTCGCATCGAGATCTCAGTGACGCCACGACTTCCACGCGAGGTCCCGGCTGCGCGCGGCGGAGTTCCTGACCGAAGTGATCTGGTTCCCCGCGAAGAGGTCTGGCCCGTCCGACTCGGCCACATCGTTGTCGGGATGCCCGACATCCCCGCTGGTGAGCGCTTCTTCATGAGGGGATCGGCATGCACCTGTCTGATCACGTGATCGGTGGCGCCTTCATGCGATTCGAGACTGACCATTACAACGTCTGCGTCGTGCCGGCGCCCATGACGGTGCTGCACCACAGTGCCTGGAAGGTCGGCAGCGTCGACGAGATCGGCTACGGCGGCGCACAGATGGTGCGCCACCATCCCGAGCGACACGCCTGGGGCCTGGGCCGTCACGCGGCCAGCGCCAACTACTTCTGGTATCTCAAGGATCCCGCCGGAGCCTTCGCCGAGTACTACTACTCCGAGATGGACGAGCTGGCAGACACCCCGCCCTTTTGGGACCCCCGGTGGAGACGAGCTGCCCACGGCAGTGTGGTCCTCCCCGCCGGTCGAGGTGGCTCTCATTCCTGAGGTCATGATCCCCGATCACCTGCTCGAACCAGCGTCCACCAAAGGGCGATTCGGCGAAGCAGAGCGTCGGCGCTAAGGAGGGAAGCCCATGTGACGACCGCCCGACGTCAGTCACATGGACTCACCCGTACGCGTTGAACGAACGGAGGTTCCGGGCCTCGAGGTGCACGACCTCGACGCTTGCGATCACCTGGTCGAACAGGCGGGGGCCCCATCGGTAACACACCGTAGATGACGGGGGCGTGACGATGGACCCCCTAAGCGGCGGCCTATGCCCGTCGGCTGACGGCGAAACGAGCATTGACAAGGGCCGGTCTTTGCGACACTTGAGGTGTTCTGAAGACCGGCCCTTGTCAATGCTCGATTGGCGCGTCAGGCGGGCACCGACT
The DNA here is from genome assembly GCF_054049895.1 of Pedococcus sp. P5_B7. NCBI lineage: Bacteria > Bacillati > Actinomycetota > Actinomycetes > Micrococcales > Intrasporangiaceae > Pedococcus > Pedococcus sp. P5_B7. Next base: position 212,710 of record NZ_JBFULM010000005.1, read on the forward strand.
GTTGAGCCAGGCTCAGCGCCGGACCCGGAATGAGATCGCGCATCAGCGTGTCGATGAGCCCACCGACCGTCTCGCGACGCAGACGGTAGAAGTAGAACCGTCCGTCCTTGCGCACGTCGATCAGATTTGCCTGAGACAGGATCTTGATGTGGTAGGAAACCGTTGACTTGGACACCCCGAGGTGTCCTTGCAGCGACGTGCAGGCAAGTTCATCTGTGCCAGCCATCATTTGGATTATGTTCCAGCGCATCGGTTCAGAAAGCGCGCTGAAGACGTCGGTGGGGTCTGGATCGCGTCTTCGCAAAGTAACTCCTGAGAATCGGGACGAGAGTGGTCTTACTGTAACACCAGTACTCTGGCCAACTTCACTCGTCAGGGATCGCTCGCGCCAGGGCCTGCCTGGCGCACGCCGTGTTGTAGGCGCGGTTGGTGAACGCGGGGGGTTCGGTGACGTCAGACGCGACCGGCTCCCGCCGCTGAGGCGCCAATCAGAGCCGCTGTACTGCCGAAGACGTTCTCGCCGGCACCCATCTCTGCGTGGGCACGTCCAATTTCGCCGAACGAGATCGTGCGTCCAAGGCAGGGATCCAATGAACCTTCGACGACCAGCTTGTTGTAGTCGATGGCTTGCTGGTCGTTGGTTCCGTGCGAGCCCTGGAACCGCTTCTGGCGCGTCCAGTGGTAACGCAGGTCGACCATTGCGTCGAACCCGGTGGTGCCTGCACAGATGACGACCATGCCGCCCGGTTGGCACACAAATATGCTGGTCGCAATCGTGGCCGCGCCCGGGTGCTCGAAGACGATCGCGGGATCGGTGCGCGACCCGACGATGTCCCACACGGCCTTGCCAAACTTGCGCGCCTCGCCCGTCCAGACTCGCTGCCCATCCTTGTCATCCACCAAGGGCGGGATTCCCCAGTGTGTGAAATCATTGCGATTGATCGTGCCGGCCGCGCCGAACTTCATGGCGTACTCAGCGCGGTCAGGACGCGACACGACCGCAACTGGAATCGCGCCGGCCAAGCGTGCGATCTGGATGGCCTGGGTGCCGAGGCCGCCCGAGCCCCCCCAGATGAGGACGACGTCGTCCTTCTGGACGGTGTTGCCAGACCAGCCGTGGAGCATCCGGTAGGCAGTTGTGCCGACGAGCGTCGGCGCAGCAGCCTCTTCCCAAGTGAGGTGCGGTGCCTTCGGGAGGACTTGGTGCTCTTGTACGCGGGTGAACTGTCCGAACGAGCCGTAGTTGGTGTCGTATCCATAGATCTTGGCCGACGGCGCGATCATCGCGTCTTTGCCGCCCGTGATCCACGGGTCATTCTCGTCCCACCAACCTGGGTGGACGATGACGTGTTGCCCGACCTCGACCGTGGTGACGTCCTCACCAACGGCGTAGACGATGCCCGATGCGTCGGAGCCGCCCACGTGGAAGTCTTCGGTCTCTCCCTGACGCTGCCGCGTCGCGATCTGGTCTACGGGGTATCCGCGCGCTGCCCACACGTTGTTGTAGTTGATGCCAGCGGCCATGACCGCGATCAGGACCTCTTTGGGGCCGATCGCAGGAGTTTCGACCACCTCGGAGACAAACGCCGTCAGGGGGTCGCCGAACCGGTCCTGGCGTACCGTCTGAGCGTGCATGTACTGCGGAACTTCACCCACCGGCGGGAGGCTTCCGATCGGGAATGCGTCGGTGCCCCGGGTGGCAACAACACGACGTTCGATGGTTGCCTCGCTGCTGACCATGGGTGGCTCCTTGGTGTATAGTTAGATGTTCATCGAACAGTGATTCGCTGGAATCATCGCTGAGGGGTGCCCGTGTTGTCAATGAGCCTCCTGCACTCCCGGTAGGGAAATATGCGTGCTGGGTGGGCGGAAGACCAATAGTTGCGGACACCCGACTTGTAGTAAAGTTGCCTAACAATCCGACTGGCCCCATACCAAGGAGGCCCAGAGGCAGGAGTGAGTGTTGCACGTGGCTGGCGGCGCAGAATGAGTTCGGACCAGGACACCTCCTACACGCTGGGTCAGCTCGACCGATTCTTCCGTCCCCGGACCATCGCGATCGTCGGTGCGAGCGAACGCCAGCCCCGGTCGAACAATGCCGTCGAATCCATGAAGGGCAGCGATCTCGAGCTCTACTTCGTCAACCCGACGCGTGACACCCTCTACGGCGACATCGCATATCCGAACTTGGCCGCCATCGACCAGAAGATCGACGCGGTCCTGTCTCTCGTACCTGCGTCCGCGGCGACGCAGGTGGCAGCGGAGGCCCACGAGGCGGATGCGGGTGGCATCGTGGTCGTTGCAAGCGGATTTGGAGAAGTGCCTGGTGAGGGTCCTCGTTTGCAGCGTCAGCTCGCCTCGGCAGCCGCCAGCATGCCCCTGCTTGGACCCAACTGCAATGGATTCGTGCGTCCCGTGTCGCGGGCGCGTCTGACCGGTGCACCGCTGCTGCCGTGCCCCGCCGGAAACATCGGGGTTGTTACCCACAGTGGCGCCCTGCTGCCTTCATTCGGTGTTGCTGCGCAGGCTCGCGGACTCGGGTTCAGCTCCATCATCTCGACGGGCAACGAGATGTCGCTTGACGTGGCCGATTGCCTACAGTTCTACACCACCGACGACGAGACACAGTGCGTCCTGCTGGCACTCGAAGCGATTCGCCGTCCTAAGGCCTTCTTCGCGGCCCTCGATGCCATCATCAGCGCCGGCAAGCCGGTCATCGCCCTCAAACTCGGTCGCAGCGTTCGCGGAAGCCAGCTGGCGAGTTCGCACACCGGCGCGCTGGCGGGCGAAGCGGCCGTCTATGCGGCGGCGCTTCAGCAGCACGGTGTTGTGCTAGCCGAGGACATTCCCGATCTGCTCGACCGCGTAAGCATCCTGTCGCAGGTCCCGTCCTCGCGGTGGAGCGCCGTCACGGGCATCGCGGGAGTCTCGCTCTCGGGTGGCTGGGCGACATTGGCCAGCGATCTGGCGTCAGACGAGTCCCTCGAGATCCCGATGATCGAAGACGTCCGCCCCGAGCTCGAGGCAGTACTAGGCCCGCGCTCGGTTCTGAACCCCATGGACCTCACGGGCTTCGCGCAGGGCAACGGCGACGTCATAGGCGCTGTCGTCGGCACCATGGCCAGTGCAGCTGCCGTCGATGCATTAGTCATCCACGCCTTCTTGACCGACCCCGGCGAGACCATCAGCAGGCCATTTGCGGAGGCGGCCATCGCCACGGCGGCGGCCCGCGACATCCCCGTGATCTTGTCGTCGGTCGAGGACGCGGACCCGGGCTCTTGGGTCTTGGGCCTGCTGGGCACAGACGTCGCTCTCGGTCGCGGACTCCGCCAGACACTGCGAGGTCTGTCCTCGATGCGTGACTTCGCGAACGCGCGTTCGCACCTGCTCAATCAGGGCTCACATGCCTCCGACGTGACGATCGCTGCGCCTGACGAGGCCGATGTCATAGTCAGCCAGGCCACCAGGATGCTGACCTTTGACGCCACCATGAGGCTGCTCGCCGAGGCAGGCGTGCCGGTGGCTCCTTACGTCGTCCTGCTCCCCGCCGCAGCCGTGCCCCCGACGCTCCCTTTCCCTGGACCCTACGTCGTCAAACTGGCCGATGTGCCGCACCGAACTGACATCGGCGCCGTACGGATCGGTGTGCAAACCTCAGACCTTGCGGCGGTGGTCAACGAGCTTCGAACCCTCGGGTCTGGCCTCGACCTTCCCACCTCCGTGGCCGTCCAGCCTCTGGTGAAGATCGGCGGCGAGGCCTTCGTAGGCGTCGAGGGCAGGACTGACCTTGGCCCTTTCGTGGCCGTTGGTATCGGTGGCATCTTCGTCGAAGCGCTCTCTAAGTTCGCAGGTCGCCTCGCTCCCCTGCGTCAGCACGACGCGGAGCAGATTCTCGAGCAGCTCGCCGACATCGGGGTGTTCGAGGGCTTGCGAGGTCAGCAGGCCTGGGACCGCGAGAAGCTGGAAACCCTGTTGGTCTCGGTCGGCCGACTGGCCAGCGGGAGTGTCGACTGGTTGGAGTCGCTAGACATCAACCCGTTGGTCGTGACCGAGAACGGCTATATAGCCGTCGATGGCCTCTGCATCGTGGCTCCCGACGGGCAGTCATGACTAAGGGTCCTGGACGACAGGCGGCGACCTACGAGCACATCGTGTACTCAGTCGTTGACGGTGTGGGTCGCGTCATCCTGAATCGGCCAGACAAGCTCAATACGCTCGGAGTCGGTCCAACGTCGAACCGTGCGGAGATTCTCGACGCCCTGCACCGTGCCGAGCAGGACGATGCCGTCGGTTGCACCCTCATAACGGCCAACGGCAGCGCCTTCTGCGCGGGAGGCGATCTCCTGGCTGCGCCGGGTCCGGAGCGCGTCGACGGCCCGACCGATATCGATACAGAGGTCGTCGACTTCTTTGTCGCCCTCGGCGACCTGCAGAAGGTTGTCGTCGCAGGGGTTCATGGCCTATGTCTCGGTGCCGGCGTGGGGCTGCTCGCGCAGTGCGACATTGTCATCTCCTCCTGCGACGCCCGCTTCGGCTTAGTCGAAGGCAGACTGGGCTACCCGGGCGCCACCGAGCTCGTCTCGGTCATCGGTCCAGCGTGGTCGAAGTTCCTTCTCCTGACGGGGGAGATGATCGGTGCGTCAGTCGCGGAGCGCATCGGGCTCGTCCTGACGACGGTCGAGCCGTCCGACCTTGAGGAAGCGGCGCTCGATCTCGCAAGGCGCATCGCCTCCACCCCACGAGCCAACGCCAGGCTCAACAAGCGGACCATCTCCGCCGTGGCGGACGCGATGGGCCGACGCGACGGGCGCCGCGTCGGAAGAGCCCTGGACGTCGAGACGCGCGCAGCCGCGAGGCGTGCAGAGGCCCCGGACGGGCGCCGATTCACCGACATCCTCAGCTCTGAGGGAATCGAAGGCATGAAGCGTGCGCGCGACCTGCAGTTCACGGGGTCGTGGCTTAAGCGCTACGTCACTGACACGGCACACAGGACCAGCCGGAACGAGGACCAAACATGAACTCTGACACAGCACTGACATCTAGCACTCCCGTGCTCATCGTGGGCGGCGGCCCAGTCGGGTTCGCCGTCGCGCTCGACCTGGGTCAGCGGGGCATCCAAACCACCATCGTCGAGCAGGACGCCGGCACAGGCTTGGTCGTGCTGACCAAGGCCGGCGTCCTCAACGAGCGGTCGATGGAGCTCTGCCGCAGGTGGGGCATAGCCGAGGCCGCGAAGAACGTGGGGTTCCCCGACGACCATCCACGTGACGTCTTCTACTGCACTTCGCTCAACAACGGCTTCCTGCTCGGGCGCGACGCGCTCGAGTCGACCGATGACCGTCGAGTGCCTGAGCAGACAGCCGAGATGTTGCGCAAGTGCCCGCAGTTCAAGTTCGACCCCATCATTGCCGAGGCGGCGATCGCCACGGGCATGGTCGACGTAATGTACTCAACCAAGTTCCGCGGTATGCACCAAGATGACGACGGCGTGACTGTCCAACTCGAGGATCTTGCAACCGGCGCAAGGAAGGAGGTGCGCACCCGTTACCTCATCGGATGCGACGGTGCAGGCAGTCTTGTCAGGCAGTCGGTCAACATCGACTTCTCGGGCGACCAGCTCGACTACTCGGTCACGGCGATGATCCGTATCGAGAACCTCGAGTACTACCACCCGCACGGGCGCGGCGAGCGATACCTAATGATCGACGAGAAGGGGGTGTGGGGCAACTTCGTCGCGTGCGACGGGCAGGCGCTCTACAAGCTCACAGTGGTTGGATCCGAGGAGAAACTTCAACTCGACGTCGCCGACATCGAGGCACTGATGCTTCGCGTGCTGGGTCGCGATGACGTGCCCTTCGAGGTGCTGCGAGTGCTGCCGTGGCGTCGCAGCCACTTCGTGGCGGACCGCTACCGCGAGGGCCGAGTGCTGATCGCCGGCGATGCCTGCCACACGATGTCACCGACAGGTGGGCACGGCCTCAACACCGGCCTTGGCGACGTGAGCGACCTGACCTGGATGCTCCAGGCCCTCCTTGAGGGGTGGGGCGGTCCGGAGCTGCTCGACGCTTACACGATCGAGCGCCGACCCGTGGCGATCCGGAACGGCGGAAGCTCGACCAAGAACTACGTCTCCTGGACGAATCGGTCCGGGCGTGACCTGATTCTGCAGGACACCCCCGAAGGCGAGGCTCAGCGGCATGCTGTCTACCAGGAGATGAGCGCTCAGCTCGTCCAGGAGTGGTACTCGCTCGGCATCGGCATGGGCTACCGCTACGAGGGCTCGCCACTAATCGTCGACGATGGCAGTCCGTCGACGAAGGATGACCCAATCGAGTACGTACAGACCGCCAAGCCGGGCCATCGCGCCCCCCACGTCTGGCTCGACGACAACGTGTCGATTATCGACCTGTTCGGCGATGGCTTTGTGCTTCTCGATTTCTGCGACGACAACGGCATGGCTGATCCAATCGTCTCGGCAGCCGCCGATGCCGGTCTGCCGCTGACGGTGCATCAAATCGACTCGAAGCGGGCCGCCGAGCTGTACAAGACCAAGCTCGCCCTCGTTCGCCCCGATGGCATCGTGGCGTGGCGCGGTGACACGGCCCCGCTGGACCCTCGCGAGATGGTTGACGTGGTGCGAGGATTCGCGCCCGCACACGTCACTTCCTGAGGCCCCACCGTACAGCCTTGTTCTCGGCTCTCAGCGTGAGGCCGCAGGCATCAGGCTTCTACAGCTGAATCCTCGGTAACCCTCAGCGGCCACTTCGTCGCACAACACCCGGTACGGGCCTATTCCACCTGCGTAAGGCAGGAAGACGCGCGGCTTGCCCGGGATGTTGCCTCCGTTGTACCACGAGGCGGCATGGACGTAGATAGTCCTGTCGGCCACCTCGTTCACGTGCTCGACCCACTCTGCCTGCGACGAGGGTTCGGCCTCGATGGTGGCGTAGTCGTTCTTCACGAGGTCGTCAATGCATCGCACGATCCAATCGACGTGCTGCTCGATCGAGACCGCCATATTTGTCAGCACCGAGGGACTTCCGGGGCCGGTGACGATGAACATATTGGGGAATCCGCTGACCATCAGACCGAGGTAGTTCATAGGCCCGTCCCGCCAGGCGTCGACGAGCTTCGCGCCGTTGCGTCCCTGGATGTTGATCTGCGTCAATGCTCCCGTCAACGCGTCATAGCCGGTGGCAAAGATGAGGGCATCGAGCGGATGAAGGCCCGACACCGTGCGGATGCCCTCGGCCTCGATTTGCTCGATGGGATCATCGCGCAAATCGACCAGCGTCACATTGGGCCGGTTGTACGTCTCGTAATAGTTGGTGCCAATGACGAGGCGTTTGGCCCCGAGCGGGTAGGTCGGCAGCAGGCGTTCTGCGACCTGTGGATCGTCCACGGCCTCGCGCACCTTGCCTCGCACGTATTCGGCAGCGGTGGCGTTGGAGTCCATGTTGACCAGCAGGTCGTTGAAGGCGTGCAAGAAGTTGACGCCCCCGCGTGCCCACCGCCGGTCATACTCGGCGATGCGCTCATCCTCGGAGACGTCGACGGCGCCGAGATCGGAGAACTCGAACGAGATGGTGCCGATCAGCTTGGCCTCGGCGCGGTGCTCTGCATAACGGGCCTTGAACTCCCTCTGCACGTCGTCATCGAGCGGACCGTTTCGCGCCGGAATGACGTAGGCAGGCGTGCGCTGGAACACTGAGAGGTGGGCTGCCTGTTCTGCGATGAGGGGGATCGACTGCACACCGGACGACCCGGTTCCGATGACGCCCACCCGCAGGCCGGAGAAGTCGGCGCCATCGTGGGGCCACGTGCCGGTGTGGAAGATTGGCTTCTCGAAGGACTCGACTCCCGGGATGTCGGGGGTCCTCGGCGCCGAGAGCGAGCCGCTGGCCATCACCAGCCACTGGCACGTCAGGACCCGGCCGTTGGCGGTCGCGATCGTCCAGCGCCCTGTCGTCTCGTCGTAGACAGCGTCAGTGACGCTCGTCGTGAACTGGATGTGCTTCCGCAGGTCGAACCGCTCTGCGACGTGGCGGAGGTAGGCGAGGATCTCGTGCTGAGGCGCGAACTTCTCGCTCCACACCCAATCCTGCTGGAGGCCGTCGTCGAAGCTGTAGGAATATTGCAGGCTCTCGACGTCGCACCTAGCCCCGGGGTATCGGTTGTGGTACCACACACCGCCGACGTCGCTGCCGGCCTCGAAGCCTTGGACCTCGAGCCCCTTCTCGCGCAGTAAGTAGAGCGCGTACAGGCCCGCGAACCCGGCGCCGACGACGATCGCGTCGACGTGCCGGGGTGTTGAGTTTGAGATCTGCACGGCTGTGCTCTCCTTATTTGGCGAAGGCCTGAGGAAGGGGTCCCACCTGGCGTCGGCGCCAACGGTTGTGCGGGGCAGATCGTGCCCGGCACGTGGCCCCTTCACGGGTCATGGGATGTCTTCAGGCCGGGGGTGGATCGAGTGGTCAGCTTGCGCGGTAGTAGCCAAGTGCGCGAAGGGCGGCTTCGTCGGACGCGCAGAACAACTGCGCGGCTTCGTCGGTCTGGTGCTCGACGGTCGCCCAGATCGGAGCGACGACCGTGTCGCCGCGCGACCATTCGAACGCGGCGCCGTCAACAGTCGTGCGCCCCGAACCCTCCATGGCAACGAAGATGCGGTTGGCACCCCGCTGAGCCTCAGTCGTGGTGCCGGCCGGGAGGGACGTGACGGTCAGGGTCATCGTGGGGATTCCCGCGGTGGGCAGGCCGATCGTTTTTGTGCCGTCTGCTGCAGCAGTGGCTTCGGCGAGATCGGCGGCGATGTCAGCAGCCGTCAGCCGGTAGGGGGACGTCTCTACAGAGTTGGTGGGAGCCTGGACGCCGTCGGGGTGCTCTTCGTAGAACATCGCCTCTGTCAGGTGGACAAAGGCCAGGTCGAGGATGTCGAGCCAGTAGCCTGCCTCGGTACCCTCGTGGCCGTGGCCGTGCCACATGCCCCCTGGCGTCAGGACTATGTCGCCCGTCTCCATCGGGATCTTGACGCCGTCGACGACCGAGTACGAGCCGATCGAATCGACGATGACGCGCAGAGCGTGTGCCGAGTGGCGGTGCGACGGCGCGACCTCGCCCGGAAGGATCATCTGGTATGCGCACGCGAACGTGCGAAGCGTGGCGAAGTCGTTGCCGTCGGTGGGGTTGCGCATGACGAGGTTGCGGCGTTCAGCCAGCTCGACGTCGATCAGGCCGCCGGCGACGTCGAGGGCGGCGTGGGCGTCGGCATAACTCCAGTGATGGCTGCCGAACGCCGAGTTTGGACGCGGCCAGAAAAGCGGAGTCTCTCGGCCAATCCAGCCGGGCGTGAGCTCGAGTGAGTCAGCCTGCTCGTAGAGGTCTTCCAGTGTCGCCACCATATCGTGCCTTCTTTTGTAGTGAGTACTGCGATTAACGGTCGGCCGTGACATTGACGATCAACTCGCCCAAGCCAGCGCACCCAGCGACGACCACGTCTCCTGGGTGTAGCTCGCTGACACCGGCTGGGGTGCCGGTCATGATGATGTCGCCGGGAAACAACGTGTACATCGAAGATGCCAGCTCGATGAGCTCCTGAGTGTTTACGAGCATCCCGTCTGTGCCAGATCTCTGGCGTTCGTCGCCGTTTACCGTCAGCCAGAGCTCGAGCGCACTAGGATCGGGTATCTCGTCGACAGTCGTGAGCCACGGTCCGATCGTCGCGAAAGTGTCGGCCGACTTGCGGTAACTGCGCTCCTCCTTGCCGCGGACCGTGATGTCGAGGCTGATGCAGTATCCGGCCACATATTCGAGCGCCGACGCGGCGTCTACCTTGCGTGCCTGACGTCCGATCACAACTCCGAGCTCGACCTCGTGATCGATGCGTCGCCCATCAGCGGGCAGATGGACTCCGGTGAGTTCGTCGCCGAGTGACGAAGTAGCTTTCAGGAACAGACCAAGCTCAAGCGGAGGATGGGACATGCCCTCAACCTGCTGGTGGTGCACGCCGTGGTTGACCTCGGGCTTGGATGCGTCAAGGTCGATGTGTGCGCGGTAGTTCGCCGGGGCAGCCAGGATCTTGCTGGGGCAGGTCACGAAGTGCTCGAAGCGGATGTCGCGTCGGTTGTGCACAGGCAGGTCGACAGGAACATCCGTAAGGATTTCGCGGATGCGCGGGAGAGCCTCGATGAGTGGGTCGCCGAAACCCCTGAACCAGCGGGGTTGCTCGAGCGACTCCAGAACGAAGGTGACGTCGAGGACATTGTCCTCGACGACCAGTCCGAGCCGATCGCGGTCGAAGCGTCCCAGTTTCATGAGCTGGCTCCACCCGATCTGCGCTCGCCCGACAAGGTCTGAGAGTCGCTTGGCGTATCGAGCAGGCCCACGCTGGCAAGTCCTTCTTCTCAAGTCGACGGAATTCGAACAATACGCCTCGCGTCAAGCCCGTGCAAGAGCCGTCCCATCCGGAACACTGCAGACCCATCGGCCCCGGAAGCATCACCTCCCAGACACGGAAGGGCACCCGTCGTTGACGGGGAGATCTGTGCTCTAGTTCAATGGTTGTGGCGTCACTCTGGGGTGCGGCAGCCACCTGAACGAGGCTTGTGACAACAAGTCCGACCACGTCGCGATCGGACCGCGGCGGTCAAACGAATTCGAATGATAAGTTTGCAACGGTCGAATATTGACGCAGCCAATACTTCGCCGTAGCCTCCCCAAGTGTGGCCTGCACCATGTGTGTGCGGTCACGCGTTGAATGTGCCAACACGAGTGGCCCTGCGCCGCCTCGGGTCATCCGCACATCGATGTCGACAGACCGAGTGACGGGCTAGCGCATTGAGGGCTTAGGCCACCCGGGAAACGTCACCCCGACAAGGTGGCGCACTTCTCAAAGAAGAGAACGAACTGAGGATCATGACACCGACCGACGAATATGACGTCATCATCATTGGTGCCGGTGTGGCTGGCCTGCACCAGCTCCACTCGGCCCTTCAGGACGGACTTCGCGTCCGCGTGATCGAGGCAGCAGAAGGGGTCGGAGGCACGTGGTGGTGGAACCGCTACCCCGGATGCCGATTCGACACTGAGAGCTACACGTACGGTTACCTGTTCTCAGAAGAGCTGTACCGGGACTGGCGTTGGTCCGAGCATTTCGCAGGTCAGCCCGAGACCGAGGCTTACCTGAACTTCGTTGCCGATCGTCTGGACCTTCGTCGCCACATGGACCTGGGTTGTCGTGTCGTGCACATGTCGTTCGACGAAACTTCGAACACGTGGTCGGTCAGAACTGATGACGGTCGCACCTTGGTGACCCAGTTTGTCATCACGGCCGTCGGACGGCTGTCGATCCCACAATACCCGTCGATCCCGGGCAGTGAAGACTACCGCGGCGAGATCTATCACACCGGCGAGTGGCCGCACGATCCTGTGAAGCTCGAGGGTCGGAAGGTGGCCGTGATCGGCGTTGGTTCGAGCGGGATCCAGGTCGCTACTGCCATCGCGCCAGAGGTCGGCGTGTTGACGGTCTTCCAGAGCACGCCCAACTGGTGCGTTCCCCTACACAACACCCCAATCGACGACGATGAATGGAACGAACTCCTAGGTCGACGCGAAGAGATCCTGGCGATCTGCAATGACTCGCCGTCGGGCACGGTCCATCGCGCCACGAGCCTTGCCGCGCATGATCTGACTCCCAACCAGCGCCTCCAGTTCTACGAGCGTCTCCTCGAACAGCCGGGCTTTGCCAAACTGTTCGGAAACTTCACGGAACTCACGCGCGACGAAGAGATCAATGCGGAGTTCTGCAGTCTGCTGGCCGCCAATATCCGCTCGCGCGTAAAAGATCCGGAGACCGCCGAGAAGCTCATCCCGACGCACGGATACGGAGTGCGGCGTCCGCCGCACGACGACGGCTACTACGAGATCTTCAACCAGCCCAACGTCCGGCTGGTCCATCTTCCGACTGAACCGATCATGACGATGAATTCCACTGGCATCGTGACAGAGAAGGACCAGTACGACGTCGACGTCATCATCTATGCCACTGGGTTCGACGCCATCACCGGGGCCCTCGAGCGTCTCGACATCACCGCTGGTGGGCTCAGTCTCAAGGACGAGTGGGCAGACGGACCCGATACGTGGCTCGGCCTGCAGAGCCCAGGCTTTCCGAACCTGTTCTTCCTCAACGGCCCCCAGAGTGGTGGCGCGAACATGCCGCGCTCCATAGGCCCACAGGTCGAGTTCTTGTCGAGGTTGATCCGACACGTCCGCAACATCGGCCAGCAGCGTGTGGACGTGACGCGCGAATCGGCCGAGGCTTGGACCGACCACGTGCTCGAGAGCATCTCCGGAACCCTGGCCGCCAAGGCCATGGAAGGCTGGGCCTACGGAACAAACACCCCGGGCAAGCGAGTCGTGTTCCGTTCGTATGGCGGCGGTCTGGCCATGTACCTCAAGAAGCTCGAAGCCAGTGAAAACGGGTACTGGGACGGATTCGTCTTCTCCGGGTCCGACATCGCCGACCGGGCAGCCAAGGTCGAGGTCGGCTCATGAAACTTACGCTCGAGGACAAGGTCGTCGTCGTCACGGGAGCCGGTCAAGGTCAGGGATTCCAAGAGGTCCAGGAGCTGATCAAGCACGGCGCGAACGTCTACGCCTGCGACGTCCAGTGGCCCAACACACTGCCTGAGAGCGACCAACTGCGGCAGATAACGATGGACGTCTCGTCCGAGGCGGCCTGGACGGGACTTGCAGACCAGATTCGCACGACAATCGGTAGGGTGGACGGGCTGGTCAACAATGCAGCCATGAACTCGCGTACACCCATTGGGCAGGTAACGTCAGCCGAGATGGACCGTGTCCTGGCCGTAAACCTGAAGGGCCCGCTGTTCGCGATTCAGTCGCTCGCTCCTCTCATGGGGCAGGGTGCATCGATCGTCAACGTCGGCTCGATCGCCGCTGTGTCGGCGTTCGGCGGGGTCGCATACACGTCGAGCAAGTGGGCACTTCGGGGCCTTACCCGAGTCGCTAGCATGCACTACGGAGCCGACGGCATCCGAGCCAATCTGGTGAATCCCGGGCTCATCGAGACCCCGATGACCGCGTCGATTCTGCCGACCTTCCGCGAGACTGTGCTTAGAAGCATCCCCCTGAACCGGTTGGGCCTGCCTGCCGACCTGGCCAATGTAGTGCTGTTCCTGCTGTCAGACGAGGCTGCGTACGTGAGTGGTGCCGAGATCAACGTCGACGGCGGCTACGCCGGTCACGTCGGAGCCAAGCCCGGCTATGACACCTGGAACGTCAGGGGCTGAGGTGTCTGCGGCCTCGACGACAGCGCGCCCTCTACACCGTGTGGACGCCGAGTTGCGTCCCGTGCTAGAGGCGTATCTTCGGGTGCGGCCCGACTGGAATGCAGATTCGATAGCTGGCATCAGGGCTGCCACCGCGGCACCACTGCTACCGACAGGGACCTACGGGACGATCGAGATCGACGACGCGGAAGCATTCAGGCCAGATGGGTCGACGCTGTCGCTTCGGACCTACGTCCCCGTCAGTGTCGACCATCCCGCCGCACTCTTGTGGATCCACGGCGGCGGCATGGTGAGCGGTTCGGTGGGGCAGGAGGAGCCGTCCGTTTTGGCGCTTGCCGACGAAGCTGGCATCGCTATCGTGTCGGTCGAGTACCGGTTGGCACCAGAGCATCAGTACCCCGCCCAGGTCGACGATTGCCGGCTGGCTTGGGCCTGGCTGCACGACAACACGGCTATGCTCGGCGTCGATCCTCAGCGTCTGTGTATCGGCGGAAGCAGCGCAGGGGCGGGGCTCGCCGCTGTGTTGAGCATCAACCTACGAGATCACGGCGGAGCAGCGCCGATCTTTCAACTGCTCATCTATCCTATGCTTGACGACCGGAACACGAAGGTGTCGAAGGACAGTCTCGACCTTGCTTGGAACGTCGACTCGAACCGATTCGGCTGGACGTCGTACATTGGCAGGCATGCAGGTACGGATCACGTTCCCGACGGAGTGGTGCCGGCTCGCTGTGACGACCTAGCCGGCCTACCGCCTGCATTCATCGATGTGGGTGATCTCGACATCTTCCGCGACGAGGCGGTCGCGTACGCAAATCGCCTCATGCAAGCGGGCGTCTCGACCGAGCTGCACGTCCATCCAGGGGCCTATCACGCGTTCGACCGCATCGCCCCCGATGCGGAGATCAGCCGCCATGCGCGGTCCTTGCGCACTCGGGCAGTCCGGCGGGCGATCGGCATCATCCCGGCGGTGACCTCATAAACGACGACGCGCGACTGGCGGCATCCTTGCGAACCATCGTCGACAAGGCGGAGATTCGCGATGCGCTCGAGCGTGTGGCACGCGGCGTCAGCCGGGCGGACAGTGATCTGATCAGGTCCGGATACCACGAGCCCTCGTGGGAGGAGCACGGCGGATTCCGCGGAACGGGCCAGCAGTGGGCCGATCTACCGTGGCGCGAGTCTGACGACCGCAAAATGATGCACATCGGGCTCCTCCAGACAGTCATCGACTTCGCTGAGACTGATGTCGCGTTCGTGGAGACCTTCTTCATCGCTCATGCACGCACGGGTGCGCCAATCTCCAGCACGCAGGCTGCCTCGGCACCTGAAACGGACGCCGACGACGAGTACACCTCCATCATGATCGGCCGCTATCTTGATCGGTTCGAGCGAGTCGACGGCGAGTGGCGAATTCGCGTCAGGCGTGTGGTGCTCGACGAGGCTGAGGTCGGTGTCGCCGTGCGCGATAACCCCCTGCTCACCCAGTTTCCAATCGGTGACCGATATCCGGTCGATCCGCTGTACGACCGGGACAGATTGGCACTTCCCGACCCGAGGAACAAAGAGGACGCCATGATCACAGCCACCCCTCCCTACCCACCAGTGCCGTTCGACCCCGAGCTGGAGGCTGCGCTTCCAGCGCTCCACGCGGTGATCACGCCCGACGGTGTGCAGGCCGATACGATCGAGAAATACCGCGCCGACATCCCCGGTGTCATCACCCCGAGCGATGACGACATCTCGCGGGGTGGGGCATTCGTGATCGAGCACAGGGTTATCCCCGGGCCCGCCAGCGCTCCGGACATCTCGCTCCTGATTTGTCAGCCGGCTCCTGCCAGCATTCCTGTAGCCGCCATCTACTACGTGCACGGCGGCGGCATGGTCCTGGGCGACAATCGAACCGGACTGCTCGGGGCGATCGAGTTGGCAGAGGCCGAAAACCTGGCGGTTGTGTCGGTGGAGTACCGGCTGGCACCCGAGACGCCGCACCCGGGTCCCGTCGAGGACTGCTACGCCGGCCTCGTGTGGTTGGCTGACCATGCTGCCGAACTCGGCATAGACCCCGATCGCATCATCATCTGCGGCGTGAGTGCCGGAGGGGGTTTGGCTGCCGCGACGACTCTCTTGGCGCGTGACCGAGGGGGACCCAACTTGTTTGGGCAGCTGCTCATGTGTCCAATGCTGGACGATCGCAACAACACCCCGTCGGCCACCCAGATGGTCGGTCGCGGTGCTTGGGATCGCAGCAGCAACCTGGCCGGCTGGACCGCCCTGCTCGGCGCCGCACGCGGCAGCGACAACGTGTCACCCTACGCGTCTCCGGCGCGGGCCCTTGACCTGGCGAACCTGCCGCCCACGTTCATCGACGTCGGGAGCGCCGAGACATTCCGCGACGAGGACGTGCTCTACGCCTCGCGCATCTGGCAAGCCGGAGGACGTGCAGAACTTCACGTGTGGCCCGGTGGGTATCACGGCTTCGACTCGATACTGCCTGACGCTGTCATCTCGCGTCACTGCCGCAAGGCGCGACGCAATTGGCTGTCACGTCTGCTCACGTCGGCTCTCTGAGCGGGATACGGCGACATGGAGTACTCGTGTCCCAGCATGCAATCGTCAGCGCAGGTGCCGATTGCACAATCCGTGCGACTCAGGACTCGATGGCCCTGCACGGACCCTACGGGTCGAGCGACATGCGACGGCAGTTATGTGGCCTCCACGACCGGTGGGAATGTCGGGGTCGAACTGACGAGCAATTGGTCGAGCAACAGCCGCACTTCCAACGAGAGAGCTGAGACATCAGCATCGCCAGCGAGAGCGCCTGCCGGATGCGGAACCCGGAAAAGGACCACACGTCGTTCGACTCGCCGCAGCGTGAGACGCCGTTCCCGTTCTGGGAGCAGGCATGCAGGGAGGCACCAGCCCTCTACAGCGGGGCGCTCAGGACTTGGGTGGTTACACGCTACGCCGACATCGACCGGACACTCCCCGCTCCTCAGCACGTCTGCAACCGGTTCCCGGGCGGTCAGGGCCTGAACGTACTCGAGCCCGAGGTGGTCGCGCTCCTAGAGGGGCTGCCAGCGGCCGCGTCCCCGCGGCCACCACCGAAGAAGCTAACCATGCAGGGGGTCGGTCTTCACTGCCGCCAAGGGGTCAGCGTTTGGTTGCCGTTGACATATCGCGGCGTGTTGGATCACCAGGCTTGCGAGCCGTCGAGGTTTGCCGTAAAGCTTGACCCTTCCCGCGGTCACCTGAACGACGGAGACCCAAGGGAATCGCATCTTCGGTCTCATGGTGTGGGGGGTCCCACGCAGCGTGAAGGCTGACCTCCACGGGGCGGGCTCGGCCGTCGACCCCGTGTCCGCGCGGACCGAAGCGCGGGTCGTCGGAGACGACGGCCCCGCGTCCCGAGCCCGCCACGGCTTGGGCCACCTCGGAGGTCTCGGACTCGCATACAACGGGTGGCCGAGTCCGCCCAGGGGCGACGGCCTGGTCGAGAGAGGGCGCGGGGGTGGAACTCCTGCGGTTGGCGACAGCAGCCACCGGTCAAGATTCGGCCCACGTCCACCGACTCGGCCAGCATCGCTTCTCATTTCCATTGCACACGTTCGCGAACCGAAACGTGCCGCTCAGGGAAGCATCAGGACAAGGATCAGAATCTCGTCCTCGTCCTCACCACAGCGTCGGCAATAACGAAGGGCCAACAACGTGACCCTGGCGCCGGGCAAAGCGCCGTCAACGGACCATGGAAGAACGGCGTTACGGGACGGCACGAGACCAATTGGATGCCCGTGGGTCGAGCGGGTCGGTGGTGAGTGAAGTCGCCCGCAGCGCTCGTGAGCATCGCGGCCGAGGGATCGGGCGTTGCGGAACTCGTCGGGAAGAGAACCAACACGAGCGAGAGAGCTGACAGGGAAGTCTCGAGTTTCGTCCCGTAATGCCGGCTTTCAGGTCTGACCGGGGGGCGGTCGATGCTGTGCGAGGTCGCCGTCCGACGCTGGCCTCGGCGATCCGGCTGTTGCAAGTGGCGTTGCTCGGCCCCAACCGGAGGCCCGAGTGATGTGCTCCAGCAACGGCTGGATTCGATAGTGCAACGGTGTGGTCAGCGCGAGCGACGTGTTGGAGTGCGATACACCCGGCATAGCAACGATGTGCTGGATAAGTGACTGAAGATCCGCGTGGTCGGTGGTCGCCACGCGGACAAGGAGATCCTCACGGCCGGTAATGGCGTGGACCTCTAGCACCTGAGGAATGCGCGTCAGTCTCTGCACGACGTCATCGAGTTTGCCCTGCTGGAGGGCAAGCGCCACATAGCCCTCCACCGAGACGCCGACGGCGGCAAGGTCAATCGCCGGTACATATCCCCGGAGGACGTCCAAGGCCTCAAGCCTCTGGAGACGAGCTTGGACGGTATGCCGCGTGACCCCCAGCGCGGATGCAAGCTCGACGACCCCGGCTCGAGCGTCTCGACTCAGCATGGCGAGCAGCGCACTGTCGAGTTGGTCGATGCTCACCACCATGTCCATCAGTCTGACACGGATCACCGCTCGATTCACCTATTTGCGCAGTTGACTCCCGATTCATTGACCGAGGTGCGCGTCTGAGCCACGCTTGACCCAGATTTGGTTGAGGTGCTGTAACTGTAGGTATACCAGCGGTGTTGGAGAGATCAGGAGCGGTATGTCATCGTCGGCGTCCACCGAACTTCTCGGCTCATCCGCGGCATCGGGGAATGAGGAGCAGTTGGCCGTCCGGCTGTCCGACCGATACGAAAGAAGCTTGGGCCGCGTATATCTCACTGGGATCCAAGCGCTGGCCAGAGTTCCCCTCGACAGGGCGCGCATCGACCGCGGACAAGGCAAGTCAATTGGCACCTACATCAGTGGGTACGAGGGTTCTCCCCTGGCTGGATATGACATGGAGCTACAAAGGCAAACGAGTCTTCTGGAGACTCACGACATCACCTTTGAACCTGCTCTCAACGAAGAGGCGGCAGCTATGGCCGTCCAGGGGACGCAGTTGATCGGTGAGCTCGACTCGAGAGTCGACGGAGTTGTTGGCTTTTGGTACGGCAAGGCGCCGGGTCTGGATCGTGCGAGCGACGCTCTCAGGCATGCCAACCTGATGGGCACTCATCCGCAGGGAGGAGTTGTTGCGCTGGTGGGTGACGATCCGGGCGCGAAGTCATCCAGCGTTCCTTGCGCCTCGGAGCGAACGCTTGAGGACCTCGGGATGCCAACCCTCTACCCAGCCGACCCGGGTGAGATTCTGACGCTCGGCCGTCATGCAGTGGCCCTTTCTCGCGCAAGCGGCCTGTGGAGTGCGTTGAAGGTTGTAACCGCTGTCGCCGACGGGTCGGCCTCAGTGGATCTGACTACTCACGTGCCCGATCCCGTCTTGCCAATGGGGTCAGGCCGTCACGCCCCAACGGCAAAGCTCTTACAGCCCACGCTGGGACCCTTGGAGCGGGACTTCATGACCACCCGGATGCGTATCGCCAAGGATTACGCTCGCCTGAACAGCTTGAACCCTCTGGTCTCCCCGGCACCATCCGCGCGTGTAGGGGTTGTCACCGCCGGAAAGACATTCCTCGATGTTCAGGAGGCCCTGCGGCGACTTGGGCTTGCGACCGAGGACGAGTCGAGCGGCAGGATCAGACTCCTGAAGCTCGGAATGATCTGGCCCCTCGACGACGCGGCCGTGCGCGAGTTCGCCGCCGGCTTGAGTGAGGTGATTGTCGTCGAGGAGAAGCGCTCCTTCATCGAATCGATGGTGCGCGATGCCCTGTACGGCCTCGATTCCCCGCCGACTGTTTCGGGCAAGACCTCGCCAGACGGTAGCGAGCTATTTGCCGCCTACGGTGAACTCGACACGGACTCTGTTGCCCTCGGCCTGGCTCGGCGGCTCAAAGATCGAGCCGAGTATCCGTCGGTGGCCGAGTGGATGTCGGAGCGCTCGACTGCGCTTTCCCGTCACAGGCTTCATCTGCCATTGGCGCAGCGATCGCCCTACTACTGCTCCGGCTGTCCTCACAACACGTCGACGCGTCCGCACACCGACTCCTTGGTCGGCGCCGGGATCGGGTGCCACGCGATGGTGCTGCTCATGGACTCGAAACAGGTCGGACATGTTATGGGTCTGACGCAGATGGGGGGCGAAGGTATGCAGTGGTTAGGCATGGCTCCCTTCGTCTCGGCTCCCCACCTCGTGCAGAACCTGGGTGACGGGACGTTCCACCACTCAGGAAGCCTGGCCATCCGCGCGGCAGTCGCATCCGGCCAAAACATCACCTATCGAATTCTGTACAACTCAACCGTTGCGATGACCGGTGGCCAAGATGCCGTGGGACAGATGACGGTGCCTGCGATGGTGAAGCACCTGCAAGCCGAAGGCGTCAGCCGAATCATTGTGTCCACCGACGACAAGAAGGCTATGCGTCGCGCACGTCTCCCCAAGGGCGTCAAGATTGTCGATCGGTCCGAAATCGCCGCCGCAGAGCGCGCACTGGCGAGCACACCGGGCACCACGATCCTCATCCACGAACAGGAATGCGCCACGGAACTCCGCCGAAAGCGCAAGCGCGGGCAACGGCCGATGCCGGTCGAGGCAATCGTTATCAACGAGCGATTGTGCGAAGGATGCGGCGACTGCGGCGAGAAGTCCAACTGCTTGTCGGTTCACCCCGTGGACACCGAGTTCGGTCGCAAGACCCGTATCCACCAGAGTTCGTGCAACGCGGACCGTACCTGTCTGGCCGGCGACTGCCCGGCGTTCATGACTGTGAAGGCGGGCCAGCGTGTAGCGAGCTCCTCAGAAGTCCCGCCGCTCGAGGCGGTGCACTTGCCGGAACCCCCGTCGCGTGAACGTAGAGACCAGTGCGTCAGACTTATGGGCATTGGCGGCACCGGTGTGGTGACCACCTCACAAGTCCTGGCGACGGCTGCCTTCCTGGCAGGACTGCATGTGCGCACGCTCGACCAAACAGGCCTCGCCCAGAAGGGCGGGGCGGTGGTCTCGGACGTGAAGTTCACTGCGCGCGACGTCGACATCAGCAACAAGATCGGCGAGCGCGGGTGTGATCTCTACCTTGGCTTCGATGTTCTTGTGGCGGCCGATCCTCGCAACGTCACGGTGCTGGCCGGAGATGGGAACGTCGTCGTTTCGACCTCCGCTGTACCAACGGGCGCAATGATCAGTGACAAGTCCGTGGCCTTTCCAGACACGCACGACGCCCTGGCGCCTCTCGTAGATCGAGTGGGACCGGATCGGATCATCACGGTCGATGCGCGCGCATACGCGGAGGCCCTCTTTGGCGCCGAACAGTTCGCCAACATGATCCTTCTAGGAATCGCCCATCAGAGCGGCGCTCTGACGTTGGCGGCGACCGTCATCGAGGCGGCGATCGGACTCAATGGTGTCGCAGTCCAGCGCAACATCCAGGCTTTCCGGCGGGGGAGGCAATTCGTGTCCGACCCGGTGGCGTTGGAGGCGGTCGTGGCATCAACTACGGCAAGCGTCACGAGTCCTTCATCTCAACCGAGCATGGTCGTGCATGCCCCCTCGGACTCGGAGCTCGAGAGAATCGTCCGCGTTCGTCGCCATGAATTGCGCGCCTACCAGAACGAGAACTATGCGACTGGGTACGAGGAGTTCGT
This sequence comes from Pedococcus sp. P5_B7, assembly GCF_054049895.1. Taxonomy (NCBI): domain Bacteria; kingdom Bacillati; phylum Actinomycetota; class Actinomycetes; order Micrococcales; family Intrasporangiaceae; genus Pedococcus; species Pedococcus sp. P5_B7. Next base: position 233,672 of record NZ_JBFULM010000005.1, read on the forward strand.
GGAGGCGGTGCGTCGTGCAGAGAGCCAGGTCGACGCCGGTTCCACCGCTCTGAGCGAGTCGGTGGCACGGTTCGCATACAAGCTCATGGCCTACAAAGACGAGTACGAAGTTGCTCGGCTCGCCCTAGACCCGCGCGTGCATGCCGAAGTGTCTGCGCAGTTTGGCGAAGACGCACGTGTGCAGTGGAGACTCCATCCTCCGACGCTTCGGGGCCTTGGATTGAAGCGCAAGTTGGCGCTGGGTCGACCGTTCGCTCCGGTCCTTGTCGCCCTCTATTGGCTTCGGTTCCTTCGGGGATCTCCGCTCGACCCGTTCGGGCACGCAAAGGTGCGACGACTGGAGCGCCATCTCGCGACTAAGTATGAGCAGACGATCCGGCAATGCCTTCCGCGACTGACTAGGGAGAACCTTGCCGATGTGATCCGCCTCGCTGAGTTGCCCGACCAGGTCCGGGGCTACGAAGACATCAAGCTAAGAACGGTCGAAGCCTATGAGGCAGAGCGAGAACGCCTCCTGACCGATCTGCTCTAGGCCGCTGGGCGGCTCACACGCTCGAGGGTTGCACGCTCGAGAGTTTGCACGCTCGAGGGTGGAGACCGATGCACGCCCGATCGTCCCCTGTTGTTGTTTGATAGCCACCGTTGAGGGGCTGTCTCCTGAGTCCCACCAAGGAGCGTTATGTTCGAGCTGTCCCCGGAACACGAGGCCTTCCGCGCGTCTGTGCGCGACTTTGCCGAGAAGGAGATTGCCCCACACGTCGCAAGGTGGGACAAGGCGCACTTCTTTCCCGTCGAGGTCGTGAGGAAGATGGGCGCTATGGGCCTCTTTGGCCTCACGGCACCGGAAGAGTTCGGTGGCGCCGGCGACGACGGGGACTTTACCTCTCTGTGCGTTGCGATCGAGGAGCTCGGCCGAGTCGACCAGTCAATGGGCATCACTCTCGAAGCAGGTGTCGGGCTCGGCATCAATCCCATCCTCACCTTCGGCACTCAAGAGCAACGGGAGCAATGGCTGCCGATGCTGATCTCCGGTGAGCAGCTCGCGGGTTTCGGCCTGACGGAGCCGGACGCGGGCTCCGATGCTGGCGCAACGCGCACCAAGGCCGAGCTCGACGAAGGCGAGTGGGTCGTAAACGGCTCGAAGCAGTTCATTACCAACTCAGGGTCTGAGATCACGGCTGCCGTCACCGTCACAGCCAGGACCGGGACGAGGCCCGACGGGCGAGCGGAGATCTCGACGATCATCCTGCCGGCGGACGCGCCAGGTTTCGTCGCAGCTCCCGCCTATGACAAGCTTGGCTGGCACATCTCGGACACGCACGCGCTCTCGTTCACCAACTGTCGGGTTCCCGAGAGCAATCTTCTCGGGGAGCGAGGACGTGGCTATGCCCAATTCCTCTCGACGCTCGACGACGGTCGGGTGGCTATCGCCGCCCTGGCGGTAGGGCTTCTCCAGGCATGTGTCGATCTCTGCGTGCAGTACGCCGGTGAACGACAGAGCATGGGCGGACCGATTGGGCGCAAGCAGGGAGTCGCCTTCCAGATTGCGGACCTGGAGGTAATGCTGCACGCGTCGCGCCAACTCACGTACCGCGCCGCGGCCATGAAGGACGCCATGCTCGCCGGCAACCCCGGGGCTCCGTCGATCAGAGAGTTCAAGCACGCCGCCTCCATTGCGAAGCTGTACAGCACCGAGTCCGCAGTAAGTGCTACTCGCACGGCGACCCAAGTTTTCGGTGGGTACGGATTCATGGAGGAATACCCGGTGGCAAGGTTCTACCGCGACTCCAAGATCCTCGAGATCGGCGAAGGCACCTCCGAAGTGCAGAGAATCCTGATCGCCCGGGGCCTCGGCCTCCCGGTGGAGTGATCGCGATGAATGCACCTGACAACCGGAAGCGAATCCAGCAGCGAGGAATGTGGTTCGAAGACTTCGAGGTGGGCACGATATACGAGCACCGCCCCGGGAGGACTGTGACGGAAGCGGACAACGTGTTCTTCACAACCCTGACCATGAACACCCAGCCGCTGCACCTAGACGCCCACGAGAGTGGCCAGCTCGCGCCCTTCAACGAACGGCTCGTGAACTCGATGTTCACCCTCTCAACCCTCGTGGGGCTATCCGTGGCGCAGCTGACTCAGGGCACCATTGTGGCGAACCTTGGTTTCTCGGAGGTGTCCTTTCCGGTGCCGGTGAGGCACGGCGACACGATCTACGCCGAGACCTTGGTCCTCGACAAACGACCCTCGCACAGCCGACCGGGTGAGGGGCTCGTGAGCCTCGAGCACATGGCCCGAAACCAGTCGGGCGCCATTGTCGCCCGCGCAGTTCGCATGACCTTGGTTCGGATGAAGCCGGAGCAGGATGGTGAAGGGTGACGGCGTGGTTCCCCGGCCCGGGTTGGTTGTTTTGTCCAGCGGATCGGCCCGATCGATACCTCAAGGCGCTGGCCCTGGCCGACGTCGTCATCCTCGACCTCGAAGATGCAGTGGCGCCCAAGCGGCGCGAAGCCGCCCGCAAAGAACTCCGGCGGCTTGCGAGTGACGGGCAGCTCGACCCCGAACGAACTCTCGTTCGGGTCAACGGCTCCGGGCCAGGCAGCGTGGCCGACCACAACGCCGACTTGAAGGTAATCGAGGCCCTCGGGCTGCCCCGCGTCATGCTCGCCAAGGCCGAGGACCCGGCGTCCGTCAGGGCAATCGACCGCGAAGTGGTCGTGCTCCTGGAGACGCCAAAAGGTGTGGAGTTCGCCCGCGAACTGGCGGAGCAGGACAACGTCATAGGGGTCATGTGGGGTGCCGACGACCTGATCGCTGGGCTGGGCGGCACATCCAGCCGCTTCCCAAACGGCAAGCTGAGGGACGCGGCTCGGTACGCCCGTTCGCGCGCTCTGGTCGCTGCGAAGGCGTATCACCGGCTCGCGCTCGACGCGGTTCACATGGACATCCCTGACCTCGACGGCCTTTCGGCGGCGTGCCACGACGCGGCTGCGACGGGCTTCGACACGACCGTGGCAATCCACCCCTCACAGATAGCGACTGTCCGCGCTGCCTACGCACCGTCCGAGGAACTTGTCTCGTGGGCCCGCCGACTCCTCGATCACGTCGGAGACGATCGGGGCGTAACGACCTTCGAAGGCCGCATGGTCGACGGCCCGATCTACAAACAAGCTGAACGCATTCTCCGACTAGCCCCCATGGTGAAAGGCTCGCGATGAACGACATGCAGCTTTTTGTCGGCGAGTTCAGGGAGCGAATCGCCACCGTCCGCCTCGGTGGGAGCGAGGCAGCGCGGGAGAAGCACCAGGCGCGGGGCAAGTTGTTGGCCCGTGATCGAGTCGATCGGCTCCTCGATCCGGGCAGCCCCTTCCTGGAGCTCAGCCCTCTCGCGGCTTTCGGCATGTACGACACCTCATCCGACTACGCGGTGCCCAGCGCGGGCGTCGTTGCGGGGATCGGCACGGTCAGCGGACGTCTGATCATGGTGGTAGCGAACGACGCGACCGTGAAGGGTGGGACCTACTACCCCATGACGGTCAAGAAGCACCTGCGCGCCCAAGAGGTCGCACGGGCCAACCGGCTGCCATGCGTCTACCTCGTCGACAGCGGGGGCGCGTTCCTACCACTTCAGGATGAGGTGTTCCCCGACCGCGAACACTTTGGCCGAATCTTCTTCAACCAGGCCAACCTCTCAGCCCAAGGCATCCCCCAGCTGGCCGCTGTCATGGGGTCTTGCACCGCGGGGGGAGCATACGTGCCGGCCATGAGTGACGAGACGATCATTGTCAAGAACCAGGGGACGATCTTCCTCGGGGGACCGCCTTTGGTGAAGGCGGCGACCGGTGAGGTCGTCACGGCGGAGGACCTCGGCGGCGGCGATGTTCACGCGCGGAAGTCCGGCGTGGTGGACCACCTCGCGGACGATGATGCGCACGCCCTTCACCTGGTTCGCTCCATCGTCAGCACCTACGAGCGCCCCACGACGCGGGCGTGGGAAGTCGCCGAACCCGAGGAGCCAGCCGAAGACCCCGCTGAGCTTCTCGACATCGTGCCGACGGACTCGCGCATCCCGTACGACGTTCGCGAGGTGATCCGAAGGCTGGTCGATGGAAGCCGTTTCCAGGAGTTCAAGGCCCTCTATGGAGAGACCCTGGTGTGTGGTTTCAGCAGGATCTGGGGACACCCAGTCGGGATCATCGCCAACAACGGCATCCTCTTCAGCGAGTCGGCACGCAAGGGCGCTCACTTCATCGAACTGTGCAACCAACGCGGCATACCGCTCCTCTTCCTCCAGAACATCACCGGCTTCATGGTGGGACGTGAGTACGAGAACGGCGGGATCGCGCGTGACGGCGCCAAGCTCGTCACCGCCGTGGCCTGTTCCGTCGTCCCCAAGTTCACGGTCGTGATCGGGGGCTCGTTTGGTGCGGGCAACTATGGGATGTGCGGCCGAGCGTACGACCCGCGCTTCATGTGGATGTGGCCCAACGCTCGGATCAGTGTGATGGGTGGAGAGCAGGCCGCCTCCGTTCTCGCGACGGTCCGGCGCGACGGCATCGAGTCGCGGGGCGAAGAGTGGTCCACGGAGGACGAGAAGTCGTTCAAGAACCCCATCCGTGAGCAGTACGAGACTCAAGGCTCGCCCTACTACGCAACGGCCCGTCTCTGGGACGACGGCATCATTGATCCGCTGGACACGCGACGGCTGCTGGGTATGGGGCTGGAGACGGCGTCCGTTGGACCATTGCCCGAACCCCGTTACGGCGTCTTCCGGATGTGATGACGATGACCCTGACCACCGCTCTTCCCAGCGTTCTCATAGCGAACCGCGGCGAGATCGCCCTTCGAGTGATCCGCACGGCGCGGCGCCTCGGCGTTCGCACCATCGCGCTGTACACGGACCTAGATGTCGACGCCCCCCATGTCCGGGCGGCTGACTCTGCCGTCCACGTGCGCAGCTATCTCGACGTTGATGCCGTCGTCGGCGCAGCTCAGTCCTCGGGGGCGGCCGCAGTGCACCCCGGCTACGGCTTCCTCTCCGAGCGGGCGGCGTTCGCGAATGCCTTGGAGGCCGCGGGTATCCGACTGGTGGGGCCGACCGCGCTAGTGATGGAGCAGATGGGACGCAAGGACGCGGCCCGCGACGTTGCCGTCGCCGCCGGCGTGCCCGTGATCCCTGCGCATGCCGCGGCCGACGACCCCGAGTCCTTCTCCTACCCGGTGCTGGTGAAGGCAGCGGCGGGTGGTGGGGGAAAGGGCATGCGAGTCGTGGGAGCGGCGTCCGACTTCGCCGAGTCCTTGGCGGCCGCGAAACGTGAAGCCATGTCGTCCTTCGGCGATGACACGATTCTCATCGAGCGATATGTTGAGAGCGGTCGTCACATCGAGGTCCAGGTGATGGGGGACGAGCACGGCACCGTTCTTCACCTCTGGGAACGCGACTGCTCAACACAGCGCCGTCACCAGAAGGTGCTTGAGGAAGCGCCGGCACCCAGCATCACCGAGGAAACGCGCCAGGCGCTCACAGGTGCTGCAGTCCGATTGGCCGCGGCGGTCCAGTACACCGGCGCGGGGACGGTCGAGTTCCTACTCGACAGCGAGACTCAGGAGTTCTTCTTCCTCGAGATGAACACTCGGCTTCAGGTGGAGCACCCCGTGACAGAGGCGATCACTGGGCTCGACCTTGTCGAGCTTCAGTTCTTGGTCGCGGCAGGTCAGCCACTCCCGTTGTCCCAGGAACAGGTGACTCGAAGCGGTCATGCCATCGAGGCCCGCGTCTACGCCGAAGACTCCTACAACGGGTTCTTGCCCCAGGCCGGGAGAGCCACCTCAGTTAGGTGGCCATCGCCCCCCGCCATCGGCGAGACAACCCTGCGAGTCGACCACGCCCTGTTCAGCGGGCAGACCGTGCCCACGGCCTATGACCCCATGCTTGGAAAGGTCATTGTCCACGGTTCTGACAGAGAGGCCGCCCGTCGCGGGCTTCTCGCCGCCCTCGACGACACGGCCATCCTCGGCCTGACGACCAACGCCGGCTTTCTCCGCGGCCTGGTCGCTCACGACGCCTTTCGCGACGCGCTCATCGACACGGCCTGGTTGGACGACTCGGCCAAGAGCCAGTTGGCTCTGACCGCGCCGGACTCCGGACCCGCGCGCCGGCAGGCGGCGTGGGCGCTTCACCAGTCGGAGAGGAGGCGGGTCGGCGCTTTCCACGCCGACGGCTTCCGGATGGCTGGCGCGCCTGCACGAATCGTTGTCGAGCTTGACGAGCAGGTCGAGCTCGTGGGACGGCCCCCTGCGTCGGTTGCGGCGGTGATCACGCCGGATCAGATCGAACTGGCGTGGCAAGGCCAGCGATACGTCTTCGAGCGGCCAGACCCTGCACGAGCGAATGGCGCCGTGCCTGGGGATGGGTCAGTGCTGGCACCCATGCCGGGAACGGTGCTGGACGTACGAGTCGCTGTCGGCGACGTGGTTGTCGAAGGCCAGGTTCTTGGTGTCATGGAGGCGATGAAGATGGAGCTGACTCTCAAAGCTCCCTTGCCAGGAACCGTTGCCGTAACCGACGCCCAAGTAGGCGACCAGGTTCCCCTAGGCGCCATGCTCTTCGAAATTCACCCGGTCGACCCTCCCAACGAAAGCGCCTGAATGATGGACAAAGTCGTCTCCACCGCGGCCGAAGCCATCGACGGGATCGTCGATGGCTCCTCCCTCTCGGTGGGCGGGTTCGGGCTCTGCGGCATCCCGAGCGTGCTCATCGCGGCGATCCACGATGCGGGGGTGAAGGACCTAGAGGCGATCTCGAACAACTGTGGCGTCGACGACTGGGGTCTGGGCATCCTGCTCAAGGACAAGCGGATCCGTCGGATGGTCTCGTCCTACGTCGGGGAGAACAAGGAGTTCGAGCGCCAGTACCTCTCCGGTGAGCTCGAGGTCGAGCTGACGCCGCAGGGCACCCTGGCCGAGCGGCTGCGCGCCGGCGGGTCGGGGATCCCCGCGTTCTACACCGTGACCGGCGCCGGCACGCAGGTTGCCGACGGTGGGCTGCCCTGGCTGTATGCCGCGGACGGCACCGTCGCGAAGGCCTCACCCGCCAAGGAGGTCAAGGTCTTCGAGGTCGACGGCGTCGAGAAGGAGTTCGTCCTGGAACGGGCGATCGTGGCCGACTTCGGGCTGGTCCGTGCAGCCAAGGGCGACCGGCACGGCAACCTCGTCTTCAACCAGTCCGCCCGCAACTTCAACCCCCTCGCGGCGATGGCAGGGCGGGTCACGATCGCCGAGGTCGAGGAGCTCGTCGAACCTGGCGAGCTCGACCCCGACCAGGTCCACCTGCCCGGCATCTACGTGCACCGGGTGCTGCCCCTGACCGCCGACCAGGCCAAGGACAAGCGCATCGAACGCCGGACCGTCCGCCCCCGCATCGAGACCACCACGACGAAGGAGGCCTGACCGATGGCACTGACCCGTGAGCAGATGGCCGCCCGCGCCGCCACCGAGCTGTCGGACAGCTCCTACGTCAACCTCGGTATCGGCCTGCCGACACTGGTCCCCAACTACGTCCCCGACGACGTCGAGATCGTGCTCCAGTCCGAGAACGGCATCCTCGGCGTGGGCGCGTATCCCGTTGACGGTGAAGAGGACCCGGACCTCATCAACGCCGGCAAGGAAACCGTCACGCTGCGCCGTGGGTCGTCCTTCTTCGACTCCGCCACCAGCTTCGGGATGATCCGCGGGGGCAAGGTCGACGCCGCCATCCTCGGCGCCATGCAGGTCTCGGCCAAGGGCGACATCGCCAACTGGATGATCCCGGGCAAGATGGTCAAGGGCATGGGCGGGGCGATGGACCTGGTGCACGGGGCCAAGAAGGTCATCGTCCTGATGGAGCACAACGCCAAGGACGGCTCCTACAAGATCGTCGACGAGTGCTCGCTGCCCTACACCGGGCGAGGCGTCGTCCAGCGGATCATCACCGACCTGTGCGTCTTCGACGTCACCCCTGACGGGCTCGTCCTGCGTGAGCTGGCCGACGGCGTCACCGAGGACGAGGTCCTACAACGCACTGAACCCAGGTTCGAGACCCGGCTCGGCTGACGAGAGCGTCGTTCGACATGTGGCGCTACGCATTGTTCGACTTCGACCCACAGGGTGGCCAGACGTTTGATGAATGGCGCAGGAAAATGGCAGAAGATGGATGGCAGCTCTGGTCTATCGACGGTCGGCGCAGCGGTGCCTGGATCAATGTGGAGGGTCAAAGGCTTTGGCGCCTCAGCCTGCGTTTTTGGAAGGGCCCGGGCGTGCGTCCGACCATGCCGAACTCTGCGACCGGAACGGACACGGCCCCCGACAAATTGCCGCCCCAGGAACCACCCCCACGCGAGGGCGATCGTCTGCAGGAACCGCAACAACCGTGAGTGCCTTCGAGAGACATGCATTGACCACCATAGACGCGCGCACGCAATTGGGCGCCGCCACCGAGGCGTCTCTGCGAGCGGAACTCGCGCCTGTGGATCGCCTGGTGCACCACTCAACTTCCATGTGAATGACAACCGACTCACTACCGCCAAAGCACACCGCGACTGACGGAGTGGCACTTCCGGCATAGTCTGGTTGGGTCTGGTTTGGGTGCCGTCCCTTCGTCCCCGGGCTGGAACTTTCGCGCAGTCGAGAGGCGTGGCGGGCGCCCGGAGAAGGCCTCGGTGGGCCGACGAGATCGTGGGCGTGGCCGTCCCGCTGCTGTCAGTTGACTCGTACGTCCAAGTGTCGCAGTCCCCGCAGGTCGCTGACCTGCGGTTTTGGTGGCCAGGGGCGGGGTCGAACCGCCGACCTTCCGATTTTCAGATGTCGGCAGCCGGGCGCGCCGGTCTGTAGGAGCGCTGTGTGGTGCCGCCTTGGGTCACCTCAAGTGCAGTTCCAGCTGGTGGTGTCTGGACGCGTTGCTGTCAGTGCTGCTGTCACACGATCCGACGCTAGATCACCACTCCACACGGCACGGTCTCGTAAGCTTGGCGCGTTCCGCAAAGGGCACGATAACCCTGACCTTCGTGGCGCCGAACACCCCGAAGGTGCGGGTGCCGACCCCCCAGCCCAGGTCAAGGCCGACCCCGGCTGCGCGCTGGTCGCCCCTGATCCGTTCTCCGCGACTTACCTCGTCCAGCCCGGACGCCACGTCTTCAAGGTGTCTTAACCCGGGTCCACAGATGGCACCGGCGACCAACTGACCCGGGTCGCCGGTGCGTGATGGGTGGCGAGAGCGCGGGCGAGAACGTACTGGTCAGCGGTGGCTGGCCGCGTGTTCCACTGTGATCCTCGGATCGTGCAGAAGTTGCTGCTGGGTGGTCAGGCCGCGAGGGCGGTGGAGACCTTCCTGCGCCACCGGGGAAACTGGGAACGCACGGGTGACGAACTCGAAGCGCCGCATTTCGGTGCGGACGGCGCGCCCGTGCACATAAGGCACTGAACGCCGATCTAGCGGATCCCGACGTGGGGGCTCGCTTGCGGCTCGCGCTGCGAGCCGTACGGGGCAGCACGCCCGTCGACCGCTGAACAGGGTCGGCGACCGCCCGGCCTGCTCTCGCACGGTCGATTCGGCGAGCATGACGCTCGCGCACGGACTTACCGTCGTTCCGTCCGCGGCGTCTTGCGCCAAATAGAGCTGACGCACAAGGAAGAAGTCGCTTCTACGTCAACGACATGCCCCCCTGCGGCGCGGGCCAGCTGCCCTTCGGAGGAGACCGCGCCCATGCACCAACACGAGGCCGGCTCCGCACAGAACTTCCTGCGCGCTGCACCGGTACTGAGAGCAGGGCGGACCCCTCCGGAGCCACACACCGGCAACGGCGCCCGGCCGGAGAGCAAACCGCTAGAGAGCCACCCAAACACGCTGGTGGGCACCCGCAAAGAGGGCCTCCGGCCGAACACCTGGACCGAGTCTGGCCAGACACCGGCCCTACCGACAATCGTCAAGTAGCCGCGATCCGGCGCTTCACGGACTGCGGAAGAGCTGCCTTCTTTCAGCTGTCAGGCACACGCCTTGTAATCTGTGTGACGCAGCCGACAGGTTCTGGCTTGTCCTGCGCAGCGCTCGCCGTGGCCGGACATTGACCCTCCCGCGACTTCTCGGACGTTCGGCGACACGAAAGGCTAGAAGGGCTCCATGACCGACACGTTGAGTCCGCGCAGTCGCCGACGAGGCGACGTGCTGGTCGAGGCCATCCTCCACGCCGCATGGGCGGAGCTCGATGAGAAGGGGTGGGCCGACTTCCGCATCGCCGATGTCGCACTTCGCGCGGGCACCAGCAAGGCCGTGCTCTATCGACGCTGGCCGAACCGGGCTGCACTGGCGAGGAACGCGCTCATGCGCAGGGCAGAGACGAGCGCCTCGGTTCCCTTCTCTCCGTCGGGGGACCTCCGGGCCGACCTGATAGCCCACCTTCGCGCCGTGGCGGACTACCTCGACGGTCCCGTCGGCGCAGCCGTCAGGGTCGTCCTCACCGAGGACCACGGCGTCCACCACGCCCCCGAGGACCGTCCCGGGCTGTGGGGCCATCCGGGCATCACTGTCGGGCCCATCGTCGACGCGGCAAGGCAGTCTGGAGAGCTCGGTCCGCAATTTGTCGGACCAGCCGTCCTGAACCTAGGCCGAGTGCTGCTCGACTACGAGTTTCTGCTGGACGGGCGAGCACCAACGGCCGCTCAGATCGACGAGATTGTCGACAACATCTGGCTGCCTGCTTTGCGCCATGCCACCCGAGCTCCCACGCCCACGACGTAAGAAACTGCTAGTTCTCTATTGCCAGACCCGCCCCGTCCCACCTACGTTGTGAGCGCTAACACTCGCAATGAAAGGGATGCTCATGAGCAATGGGGCTCAGGACCACAGCGCGGTTTCACCGGCCCGTCGTCCACGGGAAGCGGCTGTCGACGCCGGCTTCGCCGAGCCGGCGTCACCCAGAGGTGGAGGCCGACCCCGCCGTCGGACCATCGTCCAGGCCGGCGCTGCCCTCGGCGCGGTCGCAGCACTAGGGAGCGTCGGATCATCACCCGCTGCGGCAGTCGGGCGGAAGACACATGGCGTTCGCACAGAAGAGTCCTTCGACGAGGGATGGCTGTTCTTCCGCGGCGACCCTTCCGACGCGCACACCAAGGAGTTGGATGTCCGCTCGTGGCGCCGGCTCGACGTCCCGCACGACTGGCGGATCGAGGACCTTCCCGGTGGCTACCAAGGGGGTGGCGAGAAGACGGCCGACCCGTCCACGATGGCGTTCGGTCAGGTGCGCGGCCCCAACGAGACCGCGCCCAGCCGGATCGGCCCCTTCGACGCCAAGGCGGACCCGGTCCCAGACCAGGAGTTCACCCTGCCGGGCGTCGGTCACCTGGTCGTGCCAGGTGGACGGGCTCAGGGCTACACCGTGGGCGACATTGGCTGGTACCGAAAGGAGTTCACGCTCCAGCCAGGATCAACCAGTGAGGACTGCCGCGTCGAGCTGCGCTTCGACGGCGTGTACGGACGCACCGAGGTTTGGATCAACGGTGTCAGCCTCGGTCACCACCGCCACGGCTACACCCCCTTCGCGTACGACCTCACTCCGCACCTGAAGCGACGTGCGACGAATGTGCTGGCTGTCCGTGTCGACAACCGGGGAAAGACGAGCCGTTGGTACACCGGTTCGGGCATCTACCGCCACACCTGGCTGACGACCACCGGCCCCGTGCGCATCCCTTTGTGGGGCGTCAAGATCACCACCCCCGACGTTGGACGAACCTCCACGGTCCGGGCGGAAGTCAAGGTCACCTCCGCCGAGCGGAACGTCAACGCCTCCCTGCGGTTGACCGTCCTCGATGACCGCGGGCGCACCGTCGCGCGAAAGACGGTCCCCTCGAGCCGGGTGCCGGCCGCCGACGTCCAGAGCTACACCGCCGATGTGAAGCTGCGCGACGCGTCGTTGTGGTCCCCCCAGCGCCCCACCCTCTACCGGCTTCGGACCGAGGTACTGGTGGCTGGACGAGTCGTTGACAGCACCGAGAACACCTTCGGTATCCGCTCGATCGCGTGGAACGGGGAGGAAGGCTTCGTCCTCAACGGCGGCCCTGTGAAGCTGCTGGGCGGCAACATCCACCACGACCACGGACCGCTGGGCGCCTTGGCTCTGGGCCGTTCCGAGGAACGGACCGTCGAGACGCTCGTCGCCGCTGGGTTCAACGCCATCCGCACGTCACACAACCCTCCCTCCCCAGCTCTTCTCGACGCCTGTGATCGCCTGGGCATGCTGGTTTGGGACGAGTTCACGGACGTGTGGGACATCCCTAAGCAGCCGGACGACTTCGGCAACTACTTCGCTGACGACTGGCAGGCGGACCTTGAGGCGATGGTGGCGCGCGACCGCAACCACCCCTCCGTCATTGTCTGGTCCCTGGGGAACGAGGTGGCAGACCCCAACGGCTTCGGGACCCGGATGCGCGATCTCGTGAAGTCCTTGGACTCCACTCGCCCGGTCACGACGGGCGCCACTGGACGCGCCACCTTCGACCCGGACGTCATCGACATCCACTACGGCAACAGGACGGCTCTGTTCGTGGGGGCTCCCGTGCCCAACGACGTCTTCGCCGCGCACCAGGCTGCTCAGGGCAAGGCACTGACCCAGAGTGAGAGCTACCCCTTCTCCATCTACGACGACTACCGCCTGGCACAGGACAACCCCTGGATGGCGGGCAGCTTCGTGTGGACGGCATGGGACCACATTGGTGAATCAGCGATCGGGGCCACCGCCTTTGGAAGCGACGTGCGAAGTGCCACGACCTACGCGCTCAAGAGCGCCGGCGGGCAGGTCGGGTACCCGTGGTTCAACAACTTCTCGGGCGACATCGACCTCATCGGCCAGCCGAAGCCGCAGAACCACCTGCGCCAGGTTGTGTATGGCCACAGTGAGCTCGAACTCCTGGTCGCGCGGCTCGCACCGGAGGGCACCGTCCAGGTACCAACGTGGTTCGGCTACTACGACGAGCAGCCGAGCTGGAACTGGGACGTGGCCGACCAACAGCCGCTGACCGTCCACGCGTACACCCGGGGGGACAGAGTCGCCCTCTACCTCAACGGAGCTGAGATCGCCTCTCGGCAGGTCACGGAGGCTGACAAGCGGGTTGCCACCTTCACCGTGCCCTACGCAGCAGGCGAACTGATGGCCATCGCGTACCGAAACGGCTCGGTGGTCAGCCGTAAGACGCTCCGGACGACGGGCAAGGCGGTCGGCCTGCGGCTTACCCCCGACGTGGAGAACGTCACGACGAACCGAGATGAACTGGTGCACGTCCTAGTCGAGGTCGTTGACAAGTCCGGACGGGTCGTGCCAGACGCTGTCGAGCGCGTCTCAGTTGACGTTGCGGGCGCTGGGAGGCTCATCGGCTTCGGAAACGGAAACCCGCACAACATCGACAGCTTTCAGCAGCCCCGGCACCACACCTGGCACGGCCAGGCCTTGGCCATCGTGCGCCCAGGGAAGTCACCCGGGCGGCTCGTCATCGGCGGCAGGGCCTCCGGCCTCGAGCCCGTCACCATCGCTCTCAACGTCAGGCCGCGACGAGGCTAGCCCATTCACCATGCGACGCGCGCGCGCCTCCCTTCACGAGGCGGCGCGCGTTTCCTCGACAACGAAGAACAGTCGACCATGCGCAAGAGCGGAGAGATTGAAGTGCCCCACTCTGCCGCCTGCCGGCCAGCACCGCGTGTTGGATTCGTTCAGGGTCACGGACAAGACTGACGTGCGAGTGTGGACCGTCAAAACGAGCCGATATGCCTCCGTGCTTGATCCGCCGCCTCGGTCACGTCGACGCCGTGCCCTTGAGTCCGTCACAGACGAAGAACACGTCCGCCACGCGGCGGTTCTTCAGGTCCGCCAGCACGTTCATCCAGAACGTCGCGCTCTCACCGCCGCCCTGACCGGCCCACAGCCCGAGCGCGTCCCGGCGACCGCCCAGGTCCAGCCGCTGAGCAGATGGCCCCATCGCAATCATTAGCGCGCTTCGAAACCCGGATACGGGTTTGGTGCGAGATTCGCGAAGGCAGCGGCGAATCACCTAGTCGAGTGGGCGATGGACCAACGCGTCTCCCGGATCATGGACGGCGACCTGGCCTGCAGCGGTGACCTTCGCCCTCCAGTCCGCGGGGTCGGCCATGATCACACGGGTCGGCGGCGGCAATGGTGGGCGCCCGAGGAGGTGATGGGCGACGGCGGCCGTGATGTGGGCCCTCGTGAACGGTTTCGTCACGTACTGGTTGGCTCCGGCTAGCAGGCCCGCATCGATCTCAAACTGGGAAGTGAGTGCGCTGACCAGAATCACCGGAACGTCACCGAGGTGCCGTTGCCGACGGATCCACCAGCAGACTTCGATCCCACTCAGGCCGGGCATCTTCACATCGAGTAGGACAACGCTGGGAGATAGGTCGGCCAGCATTTCGATGGCCTGTCGTCCGTCTTCAACCTGTACCGATGCAAGACTAGCCCGGTCGACAGCCAAGGACAGCAATGCGCGAACGTCCGCGTCATCGTCGGCGATCACCGCGAAAGGCCGGCTTGGAGAACCCTGCATCCCAGCCCCTGTCGACGACGGCTGAAGACTGAGCACTTGTCGACGGGTGGAATCTGACCACCTGCGGTGGCCCTGTGGAGGGTGATCAACGTGGAGGACTGGGCGGAGATCCGGCGGCTGCGTCGGGCTGAGGGGATGCCGATCGCTGTGATCGCGCGCCCGTTGGGTGTGGCTCGGAACATGGTGAAGGTCAGACGGTCGGGAGCGGGGGAAACCGATGGCCTCGCAAGGCGCTGACCTGCGGTTTTGGTGGCCAGGGGCGGGGTCGAACCGCCGACCTTCCGATTTTCAGGTCTTGGCGGTCGTGGTTGGAAGTTTGAAGGGGACCGTCGCACGCCGCCGTTGGCCTTCCAGGGTCCAGCATCGGCTGGTTGTGTCCCGTCGCGTTGCTGTCACAGCTGCTGTCGGGCCACCCTTGCGCTCGCAGCCTCTGAGCGTGCAGCGGATTCACGCGGGATTCGGAACTCAGAGGGAACACCACGCGGCGTGGGCCCGCGCGGGCGATCGCGTCCGCGCACATCGCACCTGGTACTCGCATTCAGTCACCCCGAGCCGGGCCAGCCATACTGGCTATCGTGCTGCCGGCCCTCCGTGGGCAAAGCCCGCTCTCGGTCCAGTCAACTCCCGTCGTGTGCGTCGACCCGACGAGGTGGAGCGCGCGTCTCAGACTGTTGGCTCGCCTTGAGATCCGGGTCCGTCAGCGGGAGATCTCGCACCACCACCGCCGGCCTCAGTGCGGCGTGGTAGGTGCAGGGAAGCACCCGTCGAACGAGCGATGATGCGCCCCATTTCTGCGAACAAGGCGCGTCCTTGGTCGTGGAGCCTACGACGCTGGGGTCGATGCCGTCGGTGTGAGTTGGTGGCTCCCACTTGACCCTGCGGATCGGTTCCCAGTCAGGACGCAGACTCGGAGTTGCGGCGTCGCGTCAATCAATGCTGCACCCGCGCAAGACCCTTCTGGTTCGACGTGAGGGTTAGCGTGGACAGTGACCGCAAGGTACCGCGGGTTCTGAACAGCTGATGCGCCGAAGCCATTCGTCGCGAGGGGACAGCTCATGAACAAACACCTGTACGCGATCGAAGCAAGGAAACGCAGCCGCCGGCGGCTAAGCGTGGCCGATCTCGCGGCACACCTCGACCATCGTCTGTACGGTCAGCCAGCGGTCCCGGGGGCGACCCGGCAGGGGTGTGCGAAGGCAGCGCAGGCGGGCTTCGCGGCCGTCATCTGCCGCCCCGAACGCGTCGCCGAAGCCGCCCGTGAGCTGAGCGGCACAGCCGTGGCGGTCGTCACCGCAGTGTGCTGGGACACCCCGGGCACCACCCACTTGGACACGGACAGCATGCTCAGCCAAGCCCTGACGCTGGCCGACCACGGCGCCAACGAGGTGGCCCTGTTAGCCACCAAAGAGCGCATGGCCCCCAGCGGCGCCGAGTTCGAACGGCAGATCAACGCCCTGGTGGCCTGCATGGGCAAGCGAGACGTCCGCGTCCGCGTCATCCTGGACACCGAATACTTGACCCGGCACGACATCGCCACCGCGTGCCGGCAGGCCACCGACGCGGGCGTGTGGATGGCCCAGGGCGGTTCCTGGCGCGGACCGCGGACCGGCTTCACCCAGGTCGAGGCGATGAGAGACTCCCTCGGAGCGGACGTCCTGTTGAAGTGGACCCAGCCGGTCCGGTCCCTCCAGACCCTGCTGCTGTGCATCGCCGAAGGTGTCGAGCGCTTCAACGGTGACGTCGACCAGCTCATGGCTGCAGCGCGCCGCAGCGCTGCAGCGGGCCCAATGATCGTGCCACTGCCCCGCACGGACTACTGACCCGCACGCCCCGCCCGTCACACGCCCGCCCCCACGTGATCGTCGCGTGCGGGGTATGTGGCGCCCATCGCTAGGACCTGCCTGTGTCGCCGCGCCGCGCGGTCAGGGAGCATCATCGGTGCAGCGGCGATTCATGAGTCGGCTGGGGTGTGGGTATCGACGACCTGAATCGCAACAAGCCCTGGGCAGGACTGCTCTTCACAACCCCGGAGTTGTTCACTGCCAGCCCAAACTTTGGTTCGGGCGACCTTGCTAGCACTGTTCGGGAGGTGGTTATCGTTCGGGTACGGAAAGGATGAGCAGGGCGAGGTCGTCGGTCAGGGGGCCGTTGTGGAACTGGTGGGCGGCGGTGGCGAGGTGGTCCGCGGCTGCCTGGGGGTCGGTGTGTGGTCCGCCGGCGAGCAGGCGTGCAGCGCGGTCGGTGCCGAAGAAGGCGTCTTGGTCGCGGGCTTCGACGAGGCCGTCGGTGAACATGCACAGCAAGTCTCCCGGGCGCACGATCACGGTGCTGTCGGTCAGGTGCGGCCGGTCGACCAGGCCGGGGGCGGTTCCCAGCGTGCCTACAGGTTCGACGCGTCCGTCGCGGTGGCGCAGCAGGGGTGGGTGGTGCCCGCCAAGGCAGATGGTGAGCTCCATACCGTCGGCGGTTTCCTGCGCTACGGCGTAGATGAGGGTGCAGTACTGCTCGTCGGGCAGGTCGCGCAGCAGGATTTCGTTGAGCCGGCGCAGTACCTGGCTGGGTTTGTGGTGGGCCAGGGCGAGGGTGCGCAGGGTGTAGCGGATGAGGGCGGTCACGGCGCCGGCTTGGGCGCCCTTGCCTGACACGTCGCCGAGCACGATGCCCCAGTGGGTCCCGTCGATGGGAAAGACGTCGTAGAAGTCGCCGGCGACCTCGTGCGGTCCGCCGGCTGGTTCGTAGAGCGCGGCCAGCGAGCAGCCGGGGATCCTGGGTAGGTGTGCGGGTAGCAGGCTGGAGCGTAGGGTCTCGGCGATACGGGTGCGTTCGTTGAGGAGCTGGCGCATCCGCTCCTCGCTGTTCCGCCGGTCGGTGATGTCTCGTAACGTCACGAGTTCGCCCACCAGCGTCCCGTCGCGACCTCGCACGGCATGACGGCGTATCTCGAAGTGCCGTTGCTGGCCGCCGATGGTGATCTGCCGTTCCAGCGGCCGTTGGTCGAGTACGCGACCTGTTGCCGTGGTGGCTTGCTCGGGCAAGGTCGGGGACAGCATCGGAAGAAGCCGGGTCAGGTCCTGCCCGATCAGGTCTGACCGTTGGCGGCCGAGCACGGTCGTGGCGGCGGGGTTGACGTCGCTGACATGCCCGAAGGCGTCGCACAGAAGTACCGCCTCGGGCATGGTGGCCACGGCCAGGCCCCAGCCCAGTGGGGCGAGATGGATCAGGCGTTCCCGGTACAGTCCGCCGACGAGGACCGCTCCGGTGACGGTGAACGCGAACGGTGTCAGGTCCAGCCGCGAGAACGGTCCGATTTCGAGGTTGTACAGCAGGTTGGCGGCCCACGGCAGGAGCGCCGCGGCGATCATGGTTACCGCGGCGACCCTGTAGGTTCGCGAGAGCCGCCATAGGCTGGTCAGGAACATGGCAGTGGCGGTCAACAGCACCGCGTTGGCGTAGCCGAGGACGGCCCAGAACAGCGGGCCGGAGCCCACTGCCGGGATCTGCCCGGGCGCCGGCGCTTCCTTGTAGTAGCGGATCAGGTCGTGCGTGCTCGGAAGTGCTAGCAGGGCGCAGACAAGGGCAGGTTCCACGGCCAGCACCATCAGTCGCCGGCGGGTGAGCAGGCGGCTGCGGCCGGTGTACTGGGCGACGAAGACCAAGAACGCCGGTGGTAGCACGGTGATCCCGAGGTACTTCAGATCCCCCCACCGGCCGCGGGTCGCCAGGTCCGTCGTGGACAACTCCATGGCGTAGGCAGCCGCCCACCAGGCTGCCGACACCAGAAGCACGGCAAGACTGGCTCCCGCAGCCGACCCGCGCCTGCGTCGAACGTAGGCTGCCATGACGGCCAAGACCAGCGCCGAGCCAACCGCCGAGGCGGTCAGCAGCCGCAGCATGAACACGCACCCTTGGTAGATGCTTGTGACCTCGCCCTAGGCGCCACCGGGCGCCAGAACTGGGGGTTCCAGGCCAAGTAACGCCCACCGATGGCTTGCGGAGGCAGACATGGTGCGGCCGTTGCCGGAGTTCTCGAGCGGTCGCCCATCACGCTGGAGCCGGCGGCCGACGTCGTGATGCCGGTTCTGCAGACCCGCGAGCATGTCGACCAAGGGGCCCGCCCCGACAGGCAAACGTGCCCAGACTCGGCTGCCGCGCCGTAGAGACCAGCGCAACGACGGTGGTCAACGTGTGACGCGTGCGGTCCGCGGTCTACCGAGCCCCTGATAGACCTCAGCTGAACACGGACGCAGGGGCAGGCGGAGCTCGCCACGATCACGGTGTCATTATGTTCGCCTGCGTGATGGGGCACGGCGTGCCGGAGCCACCCCTGGCTACACCCTGACTTGCGCATGAACCCCTCGTTGCGTCGCGGTGCCCGTCCCCGAGGCCCTTCAACCAATCCTCAGGTCCTGCCGCCATTTGCCTGAGTGCGCCCCAGTTCTGTAGAGCACTGCCTTGACTTGGCGAGGCGCCCTCACCCACCCCGTGGGGAACGGTCGCCGGGTCCGGTACCGGGCTTTTGGCCTGCCGGCTCAGCCCTGAGTCGGGCATGCCTCATCATCTCCAAACCACGACCCAACGTCGTGGAAGCCACGCCAACCCGGGTACCCAGGAATACGAACCGACCCATGTGACCTCGTGCTCGAAGCGCCTCAGCGGCCGGCAGCCGGGACGGGCACCGCGCCGAGGCGCGCATTTCCCGGCTTGCTTGGGCGTGGGCCGGCGGGGTCGACAAACCGAGGCGGGTCGTCGCCCTGCCGGTTCACGGGGTGAGATAGACCGAGGCGCCGAGCTCGACGAACTCGCGGGACTTGTCCTCCAGGCCCTTGGCGATGGGGTCCTGGCCATCAAGGCCGTGCTCGGCGGCATATCGGCGCACGTCCTGGCTGATCCGCATGGAGCAGAACTTCGGTCCGCACATGGAGCAGAAGTGGGCGGTCTTGGCCGGCTCGGCGGGCAGGGTCTCGTCGTGGAAGGCGCGGGCCGTGTCGGGGTCGAGGGAGAGGTTGAACTGGTCTTCCCAGCGGAACTCGAAGCGCGCCTTGGACAGGGTGTCGTCCCAGTCGCGTGCCCCGGGGTGGCCCTTGGCGAGGTCGGCGGCGTGGGCGGCGATCTTGTAGGTGATGACGCCGGTTTTGACGTCGTCGCGGTTGGGCAGGCCGAGGTGCTCCTTGGGTGTCACGTAGCAGAGCATGGCGGTGCCGTGCCAGGCGATGTGGGAGGCGCCGATGGCGGAGGTGATGTGGTCGTACCCGGGGGCGATGTCGGTGGCGAGCGGCCCCAAGGTGTAGAACGGCGCGCCGTGGCACCACTCCTGCTGCAGGTCGACGTTCTCCTTGACCAGGTGCAGCGGGACATGTCCCGGACCCTCGACCATCACCTGCACGTCGTGCTCCCAGGCGCGCTGCGTTAGCTCGGCGAGGGTGCGCAGCTCGGACAGTTGCGCCTCGTCGTTGGCGTCGGCGGTGCAGCCGGGGCGGAGCCCGTCGCCGAGGCTGAACGCGACGTCGTACTGGGCGAAGATCTCGCAGAGCTCGTCGAAGTGGGTGTAGAGAAAGTTCTCCTCGTGGTGTGCCAGGCACCACCCGGCCATGATCGCCCCGCCGCGGCTGACGATGCCGGTGATCCGCCGTGCCGTCATGGGCACGTACCTCAGGAGCACACCGGCGTGGATGGTCATGTAGTCGACGCCTTGCTCAGCCTGTTCGATGACGGTGTCGCGGAACACCTCCCAGGACAGCTCGTGTGCCTCGCCGTCGACCTTCTCCAGTGCCTGGTAGATCGGGACGGTGCCGATCGGGACGGGGGAGTTGCGCACGATCCACTCCCGCGTGGTGTGGATGTCCTCGCCGGTGGACAGGTCCATCACGGTGTCGGCGCCCCACTTGGTCGCCCACGTGAGCTTGTCGACCTCCTCGGCGATCGAGCTGGTCACGGCGGAGTTGCCGATGTTGGCGTTGACCTTCACCAGGAAGGCGCGGCCGATGATCATCGGTTCGCTCTCGGGGTGGTTGACGTTGGCGGGGATGATGGCCCGGCCGGCGGCCACCTCGGTGCGGACCAGTTCGACGTCGCAGTTCTCGCGTAGGGCGACGAACTCCATCTCGGGCGTGACTTCGCCTTGCCGGGCGTAGTGCATCTGCGTCACCTTGTTGCCAGGCGTGGCGCGCAGGGTGGGCTGGCGTTCGCCTCGCCACTCGGCCGATGCGGCGCCGCGCCGGATGGCTCCGCGGCCGTCGTCGGCGAGGGTGCGTTGGCGCCCGGTGTATTTCTCGACGTCACCGCGGGCGGCCACCCAGTTCGCTCGCAGCGGCGGGAGGCCCTCCTCGGGGACGCTGCCGGGGCCTGAGGTGTCGTAGAGCCGGTGTGGCGGGTTGGGCACGGGAAGGCCGCCGGGGCCGGTGGAGTCCGAGAGCGCGACCTCGGTGAACGGCACCGACAGGTCGGCGCGGCTGCCTTCGACGTAGATCTTGCTGCGGGCGGTGGTGCTCATGGTTTCCTCCGGTGGTCGGTGATGATCGGAATCAGGGTGGCGGGGGCGTTGGTGGTGATCGGAATCAGGGTGTTGGGGGCGTTGGTGGTGTTCGGGATGGGGTGATCGGGACAGTGGCGGGGCCGGGGAGAAGATGGCTGACGGGACCTGGCCCGCGCCCCATCCGCCAGCCCGCCGCCGCGACCAGGGCGGCACGGACGAAGTCGCGGGCCAGCTCGACCGCGGTGGGTACGTCCGCGCCACGGGCCAGGGCAGCGGCTGCGGCTGCTGCGAAGGTGCAGCCCGTGCCGTGGTCGTTCGCGGTGGGAATCGACAGGGCGCGCAGCTCGACGGTCTGCCCGCGATGCGCGAGGACGTCGACGCGGTGGTCGCCGTCGACCCGGCCGGTCACGACGACCGCGGACGGGCCGAAGGCGAGCAGCGCGAGTGCGTGCGCCCGCTGCTCGGCGCTGCTGGCGGCTCGCGTGGTCCCTAACAGGGTTGCCGCCTCATCGGTGTTGGGCGTGACCAGGAGCGCGTGGGGCAGCAGCTCGCGGGCCAGCACCCTGGCGGCGGCATCGCTGGTCAGCCGGTCGCCGCTGGTGGCGACGAGCACCGGGTCGATCACCAGGCGGGGCAGCAGACCTGCCGCGGCGAGCTCGGCCACCGCCCGCACCGTGCGAGCGTCGCCGAGCATCCCGGTCTTGACGGCGGCGACGGGCAGGTCGGCGAGCACCGCGCGTACCTGCGCCACGACAATCGCCGCGGGCGTCGGGTGCACCGCGTGCACCGCTGTGGTGTCCTGCACGGTGATTGCCGTGATTGCGCTGGTGCCGTGCACCCCGAAGGCGGCGAAGGTCGCCAGGTCGGCCTGGATCCCGGCGCCGCCGCCGCTGTCCGAGCCAGCGATCGTGAGCGCCACCGCCGGAGTGCTCATCCGGTCACCTCGGCGACGAGCCGCGCTGCGATGTTTGCTGGGTCGTTCGCGCGCATGACGGCGCCCATGACGGCGACACCGTGGGCGCCGGCCTCGAGCCATTGGTGAGCCGCGCCGGCCTCAACGCCGCCGAGGGCCAGCACCCGTGGTGCACCGGGGTTGAGGTAGGCCGCCCGTTCAAGTAGGGCGCGCACGCCGTCGACACCGAGGGCCGGTCCGTACCCGGGCTTGGAGCCGGTCGCGGCCACGGGTGAGAGCGTGACGTAGTCGCATCCCTCGTTCGCGGCACGGCGCAGGTCGTCCTCGTCGTGGCAGGACCGGCCGACGAGGACCGGACGCTCCCAGTGCGGGAAGGGGTCACGGGCGCGCAGGTGCACCCCGTCCAACAGGTCGGCTGTCATCGCATCGGGGCCCGGTCCTGGACTCCCGCCGGCCGGTCGCGGCTGGTTGGGCAATGGGGCGGCCCACAGCAGCGCTGCAGGGGAGCCGGCGGCCTGGGCCGCAGCGCGGACCTGCTGACCCAGTGCCCGGCGGGGGCCCGGCGCGAGCTGACGTTCGCGGACCACCACCCCGTCCACGCCGCCCTCGAGCGCGGCGGCAACGGTGGCCGCCAGCGTGCGGCCGTTGCGAACGGCGTGGCCGTCGGTGAGGAGCAGCACGCGGGGCACGGGGACGCTCGCCCGATCTGACCGAGGCCTCATCCCTCGACCAGGCCCTCGAAGGAGGACGACGCCTTGGCCAGGTGTCGGCGCGGGATCCGTCCGGCCAGCCTGGCCAGCCGTCCCGCACGCACCGCATGCCCCATCGCCGCCGCCATCGCCGTCGGGTTTTCGGCCCGGGTCACCGCGCTGGCCACCAGCACGGCGTCGCAGCCCAGCTCCATCGCTAGGGCGGCGTCCGATGCGGTCCCGACTCCGGCGTCGAGGACCACGGGGACCTGGACGGCGTGGCGGATCATCTCGATCGCGTGCGGGTTCCGGATCCCCAGTCCACTGCCGATCGGGGATCCCAAGGGCATCACTGCGGCGCAGCCCACGTCAGCCAGTCGGCGTGCCAGCACCGGGTCGTCGGTGGTGTAGGGCAGCACGGTGAATCCATCGGCGACCAGCCGTTCGGCGGCGTCGAGGAGCTCGACGGCATCGGGCAGGAGGGTGCGGTCGTCGGCGATCACCTCCAGCTTGACCCATGACGTCTCCAGCGCCTCGCGGCCCAGGTGCGCGGTGAGCACCGCGTCCCGTGCCGTGTAGCAGCCCGCGGTGTTGGGCAGGACTCGGACCCCGCACGCGTCCAGCAGGTCGAGCAGGCCGCCCGTGCCGGTGGACGGCACGCGTCGCATTGCCACGGTGACGAGCTCGGTGCCCGAGGCCCGGATCGCGCCTTCGAGCGCACTGAGGCTCGAGGCGCCTCCCGTGCCGAGTAGGAGCCGGGACCCCAGGCGTTCACCACCAAGGATCAGCACGTCGTCGTCAGGATCGTCGTCGCGGCTGTCTGCTGCGATGTCCGGCGGGCCACTGGATCGGACCGTGGCCACCTCAGCCTCCCTGCATCGCGGTGACGACCTCGACCCGGGACTGCTCGGTCAGGTGCGTGGTGGGCCAGGCGTGACGGTGGACGACCTCGCCGTCGACGGCGAGGGCGATGCCACGCCTGGGTAGCTGCATCGCCGTGACGAGGTCGGCGAGCGTGCTTCCGGCTGGTGTTGCGGTTGGCTTGCCGTTGAGCACGATCATCATCGGGTGGCCTCCTGTGGGACGGGTCGGGGCAGGAACCGGGCGGGGGAGCAGGCGGCCGCCGCCTGCGAGCAGGGGCGGCCGTGGACGAGGTCGGCAACGGCCGCCGCGGTCGCCGGAGCCATCAGGACCCCGCCGCGGTAGTGCCCGGTCGCCACGAGCAGGCCCGACACCGATGTCGCGCCGATCAGGGGAAGGTTGTCCGCGGTGCTCGGGCGCAGACGTGCGCAGGCTTCGGCCAGTTCGAGCTCCCTGACCTCGGGCACGACAGTGGTGGCTGCGCGCAGCAGGTCGTGCACACCGCCCGCGGTGATTCGGGTGTCGGGTCCGATGTCCTCTGTGGTGGCGCCGACGACGAGCTCGCCGCCGGCCCGGGGAACCAGGTAGACCTGCTCACCCGCTACTCGCGCTCGCACGGTGCGCGACACGAGACCTGCCGCGCCGCGCAGGCGCAGGATCTGGCCCTTGACGGGGCGGACCGGCGGCACGGTGCCTGGCGGCAGCCCCGGGAGAAGGCTCGAGTCGGCACCGGCCGCGACGACGACGACGTCACAGGGGTGGTGTGACCCGTCGGCTGCGCGGGTGACCGCGACCGCACGCCCGTCGCGCACCACCGGGACTGCGCGGCTGCGGTGCAGGACAACGCCAGCGCCTGCAGTTGCGATGAGGAGCGCGCGGGTCAGCGCGCGGGTGTCGACGCTGTGGTCCCCGGGCACCTCCAGCCCCGCCACCGTCCGCGGCGACAGGGTCGGCTCCAGTGCGCGGGCGGCCCGCCCGGACAGCAGCTCAGTCGAGCGCCCTTCGCGCCCGGTGAGCTCGGCGAAGCGGCGCAGCTCGCGAGCGTCATCCGCGTCGTGGGCGACCAGGATGGTGCCGTGGCGGCGCAGCCCCACCGGTCGCTGTGCCGCCTGCTCCAAGTCCGCGGCGAACCTTGGCCACCTGCGCATCGACTCCAGCCCGAGCCCGAGCACCTCGCTCTCCCCGTAGCCGCTCTCGCTGACCGGCGCCAGCATCCCCGCTGCCGCATGAGTGGCGCCACCGCCAGGGTTCGGGTCGAAAAGCGTTACGCAGCAACCGGATTCGGCGAGCCGCCACGCGATGCTCAGACCGATGACGCCAGCGCCAACGACACACACGGTGGGCCGTGGGGCGCTCATGCGCGGCGTCTCCCAGCCCACGGGGTCATGGCCTCGAGCAGGCGTGCGGTGGCTGCCTGTGGGTCGGCCTCGTCAGACACCGCCGTGACGACGGCAACTCCGTGCGCGCCGGCGCCCATGAGCTCGGCGATGTTCGTGGCATTGACGCCACCGATCGCGAGCACGGGAAGGGGTGCGCCGGAGGTGACGGTACGCAGCCCCGCCGCCCCGAGAGGGTTGGGGAGGCCATTCTTCGTCGCCGTAGCGAAGACCGGTCCGACACCGAGGTAAGCCGCCCCTGCGCGCCCGGCGTCGGCCGCGGCCCGCGGGTGTCGCACGGTTCCGCCGATCACCATGCCGGGACCGGACAGTCTTGTGGCGTCCTCGATTGGCAGGTCGTCCGCCCCGAGGTGGACCCCATCAGCGCTTGCCGCCATGGCAAGGTCAAGACGGTCGTTGACCAGCACCAGGGCGCCGGCGGGGCGGGCCAGCAACAGCACCCGCCGCGTGAGGTCGACCACCTCACGGTCGGTGGCCTGTTTCGCCCGGACCTGAACGGCGATCCGCTGGCCACACGCGCCGCTCGCCGCAAGGGCGGCACGCACCACTGGCAGCGGGTCGCGACCCGATCTGGTGTCAGTGATGAGATGGAGCCGCGGTATGGCCAGTGATGGCCGCCGATGGCGATGAGCATTGGGCACCGAGCTTGCGGTCATCAGACTCCCGACTCCCTGCGCCGGCATGATCCGGATCAGGTTTGGACGGTCGGGGCTGCGTCAGCCCCCTCTCAGCCCGGTGCACCGGACTCCCGTGAAGGACGTGTCCGACCTTAGCCCACACGGTCGGCAGGGTGCTGCCCCTGGTCCGGATCCTGGGCAAGCGGCCTTCGCTGCCACATCCGCGGCTCGTCACGGGTCCCCACGGGCCCGTGAGACTGCCGGACGTGGCTCGTCGCGCGGCAGTTGTGCCCGGAGGGCGTGCAGGCCGATTCAGGCCTTTAGCACCGCTGCGGTTTCGAGTCGACGATGTGGGCAACATGGACCTGACCCTGCCGCGTGATGGCTATCCCCAGTGGCGTGCCGCGTCCGGGTAAGGGGCGCAGGGAGATCGTCAGCCCAGCTGGCAGGCGTGGCCGTGGTGGTCAGACCAAGGCGTGGAGGCGGCGCAGTTGAGCGTGCCGATGCACGGCTCGTGTCGTCCGTCCCGGGAGGTTGCGTCCCTACCGCGGCATCACAGGCTGCATCGCTTTAGTAGCAAGGCGGATGAAGGTCACGAGTTGATGATGAGGTGGCGACCGGCAACGACGAGGTGCAGCTCGTCGCATGCGGCGGCGAACCTCTGGTTGACGTCGCCGAGGAGGTCGGCGTAGAGCCGGGCGGAAGGGTGGGAGCCCACCCCTCCCAGACCTACCTCGTCGGTGACGATCACGATGTCAGGGGGGAGGCCTGCGAGGGTCCGGTCGATCTCGGCGCCCAAGGCCGGCTGCCATGTCGTCGGCGGCTGATCCCACGCCTGCAACACGTCCAGGCGGGCGGCCAGCCAGGTGCCCAAGCTGTCGAGCAGGATCGAGGAACCCGGGTCGGACTGGCTGAACGCCGTGACCAGATCCGTGGACTCGATGGTCTGCCAATGGGGAGAGCGTCGGGCGCGGTGGGCGTCGACGCGGTGTGCCCATTCCGGGTCTGTGCCGTCGGGGACCGCGCCAGTGGCAACCACTGTGACCGGGGTTGCGTCGGCGAGCAGCCTCTCCGCATGGGCGGACTTGCCCGAGCGGACGCCACCCGTCACCAGGATCCTCACGGCGCGATCGTAGGCTACGCGGTGTGAAGGGGTCGCTGCTGGTCGCCGGGACGACTTCGGATGCGGGCAAGAGCGTTGTGACGACCGGGCTTTGCCGGCTGTTGGCCCGCCGCGGGGTTCGCGTTGCTCCGTTCAAGGCCCAGAACATGTCGAACAACTCGATGGTCGTTGCCGGCCCCGATGGTCGAGGCGCCGAGATCGGACGGGCCCAGTGGGTCCAGGCCGTTGCTGCCGGGGCCACGCCCGAAGTGGCGATGAACCCCGTCCTGCTCAAGCCGGGCAGTGATCGGCGCAGCCATGTCGTCGTCAACGGGCTCCCTGCTGGTTCCATCTCCTCGGCCGAGTTCGCAGGGTCGAGAGGATCGCTCGCGAAGGCGGCGTTCGCGGCATACGACGACTTGGTGAGCCGGTTCGAGGTGGTCATCTGCGAAGGCGCCGGAAGCCCCACCGAGATCAACCTGCGCGCGGACGACTACGTCAACCTCGGACTGGCGCGGCATGCCGACATTCCCGTGATCGTCGTCGGAGATATCGACCGAGGCGGGCTGTATGCCGCCCTCCACGGCACCGTGGCGCTCCTGCAGCCGGCCGACCAGCGACTCGTGGCCGGGTTCGTGGTCAACAAGTTCCGCGGCGACGAGACCCTGCTCGAACCGGCCAACCGCGAGATCGAACGCCTCACGGGTCGCGCGGTGCTCGGCGTGATCCCCTGGAGCCAAGAAGCGTGGCTGGACTCAGAAGACGGCCTCGACGTCGCCGGACGAGCCGCCGAGGCCGAGCACCCGCTGGTGGTCGCGGTCGTCCGGTTCCCACGTATCAGCAACTTCACCGACCTGGACGCGCTCGGACTGGAGCCCGACGTCGACGTCCGGTTCGCGTCCCGCCCCCAGGACCTCGCCGACGCCGACCTCGTGGTGCTCCCGGGGACCCGATCGACCATCGCGGACCTTTCCTGGCTGCGGCATCGCGGCCTCGACCGTGCCGTCGTGGCCCATGCCGCGGCAGGAAGGCCCGTGCTCGGCATCTGTGGCGGGTTCCAGATGCTTGGACGCGCGATCCATGACCCGGATGGTGTCGAGGGCCCGGCCGGGACGGTGGCCGAGGGCCTGGGGCTGCTGGACACCACGACCGCCTTCGCGCCCGAAAAGGTCCTGCGCCTGTCGCATGGAACGGCATTGGGTGCGCCAGTGTCCGGCTACGAGATCCACCACGGGGTCACCACCACCTGCGCGGAGGAGGAGTTCTTCGGCGGAGCCCGCCGCCAGCTCGTGCTCGGGACGATGGTGCACGGGAGCTTGGAGTCCGACGAGTTCCGGCACAAGCTCCTGGGCGAGGTTGCCGCGTCGGTGGGGCGCCCGTACGCCGCCAGTGGGGTCAGCTTCGGGGCCGCACGGCAGGCGCGGCTCGACCTCCTGGCTGACCTGGTCGAGGCGTGTGTCGACATGGATGCGATCGACGCACTCATCAACAACGGAGCACCGTCCGGGCTGCCGATGCTGCCACCCGGGGACTCGCGGTGACCGTCCTCCTGCTCGGCGGGACAGCCGAGGCGCGTGCGCTCGCAGAGCTGCTCATCAATGAAGGGGTCAGTGTGGTCTCCTCGCTCGCAGGGCGGGTGGCGAAGCCACGACTTCCGGTCGGAACGGTCCGTATCGGCGGATTCGGTGGCGTGCCAGGCCTGGCCGCCTATCTGCGGGACAACGCGATCTCGCTCGTGGTCGACGCGACGCACCCCTTCGCCGCGGGGATGAGTGCCAACGCCGTGGCCGCGACCCGTGCGACGGGTGTGCCGATGGTGAGGCTGGAGCGGCCGGGCTGGGGTGATGCCCCCGGGTCGGACAGCTGGTACTGGGTCGATGGACACGACGAAGCGGCCGCGACGACAGCCCGTCTGGGAGGACGGCCCTTCCTCACCGTCGGTCGGCAGGAGCTTCCCGCCTTCGCGGTGCCTCTCGTCGATCACCAAGCGCTCGTCCGAGTCGTCGACCGGCCGAGCCTCGAGCTGCCGCCCACCTGGACACTGCTGACCAGCCGCGGGCCCTACCGGGCGGAGTCAGAGCGAGAGCTCATGACCGGCCACGGGGTGGACGTGCTCGTGACGAAGGACTCGGGCGGCTCCTTCACCTGGCCGAAGATGCATGTCGCCGGTGAGCTCGGAATTCCGGTCGTCGTCGTCCGCCGGCACACCCTGACCGGTGAGGTGGAAACCGTCAGCGATCCCGACGACGCCGCGGCTTGGGTGCGAGCGCGGCGCTGACTGCCACTGCCAGGGCCATCCAGCCGACCGCCTCCGCTAGGCACACGGCGCGTGCGACGTCGGTGACGCGCGGCGGTGGTCCCGACCCGAGCTCACCCCGGTTCTCGACCTGGTCGCCATACACGTTCCGGCCACCCAGGGTGACCCCGAGCGCGCCGGCGAACGCTGCCTCAACCACACCTGCATTCGGGCTGGGGTGACCCGCAGCGTCGCGGCGCCAGCTCGTGACCGCGTCCACCGGACGGCCGCCCACGAGCGGGGCCAACAAACTGGCGAACACTCCTGACAGCCGCGCCGGTGCCATGTTGAGCAGGTCGTCGAGTCGAGCCGACGCCCAGCCGAACCGTTCGTACCGGGGGCTGTGATGTCCCACCATCGCGTCGAGGGTGTTGGCCGCCCGGTAGGCAAGCAGGCCAGGCACGCCGAACAGGGCGCCGGCGACCAACGGCCCCACGACCGCGTCAGAGGTATTCTCGGCGACGGACTCAACGGTGGCGCGAGCGATCTCGTCAGGACCCAGACCACTCGGGTCACGACCTACCAAGTGCGTCACCTGGAGGCGTGCCCGCTCGATCTCGCCCCCCTCGAGCAACCGGGAGACTGTCAACGCCTCACGCCCGAGCGACCGTCCCCCGAGCACGGTCCAAGCAGTCACCGCGACCGCGAGCGCTTGAGCGAGCGGACGCTCACGGGTGAGCCGCTCAGCCGCGACGCCAACTGCCGCGGCGGAGCCGACGAGAACCGTCGTGAAGACCGCGCCCTGGCGCCGGCGGTTGGCATACAGCTGATCCTCCAGAGCGGTGGCCACGCGACCGAAGCCAGCGACCGGGTGCCCACGGCGCGGATCGCCGAGGAGCCTGTCGACGAGGAATCCAGCGGCGAGTCCGAGTGCGCGGCTCTGGGCGGGAGTCATCGGCTCAAGCGAGGTCGGACAGCAGGGCGACCTCACGCAGGAGCAGAGCGGCGGATCGCACCAGTGGGACTGCGGCCACCGCGCCACTGCCCTCCCCGAGCCGCATGCCGAGGTCGAGCAGCGGGACAAGCCCGAGCTTGTCCAGTGCGATCGACTGTGCGGGTTCCGTCGAGCGGTGACCCGCCACGAACCATGTCGCTGCCCCGGGAGCCAGTTGGTCGGCCATCACCGCTGCTGCAACCGAGATGAGCCCGTCGAGCAGGACGGGGACACCCGCCGACGCTGCGCCGGCCATGTACCCGGCGGACGCCGCTATGTCGGCACTGCCCAGCGCCGCCAATGCGTCGACGGGATCGAGCGAGCGGGCGGATACCCGAGCCAGGGCTTGCGCGATGACGTCCGTCTTGCGGGCGAGACCGGCGTCGTCGACACCGGTCCCACGCCCGGTGACCTCGCAGGCAGGCAGTCCGTAGGCGTACCCGATGAGGGCCGCAGCCGGCGTCGTGTTGCCGATGCCCATGTCACCGCTGATCAGCAGCTGCGCACCGGCGGCGATCTCCTCGGCTGCGACGGCGAGGCCGACACCGATGGCCTGTTCGGCCTGCTCCCGAGTCAGCGCGTCCTCGAGGTGGATCGCGCCGCTGGACTGGCGCACCTTCAGTGCCGTGACGGAAGTGGGGAGGTCGCTGAGGTCCTCCGCGACACCGAGGTCCAGCACGCGAAGGTGCACGCCGTGCTGGCGGGCCAGGGCGGACACCGCAGCCTGGCCGGCGACGAAGCCCCGGACCATCCCGGCGGTGATGCTCTTGGGGTAGGCGGAGACGCCGTGGTCGCTGACGCCGTGGTCTCCCGCGAAGATCACGGCGCGGACGTGCTCGACCGGCTCGGGTGGCACCGTGCCCTGGGTGGCGGCGAGCCAGGCGCCGAGCTCGCCCAGCTGTCCGAGGGCGCCCGTCGGGGTCGCGAGCGCCCGCAGACGCGCCTTCGCCTCGTCCCACACGTCGGCGGGTGGGGGCGAGACCTGCCCAAGCGACAAGGTCACAGCGCCGTCGCCAGATCGCGCGGCGCCGGCGTGCCGGTCTGCTGCTCGTGGAGTCTGCCGACCAGCGCAGCCAGAACCACGCCCAGGACGGCCCACATCGTGCCCAGCGTCAGCAGGGACGCCCGGCGGAAGTACCACAGGGTGTCGGCCGGGAAGTCGCCGATCTCGTTGACGATCGGCATGACCAAGCCCGCCACCACCACGACGAGGAGGTATGCCGCGGTCGCGATCACCACGGACTGGAACCCTCCGCGGGTCTTCAGCAGGTGCTGGGCAAGTGCGACCGCAGCAATGGCTGCCATGATCGAGATGAGCATGAAGCCGAAGAACAGGCCGGTTCGTGAGCCGATGGTGTCCTCGTTGCCGACGGCTGGGGGAGTGGCGGGGTACTTGAGGAAGGGGACGAACGACACCGCGATGAAGCCGAGCAGCGAGACCAGCAGGGTCGAGGCGCGCGGAGAGAACTTGCCTATGCGGCCGATGAGGCTCGCGGCAACCAGCGCCACGAGGCCCCCGAGCGCGGTGCCGCCGGCGATGGTCCCGGTGGCCAGACCCCAGGTCTTCTGGTTGGTCCGGGAGATGACGGTGCCATCCTCCTCATGGGTGTGGCCGGCGGTTGTTTCGTCGTGTGTGTGGGCGGGGGGCGCTTCGGAGGCCGCGTGGGACTCTTCGACGGCGATCGCCGCGTCGACCTGGGTTTCGCCGACGAGGTTGCCGACGCAGAAGGCGGCAAGACCGGCGATGAAGCCTGCGAGGAGCCCGCGGATGAGGATGTTGCGTGCGGTCATGGCTGTGATCCGTTCAGCGTGGAGGGCACACCAACCACCGCCGACCTGGGGTGGTCGGGCGGCTGGTGAGGGCGTCAGGCCTCAGTGGCAGGGAAAGCCGAGCAGGTGGCGTCCGTCGTGGACCCACTCGTGGACGGCGTTTCCGGAGGAGATGTTGACGGCGCCCTGGTCCGCGCTGACGAAGAACAGCGTGATCAGCGCCAGAAGACCGAAGAAGAGCGCCCACGGGGCGATCTGCACCATCGGGATGGTGGGGATCGCGATCTCAGGTGTCGCGCGAACGGACTGACTCATGTGTGCCTCCTGTGGGATGACTGCGTCCCGTGCGATGGGCGATCCTCGGTGCCGGGTCTGGCTTCACACGCTCACAGGTCGGAGGCGGGTGTCACAGTAGCGCGACTGCGCCGGAATCTCGCCGGCTTCCTGCACCAGGATCTCGCACACCGTAGCAGCCACTGAGGTTTGCGGGTCAACGACCTTGCCCAGGCATCTCACCCTCCGACTGCAGGCTGACGACGTCGCCGATGACGGTGATGGCAGGGGGTTCGACGGCTGCTGCAGCGGCACGGGCAGCAATGTCGGCGACCGTCCCGGTCACGACCCGCTGCCGGGGTGTGGCACCGTCGGCGAGGACGGCGGCGGGGCAGTCCGCCGGCATGCCGGCGGCGACCAGGGCTGCGGTGATCTCGGGCAGGGTTCTCACTCCCATCAACACCACGAGCGTCGTCCCTGACCGGGCGAGCGCCGCGTAGTCGAGGGTGCATTCGGCGTGACCTGGCGGCACGTGCCCGGAGATGACGGTAAAGCCCTGGGAGAGACCACGGTGCGTGACGGGGATGCCGGCCAGCGCCGGCACGGCGGTCGCCGACGACACCCCTGGGATGACCTGCACTGGCACGCCGGCCTCGGCGCAGGCCAGCACCTCTTCGCCACCCCGGCCGAACACGAAGGCGTCGCCGCCCTTGAGCCGCACGACATTGCGACCCGCCAGTGCGTGCTCCACGAGGAGGCGGTTGATCTTCTCCTGCGGGGTGGCGCGTCCGTGCGGCTCCTTGCCGACATCGATGATCTCCGCGTCTCGCCGCACCCACTCGAGGATGCCGGAGGATACGAGCCGGTCCGCGAGGATCACGTCGGCGCGTTCGAGGGCGTCGCGGCCGGCGACCGTCATCAAGCCTGGGTCGCCGGGGCCGGCGCTCACCAAGGTCACGGTGGCCGGAGTCGGCATCGGTTCGCTGCTCATCGCGTGGCATTCTCCACGCTGAGGGCGAGGGCGCTCAGCAGGGCCCCGGTCGCGGCTGCGGGACGGACGGCGATCCGGACCCAGGAGTCGTCCAGCCCGGGGAAGGTGTCGCAGCGCCGGACAGCGAAACCACGGTTGCGCAGCTGCGCATGGGTGCCCGGTCGAACTCGCGCGAGCACGAAGGGGGCGTTGCCCGGCACGTGAGGTATGCCGAGCGCGTCCAGACCCTGGGTCAGGCGGGCTCGGTCGCGGGTCAGCGCGACCGCGCGCGCCGATCGCTCCTGCACAGCTCTGGTGCTGGTGGTGGCGATCATGGCCGCGGCCGCGCTGGTGGACACCGACCAGGGCGGCTGTTGGCGACGCATGTCGGCCAACAGGTGGGGGTCGCCCACCACATAGCCGGCGCGCACTCCCGGGATACCCCACAGCTTGGTGAGGCTGCGCACGACGACCAGGCCCCTTGCCGAGACACCGGCCAGGGAACCGGGCTCCTGCGGCAGTGCGTCCATGAAGGCCTCGTCGACGACGACGATGCGTCCTGGTCGCAGGAGCCCGCGAATCACTCTCTCGTCGTGCAGGACCCCGGTCGGGTTCGTGGGGTTGCCGACGACCACCAGGTCGGCGTCTTCAGGCACCACCTCAACGGGGATGTGGAAGTCCTTCTCGGGTGGGCAGAACACGCGGGTGGGGGACAGGCCGGCCGCGGTGAGCGCCACTTCCGGCTCGGTGAACTGGGGATGGATGACGGTCGGGTGACGCCAGGGCCGGGCGCGGGCGATGAGAGTGAACGCCTCTGCCGCCCCGGCGGTGGCCAGTACCTCGGCCGGCGGCCGGCGGTGGGCGAGGCTGATGGCGTGCTCCGCCTGGGCCGCGTCGGGGTACCGGCCCACGCTGGTGAGGCTGTCCGTCAACGCCGCCGTGAGCCACTCCGGGGGTTCGCCGGCATACACGTTCACGGCGAAGTCGGCCAGGTGGCCGGTGAGTTCTCGGTCACCGTGGTGGCGCAGCGGTTCGACCACCTGGGTCGGTGTCGACACGGGCCCTGCCGAGGTCGTGGACGACGGCGTCACCATGGTCGGGGCGAGTGCCGGGCTGGGTGCGAAGGAGCGGGCCGCGTCGGCAAGACGGGTGGCCAGGGCGGGGTGTCCGGCCCAGTGCACGTGGAGGTACGACGCCGACAGGGTGTCCGACCCGAAGCCGGCGGGTGCACCGTCGAGCAGGAATGCGGGCCGGGTGCCGGTCGCGGGTGTGACCGACGTGCGGTGGAACTCGTGTCCGCGGATGAGGGTTCCCGAGGGGCCGGTGAGCTGGTCGGCGGCGACCGCCGCGGTCCGGTAGCCCAAGGTCAGCCGGGGAGTCATGGCTGCGTCGGCGGCGAGGGCGCCGACCATGGGGCGCCCGTCGAGGCTGCGGCACAGGTAGAGCAACCCGGCACACTCGGCGACCGTCGGCACGCCGGAGGCCACCGCGTCGAGGATGGTGGCGCGGAGGCGGTGGTTGGCCGAGAGCTCGCCGGCATAGACCTCGGGGAAGCCTCCGCCCAGGTAGAGGGCACGGACCCCGGGCGGGAGGTCCTCGTCGGTGAGCGGGTCGACGGTGACCACCTCACACCCGGCTGCTCGCAGGAGTTCTTCGGTCTCGGTGTAGCGAAAGGTGAACGCCCTGCCGCCGGCAACGGCTACCAGTGGCCTGGAGGCGCCACTGGGCGCCACCTCGGCAGCTGCGCTCCATGGCTCGCCTTCGAGGTCCGGAGCCTCTCGGGCCACGTCGAGCAGCAGGTCGAGGTCGATGGTGGCCGCGATGCGCTCGGCCAGCAGGTCCAGCGTGGCAGCGGCCTCGGGACGCTCTGCGCTCGGGACGAGCCCGAGGTGACGCGACGGGGCAACGATGCCGTCGTCGCGCTGGAGCACTCCGAGCACGGGGAGACCATTGCCGGCGAGTGCGTCCAGCACCTCCCGGGCATGCCGCTTCGAGCCTGCCTTGTTGAGCACGACACCCGCGATCCGCACCGAGGGGTCGAAGGTTCGCATGCCGTGGACGACGGCGGCCACGGATCGGGAGGCTTGCGACACGTCGACGACCAGGACCACCGGCGAGCCGGTCAGGGCTGCCACGTGTGCGGTCGACGCGAAGCCAGCCCCACCGAGCTGGCCGTCGTACAGACCCATCACGCCTTCCACGATCGCGACGTCGGCACCGACGGCACCGTGAAGCAGCAGGGGGACGACGCGCTCCTCGCCGACAAGGAAGGGGTCGAGGTTGCGGCCTGCCCGACCTGTGGCCAGTTCGTGGTAGCCGGGGTCGATGTAGTCGGGACCGACCTTGTGTCCGCTGACGACGTACCCGCGACCGCGCAGTGCGGCCATGATCCCGGTCGCGATGGTCGTCTTGCCGTGTCCGGAGGCGGGTGCTGCGACCACGACGCGGGGCAGCTTCATGCGCCGGTCACCACTCGATCCCCTTCTGGCCCTTCTGCCCGCTCTCGAACGGGTGCTTGACCTGGGTCATGTCGGTGACGAGGTCTGCCAGCTCGACCAGGCGGGGATGCGCGCGCCGACCGGTCACGATCACGTGCTGGTGTCCGGGGCGTTCCGCGAGCGTCGTCAGCACGTCGTCCAGGTCGACCCACCCCCACTCGATCAGGTAGGTGAACTCGTCAAGGACGTAGAGGTCGTGCCGCTCGTCAGCCAGTCGACGCTTGACTTCGGCCCACCCCTCGGCTGCTGCGGCGGCGTGGTCGTCTTCGGTGCCTTCCTTGCGGGACCAGGACCAGCCGGCGCCCATCTTGTGCCACTCCACCGGGCCGCCCTCGCCGGTCTCCTCGTGCAATGCGCCGAGACGCTCCAGAACGGTCTGCTCGCCGATCCGCCACTTGGCGGACTTCACGAACTGGAACACCCCGATGTCCCAGCCCTGGTTCCAACCCCGAAGGGCTAGCCCGAAGGCACCGGTTGACTTCCCCTTGCCGTTGCCGGTGTTGACGACGAGCAAGGGTCGGTTGCGACGCTGTCTGGTGGTGAGCCCGTCATCGGGGAGCGCCGGCACTATTCCCTTCGCCATCAGGCCGCTCCTCCTGCGACTGCGCGGGTCCCGGCGCGTGCAACCGCGGTCAGTGCTGCGGCATCGACCTCGTCCACCGGTAGGTGGATTGCGCCCAGCAACTCGGCCAGACGCCTGGCCTGGCCCATCCGGAACCGGCCGCTCTCGCAGTCAACGACCACGGACGACAAGCCGGTGCTGCCGAGCTCGGCCGCGGCGCGATGGGCGCGGCCCATGGCGTCCGGCCCGTGGGTTGCCCGACCGTCGGTGACCACCACCAGCAGTGGCCGGCGGCGCGGATCGCGGATCCGCTCGACCCTGACCACGTCTGTTGCCTTCAGGAGCGCCTCGGCCAGCGGGGTCCGCCCGCCGGCCGACAGGTCGCGCAGCCGAGCCACGGCGATCTCGACCGAGCCGGTCGGGGGCAGGGCCAGCTCGGCCCGCTCTGCGCGGAACGTCACGAGCCCCACCTTGTCGCGTCGTTGGTAGGCGTCGGTGAGCAGGGAGAGGATCGCCGTCTTCACGGCGGTCATCCGCCGGCGGGCGGCCATCGAACCGGAGGCATCGACGCAGAACAGCACCAGGTTCGACTCGTGACCCTCCTTGACCGCGATCCGCAGGTCGTCCGGGCGCAGGAGGAGACGGCCGTCACGGCGGCCGCGGGCTGCTTGGGCCGGCGCCGCGGCGCGGATGGTCTCGAGCAGATGCAACGTGCCGGTGTTCTCGGTAGGACGCGTGGCACCGATCCTGCGGCCAGTCTCGGTGATCGCTCGTGACCGACGTCCCGACTGTCCGACTCCGACTCCTTTGGCCGTGAGCAGTCGGGGGCGGTAGGTCTCACCCGTGGGCGCTGTCGTGGCGGATGCGCCACCCGTCGGTGCCTGGCTGTGCGCGTCAGCCCGCTCTGGGGCGTCGGCAGGTTCGCGGGGTTGGTCAGGGGCTGTCTTGCCGGCCTCGGGAGTCCCATCGGGAGTCCGATCGGGATCAGACCCCGGCTCGGGGTCCGGCCCCTGATCGGGTTCGGGCTCAGTGCCCGGGCCTGGGTTCGGATCGGGGTCCGGGTCCGGGTCGGGGTCCGGATCGGGGTCGCTGTCGGGGTCGTCGAGCAGCTGGTCGAGCAGTTCCTCATCGATGCCGGGAGCGTCGAACGGATTGCGTCGCCGACGATGCGGCAACGCGAACCGGGCGGCCACCTTGATGTCCGCGGCCTCGATCCCCGTCCGGCCCTCCCACGCGGCGTGCGCCGCGGCCGCGCGAGCGGTCACGATGTCAGCACGCATGCCATCCACTTCGAAGGCGGCACAGATCTCGGCGATCCGGAGCAGGGTCGCATCGTCGAGCACGACGGCCGGGAGCAGCGCTCGTGCCTTGACGATGCGCTCGCGCAACTGCTGCTCGTCGTCGGCGAACCGGGCGTCGAAGGCGACCGGGTCGGCGTCGAAGGCGAGTCGGCGACGCACCACCTCGGCACGCAGGTCCGGCTGCCGCGCCGCCGCCACCTGAACGGTCAGGCCGAACCGGTCGAGCAGCTGCGGGCGTAGTTCGCCTTCCTCGGGGTTCATGGTGCCGATGAGGACGAAGCGGGCGGCGTGCTCGACCGAGACACCGTCTCGCTCGACGGAGACCCGGCCGGTCGCGGCGGCGTCCAACAGCACGTCGACGAGGTGGTCGTGCAGCAGGTTGACCTCGTCGACATACAGGATCCCGCGATGCGCACGTGCGAGGAGGCCCGGCTCGAACTCGGCGACACCGTCGGCGAGGGCGCGCTGCAGGTGCAACGAACCGAGCACTCGGTCCTCTGTGGCGCCCACGGGCAGCTCCACGAGCCGCACCGGACGGGACTGGATCGTGGCGTCCGCGTCGAAGGGTGCGTCGGGGGACAGCGGCGCAGGGTCGGCAGGGTCGGAGGAGAACCGGTCGCCTGCGACGACGTCGATCTCCGGGAGCACGGCCGCGAGCGCACGGACCGCGGTGGTCTTGGCCGTTCCCTTCTCACCCCGCACCAGGACTCCACCGATCTCGGGCGAGATCGCGGCAAGGAGCAGGCCGAGGACAAGGTCGTCGGAGCCGACGACGGCGGACAACGGAAAGTGAGTGGGATGCTGTGGTGGCATTGGGGGCTCCCGCGCTCTGTGCCAGCGATGCGCCGAACGCGGTTGCGTCCGTAGCCCAGGCGCCGAGGCCGGTCTTCGGACTTCCCGGAAGATGTTCCGGGTCACCGCAGCGGGCCCTGTGCCGGATTCTCACCGGCTTCCCGATTCTCCCTGACCGCAGAACTGTGACGTCCAGCAGCTTGGGCACCTCGGGCCTGGAGCACCGGAGTCTAGGGCCTGGCTCGCGAGACGGTCACTGCGCGTGGTGGCGTAGCGTGACCTGCCGTGACCCTCGCACCACGCCGTCCGCGATTGCCCCGTCAGTGCGGGAGCCTGGGGTGCTGAAGGTGCAGGTGGTGGGCATCGGCGCCGACGGCTGGGCGGGGATGGGCGAACCGGCACGGAACCTGGTCCAGACAGCCACCGTCGTGCTGGGCGGTCAACGGCACCTGGAGCTCCTGCCGGACGTCCCGGGTCAGCGCCGGGTCCCTTGGCCCACACCGCTGCGCGAGGGACTGCCCGGCTTGGTCGCCACACTCGACGGCACCGTCGTGGCCCTCGCGTCAGGCGACCCCCTGCTCTCCGGCGTCGGTTCCACCTTCGTGGAGGTGCTCGGTGCAGAGGCGGTCACGGTCATCCCGGCCGTGTCCTCGGTTGCGCTGGCCCGAGCTCAGATGGGGTGGGCTGCCGAAACCACCGAGGTCCTTCGAGATGCGGGCACGCTGGTGCGCCACCTTGCCCCCGGCCGGCGGATCCTGCTGCTGTCCAGCGACGGGTCGACGCCCGCCAGCGTCGCGGAGATGCTTAGGCACCAAGGGTTCGGCGCGAGCCAGCTCACGGTGCTGGCGAACCTCGGCGCCGACGACGAGTCCACGCACAGCACCACGGCCGAGGAGTGGGCCGGTGAGGCCCCACCACTGCACGTGCTCGCCATAGAGTGCGCCGGCTCCACGACGCTCGGCCTGCTCGCCGGCCTGCCGGATGAGGCGTTCGAGCACGACGGCCAGCTCACCAAGCGTGACCTTCGCGCCAGCGCGCTGGCGCGGCTCGCCCCGCAGCCCGGCCAGCTCCTCTGGGACGTCGGCGCTGGTGCGGGTTCGGTGGCCATCGAGTGGCTGCGGGCCCACAGGACATGCCAAGCCCTCGCAGTCGAGCGGTCGGCGGAGCGGGCCGAACGCATCGCGCGCAACAGCGTGAGCCTCGGCGTCCCCAGCCTGCGCGTCGTGGTGGGGAGCGCACCAGAGGCACTGGCTGGTCTTCCTACCCCGGACGCCGTGTTCGTTGGTGGTGGGGCCACGACGCCAGGGCTGCTCGAAGCGTGCTGGTCGTCGCTCGCACCGGGAGGGCGGCTGGTCATCCACGGGGTCACGATGGAGACGGAGGCCCTTCTCGGGCAGTGGTATGCCGGTCGCCGCGGTGAGCTCGTGCGGCTCTCGGTCGAACACGCGTCGCCGCTCGGTGACTTCACCGGGTGGACACCGGCCCGCACGGTCACGCAGTGGGCTGGGAGGAAGTCGTGACCGTCCACTTCGTGGGCGCCGGCCCGGGCGCGGCCGACCTGCTCACCCTCCGTGCCGTCGCGCTGCTGGGCGACGCGGATGTTTGCCTCTACCCCGGCACCTACCTCGACGAAGCGGTCCTCGGGCACTGTCGACCCGATACACGGTTGGTCGACACCCAAGACCTCGACCTGGACCAGATCGCCACCGAGCTCGTCACGGCAGACCGGGCCGGCAAGTCCGTGGTGCGGCTGTGCTCTGGTGACCCGTCGATCTACTCCGCCCTGCACGAACAGACCCGCCGACTCGACGCGGCAGGCGTGCCGTGGGATGTGACACCCGGTGTCCCTGCCTACGCTGCCGCTGCCGCGCGCGTGGGTGTCGAGCTGACCGTGCCCGAGGTGGCGCAGTCGGTGGTGCTGACCCGGATGCGGATGCGGTCGACCGCGATGCCGCCGGGTGAGGCACTGGCGGCATTCGCCGCCACTGGGGCGACGCTGGTGCTGCACCTCGCGATCACCCAGACGCGAGCGCTCGCGCAGGAGCTCGCCTGCTCCTACGGTGCCGACTGCCCAGTGGTGGTTGTGGCGAACGCCTCGCAACCCCGCGAGCTCGTGCTTCGGGGGACGCTGGCCGACATTGCCGACCAGGTCGAGGAGGCGGGCCTGCGGCAGGCGGCGGTCATCCTCGTCGGACCGGTCCTGGGAGCGCGGGTTGAGGGGACCGGGTCGTACCTCTACGACCCGGCGCGTGATCGCGCCGGCAAGGGTCAGCCCTCGACGTAGCGTGGTGTCCACACCCGCCCTGAGCCGGTGACCCGCGTCCCGCTTGCACCGATGATGAGCAGGCAGCGCATGTCGATCTGGTCCGGGTCGAGGTCGGCCAACGTCGTCACCGTGAGCGACTCGTTAGGCCGGCCCACGTCCCGCCCCACGACGACCACGGTGTCCGGGCTGCGGTGCTCGACGAGGATCCGTCGCAGCTCCCCGACCTGGGTGGTGCGTGAGCGTGAAGCGGGGTTGTAGACCGCCATCACCAGATCGGCCTCGGCGACCGCGCGAACGCGATGCTCCACGACGGACCACGGCTTGAGCCGGTCCGACAGGCTGAGCACCGCGAAGTCCGCCCCGATCGGCGCGCCCGCCCGAGCGGCCACCGCCTGCACGGCGCTCACCCCCGGCACGACCCGGATCGGCACCGAAGCGAAGGCGGCGTCTTCGGCCGCCTCGAACACCGCCGACGCCATACCGAACACACCCGCGTCGCCGCCGGACACCACGGCGACCCGCTCACCTCGCATGGCCAGGTCGAGGGCGAACCGGGCGCGGTCGACCTCGACGGTGTTTCCGGAAGCGTGGCGCTGCAGCCCGACTCGTTGTGGGACACGGTCGACGTATGGCGCGTAGCCGACGACATGGTCCACTTCACCCAGGAGCCGCTCGGCCTCGGGCGTGAGCCAGTCGCCCGGGCCAGGTCCCAGGCCCACCACGAGCAGCTCGCGACCCTCGTGGTGGGTCTCGACGTCGGAGTCGTCGGCACGTCCGGGCTGCGGGTCGTCATAGCGGCGCCGGCCACGGTGGTCGTCGCCGGGCACCACGATGAGGGAGAAGTACGGCACCGTGTCCGGATCGACCTCGGCGGCCGGGAGCCAGCGCTCCTGGGACATCGAGGCGCGTTCGACATACCAGGCATCGGCCAGCCGCCCGGCCTCCTCCAACGCGGCGCGCACGTCGCGAAACGTTCGACCGAGCTTCATGATGATCGCAGCATCGGTATCGGCGAGCCGACGCGCGAGCTCGGGGCGGGGAAGGGTGCCCTGCAGGACCGTCAGGACGTCGCTCTGCCTTGCCAGAGGTCGCTGCAGTGCCGCGGTCGCCGCGGTGAAGGCGGGTACGCCGGGTACCACCTGCGTCTCGAACCGGTCGGACAGGCGGTCGTGCAGGTACATGTACGAGCCGTAGAGGAACGGGTCGCCCTCGGCGAGGACGACGACGTCACGCCCGGCGACGAGATGAGCGCTGAGTCGTCGCGCGCACCCCTCGTAGAAGTCCGCCATGGCCCCTGCGTAGCCGCCGGGGTGGTCGGTCACCCCGGTCGTGACGGGGTACTCCAGCACCTCCTCGACGACACCCTCCGGCAGGTAGGGCTCAGCGATCCGGCGCGCGTTGGAGCGTCTGCGCGGACCCTGGTGATAGGCGACGACGTCGGCGGCGCCGATCAACCGGACTGCCTTGACGGTGACCAGCTCTGGGTCACCGGGCCCGAGTCCGACGCCGAACAGACGCCCGAATCCGTGGTCGGACGCGGTCACTCGCGCTCCTGAGCCAGGGCATTCAAGGCTGCCGCGGCGATGGCCGAACCGCCGCGGCGCCCACGCAGGGTGAGGAACGGGATGTCCAGGCCGTGGTCCCGCGCCAGCGCGGCCAGCGCCTCCTTCGCCTCGATGGCGCCGACGAAGCCGACGGGGACTCCCACGATCGCGGCGGGCCGTGGGCCTCCGTCGAGGAGCATCTCCAGCAGGTGGAACAGTGCGGTCGGTGCGTTGCCTACCGCGACCACGGCGCCCTCGAGCCGGTCGCCCCAGAGGGAGACGGCCGCTGCCGACCGCGTCGTCCCCCACTGCTGCGCGAGATGGGGCACACGGTCGTCCCGCAGCAGGCAGATGATGTCGTTGCCGGCCGGTAGCCGAGAACGCGTCACACCCGACGCGACCATGTGGGCGTCGGTGATGACCGGGGCACCCGAGGCCAAAGCCGAGCGTGCAGCGCTCACCAGGCCCTCATGCACGATGAGGTCTCGGGCCAGGTCGGGCTGGCCAGTGGCGTGGATCATTCGTACGGCGACCGACTCGGCGTCGGCCGGAAGATGGGTCAGGACTGACTCGCGGCGGATCGTTGCGAACGACTCGAGGTAGATGGCGGCGCCGTCCCGCTCGTAGTCGTAGCGGCGGGTCGGAGGGGCGGGGGTCATGGGGCCTCCAGGTCGGGGATGACGACGCTGCGCCATGGAGTGATGACCACTTCGTCTGACGCATGGGCGAGCAGCCCTTCGGCCACGTCACGTGTGATCATGCCGTCTGGCACGGGTGCGACGAACAGGGCCCTGTGGTCGTCCTGGCCGTGCCACCCCGGAGTCACTGGGCCGGCGACGACGGTGGTGCGGGGGTCGCGTGGCCCTTCGGTCAACAGGCGGCTGGCGGGCGACAGCTCGTCGACGTGCCACGACGCAGTCGGGCCTGCACCGCGTACCTGCCTGAAGCTGCGCGCAAGGTCGACCAGTGCGGGCACGGCCCCCTGCACCGGCACCACCGGCCCCCACTGGCTGCTGCCGACCCGGACCTGGACCTCGGCCTTGCTCACGGCCACGAGCCCGAGGTCGAGCGGTCGGTCCAGGACGTCGCCGCGGCCGTCGTCGAGCACGAAGAGGAATCGGCCACCGAGGTCGGCCAGGTCGGGATCGGCGCACAGGGCCCGGTCCAGACCCTCGACCACCGGACGCAGGTCGACCCGCCCGCCGATCCGGCCGCTGAGTGGGGAGCACAGGATGTTGCGCACGAGCTCGTGGGTGTCGCTGGGCAGCAGCCCTGCGGCACGCAGCGCATCCACCAGCCCAGGGGGGACCGAACGGCCGGACGCCGCGATGCCACGCAGCTGCAGGTTGGCCCGCTTGGTGAGCAGCACCGTGCCATCACCCCACACCTCGGCCGCTGTCACGAGGGAGCGCAGGGCTGCTGCGGGCAACCGCCCGCCTGGCAGGCGCAGCCGCACGATGGCGCCGTCCTCTGCCAGCCAGGGCCGGAACACGCCGGGGCAGCGGTCCGGATGGGTGCGGCTCGTCACCGGCACATGGTGTCATCCGCCACCAGGTCATCGGTGGCGTGGTCGGGCACTGCCATCATTGGAGCGATGCCTTCCGACGACGCGACCCCGGCTCCAGGCAGCGGCCCGGCCGTCGACGTGTTGGCCACCCTCGGGCCGTTCTTCCAGGTCGAGCGCGTCGACGGCGGAGACTGGCGACCGCTGCGGGATCTCGTCACGGGTCTGGCCCTGGGGGAACGGGTTGCCCACGTGGGCGCCACTCTCGGTCGGCTTGCGGGCGCCGACGTCGAGCCGAGGGTGGCTGCCTCCACCCTTTCCCTCGGCCTCTTCGCGCGGGTCCTGTCACCGGCGTTGGGTGGTGTCGCACTCGGCATACCCCTGCCTCGCCCCACCCTGGACGACGCGTACTGGAAGCCCGTCGCAGCCGGGCCCTGGCCACTCGCGCTCAGTGGTGCCGCGACGACGCCGGACCTCACCCGTCTGGTCGCCGACGTCGTCGAGCCCTTGGTCGAGGCCATGGCGGACGGCTACGCGCTCTCGCGACAGGTGCTGTGGGGCAACGCCGCCTCGGCGCTCTTCGGTGGCGCACGCATGCTCGGTGTCGCGCGGCCGGAGCTGGCCGCACGCGCCGAGGCCGAGGCCG
Source organism: Pedococcus sp. P5_B7 (assembly GCF_054049895.1). NCBI lineage: Bacteria > Bacillati > Actinomycetota > Actinomycetes > Micrococcales > Intrasporangiaceae > Pedococcus > Pedococcus sp. P5_B7. Next base: position 277,662 of record NZ_JBFULM010000005.1, read on the forward strand.
CCGCCCTGCTCGCCGGCCCCTTGGCCGGAACGGGCGGACTCGACGACGGTTTCGTCCGGTCCTCGTGCTGTCTGTACTACCGGATCCCTGGCGGCGGCTACTGCGGCGACTGTGTCCTCGCCCACCGTCCGAGTGTTCCCGCGCCTCGCTAGGCTGTGCGCAACGTCCGCCGGCTGCGGGCTCAGGAACTCCGGTGTGACTCCGGGGCGGTTCCGCCACTGTAAGCCGATGCGCGACCCACTCGGGCACGGCGAGCCAGACACTGACTGCGGCCGACTCCCACCATCCGGGGCGAGAACCCCGAGGAGGAACCATGGCCATCCACGGCCCCACTGTCGCTCTGCTCTCCACTTCCGACACCGACCTGCTGTCAGCCCGGGGTTCAGGCGCCAGGTATCGCTGGGCGAACCCTGCTCGCGCCAGCGACGCCGAGCTCCAGGCGGTGACCCTGGACGCGGATCTGGTCGTCGTGCGTCTCCTGGGCTCGCCCAGTGACCTGTTGGCGGGCATCGCCATCCTCCGCGAGCGGGGGACTCCGCTCGTCGTTCTCGGCGGCGAGCAGCAACCCAGCGCCGACCTCATGGAGCTGTCGACCGTCGCGATGGGGGTGGCTGCGCAGGCCCACCACTACCTGGCCGAGGGAGGCCCGACTAATCTTGCGCAGCTGCACGCGTTTCTCTGCGACACGGTGCTGCTCACTGGTGAAGGTTTCGACCCACCCACCCCGATCCCCACCTGGGGATTCGCCTCGCGACCGGCCCCCTCCGACGAAGCGCTCCCGCGGATCGGGGTCCTGTACTACCGCGCGCACGAGGCCAGCGGCAACACCGCCTTCGCGCACGCCTTGGCCGATGCGGTCGATGAGACCGGCGAGGCCATCGGTGTGCCGGTGTATGCAGGGTCGCTGCGGTCCGCGCCTGATGACCTCTACGCCGCCCTGGGCACTCTGGATGCCTTGGTCGTCACTGTTCTCGCGGCCGGTGGCAGCGTTCCTGCCGGGGCGGGTGCGGGTGGGGAGGACGAGGCGTGGGACGTCGAGCGGATGGCCGCCCTCGACATCCCGGTTCTGCAGGGGTTGTGCCTGACGAGCAGTCGCGCCGAGTGGGAGGCCTCCGACGAGGGGGTCAGCCCGCTGGACTCGGCGACCCAGATCGCGATCCCGGAGTTCGACGGCCGGATCATCACAGCGCCCTTCTCCTTCAAGGAGATTGACGACCAGGGGTTGCCGCACTATGTGGCCGATCCGGAGCGGTGCAACCGGGTCGCGCGGATCGCGGTCAACCATGCGCGCCTGCGACGGGTTCCCGAACAGGACAAGCGAATTGCGCTCGTCCTGTCGGCCTACCCGACGAAGCACGCCAGGATCGGCAACGCAGTCGGACTGGACACGCCGGTCTCCGCGATCCGTCTGCTGCGACGGATGCGCGACGAGGGGTACGACCTCGGCACCGACAACTCCGTCGTGGCGATCCTGGATGCCGAGGGAACCGACACAGAGGCCGGCGATGCCCTCATCCACCGGCTGATCGCGTCCGGCGGGCAGGACGAGGAGTGGCTGACCGCCGCACAGCTGACCGACGCCCACGTTCGAATCACCAAGGCCGAGTACGACTCGTGGACGGCCGACCTGCCCACCGAGCTGCGCGACGCCATGGTGCAGACCTGGGGAGCTTCGCCGGGGCAGCTGTTCGTCAACGACTCCGGTGAGCTCGTGCTCGCCACCCTGCGGGCGGGGAACGTCGTCATCCTCATCCAGCCACCTCGTGGCTTCGGGGAGAACCCCGTGGCGATCTACCACGACCCCGACCTGCCGCCGAGCCACCACTACCTCGGTGCCTACCGCTGGCTCGAGCACGGGTTCGGAGCGCACGCCGTGGTGCACCTGGGCAAGCACGGCTCCATGGAGTGGCTGCCCGGCAAGAACGCCGCCCTGTCGGCTGCGTGCGCGACCGATGCCGCGATCGGCAACATGCCGCTCGTCTACCCGTTCCTGGTCAACGACCCCGGCGAGGGTGCTCAGGCCAAACGCCGCGCGCACGCGACGATCGTCGACCACCTCGTACCTCCGATGGCCCGCGCCGAGACCTACGGCGACATCGCTCGTCTGGAGCAGCTGCTCGACGAGCACGCCAACATCGCGGCGATGGACCCGGCCAAGCTGCCGGCGATCCGTGGCGAGATCTGGACGCTCATGCAGGCGGCCCAGCTGCACCAGGATCTCGGGCTGGAGGAGCGTCCTGACGACGACGAGTTCGACTCGTTCGTCCTGCACATCGACGGATGGCTCTGCGAGATCAAGGACGCCCAGATCCGCGACGGCCTGCACATCCTTGGCGAGGCCCCCTTCGGTGCGGGACGCGTCAACCTCGTCCTCGCCATCCTGCGCACGTCCCAGGTCTGGGGAGGGGTCGGGAACGCCGTGCCCGGTCTACGTGCGGCGCTCGGGCTCAAGGAGGACGAACAGCTCACCGCCGTTGACGAGATCGAGGCGGTGGCGCGCGACCTGGTCGAGCGGATGGAGTCGGCGGGCTGGGACCCAGCTGTGGCCGAGACGCTGCACGCCAACCCGGACGTCCAACAGGTCCTGGCTTTCGCCGCGACCGAGGTCGTGCCGCGCCTGGCAGGGACCACGGGTGAGCTGGCTGCCGTCATCCACGCTCTTGACGGTGGTTTCGTGCCGGCCGGACCGTCGGGATCGCCCCTGCGCGGGCTGGTCAACGTGCTACCCACGGGGCGCAACTTCTACACCGTCGATCCCCGGGCCGTGCCGTCACGCCTGGCCTGGCAGACCGGCCAGGCCATGGCCGACTCACTGGTCCGTCGCTACCTCGACGACACCGGCACCTACCCGGAGTCCGTGGGGCTGTCGGTGTGGGGCACCTCCGCGATGCGCACGTCCGGCGACGACATCGCCGAGGTGCTGGCGCTCATGGGCGTGCGGCCCGAGTGGGACGAGGCTTCGCGCCGGGTGAGCCGTCTGAGGGTCATGTCGTTGGAGGAGCTGGGCCGTCCGCGCATCGACGTCACTGTTCGGATCTCCGGCTTCTTCCGGGATGCCTTCCCTCACGTCGTCGCCATGCTCGACGACGCGGTCCAGATGGTGGCCGACCTCGACGAGCCGGACGACCAGAACCACGTGCGGGCGCACACCCGTGCCGACCTGGCCGAGCACGGCGATGCACGCAGGGCCACCACGCGCATCTTCGGGTCCAAGCCGGGCTCCTACGGCGCGGGGATCCTGCAGGTGATCGAGTCCGGCACGTGGCGCGACGACAACGACCTCGCTGAGGTGTACACGGCGTGGGGTGGGTTCGCGTACGGCCGCGGTCTCGACGGCGCACCGGCGGCGGACGACATGCGGACGAACTACCGTCGCATCAAGGTGGCCGCCAAGAACGTCGACAGCAGCGAGCACGACATCGCTGACTCCGATGACTACTTCCAGTACCACGGGGGGATGGTCGCCACCGTTCGCGCGCTGACCGGTGCCGACCCGAAGGCCTATATCGGCGACTCCAGGTCGCCTGATGCCGTGCGGACCCGGACTTTGGGGGAGGAGACGGCGCGGATCTTCCGGGCCCGGGTCGTCAACCCGCGGTGGATCTCGGCGATGCAGCGTCATGGCTACAAGGGTGCCTTCGAGCTGGCTGCCACCGTGGACTACCTCTTCGGGTTCGACGCCACGGCGGGGGTCGTCCACGACTGGATGTACGACACGCTCGCCAAGGAGTACGTCCTGGACGAGACGAACCAGGAGTTCATGAGGCGCTCGAACCCGTGGGCTCTTCGCGGCATCGTCGAGCGCCTTCACGAAGCTGCTGACCGTGGTCTCTGGGCCGAGCCCGCTCCCGAGGTCCTGGCTGCGATGCAGGAGGTCTACCTGTCGGTCGAGGGCGACCTGGAGGAGGAGGGCGGTTGACCCGTCGGCTTGTCCTCATCGGCATCGGACCCGGCGACCCTGAGCAGGTCACCCTCGAGGCCGTCCGCGCCATGAACGAGGTGGACGTCGTCGTGGTCACCGAGAAGCACCGCCCCGACGGCGACCCGCTGGCTGCCGCCAGATCGGCCCTGCTCGCCCGGCACGCCACCTCGCTGCCGGCAATCGTCGTGGTCGAGGACGCCGAGCGCGACCGGTCGCCGTCGCGCACGGCCGAGGGTGACGGCTACCTGCGTGCCGTCGCCGACTGGCACGAGGCAAGGGCTCAGCGGTATGCCGCGGCGCTGGCCGACCAGCCGGGCGACGTGGGCTTCCTGGTGTGGGGTGACCCGGCGTTGTACGACTCGACCATTCGCGTCTTGGAGCGGGTGGCGCCGCTGGTCGGTGGGCAGCTCGTCGTCGTCCCCGGCGTGTCCAGCCTCTCGGCCCTCGCGGCACGGCACCGGATCGTCCTGCACGAGGTCGGTGAACCCTTCCATGTCACCACAGGGCGGCGACTGGCCGAGGCGGTGGAGCAGGGGCAGCGCACCATCGCGGTGCTGCTCAACAGGTCTCTGGACGAGTTGCGCGGTTTGGCCCCCGACGAGTGGCACATCTGGTGGGGCGCCAACCTCGGCACGCCCACAGAGCAACTGGTCGCAGGCCCGTTGGGCTCTGCCCTGCCCGAGATCGAGAGCGCCCGCGTCCTGGCCAAGGAGGCCGCAGGCTGGGTCATGGACCTCTACCTGCTCCGGCGTCGCGACTGACCTCAGGTCGCGGCGAGCAGCAAGACGGCCAGCGCCACTTCGATCGAGGCGCCGTAGACGTCGCCGGTCACGCCGCCCAGTCGCCGCACGGCCCGGTGCACCAGCCAGCCCACTGCGAGGACCGCGGCGGCCGCGCAGGCGAGCCCTCGCCACCACGGCTCGTCGACGAGCACGAAGCCCGCCGTTGTCACTGCTGTGAGGAGCAGCCAACCCAGCACACCCACCAGCGGTGAGACGGCGCCGGCATACGTCGAACCCAACCCCTCGGATCGGGCCCCGGGCACGGCACGCTGGCAGGTGATCAGCAGGGCACCGCGCGAGACGCACACGAGGATGCCCGCCAGCAACGGCCCCCACCGGTGGTTCAGCAACGAGGTCAACGCGCCGATCTGAACGGCAAGAACCAGCACGAGAGCCGCGGCACCCGCAGGGCCCGTGTCCCCGGTCCGCATGACCGCTAACGACCGCTCCGCGTCGTACGACGAGGTCAGCCCATCCGCGGTGTCCGCGAGCCCGTCGAGGTGAAACGCCCGGTTGCCCAGCGCCAGCAGGGCGATGCTCGCGGCCGCCACACCGATGGGAGCCAGCCCAAGTTCACGTCCCGACCAGCAGGCGACACCGACCAGGGCGCCGAGGGGCAGCACTGCGAGGGGCGCCAGTGTCATCGCAGGGCCGGTGACCTCGCGATCCGCCGACGCTGGTGGCCGCACCGGAATCGCCGTCAACGTGCCGACGGCGAATCGCCAGCTGTCATGCAGCCGCGTGAGGCGACCAACCGAGGAAGGCACGCCACCAGCCTCTCAGCACCGTTGTGCCTGGCCGTCTTTGGGGCCGCATCCGCCCGGATGGCGACGGGAACCGTGTCCGTCCCCCAGGCGCCTGCACGGATCGGTTCGGCCTCCGACAGAATCAGGGTGTGAGCCTGCCCTACTACCTCGTCCGCCACGGCGAGTCCGAATGGAACGTCCAACGCCTGACTCAGGGGCAGACCGTGCACCCACGCCTCACGGCGCGCGGGCGAGAGCAGGCGACAGGGGCGGCAAGAGCGATCGCGGACGACCTGGCGGCGTCAGGACTGGAGGCTGGCACCGTCACGACCAGCGACCTCGTGCGCGCGAGGGAGACGGCCGAGATCATCGTCGAGGTCCTCGGCGCGGAGCTGACGGTCGATGAGCGACTCCGCGAGCAACACCTCGGCACCCTCCAGGGCATGAGCCACGACGAGACGTTCGCGCTCGCGGCAACCGTCGACTGGTCGGAACCCGACCAGTCGATTGCGGGCGGTGAGTCGCTGCGCCAGGTGCGCGATCGAGTAGCGGCGGCGCTTTCCTCGATCGACCGCGGGAGCGTGACGACGCTGGTGAGCCACGGCGATGCAATTCGAGTTGCTGTCGCCCATGCGGCAGGGATGGAGCCACATCGCGCGCCGTGGCTGGAGGTACCGAACGGTGCCGTCGCGCGCATAGACGGCCGACGCACGACCTGGCTGCGCGGCTAGTTAGCTGCGCGCAGGTCTTAAGGCGGCCGGGTCGCCAAGGTGACGTCGCGGTCGAAGTCGTCGAAACCTCGCCCGGTGACGGACTCGACCATGCCGGGCATGCGCTCGCCGGCCGTAGCTGGGCCTTGGCTGGTCCGCGGATCTCGTTGTGGATACACCGGTTGCGAACGGGCTTTCGCCCCCGGAGTGGCCAGCCGCTGCACAGCCGAGCTGTCGAGGATGCTGGCGAGCACCGGGCTTGTGGCGCCCTCGCGGTCCGGGTGCCGGGCCCTTGGCCCGAGGTCGGTCTCGAGCCAGCGGGCTAACCGGACTGCTTTGCCGATGAACCGGGCTCGGTGCGCGTCGTGGTGCGCAGTCACGTCGGCCAGGACGTATTCGTAGCCCTTCTTGGTGTCGTCGAACAGCTTGAATGGAGTGACGTGCGCGGGCAAGGACGGCGGCGTGCTCGTGCTCGAGCAGGTCGGCCAGGACGGGCACGGCGACCTGAGGGTTGGTGGAGCGCAACGCCTGGGAACCCGAGCAGGTGATGCGCGCCCATTGGCCGATGAGGAGCGTCGGGAGAAGCGCCGCCAGGTCCTGCTTCTTGTCCCGGTGCGCGGAGTACACGACGTCGGCAGCCCAGGCCGCGTCCTGGAACATCATCGTGTGCGCGACCGTGGCCGCCGCGGCGTCGTCTGCGCTGCTCACGGGGACAGCATGCCCGTCTGCCGCAGGGGCTCTGCTTCCTGGCGCTCCGGGGTGTCGCCGGTTTAGGGCAGGATCTGCGGTGTGTTGGAACCTCACCTTGCTGCTGCGTTTGCTTTGACCGGCGCCCCTGGCGCCTACGCCATGCTTCTCGGGGCCGGTGTCTCAGCGTCGGCGGGCGTGAAGACTGCTTGGCAAGTGCAGGAGGAACTCATCCTTCGGGTTGCCGCTGCCCTGGGCAATGCCCCGGCCGATCCGTTCGCCTGGTTCGAGACCACCTACGGGACGCCGCCCACGTACGAGGGGCTGTTGGAGGCGCTTGCCGCTACCCAGATCGAACGGCAGGCACTGCTGAGGCCGTTCTTCGAGCCGACCGAGCAGGAACGAGCGGACGGTCTGAAGGTGCCGACTGGGGCACATCGGGCTGCGGCCAGGCTGGCAGCGGCAGGGCACGTGCGCGTTCTCATCACCACGAACTTTGACCGGCTGCTCGAGACTGCCCTGCGCGATGAGGGCGTGGAGCCCGTGGTGGTAACGGCCGCCTCACAAATGGCAGGGCTGGCACCGCTGCACACGGTGCGGTGCCTGGTCGTGCACCTGCACGGGGACTACCTGACCCCGACAAGCATGCTCAACACAGTCGAGGAGCTGGCGACCTACCCCGCAGAGGTCGACAAGCTGCTGGACCGCATCTTCGACGACTATGGCCTGCTGGTCGCCGGATGGTCAGCTGTCTACGACCCGGCCCTGCGGGATGCCTGGAGCAGGTGCCCCAACCGCCGGTTCTCCTCGTTCTGGGTCGACCCGCACGGGCTACGACAGGAAGCGCTCGATCTCGCGAGGATGAAGGCCGTTCGCGTCATAGAGGACACCGCGGAGCGGTTCCTGGGCCAAGTGGCCGACTCGGTCGACGCCATTGAACGGACCGGGCAACGCCACCCGCTGACGGTTCCCATCGCCGCGGAGTCAGCGAAACGCGAACTGTCCGGCGGCAGGACTGCCATCGCGCTCCATGACACGCTGCGCCGAGAACTCGACGCCCTGGCCCTTTGCGGCCCGCTGCACCCGGAATCGTTCGACTCAGTGAGCGGTCAGGACGAACACGCACGACGGCTCCGGGTGATCGAAGCCGCCAGCGCCGTGCCGGTGACGCTGGTCGCCACCACGGCGTACTGGGGCACTGAGTCGACTGACCGGTGGTGGCTCGACGACATCCAACGCTTCGGAACCCGTCCCAACGTAGGCGGACTGACGAACCTCATCAACCTCACACAGGCCCCGGCCACGCTGCTCACCTACGCGGCCGGGGTCGCCGCCACCGCTGCACAACGATGGGACCTGGTCACCCTCCTGCTGACCGGCCCGCGGACGCTGGACTGGCAGGGTGAGGAGGTGCCCGTCGCGCAGTTCTTGGGCCCGGACCACACGTTGAACAAACCCCCGAAGTACCTGTACGCCTACCTTCGACCACTCCTGGCCGACCACGTCGGACTCGGCAACGCGTTCGAGGAGGGCTGCCAGAGGTTCGAATACCTGCGGCTGGTCGCCGCTGCCGCCCGGGCCAAGGCGACCTCGCGCGGCTTCAGCCTCGGGCTGCCCCACCTGCAGGTGACTGACGTCGCCCGCATGGAGTACGTGCCCGTGGTGCAACCCTGGTTCCGGCGTTTGCTGGCCACCCCAGACGTCGCAACCATCCTGGCTGGGCTGCAGATACCGGACGCAGCAACCGGCGAGCAGCTCGCAGACGAAGTCGATGCCCAGGTGCACAAGCTCGCCGACCAGGCTGCATGGAGCGCGCTGCCACCGGGCGGAGGAACGCTGCCGTCCGGGACATGGTGGATCGACAACCATGGCCGTTGGGCCGAGCCCTCCTGACCTCGACCCATCGGTCGGATCAAGGATCAGACAAGGTCAGTGCCTGACCATCGCGAGCGAGTTGCTCACGCGGTCCCTGCACGAGCCCCGCGGGACGGTCGTGGGATGCAGCACTCACGGGTGTCTCGACGTACGCCAGTGATGTTCATGTGCGCGGCCGGAGGCTGGCCCAAAAATGAGCCCAATAGACCTCATCCACGTCGGACCAGGTAACGATCTGACAACAGCGGACCGGATGCGTCTCAGCGCGACCGCACGGCTCTGACCTGCGACGATGTGCGCAAGCGGTTGTGAAGGGGTCGCCAGAGTGGTGGGCATGGTCATCCCTTGGAACTTCCCCATCCTGTCCGCGAATTGCTACGGATCAGGGGGTGATTCCTGCGGTGAGGAGGCCGTGCCGGACGTCCTTCCGTGACGACGTCAACGTATAGCGGGCCACACCCGGGGATTGTTCCGACCGGTGCCGAGCTTTGGCCCAGAGCGCACTCAATCTCAGCCTGACGCGGGGTCTGGAGCATGGGCAGTCAACGGCGTGGTCGACATACGCACGTTGTCGCCAGTGGCCACGGCAGCACCTGGGAGGGTGCGGACGGCCGTGTTCAACAGCTCCCCTTACCTGCGAACGTCTGCGCTTGGCTCGAAACTGGGTGGGCGTTTCGGGGCACCGCGTCCAAGGTTGGCTGGTTGTGTCTGGTCGGGTTGCCGTCACTCGTCGTCCGGTGACGATTGGCAACCCTTCGATGCGCCCGAAGGTGGATGCCAGCTGTGCTTGAGGAAGCCTCTCGATGTGACGTCACGATTGACGTTGCTGTCCTACTGCTGTCAGACGGCCGGGAGCGCGAGAAACCGACGGCCTCGCAAGGCGCTGACCTGCGGTTTTGGTGGCCAGGGGCGGGGTCGAACCGCCGACCTTCCGATTTTCAGATGTCGGCGGCCGGGCGAGCCGGTCTGTAGGAGCGCTGCAGGGTGCCGCCTTTGGGCACCTCAAGTGCAGTTCCAGCTGGTGGCGTCTGGGCGCGTTGCTGTCAGTGCTGCTGTCACACGATCTGAAGCTCTCGTCGCCGAATGCGGGGTCGCTCGCCTTACGTGGAGTGCGTGGTGGCCGTCCCGGGGGGGGTCCCCTCTTCGTCCCGAACTTCAGGCATTGGCGTCGGCGAGACGTGATCGTGCTTACGACCCGCCATCAGCCTCCGTAGAGCGGCAAGCTCCGTCGCACCGACTGCTGTACTTCCGTGCTGTACTGCACGTGCCCTTGATTCTCCGCTTTTCAGGCACTCACGAACCGCACGTCAGGGAACCTCTTCGATGTGGCGTGCGATATCTCGTGCAACATCTCGCCCGCAACGCCCGCCTTCGAGCGAGTGTGTCTCATGCTGAGCTGGCCCTTTTGAGGGCAAGGTGCGCGGGTTGCAGCCTCATACCAATGCGCGCATATCGTGCCCTCCTGGCCATGTGAGGGAACTCGCGGTGCGGGGCCGGAGACACGCGCTAACCTAGCAGGGCCCCACTGAGTCGACACGCCGGACGGCTTGCGCTTGCTGAGGTGGTCTGGGGAGCAAACTACAACAGTGTAAGTAGTTGCCGGTTCAGACCCGACTTGGGAAGAGCGAGAGGCGCCACGGTGCGAGCAATTACGAAATCGCAAGGGCAAGGCAGCGTTGCTGTCACGGCCATTGACAAGCTTCCGTCTCGAACGGTCAGCGGCAAGACATTCGTATCGATCCCGATTCGCCCCCAGGTCGTTCGCGCGAGGTCGAAGAAGGCTTCCTAGAGATCGGGAAGCAGCACCTTGATCGCGGCAGCCTGCAGGCGGGATGCCACTTCGCTCAACTCGCCCACCTGGTCGGCGACGGACAGCACTGATCTCAAGTTCGTGTTCCCAGGCTCTACGTCAACGATGTTGCACGTGGTGTTCAACGTCACGGCGCCTACGGTAAGCCGATCAAGAGGTACCTTTACACCACCAGGAGCCAGGATGCTCTCGTCTGTGCAGGCACCTTCCACGGTGATCGGCGTCGCCAGTACTCCTCTCCATGTCTGAGAGTCAGGTCGTGGAGATGTATCGGTCGCCTGGGTTGTGCCGTAATACATCGCCGCCGCCGACGAATACGTAGCAGATGGCTCGATGGCCGCCACTCTGTCGAACGACCACGCCTCCCGATGTGTGAAGGTGCTGGTTCCAACCAGGGCAACTGCGTAGGGGGCAGGAAGGCCGGCCCTTGGCGAGCGCCGGCGCAGCCAAAGAAAAAGACCGAAGTGTTCGTCGGCGGGCTCCCATGTGTGGTCGCGGAGCCTGTGCCGCTCCTTGAGCTTCTCGAGGTAGCGAACCGGGCCATCCTTGGCGTGGAGCACGCCAAACAGCGCTTCGCTCAGATTGTCCGCAGCGGGTCCGAGAGGAAACGGGTTGGACGGCGCGCAACCGATGTTTTCGTAGCACTGGGTCAAGACTCGCGTGAAGCGCTTCCCGTATCTAAGCGACTGACCCTCTCCTCGGGGAACTCGATTCGCGTATTGCTTTGGTCGAGCTACAGCCAGTGACATGTCCGAGACGAGTTGGATCAGTTGGGAGTAGGACTTCAAGAAGACAGGCTTCAGACCCAGCTTCCCCTCGAGGTACTGCGCTGATGCCACGGAGTACCTTACCGAGTCTGCATTTGTCTCTGCGCCGGTAACAGACCCAGGGACCACTAGGACAAACCGTGGGTGCTGCTTCTTCTTCGAAGACGAGACTGGTTCACCCTCGGCCTTCACGTCCCAAAGGGGGCCCACGAGATTTGGATCCGAGAGACTGACGCCGATGAAGAGCACCGGATTCGCCTCCAGCTCCTTGGCGACAACGCTCCTTACCTTCGTGCCATACCTAAGAAAGTGTGACTCTGTCAGGATGATCGGCTTCTTGTCTTCCCGGTCATTAGTTACGACGAGGCCATGCACGTGAAGGACGCCGATACCTCCTGAGGCAACAAACTCGCGCCACTCGTCGGCTTCATCTATGGAGTAGGACTCGATCGACGTCTCGGGAAGGTAGGAGCGCAGTGCTGACTCAAGAACCTCGTCGAAGTTTGTCGTAATAATTCGGACGGCCTGCTTGCGAACGGCGACAAGCCTTGCGATCGCGTCGGCAAGTTCCCCATGAGAGACGTCACCCTGCTCGGGGTAGAGCGCATCACGGATGATTTCAGACTCGCGCTTACGCGTCGCTGACAGCGCCATCTGAACTATGTACTCGGCTTTCCGCATCGGGTCGGAGGGGTCCGCTTTAGCCATGTGCCGCAGCGGCTCATCCGCCAAATCGTCGGCCATCCGCATCAGCAGCGATGACCACGACGGAAGGCCGGCGTCCATTGAGACGCCAGCTCCCACTACGAACGTGATGGGCTCAGGCCTCAGCGTCACACGCAACAGATCAGCGAGAAATGGCTGGTCCTTGGTTGAGAGCGTGTTGCCTTCCAAGATCCTCTCGGCGGAGATCAGCTCCGACTGCGCACCCGTGATACGACGCTGTGCCAACGCAATCCCTCCACACGTGATTACGATTCGCCATCAGGGCGGCGAATGTCCACGCGCCCGGTCGAACATTACATCCGTCGGCACGAGCTTCAGCGCCAACGCCTCGAGTCCACGTTATTGCCACGCGCCTCGGGGCTCCTGACTTCGAGAGGACGATTCGCAGCGCGGAAGTCGTGGAGCTCGGCGTCGAGCCACACGTTCGGCGAAAATGCGCCCTCCATCGAGTCGTCCGGCCAGAGGCATCATGTCGCCACGTGTCCCATCCCATCGACGACGAATCCCCACGCAGGCCAACGGAATTCACCGCGCCGATAGCCGTATTGTGTGAGACACAGGCGGAATCGCCCTGTCCCCACGCACTCCGACAGAGGGAAATCTCACCAGTCCTCGGAGATGGTGGCTTGAGGTCTGTGTTCGACACGGCACACGAACGGTGCGTCACTTCGCCCTGACTTGCGCGGCCATCTGGAGAGCAAAGCAGGGACGAGGCGTAGATCGCGATGGGGCTCACTACGGCCTCGAGGACTACACGCGCATCAGGCACGTGATGCACGCGCACGCATGAGGCAGTCGACCACCGCTCACCCCACCAGGTCGTGCGCCTCGCGGAGGGCGGCCCTGGGCGACTCGACGGCCGACAGCGCCACCGGGTCCCGGCCGCGCGAGCCGAGCAGCCAGGTCAGCGTGACCAGCAGCCGCCGGCGCCGGCAGGGCAGGCGTGAGCCGTGGTAGATGCGGTGCACGAGCCAGGCGAGGTAGCCGCGGAGCGGTACGCCGTACAGCTCGGCCACGCCCTGGCGCCGGCCCAGCGAGGCGACCGCGCCGGCGTCGCGGTGCCGGTAGGCCCCCAGCCGTCCGCGCAGGTTGTCGGCGAGCCGGGTCGCCTGGCGCACGGCGTGCTGGGCCGTCGGTGCACACCAGCCACCGCCGACGACGTCCGGCACGGCCGCGCAGTCGCCGACTGCCCACACGCCATCGACGACGCGGAGGTGCTCGTCTGCCAGCACTCGGCCGGCCTCGTCGCACGGAAGGCCGAGCCGGCGCAGCACCGGGTGCGGGACGACCCCGGCCGTCCACACCACGGTGTCCGTGGCGACGACCGTGCCGTCGCTGAGCACGACCGCGTCGCTGGTCACCCGCTCGAGCCGCGTGTCCAATCGCACGTCGATGCCGCGGCCGGCGAGTTGGGCCGCGGCGTACGAGGCGAGCCGCTCGGGCAGCTGGCCGAGGATGCGTGGTCCGGCCTCGACGAGCACCCAGCGGCTCTGGTCCATGGTGATGCCCGGGAAGTGCGGGAGCTGCCGGCGCACCATGTCCTCGAGCTCGGCGAGCGCCTCGATGCCGGCGTAACCCGCACCCACGAAGACGAAGGTCAGCGCACGCTCGCGCGCGAGCGAGTCGGTCGTCGACGCGGCGAGCTCGAGCCGCGAGAGCACCCGGTTGCCGAGGTGCAGTGCCTCCTCGACGGTCCGGAAGCCGATGGCGTGGTCCACGAGCCCCGGCACCGGCAGGGTCTTGGTCACCGACCCGACCGCGAGCACCAGCTCGTCGTAAGGCACCTCCTGCATCGCACCGTCGCGCGCGGTCAACGTCGCCACCCGGCGAGCGGTGTCCAGGCCGGTGAGTGACGCTGCCAGCACTCGGGCGCCGGGCAGCGCCGTCCGCAGCGGTACGACGACGTGCGCGGGCTGCACGGTACCGGCGGCCGTCTCGGGCAGCAGCGGCTGGTAGGTCATGTAGCCGTGCGGGTTGACCACGGTGACGTCGAGGTCGCGCGCCTTGCGGAGCAGGCGGCGCGCGACGGTGAGGCCGGCGTACCCGCCGCCGATCACGACCACGTGGCGGCTCATGGGAAGTCCACGCTGAAGTACTGGGTCTCCTGGTACTCGCGGATCCCGTCGCGAGCGCCCTCGCGGCCCAGCCCGCTCTGCTTGACGCCGCCGAAGGGTGCCGATGGGTCGGAGACCAGGCCGCGGTTGATGCCGACCATGCCGGCGTCGATCGCCTCGGCCAGGCGCAGGGCGTCCTGGAGCCGTCCGGCGTAGACGTAGGCGGCCAAGCCGAGCTCGGTGTCGTTGACCAGGCGCAGCAGTTCGTCCTCGTCCTTCCACACGACGACGGGGGCGACCGGGCCGAAGATCTCCTCGCGGACGATCTGTGCATCCGCGGGGACGTCGAGCAGGAGGGTCGGCGGGTAGAACCAGCCGTCGGTGGGGATCGGGCCGCGATGCGCGATGCGGCCCCCTTCGGTGACGGCGCGGTTGACCGCGGCTGTCACCCGGTCGACGGCCGCCGCGCTGATCAGTGGGCCGATCTGGGCGCCGTCGAACGCCGGACCCAGGGAGAGCGACGCGATGGCCGCGGCGAACCGGGTGGCGAACTCGTCCACCACGTCGGCGTGCACGTAGAACCGATTGGCGGCCGTGCAGGCCTGGCCGCCATTCCGGAACTTGGCGATCATGGCGCCCTCCACCGCGGCTTCGATGTCGGCGTCCGCGCACACGACGAACGGCGCGTTGCCGCCGAGCTCCATCGAGGCGTTCACCACCCGGTCGGCGGCCTCGCGCAGCAGCAGCTGGCCGACCGCCGTGGAACCGGTGAACGAAACCTTGCGTACCCGTGAGTCGTCGAGCCAGGCGCCGACGACTCCGGGGGCATCGGTGGTGGGCACCACCTGGACTGCTCCTGCTGGAACGCCGGCGGCGTGCAGGATCCGGGCCACCGCGAGGGCGGTGAGTGGCGTTTCGGCCGCCGGCTTCAGCACGACGGTGCAGCCCGCGGCCAGCGCCGGGGCGATCTTGCGAGTCGCCATCGCGGCCGGGAAGTTCCACGGCGTGACCAGAGCCGCAACCCCGACCGGCCGCTGGGTGACCAGCGTGCGGGCGCCGCCGGCCGGGGAGATGCCGTAGCCGCCCTCGGTGCGGACGGCCTCCTCGGAAAACCAGCGGAAGAACTCGGCGGCATAGATGACCTCGGCGTGCGCGTCGGCGAGGCTCTTGCCGTTCTCCCACGAGATTAGTGCGGCGAGCCGGTCGGCGTCGGCGTGCATGAGGTCGAAGGCCCGGCGCAACGCCTCGGAGCGGACCCGTGGGGCGGTCCTCGCCCAGTGGGGGAACACGGCGTGGGCGGCGTCGACCGCGGCCGTGGCGTCGGCAGGGCCGCGATCGGGCAGGTCGCAGACGGTGTTGCCGGTGGCCGGGTCGACGACGCCGAAGGTCGGGCACGTTCCCTGCTCGACGAGGAGCTCGGCGAGCAGGGAGGCGGCGTCCTTGAGCTCCGGGCATGGGGCAGCGGTGAGGGTCATGGGGGTCTCCAGGGGGATCGACGTGGTCACGGGTAGAGGCCGCGCAGCCGGTGGGCCTGCGCGACGCGTTGGACGGCGAGGGCGGTGGCGGCGGTCCGCAACGGCAGTTGCAGTCGCTCAGCGTGGTCGTGGACCTGCCACCACGCGGCCAGCATCCGGTCGGCGAGGCGGCGCTCGACCTCGTCGGCGCTCCACCAGTAGGCCTGGTTGGCCTGCACCCACTCGAAGTAGGACACGATGACGCCGCCTGCGTTGGCGAGGATGTCGGGGACGACGAGCTGCCCGCGCGACTCGAGGAGTGCGTCGGCCTCCGGTGTGGTCGGTCCGTTGGCGCCCTCGACGACGATGCTGGCGCGGATCCTCGGGGCGTTCGCCGCGGTGATCACGCCCTCGACGGCGGCCGGGACGAGCAGGTCGACGTCGGCCTCGATCAGCTCGGCGTGGGTGAGCTCGTCGGCGTCGAAGCCGACCACGCCGCCATGAGCGTGGACGTGCGCCTCGAGGGCGGATACGTCGAGGCCGCGCTCGTCTCCGACCGCGCCGTACTGGTCGCTGACGGCCGTCACTCGCACGCCGGCTTCGGCCAGGAAGCGGGCAGCGTACCTGCCGACCTTGCCGAAGCCCTGGACGGCGGCGGTTGCCCGGGTGGGCTCGATGCCGCGGCTGCGTAGGGCGGCGAGGGCCACGTGGACGACTCCGCGCGAGGTGGCCGTGGCCCGGCCGAGGGAGCCGCCGAGGCTCACCGGCTTACCGGTGGTGACGCCGAGGACCGTGTGTCCCTGCTGGACCGAGTAGGTGTCCATCAGCCACGCCATGGTGTTCTCGTCGGTGCCGATGTCCGGGGCGGGGATGTCGCGCTCGGGCCCGATGAGGGGGCTGATCTCACTGGTGTAGCGGCGGGTCACCCGCTCGAGCTCGGCCGAGGAGTAGGTGCGCGGATCGATCCGCACGCCGCCTTTCGCGCCGCCGTACGGCACGTCGATCAGGGCGCACTTCCAGGTCATCCACATCGCGAGTGCGCGAACCTCATCGAGGGTGACGTCCGGGCTGTAGCGCAGCCCGCCCTTCGCCGGACCGCGCGAAAAGTTGTGCTGCACTCGGTGGCCGGTGAGCAGCTCGGTGGTGCCGTCGTCGCGGCGCAGCGGGATGGCGACCGTCACCTCGCGCCGCGGATGGGCGAGCATCGCGTGCATGCCCTCGTCGAGGCCGAGCACCTCGACGGCCTGGCGCAGCTGCGTGCGCGCGTCGTCGAGCGGGCTCGCGGTCGTGGGCCCCAGCAACGTGGTCACCGGGTCTCCTCGAAGGCCGCAGCGAGGACGTCCAGACCCTCGGCGAGCAGGTGGTCGGGCATGGACAGCGGGGGCAGGAAGCGCAGCACGTTGCCGAACGTGCCGCAGGTCAGCACGATCAGCCCGCGCTGGTGCGCGGCTGCGGCGATCCGGCGGGTCAACTCGGCGTCGGGGACCATGGTTCCCGGCTCGACGAGCTCGACCCCGACCATCGCGCCCCGGCCCCGAACCTCGCCGATCCGGTCATCGCGCTCCTGCAGGCCGCGCAGTCGCTCGACCATCGTCTTTCCGATGTCACGCGCGCGGTCGACGAGCCTGTCCTTCTCTATGGTCTCGATCACGGCGAGGGCAGCTGCACACGCGAGCGGGTTGCCGCCATAGGTGCCGCCGAGGCCGCCGACATGCGGTGCGTCCATGATCTCCGCGCGCCCGGTCACGGCCGAGAGCGGCATGCCGCCGGCGATCCCCTTTGCGGTGACGATCAGGTCGGGTACAACGCCCTCGTGGTCGACGGCGAACATCTCGCCGGTGCGTGCGAACCCGGTCTGCACCTCGTCGGCGATGAAGACGACTGCGTTGTCGCGACACCACGCGGCGAGCGTGCTGAGGAAGCCGGCGGCCGGGACGATGAAGCCGCCCTCGCCCTGGATCGGCTCGATCACGACGGCCGCCAGGTTGTCGGCACCGATCTGCTTCTCGACCACGGTGATCGCCTCGCGGGCGGCCGCCATGCCGTCGTTGTGGCCGTCGCGAAACGGGTAGGACACCGGAGCCCGGTGCACCTCTGGAGCGAAAGGTCCAAAGCCGCTCTTGTACGGCATGCTCTTCGCGGTCAGCGCCATCGTCAGGTTGGTCCGCCCGTGGTAGGCGTGGTCGAAGGCAACCACGGCCTGCTTCCTCGTCCAGGAGCGCGCGATCTTGACCGCGTTCTCGACCCCCTCGGCGCCCGAGTTGAAAAGCACAGTGCGCTTCTCGTGCTCCCCAGGCGTGAGCCGGTTGAGCGCTTCCGCGACCTCCACGTAGCCGGCGTACGGTGTGACCATGAAGCAGGTGTGGGTGAAGGCGCGCGCCTGCTCAGCGACGGCGTCCACGACCAACGGAGCGCTGTTGCCGACGGTGGTGACCGCGATGCCGGAGCCGAAGTCGATGAGCGAGTTGCCGTCGACGTCGACGACCACGCCGCCTCCGGCGGCCATCGCGTAGAGGGGGAGCGTGGTGCCGACGGCCCGGGCGACGGCGGCGCCCTTGCGGGCGTGCAACTCGCGAGACCGTGGGCCGGGCAGCTCGGTGACCAGGCGGCGTTCTTGGGGGAGGGTCGGCCCTCCGGTGGCGTGCGACATCGGGTGCTCCAGCAGTGAGGCGGTGTGGGACTCCTCGACGGTAGGTCGGCGGTGTGAAGTCCGCCATGGCCGAACTGCACAGCCAACAGGCGGCCCGCTGTGCGATCATGACCCCATGGTGGCGGTTACCGATCTCCTTGCTGACCCCGTCCTCGGGCTCGATCCGGTCGAGCTATCGCATCCCGAGGCGGAGGTGCGCTGGGTCGCGGCGAGCGAGCTGGTCGACCCGACGCCATTCCTCGAAGGCAACGAGGTGCTCCTGACCACGGGTCTCGAGACGGTCGGCTGGCGGCGCGAGTGGGCGCCGTACGTCGGGCGCCTCGTCGAGGCGCAGGTGGCCGCCTTGGGCGTCGCCGTCGGGCTCACCCACCGGGCAGTGCCCGTGGGCCTTCGGCGCGCGTGCGCCGACGCCGGGCTGAACCTGTTCGCGGTGCCGCGAGCCACCACGTTCGTGGCGATCAGCCGGACCGCTGCGCGCTTGATCGACGCCCACGCCGGGGCAGCAGCCCGACGCTCCCTCGACGTCCAGCGGCAGCTCACGCAGGCGGCTCTGCGAGGCGGCGCACCGCTCATGCTGATGCGCCGTCTGGCGGCCGTGACGGGCGGTGCCGCCGCTATCGTCGACCGGGACGGACGGGTCGAGGGCGGGCCGGCCGGAGTCGGCCTCGATCTGGACGTGGTCGCTGCAGAGATCGTGCGGCTCCGCCCGCAGGGCCTCCGAGCCGCATCCAGCGTGCAGTCTGGATCAGGGACGATCGTCGTGCAGCCGGTCGGGCTAACCGGGCGCCCCGGATCCTGGCTGGCCGTGCTCCTGCCTGGACGTCCCGACGACGCGCAGCGGGCAGCGGTCACCACCGCGGTGTCACTGCTATCCCTGGCCGCCGAGAGCCGGCGCGCGCGACAAGCGAGCACACGTCGGCTCCGTGGCCGGGCCCTCGAGCTGCTCGTCCGATCCGACTCGCGCACCGCCGCCATCGTGCTGGGTAGCGGAGTCGTCGACGAACCGGCCCTGCCCGATCCCGTGGTGCTCCTCCGGGCAACCGGGCCTGAGGACGCGCTGGACGACGCCGTCAGTCGGGGCGAGGACCGCGCGCCGCTCTTGGCCCGCGTCGGCGACGAGGTGTGGGTCGCGACCGACCCCCGCGATGTCGACCAGCAGGCTGCGGCGTTGGCCGAGCACGGGCTTCGTGTCGGCGTGGGGGACCCCGCACCAGTGGAGTCGGCCGCACGCAGCCATGCCAACGCCGGACACGCGCTGCTTGCCACCTCCGACGCCAGACCCGTGGTGCGATGGGAACGGCTCGTCGGGGCCGGCACGATCGCGATGCTGGACCGGCCGCGCGCCGAGGCCTTCGCGTCGGCCTTCCTGTCGCCGCTCGGCGGTAACGAGGAACTGCTCGCGACGCTGCGCTCGTTCCTGCGCCACCACGGCTCCCGCGCCAGCGTCGCCAAAGAGCTCGGAGTCCATCGCAACACCGTGCGGAACCGGATCGCACAGATCGAGGAAGCCGTGGGCGGCTCGCTCGACGATCCGCAGGTCCGGGTCGATGCCTGGGTGGCGCTCACGATCGCGTGACGACGGGCATTGCTGCCTCCCTCGCGACGCGGTCGAAACTGAACAGGGCTCTGAGTATCGGGCGCGGTTTCGCATGGCCAGCCAAAGGTTCCACGATCGCGCCGCGACCTACCGGCGTCGATGACTGGCTCTCGCGACAGCCTTGGTGATCGACACGTGGCTCAACGTGTCACAACGCACATCGTGCCGTGACCAACGCCATGCCGAATGAGCATCTGCCTCACAGCAAATGGGTATTGGCCCCCTTTCCGATGCTGTCCTTACGATCGCCGCACCACCTCTGCCCCCAGGAGTTCCCATGGCCACACGAAAAGCCACCTCTGCGCTGGTCGCGCTAGTTGGAGCGATAGCGACGACGACCGCGGTCCTTGGCCCGGTCACCTCGCCGGCCGCGGCAGCGACCACCGTTCCAGGGGACCCATTGACCGGCAGCGGCTCGACCGGACGGACCGTACTCACGTTCGCCGACCTCACGACCGGCACGAGCACAGCCCCCGTGGATGACGCTGCATTCGCAGTGCCCGCCCAAGCTGCACCTCCCTCGAACCAGTTCGAGGGCACCCTGACCCTGGCCAACCCGGCTATCAGCGGGGGCTTCAGCGAGATCGTCGACACCTACCGCCGCACGGCGAAGGCCGACAACGCCTGGAAGCACCTTCCGGCATTCACGACCAGCCTGGTGCAGACCGGCAGCCACCTGATCCCGATCAAGCGTGGCCTGACGATCACCGGCGGCACGACGTACAACCTCGTTGTCAGCCCGGGCCGCGCGTGGAACGAGAGCACCGACAACGGCAAGACGCGCGCGGCCATCCCATTCGCAATCATTGAACGCAACGCAAACTGCGTGCACAACGGGGTGCTCACGTTCCTCTTCAACGCCTCGTCGATCAGCAACGTGCGCTACCAGGTGACGCAGGAGACGTGCGCCTACCAGAAGTTCAACATGTGGGGACAGCTCAGCGCGACCTACACACCATCGGTATTGCCCAATGATGAACAGATCCGAAACGACTACGCCGCGGAGGTCAGCACCCGGCTTCCTACCAAGCCGCTCGCTGCCCTCGCGTCCGACTATCCGAGCGCAGGAGTCAACACCACCGCGTTTGGTACCGGCGTCACGCCCGCAGACATGACCAAGTACGGCGTGCTGGTCAATGGGGCCAACTACGTCTCAGGCTGTACGACCAGATTCGGTACTTACCCCTTCTGTGAAGAGATGGTGATGCCGTCGTACTCGACCGCCAAGTCCGCATTCGACGGCGTAGCCTTCATGCGCCTCGCGCAGCTGTACGGGACCTCGGTCAGGAACCAGATCGTCGGAAACCTGGTTCCGGAGACCGCCTCCGCCAGGGGGGAGTGGTCTGACGTGACCTTGGACAATGCCCTTGACATGGCGACCGGCAACTACAACCTCGCCGGCTACGAATCCGACGAGGACGGCCTGAAGATGTCGGACTTCTTCGTCGCCGAGACCTATGACGACAAGATCGACACAGCGCTGGTCTTTCCTCGTAAGGCGGTGCCCGGGACCAAGTGGATCTACCACTCCTCCGACGCGTTCATCACGGCCCGAGCGCAGGATGCCATCTTGAAGTCCCACCAAGGACCTGGGGCTGACATCTTCAACATGTTGCGCGACGACGTCCTGAAGCCGCTCCGGCTCTCGCCCGAGAGCTGGGCCTCCGTGAGGACCGACAACTCGGGGAGCGGCAAGCCGTTCGGAGGCTACGGAATGTTCTGGACTTCGGACAACATCGCCAAGATGGCCAAGCTGCTCAACAATGACAGCGGCCAGATCGGTGAAACCCAGGTGCTCTCCGCAGCGGCGCTCGACACCAGCATGCAGAAGAACGCGAGCGACAGAGGCCTGACAACCTCCGGATCCGTCCCGTTCAAGTACAACAACATGTTCTGGGCCAAGCAGTTCACCCCGGCTGACTACCCACAGCTCTCCTGCTCGTTCTGGACGCCGTTCATGTCCGGGTACGGCGGCATCACTGTGGCCATGGCGCCCAACGGCGCGACGTACTGGTACTTCTCCGACAACAGCGAGTTCTCCTGGGCCTCGGCCGTGATCGAGACCGGCAAGATCAACCCTCTGTGCTGAACCTCGCGGACGGGTGGGTGGCGTACTTCGGTTCGCTGTCCACCATTGCGGTTCGGTCCGCGGCGGCACTATCGGCCCGTGCCATAGCGTTGCTCGGTGAACCGCCGCAATTCCATGACGGCCGTCTCGATCTCCGTGGCGGCGTAATGCGCAGGGTCCCATGCGGCGTAGAGGGTCACGGTGAGTGGCTCCCCGTCGACCAAGATCTGTGCCTTCGACAAGCCGTAGCGCGGATCGTCGGAGGTCACGCACACGCCGCGACCCGCTGCAGCGAGCGCCTGGCCGAGGCGCGGCGCCCGGGCCTGTGCTACGACGTTATAGCTGAGCCCGCGTTTCGCAGCGGCCGCGTCGAAGGCACGTCGTACTGCGTGGCCAAGGTCGAGATGGATCAATGGATGCCGGGTGACCTCGGCGAGGTCCACGCTGGTATCCGTTGCCAGCACATGGTCCGGGGGAGCCTGCGCCCAGACCTCTACCTGGATGAGTACCTCTGCGAACAGAGAACCCGACGGTACCGAGCTGCCAATCCCGAAGTCGGCGTCACCGCGGGTGACGGCGCCGTACACGTCCTGCGGCAGCGTCTCCACCACGTTGGCCAACGAGGCCGGGCCGCCGGCCGCGATGAATGGCGCGACGAGGTCGTTGATGGTTGTGGTGGGACCGGCCAGGACCAGATCCGGGCTCGCGCCGGTCGCGATCGCCGCCACCATTGTCTGGGCCTGCGCGGCCCGGGCCACCAGGTCGCGGGCGATGGGCACGAACTCGCGCCCGGCGGCTGTGAGCACCAGCCGCTTGTCTGACCGGGTGAAAAGTTGCAGGTTGAGGTCCGACTCGAGTCGGCGCAACTGCCGGGAGAGGGAAGGCTGGGCGACAAAGAGCGCCTTGGACGCGGCGGTGACTGAACCGGTGTCCACGATCTCCAGAAAGTACCGCAGCAACCTCAGGTCCATCATGCCTCCCAGGCATCGACAAGGTAGAATGTAAGTATTGGACAGCATGGAAGCTGGCTCCCACAATGGCCGGAAGTCCATTTCTGCACAAGGAGATCCATGAATCGCCGTCGATTCTTCGCAGCCCTCATCTCGGCCGTGGGCCTGGCAG
Source organism: Pedococcus sp. P5_B7 (assembly GCF_054049895.1). Classification (NCBI taxonomy): domain Bacteria; kingdom Bacillati; phylum Actinomycetota; class Actinomycetes; order Micrococcales; family Intrasporangiaceae; genus Pedococcus; species Pedococcus sp. P5_B7. The sequence continues at coordinate 300,632 of NZ_JBFULM010000005.1, forward strand.
TAGTAGCAGCGTGCTCGGGTGGGAGCTCGGCGGGTGGTCCGGCAGGAGGCTCCGCGAATACGGCGGTCCTCACCGTCGCCTCGTCTGCGTCTGTCACCACATGGGACCCGATCAAGTCCTTCTCCACCGAGGCGATGTATCTGGGGAATCTGTACGAGCCGCTTCTCTGGAAGAACCCTTCTGGGAGCACGGACGAATACACCCCTGGTCTCGCCATCAGCTGGCAGGCCTCCGCCGACGGCCTGACCTGGACGTTCAAGATTCGTCAGGGCGTGACCTTCCACACCGGTGAGAAGGTCGACGCCGCTGCCGTCAAGGCGAGTCTGGAGGCTGCCAAGGAGCGCGGCGGCGCCTCGTTCATCTGGGCGCCGGTGAAGAAGATCGAAGCACCGGACCCGGCCACCGTTGTCTTCACGCTCAAGTACGCCGCACCCCTGGACCTGATTGCCTCATCGACCTATGGCGCATGGATCGTCGCGCCATCGGCGCTCGAGCCCGCCAAGAAGGACGACAAGTACTTCGAGAAGGGCGTCGACGCCGGCACCGGCCCCTACACTCTCGCGGCGTACACCCCCGGCAAGAAGGTCGTGTTGAAGAAGTACGACGGCTATTGGAACGCCAATGCCCGGGCGACATACAAGACGGTCGACATCGCGATCACGTCAGACGCAGTCACGGCACAGCAGATGCTCACTGCTGGTGAGGTGGCGTACTCCACCCAGATTCCGCTCGAGAACATCGCCTCCTTCAAGAAGAACCCTGACTTCACGGTCAAGGTCTCGAAGTCGCCGTTCGACTACCTGGCGATGTTCAACACCACCCGACCTCCGCTCGACAACCCGGTGGTGCGCCAGGCGCTGTCCTACGCGATGCCCTACAAGGACATCATCTCGGTGGGTGCCCAGGGCTACGGCACCCAGAGCCACGGCCCGGTCCCTGACGGAATCTTCCCGTACTCCGCCGACGTCCCCCAGTACACACAGGACCTCGACAAGGCCCGGCAGTTGCTCGCCGACGCCGGGCATCCTGGCGGAGGATTCGACCTGACTCTCACCTACGCGTCCGAGAACGCCGCCGAAGGGCGATTCGTGCCGCTGATCAAGGACGCCCTGGCGAAGGTCGGTGTCAACGTCAAGGTCAAGGCACAGCTCTTCAACCAGCAGTGGGAGGACGCCAAGTCGGATCCGAAGGGCGCTCAGGACATCTTTATCCTCTACTACTGGCCGACCTACAGCGACGCCGGTTCCGACAACATGTACTCCCTGTTCCACAGTGCCAAGAAGCCGTTCTTCAACATGAGCTACTGGGACAACGCGGCCTACGACCAGATCATCGACAAGGCCGCGACGTTTACCGCGACCGATCGTGAAAAGGCGCAGTCGATGTACCAGCAGGCCATGGGCATGCTCCACGAACAGGCACCTGCCGCATTTCTCTACGACGCCCAACAGGTCTCCGTCATCCCCCGCGTACTCAAGGTGCCGGCCTTCAACGAGAACTATCCTTTCACCACCTTCTTCTCGGGTTTTAGCCCCGCCTGACCGATAGCCGCATCATGGGTGCCGGCCTCCAGCTCCGGCCGGCACCCTGGGGCGTGCTGAACCCACTTGCGAGGAAGGAATCCATGACCAAGTACTTCGCGAAGCGGATCGCGACCTCCGGGGCGGTGATGTTGACTCTCACTTTCCTGACCTTCGTACTGGCCCGGGTCGTGCCGTCCGACCCGGCCGTCGTGTACGCCGGCCAGAAGGCAGACGCCGCGACCCTTGACCGCGTCAGGGAGCAGCTTGGTCTGGACCGACCGCTGCCCATCCAGTTCGTCGACTATGTCGGCGCCTTGTTGCGGGGCGATCTCGGTGACTCGCTCGCGACCAAACAACCAGTCCTTCCGGACATCGCCGGCCGGCTCCCCCCGACCCTTGAGCTCATCGCGGCCGCCATGCTCGTGGCGGCAGTGCTCGGCGTGGCGCTCGGGGTCATCGCGGCACGCCGGCCCGGGGGTGTCCTCGACGGACTCATCCGGATTCTGTGCATCGGCGGAATCTCGATGCCAGCCTTTTGGCTCGGGCTGCTCCTCCAGATGCTCTTCGTCGGGCAACTCGGGATGCTCCACGCCACCGGCGAGTTCAGCACCGTGCTCGCCTATTCCAACCCCGTCCGCACAGTGACGCACTTTCCCCTCCTCGACAGCATCCTCACCGGCAACTGGGCGGCGCTCGGCGACGGCCTGGAACACCTGGTGCTGCCCGCCGTCACCTTGGCGGCGTATCCGCTGGGCCTGATTGCGCGGATGACCCGGGCATCGATGCTCGACGCACTCGACCAGGACTACGCGCTCACGGCGCGCGCGTACGGGCTGAGCTCCAGCACGCTCACGTGGCGGCTGGCCCTGAAGAACGCGTTGTCGCCAACGTTGACCGTCCTGGGACTGTCGATCGCGTACACGCTGACGGGCACATTCTTCGTCGAGGTCGTCTTCAATTGGCCCGGGATCGGCCAATACGCCACCCAGGCGATGCTCGCGGTCGATTACCCGGTGATCATGGCGATCACGCTGCTGGGCGCGGCCGGGTACCTGGTCACCAACCTCGTCGTCGACCTGCTCCAGGCACGCATCGACCCCAGAGTCCGGAGCTGAGCCGATGACCGCAATTGAACTCGACGTCGCGACGATGCCAGTCGCGCAACCGCCCACCCGGGCTGCGTCGCTGCTGCGATCGCTACTGCGTGACCGGCTCGCCCTGGCTGGCATCGTGCTGATCGCCCTATTGGTCGCGGTGGCGATCTTCGCCCCATGGATCGCGCCCTACCCAGACCAGGGCCGTGGTGCCACAGACGTCGCTGCGGGCAACCTCGCACCGAGCGCGGCACACTGGTTCGGTACCGACGAGCTGGGTCGCGACATGCTGAGCAGGGTCATCATGGGCGCCCGGCCGGCCCTGACGATCTCGATCGCCGTGGTGCTCGTCGCGGCGGCGATCGGGGTGCCGCTCGGCGCGATCGCGGGCTACCGGGGCGGGTGGGTCGATGAGTTCCTCATGCGGCTCACCGAGCTGTTCCAGTCGTTCCCCCCGCTGCTCCTCGCCATGATCGTGGTGGCCCTGCTGGGGCCCGGGCTCACCAACATGGGTCTGGCCCTCGCCCTGTCGTGGTGGCCCTGGTACGCGCGACTGGTGCGGGGCGAGGCAAGGTCATTGCGCGAGCGACCGTTCGTCACGGCCGCTGAGGCAATCGGCGTGCCCGCCCGCACGATCCTGCGTCGGCACATCGTCCGGAACGCGCTGACGCCGGTGCTGATCCAAGCGACGGTCGACGTGGGCACGGTTGTCCTGGCGGCCGGTTCGCTCGCCTTCATCGGACTAGGCGCCCAGCCGCCAGCAGCTGACTGGGGGTTGATGGTCGCGCAGGGCCGCAGCCTGCTCTTCACCTCATGGTGGATCTCTACGTTCGCCGGCCTCGCGATCTTCCTCACGGTGCTCGCGTTCAACCTCCTGGGCGACGCCCTGCGCGACGTACTCGACCCGAGGAGGGTGAAGCGATGACGAACGACGCCCTGGTTGCTGTCCACAACCTCGAGGTGCAGTTCCTCGATCGAGGACGGGCCACGAACCGACCCCTACGCGGCATCGAGCTCGAGGTAGGGCGCGGTGAGATCCTCGGGATCGTCGGTGAGACCGGATGCGGAAAGTCCATCACCGGCCAGGCCATCCTCGGCGTCCTGCCCGCAGGTACACGCACGTCCGGACAGATCGTCTTCGACGGCGTCGATCAGCTCGTCCTGACAGAGAAGGAGCGAGCGCGCGGCCGCGGTGACGCGATCAGTATCGTCTTCCAGAACCCCGGTACCGCATTCAATCCGGTTTTCACGCTCGGGGCGCAGATGAGACTGGTCCTGCGGCGACATCGGAGCATCCGTGGCCGCGCAGCCAGCGAGCTGATCGAGCAGCGGCTCGCCGATGTGGGCCTGGCCGATACCCGCCGCGTGATGCTCGCCTACCCTCACGAACTCTCGGGCGGGATGCTGCAACGCGCGATGATCGCGATGGCCCTCTTGTGCGAGCCGAAACTGCTCATACTCGACGAGCCCACCACCGCTCTCGACGTCACCATCTCTCGCCAGATTCTCCTGTTGATCGTCGACCTACAGCGGACCTTGGGATTCAGCGTGCTCCTGATCACCCACGATCTCGGTGTGGTCGGAGCAACCTGCGATCGGGTCGCGGTGCTGTACGCCGGGCGCGTCGTCGAGTCGGGTCCGACCGCCACGGTTCTCCGCAGCCCGATGCATCCCTACACTCGTGGCCTCATCGCCGCGCTGCCGACTGGCACGCGTCGGCGCCTGGAGGCGATTCCTGGTCATGTCCCCGCCAACCTGATGGCGATCCAGGGCTGCGCGTTCGCCGACCGCTGCTACGCGGTCGCGGAGACTTGCCGTCGTACCGACCCGCACCTCCTGCCGGTGAGCGCGGCGCACGAGACGGCCTGTCTACGGAGCGGTGACCTGTGAGCGCGCTGATCGCCACCGACGAGCTGGTGCACGACTTCCGGTCACGCCGGTCGTCCCACACCGCGCTCGACCACGTCTCGGTGACCGTGCGCACCGGCTCGTCGCTGGGGGTGATCGGCGAGTCCGGGTCAGGCAAGACCACGCTCGTGCGCTGCATGCTGGGCCTGATCAGGCCGACGAGCGGCTCGATCACCTTCGACAGCACCGAGGTCACCCGGATGTCGCCGGCTGAGCTGCGGGCGATGCGACGGCGGATCGGCATGGTCTTCCAGAATCCCGTCCAGGCCCTCAATCCGCGGATGACCGCGGCGGACAGCGTCGCTGAACCACTGCGCCTGCATGCCCGCGCCCGAGGAGCCGAGCTCCGGCGCAAGGTCGACGAGGTGCTCGACGCAGTCGGACTAGCGTCGGCCCTCCGCGACCGTCTGCCACACCAGCTCTCCGGCGGGCAGTGCCAGCGGGTCGGGATCGCTCGTGCGCTGGCCACCGAACCGGAGCTGCTCATTCTGGACGAGCCGACCTCGGCTCTCGACGTGTCGGTCCAGGCCCAGATCCTCAATCTGCTCACTGACTTACGCGCCGAACGCAACCTGACCTTCGTCATGGTCTCGCACGACCTCGACGTCGTGCGCTACCTGGCTGAGTCCGTCGTCGTGATGTTGCGAGGCCGGGTCGTCGAGGAGGGCCCGACGGAAGCCGTGCTCTCCGACCCAAAACACGAGTACACCCAGACGCTGGTCGCAGCCAGCCCCACCCTGCAGAGCGAGAACCTCCGGTCCGCTCTGGAGAACCGAGAGGATGTCGTCAAGTGAACTGCCGACCCGGCTACGCCCTGGACAAGACGCCCGCGCCCGGCCAGGTCAACCTGACAAACTGGCAGGACCCACCCTGGAACGCATGGGGTTTCAGCCACATCACCGAGCTCGTCCCGACGGCCGTGATATCACGCGACACCTCGGCGGCCGCCACAGAACCGCGCCCCCTGGACTGGATCGACATCGCCAAGCTCCACCATCAGATCGACGCAACCCACACCCGCGCACTCGTCGTGCTCGCGGACGGTCGACTGGTGGGGGAGTGGTATGGCGAGGGCATGACGGCCTCTTCGAAGCACACACTGATGTCAGTATCGAAGAGCCTGTGCGGCCTACTTTTTGGCCGGCTGATCGGGCAAGGCCTCATGGCCGAAGACGCGCGGATCGGCGCCCTCGTTCCGCGACTGAAGGACTCAGCCTTCGGTGAGGCCACCATCCGCCAAGCGCTCGACATGCAGGTCTCCGTCGACTACGACGAGACCTACCACGACCCGCAGGCTCATGTCGCCCAGCAGGATCGGGTGGCCGGCTGGCGTCCTCGTAACAGTGACGATCCGGCCGACACCTACGAGTTCCTGACAGGCCTACGAGCCGCCGGTCAGCACGGGCGGCAGTTGCAGTACTGCTCTGCCACGACCGATGCGCTCGCGTGGGTTGTGGAGTCGGTCACCGGCGCCCGCTACCACGAGGTCCTCTCTGCCGAACTTTGGTCCAGGGTTGCCCCCGAGTCCGATGCAGTCATCACCGTCGACAAAGGCGGCTTCGCATTCGCCAACGGAGGCATCGCCTGCACGGCGCGCGACCTGGCTCGGATCGGTCAACTGATGCTCGACCGCGGGGCAGTCGATGGCCGCCAAGTTGTACCCGAGGCGTGGGTTGAGTCCACCCTCGCCGGCGGGAGCCTCGAGGCAGCGACGGGCAGTGCCTTCCAAGCGGTGCACCCTGGCGGTAGCTACCTCAACCAGTGGTGGGTGACCGGAGACTCGCAAGGCGCGGTCTACGGAGCCGGTATCCATGGTCAGTATCTGTGGGTTGACCCGAGCGCCCGGGTCGTAATCGCCAAGTTCGCGGCCCAGCCGGAGGCCTTCTCGCCTTCAGCGTTGGAGCGCAACAGCGAGTTTCTGCGCTGGTTGGTGGCCTGCTCCCTGACCCGATGAAGGGTGCTAGCACAAACGAAATGCGGGGCACCCCGCCAGCGGGGCACTCCTCAGAGGAGACCATCACCGCGATCAGCAGGAGCAGCATCGGGATGACGATGTCCGCAGACCGGCGGTGTTGGCGGCCGACACAAGCGTGGTGTTTCAGGATGTGCATGATCGTCCCCAATCACTTGGTGCCAGTGGCCACCCGCGCCCATCATTGACGCCTCCGAGTTCGACTCTCGTCGCTCACGCCGACCATCACGGTCGGTCGCGAATCGCCCTTTCCCGACGATGGATTCGTCAGCGGTCATGCCTCGATCGTGACCGAACGTTTGTGAGGGTCCATCCCAATGACCACTGGTGATGCGGTGCCTTCCACGCTGCCCTCCGAACTCGAACCTGATGGGGTTGTCGAGCGGGAAGGGCAACGCTACTTCGAGCTAGGGCAAACCCCTCTTGAGCCACTCCCGCCCTGGCGACGTCTGGGGATGCACAGGCCAAATGAGAGCCACACCGAGGTGAGTAGCCGAAAAGAGAGCGACAACCCGAACGTCTAGACCGAGCCTCGTCAGAACCCAGCCATGACGTCAATGAAACAAGTAGCCGAGATGCGGACCTACGGGAAGGCTGAGAGAACGGCTCGGGGCGATCGAGGGCAGCAACGGCGCTGGCCACCCACTGGCCCAGCGACTGTTGGCGGCCTGCGAGCACCGCCCGGGGGCCGCCCTGTGCGACATCGGCCACAATCGCAAGCCGACGCCCGCGACGCCCACTCCATCGCCTTCGTCGCGGTCCGGACCAAGACGCTGCGTGTCCGCCGCCCCATGGTGGGCCCGAGTCTCTGCGGATGCTGTGTGACCTCCGGGAGAGGCGCACCCAGTTGCGGGTCCAGACGGTGAGCAGGCTGCAACGAGTAGCTCCCCGGATGGGCCAGAAGGACCTTGTCCTTTCATGAGCTAAATGCCCTGGGGCGCAACGGGGAAGTCAGGCGGCAGAAGGCTCGCCGCGTCCGCGTCGGCAATGATCGTAGCGTTTTCATGTAGTTGCACGAGGGATGCAGGACAGCGTGCCGACACAGGGCCGGTTAGGGCGTCACGCAGGGCGTGTGCCTTCGAGATTCCCGACGCGATGAGGAGGAGCCGGCGCGCCCTGGAGATTGTCCCGAGCCCTTGGGATAGGGCGAAATGGGGGACCAGTTCCGGGGCGGGGAAGAAGCGAGCATTGGCCTGGCGGGTGGAGTCAGTGAGGCGAACGACTCTGGTGCATGATCCGAAAGAGCTATCGCTTACGAACTCGTGTCGGCAATGGCGGTTGCGATGGCGCGATAGACCCTCGATCCACCCTTGAGCGATCGAGGGCGCCAACCCGCCAAGATCCTGATCCGCGAGGTCTTGAACGACTGGCAAAGGGGGCACGTCGGCGTGGAGCTCACGCCCGATGAGGTCGATGTGTGCATCAACGTGAGGGCTCACGACGTGAAGCACTTCCTGCACTCCTCCACAGCGAGAGAGCTCAGCAACCTGCTCTTGGCGAAGATCGAGCCATGGAACGAAGTGGCGATCGCACAAGGTCACCAGCCGGCCCTACTTGGGCGAGCGCCAACAGGTGCAAGCGCCATGGCCAGGACAGGGCGTCGTCCTGCTGCACGCGCTCGACACAGACAAACACATACAGTCCCAAGGGTTTCGGCACGTCTTCACCCCGGTCATGCCGCCGCTTGACCGCTAACCGAGGAGCAGTGCGATAGCGGTCAGGCTTGCTGGTCCTTATCGGGGTCCTTCTTGGCGGCCGACAGCACTAGTAGCCAAGCAAGGACAACACCGTGTCCGTCTGTTGAAAATGAGGATGGCCACAAATGAGTGCCTACTTGTCAGCTAGCCCTGATGTGTCACCCACCCACGCCTTCAGCAGCTCCGCCTTTGCGAACCGCCCGCGCCTGGCTCGCAATTGGGTGGGCCGTTTCGGGGCACGTCGTCCAGGGTCGGCTGGTTGCGTCTGGTCGGGTTGCCGTCACTCTGCCTTCGCATGACGATTTGCAAACCTTCGATGCGCGAGAACGTTGACGCGCCAAGTGTGCTCGAGGAAGCCTCACGCTGTGACGCCACGATGGACATGGCTGTCCTACTGCTGTCAGACGGCCGGGAGCAAGAGAGACCGACGGCCTCGCAAGGCGCTGACCTGCGGTTTTGGTGGCCAGGGGCGGGGTCGAACCGCCGACCTTCCGATTTTCAGGTGTCGGCCATCATGGTCGGATGTCTCAAGGGGACAGTCGCCCAGTGCCGTTGGCTATCCGTGGTCCCGGATCCGATGGTTGCGTATGACAGCGTTGCTGTCAGGGCTGCTGTCAGCGCTCATAGTCTCGCAGCTGCTTAGCGTGCACGGGGTTCACGTGCGATCAATTGGACCAGACTTGGGGTGGTCCGGATCGACCGTCGGCGTCCCTGTGTATTCGAGCTCTGGTCAAAAGCATCAGCGGGAAACGGCGTCCGCGGGGTAGGTCAGCCGTTGCTGGCGCTGGGCTGGCCGCGTGTTCCGCTGCTATTGGACCTATCGCCCTTGCCTGGGTGCGATCGAGCCACTTCGGACCGGTCCGGTGGTCCCGCGCACGATCAAGCTGGGCGACAGCACGACCTCCCCACTGGCAGGCAAGTTTCGATCCTCTACACGCTGGACTGCTTTTCCTACCGCCTGCGTTGTCAAGTGGTGGACGTCTTGCCCCACCGATGTGAGGTTGACGTGTGACATCTGGGACAGCTGGCTGTTGTCGTATCCAATGACCGAAACGTCGTCAGGAATCCTGACGCCGGCTCGGGTGAAGGCATCTATCAGCGCGGTCGCAGCCGTGTCATGGTACGGAATGATCGCGGTAGGGATGTCGCCAGCAGCAAGCAGGCGGTGAGCCGCCTCCCACCCGGCCTCGGCGGTGCGGTCGCCGCGCTGCACGCGAGCGGCAAGACCCAGGGCTCGGGCGGCTCCCCTAAAGGCCCGGCGACGGTCCGATGGGAGCTGGCCAGACCCCCCGTCGATGTGAAGGACCTCCCTGTGCCCCAGCTGGGCGAGGTGACCAAGCGCCAAGCGCATGCCAGCCGCCTCTGACGTCCGGACGACGTCCAGGTTCGTCTTTGGCACGCGACGGCCAATCAAGACAACAGGGACCCGAGAGTCCAGCTCCTCCAGTCGTTCTGCCGGCCAGCCAGAGGACAACAGGATGACGGCGTCGCAGCGGTACCCCAGAAGCGTGGCGATTGCCTCCTCCTCGCTGCGTCCTGGCACCTGAGCACTCAGTACTAGTTCGTAGCCGGCCGCCGTCGCCGCCTCGTAGAGGCCTTCGATGAGGTCAATCTGGAACGGGCGGCGAGTGTCGAAGGCGGCCCCGAGCAGGCGGGTCCGAAGCACAGCAAGCGACTGGGCTCGGGTGTCCGGTCGATACCCAAGGCGGTGTGCGGCTTCCAAAACCCGTTCCCGCGCTTCGGCACTGGGCCCAGGCTCGTTGCGGATTACCAAGGATGCCAACGACCTCGAGACCCCCGCTGATGCTGCGACGTCTTTGAGGCGCGCCTCTGACTGCCGCGGGTCCCTGCCCATAAGCCCCCTCCAAAGAAACGTTCTAACAAACTCTTGACGCTATCCGACGGCCAGAGCATACTCGGTGACGCAGCACTTGGAGCGCTCCAAGAACTCGCGCTTGGAGCGCTCCAGGCCACGAACAAACCGTGAGCGGCTGCGATCGACTTAACCGACCGACGAAGGGGTCAGCCCGATGGGTGCAGTCAAGTCCTCAGAGCGCCGCGAGGGTCGCCCGAACGTGCTCGTAGTCCTTCTTGACGACGTTGGGTTTGGTGCGCCCTCACCGTTCGGTGGTCCCTGTCACATGCCCACGGCGGACTGGCTGTCGCGGGGCGGGCTCAGGTACACGCGTTTCCATACGGCGGCTCTCTGCGCACCAACGAGACAGTCCCTGCTCACCGGCCGAAACCCGCACACCGCCGCGATGGGTGGCATCCCGGAGACGGCCACCTCCGAGCCCGGCTATTCCTCGATCAGGCCTGAGTCGATAGCACCACTGGCACGAGTCCTCTCACTCAAGGGCTACGCCACTGGTGCCTTCGGAAAGATGCACCAGACGCCGGCGTGGGAAATCACCCCAAGCGGACCCTTCACCCGCTGGCCGACGGGGGAGGGGTTCGACCGGTTCTACGGCTTCCTCGGCGCGGAAAGCGACCACTTCACACCTCCGGACCTTATCGACGGCACTACTCAGGTTCAGCCGCCGAAGAGCGCGGAGGAGGGCTACCACCTGTCTGAAGACCTCGTGGACCAGGCGATCTCATGGATGTCGACGTTGAACACCCTTGAGCCCGACCGCCCTTGGTTTTGCTACTTGAGCTACGGGGCCTGCCACGCGCCGCTGCACGTGCCCGAGTCTTGGAGGGACCGCTACCGTGGACGGTTCGACCACGGGTGGGATGAAGAGCGCAAACGCACATTCGCACGCCAGAGGGCGCTGGGCCTTGTCCCTGCGGACGCTGAGCTGCCGGCATGGCCCGAGGGCGTGCCCTCCTGGGCGACTCTGTCGGATGCCCAGCGTCGGGTCAGCGCACGACTCATGGAGACCTTCGCGGCCTTTGCCGAACACACCGATGCTCAAACCGGTCGACTCATTGAGCATCTTGAAGCCACAGGTGCGCTGGACAATACGATCGTCTTCTACCTCCTCGGCGACAACGGGCCATCTCCCGAAGGGGGCCTGGAGGGCACCATCAACGAGGCCCTCGCCGTCAACGGATTCACCGACACGGCCGAACGCATGCTGCCATATCTGGACGAGATCGGTGGTCCAACCACCTACCCCCAGTACCCGGTCGGCTGGGCCTTGGCAACGAGTACGCCGTACCAGTGGACGAAGCAGGTCGCGTCGCACTACGGGGGGACCCGCAACGGGATGATCGTCCATTGGCCAAGCAAGATCCCCGACGCCGGCGGGCTCCGGCACCAATGGCATCACGTGGTCGATGTTGCCCCCACAATCCTCGAGGCAGCCAACCTCAGCATGCCCCCCGTGGTCGACGGCATCGAGCAGATCCCACTTGAAGGGGTCTCCTTTGCTTACACGTTCACCGAGCCCGACGCACCGGAGCGTCACACCACACAATACTTCGAGGCACTGGGGAACCGCGGCATCTACCACAAGGGATGGACGGCCGTCACCAAGCATCGCACCCCTTGGCTAATGTCCGGCGCCACTCTTCCCCGATTCGAAGACGATGTCTGGGAGCTGTACGACACCACGTCCGACTGGACGCAAGCCAAGGACCTTTCCGCTCAATACCCGGAGCGCCTCCAGGACCTTCAGCAGATGTTTCAAGCAGAGGCGTCCAAGCACAATGTTCTGCCCCTCGATGATCGGCTCATCGAGAGGTTCAATGCCGCCCTGGTGGGCAGACGCGACCTCTTCGCCGGGCGTTCGAGTGTCACACTTCCTGGAAATCTGCCCCGACTGCGAGAGAACGCAGCCCCGAACCTTAAGAACACATCCTTCACGCTCACCATCGACCTTGAGTTGTCGCCCGAAGCTGAAGGTGTGCTTGTCGCTCAAGGAGGACGCTTCGGCGGCTGGTCGCTATACGTCCATGACGGGCGCCTCCATTACTGCTACAACCTCTGCGGAATCGACATCACGTACGTCCGGTCATCGGTCCTCGAGAGCTTCGGAAGGAGCACGGCCACTCTTGACTTCGTCTATGACGGACAAGGAGTCGGCAAGGGCGGCGACGTCGTCCTCGGTCTGCATGGACGACCCATTGGCGAAGGACGCATACCCCGGACGACCGCCTACATCTTCTCTCAAGACGAGACCTTTGACATCGGTATGGACCGTGGCACACCAGTCACGGAGGAGTACGGCGATATGTCAGCGAACAAGTACACCGGCGCTATACACACTGTCCGCGTGGACTTCGGAGACGATTCGCTCGCGCCAAGCGTGAGCGAACAGATAGGCGCGGCCCTGATAACCCATTAGGGGATGGGAGCCACGTCAAGTCCGGGCCCGCCCTGGAACCGTAATAGATCGAAACAGGTCAAAGTAACCCTCGTGCGCGAGGCCCAAACAGGAGACATCAAATGATTGCATCCAAAAGGCAGAGCCCGCAGGTTGCCGTGGTCCGAGCCGTTGGCATCGCCGCCGTCCTTGCATCCCTGGCGGCATGCAACAGCGGTGGCGGCGGTGGAGCCCTTGGGGGCTCTGAGAAGGGCGGTGTGAGCCAAATCGTCGTCGCGACCAACGTTTCCCCCTGGCTTCCGGCATACAAGGCGGTGGCAGCACACTGCGAGGAGAAGCTCAAGACCACTGTCGTCCTGCGAGAATTCCCGTTGGACGGCCTTCGAACCCAGGAGATCAACGCCGTTCAGCAGGGAAACCACCCCTTTGACGTAATCCAGCTAAATGAGGGGTGGACAGGCGAATTCTACGACAAAGGATGGGTGCGGCCCTTCAAGGACGTCGATAGCTCGTTCCAGCTAGACCCTCAGGTGATCACGTTCGACAGTCTTCCGTTCTGGGATGCAAAAAAGCGCACCTCTGCGGAGTCGGGCCAAATCGTGGCGATGCCCATCAATGGCAACGTTGAACTGCTCGCCTACCGCACCGACATCTACAAGTCGCTGGGACTTAGCGTGCCCAAAACCTGGGAGGAGGCCATCCAAAATGGCCGCCGAGCACAGGAGGCACGAGCGGTCAAATACGGTTACGTGATGCGCACGCAAGCATCACCCGGAGGTAACTCAGTGGGGTACGAATACGCGCACATGCTCTACAGCTACGGTGGCGATTGGTTCGTCGACGAAGGTTCGGACTGGACGCCCGCGCTCAAGTCTCCCGAGGCCCTGGCCGCAACAAAAACCTGGCTCGCGCTTTCCAAGCTCGGTCCTGCAGACCCCCAGACGGTGGGTCAGGCGGAATCAATCGCCTTGATGCAGGGCGGTCAGGCGCTTCAAAGCCAGGTGGTTGCCGCGGCCGCGGCTGACCTACTGAATCCCAGCAAGTCAAAGGTCTCCGACAAGATCGGCTTCGCGGTCATTCCGGCTGGCGCAAAGGGCGCGACACCGGTGAGCGGCACGTGGAGCCTGGCTATTCCCTCCAAGCTGTCCGACGAGCGTGCAAAGGTTGCGCTTGACTTCATCAAGTGCGTCTCTACGGCGGAGTCGCAGAAACTCTTCGCGGCAAAGGGCGGCATTCCTATTCGCCGCGACGTCATGGACGATCCTGCACTCCAGGCTGAGAAGCCATACTTCTCGGCGCTGGCAGACTCCATGGACACGCTGCACCGCTACCCGCGATGGCCCTTCCGGGAGCCAATGATGTCCGGCGTAGAGCAGGCGCTCAGTCAGATCACCACGGGCAAGGTCACTGTCGAAGCGGGGCTTCAAATCATGCAGGAGAAGAGCGAGGCAGCGGTCAAGGAGGCCGGCTTCCTGAAGTAGGTCGCCGACGATATCCTTGAAATGAACGGAGTTGACATGCGTCGCAACCGATTCGCTTGGTGGGCCATTACACCATTCGCAGGGATCATGCTCCTCTTCGGCATCTTCCCAATGCTGCAACTGCTTCGGATGTCAGTTTCCGATGTGAATATCCAACAGGGATCACTGTCGTGGCGATATGCGGGGCTGGACAACTTCCGCAAACTCATCACGGACGACGCAGTGAGAGAATCGGCCCTCGTGACCGCGACATTCATCATGGGAACCGTGCCCCTCACAGTTTTATTTGGCACCCTTCTTGCTCTCCTGGTACACCGAGCAAAGCTTCTTTCTGGCCTGGCTAAGAACGTCATCCTCTGGCCCGCTGTCATTGCACCGGTTGTGGTGAGTCTCATGTGGCTGCTTATCCTCAGTTCGAGCGTAGGGGCCCTGAACAGGGTCCTGAGCTCTACTGGCCTGCCAACTCAGGCCTGGCTCGGTAGCCGTGTGGGCGCCATGACCTCGGTTATCGCCGTTGATGTGTGGCACTGGACGCCTATTGTGTTCCTCCTTGTCTTAACCGCCCTCCAAGGGATGGACGCGGAGATTCTCGAGGCGGCGCGCGTCGACGGCGCAAGCGAAGTAGCTCTGGTGAGGTACGTGATACTGCCGATGCTGCGGCCGGTAACCGGTGTCGCGATTCTCATTCGCTTGGTGATGTCCGTCAAGGCGTTCGATGAAATGTTCTTGCTCACCCGTGGAGGTCCCGACGGAGCCACCAACTTGATCAGCCTCCACATTCGCACGGTCTTTTTCGACCGATTGCAACTCGGATATGGCGCCGCGATGAGCGTCGGTGTCGTGCTAATCGTCGGATTCATGCTCCTAATGGCGGCCATGGCCCGCCGGTTGGTCGCTCGAGGTGGAATCACATGAGGCCCGATGTTGAAATCGAACACGTTGCGACGGGCAATGCCCCTCGAAGCGCAATAGGAACAGCTCGCAAGTCGAGACGGGGCAAACGCACGAGCGGCCGTATTCAGCCGATCGTCGAGATCGGTCTGGCGATCGCGTGCCTTCTCATCATCGTGCCGATCGCGTGGATGGTGGTCCTTGCTCTGCAACCGGGTCGGAACATTGTAGATCCCGATTGGGCCTTCTCTCTCTCCATGAGCAACTTCGAGGAACTCCTGGGCCCCGGCCAAGCCTTCGCTGCCCAAGCGTTCAACAGTCTACTGATCGTGCTCGGCACCGTGGCGTTGTGTGCGCTTGTAGGTTCACTGACGGGATACGCTCTTTCCCTTCTGAACTTGCCACGTTCAATAACCTGGCTTCTTCTCGGTATCGCGGCGTTCCTGCAGTTTGTGCCTCCCATGGCGCTGGTGCCAGGGCTCTACGTGACGATGGACGGTCTTGGCCTCCTGGGCACCATTCCGGGACTTATCGTCCTCAACACTGTGTTTCAGCTGCCGTTCTCGGTCTTGCTTATGAAGGTCTACTTCGACGCAGCCCCGCGGGCACTGCGGGAGGCGGCGATGATTGACGGAGCGAGTGAGTGGAGAACGTTCCTGTCCGTCATGCTTCCCCTGGTCAGGCCAGGAGTGGGGGCAGTCGCCATCTTCGCGGGGATCATGGCCTGGAACGAGTTCCTATTTGGCCTCACGATGACATCTGGCGGAAAGACCTCCCCACTCACAGTCGGCATTGCCTCCCTCGTCCAGGAATATCAGGTCGCATGGGGCCAGATGGCAGCGGCAGGTGCTGCGGCGGCCATTCCCATGGTCGTCTTGGGTGTCATCGCCAACCGTCAAATCGTGGCCGGCCTCACCGGAGGGGCGGTGAAGGGGTAGTGGGCAATCAGGCGAAGGCCCAGCCAGGAAGTCGGCGGACTTCCTGGAGCTGTTCACGGATCGGTCCGAGGACGTTCTCAGGCGAAGTGTCAAACTCGATTCGCTCGAAAGCGCGTCTCCCATGAGCGGGTGTTGCGCCCCGCGAGGCCAGGTCTCGAGGGCGCCCGGTTCCGCCGCTCAGCCCGGTTCCGCCGTTCAAGAGACCCCCGGGCCGTCGCCGACCAGCTGCCTGCCCGAGTTCGTCCACCTGGCCGGCGGCACCTTCGTCATGGGAGGTGCCGGTCCGGAGGTTAACCCCGCCGACGGTGAAGGCCCACTCCGGCGGGTCGCGGTGTCCCCGTTCCTGATGTCGCGAACCGCAGTCACCAACGCCCAGTTCGCCGAGTTCGTGCAAGCCACGGGACATCAGACCGGCGCAGAACGCTGGGGATGGTCGTTTGTGTTCGCTGGTCTTCTCCCCGGCCCGCTGCGTCGAGGGCAGCGCCCCCCTGGCGCCCCTTGGTGGTGCCGCGTCGACGGGGCGGACTGGCGGCATCCGCTCGGGCCCGGTTCCACGTGGGAAGACATGACCGCCCACCCTGTGGTGCACATCGACCATGAGGATGCGAATGCCTACTGCCGGTGGGCTGGCGGCAGGTTGCCTACCGAGGCGGAGTGGGAGTACGCGGCAAGGGGCGGCCTGGAGCAGGCCCTCTACCCGTGGGGAGACGACCTGCTGCCCCACGGCGAACACCAATGCAACATCTGGCAGGGGGTCTTCCCTACCCACAACACTCGCGACGACGGCTACTTTGGAACCGCACCCGCGGATGCGTTTCCCCCGAATGGTTTTGGTCTCCACAACATGGCCGGCAATGTTTGGGAGTGGTGCAGCGACCACTGGGGCACCACGCATGACTCGCGACCGTCGGTCGACCCTCGTGGGCCCCGCCGTGGAACGGACCGCGTGATGCGCGGAGGGTCCTACCTCTGCCACGTCTCCTACTGCAACCGCTACCGGGTGTCGGCTCGCACGTCGAACGACCCTGGTTCAAGTTCGGGGAACATTGGGTTCCGGTGTGTGCGAATCCCTAGGACGACGTCGTGAGCCAGCGCGACCACGAGCAGGTCGACGTCCGGGTGACTCAAGCTGCTGCCGTCCGGCGTCGCTTCCCGCGCTGGGTGTTCGGCAGCGGGAATGAACCCGACCCGCGATTCACACTCGCCAACGAACGCACATTTCTGGCGTGGATGCGCACGGCACTTGCCTTGACCGCCGGCGGTATAGCCCTCGAAGCATTCTCGGTGAACCTTGAGCCACGGATGCGACTGATCGCGTCCTTCGTGCTGCTGGTTTCAGGGCTCGTCCTGCCACTTGGCGCATGGGTGGCATGGATGCGTACAGAGCGCGCGCTGCGCGCGAAGGCGCCCCTCCAACCGCCCCTACTAGGCCTTCCGCTGGCGATCGTGGTCTCCGCGACAGCGACCGTTGTGATGCTTGGAGTGCTAAACCGATGAGTGAGTCCACACACGATTCATTGCGAGACTCCGGAGTCCAAGTTGAGCGCACCAGGCTCGCCTGGCAACGAACGGTCTTGGCCCTCTGCGGGGCTGCTGTCCTCGCGCTCCGTGGCTGGGCCCACGAAAACCCCGCCGCACGGCTAATCGTCGGTGCCGGGCTCATAGGGGTTGCCGGAGCGGCGTTGGGGCTCTTGTCGAGTCGGCGCCAACGTCTCCAGTCCCATGCACTCCAGGCGGGCAGCTCTAGCGACGCCTCTTCGCCCGGGGCTGGGTCGCTGCTGGCGGTCGTCCTGTTTGCCGCCATCCTCGCCGCCGCCCATCTCATTCTTCTGATCAAGCGAGATGGTCGGTGAGCGCCATGTGCAGCATCAAGCGAGCCGTCCGCGCAGCCGGCCTGACCTGCGCTCTTGATCGCCTGTCAGAGCCGCCGCAGCGACCCCGCCACCATCGCGGCGGACTTGGCGGACAGCGGGGGGATGCCGGGTGGAACGTCCAGGGGCAGCACACCAGGATCAGCGGATCACCGCTGGACGAGGGCCCGGTCGCTGACGTCCGGACCAGTCACGGCTACCTGCTGGCGCCCGCTGCGCAGCACTGTGGAGTGGGGATCTGACGTGGGCACCACACATGACCGACCCCCCAGCGGCGCGCAGGCGGCATACGACGTCGTCGCCATTGGTCGCACGGGAGTGGACATCTATCCCCTCGACCACGGCGTGGGCCTGGAGGACGTGCGCACCTTCGAGAAGTTCCTCGGCGGCAGCGCCACCAATGTCGCTGTGGCCGCGGCGCGCTACGGACACAGCACCGCGCTCGTGACCCGTACGGGCGACGACCCGTTCGGCAGGTTCATCCACCGGGCCTTGCGTGGCTTCGGAGTGGATGACGTCTTCGTGAGCGCGGTGGCTGGGCCGCCTACGCCCGTCACGTTCTGCGAGGTCTTTCCACCGGACGACTTCCCGCTGTACTTCTACCGCTACCCGATCGCCCCGGACCTGATGATCGAGCCCGAGGAGATCCCAGGGGAGGCCATCGCCGAGGCTGGGATCCTCTGGGCCACCGTGACGGGGTTGTCGCAAGAGCCGAGCCGCAGCGCGCACTTCGCTGCCTGGCAGGCGAGAGGTCGAGGCAGGCACACGATCCTCGACCTCGACTACCGCCCCATGTTCTGGCCGAACCCCGACGAGGCAAGCGCGCAGGTCGGCCGGGCGCTCGAGCACGTGACCGTGGCAGTGGGCAACCGTGAGGAGTGCCACGTGGCCGTCGGCGAGACCGAGCCGCAACGCGCTGCCGACGCCCTCCTCGAGCGCGGGGTGGAGCTCGCCATCGTCAAGCAGGGACCCAAGGGCGTGCTCGCTGCCACCCGTGAGGAGCGACTTGAGGTGCCTCCTTTGTCGGTGCAGGTCGTCAACGGCCTGGGGGCCGGAGACGCGTTCGGGGGAGCCCTGTGTCATGGGCTTCTCGAGGGCTGGGACCTGCGCCGCGTCCTCGCGTTCGCCAACGTGGCGGGGGCCATCGTCGCCTCGAAGCTCGAGTGCTCCACCGCCATGCCCACCGAGGCCGAGGTCGAGGCGAATCTCGCCCGACACAGCGTCTCCGAACCCGCCGAGGAGGCGTAATGACCACCAGCACGGTGTCCGTTGCTGAACTGACCGAGATCCGCGCCCGCGAGCCGCAGCGCATCGGCAAGGCGTGGCAGGCGCGCACGCGCCGGGACCTTCTCGGCGCGGACGGTCGGCTCCTCATCGTGGCGGCCGACCACCCGGCCAGGGGCGCGCTCCGCGTCCGCGACGACGCCGGTGCGATGGCGAGCCGCAGCGATCTGCTCGACCGGCTGGCCACCGCCATCGCCCGGCCCGGCGTGGACGGGGTGCTCGGCACCCCCGACATCCTCGACGACCTCCTGCTGCTCGGCGCACTCGAGGGCAAGGTCGTCATCGGGTCGATGAACCGGGGCGGTCTACAGGGGGCGACGTTCGAGCTGGACGACCGGTTCACGGCATACCGCGCCGCGGACATCGCTGCCAACGGCATGGACGGCGGCAAGATGCTCACCCGGATCGCGCTGGCCGAATCCGACACCGTGGCGACCCTCGAGGCGAGCGCCCATGCGGTGACCGAGCTGGCCGAGCGCGGCCTGATGGCGATGGTCGAGCCGTTCATGTCGGAGAGCCGCGAGGGCAGGGTGGTCAACCTGCTGGACCCCGACTCCACCATCAAGTCGATCCACATCGCCGCGGGGCTGGGCGCCTCGAGCGCGCACACCTGGCTCAAGCTGCCCGTGGTCGACGACCTGGAGCGCGTCATGGACGCCACGACCCTGCCGACGCTCTTGCTTGGTGGTGACCCGCAGGGCGACCCGCAGGACACCTACGCGTCCTGGGGCAACGCGCTCGACCTGCCCGCGGTCCGTGGCCTGGTCGTCGGCCGCGCGCTGCTCTACCCACCGGACGGTGACGTCGCCGCGGCCGTCGACATTGCCGGCGCGCTCGTGCACGGGGCGAGCCTATGAGCGACAACGCCCGGTGGGTGCGCCCGCTCGGGTCGGGGGCCGACCACAGATGGGAGGTCGTCATCGACGACCGGGTCGACGGCTGGAGGCACACCGGTCTGTATACCGGCCGCCTGGCGGACGGCGAGAGCCGCGCCTTCGACGCGGGGCAGCGCGAGGCGATCGTCGTGCCGCTCTCTGGGTCGGTGGCCGTGGCGTGCGTCGACGCGGCTGGTGAGAAGCACGAGGCGGAGCTGGCGGGCCGCGCGAGCGTTTTCGAAGGGCCGACCGACGTGGCGTACCTGCCGGCCGGTTCAGAGACGACAATCACGGCGCGGGGCGCGGCGCGGGTCGCAGTCGCCGTCGCGGTCACCGGGGGTTCGGGGGCGCCGCGGCCCTTCCGGCACGTCGCGGCAGCCGAGGTGCCGGTCGAGCTGCGAGGGGCCGGACAGTGCAGCCGCGAGGTGCGCAACTTCGGGATCCCCGGGGTCCTTGACGCGGACTCGATCATTGCGTGCGAGGTCGTGACGCCCAGCGGCAACTGGTCCTCCTACCCCCCGCACAAGCACGACGAGGAGCGCGCGGGCGTCGAGACCGAGCTCGAGGAGATCTACTACTTCGAGGTCCAGGCCGACGGCTCTCGGCTTGCCCCCGCTTCGTCCGATCCGATCGGCTACCAGCGCGTGTACGGCACCGACGAGCGGCCCATCGACGTGCTCGCCGAGGTGCGCACGGGCGACGTGGTCCTGGTCCCCCACGGCTGGCACGGGCCGGCGATGGCAGCCCCCGGCTACGACCTGTACTACCTCAACGTGATGGCCGGTCCCGGCCCCGAACGGGCCTGGCTGATCTGTGACGACCCCGCGCACGGCTGGGTGCGGACCACCTGGGAGGACCAGACGGTCGACCCCCGGCTCCCGATCGGAGGCACACGATGACCCAACAGACGATCCGGCTCACGGTCGCGCAGGCCGTGGTGCGCTTCCTGGCCCACCAGTGGACCGAGCGCGACGGCGAGCGGCAGAAGCTCTTCGCCGGCTGTTTCGGCATCTTCGGGCACGGCAACGTCGCCGGCATGGGCCAGGCGCTGCTCCAGAACGAGCTCGCTGATGGCGAGGAGCACCTGCCGTACGTGTTGGCGCGCAACGAGCAGGCGATGGTGCACACGTCCGTGGCCTACGCGCGCCAGAAGGACCGTCTCCAGACCTGGGCCTGCACCGCCTCGGTCGGGCCCGGCTCGACCAACATGCTCACCGGCGCAGCCCTCGCCACCATCAACAGGATCCCCGTGCTCCTGCTTCCGTCTGGCACCTTCGCGACGCGGGTGTCCTCGCCGGTGCTGCAGGAGCTCGAGCAGCCCTACGCCGCCGATGTGACCGTCAACGACGCGTTCCGGCCCTTGTCCCGCTTCTTCGACCGGGTGAACCGGCCCGAGCAGCTGCCATCCGCGCTGCTCGGCGCGATGCGGGTGCTCACCGACCCGGTGGAGACCGGTGCGGTGACCATCTCCCTGCCGCAGGACGTGCAGGCCGAGGCCCATGACTGGCCCGTCGAGCTGTTCGCCGACCGTACCTGGCGGATCGCCCGCCCGGTACCCGAGCAGATCGACATCACAGACGCCGCCGCCCTCGTCCGCGCCGCGCAGCGGCCCCTGATCGTGGCCGGGGGCGGCGTGCACTACTCGGGCGCGGAGGAAGCGCTGCGCGCGCTCTGCGAGCAGACCGGCATTCCCGTGGGTGAGAGCCAGGCAGGCAAGGGGTCGCTCCCGCATGGCCACCCCCAGCAGATGGGCGCCATTGGCTCCACCGGAACCACGGCGGCGAACGCCCTCGCCGTCGACGCCGACGTCGTCATCGGCATCGGGACGCGGTGGAGCGACTTCACGACCGCCTCGCGGACCGCGTTCCAGGACAAAGACGTTCGCTTCGTCAACATCAACGTGGCACGGTTCGACGCCGGCAAGCAAGCAGGCCTGTCCGTGGTCGCCGATGCGCGCGAGGCCCTCACCGCGCTCACCGCAGCTCTGCAGGGGTATGCCGTGGAGCCCGCCTACCGTGACCGCCAGGCCGCGCTCTGGGCCGAGTGGGACGCAGCCGTGGAGGATGCCTACCACCCGGCGCCAGCCGTGACCGACAGGCTGGCACCCGGGCTGCTCACGCAGGGGCAGGTGCTCGGCGCGGTCAACGAGCTGAGCGACCCGCGGGACGTGGTGCTCTGCGCGGCAGGATCGATGCCCGGTGACCTGCACAAGGTGTGGCGAGTCCGCGACCGCAAGGCGTACCACGTCGAGTACGGCTACTCCTGCATGGGCTACGAGGTCCCTGCCTCCCTTGGCATCCGGCTCGCGGACGAGAGCCGCGACGTCTTCGCCATGGTTGGCGACGGCGGATACCTGATGATGCCAACGGAACTCGTGACGGCGGTCCAGGAGCGCACCAAGGTGATCGTGGTGCTCGTGCAAAATCACGGCTTCCACTCGATCGGCTCGCTCTCCGAGTCGCTCGGCTCCCAGCGGTTCGGCACGAAGTACCGCTACAGGGACAGCGAGAGCGGCCGTCTCGAAGGCGACCGCTTGCCGGTGGACCTCGCGGCCAACGCCCGCAGCCTCGGTGCCCGCGTCATCGAGGCGCACTCCCAGGGCGAGCTCGAGCAGGCCATCAAGGACGCCAAGGCGGCCCCCGCCAATGGCGGCCCCGTGGTCATCCACGTCGAGACGGACCCCACCGTGTACGCCCCGGACGGCCACGGCTGGTGGGACGTGCCCGTCAGCGCCGTCTCGGAGCTCGACTCGACCCGGGCCGCCTACGCGGACTACAGCGAGCACAAGAAGGCCCAACGGCCCCTGATCGCACCCACCCGACCCAGCAGAGACACCCCTGAGAGGACCGAACGATGACCAAGCCCGCCATGCTCGGTAGCGCCCCCGACAGCTGGGGGGTGTGGTACGCGGACGACCCGGTGCAGACCCCCTGGCGACGATTCCTCGACGAGGTGTCGCAGGCCGGCTACACCCGCATCGAGCTCGGTCCCTACGGCTACCTGCCCACCGACCCCTCGCAGCTGCGAGAGGAGCTCGACAACCGAGGCCTGACCGTGACTGCCGGGACGATCTTCGAGCACCTGCACCGCAAGGACTCCTGGGACACCACGTGGTCGGCCGTCTCGGCCGTCGCAGAGCTCACGGCCGCGATGGGGGCCGAGCACCTCGTCGTCATCCCGGACTTCTGGCGCGACCCGGCCACCGGCGCCATCATCGAGGACGCCCAGCTGACCGACCAGGAGTGGCCGGTCTACGCCACGCAGATCAACCGGTTGGCGCGGACGATCCATGAGGAGTTCGGCCTCAAGTTCCAGTTCCACCCGCACGCCGACAGCCACGTCGACACCCACCCGAACGTCGAGCGCTTCCTGGCAGAGACCGACCCAGAGCTCGTCACGCTCTGTCTCGACACCGGCCACATCGCGTACTGCGGCGGCGACAGCCTCAAGATCATCCAGGACTTCCCGGAGCGGATCGGCTACGTCCACCTCAAGCAGATCGACCCCGTGGTCGCCGAGAAGGTCCACGCCGCCGGCATCGGCTTCGGTGAGGCCGTCAAGCTCGGCGCCATGTGCGAGCCACCCCTCGGCGAGCCGGCGATGCCGCCGATCCTCGAGGCGCTTGCCAAGCTCGACGCGGAGATCTTCGCGATCGTCGAACAGGACATGTACCCGTGCCCGCCGGACCAGCCCCTGCCCATCGCGCAGCGGACGCTGACCTACCTGCAGTCCTGCGGACCGCTCCGCTGACCGCCCAACCCCGACTGCGAAACCTGACTGCAGCACCTCACGAAGGAGTGACCAACCATGACGGATGACCTGAGGGTGGGAGTGATCGGCGTCGGCATGATGGGCGCCGACCATGCCGAGCGCGTCGTGAACCGGATCGCCGGGGCACGGCTCGTGGCTGTCTCGGACCCCGACACAGCCAAGGCCGACCAGCTCGCCGCCCAGTTCGACGGCGTGAGCAGCATCGGCGACCCACTGGCCCTCATCGCCGACGAGGGAGTTGATGCGGTCATCATCGCCTCGCCCGGGTTCGTCCACGAGGAGCAGGTGCTGGCCTGCCTCGAGCACGGCACATACGCCCTGTGCGAGAAGCCCCTCACGATGGACAGCGAGTCCTCGCTGCGCATCGTCGAGGCCGAGCACAAGGCCGGGCGACCGCTCGTCCAAGTGGGCTTCATGCGGCGGTTCGACCCGGAGTACGCCCAGCTCAAGGCGATGCTGGACAGCGGGACCTACGGCCGGACGCTGCTGGTGCACAACACCCACCGCAACAAGACGGTGCCCGACTCGTTCCGTTCCGAGATGATCGTCCGCGACTCGCTGGTCCACGAGGTCGACGTCGCGCGCTTCGTCTTCGGCGAGGAGATCGAGGAGATCACCGTCCTGGCCGGCACGCCGACCGGTGAAGCGGCCGAGGGCGTGCTCGACCCGCAGGTCGCGCTGTTCCGCATGGCTGGAGGCGGCCTGGTCACCTCCGAGGTCTTCGTCAATTGCCAGGTCGGGTACGAGGTGCGCTGCGAGGTCGTCGCCGAGCGGGGCACCATCACCGCTGGCAAGAACAGCACCGGTATCTTCAGCACGCTCGCCGACGAGCAGGGCGGCGCCTGGGGCGGTCAGGTGGCACCTGACTTCCGGGTCCGCTTCGCCCGCGCCTACGACCTCGAGGTGCAGTCCTGGGTCGATGCCAGCAGGCGTGGCGAGGTGGTCGGGCCGACCAGCTGGGACGGATACGCCGCCACGGCGGTCTGTACGGCCGGAATGGAGTCTCTGGCGACCGGCCGGCCTGTCAAGGTCGACCTGGCGGATCGCGACGCGGTGCTGGGAGGGGTCGCCCGATGAAGCTCGCCCTGGATCCGTACATGTTCCGGGAGACCACCACCCTGTCGACCCTGCCAGGCACGGTGGCCGATCTTGGCTACGAGTGGATCGAGCTGTCACCTCGGGAGGACTTCACGCCGTTCTTCACCCACCCGCGGGTGGGTGACGACACGGCGAAGGCCTTCAGCAAGGAGCTGAAGGCCGCGGGGGTCGGCGTCGCGTCGGTCCTGCCGCTGTACAAGTGGTCCGGCCCCGACGAGGAGGAGCGGCAGGCGGCGGTGCGCTACTGGAAGCGGGCGATCCAGCTCGCGTCCCTGCTCGGGGTCGACACGATGAACAGCGAGTTCAACGGCAACCCGCGCGAGGCGGACGTGTGCGAGGGGCAGTTCTGGAAGTCGATGGAGGAGCTGCTGCCGCTCTTCGAGAAGGAGGGGATCCGGCTCGTGCTCGAGCCCCACCCCGACGACTGGGAGGAGGACGGCAAGCGCGCCATTGACCTCATCCGTGGCATCAACTCCCCGAACGTGTCATTCCTCTACTGCACGCCGCACACCTTCCACCAGGGCAACGACGTCGACGGGATCCTCGACAAGGCCGGACCCCTGACGACGATGTGCCACATCGCCGATGCCTACGACCACACGGCCTCGAGCGGACTGCGCTACATCGTCAACCCGCCGGGGTCGCAGGTCACGGTGCACCAGCACCTCGACGTCGGCCAGGGCGAGGTGGACTTCGAGGCGTTCTTCAAGGCGTTGGAGCGCAACGGGTTCGACGGCATCGTCAGCTCCTGCGTCTTCGCCTGGGAGGACCGGGCCGCCGCCTCCAGCACCTACATGCGCGAGACCATCTCGTCCTACCTGGCGAAGTGGGCCTCGCCGCCCACCCTCGAGTCCCCCTAACGGCAACCACGCGGCATACCGAACGGCGCAACACCCCCTGCAACGACGAAGGAACGTCACCATGAGCACTCCCACCCGTATCACGCACCTCATTGCCGGCCAGCCCTGGACGGGTACGGCCGAGCGCACCAGCGAGGTGCACAACCCCGCGACCGGTGAGCTCACCGGACTGCTCGACCTCGCCTCCGCGGACCTCGTGGGCGACGTCGTCGCGACCGCCAAGGCGGCCTGGGAGGACTGGGCCGACACCTCGCTGGCCCGGCGGGCTCAGGTGCTCTTCAAGTTCCGCCAGCTGCTCGACGACCGCAAGGAGGACATCGCGGCCCTCATCACTGCCGAGCACGGCAAGGTCCTCAGCGACGCCGTGGGCGAGGTCACCCGGGGGCTGGAGGTCGCCGAGTTCGCCTGCGGCATCCCGCACCTGCTCAAGGGCGGGTTCAGCGAGAACGCCTCCACGAATGTCGACGTGTACTCGATCCGTCAGCCGCTCGGCGTGGTCGCGGTCATCTCACCCTTCAACTTCCCGGCCATGGTGCCGATGTGGTTCATCCCCATCGCCATCGCCTGCGGCAACGCGGTGGTCCTCAAGCCCAGCGAGAAGGACCCCTCAGCGGCCATCGCCATTGCATCCCTGTGGACCGAGGCCGGCCTGCCCCCCGGCGTCATGAACGTCGTCAACGGTGACAAGGAGTCGGTCGACGCACTCCTCACCCACCCGGACGTCAAGTCGGTCTCCTTCGTGGGGTCCACACCGATCGCCCAGTATGTGTACGAGACCGGTACCACCCACGGCAAGCGTGTCCAGGCCCTCGGTGGAGCCAAGAACCACATGCTCGTGCTGCCCGACGCCGACCTGGACCTGGCCGCCGACGCCGCGGTCAACGCCGGGTTCGGCTCGGCGGGGGAGCGGTGCATGGCCATCTCGGCCCTCGTGGCGGTCGAGCCGATCGCCGACGAGCTGATCGGGAAGATCAAGGACCGCATGGGCAAGCTCACCACCGGGGACGGCACCAAGGGCTGCGACATGGGTCCCCTGGTCACCGCAGCGCACCGCGACAAGGTCACCGGCTACGTCGAGGCGGGTGTCGAGGAGGGCGCGACCCTGGTGGTCGACGGTCGTGACGACGACTTCGACGGTGGCGAGGACGGCTACTTCCTCGGGCCGACGCTGTTCGACAACGTCGGGACCGAGATGTCGATCTACCGCGACGAGATCTTCGGGCCTGTCCTGTCCGTGGTGCGGGTGGACAGCTACGACGAGGGCCTCGCGCTGATCAACGCCAACCCCTACGGCAACGGCACCGCCATCTTCACCAACGACGGCGGAGCGGCCCGACGCTTCCAGCGGCAGGTCGAGGTCGGCATGGTGGGCATCAACGTGCCGATCCCCGTCCCGGTGTCGTACTACTCCTTCGGCGGATGGAAGAACAGCCTGTTCGGCGACACCCACGCCCATGGCATGGAAGGCGTGCACTTCTTCACCCGGGGCAAGGTCGTCACCTCGCGGTGGCTCGACCCCAGTCACGGCGGCCTGAACCTCGGCTTCCCCCAGAACGTCTGAGGACAAGGCCGTAGGTCAGTAGGGCCCATCGAACAGAAGGGATAGCCAGTGCCGCTCGTCAGAATCGACGTGAATGAGGGCCGTTCAGAAGCTGAGCTCCGCCGGATTGCGGACACGGTCCAAGAGATCATGCTGGAGACTTTCAGCGCCCCGCCGCGAGATCGCTACCAAATCATCACTGAGCATCCGGTCGGCCAGATCATCGCGGAGGACACCGGGCTGGGGTTTGAACGAAGCGCCGGCGTGACAGTCATTCAGATCTTCCAGCAGGGACGCTCCCGAGAGCACAAGGCTGCTGCCTACCGCGAACTTGCACGGCAACTGAAGGAAAAATGCGGGATTGCTCCAACCGATTTGATCATCTCAATCATGGCGAACGAACCCGAAGACTGGTCCTTCGGCCTCGGCCGCGCCCAGTTCGTCGAAGGTGACCTTTAACGGTCCGATCCCTTCGCGTTCTGGTCGCATCCGTTCGCCACTGAATGGTCATGGCCGGCGGCGGTGACATCCGAGGCAGCCATTGACCCGGAGGAGTGCAGCTGTGCGTGATGGCACGTGAGCCGCAGTGATGGCGTGCGAAGGGGCGGGGCCGGGATGCAGCGCCCCCCAAATCAGGCTTTCGCGCTGCTCGCCGACGCGGATGCGAACGTTCGCGAAACACTATCCGCGGCTGTGAGCCTGGTTGGCCTTGCATCGACCCCGGTTGAGGACGGACGACAGGCCATCGAAATGTTGGCCGATCTGCGCCCGAGCATGGTCATCCTTGACGTGCAGCTGCCCGGTCTCAGTGGGGTCGAAGTCTGCTGGTGGATCCGTCGGCAGTGGCATCTTGCGGACGTTCCGGTGATCTTGCTCAGTGGACTCACTTCGCAGTTCGAGATCGATGCGGGCCTGCTGGCCGGAGCCAACCATTACGTGACCAAGCCGTTTAAGAGCTCTCACATCACTGCCCTCGTCGCCCGCCACCTCGTGGGCGGCCCTCTTGCCGCCCCCGGCCCGTGTGATCATCTCTGACCCAGCGGACTGATGGGCAAACGTGATGGGGAACGCGTCCGACAAAGTCTCAGGGCGGGCACTGTGAGCTTGTTGGCTGGATAGGGAAGGCTCACGTCAAGGACGGCGACGCGCGACCGGACCTCGCGAACGGCCACGAGTGGTGCGCCCGCCGCGCCGGACATCGATCACGCAGTGCCGCCGGACGCCTTCAGCAGCTCCGCTTGCCTGCGAACCGGCTGCGCGTGGCTCGCAATTGGGTGGGGCGTTTCGGGGCACCTCGTCCAGGGTCGGCTGGTTGCGTCTGGTCGGGTTGCCGTCACTCGTCCTTGCATGACGATTGGCGAACCTTCAATGCGCGAGAAGGTTGGCGCGCCAAGCGTGCTCGAGGAAGCCTCTCGCTGTGACGCCACGATGGACATGGCTGTCCTACTGCTGTCAGACGGCCGGGAGCGAGAGAACCCGATGGCCCTCCAAGGCGCTGACCTGCGGTTTTAGTGGCCAGGGGCGGGGTCGAACCGCCGACCTTCCGATTTTCAGGTGTCGGCGGTCGTGGTCGGACGTCGGCAGGGGGCTTCGCGCATGCCCGTTTGGCCCTCCGGAGTCCGACGCCTGCTGGTTTTGTCCGGTCGCGTTGCTGTCAGTGCTGCTGTCAGGCCACCCATGCGCGCGGCCGCTGAGCGTGCATGGGATTCACGTGGGGGCAGTTGGGACCGAGGTTCCTGGCGTGCGTTGGCGCCAAGTGCTCGAGGCCGCCCGTGGGTTAGCCATGAAGGTCGGCCCGAGCATCCGCGCGCCGCCCAGCCCGGTCGCTCTTTGTGGACCGCTCCGTCGATCCCGGTGATGGCCGGTCAGGGCGAGGTGTCGCCGTGGTGTGGGTCGATGTTCTGGGATGACCCGTGTAGTAACCCTCCGAGATCCGTGCGATGACCTCAGGCTTCACCATTGAGTGGGGCTCCGTCAGTAGTTCGACAACACGCTCAGCTGCTCTGTCGAGGTAGTCCTGGCCCGTTGCGATGGGCGTTTTCCTTACGTCATGAGAGTTGCCCGCTGGCGGTCTTGAGATCTGCCGGACGTGCCCTCGACTATCGCTCCGTGCTCCAGTTGGTCGCAGGCAGCCGCGACCACTCTCGGCGACGCGGCCATCAGGTCTGTGCCGTGTGGCACGGGGAGGTTCACCGGCGGCGAGTCGGCGTGCGTCTGCCCTGTCCGCCCGCCTCGTGCCTCCGGGACGGTCTGGTGATCGCGTCAGCACACGGCGGCGAGCTGCGCCGGCAGCAGGCTGGACGCGGAGTGGTCGGCAACGATCGTGACGTCGGCATGCAGTTGCAGGATCGACGCGGGGCATCTCGCGGACACGGGACCGCTCAGGGCGTCACTCAGTGCTTGTGCTTTGGCGTCTCCTGTGGCGATCATCAGAAGGCGACGGGCTCGGGAGATGGTCCCCAAGCCTTGAGTGATGGCGTACTCGGGGACTTGGGCTAGGGAGGGGAAGAAGCGGGCGTTTGCCCGGCGCGTGGATTTGCTGAGGCGCACAACCCTGGTTCGCGAGGAGAGTGAGCCGTAGGGCTCGTTAAAGGCGAGATGTCCGTTGGCTCCGATACCGAGAACTTGTAGGTCTATGCCGCCGGCCTGGTGGATTTGTTCTTCGTAGTTTTCGGCTGACTGGTTGTGATCGTGGGTCCACGCATTGGGGAGGAGGACCTGGTCTGGTTGAAGGCCCCAGGGATGACTGACGTGACGGGCGAGGTAGTTCGCGTAAGTGAGCTCGCTGGATGGTGGGAGTCCGAGGTATTCATCCAAGGCGAACACACGCAGGTGACGTGCACGGGCGGCGATGTCGCTGATCCGCGCCACGACTTGATATGTCGCCTCCGGTGAAGCGCCAGTGGCCAATCCGAGGCGCAGTTCGGGGTTGGCGTCGATGGCGGCCTCCAGGAGTTGGCCAGCGGTCTGGGCGACGTCACGTCGTTGCCCGCACACGATTAGCCTCATCGGGCCACGCCTTCTTCCTCGGACAGGGCGGGGACATCATTGAGGACCGCGTGCGCAGCGAAGAGGGCACCGTGGACTGACGCGTCGTAGACGTACATGGCCTGCCGGAGCTGTGGGGGGAAGGACTGCCCGGAGATGGCGGACTCGATGGCAGGCAGGAGGGTTGGAGCTGCGTGCATCAGGCCCCCGCCGAGTGCGATGACGCTGGGGTTGAGGATGATCGAGAGCTGGCTCACTGTGTGCGCGACCTGCTCGCGGATCTCGGCTGCGAGCCCCGACTGTGGTCCGGTCGTGGCGAGGAGGAGGTCCACTGCCCGAACGCCTTCAAGACCGTACTCGCGGGCAGCGCGCTCCTCGATCGCCCGCCCTCCGATGACGTGTTCGACCAGTGTCCCGTGGCCTGCGGCGACCGGCAGGTAGCCGACTTCGCCGGCGGCACCATTATGACCGCGTACGAGGTGGCCGTTCACGACGATGCCCGCAGCCACACCGGTGCCGAGGCTTAGATAGACGCCGTCGGAGACGCCGTGCAGTGCGCCGTTCGTGAGCTCCGCGAGGGTCGAAAGGTTGACGTCGTTTTCGACCGTGATCGTGGTGGTCGCAAGGATCGCGGCGACCTCGTCATCGATCCGGACCTCTTCCCATCCGGGGATGTTCGGTGACATGGCCACGCGGCCGTGGGTCTGGATTCCGGGTATCCCGATGACGCAGGAGAGACGTCGTCGGTGACCATCGAGGTCGGCTTCGGTGATGAGCGCGTTGGCTGCAATAGCCGCGCGTTGGACCACCGAAAGGGCGCCGTCCGCTGCTTCTGTGGGGATGCGGGAACGCCCCCTGACGGTTCCGCTTTGGTCCGCCACCATGATCTCGATCTTGGTGCCGCCGATGTCGATTCCGACCGCGAGCCCGCGGATTGGTGGAGTGTCAGTCATTTACGGGCGTCCAGGCCGTTCCAGCGGGTGCCTCGATCCAGGACTGCACCGCATTTCGGAAAGCTGGGGTGAGCTCTCGTTCGGACAGCACGGTGTACCACAGTTTCGACTTCTTGATGACCTCCGGGACGGCGTCGAAGGCGCGGTTGACGTCATCCCAGGTAACGCCCATGTCGGCGGGACGGTACGGCACGCCGAGTCGGTCAATCACTCCTCGGATCCAGTCCGGGTCGTTGCCCTGCAGGGCGCTGGCGATGAGGATGCCCAAGCCGACCGCCTGCCCGTGGAGGAATGACCTCCCGGTGACGTACTCGAGTGCGTAGAACACGAAGTGGTCGGCACCCTCGATGTGTCGGGGGTTCCAGCCCGCGTTCGCGAAGGCCATTCCGCCGTACTGCAGACTGTCCACGAGCGCACGGATGCCCTCGTCGGTGAGGTCACGGATGCTGTCGACGTTGTCGACGATCCTCTGCATTGCTTCACGCGACTTCTCCGCCAGGTCCGGGTCGAACGGCCAGCGCTGCTCCGCGTTGCCGGACTCCTGCGCAAAGCGCCAGTCCCACAGCGCCGTGTGATAGCAGAGCACGTCGGCTGCGCCTGACCAGTTCAGCAACGCCGGGGCTGACCGGACGATGTCGAAGTCCACGAAGATGGCTTCGGGTTTGGCCCAGCCGACATACTGCACGACACCGTCGATCCGCACTGCCGAGCGGTGACCCCACGCCGCATTGACGCTCAGGGCGGTCGGCACCTGGAAGAACGGGATGTTCAGGCGCCCGGCGAGGTACTTCGCCGCGTCGAGCGCCTGGCCGCCACCAACACCGACGATGGACTTCAGGTGCTGATGACTGGCCACCGTCTCCTCCAGGTACTCGCGGTTGAGCCCGGCCTGGATGATCGGGAAGCCGTCGGCGCCGATCTGCTCCTCCACAAGGGGGCGCAGGTCGTCCATGGTGACGACCGCGGTCGGTCGGTTGAGGATCTTGCCGAGCTCGGGGAGCAGTCCCCTGCCGAAGATGGTGTTCACGTGACTCCTTCGTTAACGGTGCGTAAATACTATTGACGGCTGTCCGACGTCGTCAATAGTATTTACGCATGGCGCTTGACACCTCTGGCCACGCCCGCCGACACGACATCGTTCGCGTACGCAATGAGCATGCCGTGCTGACGGCGCTCCTGGACGGCTCGTCCTTGACCCGGGTGGAGCTGAGCCGGCTGACCAGGCTGTCGAAGCCGACCGTGAACGCCATCATTGACCGGTTCTGCGACGACAAGGTCGTGAGCCGGACGACGGTCGCTTCTGCCCCGCCGAAGTTCTCCCTTGACGCGCGGGCAGGATCGGCGCTTGCCATCAGCATCAGCGCCTCACGGGTACGCGTTGGACTGGCTTCACTGTCTCCCCGGGTGGATGACGACTTCGTGCAGCGACCTACCCCGGACAATCCCACGGCCCTGCTTGACCTGCTCTCGGACCTCAGCGGGCAGGTGTCTCGGAGGCTCACCCGGGCTCGACCGAGTGTCGTGGCGATCGCTGTCCCCGGGATCCCGGTCGACGGGAAGGTCCAGCTGGCGACCAACACCCCAGCCCTGGACCAGGTGGACTTCGCAGCTCGAGCGCATGAGCTATTTGAGTGCGAGGTGCTGCTGGTCAACGACGCCAACTGCGCCACGCTCGCCGAAGGATTCTCCGGTGCCGCCCGTGGCCGCTCCACCTACGTCGGACACCACTTCGGAGTCGGCATCGGCATGGGTTTGGTGGTCAACGGCGAGCTGTTCGAAGGCCCGACCGGGCGCGCCGGCGAGACCGGCTTCATGCCAGCAGAACGCCTCGGGTCCCGGATCGAGGCCAGCGATTTCCGCGCGATCGCCGAAGAGTTCAAGCGCCACGGCGACCACGTCGCGCAGACCCACGTCGAACAGGCCGCCCACGTGGTGGCACGCGTCGTCATGGCCGTGCAGAGCGTGATCGACCCAGAGATCCACGTACTCGGCGGCACCGTAGGCGCCTCGAGCCGTGTCATCGATCGCGTCCGCTCCCTTCTCGACGACCAACCCCTGCGCGCCTTGGTCGCCGCCGGTGAGCTCGGCGGGAGCGCCGCGCTCATCGGCGCACAGCGAATCGCAATCGACCACCTGACCGCACGTCTCCTGGAGCGTCATGGAACCGCTTGAGATCGCCCTGCGGTTAGGAGTCGCGCTCCTCGCCGGGCTCGCCGTCGGCTTGGAGCGGGAGATCACAGGCCACCCCGCCGGCATGCGCACCCACGTGCTGGTCGCCATCGGTGCAGCCATGTTCACCCTCACAGGGGCTTACGGCTTCACCGACGTCAGCAAGGGCCCCAACATCGATCCCGCCCGCATTGCCGCCCAGGTCGCCTCAGGAATCGGGTTCATCGGCGCCGGCGCCATCCTCCGCGACCGCGGATCGATCCGCGGCCTTACAACAGCCTCGACCGTGTGGTTGTCGGCGGCATGCGGCGTTGCCGCGGCTGGGGGGGCCTACTGGGAGGTGGCAATCGGCACCGCCTTCGTCCTGACTGTCCTGGTCGGCATCCGGTACGTCCGGATAGGCCAGGGCCGCTGGGAACACCTTCAGCTTGAGGTCGAGTACCTGATGGGGGCCGGAACGCTGGGCCCGATTCTTGACGCCGTCAAGCGCAGCGGCATCCGGGTCCACGGCATCGACCTCGCTGACGACTCCACCATCTCTCTTCGCCGGGTGAATCTTCGGCTCACCGTGCCCGCCGGGACCCACGCTCACCAGGTCGCCGCCGACGTGTCCTCCATCAATGGAGTGAGCGGTATCTCGCTCATCCCGGATTGAGGAGGCGGGTGAACGCGATGAACACCTGACCCGACACGAGAAGCCCCAGTGCGAGCAGCCTCCAGGGGCGCGCGCCTCCCGCACCTTGATGCCCACTAACTGATCCGGCGCCGAGACCAGCCAAAAATTCGATCTCTGGTCACTTCAGGATCCACACCTACTGACACCACTTCCCCGAAGCAGCAGACATCTCAGAAGGGCAGTTCACGTGAAAGACCGAGCACCTCACAAGCTCAGGATCGGTGTGGCCGTCGCGGCCGCGCTCGCACTCCTGACGTCCGGCTGCGCAGCCGGCGCGACCTCCGACCAGAGCGCTGACGGGGGCACGCTGCGCTACGCCACCGTCGCCGAGCCCGTGGGCCTCGACCCGGCCTTGGTCTTTGACAGCGACTCTTACCGCATCAACGCCCAGATCTTCGAGACCCTTACTACCCTGGCGCCTGGCGCCACCTCCGACGTCGTACCTGGCCTTGCCAGCAAATGGACCCCAAACACGACCGGCACGGAGTGGACCTTCACCCTCCAGAAGGACGTCAAGTTCCAGGACGGCACCGACTTCAACGCCGACGCCGTGGTGACCAACTTCGAGCGCTGGAAGAACTTCCCCGAGGCACTCCAGGGACGCGCCGAGCTCATCGGAACCATCTTCGGCGGCTTCGGCGACGCCTCCATCGTGAAGTCGGTCGAGGCCACCGACGCAACCACGGTCGTCGTACGGCTGAGCGAGCCCCGGCCCGACCTGCCCATCGCTTTGACCGTCCCGGTCTTCGGCATCGGCAGCCCCACGGCACTGAAGAAGTACAACGCCGATGATGCAAGCAGCAAGTCCAGCGAGTTCGCCAACGCGCACCCGGTCGGCACCGGTCCGTTCCGCTTCGACTCCTGGGTCCACGGTGACCGAGTCGAGCTCGTCCGCAATGGCGACTACTGGGGCACGCCCGCAAAGCTCGGACGCCTGGTCTTCAAGGCAATCCCCGACAGCGCAGCCCGGCTCAACGCGGCCATCGCCGGCGACGTCGACGCCGCAGACGCGATCAGCCCGGCCGACTCCAAGTCGGTCACCTCGGCGGGCAACCTGCAGCTGCTGCCCCGCGCGTCCTGCAACTCCGGGTACGTCTCCTTCAAGAGCAATCAGCCGCCCTTCAACGACCCTCGTGTACGGGAGGCCGTCGCCCACGCCATCAACAAGGACGCCCTCGTCAAGCGGTTCTACGGTGAATTCGGCAAGCCGGCATGGCTGCTCATGCCCGAATCCATCCCGCACTACGACTCGTCTTTGAAGAACCCCGACTACAACCCCGGGCTCGCCAAGTCGCTCCTCGCCCAGGCGGGCGTTCCCCACCCGAAGGTCGACTTCTGGTACCCAACCGACATGACGCGTCCCTGGCTGCCCGACTCCCAGGGGATCTTCCAGGCAATCACCGCAGATCTGGAAGCCGTCGGGTTCGCCATCACTCCCAAGAGCGCGACCTGGACCTCCTACCTGTCGGACTCTCAAACGTCGAAGTACGCGATGTTCCTGCTCGGCTGGAGCTGCGACTACGGCACAGCCGACAACTTCTACGGCGGCGCCTTCGGCTACGTCGGCGGAAAGCCAAACCCGCGTTACGCCTACGCCAGCGACAAGTTCAACACAGCCCTGACCACCGCGGAAACGGCCCCGGTCGCCGAGCAAGACGCGGCCTGGAAACAGGTGCAGGAAATCGTCTACAACGACAACCCAGTGGTGCCGTTCGTGCACGGCTCCTCGGTCGTGGCCGCCTCAACGCGCATCAAGGGCTACGTGCCCAACCCGGTGTTCGTCGAGCACTTCGGCAACGTCAGCCTCAACAACGGATAGGAGAGGTGTGGGGTGGGACCTGCCCAGCGGGCCCACCCCACAC
>NZ_JBFULM010000006.1:0-43380 GCF_054049895.1 Pedococcus sp. P5_B7
GGTTCACCGCCGGTGGCATCGCGACCCCGGCCGACGCGGCGATGATGATGCAGCTCGGCGCCGAGGGTGTCTTCGTCGGCTCCGGCATCTTCAAGTCCGGCAACCCGGCCCAGCGCGCTGAGGCCATCGTCAAGGCGACGACCTTCTTCGACGACCCCGACGTGATCGCCAAGGTCTCGCGCGGTCTCGGCGAGGCCATGGTCGGCCTCAACGTCGACGAGATCCCGGAGCCGCACCGGCTCGCCGAGCGCGGCTGGTAGCCGACCCACCCCTTTATCGGGTTTAGCAGCAAGGTTGCCCTTCACCCGACTTGCGAAGTCGGGTGAAGGGCAACTTTGTCCCAGAACCCGATAAAGGGGAGGCCCGGAGGTCGGAGGTGAGGCCTACCGGCGCTCAGGTGACGGTGCTGCGGGCGCGGAACTCGTCGCGCTCGAACTCGCGACCGTCCAGCACCGCCGCGACGTGCTCGGCCGCGGCGACCACGTCGGCGTGCGAGAGGTAGAGCGGGCTGAATCCCAGGCGCACGATGTCCACCTCACGGAAGTCGCCGATGACGCCTCGGGCGATGAGCGCCTGCACCACGGCATACGCCTCGGGGTGCCGCAGGCTCACCTGTGAGCCGCGACGTGCCTCGTCGCGCGGAGTGGCGAGGGGCAGGTCGACGCCGAGGCTGTCGAGCGCCTCGATGAACAGCCCGGTCAGCGACAGCGACCGCGCCCGCACGTCCTCGATCGAGAGCCCGTCGTATGCCGTGAGCGCACCTTCCAGGGTGAGCAGGCTGAGCAGGGGAGCGGTGCCGACCCTGGCCCGGGTGATGCTGGCCGCGGGGTCGTAGTCGGTGGACATGCCGAAGGGGTTGGCGTGGCCCTGCCAGCCCGACAGCGGGTTGTCGAACGCGGCCAGGTGCTCGCGCCGGACGTAGATGAACGCCGGCGCGCCCGGGCCACCGCTGAGGTACTTGTAGCCGCAACCGACCGCCAGGTCGGCCCCGCCCTCGTCGAGCCCCACCGGCATGGCGCCCGCGGAGTGGCACAGGTCCCAGCAGACCAGCGCGCCCACGTCCTGTGCGGCCCGGGTCAGCGCGGGCAGGTCCCACTGCTCCCCGGTGCGGTAGTCGACCTGCGAGTAGGCAGCCAGGGCCAGCGACTCACCGAGCTCGGCGATGCGGGCGGGTGCCTCCGGAGTCGGCACGAGCTCCAGGGTCAGGCCGAGCAGGTCGCAGGCCGAGCGGGCGATGTAGACGTCGGTCGGGAACGAGTCGGGGTCGGTCAGCACGGTGCTGCGTCCCGGACGCATGCGTGACGCGGCGACGATGGTCTTGAAGAGGTTGACCGAGGTCGAGTCGGTGACGACGACCTGCCCGGGGGCGGCACCCACCAGCGAGCCGATGCGGTCCCCGACCCGCTCGGGCGCGCCCCACCAGTCGGACTCGTTCCAGGCGCGGATGAGCTGCTCGCCCCACTGCCGGGCGACCACGTCCGCAGCGGTGCGCTCGGCCTCGAGCGACATGGCCCCGAGCGAGTTGCCGTCGAGGTAGATGACGCCTTCGGGGATGCGGAAGGCGCTGCGTCGGTCGGTGGCGGAGTGCTGCGCGTCGAGGTCGCGGGCGCGGGCGGCGAGGTCGGTCATGCCCGAAACCTATAGGGGCCTGGCGGGTCGATGTCAGGGCCGGCCGGCACTCGTCTCAGTTCAGCCGTCCGCAGGGTCAGGCAGCACCATGAACAGCACCGGCAGGTGGTCGTCGGGAAGCCACCGGGGTCGGCCCTCGCCGACCACCTGCCACCCGGTGCGACGGTAGAGCTCGACGGCCGACGCGGTCTCCTGCACGACGTCCAGCACAGGGGTTCGTCCCGACCGCCGGATGGCGTCCACCGCCGTCGCGAGCAGCGACCTGCCGATGCCCCGGCCCACCACCGTGTGGTCGACGAACAGGACGGCGACCGCGGCGAGCTCCTCGCGTGGACGCCCGGCCCCGGCGGTCCACAGGTCGGCCTCCAGCCCGGGCGCGACCCGCGACACGGCCACGTGGCCGACCACCTGGTCACCGAGCTCGGCGACCCACGCGGCATCCTCGTCGGCCCGGGCGATGAACGACCCGACCGGGTAGGGCAGTGGCCAGTTCTGCGGGTACCCGGAGTGCGGCTGCTGGGCGGCCAACACCTCTGCCAGGGCCGGGATGTCGTCCCCGGTGCGCTCGCGCACCACCACCTCGTTCATGGCGCCACTGTAGGTCGGGGGCAGGGCGGGGCGTGGCGGCGGTCCACCCGCCCGTAGCATTCCGGGCGTGACCGACCAGCCCACCATCGGAGTGCTCGCCGTCCAGGGTGACGTGCGCGAGCACCTGTATGCCGTGCAGCAGGCGGGCGCGCACGCCACCACCGTGCGCCGCACGACCGAGCTCGACGGGGTCGATGCCCTCATCATCCCGGGCGGCGAGTCGACCACCATGGACAAGCTGGTCCGGGCCTTCGAGCTGCGCGACCCGCTGCGTGAGCGGATTCGAGCCGGAATGCCGGCCTACGGGTCGTGCGCGGGCATGATCATGCTCGCCGACCGCATCGCCGACGCGCGTCCCGACCAGCAGACCCTCGGGGGCCTGGACATCACGGTGCGGCGCAACGCATTCGGGCGGCAGGTCGACTCCTTCGAGGAGGACCTGCACATCCGGGCCATCGGTGGCGCCCCCATGCGGGCCGTCTTCATCCGGGCGCCCTGGGTCGAGGACGTGGGGGAGGGCGTCGACGTGCTGGCCCGCGTCGAGGACGGGCCCGCCGCAGGTAGGATCGTCGCCGTTCGTCAGGGGTCGCTGATGGCCACCTCCTTCCACCCGGAAGTGACCGGTGACCACCGGTTCCACCAGTTGTTCGTCGAGATCGTGAGAGGCAAGGCATGAGCGGCCACAGCAAATGGGCAACCACGAAGCACAAGAAGGCTGCCATCGACGCGAAGCGGGGCAAGCTCTTCGCCAAGCTCATCAAGAACATCGAGGTCGCCGCGCGCACCGGTGGCGGTGACCCCACCGGCAACCCGACGCTCTACGACGCCATCCAGAAGGCCAAGAAGACCTCGGTGCCCAACAGCAACATCGACAACGCGGTCAAGCGCGGGTCCGGTGCGACGGCGGGCGGCTCCGACTGGGAGACCATCACCTACGAGGGCTACGCGCCGGGTGGCGTGGCCGTCCTCATCGAGTGCCTGACCGACAACCGCAACCGCGCGGCCGCCGAGGTGCGCACCGCCCTGACCCGCAACGGCGGCCAGCTGGCCGACCCCGGTTCGGTGTCCTACGTCTTCGACCGCAAGGGCGTCGTCATCGTCCCCAAGGGCGACAAGACCGAGGACGACATCCTCGAGGTGGTGCTCGAGGCCGGCGCCGACGAGGTCAACGACCTCGGTGACTCCTACGAGATCATCTCCGAGGCGACCGACTTCGTGGCCGTCCGCAAGGCCGTCCAGGACGCCGGGATCGACTACGACTCGGCCGAGGCGTCGTGGGTCCCGAACCTCAAGGTGCCGCTCGACGCCGACGGTGCCCGCAAGATGATCCGCGTCATCGAGGCCCTGGAGGACTCGGACGACGTGCAGGACGTCTTCGCCAACGGCGACATCAGCGACGACGTGCTCGCCGAGATCGAGGACGACGACGAGTAGAGGCGTGTTGCTCCGCTCGATCGTGCGACCCGGTGTGTAGCGTTCAACCCGAACATGTGTTCGGAAAAGACGGATTCGGACGTGAGGGAGCAGCTGTCGTGCGCGTACTCGGTGTCGATCCCGGACTGACCCGGTGTGGCATCGGAGTGGTCGAGGGAGGGCGTGGCCGGCAGGTCCGGCTCGTGGCCGTCGGCGTCGTGCGTTCGCCTGCCACCGAGCCCACTGCGCAGCGGCTGCTCTACCTGCAGACCGAGCTCGACACCTGGCTCGACCGGTTCCAGCCCGATGCGATCGCCGTCGAGCAGGTGTTCGCCGACGTCAATGTCGCCAGCGTCATGCACACCATGCAGGCCTCGGCCATCCCGTTGCTCGCCGCCGCCCGACGGGGGCTGCCGGTCGAGCTGCACACGCCCACGTCGGTGAAGGCCGCGGTCACCGGGTCCGGCCGTGCTGACAAGGCGCAGGTCACGGCGATGGTCACCCGCATCCTGCGGATGGAGTCGGCGCCCAAGCCGGCCGATGCGGCCGACGCCCTCGCCATCGCGATCTGCCACCTGTGGCAGGGCGCCGCGTCCAGCCGCCTGCACGAAGCGGCCCGCGTCGAGCAGGCCAGGCTTCGGGCCGCGGTGGCCCGGTGATCGCCAGCGTCCGTGGCGCGGTGCGTCACGTGGGCCTCGACCGCGTGGTCGTCGAGGTCGGGGGAGTGGGCATGCTCCTGCACACCACCCCCGCGACCGCATCGGCGCTGCACCTCGGCCACGAGGCGCTGCTCGCCACCACGCTGGTGGTGCGCGAGGACTCGCTGACCCTCTACGCCTTCGGCTCCGACGACGAGCGCGACATCTTCGAGCAGGTGCAGACCGTGTCCGGCGTCGGTCCCCGGATCGCCCTCGCCATGCTCTCCGTGCTCGCGCCCGACCGGCTGCGCGCCGCCGTCACCAGCTCCGACCTCGCGACGCTCACCAAGGTGCCGGGCATCGGCAAGAAGGGCGCCGAGCGCATCGTGCTCGAGCTGCGCGACAAGCTCGCCATGCCGTCCGGTGCGGCCGGCGGCGCGACCGCGGCTCCGACCAGCCCGACCGCTGCGTGGCGCGACCAGGTGGCCGAGGCCCTCGTCGGGCTCGGCTACTCCGCGAAGCAGGCCGATGACGCGGTGTCCCGTGCCGCCGAGGCCGCGCCCGCGGGGGCCGACGTCTCGGCGATGCTCCGCGCCGCACTCCGCGAGCTGGGGCGCTAGGCCATGGCGGATGGCTTCTCCTCCGAGATGTTCGAGGACTCGTCGATCGACGCCACGTCGCGGGTGGTCGACGCCGACAGCGAGGCCGACGAGCGCACCGTCGAGGCGGCCCTGCGCCCCCGTCGGCTGAGCGAGTTCACCGGACAGACGCGCGTGCGCGACCAGCTCTCCCTGGTGCTCGAGGCAGCCCGGCGACGCGGGACCCCGCCCGACCACGTGCTCCTGTCCGGACCGCCCGGGCTGGGCAAGACCACCCTGGCCATGCTGATCGGCACCGAGCTGGAGCGCCCCATCCGCATCACCAGCGGCCCGGCGATCCAGCACGCTGGCGACCTGGCCGCGGTGCTCTCCTCGCTGATGGAGGGCGAGGTGCTCTTCCTCGACGAGATCCACCGGATGTCGCGCTCGGCCGAGGAGATGCTCTACCTCGCGATGGAGGACTTCCGCGTCGACGTGATCGTCGGCAAGGGACCGGGGGCCACCGCGATCCCGCTCGAGCTCCCGGCCTTCACCGTCGTGGGGGCCACCACCCGTGCCGGCCTGCTGCCCGCCCCGCTGCGCGACCGCTTCGGGTTCACCGGCCACCTCGACTTCTACGCGGCCGACGACCTGGTCACGATCCTCGAGCGCTCGGCCCGGTTGCTCGAGGTGTCGGCCGACACCGACGGCATCACCGAGATCGCCCGTCGGTCCCGGGGCACACCACGCATCGCCAACCGCCTGCTGCGCCGTGTGCGCGACTGGGCGCAGGTGCACGGGCGCCAGGTCGTCGACCTGGAGGCAGCCCATGCGGCCCTCGCCCTCTTCGACGTGGACGACCGTGGCCTCGACCGCCTTGACCGGGCCGTGCTCGACTCGCTCTGCCGCCGGTTCGGCGGTGGCCCGGTGGGGCTGTCGACCCTGGCCGTCGGGGTGGGGGAGGAGGCCGACACCGTCGAGACGGTCGCCGAGCCGTTCCTCGTCCGCGAGGGCTTCATCACCCGCACCCCACGCGGCCGCGCCGCCACCGCGCTGGCCTGGGAGCACCTCGGGCTCACGCCACCGGCCGGGCACGTCGCCCAGCCGAGCCTCCCGCTCGACACCGGTGAGGGCCGCTTCGGGAGCTGACCACCGCCAAAGGTCACAATTGGAACGCAGCCACGGTGGGGCACGTTGGTCGGTATGCCGTGCGTCACCTACACTCGGGCGGTCCCCCGGCTGGAGTCGGGGACTTGCGTGTGCCCGACTGCGTGGCGCCGCACACCGCCTGCCCCAACCCGAAGGGACTGCTCCATGACGTTAGGCATGCCGGCCACGCTGACGGCGGTCACGGCTTCTGGCGGCGGGTCGCCCGTGGCCAGCCTGCTGATCTTCGCGCTGCCCGTCCTGCTGATCGTCTTCATGGTGTTCAGCCAGCGGCGCCGCCAGCGTGAGGTCCAGACCCTGCAGGCGGCGCTGGTCGTCGGCGACGAGGTCTGCACGACATCGGGCCTGTTCGGCACCATCAAGTCCCTCGACGACAAGACCGCCACCCTGGAGATCAGCCCCGGGGTCACCGTCCGTTTCGACCGGCGAGCCATCGGCACCAAGACAGCGCCGACCGGCCCGGTTGCACCCGGCACCACCGAGTAGAGGTCCCTGCACGTGGCAATCAACCCGCACAACCGCAAGCCGCTGAAGGTCCTGTCAGCGCTGGCGGCCGTCACCCTGGCCCTCTACGGGCTGCTGTTCTCCGTCACCACCTGGGGTGACGCCCACTGGAAGCCCAAGCTCGGCCTCGACCTCGAGGGCGGCACGCAGCTCGTGCTCAAGCCGGTGCTCGTCGGGTCGAGCAAGGTCACCAACGAGCAGCTGACCCAGGCCCGCGACATCATCGTGCAGCGCGTCGACGCCAACGGGGTGGCCGGGGCGG
This sequence comes from Pedococcus sp. P5_B7, assembly GCF_054049895.1. Classification (NCBI taxonomy): domain Bacteria; kingdom Bacillati; phylum Actinomycetota; class Actinomycetes; order Micrococcales; family Intrasporangiaceae; genus Pedococcus; species Pedococcus sp. P5_B7. Next base: position 6,780 of record NZ_JBFULM010000006.1, read on the forward strand.
AGGTGACCACGCGCAACAGCGAGGACATCGTCGTCAGCATGCCGGGCACGCCCGACAAGACCACCGAGGATGCGATCCGGAAGTCGTCGCAGATGCGCTTCCGCCCGGTGCTGGCCACGGCCCCCGGGGTGAACCAGCCGACGCCGACCGGCACGGCCACCGGCACCGCGACGGGGACCGCGACCGGCACCGCGACGGGGACGGCCACCGGCACCGCCACTGTGCCCAAGGCGACGGGCACGGCCACCACGGCCGGCTCAGGAGTGCCCGGTGCGTTCGTCAAGAGCACCACCGAACCCACCGGGAGCGCCACCGGAACCGCGACCGGCACCGCCACCACCGCTCCGACCGGCTCGTCGTCCAAGCCGGCCAACGCCAGCGACCTGGCCTGGATCACCGACGACGTGGCGAAGGCCTACCAGGCGCTCGACTGCTCCGTGCCGGGAGTCACCGACAAGATCGTCGACGACCCCGCGAAGCCCTTGGTGACCTGCAGTGACGACGGGGCGGAGAAGTACGTGCTCGGCCCGGTCGTCGTCAACGGTGACCAGATCAAGGACGCAGCAGCTGGCTACCGCCCGCTGTCCAATGGCCAGCCGTCGAGCACCGTCGAGATCAGCCTGACCTTCAAGTCGTCGGGCACCAAGGCCTACGGCGAGGCGAGCCGGCGGATGGTCTCGCTGGAGTCGCCGCGCAACCAGATGGCCGCCACCCTCGACTCGCGCGTCATCGTCGCCCCCTACTTCGAGGCAGCCATCCTCGACGGCCGCGCCAGCATCTCGGGCTCGTTCACCATCGAGTCGGCACGCGACCTCGCCAGCCAGCTGAAGTTCGGCGCCCTGCCGTTGTCCTTCACGCTGCAGACGCGCGACCAGATCAGCCCGACGCTCGGGAGCGAGCAGCTCCGCATGGGCCTGATCGCCGGCATCATCGGCTTCGCCCTGGTGTTCCTCTACTCCCTCGCGCAGTACCGCGCCCTCGGCCTCGTCACGGTGTTGTCGATCGTCATCGCCGCCATGCTGACGTACGTCGCGATCGCGTTGTTGGGGTGGTCGCACAACTTCCGGCTCGACATGGCCGGGGTGACCGGCCTGATCGTGGCCATCGGTGTGACAGCCGACTCGTTCATCGTCTACTTCGAACGGATCCGAGACGAAGTGCGAGAAGGACGGCCGCTGCGAGCGGCCGTGGACACCGGTTGGCGTCGCGCCCGGCGCACGATCCTGGCCGCTGACGGCGTGAACTTCCTCGCCGCCTTCGTGCTCTACCTGCTGGCGTCGTCCAACGTGCGCGGGTTCGCGTTCACGCTCGGCCTCACGACGCTGATCGACCTGCTCATCGTGGTCTTCTTCACCCACCCGCTCGTGGCCCTGCTGTCGGGCACGAAGTTCTTCGGCGGCGGACACAAGTGGTCGGGACTCGACCCCGAGCGCCTTGGCGCCAAGGCCCACAAGCCCCGGTATGCCGGGCGCGGACGGGTCGCGATGCCCACCACCGCACGGACCGCGAGCGACGGGAGCGCGCTGTGATCAACTTCGCCGCACTGGGCAACGACCTCTACACCGGCAAGCGGTCGGTCGACTTCGTCGGCCGCTACAAGCGCTGGTACGCCCTCTCCGGCGTCTTCTTCCTCATCGCCATCATCGGCCTCGTCTGGCACGGGCTGAACCTGAGCCTCGAGTTCCGAGGGGGCTCGGAGTTCCGGGTCTCGAAGGTCACCGCCAGCCAGGACTACGAGACCAGGGCCAAGGACGCCGTGGCCACCGTGCCGAACGCCGGTGCTGCCGAGGTGACCAAGGTCGGCTCCGGCACCATCCGGGTGCAGACCGAGAAGCTCGACGAGTCGGGGATCCGCTCGGTCCAGTCCGCGCTCGCCGACGAGTTCAAGACCGACGTGACCGACGTGTCGGCCTCCTTCGTCGGTCCCTCGTGGGGAGCCTCGGTCAGCCAGAAGGCCCTGCAGGCGCTGGCGGTCTTCCTCGCGCTCGTCTCGCTGGTGATGGCCCTCTACTTCCGCACCTGGAAGATGGCCGTCGCCGGACTCGTCGCGCTGCTCCACGACCTGTTCATCACCGTGGGCATCTACGCGTTGGCCGGGTTCGAGGTCTCGCCGGCCACGATGATCGGCTTCCTGACGATCCTCGGCTACTCGCTCTACGACACGGTCGTCGTGTTCGACAAGGTGCGCGAGAACACCACCGAGGCGCTCGGCAATGGCCGGATGACCTACTCGCAGGCGGCAAACCTCGCGGTCAACCAGACCCTCGTGCGCTCGATCAACACGACCATCGTGGCCCTGCTGCCGATCGCGTCGATCCTGGTGATCGGGTTCCTCTTCCTCGGCCCCGGCACGCTGCTCGACCTCGCGCTGGCGCTGTTCGTCGGTATCGCCGTGGGTGCGTACTCGTCGATCTTCATCGCCACCCCGCTCCTGGTGCACCTGCGCATGAAGGAGCCGGCTGTCGTCGAGCTCGACAAGAAGGCCACCCGCTACCAGGCCCGCCACGGTGGGGTGATCTCCTCCTCGGACGCTGCCCCGGTCCCGCACGAGCCCGATGCGGAGGAGCTGTCCGAGGACGGCCGCGAGCCGGTCCCGTCGGCGGCGCGCACCAGTGCTGTCCGCGAGACCCACAAGTACGCGACCAGTGGTCCGCGCAACCAGCCCAAGCGTCCGCCCAAGTCACGTCGGTGAACAGCAGCACGTCGATGAGCCAGCCGTCGCGTCGGTGGACCGGACGATGAGCGAGTCGCTCGCCGCCCGGGTCACCGCGCGGCTGCGTGACATCCCGGACTTCCCGACCCCGGGGATCCTGTTCAAGGACGTCACTCCCGTGCTCGCCGACGGCGGGGTCTTCGGCGACATCATCCGCGACATGGCCGACCGCCGGCGCGGCAGCATCGACGTGGTCGTCGGCATCGAAGCCCGCGGCTTCATCTTCGGGGCAGCCCTGGCGCACGAGCTCGGCATCGGGTTCGTGCCGGTCCGCAAGGCGGGCAAGCTCCCGGGGGCGGTGCGCGGTCTGACCTACGACCTCGAGTACGGCTCGGCCACCATCGAGATCCACCAGGACGCCTTCGTCGGCGGCGAGCGGGTGCTGGTGGTGGACGACGTCCTGGCCACCGGCGGCACCGCGGCGGCGGCCTGCCAGCTGCTCGACCAGGCCGGGGCCGAGGTCGTCGCGTTCGAGACCCTGGTCGAGCTGGCCTTCCTGTCCGGGCGCGAGCGCTTGTCCGGACGCGAGATCCACTCGACCGTGGTGGTCACGTAGGCTTCCGACATGACTGAGGACGTCGTCACCGGGCCGGTGCCCACCGGCGCGTCCTCGGCGAACCGCGTCCGCGCCCGACTGGCCAGGTTCGGCAGTCGCGGGGGCCCGACCAACCCGGTCCTCGAGCCGTTGCTCCAGACCGTGCGGGCCACCCACCCCAAGGCCGACCTGACCGTCATCGAGCGGGCCTACGTCGTCGCCGAGGAGGCCCACCGCGGCCAGCAGCGCAAGTCCGGTGACGCCTACATCACCCACCCGCTGGCGGTCACGACGATCCTCGCCGAGCTCGGCATGACGCCGGCCACGCTGGCGGCCGCCCTGCTGCACGACACGGTGGAGGACACGGCATACAGCCTGACCCAGCTCGAGAAGGACTTCGGGCGCGAGGTGGCGATGCTCGTCGACGGCGTCACCAAGCTCGACAAGGTGACCTACGGCGACGCCGCCCAGGCCGAGACGGTCCGCAAGATGGTCGTGGCCATGGCGCGCGACATCCGCGTGCTCGTCATCAAGCTCGCCGACCGCCTCCACAACGCCCGCACCTGGCGCTACGTCTCGGTCGAGTCAGCCCAGCGCAAGGCCCGCGAGACCCTCGAGATCTACGCACCGCTCGCCCACCGGCTCGGCATGAACACCATCAAGTGGGAGCTCGAGGACCTGTCCTTCGCGACGCTCTACCCGAAGGTCTACGACGAGATCGTGCGACTCGTGGCCGAGCGCGCTCCGGCGCGTGAGGAGTTCCTGTCGGGGGTGCGCGAGCAGGTCAGCGAGGACCTCAAGGGCGCCAAGATCAAGGCGACGGTCACGGGGCGACCGAAGCACTACTACTCCGTCTACCAGAAGATGATCGTGCGCGGCCGCGACTTCGAGGACATCTACGACCTCGTCGCGGTCCGCGTCCTGGTCGACTCGGTGCGCGACTGCTACGCGGCGCTCGGTGCCCTGCACGCGCGGTGGAACCCCCTGCCCGGGCGGTTCAAGGACTACATCGCGATGCCGAAGTTCAACATGTACCAGTCGCTGCACACGACGGTCATCGGACCCGAGGGCAAGGCCGTCGAGATCCAGATCCGCACGCACACGATGCACCGCAGGGCTGAGTACGGCGTGGCCGCGCACTGGAAGTACAAGGAGGACGGCACCGCGCCGAGCGCCGGCACCAAGGAAGGCGAGACCGGCCCGATCAACGACATGGCGTGGCTGCGCCAGCTGCTCGACTGGCAGAAGGAGACCGCCGACCCGGGGGAGTTCCTCGACTCGCTGCGCTTCGAGATCAACGCCCGCGAGGTCTACGTCTTCACGCCCAAGGGTGAGGTCGTGGCCCTCCCGGCCGGGGCGACCCCCGTCGACTTCGCGTATGCCGTGCACACGGAGGTCGGGCACCACTGCATCGGTGGCCGCGTCAACGGCCGCCTCGTCCCGCTCGAGTCGACGCTCGAGAACGGCGACGTCGTCGAGGTCCTCACCTCCAAGGCCGACGGCGCCGGCCCGTCCCGCGACTGGCTCACCTTCGTCAAGTCGCCCCGGGCTCGCAACAAGATCAAGCAGTGGTTCTCGAAGGAGCGCCGCGAGGAGGCGATCGAGACCGGCAAGGACGCGATCGCCCGCGCCATGCGCAAGGAGGGTCTCCCGCTCCAGCGGTTGCTCACGGTCGAGACCCTGACCGGGCTCGCCTCCGAGCTGCGCTACCAGGACATCGATGCCCTGTATGCCGCGGTGGGCGAGGGCCACGTGTCCGCCCAGCACGTGGTGGGCCGGCTCGTCGCCTCCCTCGGTGGGGAGGAGGGCGCGTCGGAGGATCTCGCCGAGGCGACCACCCCGACCCGTTCGATGCGCCGACGCTCGGGCGACCCGGGTGTCGTCGTGGTCGGCACGGCCGACGTGTGGGTCAAGCTCGCGCGCTGCTGCACCCCTGTCCCCGGCGACCCGATCATGGGCTTCATCACCCGGGGCAACGGCGTCTCCGTCCACCGCACCGACTGCACGAACGCCGAATCCCTTCTCTCGCAACCGGATCGGATGATCGAGGTGGAGTGGGCGCCGTCATCCGCGTCGGTCTTCCTCGTGCAGCTCCAGGTCGAGGCGCTCGACCGCAACCGCCTGCTGTCCGACGTCACGCGGGTGCTGTCCGACCAGCACGTCAACATCCTGTCGGCGTCGGTGCAGACGTCGCGCGACCGCGTCGCCATCAGCAAGTTCACCTTTGAGATGGGCGACCCGAGCCACCTCGAGCACGTCATGAAGGCGGTCCGCAAGATCGACGGCGTGTTCGACGTCTACCGGATCACCGGCACCAAGGCCACCGCCGCCAAGGCGTAGCCCTTCGCGTGGTCGCCGACGGCGACCGTCGGTCAGCCGCCGAACTCGTCGAGGTTGCCGCGAGCCTGCTCGAGCCACTGCTCCTGGGCGTCGAGCTTGGCCTGGGCGTCCTTGACGTTGCGCTCGTTGCCCGAGGACTGTGCCTTGGCCAGGTCGTCACGCAGCGACGAGACCGACGCCTCGAGCTGGTCGACCATGCTCTGGGCGCGCGCCGCGACCTCGGGGTTCGACTGCTTCCAGCGCTGGTCGTCCGCGTCGCGGACGGCCTGCTCGATGCGGCGCATCCCCTTCTCCATGCGGTCGACGTCGCCCCGAGGCACCTTGCCGGCCGCGTCCCACTTGTCCTGCAGGGTGCGCAGCGACGCCTTGGCGGCCTCGAGGTCGGTGACGGGCAGGATGGCCTGACCCTCCTTGAGGAGCTCCTCCTTGACGGCGAGGTTGCCGCGGAACTCCTCGTCCTCCTTGGCCGAGATCTCGTCCTTCGCCGTGAAGAAGGCGTCCTGGGCGGCCTTGAACCGCTCCCACAGCGCATCGTCGTCAGCGCGGGAGGCGCGACCGGCCTGGCGCCAGCGGTCCATCAGGCGCTTGAAGGCGCCGGCGGTCTGGCCCCAGTCGGTGCTGCTGGTCAGGGCCTCGGCCTCCTTGACCAGCTCCTGCTTGGCGGTCTTGGCCTCGGCCTGCGTGCCCTCGAGCTGGGCGAAGTGCACGCGGCGTGCCTTGTCGAAGGAGTTGCGGGCCTGGCTGAACCGCTGCCAGAGCGCACCCTCGGTCTCGCGGTCGAGGCGGGCCCCGCCGCGCTGGTGCTTCTTCCACTCGTCGAGCAGCTCACGCATCCGCGCGCCACTGCTCTTCCACTGGATCTTGTTCTCGGGCTGTCCGGCGATCTGCTCGGCCTCGGCCACGATCGCCTCGCGCTCGACGGCGGCGGCGGCCCGGGCGGCGCTGCGCTCGGCGGCCTCGGTCTCCTTGCGCGCCTTCACCAGGGTCTCGATCTCGGCGACCTTGCCATCCAGGATGGCGAGGTCACCCACGACGTTGGCCTCGGCACAGTGCTCGCGCAGCTTGGCCAGACCCTCGGTCGCGTCCTTGGACGAGAGCTCGGTGGTCGTCAGCCGCTGGTGGAGCAGCTCCGCGGTGGCGTAGAGCTCGTCGTACTTGCGGGCGAAGTAGTGCAGGGCCTCCTCGGCGGTCGCGCCGGGGTAGGCGCCGACCTCGCGCTCACCGTCGCCGGTCTGCACGAAGACGGTGCCGTCCTCGGCAACCCGACCGAAGGTCTCCGACGGCGGACCGGGGGGAGCCGCGACCGTCAGGGCGGCAGGCTGCGCGTGGGCGATCTTGCGGACCGCGGCCGGCGTCGGCACGGGACCGGGCTTCGGGGTGGGGCGAGGCACCGGCTTGGCGGCCGGCTCGGCTGCGGGGGCAGTGGCGACGGATTCGGGCGCGGCCTCGGGAGCGACCTCGACCTCGACCTCAGGTGCAGGCTCGGGTGCCGCCTCTGCCTCGGGTGCAGCCTCTGCCTCGGGCGCGGGTGCCGGCTCAGGCTCGGGCTCGGGTGCAGCCTCTGCCTCGGGCTCGGGTGCCGCCTCGGGCTCGGGTGCCGCCTCGGGCGCGGGTGCCGCCTCGGGCTCGGGCTCCACCGTCCCTTCCGGCTGCGGTGCGGCGGTGGTGGGGGCCTGGCTGTCGTCGGGCTCGGTGGTGTCGGCCGGGGGAGTCTGCTCGGTCACGGTCAGGCCTTCTTCTCGGTCACAGCAACCTTGAGGATGCTGATGGGCGCGGCAGGGGCGCCATCGGTGGCACCTCCACTCACACCTGCTGCGGCGATCTTCTCGACAATATCCATACCCTTGGTCACCGTGCCGAAGATGGAGTAGCCGCCACCCTCGGTCGGGAGCTTGGTGTCCTTGTAGACCAGGAAGAACTGGTCGGCGTTGCTGTTCGGGTCACTGGTGCGGGCCATCGCCAGGGTGCCCTTGGGGTAGGTGCCGTCCTTGGGGGCGTTCTCGATGCCGTACGAGTAGCCGGGCCCGGGGCCGGAGCCCCCGAGCGGGTCACCGCACTGGAGCACGAAGATGCCCTCGGTGGTGACGCGGTGGCAGGGCGAGTCGGCGAAGTAGCTGGCCCTGGCGAGCGCGACGAACGAGGCGACCGTCTGGGGCGCCTTGGCCCCATCGAGCTCGAGCGTGATGTCGCCGCAGTTGGTCGTGACGACGGCCGTGAAGGTCTTGCCCGCAGCGGTCGCCTGGTCGGGCTTGGCGGCCTTGGGAACCTGCTTCGGGGGAGCCGGTGCAGCGGTGCAGCTCTCGACGGCGGCGGTCGTGGCGCTGGTCGCGCTGGGGGTCGTGGGTGCCGCGGCAGGGGTCTTCGTGTCGTCACCCAGCTGCGTGGTCAGGAAGACGAACGCGGCCACCACCACGAGCACGGCCGCCACCACGACGGCCACCTGGCGGTTGCGGGCCGCCTCGCGCTCCTTGAGGGCCTGCTTGGCGTCGAACTTCTCCGCACGGCGGCGCGCCCTGGCGCGCTCCTGTTCCCTGGTCACGCGCGTCAGTCTAGGCAGGGACCCTCGGTGAGGTCGTCGTTGGGCACGGACGCGAGCTCGCCCTGCAGCCACATGGACCGTTGGTCGACGGCGTGTGCCGAGCGGGCTGATCCGGCAGTGCCGTGCGGGACCACCCACCGGCTGCCGGACCGGTCGGCAAGGTCCCAGACGTAGCGCGCCGCCGGCGCCTGGACGAACCGGTCGTCGGAGTCGGGGAGGCTCGACGTCGCGAACACGCAGTCCCGGTCGCCGGAGGCGCCGACCCTCTCGGGCGGTGCTTCGCCCGGCGGTCCGATGCGGATCGGCACCAGGCGGTGCCGGTCACCCCACACGGCTTGGGGCGCGGCGGCAGCCGCCTCGAGGGCCGAGGCCAGCTCCGATCTGACGTCGAAGCCCTCGGGAGGGTTGGTGAGGAGCGACTCGAGCCGGACGGACACCCGCAGCGCCAGCGACATCCACGGGTCGAACAGCCCGGGCAGGCCCGATCCGGCCGTCAGGCCGTCGAAGGCGTCCAGACGACAGAGGGAGTCGACCAGGGCAGCCCGCAGCACGGCATACCGGTGGGCCAGGGCGCTGCCGGCATCCATCCGGCAGTCCCACGCCAGCAGCTCGCCCCGGAGCGCGGCCGCAGGCGCGCTCAGGCCTGTGAGCTCCTCCAGCCGGGGCAGGATGCGGTGGGCGGGCGCGTGAAAGGTGTCGGTGTGGATCCGTTGCAGGTCGTCCGCGTCGAGACTCGGCGTGGCGGCCAACAGGTCGGTGATGCGGTGGGCGCGGTCCGGGCTCGCGAAGTCACGGCCCAACGGCGCGGTATGCCGCGTGGCGTGGTTCGCGTGCACCGCGACGTCGCTGACGGCCGACTCGGCATGGTCGAGGTAGCCGGTCCACGTGTGGTGGGGGTCCCACCCGGGCACCGGTCCCTCGCGGTTGGCGGCATCGCGCTCGGGCACCAGCCCCGCCGTGAACTCCAGCACCGTCCCGGCCCGGTCGGCGGTGACGACGGCGTTGACCGGTTCGACCCAGCCGCGCCAGGCGGCCCGCACGTCCTGGGCGGAGCGTGCGCGGAGCAGGGCGAGCGAGGCGGCCAGCCCGGCGTCGCCCTGGACGCGGGGGACCATCCGCACCGAGAGAGCCCGGCCCGACCCCACCCTGCCAACCACGACCGGCCCGCGCGCAGTCTCGACGACCTCCACCTCGACCGGGTCGGCGCCGAGCACCTGCAGGACCTCGCGGTGCGCCTCCGCGGGAGCCCAGCCGTCTGCCTCCCGCGACTCGATGCCATCGGCCGAGCGGCGCAGCTCCTCCTCGAAGACGTCGTGGCAGTCGGACATCGCGTTCGTGATGCCCCACGCCACGTCGCCGGCGTGCGCGAAGTGTGGTGTGCCGGGCACGCCGGCGAAGGCGATGCCGACCACGTCGAACTCGGGGCACGCCAGGCGGACCTGCAGGTAGCCGCCCGGGAGCTCGAGCGAACGGTGGGGGTCGCCCGCCACGAACGGGTGGGAGGTCGTGGTCCGGCTCGCGGCGACGGCCCAGGCGTTGCTGCCGCTCGCGGCCACGCCGTCCCAGTCGGCGGCAGACGGGTGCCGCGGCCCGCACAACAGGTCCCACGCGCGGGGGGCCTCACGACGCACGCGGTCGCGCCAGAGCTTGTCGCCCAGGGTGCCGAAGAGCACGTGCTGGGTCAGCAGGACGGCGATGGGAGTCCAGGGGTCCCAGCGGCCGGCCCGCACCCCTGCGTCGTCGAACTCCGGCGCTCCGGGCCCCTCGACGAGACCGGCGCTCACGCCCTCGGCGTACGCGGCGACCCACTGGGCGGTCTCCACGTCGAGGCGCTCGAAGCAGCGGCGCGCCGTGTCCGTGATCCGGACCTGTCGGGCGAAGGTGTCCCACTCGACCCAGGCGGGTCCGAGGTGCTCGGCCAGGCGGCCCTCGGAGCGCCACCGCTGCACCTCGAGCTGCCAGGCCCGGTCCGTCGCGCAGACCTTCCCCTGCAACCGGGACAGGGCGATGACGTCCGGGGCCCAGAGCTGGGGGACTCCCCACGCGTCACGCCTGACCGTGCTCTCCCTCATGGCAGCCGACGCTAACCGACCGGGCTCTCCGCGGTGGTGGGGGATCGCGGATACAGTGCGGGCCGTGCTCACCGTCGCCTTTCCTGCCGCCGCCTTCGACACGAACTGCTACGTCCTCGCCCCGGCCGCGGGGGAGGAGTGCGTCATCGTCGACCCGGGCATCGGTGTCGAGGAGACCCTGCGGGAGGTGCTGGCCCAGCACCGGCTCCGTCCGGCCGCCGTCCTGCTCACGCACGGCCACGTCGACCACGTCTACTCGGTGACACCGGTGTGCGGCGCTGACACGGCGGCCTACATCCACGGCGACGACCGCTACCGGCTCAAGGACCTGCTCTCGAACGTCGCCCCCGGGCTGCTCGCCATGCTCGAGCAGCAGTTCGGCCGGCGCGCGACCTGGACCGAGCCCAGCAATGTCATCGAGGTGACCGACCGGGCCACGCTCGACCTCGCCGGCCTCGGTTTCGAGGTCCTGCACGCGCCGGGGCACACCGAGGGCTCGGTGATGTTCAGCGTCGACGCGGTGCCCGACGGGATCGCCGACCAGGTCGACGTCGACCACACGCTCCTCAGTGGCGACGTGCTCTTCGCCGGCTCGATCGGCCGCACCGACCTGCCGGGAGGTGACCCGGCCGCGATGGACCGGTCGCTGCGCGAGGTCGTCCTGCCCCTCCCGGACTCCACGCTGGTCCTGCCCGGTCACTACCAGGCGACCACCATGGACCGCGAGCGGGCAACCAACCCCTATTTGCAAGGATTGGCCTCGTGAAGATCACCCCGCTCAGCGGCTTCCCCGAGTTCCTCCCGGCCCAGCGGATCGTCGAGCAGCACTTCCTCGACATCATCCGCGAGACCTTCGAGCTGCACGGGTTCCCGTCGATCGAGACCCGTGCCGTCGAGCCCGTGGACCGGCTGGTCGGCAAGGGGGGCGACGCCGACAAGGAGATCTACGGGATCCACCGGTTGGCTCGTGACGAGGACGGCGGTCCGGAGGACCGCTCCGGTGAGCTCGGCCTGCACTTCGACCTCACCGTGCCGTTCGCCCGCTACGTGCTGGAGAACGCCGGCCACCTGTCGTTCCCCTTCCGTCGCCACCAGGTCCAGAAGGTGTGGCGTGGCGAGCGACCTCAGGAGGGCCGCTACCGCGAGTTCACCCAGGCCGACATCGACGTGGTCGACGTGGGCGAGCTCGCGCCGCACTTCGAGGCCGAGATGCCGCTGGTCATAGCCGAGGTCTTCCGCAAGCTCCCCGTCGACCGGATGGTCATCCAGGTCAACAACCGCAAGATCCCCGAAGGCTTCTACCTCGGCATCGGCATCGAGGACGTGGCGGGCACCCTGCGGATCGTCGACAAGCTCGACAAGCTCGGTGCGGCCAAGGTCAAGGACCAGCTGGTCGAGGCAGGGCGGACCGCCGAGCAGGCCGACCGGTGCCTGGCGCTCGCGGCGATCCGGTCCGAGGACCTGTCGTTCGTCGAGCAGGTGCGGGCGCTCGGGGTCGAGCACCCGACCCTCGACGAGGGGCTCGAGGCTCTGGCAGCGGTCATCCGGGCGGGACTGGACAACGCCCCCGGAGCCCTGGTCGCCGACCTCAAGATCGCGCGCGGTCTCGACTACTACACGGGCACCGTCTACGAGACCCAGCTGGTCGGCCACGAGTCCTGGGGCTCGTTCTGCTCCGGCGGCCGCTACGACTCGCTCGCCTCCGACGGGAAGACGACCTACCCCGGCGTGGGGATCTCGATCGGGGTCTCACGGCTGCTCGGCCTGCTCATCGGCAAGGGGCTGCTGGTCGCCAGCCGCTCGACCCCCGCGTGCGTCCTCGTCGCGGTCAACGACGAGGAGAGCCGTGCGGTCTCCACCCGCATCGCCACCGAGCTGCGCGCCCGCGGCATACCGTGCGAGGTGGCGCCCAAGCCCGCCAAGTTCGGCAAGCAGATCAGGTATGCCGAGCGGCGCGGGATCCCCTACGTCTGGTTCCCGGGCGAGGAGGGCGCCGGGGGAGGCGTGAAGGACATCCGCTCCGGTGACCAGGTCGACGCCGACGCCACCTCGTGGGAGCCTCCGGAGCAGGACCTGCGACCGCAGATCCTGCGTGTCGAGCACGCCACCGACCAGAGCTGAGCCGCCATGGACGCCACCCGGCCCCTGACCGAGACCCGCACCAGCGGGGTGCAGCTGCACGTCACCTCGCTGCCCGGTGGGCGGCTCGGCCAGCCGGCCCGTGACTTCGTCGACTGGCTGGTCGAGGCGGGGCAGTCGGTGTGGCAGGTGCTGCCGGTGTCGATCCCTGACCAGCACCGCTCGCCCTACAAGTCGCCCTCGGCCTTCGCCGCGTCCCCCGCGCTGCTGGAGCACCCGGAGGCCCCGGTCACCGAGCAGGAGCTCGCCGACTTCGTTGAGCGGGAGGCCTACTGGGTCGACTCGTGGACGGCCTTCGGCGGTGACCTCGCCGACCAGGTGCGCTTCGACCGGGAGTGGTCGGCCCTGCGGGCCTACGCGCACGAGCGCGGGATCCGCATCCTCGGCGACGTCCCGATCTACGTCGCGCCCGACGCCGCCGACGAGCGCGCCTGGCCGCAGTTCTTCCGCTCCGATGCGGTGGCCGGCTGCCCACCCGATGCCTATGCCGCGACCGGCCAGCTCTGGGGCAACCCGCTCTACCGCTGGGACGTGCTGCGCGACGACGGCTACCGCTGGTGGATCGAGCGGCTGCGCCGGACGTTCGCGCTCTTCGACCTGGTCCGGGTCGACCACTTCCGTGGCTTCGCGGCCTACTGGGCCATCCCGGCCGGGGACGACACCGCCCTCAACGGCCGGTGGGAGCAGGGCCCGGGCCGGGAGGTCTTCGACGCGGCGCTCGGTGCGCTCGGCCCGCTGCCCGTCCTCGCCGAGGACCTCGGCGACATCGACCAGCCGGTGATCGACCTGCGCAAGGCCCTCGGCTTCCCCGGGATGGCGGTCCTGCAGTTCGCCTTCGAGCCGGCCTACGAGTACAACGCCCACGACCCGGAGAACCACGAGCCCAACCAGGTCGTCTACACCGGCACCCACGACAACGACACGGTCTGCGGCTGGTGGTGGGACCTGCCCGACCACCGTCGGCAGCTGGCCCGTGAGGCGTGTCGTCGGGCGGGGGTGGGCGCCGACGTCGATGCGGAGCCGTCCTGGGGGTTCATCGAGCTCGCCCAGCGCGGCCCGTGCGGCCTGTCGATGATGCAGGCCCAGGACGTGCTGGCCCTTGGGTCGCAGGCACGGATGAACGCGCCCGGCATCGAGGGCGGCTGGTCGTGGCAGATGGAGCCCGGCGCCCTCACCTCCGAGCACGCAGCCCGGCTCCGGGCGCTCACCGAGGAGTCAGGCCGCCTTCCCGGCTGAGGCGGGTGGGCGCAGCCCGGTGTCGCGCAGCTCGAGCAGCGCCAACGACCGGATGGTCTCCTCGTCGCCACGACGCCAGGCGCCGGTCGGGTCGGCCGAGATCGCGGCGAGCTTGCGCATGGGCTGACCCGCCATCGCCCGCAGGGCGAACAGGTCGAGGTCGGCGGCGTTGTCGATGAACCGCTGGGCCGCGCTCGCCCTGCGGACGAACCGGCCACGCAGCACCAGCCAGACCAGGCCCACGATGAGGATCGGCACGAGGGCCGTCACCCACCCGAGGATGTTCGCGAGCCGGGTCACGGCGTCGACGAGGTCGGTGCCGGCCTGCTCGATGGTCGTCCCCGCACCGCTGACCTGGCGGAACGGCGCGGCGATGCGGTCGCCGACGAGGGGCAGGTCCCGCACCGAGTCGCCGGCGCTGGTCATCTGTTCGCGGAACCCCGACCCGGCGCTCTGCAGCTGTCGCCCTGGTGCGGCGAGCTCCATCGTCGTGTCGTGGACGAGTCGTCCGACCCATGCCCACAGGCACACCCAGGCGACGATTCCGACGTCGGCGAGGATCTGGAGCGTGCGGCGGCCCGGCAGGTCTGCATAGAGCTTCATGCCGCCTACACTCCCATCCGTGCCACCCTCGAGCGCGGTCGAACGCGCAGCCCGCGGCTGGCTGAACCATCTCGACGTCGAGCGCGGCGTGGCGGCGAACACCCTCAAGTCCTACCGTCGCGACCTGGCCCGCTACGCGGCATACCTCGCGGCGCAGGGGGTCAACGACCCCGCTGGCATCGACGAGGCGCACGTGAGCGACTTCCTCGCGACGCTGCGCGAGGGGAGCGCCGAGCACCCACCGCTCGCGGCGTCGTCCGCGGCGCGGACGCTCGTCGCGGTGCGCGGCTTCCACCGGTTCCTGGCCCTCGAGGGTGACGTCGACACCGACGCGGCCGGCGCGGTGAGCCCGCCCCGGCCGCCGGCCAGGTTGCCGAAGGCGATCAGCGTCGAGGACGTCGAGCGGCTGCTCCAGGCGGCCAGCGTCGGTGACACGCCCGCCTCGCTGCGCGACCGCGCGCTGCTGGAGCTGCTCTACGGCGCCGGAGCCCGCATCTCCGAGGCGGTCGGGCTCGACGTCGACGACCTCGACCCGCGCGAGGGGGTGGTCCGGCTCTTCGGCAAGGGCAGCAAGGAGCGGATCGTCCCGCTCGGCTCGTATGCCGCGGACGCGCTCGACGCGTACCTGGTCCGGGGGAGACCGGCCTTCGCGGGAAAGGGCAAGGGCACCCCTGCGGTGTTCCTCAACCAGCGGGGCGGGCGGCTGTCCCGCCAGTCCGCCTGGGCCGTGCTCCGGGCGGCCGCCGAGCGCGCCGACCTAGGGGGACACCTGTCACCACACACGCTGCGGCACTCGTTCGCGACCCACCTGCTCGACGGCGGGGCCGACGTCCGGGTCGTGCAGGAGCTGCTCGGGCACGCGTCGGTGACCACCACCCAGATCTACACGCTCGTCACGGTGCAGCGACTGCGTGAGGTCTATGCCCAGAGTCACCCCCGTGCCCGCTGATAGGGTCGTGCCGATCAGCGCGAGGCTGACCGACGAACGCCAACTCACCGGGAGTGAAACGCCTGTGGAATCTGAGGTGACCACCCAGGAGCAGTCGCCGCCCACCCTTTCGGGCGCACCCTCCGAGTCGGCCCCCGACGGCGATGGTCGTGACCACGTGCTCCTGCCCGGCACCGAGGCTGCCGGCGCCGGACAGCTGGGTCCGACCGGGCGCCCGATGCCCGTCTTCCCCGATCCCGCGCCGCTGGCCGCGCACGGCCCCGCGCGGATCATCGCCATGTGCAACCAGAAGGGTGGCGTCGGCAAGACGACGACGACCATCAACCTCGGTGCTGCGCTGGCCGAGGTCGGTCGCCGGGTCCTGCTCGTCGACTTCGACCCGCAGGGCGCGCTGTCCGTCGGTCTCGGGGTGCGGGCCAACGAGCTCGACGTGACGATCTACAACCTGCTCGTCGAGCGCGGCCACGACGTGCGTGAGGTCATCCAGCAGACCTCGACCGAGAACCTCGACGTCATCCCGGCCAACATCGACCTGTCGGCCGCGGAGGTCCAGCTCGTCGGCGAGGTCGCTCGCGAACAGATCCTGGCCCGCGTGCTGCGGCCGGTCATGGACGACTACGACGTCATCATGATCGACTGCCAGCCCTCGCTGGGGCTGCTCACCGTCAACGCCCTCACCGCCGCCCACGGGGTCGTCATCCCGCTCGAGTGCGAGTTCTTCGCGATGCGTGGGGTGGCCCTGCTGGTCGAGACGATCGACAAGATCACCGACCGGCTCAACCCGCGGCTCCAGGTCGACGGCATCCTCGCCACGATGTACGACTCGCGCACCCTGCACAGCAAGGAGGTCGTGCGCAGCGTCGTCGACCACTTCGGTGACCAGGTGTTCCACACGGTGATCAGCCGCACGGTGAAGTTCCCCGACGCCACCCTGGCGGCCGAGCCGATCACGACCTACGCGTCGACGCATGGTTCGGCCGCGGCATACCGACAACTCGCCCGAGAGCTGATCGCCCGTGGTGGGGCGGCCTGACGAGGTGAGTCAGGAGGTCATCGCCACTGCGCCGGGAGGCGCGGTGCCGCCCAGTGACGCCCAGGCGGGGCTGACCCCCGGTGGGGTCATCACCCGCCGAGGTGGGTCCACCCCGTTCGAGGTGCACCTGGCCAACTTCTCGGGCCCGTTCGACCTGCTCCTGGGCCTGATCAGCAAGCACAAGCTCGACATCACCGAGATCGCCCTGGCGCAGGTGACCGACGAGTTCATCGCCCACATCAAGGCGGCGCAGTCGTCCGACACGGAGTGGGACCTCGGGCAGGCGTCGGAGTTCCTGCTCATCGCCGCGACCCTGCTCGACCTGAAGTCCGCGCGTCTGCTCCCGCAGACCGGCCCACAGGACGAGGAGGACCTCGCCCTGATCGAGGCCCGCGACCTGCTGTTCGCCCGGCTCCTGCAGTACCGCGCGTTCAAGGACATCGCCTTCACCTTCGGCGAGCGGATGGCCACGGCCGGCCGGATGACCCCGCGCCAGGCCGGGCTCGAGCCGCAGTTCGCCCGGCTGCTGCCGGAGCTGGTCATGGGCATCACGCCCGAGCAGCTCGCGATGATCGCGGCCCGTGCCATGGTGCCGAAGGTCGTCCCGAGCGTGGGCCTCGACCACCTCCACGCACCGCAGGTGAGCGTGCGCGAACAGGCCGGCATCCTCGGCGCCCGGCTGCGGTCGGAGCGGGTCTGCTCGTTCCGGGCGCTGGTCGCCGACGCCGACTCGACGCTCGTCATCGTGGCCCGCTTCCTGGCGCTGCTGGAGCTGTTCCGCGAGGCGGCGATCGCGTTCGAGCAGGCCGAGGCGCTCGGCGAGCTCACCGTGCGCTGGACCGGCGCCGACGACGGCGAGATCGAGGTCAGCGACGAGTTCGACGAGTTCGACGAGTTCGACGAGCTGGACGAGCCGGACGACGAAGCACGGGCCGACACCCCCGAAGACGACGGAGAGAGCGACGATGAGTGACCTTGAGGTCGTGCCCGACCACGGGCCTGACGAGGGCGTCGAGGCGCCCGCCGACGGGGCTGCCGACGAGCAGTTCGCGTTCGACGTCAGCGACTTCCCGGGCGGTGCCCGCAGCGCGATCGAGGCCGTGCTGATGGTCGTCGACCAGCCGATCACCGAGATCTCGCTCGCCTCCGCCCTCGAGCTCCCCGTCGACGACGTGCGGGCGCACCTCACCGCGCTGGAGGAGGAGTATGCCGCGCAGCAGCGAGGCTTCACGCTCCGCTCGGTGGCGGGTGGCTGGCGGGTCTACAGCCGTTCCGACTACGCGCCGGTGGTCGAGAAGTTCCTGCTCGACGGCCAGCAGGCCAAGCTCACCCAGGCCTCCCTCGAGACCCTGGCGGTGATCGCCTACCGTCAGCCGATCTCCCGGTCACGAGTCAGCGCGGTCCGCGGTGTGAACGTCGACGGCGTCGTCCGCACCCTCCTCAACCGCGGCCTCATCGAGGAGCTCGGCTCCGACGGCGACGGCGGCGCGTTCCTCTATGGCACCACCGACTACTTCCTCCAGCGCCTCGGTCTCGGCAGCCTCGAAGAGCTGCCCGCCCTGGCGCCCTACCTCCCCGAAGTCGACGTGCTCGACGAAATCGCAGAACAAGGACGCGGATGACACCCCCACGCAGCAGAGGCCCCGCAGGATCCGGCTCGGACCGGGCTGGCGGTGGTCGAGGCCGTCCCGGCGGCAGCCAGGGCCACGGTGGTCGCTCGGCTGGGCGCACCGGCGGACCTCGGGGCGGTGGCCCGACGGCGTCCGAGGGAGGTCGCCCCGAGCGGCCGCAGCGCGGGAGCTCCGGCACGACCAAGAAGAGCCAGCCGACCAGGGTGCCGCGTGAGCGGGCCACCCCCGAGGTGGACGTGCACGACCCGGACGGCATCCGGCTGCAGAAGCTGCTGGCCGCCGCCGGGGTGGGTTCACGTCGGGTCTGCGAGAACCTCATCTCCGACGGCCGCGTGGAGGTCGATGGTCACGTCGTGACCGAGCTCGGAGTCCGGATCCGCCCCGACCAGACCGTCCACGTCGACGGGGTGAAGGTGCAGCTCGACGAGACCCGGGTCTATTTCGCGTTCAACAAGCCCCTCAACGTCGTCACGACCATGAACGACGAGCTGGGCCGGATCAGCATCGGCGACTACGTGGGTGACCGCCACGAGCGGCTGTTCCACGTCGGCCGCCTCGACGCCGACACCGAGGGCCTGCTGATCCTCACCAACGACGGCGAGCTGGCCCACCGGCTGCAGCACCCGCAGTACGGCGTCCTCAAGACCTACCTCGCCCAGATCCGCGGACCGGTTCCCCGCGACATCGGCAAGCAGCTGCGCGAGGGCGTCCAGCTCGAGGACGGTCCGGCCTCGGTCGACTCGTTCCGGGTCGTCGACTCCCAGCCCGGCAAGGCACTGGTCGAGGTGATCCTGCACGAGGGACGCAAGCACATCGTGCGGCGCCTCCTCGATGCCGTGGGCCACCCCGTCCTCAGCCTGGTGCGCGTGCAGGTCGGTCCGATCAGCCTCGGCGACACCAAGCCGGGCAAGATGCGCAAGCTGACCAAGGAAGAGGTCGGCCGCCTCTACACCGCTGCTGGAATGTGAGCGCACGCACCCACCACCCGTCGGTAGCCTTCGCGTCGTGACCACCAGCGTCCGCATCGTCGGCACCGGCCTCATCGGCACCAGCCTGGGCATCGCCCTCTCGCGGGCCGGGTATGCCGTCGTGCTCGCCGACCCGTCGCCCACCGCGGTGGCGCTGGCGCGCGACCTGGGGGCCGGCGCTGTCGCGGCCGCTGACGACGCGGCTCCGGACATCGTCGTGGTGGCTGCGCCGCCGGACGTCGCAGGATCGGTGGTGGCCGACGAGCTGGCCGCGTGGCCCGGCGCCGTCGTGACCGACGTCGCCTCGGTCAAGGTCGCGGTGCTCGAGGACGTGCGCCGTCGCGGAGGCGACCTCACCCGGTATGCCGGGTCGCACCCGATGGCGGGCCGCGAGCGGTCCGGTGCGGTCGCCGCCCGCGGAGACCTCTTCGACGGTCGGGCCTGGGTGGTGGTGCCGAACGAGCAGTCGTCGCGGCCAGCCGTGGCGGCCGTGACCGCTCTGGCGACCGCGGCCGGCGGCACGGTCTCGACGATGGACCCCGCCGAGCACGACGCGGCCGTCGCGGTCGTCTCGCACGTGCCACAGCTCGCCTCGTCACTCGTGGCCGGGCGACTGCGCGACCTCACCGACCCGGCCGTCGCGTTGTCCGGTCAGGGGATCCGCGACGTCACCCGGGTGGCGGCGAGCGACCCGCAGCTGTGGACCCAGATCCTGGCCGGCAACGCCGCTGCGGTCCGTGCGGTGCTCGTCCACCTGCACGCCGAGCTGACCGAGGTGATCGGTGCCCTCGACGTCCTCACCGACGGCGACGGGGTGGGCGCCCGTGAGGTGCTTGCGCGGATCGTGGCGCAGGGCAACGCCGGCCACGCGCGGATCCCGGGCAAGCACGGTGCCGCCCCCACGGCATACAGCGTCGTCGTGGTGCTCGTGCCCGACCAGCCCGGCGAGCTGGCCCGGCTGCTGCACGACGTCGGCGACGCCGGCGTCAACCTCGAGGACCTGCACCTGGAGCACGGACTCGGGCAGCCCTTCGGACTCGCCGAGGTCTCCGTGCTCCCGGCCGTCGCGGAGCGCCTGGGCGAGGAGCTGACCGCCCGCGGTTGGCGACTTCACGGCTGACGACGACCCGCCGTTAGTCTTGCCTGCCATGGAGAGCAAGCACCTCGTCGTGGCTGTCGACGGACCTTCCGGCTCGGGCAAGTCCAGCGTCTCGCGCGCTGCCGCCTCGGCGCTGGGCATCGGCTACCTCGACACCGGCGCGATGTACCGCGCCGTGACGTGGTGGTGCCTCGACCAGGGCGTCGACCTCGACGACCACGAGGCGGTCGCGCAGGCCACGCGCGACATCCCGCTCGAGATGGGCACCGACCCGACCACCCCGAGCGTGCGGGTCGGCGGCGGTGAGATCGAGGACGACATCCGCACCACGCGGGTCAGCGAGGTGGTCTCCAAGGTCGCGACCAACACGCTCGTTCGCCCGATCCTCCAGCAGCTCCAGCGCGACCTCATCGACCAGATCGCCACCGAGACCGGGGGAGTGGTGGCCGAGGGCCGCGACATCACCACCGTCGTCGCCCCCGACGCCGACGTGCGGGTGCTGCTGACCGCCAGCGTCGAGGCCCGCCTGCGGCGCCGGTCCAAGGAGCTGCACGGCCACGATGCCGACCACGCGGTGGAGGCGACCCGCGACCAGATCGTGCGCCGCGACGCCGACGACTCCACCGTCTCCGAGTTCACCGAGGCCGCCGAGGGCGTCCACCTGGTCGACACCTCCGACCTCGACTTCGAGCAGAGCATCGAGGCCCTCCTCGACGTCGTCCGACGTGAGGTGCCGCACAAGGTCCCTGCGTGACGGACGCCACGGCGCCCGGCGCGAGTGGCCTGACCCCGACCTGGCGGGTCCGGATCAACATGGTCGTCGGCCGGGTCCTGTTCGGCGCGCTCTACCGGGTCACGGTCGTCGGTCGCGGCCGGGTGCCGCGGACCGGGCCGGTGGTGTTCGTCGCGAACCACGCCGGCTTCCTCGACGGACCGATGCTTCCGGCCCTCGCCCCGCGCCCGACCTCGGTGCTGGTGAAGCGCGAGATGTTCACGGGTCTGCTCGGCTGGTTCCTCACCTGGATCGGCCACATCCCGGTGACCCGCAACTCCGGCGACCGAAGGGCGCTCACCGCCGCGGTGGCGATCCTGCACGCAGGGGGAGCGGTGGGCATCTTCCCTGAAGGCACCCGCGGTCGCGGCGACGTGGCCGCGGTCCAGCAGGGGGCGGCCTGGCTCGCCCAGCAGGGCGCTGCCCGGGTCGTGCCCGTCGCGTTCCTCGGGACCCGCACGACGGGTGCCTCCAAGGGCTCACTGCCGCGTCTGTGGACCCGGATGGTGGTCGAGTTCGGAGAGCCGATGGACCTCGTGGCCGACCCTGCGGTGACGGGGTCGACAACCGGTCGTCAGCGGCTGGCAGCCGCCACCGGCCTGGTCCGCGAGCTGCTCGCCACGCACGTCCGGGAATCCCAGGAGCGACACCGCGTGTTCCTCCCGGAGGACGACGGCCGGCAGGGCCGCGACCCGGAGGCCTGAGGCTGGCCGGACCGCGCGACTGGTCGGTCCCACCGCAAATGTGCGCGACAATGGTGGGCGGCCACGCGGCACACCTGTCCGCGACCACACCCCCGAACGACGCAAGGAACCCCCGTGAGCGAGAACCTGACCGACGACTCGACTGTCGAGCGCGCCCTGCGCGTTGGGCTGGAGGAGTTCGACCTCAGTGAGGAGGACCGCTCCCTCATCGAGGGCGAGTACGACGAGGACGGCTACGCGATCACCGACGGGCCGCTGCCGGTCGTCGCGGTCGTCGGGCGTCCCAACGTCGGCAAGTCCACCCTCGTCAACCGCATCCTCGGCCGCCGCGAGGCCGTCGTCGAGGACGTGCCCGGGGTGACCCGCGACCGCGTCGCCTACGACGGCGAGTGGACCGGCCGCCGGTTCACCCTCGTCGACACCGGTGGCTGGGAGATCGACGCGACCGGCATCCACCTGCGCGTGGCCGAGCAGGCCGAGGTGGCCGTCGACCTCGCCGACGTCGTGATGTTCGTGGTGGACGCCACGGTCGGAGCCACCGACGACGACGAGGCCGTCGTCAAGCTGCTGCGCCGCTCGGGCAAGCCGGTCATCCTCGTCGCGAACAAGGTCGACGACCAGCGCAGCGAGGCGGACGCCGCCGCCCTCTGGAACCTCGGCCTCGGCCAGCCCTGGCCGGTCTCCGCCCTGCACGGGCGTGGGAGCGGTGACGTGCTCGACGCCGTCCTCGACGTCCTGCCGTCGATCTCCGCGAACGCCGACGCCTACCAGCGTGGTGGCCCGCGCCGCGTCGCCCTGGTCGGTCGTCCCAACGTCGGCAAGTCCTCGCTGCTCAACAAGCTCGCCGGCGAGGACCGTGTCGTCGTCGACAACGTCGCAGGCACCACGCGCGACCCGGTCGACGAGTTCATCGAGCTCGGTGGCAAGACCTGGCGCTTCGTCGACACGGCCGGCATCCGGCGCCGGGTCCACCAGGCCCGCGGCGCCGACTTCTACGCCTCGCTGCGCACCCAGACCGCCCTGGAGAAGGCCGAGGTCGCCGTCGTCCTCATCGACGCCGAGCAGTCCATCGCCGAGCAGGACGTCCGGGTCGTGCAGCACGTCATCGACGCCGGCCGCGCGCTGGTCATCGCCTACAACAAGTGGGACCTGCTCGACGAGGAGCGGCGCCACTACCTCGAGCGCGAGATCGAGCGCGAGCTCGTCCAGGTGCCGTGGGCGCCCCGCGTCAACATCTCGGCGCTCACCGGTCGCTCGGTCGAGAAGCTCGTGCCCGCCCTCGAGCGCGCCCTCGACTCGTGGGACTTCCGCGTCCCCACCGGTCGGCTGAACGCCTTCTTCGGCGAGATCGTCGCGGCCCATCCCCACCCGGTCCGTGGTGGCAAGCAGCCGCGCATCCTCTTCGCGACGCAGGCCTCGACCCGCCCGCCGCGGTTCGTGATCTTCGCCTCCGGCTTCATCGAGGCCGGCTACCGCCGCTTCCTCGAGCGCCGGCTGCGCGAGGAGTTCGGCTTCGAGGGCACGCCGATCGAGGTCTCCGTCCGGGTGCGCGAGAAGCGCAAGCGCCGCTAGCCGGCAGCACGGCATACCGATTTCAAGCGGAGGTATGCCGTGCGCTAAGGTTTCGTTCGCTCCCGCGGTCCTGCTTCGGCTGGATTTCGCGTGGGCAAGCCACGGGCTGTGGCGCAGCTTGGTAGCGCACTTGACTGGGGGTCAAGGGGTCGCAGGTTCAAATCCTGTCAGCCCGACTAACGGGGTCCGACTTGTCCACACACTTCGGGCCCCGTTTTCATGCCCCGGTGCGGCCGCCCTCGACGACACCGAGGAGCCGAAGCGGTGGGTCACAGCGATGACCAGCAGTAGACGTTCTCCCCGGAGGCAGCCGCAGCGCGGGCCAGGACGGTCAGCCCCGAGATCCACTCGCTCGCGACTTCGGGCGGATAGTCGCCCCACTGCCGGACGGCCCACTGCGTGGCGAGGTCGGCGACGCGGACCGGATCGATGGCCGCGAGCCCGTCGCGCACCCGCTCGGTCAAGCGCTCGATCCCGGGATCGGTGAGCCAAGGCGACGACTCGTCACTCGGTGGTGGTGTGTCGGCAGGCGGCCAGAGGCGTTCGGAAGTCTGCGGCCCGCGTTCGTAGGCTCGGTCCTCGGACAGGGCGAGAAGTTCCTCGAGGTGAGGGTCAGGGAACACCCCCTTGGTCGAGAAGCCGTCGTACGTCGCCGGGTTCAGAGGACCGCCCGCCAAGCCCTTCGTTGCGATGGCAGCGTCGTCGTCTGCGGCGCGGAAGTAGTCGAAGTAGATGCCCACCAGGTCCTCCGCGAGTCGAGTTGGTCCGGGCAAAGCCTGTCATCATCCAGCGGCGCGCAAGGTTGGTTCACGCGAGTTGGCGGACCAGGAAGTTCATTGCAGGATCGGCGATTCGCGTCCTCGGCGTCGATGATCGCGAGTTCAGTCGAGCCAAGTGTGGCGGTACGCCGAGGACTGGGCGGCTCGAGTCAGTGCGTCTGTCGAGCTGATGGCAGTCGGCCAGACGATGGGCGGGGAGTGATCCTCGTGCCCCCTGACGGGACGAACACTCCCACGGTCGTGTACGTCCGCTCTGGGGGCCAGCTCACGGCGTACAGCCTCTCCGGCGGGCCCTAGCACTCCGCTCACTTTGAGCCCATCAGTTCTCGCGACGGCGCATCCCGGCTCGCATCGCCACTGCCACGACTCCCACGACCAGGCCGAACACCGTGCCCATCGCCGCCATGCCGACGAGCGAGTCGGTGCGCTCGTAGGAGTCCCCCCACGTGAGGGCGAAGACCGAGCCCACACCGATCAGCACGCCGCTCGCCCAGAACAGCGCCACCAGACCGAGGTCGGACACGCGTCGTCGGTCTCGTGGATCACCCATCACTGGAGCCTGGAGGCGGCCATACTTCCCGGGTGAGGATTGCGTCTCGGCGGTCGCGGGGAGACTCCGCCCGCAAGGCCACCTTCACTCTCCTGCTGTTCGCGCTGCCTGTCGTGGTCCTGATCTCCGCTGCCGGGGTCGGACCGCGATGTCGGTCGATGCGTGGGCTGCGGTAGTCCTCGGCGGCCCGACGGCCGCGGTCGCTCTGTGTGCCCTGGTGCTCCCCACCACGGCCACGCCAGCGGCGGCCCTCATCGGACGGCAGGGATGGCGGTCAGTCTGGGAGTGGACCGTTCGTCCCTATCGTTCGACTGCGCTACCTGCTCTCGGCATCGCCCTCGCGGAGTACCTCGGGGCTGCGCTCTCGACTCAAGGGCTGCGGCCCCTTCTCTTTGCCGACGACCCTGAACTGGGTTGGTACCTCCCGTTGGTCGGACTGGTGTTGGGTGTCCTGCTGGGGTGGGTGCTCATCGCCCTGGTGGTGATCCCGTTCAAGGCGGCAGCCCGCGCGGTGTCAATCTGGCAGTCGGACCGTCACGAGGCCGTCCGGCTACTGGTGTTCCCCTTCGTGATGCTCGCGATCCTGCTCACCGGGGCGGCCCACCTCGGCGCCTTTCCCCAGACGGCGGAGGTAGGTCGGTTGGCCATGCTCCAGGACGAGCGCGACCTCCTGTTCACGCCCGGTGCATCCGGCGCGCCGGCGTGGTGCGTGGCCTTCGCCTGGGCAGGCGTGGCGGCTGTGCTCGCCGCAGGGATCTCGGTGCGGTGGACGACGAGGGCGACGCGTCAGGTCACGCAACCCGGCCCGTAGCCCCAACCGACCGACGGCCGGATGGGGCTACGGTCGGGCCATGAGGGCGGCCGTCTACACCGAGTACGGGGGACCGGACGTCGTCCGTGTCACGGACGTCGAGGCACCCAAGCCTGGCCCGACTGACCTGCTTGTCCAGGTCCACGCGACCACGGTGAACCGGACCGATGTCGCCTTTCGCGCAGGACAGCCGACGTTCGCGAGGATCGTCTACGGGATCCGTGGTCCGAAGGCCACGATCCTCGGGTGCGAGTTCGCCGGGACGGTGATCGATGCAGGTGAGGCAGATTCCGCCTTCGCTGTCGGTGACACAGTGTTCGGTTATGTCGAGGGACCGTTCGGGGCGCATGCCGAGCTCCTCGTCGTGCCCCAGCGAGGATCGGTCGCCAAGATCCCGGCCGGCCTGTCCTTCGACATGGCCGTCGCAGGCACCGAGGGATCGCACTACGCGCTCGGCATGATCCGGGCTGCTGGCGTCCGGGCCGGCGATGCCGTGCTCGTCAACGGCGCGTCGGGTGGGATCGGCTCCGCCGCCGTGCAGCTCCTGCACCACCTGGGGGCAAAGGTGACGGCGGTCTGCTTCGCGGAGCAGGTCGACCTCGTTCGCGGGCTGGGCGCGGATCGCGTGATCGACTGCACCGCAGAGGATTTCACCCGTGACGCGTCACGCTACGACCTCGTCCTCGACGCGGTCGGCAAGAGCACGTTCACCGCTGCCCGACGGGTCCTGAAGGCCCGGGGGACCTACATCTCCTCGGAGCTCGGCCCGGCGCTCCAGAATCCGCGACGAGCCCTCGTGGCACCGCTGAGCCGCGGCCAGCGGGTGCGGTTTCCCATCCCGACGCACAACCAGGCCATGATCGAGAGCCTGGCCGCCCTCATGGAGTCCGGTGCCTTCCGCCCCGTCATCGACCGGACCTACCCGTTGGACGAGATCGTCGAGGCACACCGGTATGCCGGCAGCGGCCAGAAGATCGGGAACGTCGTCGTGCTCGTGGCGTCCACCGAGTCGTCAGGCTGACCAGCGCCTGAGTCGGCGCGGCGCGCCGCGGGTCGAGTCAGCGGGCGCGTGCGGTCGCGACCCACGCGGAGGCGGTCAGGGTGAAGGGACCATCAGGCAGCCGACGGGCGCACTCTGCCTTCAACGCCTCCCGCCCCGTCTCGTCGAGGTCGGCGACGTACGCGCCGGCCGGCCCCACGCCATACGTGAACGGCTCCCACCACTCGTCCAGGCCGGCGAAGGCCACGTCCACGGAGAGCACCCCCGAGCTGACGTCGTCCAGGCCGGCCTCGGCGAACAGCTCCGCCAGATGACCTTCGCGCGCGCCGGCCAGCCCACGCTCGGCACCGGCGAGGGGATCGAGCTCGTGCACGGCGTCCCAGAAGAGCGAGAGCGGGCCACCACCACCCGCGTGGTCCCAGACGGAGGCGGAGACGATCCCGCCGGGACGAGTCACCCGGCCCATCTCGCGCAACCCCGTGACCGGGTCACGCATGAAGTGCACGACGAGCTGGGCCAGCGCGACGTCGAACGACGCGTCCTCCCACGGGAGCTCCTCCGCGCTCCCGGCGCGGACCTCCACTCCGGGGAGGCGGTCGCGGAGCGCGGCGACGAACGACTGGGAGGGGTCGATGGCGGCCACCTGGTCGGGCCCGACCAGGTCGACCAGCACCGCCGTCAGGGCACCCGGACCGGCTCCCACGTCGAGCACTCGCTGACCGGCCGAGACTCCTGCCGCCCCGGCGAACGCCGGCGCCAGTGGCTCGGAGAAGCGCCCCATGAAGCTGCCGTATGCCGCGGCGGTCACCTCGAAGCCCATGGTCCGACGCTACTCGTGCACGTGCTCGGCCATCCACTCCACGAGCGGGCGAACCCGTCGCCACTCGGCGCGCACGTGGTCGACCGCCTCGGGCCCGGACAGCCAGGACGGGGTGCCCACCCGCTGGATGGCCATCATCTCCTTGCGGCGCAGGAGCTCCAGACGAGGGTGGTCGGCAGCGAACCCCTTCGGCCGGGTCTTGAGCGAGTCACCCTCGAGGGCGAAGCCGGCTGCGGTCAGGCCTGTCGCAACCTGCTCGAGCCGGGCCCCGGACGCCGGTGCATCGACTGCGGCGCGGTAGCGGCCCGTCTCGGCGGGGGAGTGGGCGCGGAAACCACCACCGACCGCCAGCCCGTCACCACTGACCTGGACGTAGTAGCCGATCCCCGTGGCGACGCCGACGAACGCGCCCTGATGCGTCTTGTAGGGCGACTTGTCGTGGCTGAACCGGATGTCGCGGTTCGGGCGGAACAACCGCGCCGGGCCGAACTCGTCCTCCAGCGCATCGGCCAGGGCGAGCATCGGCTCACGAACGTCGCGCTCCCACTGTGCCTTGTGCTGCGCCCAGAACTCCTTGGTGTTGGTCTCCTCCAGCTCCTGGTAGAACGTCACGCCCCACTGCGGGAAGCCGGCGAAGGCACCACTGTCAGCCATGCCCACACTGTGGCACGCGGCATACTCGGCCGCATGAAGTTCACCACCGAGGTGCTGCAGACGGGGAAGACGACCACGGGCCTGGTCGTGCCGGACGAGGTCGTCGAGGGGCTCGGCGGCGGCAAGCGGCCGAAGGTCACCGTGACCATCAACGGCAAGACCTACCGCGGCAGCGTCGCGTCGATGGGTGGTCGCTACCTGGTCGGCGTCAGTGCCGAGAACCGCGCGCTGACCGGGGTCTCCGGCGGCGAGGTCGTCGAGGTCACCCTCGAGCTCGACACCGCGCGGCGCGAGGTCGAGGTGCCCGCGGACTTCGCGGCCGCCCTCGAGGTGGTGCCCGATGCCAAGGCGGTCTTCGCGCGACAGTCCTACAGCCACCAACGAGCCCACGTCGACGCGATCAACGGTGCCAAGGCTCCCGAGACGCGGCGGAGGCGGATCGACAAGGCCGTCGAGATGCTGCAGGCGCAGGCGGAGGGCTAGAGGGCAGCGGCGATCCGGCTGACCGCCTCGCGGACGATGTCGGGGGAGGTGCCGAAGTTCAGCCGGGCATGCCCGAGACCGCCCTGCCCGAACCCCGGTCCGGGGTGCAGGGCCACCCGAGCGCGCTCCCGCAGCACCGCCGCCGGGTCGTCACCGAGGCCGAGGGCCGTGAAGTCGAGCCACGCGAGGAACGTGCCGTCCGGCACGCGGTAGCCCACCTCGGGAAGCTGCTCCGCCAACAGCGACGCGAGGAGCTGCCGGTTCGAGTCCAGTCCCGCGAGGAGCGCATCGAGCCAGGGCCCGCCGTCGAGGTAGGCGGCCCGGTGGGCGATGACCCCGAGGTGGCTCGCGCCGTGGGACACCTCCTCCGGCATGCGGGCCAGGTCGGCGGCCGCGTCCGGACCGGGCACCGCCATGGCCGCCTTGAGGCCGGCGAGGTTGAACGCCTTCGACGCCGACATCAGCGCGATGGCGCGCGACCCCGCGGGCAGCGAGGCCACCGACGTGAAGGTCGCCGGAGCGTGGACGACGGGGGCGTGGATCTCGTCGGCCACGACCCGCACGCCGGACGAGTGCGCCAGCTCCAGGGCCGAGGTGAGCTCCTCGGGGGTGTGCACCGTGCCGGTGGGGTTCTGCGGGTTGCACAGCAGGTATGCCGCGCGGCCGCCACCGCTGGTCGCTTCGGCGAAGGCCCGCTCCAGCGAGGCGAGGTCGAGCCGACCGTCCTCGCCCAGCGGCGCCTCGACGACCCCGTGCCCGAGGTGGGAGACGAACTGGAAGAAGGGTGGGTAGACGGGGGAGTTGACGACCACCGCGGCACCGGGGTCGGCGACGAGCTTGAGGACCTCCACCACCCCGAGCATCACGTCGGGGACGATCCCCATCGTCGCCGGGTCGGGCTCCCAGCCCCAACGCTTCGCCGCGAAGGCCGACAGCGCCTCCGCGTAGTCGGCCGCCCACGGGTAGCCGGTGTCGCCGCTCGACATGGCGTCCGCCACCGCCTGCTGGATGGGCTCGGCCGGCACGACGTCCATCTCGGCGACCCAGAGCGGCAGGATGTCCGGGTCGTAGAGCCGCCACTTGACGCTGCGACGCTCGCGCAGCCGCTCGAGACCGGGGCCGACCAGCGGGTTGTCCATGCCTGCGAACTCTACGTGGGGCTGGCGGTTAGGCTGCCAGCGTGTCAGCACCAGGAGAGCGGGGGAGGGTCGTCGGCGAGCATGCCGTGACCGACCGTGTCCTGACTCTGCCCAACGTGCTGTCCGTGCTGCGGCTGGTCGGGGTGCCGATCTTCCTCTGGGCGATCCTGTCCGAGCACGACGTGCTCGCCCTCGTCACCCTCATGCTCTCGGGGGTCAGCGACTACCTCGACGGCAAGATCGCCCGCCGGTTCGGCATGGAGTCCCGGCTGGGCCAGCTGCTCGACCCCTTCGCCGACCGCCTCTACATCGCGACGACGCTCTTCGGCCTCGCCTGGCGCGACATCATCCCGTGGTGGCTCGTGATCGCCCTCGTGGGGCGCGAGGTGCTGCTCGCAGGGGTGCTGTGGTGGATCAAGCGCTACGGCCAGACCGGCCTCCCCGTGCACTTCGTCGGCAAGGCCGCCACCTTCAACCTCCTCTACGCCTTCCCGCTGCTGTTGCTCGGTGAGGGTTCCAGCACCTTCGCCGCGTGGGCCCTGCCGATCGGGTGGGCGTTCGCGTGGTGGGGGACCGTCCTCTACTGGGTGGCCGGGGTCATGTACATCGTGCAGGCCCGCCAGGTGGTGGCCGCACACACGGTGCCGGCGACATGACGACCCCCCACACCTCACACCGCGACGCCGGCCCGCCGGCCACCCCACCGGGCCGTCGGCCCGACGAGTCGATGACGCTGCTCATCTCGATGATGGAGCGCCCGCTGGACCCCGGGTATGCCGCGGCCGCAGCCGAGCGCGAAGCCGCCGGCCTGCCGCCCAGCACCGGGACCCGGACCGTCACGGTCGCGGTGTCCGCCCTGGTGGCCGGCCTGCTGCTCACCCTCGGCGCGCTGGCGCTGCGCACGCCCTCGACCTCGGCGATCCGGGCCAAGGCCAACCTGGTCAGCCAGATCGAGACCCGTCGGGCGGAGGTGGACCGGCAGGAGGCGCAGCTGCGGGTGGTCCAGGCGGAGGTCGACCGGTTGCAGGCGCAGGCGCTGGGGCAGGACGAGAAGTCGCTCCAGACCCGGCTCGCCGCGCTCACCCTGGCCTCCGGGGCCGAGAAGGTGTCCGGTCCCGGCATCACGGTCGAGCTCGACAACGCACCGGGCAGCGACGGCACCAGCGCGGACGGCAACCCGCGCACCGACGCGGGCAAGGACGAGGGCAAGGTCTTCTCCAAGGACCTCCAGATCGTCGTCAACGGGCTCTGGGAGGCCGGTGCCGAGGCGATCGCCGTGAATGGCCAGCGACTGACCTCGCGGTCGGCGATCCGGTTCGCGGGTGAGGCCATCCTCGTCAACTACCGTCCGCTCGCCCGGCCCTACCGGATCAGCGTCATCGGCGACCCGGAGGACCTGCAGGTCGAGTTCGCGGCCAACGACGGTGGCGCGTACGCGCGCGCCCTCCAGGACAACTACGGCATCCGTGTTTCCATTGACGCGGCCAAGAGCCTGTCGCTCCCCGCGGCGACCTCGCTCACGGTCCGCGAGGCCAGGGTGCCGAAGCCGAAGTCCAGCGCGCCGGCCACCACCGGTACCACCCCATCCACCACGACCACCCCGTCCACGTCGGAGAGTTCACCGTGATACCACTGCTCGGCCTCATCGGCGGCGTGCTGGTGGGACTCCTCTGGGGTCCCGACGTGCCCGTCGCGCTGCAGCCCTACCTCCCGATCGCCGTCATCGCCGCCCTCGACGCCGTGTTCGGTGCGGTGCGCGCCGTGCTCGACGGGATCTTCAACGACAAGGTCTTCGTGGTGTCGTTCCTCGCGAACGTCGTGGTGGCCGCGTTCATCGTCTTCCTCGGCGACCAGCTCGGCGTCGGGTCCCAGCTGAGCACCGGTGTCGTGGTCGTCCTCGGGGTGCGGATCTTCTCCAACGTGGCCTCGATCCGAAGGCACCTGTTCAAGGCATGAGCGACGCAGCCATGGGCGAGGGCACGTGAGCACCGACGGTCCCGAGGACACCTCGGGCTCGTGGGGCAGGTTGCTGCGCATGGCGCGGCCGCGGGCGACGCGGGCCAACGCCTTCGCGGCCCTGCTGGCCATCGTGCTCGGCTTCGCCATCGCCACCCAGGTCCAGCAGACCAACCAGAGCGGGCTGGAGCAGCTGCGCGAGGACGAGCTGGTCCGCATCCTCGACGACGTCAGCCAGGAGCAGGACCGCCTGGCGTCCGACTCGCGTGAGCTGGAGACCAGTCGCGACCGGCTCGTGTCCGGTGTCGACTCCAGCGCCGAGGCGCTCAAGTCCGCCCAGGAACGGCTCGACACCCTGGGGATCCTCACCGGCACCTCACCGGCCACCGGACCGGGCATCGTCATCAACATCAACGACCCCGACCACAAGGTCACCGCGGCTCGTCTGCTCGACGCCCTGCAGGAGCTGCGGGACGCCGGCGCCGAGGCCGTGCAGATCGGTGACGTGCGCGTCGTGTCCGACACGTGGTTCGCCGACGTCGACGGTGCGATCGAGATCGGTGGCGAACGCGTCGAGTCCCCCTACGTCATCACGGCCATCGGCGACAGCGCCACGATGGCGTCCGCGATGGAGATCCCCGGTGGTGTCAGCGAGTCGGTCCGCGGCGATGGCGCGCTGCCGTCCGTGCGGCAGTCCGACGACCTCGCCATCACCGCGTTGCACAGTCTGAGCGAGCCTCGTTACGCTCGGCCCGTCCCGGCACCATCGCCCTGACCCGCGATCGCCCCGACGGCAGCACTCTGCCGTTGTTCGAAAGCAGCCACCCCATCCTCCGAGGAGCAGCATGAGCGAGCTGGACTACCCCCAGGACCTGCGTTACACGGCCGAGCACGAGTGGGTGCGGACCGGTGACGACGGCACGGTGCGGATCGGGATCACCTCGTTCGCCCAGGACTCCCTGGGTGACGTCGTCTACGTCAGCCTCCCCGCGGTGGGCGACACCGTGTCCGCGGGCGACGCCTGCGGTGAGGTCGAGTCCACCAAGTCCGTGAGCGACCTCTACGCCCCCCTCGCCGGCGAGGTGACGGCCGTCAACGAGTCGCTCGACGCCACCCCCGAGCTGGTCAACACCGACCCCTACGGCGAAGGCTGGATGTACGAGCTGCGCCCCTCCGACGCTGCAGCCGTCGACGCGCTGCTCGACCCGGCGGCATACCAGGCCCAGCTGGGCTGACCTGCGCGTCGCGCGTTCGCACAATTGGCTGCGGACGGCACCGGCGTCCCTTTAGGTTTGTGCTTTGCTAGAGGGGCGGACAGAACCACCACGAGGGAGTGCGGACCCATGAACGGCAGCGAGAACGACGAGCACACGTCCCGGCCCCACGAGCCGACGACGATGCGGCTGCCCGGGATCAACGACCTCGAACAGGTCGACACCAGCGCCGAGGCCGAGATCGCCCTCAGCAAGGCTGACCAGGCCACGGTCGACGCGCTCCGTCCCGGCACGGCACTCCTGGTGGTCCTGCGCGGCCCGAACACCGGCGCGCGGTTCCTGCTCGACGACGACGAGGTCAACTCCGGTCGTCACCCCGACAGCGACATCTTCCTCGACGACGTCACGGTGTCGCGCAAGCACGCGACCTTCCGTCGCGTCGGCGACACCTTCGTGGTGCGTGACGTGGGCTCGCTCAACGGCACCTACGTCAACCGCGAGCGGATCGACGAGGTCACGCTGCAGACCGGCGACGAGGTCCAGATCGGCAAGTTCCGTCTCGTGTTCTACGCCGGCAGGGCCTGACGAAGCTCCGCGAAGACCCCGGCGACACAGAAGCCTGGCTACTGGTGAGCCCTCGCACGACACCGCAGCCCATGACGATCGGTGCGGTGCTGGCTGCCCTGACGCCGGACTTCCCCGACGTCACCATCTCCAAGATCCGCTTCCTCGAGGCGGAGGGCCTGGTGACGCCGGCCCGCACCGGCTCCGGCTACCGCACCTACTCCGGCGCTGACCTCGAACGGCTCCGCTACATCCTCACCGCCCAGCGCGACCACTTCTGGCCGCTGAAGGTGATCGCCTCCGCCCTCGACGCCATGGACCGTGGCCTGACCCCGGAGCGCCACGACGCCGGTATGCCGCGGCCGTCCGTCCCGGCGCCGGTCGCCGACCCCGAGGTGCCCACCGCTGCCGAGGTCACCCAGGGCGGGACGCTGCGGCTGACGAAGGCCGAGCTGGCCGCCTCGGCCGGCCTCGACGCCGCCACGGTGGACGCGCTTGAGACCTTCGGGCTCCTGCACGCCGACGCCACTGGGCACTTCGGTGACGCGGCGCTCACGGTGGCGCACACGGCCGCCGAGCTCGCGGCCTACGGGCTCGAGCCGCGCCACCTGCGGCCGTTCCGCACCGCCGCCGACCGCGAGATCGGCCTGGTCCAGCAGGTCGTCACGCCGCACCGCTCGACCTCCGGCAAGCGCGCCCGGGCGGGCGACCCGAAGGATCCGACCGGTGACGTGCTGCGCCTGTGCATCGCGTTGCACACCGCCCTCGTGAGGGACGGGCTCCAGCGCGGCTGAACCGGGTTAAGGTGGGACGGTGAAGGTCCTCGAGGTCCTCGGTGTCCGCGTCGAGATGCCCACCAACCACCCCATCGTCCTGCTCCGCGAGCGAGACGGTGACCGCTACCTGCCGATCTGGATCGGCGCCGCGGAGGCGACCGCGATCGCCTACGCCCAACAGGGGATCGAACCGCCCCGGCCGCTGACCCACGACCTGATGAAGAACGTCATCGAGGGACTGGGTCACCGACTCACCGAGGTGCGGATCGTCGAGCTCCGCGACGGCGTCTTCCACGCGGCCCTGATCCTCGACGGCACCACCGAGATCTCGTCGCGCTCGTCGGACGCGATCGCCCTCGCCCTGCGCACCGGCACGACCATCGTCGCAGGGGAGTCGCTGCTCGAGGAGGCCGGGGTGGCCATGTCCGGCGAGGAGGACAAGGACGACGAGGTGGAGAAGTTCCGGGAGTTCCTGGACCACGTCTCGGCCGAGGACTTCGAGACCAAACCGGACGAAAGCGGGACAACCGGCTAGGGCGTCACGCTCAGAACCATGAACCTCAACTGAACATCTAGGGTTGACCCTCCGGGCGCGACACGCCGAAGGGCAAAGGTCGAGTGGTAGTTGACCTGCGGTTCTGCGCCACCGTACCTTCGGCACAGACCAGTAATGCGACCGGTGTAGTTACACCAGAGGAGGTGAGCGCTGTGAACCCGAGCAACGAGGCTCCGCACGGCCACACGAACGTGCCGGCTGCGGCACAGGGGCTGTTGTTCACGGACGACCTCCCGGAGCTGAGCGACGACATCGGCTACCGCGGACCCACGGCGTGCAAGGCGGCCGGCATCACCTACCGCCAGCTCGACTACTGGGCCCGCACCGGCTTGGTCGAGCCCTCGGTGCGCGGTGCCACGGGTTCCGGCACCCAGCGGCTCTACGGCTTCCGCGACATCCTCGTGCTCAAGGTCGTCAAGCGCCTGCTCGACACCGGTGTCTCGCTCCAGCAGATCCGGGTGGCCATCACCCACCTGCGTGAGCGCGGCGTCGAGGACCTGGCCCAGATCACCCTGATGAGCGACGGCGCCTCGGTCTACGAGTGCACCTCGGCCGACGAGGTCATCGACCTCGTCCAGGGCGGCCAGGGTGTCTTCGGCATCGCCGTCGGTCGGGTCTGGCGCGAGGTTGAGGGCGAGCTGGCCCAGCTGCCCAGCGAGCGCACCGACGACGAGGTGCCGGCAGACCACCCCGGCGACGAGCTCCGCGAGCGTCGCGCGGCCAGGTTGGCCTGACCCGGAGGCCCCATTCGTCCCATCCGGCCCGTCGTCCTCTCGAGGACGGCGGGCCGTGTTGTAGATTGGCACTGCTGAACATCCCGCGCGGGAGAGTCCCCGCGTGCACCCGGACGGGTCGCACGGCGGGGCGCCGAAGGGGCAAACTCCCCGGAACCTCTCAGGCGCCAGGACTGCGTGGGACAGGCACCTCTGGAGCGGCCAGTGCGGCGTGACAGATGGGGAGGCGATCCGAGCAATCCGACGTTCAGGAGCCTCATGTCCGCCCAGTTCACCACCGACCTGCCCGAGTTCGCCGGGCGCCACATCGGTCCGTCCGACGCCGACGTCGACGCGATGCTCGCGGCAGTCAAGCACTCGTCGCTCGAGGCCCTGGTCGACCACGCCCTGCCCGGTGCCATCCGCACCGACGGCCCGCTGCGCGTCGACCCCGCAGACTCCGAGGCGGCCGTCGTCGAGGAGCTCCGGGGCATCGCCCGCCGCAACCACGTGATGACCTCGATGATCGGGCTCGGCTACTACGGGACCATCACCCCGGCCGTGATCCAGCGGAACGTGCTCGAGAGCCCCGCCTGGTACACCGCCTACACGCCCTACCAGCCGGAGATCTCGCAGGGCCGGCTCGAGGCACTGCTCAACTTCCAGACCGTGGTCAGCGACCTGACCGGTCTGACCACCTCCGGGGCGTCGCTCCTCGACGAGGGGACCGCGGCGGCCGAGGCGATGACCCTGATGCGTCGTTCCAGCAAGGCCGCGGCCGACGCCGTCCTGCTGGTCGACCGGCACGTCTTCCCACAGACCCTGGCCGTGATGCAGACGAGGGCCAAGCCCCTCGGCCTGCCGGTCGTGGTGGCCGACCTCGACGGACTCGACTCCGCCGAGGCCCTGCGTGCCGCCGCGGACGATCGTCCGGTGTTCGGCGTGCTCGTGCAGTACCCGGGTGCCGACGGCGAGCTGCGCGACTGGCGCGGCCTGGCCACCGCAGCGCACGACGCGGGTGCCCTCGTGGCCGCGGCCGCTGACCTGCTCGCCCTGACCCTGGCCACGGCGCCGGGGGAGTGGGGTGCGGACCTGGCGGTCGGCACCACCCAGCGCTTCGGCGTGCCGATGGGCTTCGGTGGCCCGCACGCCGGCTACATGAGCGTCCGCCCGGGGCTGGAGCGTTCCTTGCCCGGCCGCCTCGTGGGCGTCAGCGTCGACACCGAGGGAGCGCCGGCCTACCGCCTCGCCCTCCAGACGCGCGAGCAGCACATCCGTCGTGAGAAGGCCACGTCGAACATCTGCACCGCGCAGGTGCTCCTCGCCGTGATGGCCTCGATGTATGCCGTCTACCACGGCCCGACCGGCCTGGCCGCGATCGCGCGGCGGGTCCACGGGCACGCCGTCACCCTCGTCGACGGCCTCACCGCCGCGGGCGCCGACGTGCAGACGTCGGTCTACTTCGACACCGTCACGGTGTCGGTCCCCGGACGCGCCGACGAGGTCATCAGCCAGGCCGCGCAGCGCGGGGTCAACCTCTGGCGGGTGGACGCCGACCGGGTCTCGATCAGCGTCGACGAGACCACCGACCTGCGCGACCTCGAAGCGGTCTGGAGCGCGTTCGGGGCCACCGGGCCGAGCGAGGTCACGATCGGTGACCTCCAGTGGCCGTCGTCGCNNG
>NZ_JBFULM010000006.1:43406-463640 GCF_054049895.1 Pedococcus sp. P5_B7
CCCCCCCCGCGACTACCTCACCCACCCGGTGTTCAGCAGCCACCACAGCGAGACGTCGATGCTGCGCTACCTGCGCCGTCTCTCCGACCGCGACTTCGCCCTGGACCGCGGCATGATCCCGCTGGGGTCGTGCACCATGAAGCTCAACGCGACCACCGAGATGGTCGCGGTGACCTGGCCCGAGTTCGCCGAGCTGCACCCGTTCGCTCCGGCCCACCAGACCGAGGGCATCCGCGACCTCATCGGTGAGCTCTCCGACTGGCTCTGTGAGATCACCGGCTACGACGCCGTCTCCCTCCAGCCGAACGCCGGTTCGCAGGGTGAGTTCGCGGGCCTGCTCGCCATCCACGCCTTCCACGAGGCGAACGGCCAGTCGCAGCGCAACATCTGCCTGATCCCCGCCAGCGCGCACGGCACCAACGCCGCGTCCGCGGTGATGGCCGGCATGAAGGTGGTCGTCGTCAAGACCGCCGCAGGTGGCGACGTCGACATGGAGGACCTCAGGGCCAAGATCGAGCAGCACCGCGATGACCTCGCCGCGATCATGGTCACCTACCCGTCCACGCACGGGGTCTTCGAGGACACCATCACCGAGCTGTGCGCGCTCGTGCACGACGCCGGTGGCCAGGTCTACGTGGACGGGGCGAACCTCAACGCCCTCGTCGGGTTGGCGCGTCCCGGCAAGTTCGGGGCGGATGTCTCGCACCTGAACCTGCACAAGACCTTCTGCATCCCGCACGGCGGTGGCGGTCCCGGCGTCGGGCCCGTCGCGGTGCGCTCGCACCTGGCCCCGCACCTGCCCAACCACCCGCTCGCCGCCGAGGCCGGTCCCGAGGGTGGCGTCGGACCCATTTCCGCTGCTCCCTACGGCTCGGCCAGCATCCTGCCGATCTCGTGGGCCTACGTGCGGCTGATGGGTGGCGCCGGTCTGACCCGGGCCACCCAGGTCGCGGTCCTCAATGCCAACTACATCGCCGCCCGACTGCGCGACCACTACCCGGTGCTCTACTCGGGTCACGACGGCGTGGTCGCGCACGAGTGCATCCTCGACCTGCGTGACCTCACCCGGCGCAGCGGTGTGACCGTCGACGACGTGGCCAAGCGGCTCATCGACTACGGCTTCCACGCCCCCACGATGTCCTTCCCGGTGGCCGGGACCTTGATGGTCGAGCCGACCGAGAGCGAGGACCGCTACGAGATCGACCGGTTCTGCGACGCCATGATCGCCATCAGGCACGAGATCGCCGAGGTCGAGGGCGGTGAGGTCGCGGTCGCCGACAGCATGCTGCGCAACGCGCCCCACACGGCGAAGGCCCTGGCCGGCAAGTGGGAGTACCCGTACGAGCGCTCCGCAGCGGCCTTCCCCGTCGGTGTCGAGGCCGCGGACAAGTACTGGCCGCCGGTGGGCCGCATCGACGGCGCGTACGGAGACCGCAACCTCGTCTGCAGCTGCCCGCCGCCGGAGGCGTTCGAGAGCTGAGCTCAGGCCGCTGGGGCGGACTTGTCGGTGCTGGTGACCAGCGCGTTTGAAACAAGCACCGACGAGCCGCGCTCGGTCTTGCGGACCACGATCTGGCTCGGGATGCGGGTGCGCAGCTCGGCGACGTGGCTGACCACCCCGACGGCGCGACCGCCCTCGCGCAGGTCGTCGAGCACGGCCATCACCTGGTCGAGGCTCTCGTCGTCGAGGGTCCCGAACCCCTCGTCGACGAAGAGGGTCTGCAGGTCGAAGCCACCGGCCTCCTCGCGGACGGCGTCGGCGAGGCCGAGCGCGAGGGCGAGCGAGGCCATGAACGACTCGCCTCCGGACAGCGAGGTCGTCGCCCTCGCCTGACCGGTCCACAGGTCGAGGACCTCGAGACCGAGACCGCTGCGGGCACCGCGCGCGGCCAGCCCGTCGGTGTGGCGGAGCTGGTAGCGGCCCTCACCCATGCGGGAGAGCCGCTCGTTCGCCAACGTCGCGACCTTCTCGAGCCGGGCAGCGAGCACGAAGGCGGAGAGCCGCATCCGCAGCTCGTTGCTCGTGCTCGTGCCTGCCACGGCGTCGGCGAGCTCGCGGATGACCTGATGGTGTGACTCCGCCTCCGTGATGCGCCCGCACCGGGCGGTGATGCTGCCCCGCACGCGGTCGAGGCCGCTCATCGTGCGGCGCACCAGGGTGTCAGCGGCCACCGCAGCCGTGTGGGCGGCATGGGCAGCCTCTCGGCCAGCGGCCAGGGCGGTGACATCGACGTCGGCGGACTCCAGAGCCTTCTGGACCTCGGGTTCGGCCAGGGTCGTGCGCGCCACCACGGCCGCTTCGTCGTGGGCGGCCACGCCGGCACGGAGCCGGGTCACCTCGGCGGCTGGCAGCTGTCCGGCCCGGGCCTCTGCGGGGCCGGTTAAGCCGGCAGTGCGGAAGGAGTCGTCGGTCGCGGTGGCCACCGTGGCCGAGTCACGCTCCGCGCGCTCCAGCTCGACGACGGCGGCAGCGTGGGCAGCCGCGACCGTGACGGCCTTGGCGTGGACGGCGCTGGTGGCGGGCATGCGGTCGGGATCGCGCAGGTCTGGAGCGGCCCCGCGCACCCCTGTCTCGGCACAGGGGCAGTGGTCGGCGTGCTGGCCCAGCGCCTCGACCTGAGCTGCCCGGTCGGTCTCCAGCTGGAGACCGACGTCGTCGATCCGCGACGCAAGGGTCGCGCAGGTCTGGCGGTCCTCCACCAGCCTGGTCGTCAGTGACTCGACGGACGCCGTCAGGGTCGTCACCCGGCTGCGCGCCGGGTCGACGGACTGCGCGCACGTGGTCGCCTCGTCGAGGTCGTGGCGGGCCTGCGTGACGGCCGCGTCGAGCGCGACCTGGTCGCGCGACTCGCCACCGAGCTGCTCGCGAAGCTGGACCACCGTGGCCGCGAGGGCCGCAGCGGTGCGTTCGGTAGCCGCGAGCTCGTCAGCGGCGCGCTGCCACCGGACCTCCGCGTCGGAGACCTGGTCCGCCGTCACCAGGTCGGTGGAGGAGGCGAGGTGGGGATGGTCCAGGGCACCGCAGACCGGACAGGGCTGGTCGTCTGCCAGTCGGCTGGCCAGCTCGCCGGCCATGGCGTCGAGTCGAGCCTGGCGGCGGTCCTGGTAGACGTCGCGCAGGTCCTGCGCGGTGGTGCGCTGGGCGGCCACCAGGGTGTGGCAGGCCGTCTGTCGGTCGAGGGTCTGGTCGAGGCTGCGGCGCGCAGCGAGCACCGCGCGGGCGCGCTCGAGCCGCGCCGTCGCGGACTCGAGCCGCGCCGCACCCTGCTGCGCGGTGGTCAGGGCCGCAGTCGCCTCGACCAGCTCGGCCTCCATCGTGGTCACGCGCCCGGCGGACTGTTCGACACTGCGTGCCATGCTGCCCAGCTCACCCCTGAGCAGGGTGGCCGCGCGCTCCCGCTCCTGCACCGCTGCCTGGATGCGCTGCGCGGTCGACAACGCCTGCGCGCCGACGTCGAGCCGCGCGATGACCTCCTCGATGGCAGTCGAGCCCCGGCCGTCGAGGGCCCACCGGGCCACGTCCGGCTGGGTCGAGGCCACCCGTCCCTGCGCTGACTCCAGGGCCGCGGTCACCCGGTCGAGGGCCTTGAGGTCGCCCGCGACGGAGGCGGCGCGCTCGGCCAGCTCGATCCGCGCGGCGGCGGCGTCTCGGCCCTCGGTCTCGGCCTCGAGGGCAGTCAGGGCCGCCTGGGCGACGAGTCCCCGTGACCGCCGGGCGACGGTCTCCTGTGCAAGGGCATGTGCGGTGGAGGCGGCTTCGTCGGCGAGGCGCGTCGCATCGACTGCAGCCAGCCGGGCGGTTGATCCCTCGTCGAGCGCCCTCCGGGCTGCATCGAGCGCGGCGGGGAGCTCGTCGAGCGGCAGGTCGGACCAGTCGCGCGAACCGTCGCCGAGGTCTGGGGCGTCCGCCAGCACGTCGGCGAGGACCGCCAGCTCGGCGTTCAGCGAGGCTCGCTCGTCGGCCACGATGGCAGCAGTGTGCTTGCGCTGCAACGCAAACCAGTCTTCGAGGCCTGCGAAGGACGAGACGTCGAAGAGTCGCTCGAGCAGCGAACGCCGCTCCTCGGGGGTGGCCCGCAGGAACGCGGCGAACTCTCCTTGGGGGAGGAGCACGACCTTGCTGAACTGCTCGAGACCCATGCCGAGCACGTCCTTGACGACGTCGGCGATCTCGTCGTGACGGGTGCTGAGGGCCACCCACTCGGTGCCGCGTCGCTCCCAGAGCACTGCTCGAGCCTGCACCTTGGTCTCGCCCTTGCCCCGGGCCTTGGGGCGCAGGAACTCCGGCGAACGCTCGATCTTCAGGCGTCGCCCACCGGCGGTGAAGTCGAGAGTCACCGACGGGACGACCCCTCGCTCCGCGTGGTCGCTGTGCAGCTGCTTCTTCGAGCGGGCGCCGGGGACGTCGGCATACAAGGCGAACGCGACGGCGTCGAGCAGGCTCGTCTTGCCCGCTCCGGTCGCGCCACGGATCAGGAAGAGGCCAGCGGCCGAAGCCGCGTCGAGGTCGACCTCCACTGTGCCGGCGAACGGACCGAAGGCGGTCACCTGGAGCCGGTGGAGCCTCACGCGACGCCCCGTCGCGCTGCGGGCAGCGTCATCGGCAGCTGGCCCTCGTCGTCGGCACCGGCACGCTGGACCCGCACGGCCTCCACCCCGGCAGCGAGCACGGCGCGCTCCTCCTCGGAGGGTCCGTGCCCACCGCGGACGTGGCCGAGGAAGGCGCAGCACACGTCGAGGTCGGACTCGGTCGCGGTGCGCTGGGTGTAGCTGCGCACCGGCACGGGTGCGCCCTGCGGGTCGAACTGGAGCACCAGGGTGTGGGGGAAGCGCCGCCTGAGCTGCTCCATCGCACCGAGGGGACGCACCGGGTCGGTCAGGGTCACCTGGCACCACGAGCGCTCGGCCGGGGTCAGGGCAGGGTCGGTGAGCAGCAGGTCGATGTCGCCGCGCAGGACGGCCAGCGGGCGCTCGACCGGGGCGTCCACGGCCTCGACGCTGACACCGGACTCGGTGAGGTCGACGAGCCAGGAACCCTTGGTGTGGCTGGCCTCGCTGAAGGACAGCGGCACCGGTGACCCGCTGTAGCGCACGCCGTCCGTGACCCGCTGGCGTCCGTGCAGGTGGCCGAGCGCGACGTAGTCGGCGCCGGCAAAGACCTTGGGGTGGACCGCGGAGACGCCTCCCACCGAGATGTCGCGCTCGGAGTCACTGGTCGCCCCACCGGTGACGAACGCGTGCGCCATGACGACGGAGGGGCCGCCACGGGCGGCGCGGTCTGCCTCGACCCGGGCCAACGCGGCGCGGAGCACCCCGGCGTGGGAACGCTCGGACGCACCCAGCGAGTCGGCGGCGACGGCCGGCTCGAGGTAGGGGAGGGGGTAGACGGCGACGCCGTCGACGAGGACGGGCACGCCGATCGACTCGGTCGCGGTGCGGATGTGCAGGCCGGCGCGGGACAGCAGCTCGCTGGCGAACCCGAGCCTGATCGCCGAGTCGTGGTTGCCGCTCGACAGGACCACCGCGGCGCCTGCGTCGATCAGTCGCGTGACGGCGGCGGAGAGCAGCTCGACCGTGTCGGGGGAGGGTAGTGCGCGGTCGTAGACATCTCCCGAGACGAGGACGGCGTCCACGCCCTCCGCGCGGACCGTCTCCACGAGGTGGTCGACGAACGCCGCCTGGGCGCCGAGCAGCCCCACCTGGTGGAAGGAACGCCCCAGGTGCCAGTCGGAGGTGTGGAGGAACCGCACGTCTGAAGGCTAGGAGAGCGGACCGACAGCCGTTGGCAGGCGCGCCCTGCGCATGGTTAGGTCATCACACACGTCACATCCTGAGGCAAGGCGCCACACCGGTGTCAGGCCCTGGGGAACACCGGAGGAGGTTCCGTGGGCGAAGAGGTCAACGCGCAGAGCTATACGCGCGAGCAACGCCAGCGGTACCGCGAGAAGGTCCGGCAGAACCTCGACGTCTTCGAGCGGATGCTGGCCCAGAGCCAGTTCGAATTCGACCGGCCGATGACCGGCATGGAGATCGAGCTGAACCTCGTCGACGACGCCTACCAGCCCAAGTTCGCCAACGCCGAGGTGCTCGAGGCGATCGCCGATCCCGGCTACCAGACCGAGCTCGCGCAGTACAACATCGAGCTCAACGTCCCGCCCCGCCCGCTCCCGGGTGACTCGGCCATCGAGCTCGAGGACGAGATGCGCGCCTCCCTCAACGCCGCCAGCGCGGCCGCCGAGAAGCGGGGCGCCCACATCGTCGCGGTCGGGATCCTGCCGACGATCATGCCCGAGCACTTCGAGGGCGACTGGATCAGCGCCAACAACCGCTACACCGCGCTCAACGACTCGATCTTCTACGCGCGTGGCGAGGACATCTACCTCGACATCGAGGGGCCGACGGGGGAGCGGGTCGCGACCTACTGCGACTCGATCGCGCCCGAGTCCGCCTGCACCAGCGTCCAGCTGCACCTCCAGGTCGCGCCGCAGGACTTCGCGGCGCACTGGAACGCCGCTCAGGCGCTGGTCGCGCCGCAGATCGCCCTGGCGGCCAACTCGCCCTACTTCTTCGGCAAGCGGCTGCACGCCGAGACGCGGATCGAGCTGTTCAGCCAGGCCACCGACACCCGCAGCATCGAGCTGAAGAACCAGGGGGTCCGCCCACGCGTGTTCTTCGGTGAGCGCTGGATCACCTCGATCTTCGA
Source organism: Pedococcus sp. P5_B7 (assembly GCF_054049895.1). Lineage (NCBI taxonomy): Bacteria > Bacillati > Actinomycetota > Actinomycetes > Micrococcales > Intrasporangiaceae > Pedococcus > Pedococcus sp. P5_B7. The sequence continues at coordinate 50,110 of NZ_JBFULM010000006.1, forward strand.
CCTCTTCGAGGAGAACGTCCGCTACTTCCCGGCCCTGCTGGCCGAGGTGAGCGACGAGGACCCGGTGGCCATGCTCGACGCCGGCGAGGCACCCTCGCTGCCCGAGCTGCGGCTGCACAACGGCACCGTCTACCGCTGGAACCGGCCCATCTACGACATCGTTGACGGCACGCCCCACCTGCGCGTCGAGAACCGCGTCCTGCCGGCGGGTCCGACGTTGGTCGACGTGCTGGCCAATGCCGCCTTCTACTACGGCGTGATCCGCAAGCTCGCGTCTGACGACCGCCCGATCTGGTCGAAGATGAGCTTCGCCGCAGCGGAGCAGAACTTCCACAACGCCGCCCGTGACGGCATCGAGTCGCGGCTCTACTGGCCGGGCTTCGGCGAGGTCAGGGCCGAGGAGCTCGTGCTCCGCCACCTCCTGCCGATGGCCCACGAAGGGCTGGCTGACTGGGGCGTCTCGGAGGCCGTGCGCGACCGCTACTTGTCCGTCATCGAGGGTCGCTGCAAGACCAGCACGAACGGCGCGACCTGGCAGACCGACACGGTCGACCGGCTCGAGGCCGCTGGCCTGGACCGCCAGAAGGCCCTGGCCGAGATGCTCAGGCTCTACGCCGAGCACATGCACAGCAACGAACCGGTGCACACCTGGCCGCTGCCCTGACGGGTAGTGTCGGCGCGGCGCGTTACCCTGTCGGTAGACCTTGACGCCCTTGACGCCTTGCCGCTGGTGACGGCGGCGAGGACGGGGAGTGAGACGACCGGCAGGAGGACCGATGGAGCCACGCACGCGCACGACGACCGATCTCGGACACCACAGCGTCGAGTCCACCAGCGTCGAGTGCACCAGCGTCGAGCCCACCAGCGTCGAGCCCACCAGCGTCGACGCCCTCACCGAGGCGGTCCGCGCCCGGGTGCAGCAGCGCGCTGCCGAGCTGGCGGCGCAGGGACGTCGGCTCGACCTCGGTGACGTCGAGGCGATCGCGGACCGCATGGTGGCCGCCCTGCCGACGGTGCACCCCCTCGACCAGCCGCTGGGTCCGTTCTACGACACGACAGGGCTGGTCGCGTGGCTGGGCATCTCCCGCCAGGCGCTCTTCGACCGGGTGCGGCGTGGGACCGTGCTGGCCTGCCGCACCGCCGACGGCCACCTCGTCTACCCGTCGCTGCAGTTCGGTCGCAACGGCGCGGTCCGCCCGGGCGTGCAGGAGGCGGTCGGTGCCTTCGTCCGCAAGGGAGCCGACGGCTGGTCGATCGGCGCCTGGCTCACGACGCCGTCAGCAGCGTTCGACGACCACAGCGCCGTCGACTACCTCGTGGTGCACCGTTCGTCCCCGACCTCGGTGGCGCGGGTGACGGCAGCCGCTGCTGCCGACGCCAGCCACTGGGCCGCATGACGGCGCGCGAGCGGACTGCCCTCGGTCCGCCGCCGGGCTCCGTGGCCGGCTTCCCGGCATACTCCGTCGCCGCCGACACCGACCTGTACCGCGCCCACGGGCGCGACCTGGGCCCGTGGTGGTTCGGCAACGACGGGGCCGGCCGGTTCGACCTCCGGACGCCGCGCGGCACCTGCTACGTCGCGCTCGACCCGTTGAGCGCCCTGCGGGAGCGGCTGGGCCCGGTCCTCGGCAGCTCGCAGGCGGTCCCCGAGAGCCTCCTAGAGGAGGCGGTGGTCTCGCGACTGCGCCTGCCGGCTGCGCGCGACGTCGCCGACACCCAGGACCGCGGCGCGGCCGAGTTCGGGGTGACCCGTGAGATCGAGTCGACCGTCCCGTATGCCGTGCCGCAGGCGTGGGCGCGCGCCTTCGACGACGCGGGTTTCGGGGGAGTGCGCTACGGCCCGCGGTTCACGCCGGGGGACTCGAGCGCGCTCGCGCTGTTCGACGCGGAGGGGGCCGCGGACTGGCCCGTCGATCCCGATCCCGTTCCGGCGCAGCAGGTTCCGGGCGCTCCCGCGGCCATGCCGAATCCTCGGCGCGGCGACCTCACCGTGGTGCGCCCACCGCGCACGAGGACGACGCGAGACTGACCGACCGCGGCCGTGCGCCAGACCGGGTCAGTGGCCGGTCACGGCCGGCCCATGGTTCCAGACCCGGATGGCGGGCTGCTCGCGCTCGAACTGCAGCACGCTCACCGAACCCGCGTCGAGCAGCAGCTGTGCCCCCAGGCGCGGTTCCTGCCGCAGGAAGACGCTGGTGAGGACGCGCAGGCAGTGTCCGTGCCCGACCAGCGCGACGTCACCCTCGGCCATCGCCGCGATGGCGCGCTTGACGACCCGCGACGTGCGGGCCGCCACCTCCTCGACGGTCTCTCCAGGGGTGTCGCCCGGCGGCACCCCGTCCCGGAAGACGGTCCAGTCATAGCCGAGCTCGTCCCGGATCTGGGGTGTCGTCAGGCCCTCGTAGCCGCCGTAGTCCCACTCGAGGAGGTCGTCGTCGACCTCGGGCGTCAGCCCCGCGAGCTCCGCCGTCCGTCGCGCACGCTGCAACGACGAGCTGAGGGTGAGGACGAAGTCGTAGTCGGCGACCAGCCGACCGGCCTGCCGGGCGAGCTCCTCGCCGTGCTCGGTCAGTGGCACGTCGGTGCGCCCGGTGTGCTTCCCGGACCGCGACCACTCGGTCTCGCCGTGGCGCAGCAGCACGAGTCGGCCATCGGGAGTCGGGGGCGGTGAGGTCACGGCGCCAGTCTGACAGAGTGGGCGCATGCGCTTGAGGTACCGGCTGCTCAACGTCTTCGCACACGCGGACGACCCGTTCTCGGGCAACCCGCTGTGCGTCTTCGAGGACGGCTCCGCACTCTCCGACGACCAGATGCTCGCCCTGGCGCGGCAGTTCAACCTGTCCGAGACGACCTTCCTGGTGCCACCGGTCGACGGCGCCGACGCGGGTGTGCGGATCTTCACGACGTCCTTCGAGATGCCCTTCGCCGGCCACCCGACGCTCGGCACCGCCCACGTCGCCCGCGAGCTGCACGGGCTCGGTGACCGCCTCGGGCTCTCCATGCCGGCGGGAGTGATCCCGGTGGCGGCGCAGGGAGACCGGTGGACCCTCACGGCGAACGCGGGCCGGGTCGAGGCAGACCTCGTCGTCGACGACGTGGCTGCGGCGCTCGGGCTGGAGACCGACGACCTCGTCGAGCCCGTGCAGCAGGTCAGCGTGGGCACGTCGCAGGTGATCGCCCAGGCCGCTTCCGTCGACGCGGTACGCCGCGCCCGGGCCAGGCCCGAGCTGCTCGGTGGGTATGCCGGCATGGGCGCCCGAGGTGGCGAGACGCTCGTCTACGTGTGGTCGCCGTCGGGGGAGGGGGCGATCGAGGCGAGGGCCCTGATCAGCGATGGCCAGGCGGTGTCGGAGGATGCCGCCACGGGGTCGGCCTGCTCCAACCTCGGTGCCTGGATGGTGGCCCAGGGTCGGTCCGGCCGCTGGACCGTCAGCCAGGGGGAGCAGGTGTCACGGCCCTCCTCCCTCGAGCTCGCAGTGACCGAGGAGGGGACGGTCACGGTCGGGGGACTGGTCCGCGTCGTGGGTGCTGGAGAGGTCGTGCTGTGATGGCCGGCTACATCGTGTTCCTGCGAGCGGTCAATGTCGGCAAGCGTCAGCTGAAGATGGCCGACGCGCGCGAAGTGTTGTCGGACAACGGTTTCGGCGATGTCGAGTCGTACATCCAGACGGGCAACTTCTTCGTGTCGTCGCCCCTGCGCAGCGTGCCCAAGCTCGAGGCCGAGGTGGGTCGGGTCCTCAGTGCCCACGCCGGCTTCGACATCGTCGCGATCGCCCGCAAGCCCGCCGAGCTGCCGGCCCTGCTCGCGGAGGTGGACGGCATACCCGAGCAGGTGAAGGGGGAGACCAGTCGCTACGTGAGCTTCTGCACCACCACGCCGTCTGCCGCCGCGACCACGGAGCTGCACGCGCAGGAGGCCGCGCGCGAGCGCGCCACGGTCATCGGCAAGGATGTGTTGATGGAGTTCGCGGTGCCGTTCAACGAGGCCAAGCTGACCGGTGCCCGCATCGAGAACATCCTTGGTGTCCCGGGGACCGCCCGGAACATCACCGTCGTCCGCGCGCTGGCGCAGAAGTGGGGTGCCTGATGGCAGAAGAAACCGGCGGTACGGGTCCGGGCCATCGCTCGATCAGCATGACCCGGGTCGAGAAGGGGCTGTACGAGGTGACCAACGCGCGAGGCGGCACGATGCTCATCGGCGGGGGAGGGGACTCCACCGAGTTCACCCCCGTGGAGCTCTTCCTCGCCGCGATCGCGGGCTGCAGCGCCACCGACGTCGACTTCATCACGACCAAGCGGGTCCAGCCCACCTCCTTCACCGTGACGGGGGCGGGGGAGAAGCTGCGGGATGACGACGGCAACAGGATGGGCGACCTCAGGGTGGAGTTCGTGGTGACCTTCCCCGAGGGTGCCGACGGTGACCGGGCCCGCGAGATGCTCCCCAAGGCCATCGCGATGTCCCACGACCGGCTCTGCACGGTCACCCGCACCGTCGTGCTGGGCACCCCCATCGTCAGCGGGTTGGCTGAGGACTAGCGCCGGTCGACCAGGTAGCGCAGGAACACCACCCCGTCGCCGAAGGTGTGCTGCTCGGCGAGCCGTAGGTGGACGGTCGTGTCGCGGGGCAGGGCAGGAGTCCCACCACCCACCGAGACCGGGTGCAGGTAGAGCGAGACCTCGTCGACGAGGCCCGCTCGGAAGGCCTCGGCCGCCAGGGTCGGGCCACCGATGCCGAGGTCGGCTCTCGCCGTGGCCTTGCGCTGCGCGAGGTCCGCGGCGGCCAGGTCCCGCACCAGCTCGGTGCGTGGCGTGTCGACCCCAGTCAGTGTGCTCGACACGACGACCTTGTCGGCCGACTGCCAGATCCGCCGGTAGTCGGCGGACACCGACGAGCGGTCGGACCCCGTGTCGTCGGTGGCCCAGTAGCGCATCACCTCCCACATGCGACGGCCGTAGACGTAGGTGCCCACGGTGCGCTCACGGTCGTTGACGAAGGCGTGCACCTCCTCGCTCGGCGCCGCCCAGGCGAAGCTCCCCGACGCGTCGACGGTGTAGCCGTCGAGCGAGGCGATTGCCGAATAGAGCAGCCGGGCCACCGGGGCGCCTCAGCCGACCCGGTCGCGGGCCGCCACGAAGGCGGCGACACAGGCCCGCACGTCGTCCTCGGAGTGACCGGCGGACAGCTGCACGCGGATGCGCGCGTTGCCCTGCGGCACCACGGGGTACGAGAACGCGATGACGTAGACGCCCTGCTCGAGCATCGCGTCGGCGACCTGGGCCGCCAGTCGCGCGCCGTCGTCGCCGGGGAACATGACCGGGGTGATCGCGTGCTCGCCGGGCAGGAGGGTGAAGCCGGCCTCGGTCATCAGCTCGCGGAACAGGACCGAGTTGGCCTGCAGCCGGGCCCGCGCGTCCTGCGAGCCGGCGGCGATCTCCAGGGCCTTGAGCGAACCGGCCGCGACGCTCGGCGCGACGGCGTTGGAGAACAGGTAGGGGCGCGACCGCTGTCGCAGCAGGTCGACGATCTCGCGGTGCGCGCTGACATAGCCGCCCGACGCGCCACCGAGGGCCTTGCCCAGCGTGCCGGTGAGGATGTCGACCCGGTCCATGACCCCGAACCGTTCGGGAGTGCCGCGACCGCCCTCGCCCACGAACCCCACGGCGTGGCTGTCGTCGACGAGCACCATCGCCCCGAACTCGTCCGCGAGGTCGCAGATCTGGTCCAGCGGCGCCAGGAACCCGTCCATCGAGAAGACCCCGTCGGTCACGACGACCTTGCGTCGGGCACCGGCGGCGGTGGCCGCCTCGAGCTGGGTGCGCAGGTCGGCCATGTCGGCGTTCTTGTAGCGGAACCGCTTCGCCTTGGAGAGCCGGATGCCGTCGATGATCGAGGCGTGGTTCAGCTCGTCGGAGATGATCGCGTCCTCCGCGCCGAAGAGGACCTCGAAGACACCGCCGTTGGCGTCGAAGCAGGACGAGTAGAGGATGGTGTCCTCCATCTGGAGGAAGTCTGACAGCGCCCCCTCCAGCTGCTTGTGCAGCTCCTGCGTGCCACAGATAAACCGCACGCTCGCCATGCCGAATCCCCAGTCCTGCAACGCCTTTGCCGCAGCGGCTTCCACGTCCGGGTGGTCGGCCAGGCCCAGGTAGTTGTTGGCGCAGAAGTTGAGCGCCTCGGCGCGGACCCCGTCCGCGCGTGCGGTCCTGATGTGGGACGACTGCGGCGAGGACAGCTCGCGCTCTCGCTTGTAGAGGCCGGCCTCCTCGATCTCCCGCAGGGTCGCGGCCAGCTCGTCCTTGACGGTGCCGTACATCGCTCAGCTCCAATCCATGATGACCTTGCCGCACTGCCCGGAGCGGGCGGCGGCGAAGGCGTCCTGCCATTGCTCGGCAGGGAGGCGGTGGGTGATGACCGACGCGATCCGGTCGCGCAGGACGGGGGAGTTCCCGAGCATCGAGCTCATCGCGTACCACGTGTCGTACATCTCGCGGCCGTAGATGCCCTTGATGGTGATCATGTGCGTGATCACGCGCCCCCAGTCGATGGGGAAGGGGTCCTTGGGCAGACCCAGCATCGCGACCCGACCACCGTGGTTCATGTGGGCGAGCATGTCCTCCACCGCGCTGGGCACCCCGGACATCTCCAGGCCGACGTCGAAGCCCTCCTTCATGCCCAGGGTCTTCATCGCCTCCCCGAGGTCGGACGTCCGCACGTTGACGACGAGGTCGGCCCCGGCGTCCTTGGCCAGCGCCAGGCGGTAGTCGCTGAGGTCCGTGACGACGATGTGTCGGGCGCCCACGTGGCGCGCCAGTGCGGCGGCCATCACGCCGATCGGCCCGGCGCCGGTGATGACGACGTCCTCGCCCGCCATGGGGAACGACAGTGCCGTGTGGGTGGCGTTGCCCAGGGGGTCGAAGACCGCGCCGAGGTCGGGGTCGAGGTCGTCGGGCTGCACCCACACGTTCGAGGCCGGGATGACGACGAAGTCGGCGAAGGCTCCATCGCGGTTCACCCCGATTCCCTTGGTGTGGATGCACATGTGACGTCGGCCGGCTCGGCAGTTGCGACACGTGCCACAGACGATGTGGCCCTCGCCGGAGGCGCGCTGGCCGACGTGCACCGAGTCGACGTCCTCACCCACCTCGACGACCTCGCCGTAGAACTCGTGGCCGATGGTCATGGGCGCCTTGACGGTCGAGGCCGCCCAGTCGTCCCACTGCTCGAGGTGGAGGTCGGTGCCGCAGAGTCCGGCGCGCAGGACACGGATCTTGACGTCGTGGGGGCCGGGCTGCGGTTCCGGGACGTCCACCATCTCGAGTCCGGGGCCGGCGTGGGTCTTCACGAGTGCTCGCACGCCGAACAACATAGTCGCCCTGTATACAGTCGCTGCATGGCCCGCTATCTCGACGTGCACCCCGTGGACCCGCAGCCACGGGCCATCGGCCAGGCGGTCCAGCTGATCCGGGACGGGGGCCTGGTCGCGTACCCGACCGACTCCGGCTACGCGCTGGGCTGCGCCCTGGGCAACCAGGAGGGCAAGGAGCGGATCGTGCGGATCCGGCACCTCGACGACAGGCACCACTTCACGCTCGTCTGCGCCGACTTCGCCCAGCTCGGGCAGCTCGTGCACATCGACAACCGGGTGTTCCGCGCGATCAAGGCGGCTACCCCGGGTCCCTACACGTTCATCCTGCCGGCCACCAAGGAAGTGCCGCGCCGCCTGCTGCACCCGAAGAAGAAGACCGTGGGTGTCAGGATCCCGGACAACCGCGTGGTGCAGGCGCTGCTGGCCGAGCTGGGGGAGCCGATGCTGTCGAGCACGCTGATCCTGCCCGAGGAGACGGCGCCGATGACCGAGGGCTGGCTGGTGAAGGAAGAGCTGGACCACCAGGTCGACGCGGTCATCGACGCGGGGGAGTGCGGCACCGACCCGACGACCGTGGTCGACTACTCCGACGGCACCCCGGAGGTCACGCGAGTGGGTGCGGGGGACCCGTCGCCGTTCGAGTGAGGGCTACATCTCCTCATGGGTGTCGGGGTCGCCACCGAACAACCGCCCGTCGGGGCGTCCGAGCGCGGTGATCGCGTCCATCTCGGCCCCGGACAGCTCGAACCCGAAGACGTCGAGGTTCTGCCGCTGACGCTCCGGCGTGGCCGACTTGGGCAGCGCGAGCGAGCCGAGCTGCACGTGCCAGCGCAGGATGACCTGCCCCGGCGTGACCTCGTGGGCGGCGGCAGCGTCCGCCACTGCGGGCTCGTCGAAGGGCGCCTGCCGCTTGCCCATGGGACTCCAGGCCTGGGTGCGGATCCCCAGCTCCGCGTGGACCGCTCGCATCGCGGGCTGCGGGAAGTAGGGGTGCAGCTCGATCTGGTTGACGGCCGGTGTCACGCCGCTCTCGTCGATGATCCGGCGCAGGTGTCGTTCAGTGAAGTTGCTGACCCCGATGGTGCGCACCAGGCCGTCGCGCTGGGCCTCGACCAGGGCCTGCCACGCCTGCGGGTAGAGGTCCTGGCTCGGGTTGGGCCAGTGGATCAGCGCGAGGTCGAGCTGCTCGACCTGGAATCGGCTGGCCGAGTCGCGAAGTGACTGCAGCGCAAGCTCTTTCGCGTGGAAGCGGCCCGGGATCTTGGTGGTGAGGGCCACGTCCTCGCGCGGCAGGCCGGAGCGGCGCAGTGCCTCACCGACCTCGGTCTCGTTCCCGTAGTTGACGGCCGAGTCGAGCAGTCGGTAGCCCGACCCCAGAGCCGCGACCATTGCCGCGATGCCGTCCTCGCCCCTGAGCGGGTAGGTGCCGAAACCGATCGCCGGCAGCGTGGTGCCGTCGTTCAGCTCGTATGCCGTGGTGTCGGTGGGCGTGGTGTCGGTGGGCGTGGGGGCCGTCTCGTCCATGGAGAAGAGACTATGACGACCCCGCTCGCGACTCAGCGTGAGACGGCGGCGACCGGTGCGCCGAAACGCAGTCCGTCGTAGACGAGGTCGACCAGCGCCAAGGTCGACGACGGTGGCGTGCTCTTGGGGTCGCTGGTGAGGCAGATGCCGCCGAGGGCCCGGATCAGCTCCGGAGCCGCCACGTCCTTGCGGATGACGCCGGCCTCGGTCGCGGGCGCCAGCACGCGCTCGGCCGCCTCGCGCATCGTGGCGCGGGTCTGCTCGAACTGACCGGCCCGGCTGCCGTTCATCATGGTGCGCAGCAGCGTCACCATGCCCTGCTTCACGGCGTAGAAGTCGACGAAGCCCCGCATCCACTCCCGCAGCGCCTCGCCGGGGTCGTCACTGGACGCCAGCTCGCGGGACCGCTGGTCGAGGGCGTCGATCTGCGCGCCGTACACCGCCAGCACGAGGTCCTCGCGGGTGGGGAAGTGGCGGTAGAGCGTGCCGATGCCCAGGCCGGCAGCCTTGGCGATGTCGTCGAGGGAGGCGTCCGCACCGCGGTCGGCGAAGGCGGCGGTGGCGGCGTCGAGCAGTCGCGACCGGTTGCGCACGGCATCCGCGCGCAACGTCTTGCCCTCGTCAGGGGACATCTTGGCCACCACCTTGCATAACCGGAGGCATCCTCCGTATAGTTCCAGAAGCGGAGTTAATCTCCGCTTCCATCCTTCGCAACGACGCGGAGGGATCCTCCGCTTCAAGGCCATCATAGCTCGCGCTGCCTGGAAGGACCTCCATCCATGAGTTCCACTGTTGCCCCAGCCCGGTCTGCTCGGACCTGGCTCACCCTCGCCGTCGTGCTCACGACGCAGCTGATGATCGTGCTCGACGCGGCCATCGTGAACATCGCGCTGCCGGACATGCAGCAGGCGCTGCACATCGCGCCGGCCAACCTCTCGTGGGTCGTCAACGCCTACACGCTCGCGTTCGGGGGACTCCTCCTGCTCGGCGCCCGCGCGGGCGACCTGTTCGGGCGCCGTGCCGTCTTCGCCGTCGGCATGGTGTTGTTCACCATGGCCTCGCTGCTCGGCGGTTTCGCCGACGCGGGTGCCCACCTGTTCCTGGCCCGTGCCGCCCAAGGTGTCGGTGCCGCGCTGGTGGCGCCGTCCGCCTTGGCCATCCTCATGGGTCTGTACCCCCGTGCAGAGGACCGCACGCGGGCGATCGGCTACTACACGATCGTGTCGGCGAGCGGCGCCGCCATCGGCCTGATCGCCGGGGGACTGCTCACCAACTACGCCTCCTGGCGCTGGGTGATGTTCGTCAACGTCCCGATCGGCCTCGTGGTGCTGGCACTGTCCCGGACCGCCCTGCCGAACAGCCGCGCCCACCACGGCCGGATCGACTACGCCGGAAGCCTGCTCTCCACCGCCGGGATGACCGCACTGGTCTACGGCTTCATCCGGGCGGCTGCCGACGGGTGGGGGAGTGCCACTGCCCTGGCGTCGTTCGCCGTCGCCGTTGCCCTGCTGGCGGGCTTCGTCGCCGTCGAGCGCACCGTGGAGCACCCCATCACGCCGCTGCACCTGTTCGCCGACCGCGAGCGAGCCAGCGCCTACGTGGCCCGGATGTTGTTGGTGGCAGGGAGCATGGGCGCGTTCTTCTTCCTCAGCCAGTACTTCCAGCTCGTGCTGGGATGGTCGCCGGTGCGCACCGGTCTGGCGTTCGTGCCGTTCCCGGTGTCGGTCTTCGTGAGCTCCCAGCTCGCCACCCGGGTCCTCGTGCCCCGGTTCGGGGGCCGGGCGGTCATGCTCGTCGGCATGGTCCTGTCGGCCGTCGGGCTGGTCCTGCTCACCCGGCTCGACGTCGACACCACGTACTCGCACCTGATCGGGTCGATGGTCATCTTCGCCCTCGGCAACGGCACGGCGTTCGTGCCGCTGACCGCCGCGGGCATGGCCCGGGTGGCCCCGCAGGAGGCCGGCGTCGCCTCGGGCCTGGTGAACGTGACGCAGCAGGTCGGGGGAGCAGTCGGTCTGGCTGTCCTGGTCACGGTGTTCGCCACCGCAGGGCCGGGCGCGGCCTCGGGCCCGTCGGCGAGCGTCCGGGCCAGAGAGCTGTTCGTCCTCGGCGCTGACCGCGGGTTCGGCGTCGCAGCGGCGATGATCGCGGTGGCCGTCGTGCTGGTGCTGGCGTTCGCGCGTCCGAGGCGCACGCCGGCTGTGGCACCGGTCGAGACGATGGCCCTCGAGCCCGCCACGACCTAGTGGGGAAGGGTCCGGGAATCGCTAGATTGACATAATGTCGATTATCGGCGTTCTAGCGTGAGCACAAGACGTCGAGCACCCCGCGGTGCTGTCAGCGCCGCTCCTGGATCCTGATCAGGTTGCCGGCAGGGTCCCGGATCGCGCAGTCGCGCACGCCGTAGGGCTGTTCGGTCGGCTCCTGGACGACCTCGGTGCCGCTGGCCTGGACGCGCTCGAACRTGTCGTCCAGGTCAGCCGTCGCCAGCAGGATCCCGCCATACGTGCCCTTGGCCATCATCTCGACGATGGTCCGGCGTTCCTCGTCCGTGATCCCGGGATCCACGGCCGGTGGATGCAGCACGATCGAGGTCCCGGGCTGCCCGGTCGGGCCGACGGTGATCCACCGCATGCCCTGGTAGCCGACGTCGCCCCGGACCTCGAACCCGAGGATGTCGCGGTAGAAGCCGAGCGCGGCTTCCGGGTCGTCGTGCGGCAGGAAGCTCGAGTGGATGGTGATGTCCATGGCCGTCACGCTAGCTGTGGCTCGACGGCTGGTGCTTCTCGATTCCTGACCGGTCGCGTGACTTGCTTGGCCACGCAGGACGGGATGCCGGCGACTGACTCCGCTGCCTCGCGCCGGTAGGTGCTCGGTGGCATCCCGACGAGCTCGGTGAAGCGGCTGCTGAACGTGCCGAGCGACTGGCAGCCCACGGCGAAGCACACGTCGGTGACGCTCAGGTCGCCGCGACGCAGCAGGGCCATCGCCCGCTCGATCCGGCGCGTCATGACGTAGCCGTAGGGCGACTCGCCATAGGCCTTGCGAAACTCACGACTCAGGTGCCCGGCCGACATGTGCGCACCCCTGGCCAGGGCCTCCACGTCGAGCGGCTGTGCGTACTCGCGGTCGATCCGGTCCCGGACGCGTCGGAGCACCGCCAGGTCACGCAGCTGCTGGGTGCGTGGGGCGCCTGCGGGCGAGCTGGTGGTCACACAGCGATCGTGCCACGAGGTGCCGGGTGGGACCATGGGCGAACTGCCCGGCGAGGAGGACGTCATGGACCTGTCGAGCTTCTATGCCTTCTTGTCCGCCAGCTGCTTCACGCTGGTGGGCCTGTGGTGGAACGTGCTCGAGCGGCGGCCCCAGCTCTTGTCCACGCCCGAGGTGCGCAAGCTCGCCGGCGGCATCTACCTGTCGTTCCTCCTGCCGGCCCTGATGGGCCTGTTCGCCCAGGTGGCTCCGGACCGACCGTTCATGTGGCGCACGACGTTCGGGCTGGTGTCGCTCGTCGGGATCGTCTCGACCTGGCGGCTGATCCAGCTCGACGGTCGGGTCCCCCACCCCGGCCCGTTCCGCCGCTACCGGTGGGTGGTCGTCGTCCTCTACACCGCGATCCTGGTGCTCGGGCTGGTGCCGTCCTTGGCGGGCTTGCTCGACCTGGCGCCGATCCAGCTGGCGGCGATCGCCCTCATCTGCCTGATCGTCATCGCCCACGGGCTGACCTGGGAGTTCCTGACCCAGCGCGAAGCCGCTTCAGCGACAACGCCTCCACCTCGTAGCGACTGACCGTCACCGTGCCCGTGCGGAAGAACCGCCGCCGCAGTGCGCCGACCACCTCGACGAGGTCCTGCGCCTTCAGCCCGCGGGCGCTGCGACGGGTGCGAGCCGACCAGCACGCCACGTCGATGGTGTCGACGCGCCCGGCGCCGGTGTCAGTAGACCGCGGCACGACCACCCGCAGCTGAGCCACGCGGTCACCACTCGGCAGCTCGCGTTCCTGCGCGTCCACGCTGATCCGACCGACCAGCCTGACCTCGTTCTTCCACTCCCCGGCCTCGTCCATGGGTCAACCGTGGGGCCACTCCCCCACTTCTGCCATCGCCCCATCCGATGCCTGGGGACAAGTCCGGGGGCGCATCCCGGCTGTGGACAACTCATCCCCACCAGAACGAGGTGGCGATCACGGCATACACCGCGATCAGGGCCGCACCCTCGATCCAGGTGGACTCACCGTCGAAGGTGATGAAGGCCGTGAGGATCACGGCGATCACGACCGACACCACCAGCATCGGCGCGAACACCAGGGTGAGCGACGCGAACCCGAAGACCGCCGAGAGGACCACCAGGAGCGGCGCGAGGACGAGGGCGATCTGGATCGGCGAGTTGATGACGATCGAGAACGCGTACTCGGACCGGTTCTGCGCGGCTAGCTGCACCCCCACGACGTTCTCGATCGCGTTGCCGGCGATGGCGACGATGACCAGGCCCGCGAAGGCGTCCGAGATGCTGAGGGCGTTCATGGCCGGCTCGAGCGCCACGACGAACCAGTCGGAGACGAAGGCGGCGGCCGCTGCGGCGGCCGCGAGCAGGCCGACGGCGAGCCACACCGGCCACCGTGGTGCCTCAGCCTGACCGGCGCCCGTCTCCGCCTCGCTGCCGGACTCCTTCCGCAACGAGGCCGGGAGGGTGAGCGCGAAGAGCACGAGCAGCACGACGGAGACGATGAGCGACAGTGTCTTCTCGTGCGCCGCGGCCGGGGTGTGGACGTAGTGGGCCAGTGACGGCACGACCATCGCGGCCACCGAGAGCACCATCAGGACGATGATGCTGCGCGCCCGCTCCGAGTTGAGCTGCTGGGTGCCGTGCTTCAGGCCCCCCACGAGGAAGGCCAGACCGAGCACGAGCAGCAGGTTGGCCAGGATCGAGCCGATCAGGGCTGCCTGCACCACCCCGACCAGCCCGGCCTTGAGCGCGAACAGCGCGATGAACAGCTCGGGCAGGTTGCCCAGGGCCGACTGCAGCACCCCGGTGGCCCCCGGACCGAACCGGTCGCCGAGCTGCTCGACCGACCGTCCGACGAGCGACGCCAGCAGGGTCACCGCGACGGCGGAGCAGACGAACGGCAGCACCGCTCCCCCGCCGGCGAATCGGGTCACCGCCGCAGCGAGGACAGCCAGACCGCCCGCGCCGAGGATGACGTAGTCGGAGCGGATGAAGGTGGTGGTGCTGGTGGTGGTGCTGGTGGTGGGCATCGCGTGTCCCCTTCAGGCGAGCAGACGAAAGCGGCGTGGAGGAGTCTCCACGCCGCGCGCGAAAGTGACAAACGTCATGGGTGGCAGACTCGGAGCATGGAGGCCCCCGACGTGCTGCGTCCGATGACCGACGACGACGTGCCCGCCGTGCTGCAGCTCAACGCCGACCACGTGGAGCTCCTCTCCCCCTTGGACGGCGAGCACCTCGCGCGGCTGCGCGGGTGGGCCACCCGCGCCGACGTCATCCAGTGCGACGGCGAGACGGCAGGCTTCGTCCTGGTCTTCGGCCCGGGCACCGACTACGACTCCGAGAACTACCGCTGGTTCAGCGAGCGGTTCGGTGACCGCTTCGACTACCTCGACCGGATCGTCATCGCCGACCGGTTCCGGCGCAGGGGGCTCGCCTCGGCGGTCTACGACGCGGTCGAGGCGGCGGCCGCGCCGAGGGGCCGCCTGGTGCTCGAGGTCAACGTCGACCCCCCGAACGAGCCGTCGCTCGCCTTCCACCGGCGTCGGGGGTTCGAGGAGGTCGGTCGGCTCGGTCCCGCAGGGCACCGCGTCAGCCTGATGGCCAGGAGTTCTCCGCCGAAAGCAGGAGACGGACCGTGACCTTCCCGGGTTACCCTGCGTTGAGGTAGCAGAGCCGCCCGAGGGGGGTGGCGGACGAGGGAGTGGCAGATCGTGGTCGGGCTCGGAATGCGAGCCAGCGTGGTCGCAGGCGCCTTGGCGGTTGTGACGCTGGCAGGTCTCTCCCCGGCATACGCCTCGAGCACGACCCCACCCGTCACATCGTCCTCAAGCACCACAGCCACCCCGCCCCCGGCCTCCACCGTCGCGAGCCGCCCGCCCGCGACCGGCAGCGTGACCACCGGCAGCGGCACCATGTCCGCCGGGGCCACGGCCACGCCGGGCGCCGGTGGCGAGAGCACCCTCAGCCCCTCGGAGCTGGCCGCGCAGATCGCCGCCGCCGATGCCCTGACCGAGGACCTGACCGCCTCCAACGCCGGGATCGCCGCGGCCGCCACCAAGCTGGACCGGCTAGCCCTCGAGGCCAACGCGCTCCTCCAGAAGTACGCCGCCGCGCGGGATGCCGAGCGCGCCGCCCGCGAGGAGGCCAACCGCAACGTCCTGCTCTACCAGCAGCTGAGCACGCGGCTGGGCGAGGACCGCCGGGCCCTGGGCCAGTGGGCCTACCTCGCCTACGCCGGCACCGGCGGCAGCATCAGCGACATGGGCACCCTGCTCGACACCCTGGCCAAGCCCGCCGCGGAGGCGAGCGACACGGCCGCCCAGCTGTCCTACCTCAGCGACCAGCGGAGCTGGCAGATCGAGCGCGTCCAGAACCAGACCCAGCTGCAGCGCACCATCGCCCTCAAGGCGGTCGAGGCGAGCACCCGCGCGACCGAGGCCGCCACCGCGGCCGCTGACGCGAAGAAGAAGCTCGACGTGGTGGTCACGGAGCAGAAGGCGCAGCTCGACGCGACCCGCCAGCTGCACGCCGAGCAGGTCGCCAAGGCCGGACCGGTCGCCGGGCTGCTCCTCGGCAGTGGCGACCCGGCGGCGATCGAGGCGACGAAGCGGCTGCGCGCCGCGCTCGTCGTGCCCGGCGTCCTCGCCGACGGGTCGGTCAAGGCGTGCAGCACCAACGAGGGCGAGTACCCCAACGGCAAGATCCCGGTTGCCGCCCTCTGCCCGCTCTTCGGCGCCGCCGGCCAGAGCCTTCGCCCCGGTGCTGCCGCGGCGTTCAACGCCATGAGCATCGCCTACCAGAAGGACACCGGCTCCCCCATCTGCGTCACCGACTCGTACCGCTCCTACGCCGAGCAGGTCTCCGTCAAGGCGGTCAAGGGCAAGTGGGCTGCCACGCCCGGTCGCAGTGAGCACGGCATGGGCCGCGCGGTCGACCTGTGCGGCGGGATCAACAACTTCGGCACCCCCGCCCACCTGTGGATGAAGCAGAACGCGCCGCTCTACGGGTGGTTCCACCCCGACTGGGCCGAGCCCTCCGGCTCGCTGCCCGAGCCGTGGCACTGGGAGTATGCCGGCTAGTCACCGCACCACCCCGACTCGCCGTCGCATCTGGGTACGAATACCCATCTGACCGACCGGCCGCTGTGCCACCCTTCACGCATGACAACAGAGGCGGCACCGTCACGGTCGACGACGTCGGAGCACCACGCCCACCGCAKGGCCTGGTACTGGTACGACTGGGCCAACTCCGCCTTCGTCACCACGGTGGGGACCGTCCTGTTCGCGCCCTACCTGACCACCGTCGCGAAGGAGGCCGCCTGCCCGGGCCAGGACAGCGACGCGGCCTGCCACGTCGACCTGCACGTCATCCCCGCAGCGGCCGACCTGCCGAGTGGGGTCTGGCAGGTCGGGCTGGCGCTGACGCTGCTGGGACTCGTCGCGCTGGTGCTCACCGTCGTCCAGATGATCCGCAACCGGCCGACCGTGCTGCCGACTCCCATCCCGCTGGCGGTCGCCGGAGCCGGTGGGCTGCTGCTCGTCCTCACGGCTCCGCTCGACCCGGGCTCGGTGGCCTCCTACACCGTCACGCTGTCGACGATCATCAGCGCGGTCCTGCTGGTGTTCGTCGGCGCGATCGCCGACCGCACCCCGCGCCCGGCGCGGCTGCTCGGCGGCTTTGCCTGGGCCGGGGCGGTGGCTGCCTCGCTGCTGTTCTTCCTCCGCGGCGAGAACTGGCGCTTCGGCTCCGTGATGATGATCCTGGCCACCATCGCGCTGGGCTCGTCGCTGGTCGTCTACGACGCCATCCTCTGCCGCATCGCGTCCCCCGACGAGCGTGACGACGTCTCCTCGCGGGGCTGGGCGCTGGGCTACCTCGGGGGTGGCCTGCTCCTGGCGATCAACCTCGTGATCGTCTCCAAACCCGACCTGGTCGGGGTCGACAAGGGCATGGCCGTGCGGATCAGCATGCTGTCGGCCGGTCTGTGGTGGGGCTTGTTCACCCTCATCCCCGTGCGTGGCCTGTGGAACCTGCGGGGCGGCGAGATCGCCCGGGTCGAGGGGCCCTCGGCCGGGATCGTCCGTGGCAGCTACGCCCAGCTCGGTCACACCTTCCGCGACCTGCGGACCTACCCCAACACCCTGATGTTCCTGCTCGCCTACCTCTTCTTCAACGACGGCATCCAGACCGTCATCTCCTCGAGCAGCCTCTACGGCGCGGAGGAGCTCAAGTTCGCGCAGGAGCAGCTGATCGCGCTCATCCTGCTCGTCCAGTTCGTGGCGTTCGGCGGGGCCCTGCTGTTCGGCCGGTTCGCCCGGCGGTACGGCGCGTGGCGCACCATCCTCGGGTCCCTCGTCGCATGGTCGGGCATCGTCATCGCCGCGTTCTTCGTGCCCGAGAAGGCGTTCATCCCCTTCGTCGCCCTCGGTGTGCTCATCGGCATCGTCCTGGGCGGCAGCCAGGCCCTGAGCCGTTCGCTGTTCAGCCAGCTGGTCCCCAAGAGCCGCGAGGCGGAGTTCTTCGCGTTCTACCAGGCCATGGAGCGCGGGACCTCCTGGTTCGGCACCCTGCTGTTCGGCCTCGTCCACCAGCTGACCGACTCCTACCGGCCGGCCATCGTGGCGCTCATCGTCTTCTTCGTCCTCGGCTTCGTCCTGCTCCGGAAGGTCGACGTGCGCCAGGGCATCGTGGATGCCGGCAACGAGGTGCCCGCCGTCGTCTGAGGGTCGCGTCGCGTGTGACTTGCGTCACATCGGACAACGCAGGGGCGTGCTGTTACGTCATCACGGGTACACACCGCGCGGATTCGGAACATTGAACCCATCCGCGGCGTTGGCAGTAACGAATCCCTTTCGCCCCCACCCGAGCGGGCAGGGTACCAAGCACGTTGGGAGAACCCCGTCATGGCAGAACGCACCCTCCGGGGCAGCCGAATGGTTTCGCACAGCCTGGAGACCGACGACCACGTCGTTCCGAGCGAGCGCCAGATCACCGCGTACGTGTGCCCCCTGGGCCACCGTACGGAGCTGCCCTTCTCGATCGAGGCCGAGATCCCGCCCACCTGGGAGTGCCGCTGCGGCGAAGAGGCTCGGCTGGTCGACGGCCCAGAGCCCGAGGCCAAGCAGGTCAAGCACGTCCGCACCCACTGGGACATGCTGCTCGAGCGTCGCTCCATCCCCGAGCTGGAGGAGCTGCTCGAGGAGCGGCTGACCCTCCTGCGCGAGTCGCGCGGCGAGAAGCCGCGCCGCAAGCGCACCGCCTGAATCACCCCGACCACCCAAGAGCATGACGAAGGCCACGCCCGCCAGGGCGTGGCCTTCGTCGTGCCGGGAACCTAGAGGACCTCGCCCTCGATGATGTCCGGCCCCGACGGGGGCTGGCCGCCGGCTCCCCCACGCCCGGTGCCGAAGATCCCCCCGAGGAGCCGCTTCGCCACCACCGCCTCGAGGGCGGTGCGGGCGATCGGACGGGTGAGCGGCAGGATGAAGAAGAAGCCGACGAGGTCGGTCAGGAAGCCGGGTGCGAGCAGCAGCGTGCCGCCCACGAGGACCAGCGCGGCATCCGCCAGCTGGCGGCTGGGCATCTGCCCCGTGGTGAGGGCGGTGGTCAGGGCCTTCCAGGCCCGCGCACCCTCGCGCCGGACCAGCCAGGCCCCCAGTGCGGACTCGACGAGGAGCAGCACCAGGGTCTGCCAGCCACCGATCACCTTGCCGACCGCGATGATGGCCGCGATCTCCAGGACCGGGACGACGAGCAGCAGGACGAACACGACGGCCAACCAGCGCGGCCGGCGTCTGCGGGCGAAGGGCGTGTGACCTACAGCCGGTGCCACGTCGGCTCCCGACGGCCCAGCCGACGCACCTGGTCGGCGCGGTGCGACAGGCCCCAGGCGGTGATCCGCTGGAGGGACTCCCGCATGATGTCGCCGCTCATCTTGGAGTCGCCGATCTCGCGCTCGACGAACGTGATGGGCACCTCGACGACCCGGAGACCGAGGCGCACGGCTCGCTGGGTGAGGTCGACCTGGAAGCAGTAGCCCTGTGACGCCACGTGGTCGAGCCCGATGGTCTCGAGAGCGCTCGCGCGGTAGACCCGGTAGCCCGCCGTCGCGTCGTGCACCGGCATGCCCAGGAGGGCCCGGGTGTAGAGGTTGGCCCCGACGCTGAGCGCCTTGCGGTGCAGCGGCCAGTTCACGACGCTGCCACCACGCACCCACCGGGCACCGATGACCAGGTCGGCGCCCGGCAGGGCGGCGAGGAGGGCCGGGAGCTGCTCGGGTTGGTGGGAGCCGTCGGCGTCCATCTCGACGATGGCGCCGTAGCCCTGGTCCAGACCCCACGCGAAGCCGGCGAGGTAGGCGTTGCCGAGCCCTTGCTTGCCGGGGCGGTGCAGGACGTGCACCTGCGGGTCCGCGGCCACGAGCTCGTCGGCCACCGCCCCGGTGCCGTCGGGCGAGTTGTCGTCGAGGACGAGGACGTCCGCGGAGGGCACTGCCGCCCGCACGCGCTCGACGATGCGGGGCAGGTTCTCGCGCTCGTTGTAGGTCGGGATGCAGACGAGCACCCGGTCGATCTGGTCAGACAACACGCGCTGGTCAGAAGGCGCAGACTGGTCAGACAACGACGCGATCCCTTCGTTCGTGAGCCGGTGCGGTCGGTCCGTCAGCGGCGCGCTCGACCCTAGCGGTCCTGCGCCGCAGCCACAGGCCGAGTGCCAGGAGACCGACGAAGGCGATCCCCGCGGCATACTCCGGCAGGGGGCCCAGCCGGTCGGACGGGGTGACCTCGGTGCGGACCACCGGCGACCCGTAGCGGGCTGCTGCGCTGAACAACGACGTCTTGTCCACGTACGTTCCGTCGGGGTTGATGAAGCCGCTGACGCCCACGGTCGAGACGTGCACGACCGACCGTCCGTGCTCGATGGCGCGCAGCCGGCTGATCGCGAACTGCTGCTCGGACTCGGCCGTGTAGCCGAATGTCGCGTTGTTGGTCTGCACCGCGAGGATGCTGGCGCCGCGCCCCGGTTGGAGGGTCGAGTCGCGCATCAGCCCGTCGTAGGCCACCTCGAAGCAGATGGTGGGGATGATCCAGTAGGGCCGCTCCCCCGCCACCGGGACCTCGAACCCACCCGGCTGGTCCCCTCGGGTGAAGTCCCTGGTGACGAGGTCGACCTTGTCGCTGAAGTTCCGGAAGAAGCTGCGGTACGGGATGTACTCGGCGAACGGCACGGGGTGCTGCTTGACGTACCGCGCCGGGGCGCCGCCACCCGGGAGGTAGAACAGGCTGGCGTTCGAGATGTAGGGGTCCGGTCCCTGCAGGACGGCACCGATGAGCAGCGGCGCCTTGACCGCCTCCAGCGCGAGCTGGATGTCGGCGGCAGCGTCGTCGTTCAGCAGCGGGTCGATGTCGGACGAGTTCTCCGGCCACACGACGAGGGTGGGCGCAGGATGGCCGCTGGCCACGGCCTGGAGGGTCCCCTGCACGTGGTTGTCGAGGACCTTGCGGCGCTCGGCGTTGAAGTCCAGCCCGGCCTTGGGCACGTTGCCCTGCACGAAGAGCACCGACACCGGCCGCCCGTCGGTGGGTGGCGTCGTCACCAGGGCGAGCCCGAGCGGAGTCAGGGCCAGGGCCACCAGGACCGCCCCGAGCAGCCGGTGCGCTGTCGGCGCAGCGGCTCGCGGACGTCCCACCCGGTGGGTGAGCTCCCGCCCCGCGAGGTGGAGCAGCACCCCGAGCGCCGCGACGGCGAAGGTCAGACCTGGTGCGCCACCGAAGCGCGCCAACGGCGCCAAGGGGCTGTCCGCCTGGCTGAACGCGAGCCGGGCCCACGGGAAGCCCCCGAAGGGTGTCGTGCCACGGGCCCACTCCTGCAGGACCCACGCAAGCGGCACCGCGGCATACGCCAGCGGTCGCAACCGCGACCCGAGGAGGGGCTGCTGGACGGCGGTGGTGAGGGCGCACATGACGGCGATGTACAGCGCCTCGAGCGTGGCGAGCGCGATCCACGGGAGGTTGCCCACGTAGACCCCCGACCACGACAGGGTCGGGAGGAAGAACCCGAGACCGTGGGCCAGGCCGAGCAGGAGCGCCAGCCGCCACCGGGTGCCGAGGGCCGCGGCGGACAGCAGGCCGACGCCGACGGGCGCGAGCCACCAGACGTCGTGCTCGGGGAAGGCCTGCGCCGTGAGGAGGCCGGAAGCCGTGGCGACGACGAGGCGGGTCCCCGCTCGCAGGGTCAGGGTCGACGGGGGCACGGAACCACGGTAGGACACGGAACGGCCCACGCTGCCGTTGGGACCAGCAAGGGGCCGACTGGGTGCCGACATCCTGCTGTTGTCTACTAAGCGCGCGGGCCGTACCGCCGTCCACCACCGCCTCGAGCGGGGCACCAGTTCGGGTCACACGTCACTGCTGGCAGGGCGGTGGCTGCGCGCGCTAGCCACCGGGCAATGCGTGCTTCTCCGGTCTGGCTTCCCCCTGGTCGACGGTCCATCAGTGAACAACCGTGGGCCAACTTACCCCCGCGACGGTGCGTGTCAACCCGGTGTTCACGATCGAAAACCCTTGTGCTGCAAGGATTCCGTGGGTAATCGGCGAACGGTCGGCGTGTCGCGCGCGACACGCCGACCGCCTGCGTCAGGCAGTCGGCGCCGGTGGCGGAACCACGACAACACCGCGGGCTGTCGTGGCTACGACGGGTGGGTCCAGGAGAGCGGCCGCGGACTCGCCCCGATCGGGGGCGCCCCGTCCCACCACTCGGACCTCGAACTCCATCTCGCGGCTGCGGGTCCCCGCCCGCACCAGCCGGGCCTCGATCTCGATGACGTCACCCGCGCGGACGGGTGCCTTGAACTGGACATCGGAGTACGACGCGAACAGGCCCTCGTCGCCGTCGGTGCGGATGCACATCTCGGTGGCCACGTCGCCGAACGCCGCGAGCGAGTAGGCGCCGTCGACGAGGTTGCCGGCGTAGTGGGCGTGGCTGTACGGGACGTAGCGGCGATGGGTGACGGTGGTTCCGACGGTCATCACTTCTCCTTCGAGCGGGCGCTGCTGGGGGCGAGGGCGTGCACGAGGTAGCTGGCCACCTCGCCGGGGGTGGTCCCACGTCCGAAGATCCGGTCGACCCCGAGCTTGGGCGCCGACCCCTCCTCGAACCGTGGTCCGCCGACGACGAGCAGCGGCACCTGACCGGCAGGGTATGCCTCGCGGAAGGCCGCACTCATGGTCGTGGTGTTGTGGATGTGGGCGTCACGCTGGGTGACGACCTGGCTGACCATCACGGCGTCGGCCTTCTCGGCCCGGGCACGGGCGACGAGCTCGGGCACGAGCACCTGGGCCCCGAGGTTCACCACCTTGATCTCGCGGTAGTACTCCAGGCCCTTCTCCCCCGCGAACCCCTTGATGTTGAGGATCGCGTCGATCCCGACCGTGTGGGCGTCGGTGCCGATGCAGGCGCCGACCACGACGAGCTTGCGACGCAGTCGCGCCTTGATCGCCTTGTTGACCTCGGTGGGGCTCAGGAGCGGGAACTCGCGCTCCACGACGGTGACCTCGCGGAGGTCGACCAGGTGGGTCGCGCTGCCGTAGACGACGAAGAACGTGAAGTCGGGTCCCATCGGCTTGGCGTGCACGAGCAGCGCCGGCTCCAGGCCCATCTTGGCCGCGAGCTGGAGGGCGGCACCTTCCGCCCGCTTGTCGTGTGGGACGGGCAGCGTGAACGAGACCTGCACCATGCCGTCGCCGGTGGTGTCGCCGTAGGGGCGGACGATGTCGGGTGTCTTGCGCGCTGCCTTGGCGCCCTTCGACCTGCCCTTGGCGGGCATGGGGTCGAGGGGCATCGCCTTGTCGGTCGTGCGCGGGTCCTGGGAGGGGGTCATCGGGTCTCCCCCGTCTCGAGGAGGGTCGTGGCGGGGTTGTCGTAGCCGTCGGCACGGACCACCACCCCGTCGAGTCCCTTGCCGGCGTTCGCGGGGCGCTTCATCAGGCCGAAGGTGCCGTCGGCGATCGCCTCGAGCAGCGGGGCCCGCCCCGGCTCCTCGGTGATGGTCGTCAGCAGGTCGATGGCCTCGGACAGCACTCCCCTGGCCCGCGTCTGGATGAACCCGTCGCGGGGCGGGTGGAAGTCCTCGGTGAGCCCACCGGCGGCGTTGAGCACGTAGCGGACGTTCTGCAGGGCCAGGTCACGGTCGGACAGGAACGGCGTCACGACGGCTTCGGTCATCATGCCGACGAGGAGGATGCCCTGACCGGTCATCGCTCCGACGAGGTTGAAGAACCCGTCGAGGAGGTAGCCGCGGAAGACGTCGCCGGTCATGTGCTTGGTCGGCGGCATCCACTTCAGCGGCGCGTCGGGGAAGAGCTGGCGGGCCAGCAGGGCGTGGGCCAGCTCCATCCGGAACGAGTCGGGGATCTCGGGGTTGATCTCGAAGGCGTGGCCCAGGCCGAGCTGCCAGTCCTCGAGCCCGGCCTCCTTGGCGAAGTACTCGTTGAGCAGCTGGCTCACGGTGACCGTGTGGGCGGCCTCGACGGCGTCGGCGGTGGTGAGGTAGTTGTCCTCGCCGGTGTTGATGATGATCCCGGCGCGGGCGTGGATCTGGCGGCTGAACCGCTGGTCGACGAACGTCCGGATCGGGTTGATGTCGCGGAAGAGGATTCCGTACATCGAGTCGTTGAGCATCATGTCGAGCCGCTCGAGCCCGGCCAGCGTCGCGATCTCGGGCATGCACAGGCCCGAGGCGTAGTTGGTCAGCCGGATGTAGCGACCTAGCTCCTTGGACGTCTCGTCCAGGGCCGCGCGCATGAGGCGGAAGTTCTCCTGGGTGGCGTACGTGCCGGCATACCCCTCGCGGGTGGCGCCCTCGGGCACGTAGTCCAGCAGCGACTGTCCCGTGGAGCGGATCACGGCGATGATGTCGGCGCCCTCGCGAGCGGCGTTCTGCGCCTGGGGGATGTCCTCGTAGATGTCGCCGGTGGCGACGATGAGGTAGATCCAGGGGCGCTGCTCCGGGTCGCCGTGGCGCTTGATGAGGCGGTCGCGGGCGGCGCGCTGCTTGTCGATCGTGCGTATGCCGCGGCTCACCTCGCGGCGCGCGTCCTGGGCGGCCGCGGTGCCTGCCCTGCCCTCCGGCAGCCGGAACTGGACCGAACCGCTGGCGGCCTTCTGGGCCAGGGTCAGGAGGTCCGGGGCCTCTCCCCTGCGCAGCGCGTCGAAGACCGGGCTGGTGATGCCGTGCTCTAGACCGACCTCGGCGCGGACGGCGTCGACGAGGTGGTTGACCCACGGCACCCGCTCGTGGTCGGCGCCACCGAGGCCGGCCAGGCGCAGGGTGGCCCGCTCGACGCTCACGGTGGTGTGGCTCTGGGCCAGCTTCACCACGGGTCGGCCGGCCTTGCGGGCCAGGGTGCGGGCCCGGCGAACATCGGCCGGGTCGAGGTCGAGGAGGGGTTTCACACGCGAAGACACGCGGCAAATCTAGCAGTGAGAGAGAGGATTTCCGGTCAGGGTGATCGGAGGCCGCAAATCCTCTCTCCGGCGATCGACTAGACCGACAGGGCACCCGAGTCGAAGACGGTCCGGCCGCGGACGACGGTGCGCTGGCAGGTCGGAGCCGCGATGCCGGGCGAGAGGTCGGGCAGTCCGGGCGTCCCCGACCGCGGGTCGGTCGACCAGGTCTGGATCCGGTCGTCCGGCGCCTGCACGACGAGGTCGCCCACCTCCCAGATGGCGAACGTGGCGGGCAGCCCGAGGTCGAGGTAGCCACGGTCGTCGAAGCCCGCGGCCCGCCAGCCACCTCGGGTGTGGGCGAGGAAGGCCGACCGGGCCGAGACCCGCTGGCTCTCGTCGTGGTGGAACGCGGCTGCGCGGACTGCTTCCCACGGGGCGAAGGGGGTCACCGGGGAGTCCGACCCGAAGGCGACGGTCATCCCCGCCGCCATCATCGATGCGAACGCGTTCATCGGCGCGGTGTCGGCACCGGCGCGACCGTGCACGCGGTCGGCACCGAGCCGCGCGGCATACATGCCCTGGTGGCCGCCCCAGAACGCGTCGAAGGCCGGCTGCACGCTGGCGCCGACGCCGAGTCGGACGAGCCGCTCGATCCCGTCGCGCGAGACCATCTCGAGGTGCTCCAGCCGGTGTCGCGCGCGGGTGACGACGGGGGCGCCGACCAGCTCGGCGGCGGCCTCGAACCCGGCCACCGCGGTGTCGACCCCGGCGTCGCCGATGACGTGGAACCCGGCCTGGAGCCCGGCCAGCGAGCACGCGGCGACGTGGTCGCGGACCTGCTCGACGGTCAGGTAGGCGTTGCCCGTGTGGCCCGCGGCATCGGCGTACGGCTCCCGCAGGTGGGCGGTGCGCGAGCCAACGGACCCGTCGATGTTGAGGTCTCCGGCCAGGCCCCGCGCACCGCGCAGGGTGGCGACGTCACGGGCCTCCGCCTCGTCGGCGACCAGCTGGGCCCAGTAGCCGAGGGTCTGGGGGCCATCGCCCCGCTCCCCCGCCGCCAGCACCTCGGCGAAGTCGTCGGTGCCCGACAGGGTGCGACCGCCGTTCTCCTGCACGAGCCCGATCCCGGCTGCCGCCGCCGACTGGAGGGCGAGGTCGATGTCGGCCTGTCGCTGGGCCGGGGTGACGGCGCCGTTGAACGCCTCACGCGCGGCGTGGTGGGCGTCGCGGGTCACCAGGCCGTCGCCCTCCCACCCGGGCAGGCCACGCGCACCGGAGGCGGCGGCGAGGGCGGACGAGATGACGGCGGAGTGGCCGTCGACGCGGGGCGAGTAGACGACCCCTCCGTAGGTGGCGCGGTCGAGCTCGGCCCCGGTGTGCGGTCGGTGTTCGGCCCAGCGGTCCTGGTCCCAGTTCGGGGCGTAGACCGGTCGTCCCTGGCTGCGGCGAGCCGCGTCCTCGATGCGGCTCAGTGCCTCGACCACCGAGTGGGTCGCGCCGAGGTCCACGCCGCGCAGTCCGGCGCCGGTCTGGGAGACGTGCGCGTGCGCGTCGACGAAGGCCGGGGCGACGAGGGCGCCGTCGAGCTCGACCACGTGGTCCACGGCGTCGACGTGCACCGCGGCTGCGTCGTCGCCGCCGATCCAGGCGATCGTGCCGGTCGCCTCGTCGACGACCATGGCGTTCGCGAACGGGTCGATCGGGGTGTAGACGAAGCCGCCGCGGTAGAGGGTGCTCACGTCCAGCACCCTAGACGGGGGCGTCCTCCCCTAGGACGGCGAGGCAGGCCCGGGCGATCTCCAGCTCCTCGTTGGTCGGGACGACGTAGGCGGGGATCCGGCTGTCGGCTGCCGTGACCAGCCGTTCGGGGTCGCCGCCGGCGTTGGCGTCGTGGTCGGGGACGACACCGAGGGCGCCCAGGCCGGACAGCACCGCGGCCCGGACGGCGACGCTGTTCTCACCGATGCCGCCGGTGAAGGCGACGGCGTCCACCCGGCCCAGCGCCACGGCATACGCACCGACGTACTTGCGCAGCCGGTAGACCATCACGTCGAAGGCCAGGGCGGCGTTCGCGTCGCCAGCGGTGCGGCGGCGTTCGAGCTCGCGCAGGTCGGAGACGCCCGCGAGGCCGAGGAGGCCGCTGGCCTTGTTGAGCGCCTCGTCGTATGCCGTGGCGTCCAGGTCCGCAACCCGAGCCAGGTAGGCACCCAGCGCCGGGTCGACGTCGCCTGACCGGGTGCCCATCACGAGGCCCTCGAGGGGGGACAGCCCCATCGAGGTGTCGATGCTGCGGCCACCCTGCACCGCGCAGGCGCTGGCGCCGTTGCCGAGGTGGAGCACGATGACGTTGCAGTCCTCAGGGCGGCGGCCGAGGAGCTCGGCGGTCCGCCGCGACACGAAGCGGTGGGACGTGCCGTGGAAGCCGTAGCGCCTGACCTGGTGGCGTTCGCGCCACGCGCTGGGCACGGCATACGTGTGGGCGTGCGCGGGGAGGCTCTGGTGGAAGGCGGTGTCGAAGACCGCCACCTGTGGCACGTCCGGGAACGACTCCCGGGCGCTGAGGATCCCCTCGAGGTTGGCGGGGTTGTGCAGGGGCGCCAGCGGGACCAGCTCACGGATCGCGGCGATCACGCCGTCGTCGATGACCACCGGCTCGGTGAACAGGGGTCCCCCGTGCACGACGCGGTGCCCCACCGCGATGGGCGGGGTCGCCATCAGGTCTGGTCCGTGCTCGCGCAGCGCCGAGCGGGCGGCCTCGAGCGCGGCGCGGTGGTCGGGGCAGCTCACATCGGCCGTCGAGGTGCGGCCGCCGGTGGTGTGCTCGAGGCGCCCGTGGCCACCGATCTGGTCGACGAGGCCGGTCGCCGCGGTCTCGCCCGTCGTCGCGTGGAGGACCTGGTACTTCAGCGACGACGAGCCGGCGTTGACGACCAGGACCGTCCGCGATGACATCAGGCGCCGGCCTGGACGGCGGTGATCGCGATGGTGTTGACGATGTCGCGCACCAGGGCGCCTCGAGAGAGGTCGTTGACGGGTTGGTTGAGTCCCTGGAGCACGGGGCCGATGGCCACCGCCGAGGCGCTGCGCTGCACGGCCTTGTAGGTGTTGTTGCCGGTGTTGAGGTCGGGGAACACCAGCACGGTGGCGCGACCGGCGACCGGGCTGTCCTTGAGCTTGGTCGCTGCGACGTGGGGGTCGACGGCGGCGTCGTACTGGATCGGTCCCTCGACGAGGAGCTCCGGCGCTCGGTGGTGGACCAGGGCGGTGGCGGCCCGCACCTTGTCGACGTCGACGCCGCTGCCCGACTCCCCCGTCGAGTAGGACAGCATCGCGACGCGGGGCTCGATGCCGAACTGCCGGGCCGTGCGCGCCGAAGAGATCGCGATGTCGGCCAGCTGCTCGGCGGTGGGGTCGGGGTTGACGGCGCAGTCGCCGTAGACCAGCACCCGGTCGGCGAGGCACATCAGGAAGACGCTGGAGACGACCGAGACGTCCGGCGCGGTGCGCACGATCTCCAGGGCGGGTCGGATCGTGTGGGCAGTGGTCGTGATGCACCCCGAGACCATGCCGTCGGCCAGCCCCTGGTGCACCATCATCGTGCCGAAGTACGACGGGTCGACCACGCGGTCCCGGGCCTGGTCGAGGGTGACGCCCTTGTGGGCTCGAAGGGTGGCGTAGTCGCTGGCGAAGGACTCGCGCAGCGTGCTGGTGGCCGGGTCGACGACGTCGGCTCCGGAGATGTCCACGCCCAGACGCGCGGCATTCGCCCGGATCGTCTCCTCGGCGCCGAGGAGGGTCAGCCGGGCGATGCCCCTGGACAGGACCAGGTCGGCGGCGAGCAGGATGCGGTCCTCGGCACCCTCGGGCAGCACGATGTGCGCCCCGGCGGCGCGGGCGTCCTCCACCAGGCGGTGCTCGAACATCAGCGGCGTGACCGCGCCACCGCCGGCTGCGACGACCGGACCGAGCAGGGCTTCGGCGTCCAGCCCGCGCTCGACCATGGCGACGGCGGCCTCGAGCTTGCGGGTCGAGTCGGGGGTGAGCCGGCCCCGGGCAGCGCCGAGCCGCGACGCGGTGGTCATCGTGCCGCCGTCGGTGGCGATCACCGGCAGCACGACGTCGAGCCCCTCGATGAGCCGCTCGACCTGGGGCGGCAGGGGGAACCCGCCGTTGAGCACGATCCCGGACAGCGTCGGGAAGGTCTTGGACCGGTGTGCAAGCAGCACCCCGAGCACGACGTCCTCACGGTCGCCGGGCACGATCACCACGCCGCCCTCGATCAGCCGGTCGAGGACGTGCGGCATCGTCATGGCGGCCACGACCAGGCCCATGCACTCGCGGTCGAGCCAGGCGGGGTCGCCGTGCACGAGCCGACCGGCGCAGGCGTCGAGGAGGTCCTTGACGGTCGGTGCCCTGAGCAGCGGGGTCTCGGGCAGGGCCTGCACGGGGACGTGGACGCGCGCTGACACGGCCCGCTGCGTCTCGGTGAGCCGGTCCGGTGACACCTGGTTGGCCACCACCCCTGTGACGTGGGCGTGGGCCTCGCGCGCGGCCTGCACGGCCATCTCGGCGGTCGTGGCCACCTCGACGGGGTCGCGGCCCTGGGCGGGGACGACGAGCAGGAGGCGCGACCCGAGGTTGGCGGCGACGGCCGCGTTGACCGAGAACTCCGTGGGGGCCGCCACGTCGGTGAAGTCCGACCCGACCACCAGCACGACGTCGTGCGCGTGCGCGACCTCGTGGAACCGGTCCACGATCGCCCCCATCGCCCGCTCCGGGTCGGCGTGCAGGTCGTCGTAGGTGACGCCGCAGGCCCGCTCGACGGTCAGGTCGCCCGGCAGCTGCGACAACAGCGTGCGGACCAGCTCGTCGGGCACCCCGGCTCGGACGATGGGCCGGTAGACCCCGACCCTCCCGGCTCGCCTGGACAGCTGGTCGAGCAGCCCGACCGCCACCGCTGACTTGCCGGACTGCGCCTCGGTGCCGGCGATGTAGATGCTGGTGGCCACGGGTCGAAACTACCGGCCCGTCCGGTCGGTCGCCGGGTGGCCGCCCAGGCCGCGCCACGTCCAGTCGGCGATCTCGGGCAGGTCCTCGAGGTGCTCCTCGATGTAGGGCCGGTGCTCGGCCAGCCGTCGCTCGCACAGCTCGGTCAGGGTGTCCCAGCCGGCCACCCGTCGCTCGGCCCTGCGCAGCACCTCCAGGGCGAGGTGGAAACGGCTCATCCGGTTGAGCACGACCATGTCGAACGGCGTCGTCGTGGTGCCCTGCTCGCTGAAGCCGCGCACGTGGAACCGACCCGGGTCGCTGCGGCCGTGGATGAGCTGGTGGACGGCGCGGGGATATCCGTGGAACGCGAAGACCACGTGCTTGTCTGGGGTGAGCAACCCGTCGAACGTGCTGTCCGAGTATCCGTGGGGGTGGTCGTTCTCGGGCAGCAGCGCCATCAGGTCGACCACGTTGACGAACCGCACCCGCAGGTCTGGCACGTGCTCGGCGAGCAGCTCCACCGCGGCCAGCGCCTCCTGGGTCGGCACGTCGCCGGCACACGCCAGCACGATGTCCGGGTCGTCGCCCGGGCCACAGGTGCTGGCCCACTCCCACACGCCGGCGCCGGCGGCGCAGTGCGCGTGGGCCTCGTCGAGGGTGAGGTACTGGAGGTGCTTCTGCTTGTCGACCACGATGAGGTTGACGTGGTTGGTGCTGCGCAGGCAGTGGTCGGTGATCGACAGGGTGGTGTTGGCGTCCGGCGGCAGCCAGACCCGCACGACCTCCGGCGACAGCGGGATGAGGCAGTCGATCAGCCCGGGACCCTGGTGGGAGAAGCCGTTGTGGTCGTTGCGCCAGCAGGTCGAGGTGAGCAGCACGTTCAGGGACGACACGTCAGCGCGCCACGGCAGCTCCTGCGCGTGCTGGAGCCACTTCACGTGCTGGACCGCCATCGACGCCGACACCATCGCGAACGCCTCGTAGGTCGCGAAGACCCCGTGGCGACCGCTGAGCAGGTAGCCCTCGAGCCAGCCCTCGCAGAGGTGCTCGCTCAACACCTCCATGACCCTGCCGTCCGGCCCCAGCTGCTCGTCGGTGTCCCGCAGCGGACCCATGAAGCAGCGGTCGGTCACCTCGAACACCGGCTGCAGCCGGTTGCTCGCGGTCTCGTCCGGCGAGAACAGCCGGAAGGTGCCGCCACCGTCGGGACGGGCCGTCGCGGCATACAGGTCGCGCATGAGCCGACCCGAGGTGATGGTGTTCTCCAGCGAGAGCTGGCCACGCGTGGACGGCGTCACCGTGAACTCGTGCGCCGTGAGGTCCACCTCGGGCAGCTCGGCCCTCAGCCGCCCGCCGTTGGCGTAGGGAGTCGCCGACATCCGCTTGTCCCCCTCCGGCGCGAGGTCACGCAGCGCGGGCACGAGCCGCCCGTCGGCGTCGAAGAGCTGGTCGGGGCGGTAGGTCTGCAGCCACTCCTCGAGCATCCTGAGGTGTTCGGGGTCCTTCGCGAGGCCGGACAGCGGCACCTGGTGGGCGAGGTTCGTGCCCTCGACCTGCTTGCCGTCGACCACGGCCGGACCGGTCCAGCCCTTGGGCGTGCGCAGGACGATCGCCGGCCACGCGTGCCGGACCGGCTGCGCCGGCCCGTCGCCGTCGCGGGCCTCGTCCTGGATCTCCCGGATCCGGTCGTGGGCGGCGGCCAGGGCGGCGCGGAACGCCGGGAACACCTCCTGGGGGTCGTCGCCGCTGACGGTCACGGGGTCCCAGCCCTGGCTGCTCAGGTAGGCCTCGACATCCCCGTCGCTGGTGCGCCCCAGGACGGTCGGCCCCGCGATCTTGTAGCCGTTGACGTGCAGGATCGGCAGCACCGCGCCGTCCCGACGCGGGTTGAGGAAGTTCGGCAGGCGCCAGGAGGCGGCCATCGGGCCGGTCTCGGCCTCCCCGTCACCGACCACGCAGGCCACGACGAGGTCGGGGTGGTCGAACGCCGCCCCGGCGGCATGGACCAGCGCGTAGCCGAGCTCGCCCCCCTCGTGGATGGAGCCCGGGGTCTGCACGCTGACGTGGCTGGGGATGCCCCCGGGCGAGGAGAACTGGCGGAACAGCCGCAGCACGCCCTCGGCGTCGTCACCGACGTGGGGGTAGACCTCGCTGTAGGTGCCCTCGAGCCAGGCTGCCGCCACCAGTGCCGGACCGCCGTGTCCCGGGCCGGTGACGTAGAGCCAGTCGGAGTCGGTCTCGCGGATCCGCCGGTTCACCAGCGCGTAGATCATCGACAGGCCCGGACTCGTGCCCCAGTGCCCGAGCAGTCGCGGCTTGGTGTGGGCCAGGGCCAGCGGCTCGCGGAGCAGGGCGTTGTCGCGCAGGTAGATCTGCCCCACGGTCAGGTAGTTGGCCGCGGCCCACCACCGCAGGTCGAGCTCGAGGTCCTCGGCGGAGTAGGTCAGCTCTTCGGGCACGACGGAGTTCTGCGGCATGCGCCAACCCCACCACGCTGCGTGGCGCAGCGATAGGCCCTTGGTCCTGCTACTCCTCCAGCCGTCCCTCGAACAAGCCGCGCACCGCGGCGTTGCTCCGGATCAGCTCCAGTGCGTATGCCGCATGGCCAGGGACGTAGCCGTTGCCCACCAGCATGCGCACGTCGGCCGCCACGCCCTCGGCGCCGAGGGCGGCTGCCGCGAAGTGCGTCGCCATGGAGAAGTAGATGATCGTGCCGCCCTGGGCGGTCGACAGGATGGCGGGCTGCTCACACCCGGGCACGTCGACGCAGACGACGGTGACGTCAGCCGGACCGCCCGCCGCCGCCACTGCCTCCGAGAGGCCCAACGGGCTGCGCGCGTCGGCGATGACGACCTCGTCGGCCAGGCCGGTGCCTTCGAGCAGGTCGGCCTCACGCTGCACGGGCACCACCGCGATCCGGCGACCGGCTCCGGCATCGGCGGCAGCAGCGAGGGACAGCGAGCCGGACTTGCCGGCCCCGCCGAGGACCGCCACGGTCGGCGCGAGTCCGCGCTCGGCATACTCACGCACGACCCTGGCGACGAGGGCAGGGGCGCCGCACACGTCCATCACCATGAGGGCAAGGTCGGGGTCGAGGTCCTCGGGCAGCTGGGCGGCGATCGATCGCCCGAAGAGGATCGCGTGCCCCTGGGCCGGGACGCGTTCGGACCGCCCGTCCCAACCGCCGAGCTCGTCGGTGATCACGAGCGGGGTCAGGGACAGGGAGACGAGGGTGGCGACGCGGTCGCCGACCGACAGACCGAGGGTCGACTCCGGTCCGACCTCGGCGACGGTGCCGATGAGCATGCCGCCCGAGCCGGTCACGGGGTTCTGCATCTTGCCCCGGGTGGCGACGATGTCGAGGACCTCGGCGCGGACCGCGTCGCCGTCCCCGCCGTGCTTCTCGGTGAGCTGGCGGAACGACGCGGCGTCGAGGTTGAGCGTCTCGATCGCGATCCGCACCTCGTCGGGCCACAGCTCGGCGGTGGCGTCCAACCGGGCTGCGGCCTGCGGGAGGCAGGCCCCGGCCGGTTCGAGCACGCGGTGCAGACCCACCGGCGAGGACGGCGTGGATCGGCGTTCGATCGACGCAGACACAGAATCTCCCATCAATAGCGACACTCACCGCAAAAGTTGCGGCGGTTGGTCGATTTCATCGGAACCTGTCCCGTATCCTGCCATGCATGAGCACCGCGATCGAGCAGCCCTACGTCTACCGGCACCGCGAGCTGGTGGAGCCCGACTGGACCCGGTTCCCCGGCTGGCGTGACGTGACCGCCACCGACTGGGCCAGCGCCCAGTGGCAGCGCGCCCACTGCGTCAAGAACATCAAGCAGCTCCGCGAGCTCATGGGCGACCTGCTCACAGACCCGTTCTACGCCGACCTCGAGCGCGACCAGGCCGAGCGGGCGACGATGTCGATGCTGGTGCCGCCGCAGATGATGAACACCATGGTCAGCGAGCTGACCTGGGCCGACGGCACGCCGCCCGCGGCGGGTGCCGAGTTCACCCGGGCGTTCTACGCCGACCCGATCCGGCGCTACATGCTCCCGGTGTTCTCCGACCGTCGCACCGACTGGCCCTCGCACCCGCACGCCACCCGCGACAGCCTGCACGAGCACGACATGTGGGTCGCCGAGGGCCTCACCCACCGCTACCCCACCAAGGTGCTCGCCGAGCTGCTGCCGACCTGTCCGCAGTACTGCGGCCACTGCACCCGCATGGACCTCGTCGGCAACTCCACGGCGGTGATCGACAAGCTCAAGCTGACCGGCAAGCCCGTCGACCGATACGCGGCGATGCTCGCCTACCTCCAGCAGACCCCGCAGGTGCGCGACGTCGTCGTCTCCGGCGGTGACGTCGCCAACATGCCGTGGAAGAACCTCGAGGGCTTCATCGACAAGCTCCTCGACGTCGACAACATCCGCGACATCCGGCTGGCCACCAAGGCGCTCATGGGTCTGCCGCAGCACTGGCTCCAGCCCGACGTGGTCGAGGGCGTGGCCCGCGTCTCCGCGAAGGCGCGGTCGCGCGGTGTCTCGCTGGCGATCCACACCCACGTCAACAACGCCCAGTCCGTCACCCCGCTCGTCGCGGATGCGGCCAAGGCGATGCTCGAGGCCGGCGTCCGCGACGTGCGCAACCAGGGCGTCCTCATGCGTGGGGTCAACGACACCACCGAGCAGCTGCTCGACCTCTGCTTCGCGCTCCAGGACGACGCGATGATCACCCCGTACTACTTCTACATGTGCGACATGATCCCGTTCTCCGAGCACTGGCGGCTCTCGCTCGCCGAGGCGCAGCACTTGCAGCACTCGATGATGGGTTACCTGCCCGGCTTCGCCACGCCGCGTATCGTGTGCGACGTGCCCTACGTCGGCAAGCGCTGGGTGCACCAGGTCGACAGCTACGACACCGAGCGCGGTATGTCGTTCTGGCGCAAGAACTACCGCACCTCGATCGAGGGCGCGGACACCGACGCGCTGTCACGCGACTACGTCTACTACGACCCGATCTACACGCTGCCCGAGGCCGGTCAGCAGTGGTGGCGCGAGGAGGGCGACCACGAGGCTGCCCACGCCGTGGCCGTCGAGCGCGCCGCCGCCAGCCGTGAGGCGTCGCTCGTCTGAGTCGGTGACCGCGGGCGGTGTGACGTGGTCGACGTGAGACATGCGTATGCCGCGTGGCCGGCTTTCGCTAGGTTGCTCCCGTGACTGCTATCGCCCTCCCCCGCAAGCGCGTCCTCGCCGACTACGTCCCTGCCGTCGCCGGTGTCCCGGCCTCGGTCGGGGCCCGGGTCCGCGACCTCGCCCTCGTCGCCGCAGGTGCCGGTTTCATCGGCCTGCTGGCGCAGTGGCACATCCCGCTCCCCGGCACGCCGGTCCCCCTCACGCTCGGCACCTTCGCGGTGCTGCTCACCGGAGCCTCGCTCGGCGGCCTGCGGGCCCTGCTGAGCGTCGGCACGTACCTCGTCGCCGGTGGCCTCGGGGTCAACTGGTTCGCCAACCACAAGGACGGCTGGGGCGGCGTCACCTTCGGCTACATCATCGGCTATGTCATCGCGGCGACGCTCGTCGGCTGGCTGGCGCAGCGCGGTGGTGACCGGACCGTCGCCAAGACCGTCGTCACCATGGCCCTCGGCAACCTGATCATCTACGCCGTGGGTGTGTCCTGGCTGATGAACGCGACCGGCATGGACCTGCAGGCCGGGCTGAAGGCTGGCATGACCCCGTTCCTCATCGGTGACGCCATCAAGATCGCGGCGGCCGCCGGCCTGCTCCCTGCAGCCTGGTCGCTCGTGAAGCGCGTCGAGAAGCGCTGAGGTTGGCCTCAGGCACTCCTGCCACGACGGCCCTGACCCGACTCGGGCTGGCCTTCGAGCTGCACCCCTACGACCATGACCCGGGAGCGGCCTCCTACGGAATGGAGGCCGCTGCCGCGTTGTCGGTGCCGCCGGGCCAGGTCTTCAAGACCCTGCTCGTGATCGGTGACTCGGGTCTGGCCGTGGGTGTGGTGCCCGTCGACCGGCAGCTCGACCTCAAGGCAGTTGCCTCGGCGCTCGGGCTGAAGAAGGTCGCGATGGCGCAGCCGTCTGACGCCGAACGCTCCACCGGCTACGTCGTGGGTGGCATCTCCCCGATCGGTCAGCGCAAGGCGCTCCCGACGGTCGTCGACGAGTCAGCCCTGAGCTTCGAGCGGGTCTACGTCTCGGGTGGGCGACGCGGGCTCGACCTCTCCCTGGCACCAGGTGACCTGGTGGTCGCGACGAAGGCAACCATCGCGTCGATCGCCCGCTGAGTCTCTACTCCCAGGGCGTCGAGAGCACCACGGTGGTGCGGGTCGCCACGTTGGCGGCGGCCCGGATCCGAGCCAGCAACGTCTCGAGGTCGCCGGGAGTCCGCACCCTGGCCTTGAGGATGTAGTTCTCCTCCCCCGCCACCGAGTGGCAGGCCTCGAGCTCGGTGATGTCGCGCAGTCGGTCGGGGATGTCGTCGGGCGCAGCGGGATCCAGCGGTGAGATGGAGATGAAGGCCGTCAACGGGAGGTCGAGGGCAGTGAAGTCCACGAGCGCGGCATACCCCTTGACGACGCCACGCTCCTCGAGCCGGCGGACCCGCTGGTGCACCGCGGAGGTGGACAGGCCCATGGCCTTGCCCAGGTCGGTGTAGCTCATCCGGCCGTCGGCGCGAAGCAGGTCGACGATGCGTCGATCGAGGTCTTCCACGCCCATACCCTACTGAGGACGGGCCCGTCTCGCGGGTCGTAGTGGGAGCATGTCCGCCATGACCCCGCCCGCCGGCACCGGCCGTCTCATGCTGCTCGACAGCGCTTCCCTCTACTTCCGGGCGTTCTTCGGTGTCCCCGACCAGCGATCTGACCCCTCCCAGCCACCCACGAACGCGATCCGTGGGTTCCTCGACATGATCGCCTCCCTCGTCACGACCCACCAGCCGACCCACCTCGCGGCCTGCTGGGACAACGACTGGCGACCGCAGTGGCGGGTCGACCTGCTGCCCAGCTACAAGGCGCACCGGGTGACGGAGGAGTCGCCCGCACCCGTGGCGGGGACGGCGCCAGACCAGGCCCACCCGGCGTCGGACGACACCGTCGCCGAAGAGGTGCCGGACGACCTGGCGCCCCAGGTGCCGGTCATCGTCGACGCGCTGGCAGCGCTGGGGATCGCCCGGCTGGGGGCCGACGGCTTCGAGGCCGACGACGTGATCGGCACCCTGGCCACCCGGTGGGGCGGCACCATGAAGGTCGACATCGTGACGGGAGACCGCGACCTCTTGCAGCTCGTCGACGACGCTCGAGGCGTGCGCGTTCTCTACACCGGCAAGGGCGGGGTGCGAGACCCCGACCTCGCGACCCAGGACTACCTGCGGGAGCGGTATGCCGTGGAGAGTGGTGACTCCTACCTGGACATGTCGGTCCTGCGCGGCGACACCAGCGACGGTCTTCCCGGGGTCAAGGGCATCGGCGACAAGACCGCGGCTCAGCTCATCGCCGAGTACGGCTCGCTCGCCGGTCTTCGCGCGGCGGTGGACTCTGGGGTTCCGGCCATCAAGGGAGCCCGGCGGGCCAACCTCGAGGCGGCGACGGCGTACCTCGATGTGGCGCCCACCGTGGTGCGGGTGACTCGCGACGCACCGGTCGACGAGGTGGACCTGGCCCTGCCGACCGAGGTTGCGGACCCCGTGCTGATGAGCCGGATCGCGAGCGAGTTCGGGGTGACCAGCTCGTTCAACCGGGTGCTGTCCGCCCTGCGCATCGAGTAGCGGGGTCGAGCTACGCGGCCGCCAGCCTGACCTCGAGGGCGTGCTCGACCCAGCTGAAGTCCGGGCTCGCTCGCCTGGCCTCGAGCAGGGGCGCTGCCGTCGAGTCGTAGGTATGGCCGGTCGGCGTGCGCAGCCGCACCCGGTGTCGCCTGTCTGAGAGCCCAGGCCGACCACCCGCAAGTCCGTCCTGCAGCACCTCTGCGCTCCAGCCCACGGCTTCCTTGGTCTGGTTGCAGGCCTCGCACAGGCCCTGCCCGTTGCCGGCGCTGGTCGGCCCGTCACGACCGGCTGCCACGACGTGGTCGGCGTGCCGGATCGGGGCATCGCACCACGGAGTGCGACAGGTCTTGTCGCGCAGGACCAGGAACCGCCTGAGGCCGTCGGGGAACAGCCGCCTTCGGCTCTCGAGCGCCACGAGCTGCCTCTCGTCCGGGCTGACGAACAGTCGACGGAACCAGATCGGGGCACCACCACGTGCCGCGGCGTCGAGCAGGCGACGGGCGGGACCCGCACCGATCGGCCCGTGACCCAGCACCTCGCTTGGCTGGTCGTCTGAGCCAAGCAGAGCGTCGACCGGCATCACGAGGTTGACCTCGATGGGGACGGCGTCGGCGGTCGCCTGGCCGGTGACCCGCTCGACGAGCGTGTCGGCCATGATCTGGCCGCGGCCACGCCCGTCACCCGCAGCGATCAGCTCGGTCGCGCGGCGGTCCAACGCGGCATACGTGGCGACGCCTTGGGCCACCGGCAGGAGCCCACTCAGGTAGGTCATCGTGTCGGGCGCTGGCCGGAGGGACACGCAGCGCTCGGCGGCGGCCTTGCTGGCCCGACGGGCCACCGACTCCGGGTCGAGCTGGGCGGCGAGCCCTCGCGCTGCTCGCGCCACTTGTGCATCACCCATGGATGGAAGGTCAGCAGCGAGTCGGCGGTCGACCTCACGCCGGTCCTCGACGGACAAGACGGCTGTCTCGCGACACAAGACGGTCGCGCGCCACTCGCTGAGCCGTCCTGCCGTGAGGTGGGCCATCGTCTCGGGCATCTCGTCGACCATCGCCCGAGCGAAGCCCAGGTGCCTCGACCCGCGATGCGGCGACTCGCGCCGCGCCAGCGCGATCTGGGCAGCCACTCCCGTGCCCCGCTCTCGGGCGGGGACGCCCGAGGCGGCCTGCGCGGACTCCTGCGAGGCGGCGAACTTCACCGCCAGCCTGGCCTGCGCGGCCGCGGCCGCACCTTTGAGCGACTCGAGGGTGCTGATCAGGTCGATGCGCTCGGCATCGGACCCACCCTCGAGCGCGGCCAGGGAGGCCATGAAGGTGCGCACGGCGTCGACCGCCTGGCTCACATCCCCCGACTCGAACATGTGTCCACCCTAGAGGGAGGGTCTGACAATGGTTCGGGCTGAAGCCGCCACACTGCACTCACTGCAACAGGCGACGCCGACCTGCACGGAGGGCTCGACCGCAACTCCGAGCGTCAACCCGCTCAAGAGCCCCCTGATCGCGGCCTGAGCGACGAGATTGACCCTTGAAGCGTGCCAAGTAGCCACTCACGGGCCCGTCCCAGCGGGTCGCTGCCGAGCACAACGGTGGGATCGCCTGCCCTATCGTTGACCGGTGCCCAACCAACTCATGCCGTTCCTCGCGGTCATCTCGTTGCTCACGGTGACTCCCGGGCCAGACATGGCCTTGGTGCTTCGTAACGGGATGCGCGGAGGCGTCCGGACCGCTTGGTGGACGGGTCTTGGCTGCTGTGCGGGTATCGCGGTCTACGCGGCCGCTTCTGCGGTCGGGCTGGCGGCGGTGCTTGCCGCCTCCGCCGCCGCGTTCACGGTCATCAAGTTTGCTGGTGCGGCCTACCTCATCTATCTAGGGGTGACGGCGCTCGTGCACTCCCGAAAGGCGGCAGGCGCCGCCGACGACCAAGTCGCGGCCCCAGGTGGCGTCCCCGAGGCGGTACTCGGACGCAAGCAGGCGTTCCGCCAAGGGCTCATGAGCAACCTCCTCAACCCAAAGATTGCGCTGATCTTCCTGACGCTCATTCCGCAGTTCATCTCGCGCGGAGAGGAGCCGTTCGCCACTACAGCAGTTCTCGCTGCGGCGTTCCTCGGCATGGGGATCGTGTGGTGGCGAATCTTCTCGCTTGCCGTCGGCGTTCTCGGGAGCATCATGGCGCGTGACAGAGTGCGCGTCGCTGTTGAGCGGGTCACGGGCCTCGTGCTCATCGCACTCGGTGTGAGGGTCGCCGTCGCCCATCACTGACGCGACCGCTCATCGGCCAGATCCGGTCGTTGCGGGCCCGGCTCGCGGCAGCCACCTCCGACGCCCGGCCGGACCTTCGGACTGCGGATGCTCCGCTCCAACCCCTCAGTCGAGGCGGTCGGCGGCGACCACGCCACGCATCACGGCGTCGATGGCCTTGCGCGACGTGGCGCGCAGGGTCGGCTCAGGAGCCGCGTCACCGATCTGGCCGAGCAGGTCGACCACCTGCTTGCAGCGCCGCACGAAGTCGCCGGCCGCCATGTCGGACCCCCGCAGCACCTCCTCGAGCTGTCGACCGCTTGCCCAGCGGTGCATCATCCAGGCCATCCCGGCGTCGGGGTCGCCGGTGAGCGGCAGGCCCAGCTCGCGCTCGCGGTCCTCGAGCACCGACCAGAGCCGGTTCATCTCGCGGACCGCCTCGGCCACGTCCTCGTTCGGCATCCGCGGTGACGGGTCGGTCTCGTCGCGCCGAGGCTCGTGGATGAGGGCTGACACGACCGACGCGAGCCCGGCCGGGTCGAGCCGCTTCCACACGCCGAGGCGCAGGCACTCGGCCGCGAG
The DNA here is from genome assembly GCF_054049895.1 of Pedococcus sp. P5_B7. Taxonomy (NCBI): domain Bacteria; kingdom Bacillati; phylum Actinomycetota; class Actinomycetes; order Micrococcales; family Intrasporangiaceae; genus Pedococcus; species Pedococcus sp. P5_B7. The sequence goes on from NZ_JBFULM010000006.1 coordinate 90,259, forward strand.
CAGGTCCTTCTCGGTGTAGAGGCGACGGAGGTTCTCGCCCTGCGCAGTCACCAGGTCACCGCTGTCGGACAGGTAGCCCATCTCCCCGAGCAGCGTGCAGATCCGGTCGAAGGTCCTGGCGACCGAGTTGGTCCGCCCCTCCACCTTGCGCTGCAGCCCGACGGTCTCGCGCTTGAGCCGCCACCACCGCTCCGCCCAGCGGGCGTGGTCCTCACGGTCGGGACACTGGTGGCACGGGTGGGCCTTGAGCTGGCGACGCAGCTCGGCGATGCGGCCGTCCTCGGCGCTCCCTGCGTATGCCGCGGAGCCACGCGAGCGGGACGGCGGCGGGTCGTGGGGCACCGCGATGCGCAACGAGGTGGCGAGGTCGCGACGGGCTTTGGGGCTCTTGGCGTTGAAGTGCGGCGGCACCTTCACGTGCCCGACGGCCTCGACGGGCGTGGGGACGTCGACGAGCGTCAGCTTGAGCAGCTGCTTGTCCTCGGTGACCACGGTCGGGGCCGGTGTCTCGCCCCGGTAGGACTTGGACGGCTGCACCACGACGGCGTACCCGGCGCGACGACCCGACGGGATCTTGATGACGTCGCCGATCCGCAGCGTCTCCAGCGAGACCGCAGCCTCGGCTCGTCGACTGGCCGACCGCTCCCGGGCGCCGTCCTTCTCCAGCCGGGCGATCTCGTGGCGCAGCGCGGCATACTCCGCGAAGTCGCCGAGGTGGCAGGCCATTCCCTCGGCGTACCCCTCGAGGCCCTCCTCGTTCTTCCGCACGGCGCGGGCCATGCCGACGACGGCACGGTCGGCCTGGAACTGCGCGAACGACGTCTCGAGGATCTCGCGGGACGTCTCGCGCCCCACCTGGGCCACGAGGTTGACGGCCATGTTGTAGGTCGGGCGGAACGACGAGCGGAGCGGGTAGGTGCGGGTGGACGCAAGCCCGGCCACGGCGAGCGGGTCCATCCCCCGGTTCCACTGCACCAGGGCGTGGCCCTCGACGTCGATCCCCCGGCGGCCGGCCCGACCGGTCAGCTGGGTGTACTCGGCCGGCGTGATGTCGGCGTGGGTCTCGCCGTTGAACTTCACGAGCTTCTCGATGACCACGGTGCGCGCCGGCATGTTGATGCCGAGGGCCAGCGTCTCGGTGGCGAAGACCGCCCGGATCCGGCCGGCCGTGAACAGCTCCTCGACGATCTCGCGGAAGGTGGGCAGCATCCCCGCGTGGTGGGCGGCGAACCCTCGGGTGAGGCCGTCGACGAAGTCCCAGTAGCCGAGCACACCGAGGTCCTCGTCGGCCAGGGACGACACCCGCTCCTCGACGGTGCGCCGGATCTTGTCTCCCTCGGCCTCCGTGATCAGCCGGACGCCGTCGCGCAGCAGCTGACCGACCGCCGCCTCGCAGCCAACCCGGCTGAAGATGAAGGTGATCGCGGGGAGGAGTCCCTCACGCTCGAGCCGCTGGACGACCTCCGAGCGCGTCGCTCCCCCGCCGGGACGTCCCCCAGACGTGCGGGCCATTCCCCGGCCGCCGTGACCACCGCCGGGCCCCCGCGGGCCCTTGCCCCTGCCACCGCGGCCGTGCCGGTCGGAGTGTGAGCCGTGACGGGCCCCTTCGTCCCACCGACCGCGTTGCTCCGACTGGCGGATCGCCTGCAGCAGCTCGGGATTCACCCTCGTGGCGTCGATGCCGGTGACGGGAGCGGACGCCTCGTCGACGAACAGGTCGTACATCGACTGCGAGACCATCATGTGCTGCCACAGCGGCACCGGCCGGTGCTCCGACACGATGATGTCGACGCCGCCGCGCACCTCGGACAGCCACGCACCGAACTCCTCGGCGTTGCTCACGGTGGCGGACAGCGAGACGACCTGCACGTCCTGCGGGAGGTGGATGATGACCTCCTCCCACACCGCCCCGCGGAACCGGTCGGCGAGGTAGTGCACCTCGTCCATCACGACGAAGCCGAGGCCGTGCAGGGTGGACGACCCGGCATACATCATGTTGCGGAGCACCTCGGTCGTCATGACGACGACGGGTGCCTCGCCGTTGATCGAGGAGTCGCCGGTGAGCAGCCCGACGTTCTTCGCGCCGTGGCGCCGGACGAGGTCGTTGTACTTCTGGTTGGACAGCGCCTTGATCGGGGTGGTGTAGAACGCCTTGCGACCGCTGGCCAGGGCCAGGTGCACGGCGAACTCACCGACGATGGTCTTGCCCGCACCCGTCGGCGCCGCGACGAGCACGCCACGACCCGCCTCCACGGCTTGGCAGGCCTGCACCTGGAAGTCGTCGAGGGGGAACCCGACCGTGGCCGCGAAGGCGGCCAACTGCGACTTCTCGTATGCCGCGCGGCTGGCGTTTGCGGCGTATCGCTCAGCGGGCGTCGACATGCTCCCGAGCCTACGGTGCGGCAGGCGCCAGCACCGTCACCGCGCCGGGGACCACCTCGACGGTCAGCGGCAGCGGGGCGAACCGCTCGCCGTCGGCGTAGGCCACGATGCCGGCGGCCTCGAGCGTGACCGACCGACCGCGGATGATCTCGACCGCAGGATGACCCACGTGGGCGCCCTTGAACACCTTGGGAAAGACCTTGAGGAACTCCATCGTGCTGATCTCGTGGAGCAGGAGCACGTCGAGCAGGCCGTCGTCGAACTGCGCGTCCGGCAGCACCTGCATGCCTCCCCCGTAGCTCGGTCCGTTGCCGACCACGACGAGCATCGCCTTGGTCTCGTGACGGACCCCGTCCACGGTCACGACATAGGGAATCGCCTTGAACAGCGGGAGCTCGCGGAGGATGGCGAGGTTGTAGCGCATCTGCCCCTTGGGCCACGGCCAGGTGTTGGCACGCTCGTTGACGAGCGAGTCGAAGCCGGCACCGAGCACCCCCACGTACCAGTGCCGGATGCCGTGGGCGTCGACGTGGCGGACGGCATCGATGGTGCGGGGCACGCCGGTGGTCACGAGGTCGGCCGCCCGCACCGGGTCGTGGACCGGCAGGCCCAGGCCACGGGCGACGTCGTTCCCGGTGCCGGCGGCGATGATGGCCAGCGTCGTCTTGGTCTCCGCCGCGAGGTCGACGCCGAGGTGCACCATGCCGTCACCACCCACCACGGCCAGGACGTCCAGGCCCTGCGCGATGGCGCCGAGCGCGCGGTCGCGAGCCGCGGCATACGTCTCGTCGGAGAGGTCGACGACGTCGTGGCCGGCCGCCCTCATCCGCTGGGCGACCTCGATGCCGAGCGACATCCCCCGGTTCTTCCCCGAGGTGGGGTTGACGACCAGGCCGATGCGCTTGGTCACAACGACGAGGCCTCGTCGTCGGGCACCTCGACCCACTCGGGACGGTTCTTGCGGCGCGCCCGCTCGATGAGCTTGCTGACGAGGATGGCCGCCACGTAGAGGATGCACAGCGGTATGGCCAACAGGAACATCGTGAACGCGTCCGGCGTCGGCGTGGCGATGGCCGAGATGACGAAGATGCCGAAGATCGCCGGCCGCCAGGCATTGATCATCGCGGAGGCGGGCAGGATCCCGATGGCGTTGAGCGCCACCAGGAAGACGGGCATCAGGAACGCGCAGCCGAAGGCCAGGATGAACCGGGTGACGAACGAGAAGTAGTCGCTGACCTGCTGGATGTTCGACGCGCCGGCAGGCGTGAACCCGTAGAGCACCTCCAGCACCTTCGGCAGCACGTAGTAGGCCAGTGCACAGCCCGCCAGGAACAGCGGAACGGTCGCCGCGATGAACGCGAGCGACACCCGCCGCTCCTTCTTGGTGAGGCCCGGCACGATGAAGGCCCACAGCTGGTAGAGCCACACCGGGCTCGAGAGCAGCACCCCGACGAAGATCGACAGGCTGACCTGCTGGGAGAAGGCCGCGGTGGCGTTACCGAAGTTCAGGCTGATGACGCTCGTGGGGTTCTGGTTCTTGTACTCGTTGAACGGTGCCGCCAGTTGGTCGTAGACCCGCTCGTAGGAGATCCAGCCCAGCACCGCACCCGCGAGGAGGGTGATCGCGGAGATCAGGAACCGTCGGCGGAGCTCGCGCAGGTGGTCGCCGAGGGACATCCGCCCCTCAGGGTTGCGGGCACGCCGGAAGGCCATGGTCGTGGGTGGCGAAGGAGCTGGGGACTCTAGGAGGCGCCGGAGCTGTTGTCCGTGCGCGGGGTGTTGTCCTCGCGGATCGGGTTGGTGCCCTCGGTGCCGGGGCTCGCGCCCGCGTCCTTGACCGTCTCGCCCTTCACGGTGTCAGCGCTCGCCGCCGACTTGCCGTCGTTCTTCATCTCGTCGACCTCGGACTTGAAGATGCGCATCGACCGACCGATGGAGCGCGCGGCATCCGGAAGGCGCTTGAAGCCGAAGAGCACGACCAGGAGGACGAGCAAGATGATGAGGTGCCAGCCCTCGAACAGTCCGCGCATGCTACTCATTTCCTCTCGGTCACCAGGTGACCATGATCTCGGTCGTGCCGGGGGTGCGGCACTGCAGTCAGTCTAGGTGTCGGGCCCAGCTTGGACGCCGCGCGGCCAGCCGGGCGCGCCGCTGCTGCTTCAACGAGGCGCGGGTGGCGTCGCGTTCCCGGCGCAGCTGACGGGGGTCGCCGAAGATGTCGGCTTGCGGAGGAGGAGGTCGCTCACCGAGGCGGTCGGTCTCGGCCTGCAGCGCGGCCACGGTCCGGGAGGAGCGGCTGACCTCGGCCGTGAGCTCCTTGAACTGGCCCCAGACGCCCCAGGCGCGGGTCGCCAGGTAGGCCAGCGCGATCAGCACCAGCAGCGCCCAGATCAGGATCCACCACCACACGGGACGACCCTACTCGTAGGCCTGCAGGGCCTCCTGTGCGCCCTCGCGCACGGAGGCCGCCACGTCGGCCGGGGCGAGGACCGTGCCGCGGCCGCCGAGCCGCCAGACCAGCCGACGGAGCCAGAGGGTGTCGGCCGTGCGCAGGGTGACGGTCTGCGACCCGTCGGGCTCGGTCTGCACCGAGTCCACCGGGTAGTAGTCACTGACCCAGGTGGCCCCCGGCTGCAGTCGCAGGGTGACGGGGGTGTCGTCCGGACGGGGGGTGAAGGCCCCCAGGTCGAGGTCCCGCAGCTGGGCATCGGGCGGTGGAGTGCCGTCCTCGTCGAGCACCTCGAGGCGGGCGATCCGGTCCATGCGGAAGGTGCGGGTGTCCTGGGCGAGGTGGCACCACCCCTCGAGGTACCAGCGCGAGTCGAGGTTCACCACGCGCATGGGGTCGACGTCACGCTCGGTGGCCTCGTCGCGGCTCGGCACGAGGTAGCGCAGGTGCACCCGGCGATGCCCCTCGACCGCACGGCGGGCGTCGGCCAGCAGGTCAGCCTCGACCCCCTCGTTGATCGACACCTCGACGCGGGCTGCGGCCTCGGCGCTCGCGCCGGTGGCCTGCTCGAGCTTGGCCATCGCCCGCTCGATGGCGTCCCGCTCCCCCAGGCCGGGGACCGAGGCCAGCGCACGCAGTCCCACCATGAGGGTCAGGGCTTCGTCGCGACCGAGCCGCAGCGGCCGCGCGATGGTGTCAGCGTTGGTGACGAAGACCCTGCCGTTCTCCCACTGGGCGTCGATCAGCTCGTCGGGCATCTGCCCGTAGCCACAGAGGTAGAGCAGGCGCAGGTCGGTCTCGAGCTGCTCGACCGTGATACCGAGCTCGGCGGCTGCCTGGTCGAGGTCGATCCCCTGCCGGGCGACGAGCCACGGCACCATCGTCAGGAGCCGGGCCAGCCGGTCGGTGGCCGTCTCCGGGAGGGTCCTGGCCCTCTTGGGAGGCGGCGTCATGCCGCACCGCCCGAGTGCGCGGCCAGCGCGCCACGCAGTCGCTGGACCACCAGCTCGCGCACCTCCGGCGGAGACGTGACGACGACGTCAGCGCCGTAGCCAGACACCTCGTCGGCCAGCGCGTCGTCGTCGCCGAACGGCACCACCAGCTCGCTCCACTCCCCCAGGTCGGTCGTGCTCGTGGCCCGGCGACGCAACGTGTTGCCCCGGTCGGCACGGACCCGGACGACCGCGTCGCGGGTCTGCTGCTCACCCACGGAGGTGCTGATCATCTCCTGCGCGCGGTGGTCGGCGGGCACGGCATACGGCTGCGCCTGCCTGACCTCGGTGACGTCGCCGTCGATGCGCGACAGCCGGAAGACCCTCGCCGCATCGCGGTCCAGGTCGAAACCCGTGAGGTACCAGCGACCGTGCCACGACGCGAGCCCCCAGGGCTGCACGACGCGGGTCATCACCGCGCCCTCGCCACCAGTGCGGTAGCCGAAGGAGATCGTGCGCTGCCCGACGACGGCGTTCTTGACCGGCTCGAAGGCCGGCTCGCTGGTGCCGAGGCGGGGCTCGATGCCGATGAGCGAGTCACCGTCACGTTCGATGCCGGCCGCCTTGAGCTTGCGCAGCGCCTGGGCCGCGGGACCGGCCAGCGAGGCGTGCGCCCACGTGCGGCTCGCCAACCCCAGCACGGCCAGCTCGTCGGCCTCGAAGGAGATGTCCGGGAGGGCGTACTCACGCTGGTCGATCCGGTAGCCCACCTCGTCGTCCCACGCCCCGCCGATGTCCTCGGTGACGAGCGGGATGCCGAGCTCGCGCAGCTCGTCCTTGTCGCGCTCGAACATCCGGTCGAAGGCCTCGTCGCTGGTGGCGTCGCCGTACTGCGGGACGACGGCACGGATCCGCGACTTGGGCAGGGGGCGGCGGGTGTAGAGCAGGCAGAGCACGAGGTTGAGCAGGCGCTCGGTCTTGGCCGCCGGACCGGTGGGGGAACTCACCCGCCCGACGCTACCCGAGTGGGACCCGCCCCTCGTGGCTAGTCTGCGTGTCGTGATGCAGTGGCGCGAGGGAACGGTCGAGCAGGTGCGTGGCCGGTGGCCGGGCGCCGTGGAGTATGCCGTGCGGCTGGGCGGTGCTCACCCTGACGACCATGACGGAGCCGAGCTCGTCCGGGCGCTCGCCTACACCGCCCTGGTCGGTGAGCCGCAGGTCGGTGACCGGGTGCTGCTCAACGCCTCCGCGCTGCTCCGGGGGCTCGGCACCGGGGGCTTGGCCTTCATCGTGGCCGCGCCCGACCGGCTGCCGGTGGACCCCGAGGCGACCGGGGGGCACATCGTCAAGGCGAGGTACACCCCGCAGCAGCAGATGTTCATGGCGGTGGACGAGCAGGACAGCCCGCACCACGACGTCATGACCGGGCCGCTGGCCGCCTCCGGTGACCTGCTGGGCATGCCCGTTGTCGTCGCCGACCTGCACTCCGCCCTGCCGGCCGTGCTCGCCGGGATCCGGCTCGACCGCCCGCACGCCCGGGTGGTCTACCTCATGACGGACGGGGGCGCCCTGCCACTCGCCTTCTCGCGGAACGTCGCGACGCTGACCGACGAGGGCTGGCTGGCCGGCACCGTGACGGTGGGCCAGGCCTACGGCGGCCAGTACGAGGCGGTGACCTTGCACTCCGGGCTGCTCGCGGCGAAGCACGTGCTCGCCGCCGACATCGCGGTCGTCATCCAGGGTCCGGGCAACGTCGGCACCGGCACCGCCTGGGGCTACACCGGAGTCGCCGCAGGCGAGGCGCTCAACGCCGTCAGCACGCTCGGCGGCCGAGGGGTCGCGGCGCTGCGGGTGTCGGACGCCGACGCCCGTGAGCGGCACCGCGGGATCTCCCACCACAGCACCACGGCCTACGGCCGGATCTGCCTCGTGGCGGCGGACGTCCCGCTGCCCACGGACCGGTCGGAGTTCGGGCTGCTCGTCGCCGAGCAGGCGCACGCCATGGTGCGAAGTGCCCAGGGCGCGCTGACCGTGCGGGAAGTCGACGCCGACGGTCTCGACGCTGCCCTGCGGGCCGTGCCGGTGCGGCTGTCGACCATGGGTCGCTCCCTCGACGAGGACCACGCGGCCTTCCTCTACAGCGCAGCAGCCGGGCGCCACGCCGCTCACCTTTATCGGGTGTAGGGACAACGTTGCGCTTCACCCGAGAACCGAACTCGGGTGAAGCGCAACGTTGTCGGGTCCAGCTCCGGGCGGACCGGTCTGCTCAGCGCACGTCCACGAGGTCGACCACGAAGATCAGGGTCTCGCCCGGCTTGATCGCGCCGCCGGCGCCACGGTCGCCGTAGCCCAGGTGCGGGGGGATGACCAGCTTGCGACGGCCGCCGACCTTCATGCCGACGATGCCGTCGTCCCAGCCACGGATGACCTGGCCGACGCCGAGCCGGAAGTCCAGCGGCGCGCCGCGGTTCCACGAGGCGTCGAACTCCTCGCCGGTCGAGTGGGCGACCCCGACGTAGTGCGCCGAGATGGTGTCGCCGGCTCCGGCCTCCTGGCCGTCACCCTCGGTGAGGTCCTCGATGATCAGCTCCGCAGGGGCCGCGTCGCCGGGGAAGTCGATCTCGGGCTTGGTGGTGTTGGGGTCGAAACCCATGGGGTTGCTCCTTCGCAGGGGGATGGTCGGGCTGGGGGTGGTTCAGGTGGAGCTGGGCGGGTCAGTAGGCCGCGAGGATGTCGACGACGAACACGAGGGTGTCCGTGCCCTTGATCTTCGGGGGGCTCCCTGCGGCGCCGTAGCCGTCGGCCGGCGGGACCACCATGAGGACGCGGCTGCCGACGGTCTTGCCGACGAGCTGTGCGTCCCAGGCCTTGATGACCTGCTGCTTGCCGATCACGGTCTCGAAGTACTTGGTGGGGCTGTTGGCGGAGGAGTCGAAGATGGACCCGTCCTTCCAGAGCGCACCGGTGTAGGTCACGCGGATGGTCTGCCCGGCCTGCACCGTGGCGCCGGAGCCCTCGATCAGGGCCTGGCCGACGGTCTTGGTCGGCGGCTTGGCGCCCGTGGGGATGGTGATGGTGGCGGCCTTGCCGGTCTCCACCTTCACCGTGGGCAGACCCTTCGCCGGCGCGACCTCCTTGCCCTCGGCGGAGGCCAGCGGCTTGGTCGCCGCCAGCACGTCCATGAGGAACACGACCGTGTCGGTGCCCCCGACCTTGATCTCCGCGTTGCCCTGCGTGCCGAACGCGTCCTTGGGCGGCATGGCCACCAGCACGCGCGAACCGATCCTCTGGTTCAGCAGGCCCTTCTTGAGGCCGGGCAGCAGGTCGCTGGCGCCGAGGTTGAGGCCGAGGTTCTGCTTGCCGAAGTTGCTGTCCAGCACCGAGGAGTCGTTGCCATTGACCAGGACGTACTTGAGGCTGACGATCTCGTCTCCCTTGACCGTCGCGCCGGTGCCGGCCTTGACGACCTTGGTGGTTGTCTCGGCCACCGTGAGCGGCTTGGGGTTGACCGTCACGGTCGGGGCGGTGGTGTCGCTCCCCCCGGTCACCGTGATCTTGTCGAGCGCGGAGCCCTTGGTCTCCTTGGTGTCACCGCAGCCGGTGAGCGCCAGGGCTGCCGCCAGAGCGGCGGCAGTGAGGGCAGGAAAACGTCGCAGATGCACGGTGAAGGACTTTCGCTGGGGGCGGGGAACCAGCGCCCACCATAACCTTCACGGCTGGCAAAGCCCGATTCGTCCCGCTGTGCCGGCCACCCGGCCCACCGATCCGCGGACTCAGCCGCGCATGCCCTCGATGAGCCGGTCGACGCGGGCGTCCACGGCAGCGAAGGGGTCCTTGCAGAGCACCGTGCGCTGGGCCTGGTCGTTGAGCTTGAGGTGCACCCAGTCGACGGTGAAGTCGCGTCGGTGCTCCTGCGCGGCCTTGATGAAGTCGCCCCGCAGCTTGGCCCGAGTGGTCTGCGGCGGCACCGTCTTGGCCTCGAAGACTTCCGGGTCGGTGGTGATGCGCGCTGCCCGACCGTGCTTCTGGAGCAGGTAGAACACGCCGCGCTCGCGGTTGACGTCGTGGTAGGCGAGGTCGAGCTGGGCGATCCGGGCGTGCTCCATCGGCAGGTCGTGCTTGGCCATGTAGCCGGTGATGAGCTTGTGCTTGATCACCCAGTCGATCTCGGTGTCGACCAGGGACAGGTCACCGGTGTCGACCGCGTGGATGGTGCGCTCCCACAGGTCGAGGACCTGCTTGTGGATCGGGTCCTCGAGGCCCTCCCGGTCGGCGAAGGCCTGGGCGCGTTCGARGTACTCGGACTGGATCTGCAGCGCGGACAGCTCCCGGCCGTTGCTGAGGCGGACGGTCTTGCGGCCGGTCATGTCGTGGCTCATCTCGCGGATCGCCCGGATGGGGTTCTCCAGCGTGAGGTCGCGCACCACCATGCCGGCCTCGATCATCCGCAGCACGAGGTCGGCCGACCCGACCTTGAGCATGGTGGTCGTCTCGCTCATGTTCGAGTCGCCGACGATCACGTGGAGCCGGCGGTAGCGCTCGGCGTCGGCATGGGGCTCGTCGCGGGTGTTGATGATCGGACGGCTGCGGGTGGTCGCCGACGAGACGCCCTCCCAGATGTGGTCGGCCCGCTGGCTCACGCAGTAGGTGGCGCCCTTGGAGGTGGTGACGACCTTGCCCGCGCCACAGGTGATCTGGCGGCTGACCAGGAACGGGATGAGCACGTCCGACAGCTGCTGGAACTCCCCGGCCCGGCCCACGAGGAAGTTCTCGTGGCAGCCGTAGGAGTTGCCGGCCGAGTCGGTGTTGTTCTTGAAGACATAGATCTCGCCCTCGATGCCCTCCTCCGCGAGCCGCTCCTGGGCGTCGGCCACCAGGCCCTCGATGATCCGCTCCCCCGCCTTGTCGTGGACCACGAGCTGGCGGACGTGGTCGCACTCAGGGGTGGCGTACTCGGGGTGGGAGCCGACGTCGAGGTAGAGCCTGCTGCCGTTGGAGAGGAACACGTTGGACGAGCGGCCCCACGAGACCACCTTGCGGAAGAGATATCGGGCCACCTCGTCGGGGGTCAGCCGTCGCTGCCCCTCGAACGTGCACGTGATGCCGTACTCGTTCTCGATCCCGAAGATCCGCCGGTCCATGATCCCACTCTAGGCTTTACCAGCCTCTGGTCCGCGAGGTTGACGCACCGTGGAATCATGGGCGCCATGCCCGACGCCCACGCAGCGGACGGGGGAAGCCGTAGCCCAGGCTCGACCACCACCCAGGTGGGCGACCTGACGCGGCACACCCAGTCCATCCTCGAACGCGCACAGGCCTATGCCGACGCCATGCGAGCCGAGACCGACGAGGTCCTGGCCGCCGCACGAGCTGACGCCTCCCGCATCCGCGACGAGGTCCAGTCGCTGCTCGACGACGCCCAGCGCCAGCACGCCGACGCGGTGCGCGACCGCGAGCAGGCCGGGCGCGCGCTGGCGGACGCGACCCGCGAGGCGGAGTCGCTCGTCGCCGACGCCGCCGAGCAGGCCTCGATGCTCAACGAGTCGGCGAGCCGCACGAGCGACGAGGCGGTCACCTCCGCGCGCGCCGAGGCAGCGGCCCTCCTCGAGGAGGCCACCGCGCGCGCGGAGTCCCTACGCAGCAGCGCCCAGGTGGACTACGACGCCGCGATGGCGAGGTATGCCGCGCACGAAGCCGAGCGCGACGCGGACTTCCGTGCGGGTGTCGAGAAGATGGACCTCCACTTCGCCGAGCGCGACGAGCAGGAGCAGGCCGCGCGGGCCGCCTTGCTGGAGGAGGCCACCGCAGCGGCGGCGCAGCACCGCGAGGACGCCCAGATCGAGGCCGAGCGCATGATCGGCGCCGCCGCGATCCACGAGGAGGAGACGGCCACCAAGGCCGCCGCCCTGCTGGAACAGGCCCGGACGGATGCCCAGGAACGCCTCGACCGGGCCCACGCCGAGGCCGGCGAGATCATGACCCAGGCCGAGGACCACCTCAAGTGGGGCCAGGACACGGTGCGCCGCATCCTCGACGAGGGTGACGCCGAGGTGCGCCGGATGCGCAAGGAGACCCACCGCGAGCTGGCGGCCAGGGTCCGCTCACGGCGCCAGCTGATCCAGACCGCCCTCGCCCAGACGGCCCACCGAGCCCGCTCTGACCGCGAGTCGGCCAAACTGGAGTCCGACCGGCTCCGCGCCCAGGCCGAAGCCGTGATGGCCGCCGCGCAGGCACAGGCCGAACGCACCACCGCCGCGGCGGCCGCCGAAGCCGAGCGGGTGCGCTGGACCGCCGCCGAGACCGAGCGCGCGGCGGACGAACGCGCCGAGCGGCGGCTGGAGGAGGCCGAGAAGGCCGCGCGGATGGTCCGGGAGCGGACCGCCCAGGAGATCGAACGCCTCCAGCGCGAGACGCACGAGTCGCACCGCCAGGCCCGCGAGGAGCTGGTCACCACGACCGCCCAGGCCCGGGCCGATGCGGACCGGGTGCGCGACGAAGCGCGTGCCATGCTCGAACGCGCACGGTCCGAGGTGGCCGCCCTCGCCTCCCGCCGTCAGGACATCACGACCCAGCTGGGCCACCTGTCGGGCGTGATCAACGCGCTCTCGGTCCCCGAGAAGTCCGCAGACCCCGCGAGCCCCGACACCCCCGACACGCCAGACACCCCCGACCCCATCCCCCAWGAAGAACGGAACGACCATGAGTGACACGACCTCCTTCCGCAGCGTCCTGCGCGGCTACGACCCGGCGCAGGTCGACCAGTGGCGTGCGGAGCACGCGGGTGCCCTCGAGCAGGCGCGCCAGGAGGCAGCCGAACGCACCGTCGAGGTCACCGAGCTGCGAGCCTCGCTCGCCCGCGCCCAGGACGAGCAGACCGGCGCCGCCCAGGAGCTCGCCAGCCTCCGCGAGGAGCAGAGCAAGGCCGCCGCCCCCACCTACGCCAACCTCGGCGAGCGGATCGGCACCATCCTCGGCCTCGCCGACGAGGAGGCCGACGAGATCCGGTCCAACGCGCGGGCCGACGCCGAGACCCTCAAGGGCACCACCACCCTCGAGGCCGACCGCGTCCGCGCCGAGGCAGACCGCTACGCCGAGGACGTCCGCACCAAGGCCGATGCCCAGGCGACCCAGGTCGTCGAGAAGGCCAAGCAGCAGGCTGACGCGATCCTCGACGACGCCGACCGCGAGGCTTCCGCCCGCCGTGAGGAGGCCGAGGCCTTCTACGAGCACCAGCGGGCCCGTGCCGCCTCGGCCGCCGCCGACTTCGAGGCCACCCTCGGCCAGCGGCGCGACAAGGCCGCCGCCGAGTTCTCGGCCCAGATGGCCGCCCAGCAGGACGCCCTCACCCAGGCGCAGGACCGCGCCTCGACCCTGTCCGCCGACAGCGAGCGGGCCCACGCCGAGGCCCAGGCCGAGAGCCAGCGCGCCCTCGAGGCAGCCAAGGCGGAGGCCGAGCACCTCGTCGCCGCCGCCCGCGAGCAGGCCGAGCGCATCCGTCGCGACTCCGAGCGTGAGCTGTCCGCCGCGACGCAGCGGCGGGACAGCATCACCGCGCAGCTGAGCAACGTCCGGCAGATGCTCGCGACCCTCGGCGGGGCCGCGATGGTCGACGGACTCGACGAGCACCACGACGCCCCGGCTGAGCCGGCCGCCGCGGCGGCGGTGCCAGTCGAGGACATCGACGACGAGGACGAGGCGGAGCTGGTCGACGAGGGCGGGGTCGACGAGGGCGGGGTCGACGAGGCCGGGGCCGACCAGGTCGAGGACCTCGACGACGTCGCGGACGACGACACCGACGAGGACGACGAGGCCGAGGACGACGCGGACGACGAGGCCGAGGTCGACGAGAAGGCCGGCACGCGGGCCTGAGTCCCGTGTCGCTGCTCGTCCTCGGCGGGACCGCCTGGCTCGGCCGCGAGGTCGCTGCCGCCGGCGTGGCGCTGGGCCAGGACGTCACGATCCTGGCCCGAGGCCAGTCCGGTGCGCCTCCGGACGGCGTCGAGGTGGTCCGTGCGGACCGCGCTGCCCCTCGTGCCTACGACGAGGTCCGCGGCCGCGACTGGGACGTCGTCATCGACGTCGCCCGTCAGCCGAGCCACGTGGCCGGGGCGCTGGAAGCCCTCGGCGACCGCGCCGCGTCCTGGGTCTTCGTCTCGTCCGCCTCGGTCTACGCCGGTGGCGAGGTTCCGGGCGCAGACGAGAGCGCGGAGCTGCTGCCCGCCCACGAGGCTGACGACGATGGCTGGGAGACCTACGGTGCCCGCAAGGTCGCGGGTGAACGACTCGTCCTCGACGCCGTGGGCGAACGGGCCCTCGTGGCTCGCTCGGGCCTGATCGCCGGGCCCGGTGACCACACCGACCGCACCGGCTACTGGCCGGTGCGGTTTGCCCACCCGGCCAGCCCTGACGATGCGGTGCTGGTGCCCGACAGCCCACTGCTGACCCAGGTGCTGGACGTCCGGGACCTCGCGCAGTGGCTGGTGTCAGCTGGCCTCTCCCGGGCCGTCGGCGTGGTCAACGCGAGCGGTCCGACGATCCCCTTGGCCGAGCACCTCGCAGCGGCCCGGTCCGTCGCCGGCCACAGGGGTGCCGTCGTGCCCGTCGACCAGGACTGGCTGGCGGCCCACGAGGTCGCCCCCTGGTCCGGGGAGCGCAGCCTCCCCCTGTGGCTGCCGCTGCCGGAGTATGCCGGGTTCATGGCGCGCAGCACCGGCGCGGCCGAGGCCCTGGGCCTCGTCGCGCGACCGCTCGAGCAGACCTTGGCCGACACCCTCGCGTGGGAGGTCGCGTCCGGGCCGGGTCGGGCGCGGCAAGCCGGGTTGTCCCCCTCGGACGAGCTCGCCCTCATCGCCGACGCTCGGAGCTAGGACCGACCCCGCCACGCTGAGCGCCTTGCACACCCTCCAGTACACCGGCCACCTCTGCTGGGCGGACGCCATCGTCGGGCTGGCGGATGTACCAACATCCGGACAGGTCATCCATTCCTCGGGCCGATAACGGCATGTTTGGTCACGACAAACATCGCGTTACCTTCGAGAGGACCGTCATGGCCACCCTGCGACTGGGCGACGACGCCCCCGACTTCACCGCCCAGACCACCGAGGGCGAGCTCACCTTCCACGACTGGAAGGGCGACGGCTGGGCCGTGCTGTTCAGCCACCCCGCCGACTTCACGCCCGTCTGCACCACCGAGCTCGGGCGGGTGGCGCAGCTCAAGGACGAGTGGGCCTCGCGCAACACCAAGGTGCTGGCCGTCTCCGTGGACGCCCTCGAGGACCACACTGCGTGGAAGTCCGACATCGAGGAGGTGTCCGGCGCTGCCGTCACCTACCCGATCGTGGCCGACAAGGACCGCGAGGTCGCCGAGCTCTACGACATGATCCACCCCGGTGCCGGCGACACGTCGCCGGTCCGCTCGGTGTTCCTCATCGACCCGGCCGGCAAGGTGCGCCTGTCGCTGACCTACCCCAAGAGCGCCGGCCGCAACTTCGACGAGATCCTGCGGGCCCTCGACGCGCTCCAGGTCAACGACTCCGGGCCGTTCTCGACCCCCGCCGACTGGAAGGCCGGCGAGCGGATCATCGTGGCCCCGACCGTCACCACCGAGGACGCCCAGGCGCGTTTCAAGGGTGTCGAGGTCGTGAAGCCCTACCTGCGCTTCGCCGACGCGCCGAGCGCCTGAACCGCGCGCGGCCTACGTTGGGGGCATGACCCCAGCCAGCGACTTCACGAGCCACCCCGTCTCCGTCGCCGATGGTGAGGTCCCTGCCGACCTCTACCTGCCCGAGGCCGGCACGGGTCCCGGCGTCGTGCTCTTCCAGGAGATCTTCGGGGTCACCGACTACATCCGTGGTCGCGCCCAGGACCTCGCCGACCTCGGCTACGTCGTGCTGGTGCCGCACCTCTACTGGCGCGTCGGGGACGAGGTCGTCAGCGAGGCTGTCGACGGGCTGCCCCGAGCCATGGAGCTGGTCGGCAAGGTCGACTGGGAGGCCGCCGTCGGCGACGGCGCCGCCAGCCTGGACGCGCTCCAGGACCTCCCGTCGGTGGACGGACCGGTCGGCGTGCTCGGGTTCTGCTTCGGCGGCGGGCTGGCCTTCAACGTCGCTGCCGTCACCGCCGCTGCAGGAGCCGGCCCCGACGCCCTCGTGAGCTACTACGGTTCGGCCCTGCCGAACCTGCTCGGGCTTGCACCGCAGGTCAGCGCGCCCAGCCTGCACCACTTCGGCCTCGCCGACGACTACATCCCGGTGGACACCGTGCGCGAGATCGAGGCGGCGGTCACGGCCGCCCACGACGACGTGACGTTCCTGACCTATCCCGGGGCCGGGCACGCCTTCGACAACCCGTCGCCGGTGTTCCACCACGACGGCGCCTCGCAGGAGGCGTGGGCGGCCACCGCGGCCTGGCTGGCCGAGACGCTGCCCGTCTGAGACGTTTTACTGCGGCCCTTGCTCCGGGCGCTGGGTCTGCGGGTTGCTCGCGTCGTCGCGGGGCGACCCCTCGCCGGTGAGGGTGTCGTGCCGGCCCGGGGTCGGGTCGTCCTCGACGGGGGCGTCGCTGGTCGGGTCGTCGGTGCTGAGCAGCGCGTCGAGCAGGCCGCCACCGATCCGGCGGAAGGTCCGGCGCGGTCGTTCCCGGTCGAGCACGGCCACCTCGAGCTGGGCAGCGGTGAGCGTGCGCGGAGCGCCAGCGGCAGGCGCGACCGGGTCCTGCCCCAGCAGCCCGACGGCCAGGCTGAGCGCGTCGCCAAGGGTGAGCCCGGGGCTCCAGCGGTCCTTGAGCCCGGTCTCGATCGTCTCCGCGGCACCACCCATGGCCACGAAGCCGAGCTCGTCGGCCACCGAGCCGTCGTAGGTGAGGCGGTAGATCTGGTCCTCGTCGGCGGTGGTGCCGACCTCGGCCACGACGATCTCGACCTCGTAGGGCTTGGACTCCTGGGTGAAGACCGTGCCGAGCGTCTGGGCGTAGGCGTTGGCCAGGCCGCGCGCGGTCACGTCGGTGCGGTCGTAGGAGTAGCCGCGCAGGTCGGCATACCGGACGCCCGCGACCCGGAGGTTCTCGAACTCGTTGTACTTGCCGACCGCCGCGAAGGCGATGCGGTCGTAGATCTCGGAGACCTTGTGCAGGGCGCGCGAGGGGTTCTCGGCGACGAAGGCGATGCCCTTGTCGTAGCCGAGCACGACCACGGACCGGCCGCGGGCAATTCCCTTGCGGGCGTAGTCGGCTCGGTCCTTCATGAGCTGCTCGGGCGAGACGTAGAACGGCATGCTGGTCATCGCGCACCTCCCGGGTTGCCCTGTCGTGCCGCGATGACGGCCTCGACCACCTCGCGCAGCTCGTCGTCAGACACGAAGCGCACGCCGTCGACACCGACCACGGCGACGGTGGGCCAGATCCGGCGCCCCACGTCGGGGCCGCCGGTCGCCGAGTCGTCGTCGGCCGCGTCGTAGAGGGCCTCCACGACCACGCTGACCACCTCGTCGGCGGTGAGGCCGGGGTGCCAGACCTTCTTGAGGGCGCCCCTCGCGAACAGCGAACCGGAGCCGACGCTGTGGTGGTCGTGCTCCTCGTAGCACCCGCCCGTGACGTCGTAGGAGAAGATCCGCCCGAGCTGGCGGTCGAGGTCGTAGCCGGCGAACAGCGGCACCACGGACAGGCCCTGCATGGCCATCCCGAGGTTCGACCTGATCATCGAGGCGAGGCGGTTCGCCTTGCCCTCCAACGACAGCAGGGTGCCCTCGATCTTCTCGTAGTGCTCGAGCTCGACCTGGAACAGCTTGACCAGCTCGATGGCGATGCCAGCGGTACCGGCGATCCCGACGGCGGAGTACTCGTCGCCCGCGAACACCTTCTCCATGTCGCGGTTGGCGATGATGTTGCCCATCGTGGCCCGGCGGTCACCGGCCATCACCACGCCACCGGTGAAGGTCGCGGTGACGATGGTCGTGCCGTGCGGCGCCTCGAGGGTGCTGCCCGGGGGCAGCACCCGCCGCGAGGGCAGCAGGGACGGGGCGTGCGCGCCGACGAACTCGGTGAACGAGGACGACCCCGCCGCGAGGTATGCCGCGGGGAGCTTGCCCGCGTCGGACCCAGTGGTCACTGGCCGCCCTTCTGGACGAAGCCGCGGACGAACTCCTCAGCGTTGGACTCGAGGACGCCGTCGATCTCGTCGAGCACGCTGTCGATGTCGGAGTCGAGGTTCTCCTTGCGGGCCGTCGCCTCCGGCGCCGCGGGCGTGGGCTCGGGCGCCTCGTCGGGGGCGTCGTCGCGACGTTGTGGCCGGCTCTGCTCTTGGCTGGGCATTGGTGGGACCTCTCACTCGCGGGGCTTGCGCTCAACCTATCCCGATGCGGACGCCAACTCACGCAACAACGTGGCTGCGTCCGGACTGCGGTCGAGCAGGGGTCCGACCGTGGCCTTGGTGCCGCGCAACGGTTCGAGCATCGGCACCCGCTGGAGGGACGGCTGCCCGGGGATGTCGAAGATGACCGAGTCCCACGACGCGGCCGCGATCTGGTCGGGGTACTTCTCCAGGCACTTGCCCCGGAAGTAGGCCCTGGTGTCGGCCGGCGGCTCGTGGACGGCCTCCAGGACGACCTCCTCGGTGACCAGCTCCTCGAACCGGCCGGCGGCCCGGAGCTTGTGGAAGATCCCGCGGTCGGGGCGCACGTCGGACCACTGGATGTCGATCGCCCGCAGCCGTGAGTCGGACCAGTCGAGCCCGTCGCGCTCGATGTAGCCCTCCATCACTTGCTGCTTGGCCACCCAGTCCAGCTCGCGGGACGCCTCCATGGGGTCCCGCTCCAGCCGGTCGAGGATGACGGCCCACCAGCGCATGACCTCGGCCGTGTCGTCGTCGAGCTCGCCGGCATACCGGTTCGTCAGGTAGCGCTCGGCCAGGCCGTGGTAGCGCCACATCAGCTGCACCGCGGTGAGCTTCGTGCCGTCACGCAGCTCCAGCAGCGTGCGGCACGTGGGGTCGTGGCTGACCGCCTGGAGGGTCGCGACCGGGCGGGCCACAGTCAGGTCGACGTCGATGGCGCGGTCCTCGATCATGGCCAGCACCAACGACGTCATGCCGAGCTTGAGCAGGTTCGCGACGTCGCAATGGTTGGCGTCACCGATGATGACGTGCAGCCGGCGGTAGAGGTCGGCCACCGCGTGCGGCTCGTCGCGGGTGTTGATGATCGGCCGCTTGAGGGTCGTCTCGAGCCCCACCTCGACCTCGAAGAAGTCACTGCGCTGGCTCAGCTGGTAGCCGGCGGTTCGGGAGTCCACCCCGATGCCCACCCGCCCCGACCCGGTGACGACCTGTCGGGCGACGAAGAACGGCACGAGGTGGCGCACGATGTCGGTGAAGGGCGTCTCCCGGCGCATCAGGTAGTTCTCGTGCGTGCCGTAGGACTGGCCCTTGCCGTCGGTGTTGTTCTTGTAGAGGTTGACCCCGGGCGGCACGTGGGAGAGCCGTCGGACTGACTCGGCCATGATCGCCTCGCCGGCCCGGTCGAAGGCGACGGCAGCGCGCGGCGAGGTCACCTCCGGAGAGGAGTACTCGGGGTGCGCGTGGTCCACGTAGAGGCGTGCCCCGTTGGTGAGGACGACGTTGGCGAGGGTGGGGTCCTCCTCGTCGGTCAGCTGGCTCGGGTCGGCGAGACCGCGACCCATCTCGAACCCGCGGGCGTCGCGCAAGGGCGCCTCGTCGGCGTAGTCCCACGAGGCGTGCGCGGCCCGGATGCCCTGCGCGGACGCGTAGGCGTTGACCACCTGCCCCGACAGGATCATGGGGTTGGCAGCGGGGTCGCCCGGCACGGAGATGCCGTACTCGGTCTCGATGCCCATCACCCTGCGGACGGTCATGCCACTCCCGCGCTCATGGGCTCACCCTAGGTGAGAGAGTGACGGACCATGCGGCACTCCCCCTTCGCCCTCTACCCGCGGACCGCGCTGATCAGCGCCCTCCTCGACAGCGGGCTGCGCAAGCCGGTCGAGCGGCAGACCCTGGAGGAGATCCAGGCCGACCGTGGGGCGGTCACCCCGGACCGCCCGCCGTTCTCGTGGGTCACCGGTCGGGTCGACCGGTCCGTCGGCATCACGTACGGCACCGCGCAGACCCGCGACGCCTACGATCTCCCGCTGCGGATCTACCGCCCGCGAGCCGTCCGCGACACCGACGTCGACGTGCCGGTGGTCGTCTTCGTGCACGGCGGTGGCTTCGTGCGGGGCAACGTCGTGATGTACGACCCGCTGTGCACCCTCCTGGCAGCGCAGGTGCGGGCCGTCGTCGTGAGCGTCGACTACCGGCTCGCGCCCGAGCACCGGGCGCCCACGGCGGCCTTCGACGTGACCGACGCCATCGCCTGGGTGGCCGACCACGGTGCCGAGCTGCGCGCCGACACCAGCCGGATCGCGCTCTGTGGCGACAGCGCCGGGGGCAACCTCTCGGCCGTGGCTGCCCAGCTGCTCCGCGACCGCGGCGGCTCGCCGGTCGTCCACCAGGCGCTGCTGTACCCCGCGACCGACATGACCCTGGCGTCGCCGTCCATCGCCGCGAACGCCCACGCGCCGCTGCTCACCCGGGCCAGCATCGTGGCCTTCCGCGAGCTCTACGCGCCGACCGGGTCGGACTGGCGCGACCCCCTGCTGTCGCCGCTCTTCGGCACCCTCCAGGGCCTGCCCCCGGCGCTGGTCCAGACCGCCGACCTGGACCCGCTGCGTGACGACGGGATCCGCTACGCCGATGCCATGCAGGCTGCGGGGGTGCCGGTCCGGCTGACCAACTACGTGCGCGTGCCGCACGGTTTCGTGTCCATCCCGGGGATGGTGCCCACCTCGGCCCAGCACCGGGCCGAGCTCGTCGGCGAGCTGCGCAGACACCTGTATGCCGCCGACGCGCCAGAGCGCGGGCGCGCGGGTTAGGCTCGTCCCAGACCTTCCGTCCGACGATCCAAACCCAGTCCGGCCACCCATCCACCAGGAGTGCCATTGCGGGACATCGTGGTCTTCAGCGGGAGCGCGCACCGCGCCCTGGCCCATCGCATCTGTGAGGCGCTCGGGGTGGACCTCTCCCCTGCCGAGATCAAGCGCTTCAGCAACGACTGCCTGCAGGCCCAGCTCCTGGCGAACTGCCGACAGCGCGACGTCTACATCGTGCAGCCGCTGGTGCCCCCGACCCAGGAGCACCTGATGGAGCTGCTCCTCATGATCGACGCGGCGCGAGGCGCCTCGGCGGCCCAGATCACCGCGGTCATCCCCCACTACGCGTATGCGCGCTCCGACAAGAAGGACGCCTCGCGGATCTCGCTGGGTGGCCGGCTGGTCGCCGACATGCTGGTGGCAGCCGGCGTGGACCGCGTGCTGACCATGACCCTGCACGCCCCACAGGTGCACGGGTTCTTCTCGGTGCCGGTGGACCACCTCACCGCGATCGGCGTGCTGGCCGACCACTTCCGTGGCGGTGACCTCCGGAACTCCGTGGTCGTCTCGCCCGACCTGGGCAACGCCAAGACGGCCACCCAGTTCGCCCGGCTCCTGGGCCTGCCCGTCGCGGCCGGGTCGAAGCAGCGGCTGGCCGACGACCAGGTCATCATCGACTCGATCGTCGGTGACGTGACCGGCAAGCGCGCCATCATCCTCGACGACGAGATCGCCACCGGTGGGTCGATCGTCGAGCTGCTCGACCGGTTGGCCGACCTCGGCTGCACCCGCGCCGATGTCGCCTGCACGCACGGGCTCTTCGCCGGCAAGGCCGTCGAGCGACTCCGGGACCACCCGATGATCGGCGAGGTCATCACGACCGACACCGTGCCGGCGCCGGGCCACTGGCCGGAGCTCCGGGTGCGGTCCGTGGCGCAGCTCTTCGCCGAGGCGATCAAGCGGATCCACGCGGGCGAGTCGGTCAGCAGCCTCTTCGACGGGGTGGATCCGACCCACGCCCCGCCGCAGGCCAGCTTGTTCGACAAGGTCCATGTCTGAGCCGACCGGCGTGCGACCCGTGGTCGCCTTCGTCGCCCTCGTGGTCGACCTGGCCTTCGTGCTGCTCTTCGCGACGATCGGGCGGCTGAGCCACGAGGAGGGCGTCACGGTCGCAGGAGTCCTCGGGGTCGCCGGGCCGTTCGTGGTGGCCCTGCTGGTGGGCTGGCTGGTTGCGCACCGAGGCTCGGGCTGGCCGGTCCGGATGCCCGGGTCGACGTCCGTCTGGCTGGTGACCGTGGTGCTGGGTCTCGTGCTGCGGGTCGCGACCGGAGGCGGCTTCGCCTGGAGCTTCGGGGTGGTCACCCTGGTCGTGCTGGGGCTCTTCCTGATCGGGTGGCGGTGCAGTGTCGAGGTCGTCCGCTTCGCGGGTGAGGGCCTGGCCCGCTGGGCCGATCGGGCGGCGTCCCGCCGTTGACTCAGGACTCGGGTGACTCAGGACTCGGGTGACCAGCCCGGTGGCGCGAAGAGGTAGCCGAGCCGGTCACGCCAGTGCCGCGCCTGCCTGACCTGCCGGACCATCAGGGCGAACTCGGCGTACTGCAACCGGAACGGGTTGAAGGTCGAGACCGGGTGGGTCAGGCCGTAGGTGGGGCGGCGCTGCTCCTCGCGGAAGGTGCCGAAGAGCCGGTCCCACACGATGAGGATGCCGCCGTAGTTGCGGTCGAGGTACTCCGCGTCGCTGGCGTGGTGCACCCGGTGGTGCGACGGCGTGTTGAAGACCAGCTCGATCGGCCGCCACAGCTTGGGGATCGTCTCGGTGTGCACCCAGAACTGGTAGGTCAGGTTGAGCGAGAAGACGAAGAAGATCATCCACGGCGGCAGGCCCACCAGGGGCAGTGGCACCCAGAACAGCAGCTCACCCCACGGGTTCCACTTCTGCCGCAACGCCGTCGTGTAGTTGAAGTGCACGCTGCTGTGGTGGGCCTGGTGCATCGCCCACAGCACCCGGATCCGGTGGCTGCTGCGGTGGTAGGCGTACCAGAGCAGGTCGACGAAGAGCAGCGCGATGACCCAGGTCCACCAGTCGTGCGGGTCGAGGCGCAGGGGCGTCACGGCATACAGGGCGGCGTAGCCGAGCAGCGCCAGGGCTCGGGCACCGAGGTTCACCACGACGGAGCCCACCCCCATAGACAGGCTGGCCACCGAGTCCTGGCTGGCGTAGCCGACGCGGGGCGCCCGGTGATCTGCCCGCGGCGCGTCGGCGTCGGTCTCCAGCACGCGCAGGGCCACCAGCTCCAGCCCGATGAACACGACGAAGAACGGTACGGCGAGCAGCGCAGGGTCGCGCATCAGGTGGTCCACACCCGCTATGTTACCGAGAGTAAGTTAGCCTTGGCTACGGCTACTGCCCGTTCCCCTACAGGTACTGCCCCGTGTTCGCGACGTTGTCGATCGACCGACCCGGCTCGGTGCCGCTCTTGCCGGTGACGAGCGTGCGGATGTAGACGATCCGCTCGCCCTTCTTCCCGGAGATCCGCGCCCAGTCGTCGGGGTTGGTGGTGTTGGGGAGGTCCTCGTTCTCCTTGAACTCGTCGACGCACGAGGCGAGCAGGTGGTCGACCCGGATGCCCTTGGCCCCGATCGTGAGGAAGTCCTTGATCGCCATCTTCTTCGCCCGGTCGACGATGTTCTGGATCATCGCCCCGGAGTTGAAGTCCTTGAAGTAGAGGACCTCCTTGTCGCCGTTGGCGTAGGTCACCTCGAGGAAGCGGTTCTCCTCGATCTCGGAGTACATCCGCTCGACCGTCGCGGTGATCATGGCGTCGACGGTGGCCTGCGGCGACCCGCCGTGCTCGGCCAGGTCGTGCTCGTGCAGCGGCAGGTCGGCGACGAGGTACTTGGTGAA
This sequence comes from Pedococcus sp. P5_B7, assembly GCF_054049895.1. Taxonomy (NCBI): domain Bacteria; kingdom Bacillati; phylum Actinomycetota; class Actinomycetes; order Micrococcales; family Intrasporangiaceae; genus Pedococcus; species Pedococcus sp. P5_B7. The sequence continues at coordinate 113,843 of NZ_JBFULM010000006.1, forward strand.
GATGTCGCGGGCGCTCTCGGCGTCGGGGCGCTCGATCTTGATCTTCACGTCGAGTCGGCCCGGGCGCAGGATCGCCGGGTCGATCATGTCCTCGCGGTTGGAGGCGCCGATCACGATGACGTTCTCGAGCCGTTCGACGCCGTCGATCTCGGACAGCAGCTGCGGCACGATGGTCGTCTCGACGTCGCTGGAGACCCCCGAGCCGCGGGTGCGGAACAGGCTGTCCATCTCGTCGAAGAACACCACCACGGGCGTGCCGTCGGAAGCCTTCTCGCGGGCCCGCTGGAAGATCAGCCGGATGTGCCGCTCGGTCTCGCCGACGTACTTGTTGAGCAGCTCGGGGCCCTTGATGTTGAGGAAGAACGACTTGCCGACCGGCTTGCCCTCCTTCTCGGCGACCTTCCTGGCCAGCGATGCGGCCACGGCCTTGGCGATCAGGGTCTTGCCACACCCGGGCGGGCCGTAGAGGAGGACTCCCTTGGGCGGCTTGAGCTTGTGCTCGGTGAACAGGTCGGGGTGGAGGTAGGGCAGCTCCACGGCATCGCGGATCGCCTCGATCTGGCCGGCCAGCCCGCCGATGTCCTCGTAGTCGATGTCGGGGACTTCTTCGAGGACCAGCTCGGAGACCTCGGCCTTGGGGATCCGCTCGTAGACGAACCCGGAGCGCGACTCGAGCATGAGGGCGTCGCCCACGCGGATCGGCTCACCCTCGAGCGACTCGGCCATCCGCACGACGCGCTCCTCGTCGGCGTGCGCGACCACGAGCACCCGGCCCTCGCCGAGGAGCTCCTTGATCATCACCACCTCGCCGATGCGCTCGTAGCCGCAGGTCGCCACGACGTTCATCGCCTCGTTGAGCCGCACCTCGCGCCCCTGGGACAGCTCGGCGGGGTCGACTGCCGGGCTCACCGCCACGTGCATCTTGCGTCCGCCGGTGAGGATGTCGACCGTGGCGTCGTCGTAGGACTCGAGGATCACGCCGTAGGCAGCCGGCGGCTGGGCCAGCCGGTCGACCTCGGACTTCAGCGTGACGATCTGCTCGCGGGCCTCCTTGAGGGTGCGCACGAGCCGCTCGTTCTGCGACGAGACCGTGGCCAGGTTGGACTGGAGCTGGAGCACCTTGGTCTCGAGCTCGCGCGACCGCACCGGGGCGTCGGCGAGGCGCTGGCGCAGGGCGGCGACCTCCTCGGAGAGGAGCTCTGCCTGGCGGCGCTCCTCAGAGTGGTCACCCGGGGTGGCGTGATCGGTCATGTCGGCTCCCTCAAGACCTCAGAGTGGCTAACGACTGCTACCGACCGTCGACTGCCCGGCCGATGACCCAACCTAACCCCGATCTACTCCGCTGACGGGGAGGTTTGCGTCACAGAACGGCGAAGCCGACGGATCTTCTTGTCTGATGGGACGCGCTCCCCCATCTCCTCGGCGGTGAAGTCGCTCTCGGCCCCGAAGGCCAGGCCGCTCTCGAGGGCGCCCTCCTCGTCGGTGGACCCCTTCGCCGGGCGGCGCTTGCGCAGCGGCGGGGTGACGCCGGGAGCCAGCCGGCGGCTGGTGATGAGGAACCCGGTGTGGCCGTGCATGCGGTGCTGCGGCCGGACGGCGAGGCCCTCCAGGTGCCAGCCCCGCACCATCGACTCCCAGGCCTCCGGCTCGGTGTAGCCACCGTGGTCGCGCAGGGCCTCGGCCACCCGCGACAGCTGGGTGGCGGTGGCGACGTAACAGATGATGACGCCGCCGGGGGCGAGGGCGTCGGCCACGACGTCGAGGCACTCCCAGGGGGCCAGCATGTCGAGGACGACGCGGTCGACCGACCCCGGCTCCTCCGCCGTGGGCAGCGACTCGACGAGGTCGCCGACGGTGACCTGCCACGCCGGGTGGTCCTGCCCGAAGAAGGTGCGGGCGTTGCCCTTGGCGATGTCGGCGAAGTCCTCGCGCCGCTCGAACGAGTGCACGTGGCCGTGCTCCCCCACGGCGCGCAGAAGCGACATCGACAGGGCTCCCGACCCCACGCCGGCCTCGACGACCCGGGCACCGGGGAAGACGTCGGCCATGGTGATGATCTGGCCGGCATCCTTGGGGTAGACCACGGCCGCCCCCCGCGGCATCGACATGACGTAGTCGGACAGCAGCGGCCGCAACGCGAGGTACTCGACCCCGGCGGTGTTGCGCACGACCGACCCGTCCGGGGCCCCGATGAGGTCGTCGTGGGCGAGCCGCCCACGGTGCGTGTGGAACTCGCGCCCGGCCTCGAGGCTGATCGTGTGCAGGCGCCCCTTGGGATCGGTCAGCTGGACCCGCTCCCCGACCGCGAACGGTCCCCTGCGCAGGTCGGCTCCGACGGCGGTGACCCGGGCCTCGTCAGGGCTGTCGTCAGGGCTCTGGTCGGGGGCGTCGCTCATGACCGGCGAGTCTAGTTGCGGGCTGCGGCCTCGTTGACCAGCCGGGCGTGGGCGATGCCGTAGACCCGTCCGTGCCAGGTCAGGACCACGTCCTGGTGGCCGGTCGACTGCATGACCTCGACCACGGCCAGCGCGTTCGCATCGGGTGAGACCTCGAGGACGTTGTCGTCCGGGATGCGCACCACCGCGGAGCTGAGCGGGGCTTCCGGATCCAGACCGGGTGGGGTGCCGCCGTCGGGTGAGGCGAGGAAGAGGCACGGTATGCCGCGCGCGTCCGTCGTGACGACGGCGTCGGGGTGGGCGATGGCGACGCGCAGAGGAGTGCGTGGGTCGAGGAAGACGGCCGGCTCCATGACCTGCGCGACGTGGAGCGCCTCCCACTGGGACAGTGCCTGGCCCCGGCGGATGGACTGCGTGGCGCCGCTCCAGAGCACTGATCCGATGACCAGCACCCAGATGGAGTCGAGACCGATCTGCTCGCCCTGCGCGAGCGGCCGGACGAAGAACCAGAGGACCAGGAGGACGGTCAGCACCCTCCCGCACCACCCGGCGACCACGGAGCCCTTGTTGCGGTTGCCGGTGGCCTTCCAGACCAGGCTCTCGACGACCTGTCCGCCGTCCAGCGGCATGCCCGGGAGGAAGTTCAGCACCGCGAGCGAGCCGTTGATGATGACCAGACCCGTCAGCAGGGTGCTCATGCGGTCACCGGAGGTGGTGAGGAGGAGCAGCCATGCCACCACGGCGAGCACGGCGTTCGAGGCCGGCCCCGCGGCCGCGATCGCCGCCAGCCTCCCGGGGGTGCTGCGAGCGGCCTCGAAGGAGGTGTGGCCACCCCACAGGTTCGCGACGATGCGGATCACCGGCATCTTGAACACCCGAGCGGTCACGGCGTGGGCGGCCTCGTGGACCAGCACGCTGACGAGGAGCAGGAGCGCCTGCGTGACGCCGATGGCGATCCCGGTGCCGACCCTGTCCGGGAAGTAGGGGGTGGCCACGATCGCGACGATCACGGCGGCGATGAGGAACCAGCTGGGGGCCAGGTAGACGGGCACCCCGCCGACGCGGGCGATGCGCACGCCGTGGCCGGACTCCTCCGGCTGTTGCTCGGGAGCCCGCGTCGTCATGCGCAGACCCTACGTGACCGGCCACGACCTCCCGGCCGCCACTAGGCCATACTTGTGCGGTGTCCGACTCCCCCGCGCTGCAGCCCGACGCCACCGACCAGCTGAAGACCGCTCTGACCGAGCGGATCCTCGTGATGGACGGCGCCATGGGCACGATGATCCAGCGCGAGGGGCTGGGCGAGGACGACTACCGGGGCGAGCGGTTCGCCGACTGGGAGAGTGACCTCAAGGGCAACAACGACCTGCTGAGCCTCACCCAGCCGGAGATCATCCGAGGCATCCACGCGGCATACCTCGAAGCGGGTGCCGACCTCATCGAGACCAACACCTTCAACGCCCAGCGGATCTCGCTCGCCGACTACGGCATGGAGGCGCTCGCCTACGAGTTCAACCTCGAGTCCGCGCGACTGGCCCGGCAGGCCTGCGACGCGATGACTGAGAAGACCCCGGACCGGCCGCGGTGGGTGCTCGGCGCCCTGGGCCCGACCAACCGCACCGCGTCGATCTCGCCCGACGTCAACGACCCCGGCAAGCGCAACGTCACCTTCGACGAGCTGGTCGAGGCCTACCTCGAGCAGGCGCGTGGCCTGGTCGACGGGGGCAGCGACCTGCTCATCGTCGAGACGATCTTCGACACGCTCAACGCCAAGGCGGCGATCTTCGCCCTCGAGACCCTGTTCGAGGAGCACGAGCGCCGCTGGCCCGTGATCATCTCCGGCACCATCACCGACGCGTCGGGACGCACCCTCTCGGGTCAGGTCACCGAGGCGTTCTGGAACTCGGTGCGCCACGCCCGTCCCCTCGCCGTGGGCCTCAACTGCGCCCTCGGCGCCGCCGAGATGCGCCCGTATGCCGCGGAGCTGGCCCGCGTGGCCGACACCTTCGTCTCGTGCTACCCCAACGCCGGCCTGCCCAACGCGTTCGGCGAGTACGACGAGACCCCCGACGCGATGGCGGGCGTCGTGGGCGAGTTCGCCGAGGCCGGGCTGGTCAACCTGCTCGGTGGCTGCTGCGGCACCACGCCCGACCACATCGCGGCGATCGCCAAGGCCGCCTCGGACCAGAAGCCGCGGGTGCCGGCCGAGGTCGCGCCCGCCCTGCGCCTGTCGGGGCTGGAGCCGCTGACCGTCACCGAGGAGTCGTTGTTCGTCAACGTCGGCGAGCGGACCAACATCACCGGGTCGGCGCGGTTCCGCAAGCTCATCCAGGCCGAGGACTACGGCACCGCGCTCAACGTCGCGCGGCAGCAGGTCGAGTCGGGCGCGCAGGTCATCGACATCAACATGGACGAGGGGATGATCGACGGCGTCGCCGCGATGGACCGCTTCGTCAAGCTGGTCGCGACCGAGCCCGACATCTCGCGGGTCCCCCTGATGGTCGACTCCTCGAAGTGGGACGTCATCGAGGCCGGGCTCAAGTGCGTCCAGGGCAAGTCGATCGTCAACTCCATCTCGATGAAGGAGGGCGTCGAGCCGTTCATCGAGCACGCCCGGCTGTGCCGCAAGTACGGCGCGGCGGTGGTCGTGATGGCGTTCGACGAGGACGGCCAGGCCGACTCGCTCCAGCGTCGCAAGGAGATCTGCCAGCGGGCCTACGACATCCTCACCACGGAGGTCGGGTTCCCCGCCGAGGACATCATCTTCGACCCCAACATCTTCGCGGTGGCGACGGGCATCGAGGAGCATGCGGCCTACGGCACCGACTTCATCGACGCGACCCGGTGGATCAAGGAGCACCTGCCGGGTGCGCTCGTCTCCGGAGGCGTCTCCAACGTGTCGTTCTCGTTCCGCGGCAACAACGCCGTGCGCGAGGCGATCCACGCCGTGTTCCTCTACCACGCCATCCAGGCGGGCATGGACATGGGAATCGTCAACGCCGGTGCCCTGGTCGTCTACGACCAGGTCGACCCCGAGCTCCGCGAACGCATCGAGGACGTCATCCTCAACCGGCGTCCCGACTCCACCGAGCGGCTGCTCGAGATCGCCGACTCGTTCAACACCGGCGACACCAAGCAGGAGGCGATCGCCGAGGAGTGGCGCTCCCTGCCGGTCGGCGAACGCATCACCTACGCCCTGGTCAAGGGCCTCGACGAGCACGCCGAGACCGACACCGAGGAGCTCCGCCAGGAGATCTCGGCGCGCGGCGGTCGACCCATCGAGGTCATCGAGGGGCCGCTCATGGACGGCATGAACGTCGTGGGCGACCTCTTCGGCGCGGGCAAGATGTTCCTGCCGCAGGTGGTGAAGTCGGCGCGGGTCATGAAGAAGGCGGTCGCCTACCTCATCCCCTTCATCGAGGCGGAGAAGACCGAGGCCGAGGTCGCCGAGAACCGGGCCAAGGGCAAGGTCATCATGGCCACCGTCAAGGGCGACGTGCACGACATCGGCAAGAACATCGTCGGCGTCGTCCTCCAGTGCAACAACTACGACGTGGTCGACCTCGGCGTGATGGTGCCGGCCCAGAAGATCCTCGATGCCGCCAGGGCCGAGAAGGCCGACGTCATCGGGCTGTCCGGGCTGATCACCCCGAGCCTCGACGAGATGGTGAACTTCGCGACCGAGATGGAGCGTCAGGGCTTCGACCTGCCGCTGCTCATCGGGGGTGCCACCACCTCACGGGCCCACACCGCCGTCAAGGTGGACCAGAAGTACCACGGCCCGGTCGTGTGGGTGAAGGACGCCTCGCGCTCGGTGCCGGTGGTCGCCCAGCTGCTGTCGGACGAGCTGCGCCCCAAGCTGATGGCCGAGGTCAAGGCCGACTTCGACTCGCTGCGCGCCCGGCACGCCGCCAAGACGACCGAGCGTCCGCTCGTGTCGATCGAGAAGGCCCGCGAGCTGGCCACGCCGATCGACTGGAGCGGCTACCGCCCGCCGGTGCCCCACCTCGTGGCAGCACAGGAGAAGGAGCTGCTGCGCCGTCAGTCGGGCAGCGACCGCAACCGCACGGTCACGCAGTTCGTGCGCACCTTCAAGGACTACCCGATCGCCGAGCTGCGCGACTACATCGACTGGGGCCCGTTCTTCCTGGCCTGGGAGATGAAGGGTCGCTTCCCGGACATCCTCAACAACCCCGCGACGGGCGAGGCCGCGACCCGGCTCTACCAGGACGCGCAGAAGATGCTCGACCAGATCATCGAGCACAAGTGGCTGCGCGCCAACGGCGTCATCGGCCTCTTCCCGGCCAACTCGGTGGGCGACGACATCGAGGTCTACACCGACGAGTCCCGCGAGACCGTGGCCACGACCCTGCACACGCTCCGGCAGCAGGGGCAGCACCGGGAGGGCATCCCCAACCGGGCGATGTCCGACTTCGTCGCGCCCAAGGACAGCGGGCGCTCCGACCACGTCGGGGCCTTCGCCGTCACCGCCGGTCTCGGGTCGCACGACAAGGTCAACGAGTTCAAGGCCGCGATGGACGACTACAACGCGATCCTCCTCGAGGCCCTGGCCGACCGGCTGGCCGAGGCGTTCGCCGAGCGGATGCACGAGCGGGTGCGGCACGACTTCTGGGGCTACGCCCCCGACGAGCACCTCAAGAACCCCGACCTGATCGCCGAGAAGTACGTCGGCATCCGGCCGGCGCCGGGCTACCCCGCCTGCCCCGACCACACCGAGAAGGCCCTCCTGTGGGACCTGCTCCAGGTCGAGCAGAACACCGGGATGGAGCTGACCGAGTCGATGGCCATGTGGCCGGGCGCCTCGGTCTCCGGGTGGTACTTCTCGCACCCGCAGTCCCAGTACTTCGTCGTGGGTCGCCTGGGCCGGGACCAGATCGAGGACTACGCCGAGCGGAAGGGCTGGACCCTCTCCGAGGCCGAGCGCTGGCTGGCCCCCAACCTCGGATACCTGCCCGAGGACTGACGGCACGCCGCGGCACCGTTGTCGGCGCCGCGGCATACCGTGTGATCCATGGTTCCCGCCCTCTCACCGAGCCGGGCCTCGGACTTCAAGCAGTGTCCGTTGCTCTACCGGTTCCGCACCATCGACAAGCTGCCCTCGCCGCCCAGCCCTGCTGCGGCGCGGGGCACGCTGGTGCACGCGGTGCTGGAGCGGTTGTTCGACCTCCCGGCCGACGAGCGCACCCCGGCGGCCGCCCAAGCGCTGTTGGGCCCCCAGTGGGCAGCCCTGGTCGAGCAGGAGCCCGAGCTCGCGGCGATGATCGCCGACGACGACAAGCTCACCGAGGCCGGCTGGTTCGGTGACGCGCAGGCCCTGATCGAGACCTGGTTCACCCTCGAGGACCCGACCCGCCTCGAGCCCGCAGAGCGCGAGCTCTATGTCGAGACCGATGTCGACGGGCTGGTCCTGCGTGGCTACGTCGACCGCCTCGACGTAGCCGCCGACGGGGCGATGCGCGTCGTCGACTACAAGACCGGGCGGTCCCCCAGTGAGCTGTTCGAGGGCAAGGCGCTGTTCCAGATGAAGTTCTACGCCTTGGTGCTGTGGCGGCTGCGCGGTGAGATCCCGCGACTGCTCCAGCTGGTCTACCTCGGCAACGGCGAGGTCGTCCGCTACACCCCCGACGAGCACGACCTGCTCAGCCTCGAGCGCAACCTCAAGGCGGTCTGGACCGCGATCGAACGGGCGGCGACGACGGGCGACTGGCGACCCAAGACCTCGCGGCTGTGCGACTGGTGCGACTTCCGCGAGTTCTGCCCGGCCTGGGGCGGCACTCCCCCGCCGCTGCCGCCTGACGCCGCCCTGATCGCGCTCAACCCGGCGATCTCGGGTCAGGTCGCGCCGACGGACGAGTGAGCGGCGCCAACCCATGCACCAGGCGAGTCAGCGCCGGTGCTGGAGGGCTTTGTCGACGAGAAGGCGGAGGTCGGCCGGGGTCAGCCCGCGCAAGCTCGGAGCCTGCACCGCGCCGGCGATGATCGGCACCGGCACGACGTGGGGCACCGCCAGCGTGGGCACGCCTGCGGCGACGGCGGACCGGACCCCCGTCGGTGAGTCCTCGATGGCAATGCAGTCGGTCACCTCGACACCGAGGGCCCGGGCCGCTGCGAGGTAGGGCTCGGGGTGCGGCTTGCCGTGCTCCACCTCGTCCCCGGTGATCACCGCAGCGAAGGTGCCCTCGGGGAGAGCCGCGAGGACGCTGTCGGCCAACGACCGCCACGACATGGTCACGAGGGCGTTCGGCACGCCGGCCTCGCGGAGGGCGGTGAGCAGCTCGATGGCACCGGGCCGCCACGGGACGTGCTCGGTGACCTGGGCGATGACGCGCCGCAGCAGGTCCTCGACGATCTCGACGGGCTCGAGCGTGATGGGGCTGTTGTCGCGGATGAACTCGGCCGAGACCATGAGGTCGTTGCCGACGAGCTGGTGCGCGTACTCGTCGTTCCAGACCCCTCCCGCCTCCTCCACGATGGCGTGCTCGGCGTTGATCCAGTACGGCTCGGTGTCGACGAGGGTGCCATCCATGTCCCAGAAGACCGCCGCAGGCAGGTCCGCTGCGCGGGAGGTCGAGGGCTCGCTGGCGAGCGGGTGCTGAGACGGCATTGCGGAGGAGCCTTCGTGGTGCGGGAGTGGCGGCGCGCCCGACTATACGCAGCCGTGCGGATGCCTCCGCACCGCGGACCGTAGGCTGGGCGGGACAGCGGTGCCGCCTGCAGGGGCTGTGTGGATTCACGGCTGCGTATTCTTCAAGGCTGTGTCTCATTCAAGAAGGGAGCGATGGTGATCGAACTCGAAGACGTCCCGGAGCTCAACAACCCCGTCGTGATTGCGGCCTTCGAGGGCTGGAACGACGCGGGCGAGGCGGCCACGGCCGTGATCGACCACCTCATCGACGTGTGGGATGCTGACGCCATCGCGGCGCTCGACCCCGAGGACTACTACGACTTCCAGGTGAACCGTCCGCGCGTCGTCCTCGAGGACGGTCGCCGCCGGATCCACTGGCGCACCACGCGGATCCTGGTGGCCCGCTCTGCCGGGCTGGACCGCGACGTCGTGCTCATCCAGGGCATCGAGCCGTCGTTCCGCTGGCGGGCCTTCACGATCGAGCTGATGGAGTTCGCTCAGGAGGTCGGCGCGAGCACGGTCTTCACGCTCGGCGCCCTGATGGCCGACGTGGCCCACACCCGGCCCATCCCGGTCACCGCCACCTCGGACGACGACGACGTGATCCACCGGTTCGACCTCGAGCCGAGCCGCTACGAGGGACCCACCGGGATCGTCGGCGTCCTCGCTGACGCGGCCACCCAGTCGGGCATGCAGTCGCTCTCGTGCTGGGCTGCGGTCCCCCACTACGCGGGACACTCCCCCTCCCCCAAGGCGACCCTCGCGCTGGTCTCCCGGCTCGAGGAGCTGCTCGACGCCACGATCCCCCACGGCGACCTCGCCGAGGGAGCGAAGGCCTGGGAGCGGGGCATCAACGAGCTCGCCGACACCGACGACGAGGTCGCCGAGTACGTCCAGTCCCTCGAGGAGGCGCAGGACACCGCTGACCTGCCCGAGGCGAGTGGTGACGCCATCGCCCGCGAGTTCGAGCGCTACCTGCGTCGCAGAGGCCAGGAAGGGCCCGGCTGACCCGGGTTTCTCCCGTCAGACGGTGCCTCTTCAGACGCGGACGCCGAGGATGGCGTCGAGCGCGCGGGCGAGCACGCCGGCCGCGGTGCCGTCCGTCCCTCCGCGGGTGAGGGTCTGCTTCGCCCAGGCGTCCACGGCCGCCAGCGCGCCAGGGGTGTCGAGGTCGTCGGCGACCCGCGTGCGGATGGCTTCGACCACCTGGGCCGAGTCGGGGGCCGAGTTGACCGACAGCGCCGAGCGCCAGGTGTCGAGGCGGGCCTGAGCCCGCTCGAGGACCGCGTCGGTCCAGGACCACTCGGTGCGGTAGTGCTGTCCGAGCAGGGCCAGCCGGATCGCCATCGGGTCGACACCGTCGGCCAGCAGCTTGGAGACCAGGACCAGGTTGCCCTTGGACTTGCTCATCTTCGCGCCGTCCAGGCCCACCATCGCCTGGTGGGTGTAGGTCCGGGCGAACGGTCGCTGGTCGGTCAGCACGACGGCCTGGGTGGCGCTCATCTCGTGGTGCGGGAAGACCAGGTCGGTGCCACCACCCTGGACGTCGAAGGCCATGCCCAGGTGGTCCAGCGCGATCGCGGTGCACTCGATGTGCCAGCCCGGACGACCCTGCGGGAGCCCCTCGACGGCCCACGACGGTTCGCCGTCGCGGGCGGCCCGCCACAACAGGGGGTCGAGCCGGTCCCGCTTGCCCGCCCGGTCGGGGTCGCCACCACGGTCGGCGAAGACGGCCAGCATCTGCTCGCGGGTCCAGTTGGAGACCGCCCCGAACCCCACGTCGGTCGAGATGTCGAGGTAGAGGTCGTCGCCCTCGGAGTCCGGGGTGTCGACCGAGTAGGCGGCGCCACGCTCGAGCAGGGCGCGCACGGCAGCGCCCACCGGCTCGATGCTCTCGACGACGCCCACGTAGTGGTCGGGCGGGATGACGGCCAGGGCGGTCATGTCCTCGCGGAAGAGGGCGATCTCCTCCGCCGCCAGGTCCTCCCAGTCGACGCCGTCGCGGGTGGCGCGCTCGAGGAGCGGGTCGTCCACGTCGGTGATGTTCTGCACATACTCCACGTCGTGCCCGGCGTCGCGCAGCGCGCGCCCCAGGACGTCGAACGTCACGTACGTCGCCGCGTGGCCCAGGTGGGTCGCGTCGTAGGGCGTGATCCCGCAGACGTACATCCGCGCCGTCGGGCCGGGCGTGATCGCCCGGACCGCTCCGGTCGCCGAGTCGAAGACCTGCACGGGGTGGCCGGTGCCGGGCACGGCGGGAAGGAACGGGGTGGGCCAGGAGATCACAGCGGAAGCCTACGGGGAGGGCTCAGAGCGGCGGCCACGGGATGGCCGGCCAGTCACCGGACGGCACCGGGTATGCCGCGTCGTCGAGCAATGCGACGCACCGGGCCTGCAGGGCGGTCACCTCGACGGGGGTGAGCAACGGGGCGAGGTCGGCTCGCAGGGGGGACCCGCCGTCGGCCAGGGCGTCTCTCACCCGGGTGATCCGGATGAGGTCGTCGTCCGGGAGCGGCTGTCCGGCGAAGCCCCACAGGACGGTGCGCAGCTTGGGGTCCTCGTGCAGGCTCACCCCGTGGTCGAAGCCGCGGAGGCGCTCGCCTTCGCGGACCAGGTGCGACCCCTTGCGGTCGGAGTTGTTGATGACCGCGTCGAACGCGGCGACGGAGCGGACCACCGGGCTGTCCTCGTGGACGACGACCACCGGCCGGCCCCGCTCGTCCTCTCCGCTCAGCACGGCCAGCCAGCCCGGCGGCACCGCGTCGGGCGTGACCAGGTCGACCACGTACTCAGGGGCCGTCTCCGGGTCACCCACCCAGCGCTGCACCGAGCCCGGACCTCGTGGCCCGTCGCGCAGGACCGTCTCGGGCACGACGTCCCACCCGCCGGTCGAGCTGATCAGGTGGGCGGCGACCTCGCGGGCGGCCAGCGACCCGTCCGGGAAGTCCCAGAGCGGTCGTTCGCCCCGGATCGGCTTGTAGATCGCCAGCGGTCCCTCGTCGTCCTCGAGCCGGACCAGCAGCGCGAGGTTCGAGGCGTCGGCCAGCGCTCCCAGCACCACCAGGTCTGCGCGCGTCAGGAGGTCGAGGGAGACCGACGGGCCGCCTGCGGGCTGGGTCAGCGCTTGTACCCGTTCGAGCGCGGGCAGATGTGCCCCTCGGGTTCGAGCGGGCCACCACAGAACGGGCAGGGCGGTCGCCCCGCGGACACGACGGACTGGGCCCGCCTCGCGAATGCGCGGGCCCTGGAGGGTGGCAGCACGACCCGCATCTGTCGCGGCTCCTCGGCGAGGACCTCCGGGTCGACACCCGCCTCCGGGTCGTCAGGGTCGCGGTCGAGGGCCTCGATGATGATCACCTGTCTGTCCTCGTCCCAGGCCAGGCTCAGGGTCGTGACCCGGAAGTCGTCCTCGATGGGGGTGTCGAGCGGCGCGTTGTCGACCACCTCGGCGGTCGCGTGGGCGGCTCCCTCGCCCCCGGCATAGCTGTCGAGCAGGTCGTTGATCCGGTCGGCGAGGACCGAGACCTGCTGCTTCTCCAGCGAGACGCTGGTCAGGCGGCGTCCCTCACTGGCCTGGAGGAAGAAGGTCCGCTGCCCCGGCGGACCGACGGTCCCGGCGACGAACCGGTCCGGTGGATCAAACTCGACGAGCCCCATGGCAAAACTCTAACCGGCTCCCCCACCGACGGTTGCGTCGCCCGACTCCGGGGCCTCCGCCGGTGTCTCCGCCGGGGGCTGGAAACGCGTGAGGTCGGGCGCGAGGTCGTTGGCGGCCAGGAGGAAGGTGTGCCGGCTGCCGTAGCGCACGACCGACACCGAGGCGGGGTCCGCGGTGTAGCGCTGGAAGCGGGCCAGACCCGACCCGGTAGCGTCGGCCAGCGTGGCCTTGAGCAGGTCGCCGTGCGTGACCGCCGCCCACAGCGCGGACTCCCCCGACGTGGCCCCGACCTCGGCGTCGTGACGCCGGACGGCAGCGACGACCCGGTCACTCATCTCGCGCAGGCTCTCCGCGGCATACCGGTCGTCGTCGGGGAACCGCGCGACCTCGGGGTCGTCCTGCACGGTCCGCCAGAGCGGCTCCTTGGCCAGGTCCTTGAGCGCCCGGCCGGTCCACGCGCCGTAGGCGCACTCCTGCAGGTCGTCGTCGACCGTGACCTCGACGCCGGCCGCGGCTGCGAGGGGCCCCGCTGTCTCGAGGCAGCGTTCCAGGGGGCTGCTCACCACGCGCACGACAGGGAGGTCACGGAACCGCTCGGCCAGCTGCGCGGCCTGCTCCCGCCCCCGATCGGTGAGGTGTATGCCGGGTAGCCGGCCCGCGAGGACTCCGTCCCCGTTGGCGCTCGAGTGGCCGTGGCGGACCAGCAGGACGGTGGGCACGTGCGCACTCTACGGCGCGCTTCTCGCGGGACCGTCGCGGACGTGGTGAAGTAGCCCCGTGATCGTCGACCAAGCCATCTACCGCCAAGGCCAGCGTCACCCGTGCGGCGACCTCAGCGACGCCCTCGAGGACCTGCGCGGCGGCGACGACCCGCACGGGTTCCTCTGGATCGGGCTGAAGAACCCCACCGACGCCGAGTTCGACCTCGTCAACGACGAGCTCAAGCTCCACCCGCTCGCGGTCGAGGACGCCGTCAAGGGCAACCAGCGACCCAAGGTCGAGCTGTTCGACAACACCATCTTCGTCGTGATGAAGACCTTGCGGTACATCGAGGAGACCTCGGACGTCGAGACCGGTGAGGTGATGCTGTTCGTCGGCGACCGGTTCGTCGTGACGGTGCGACGAGGCGAGGCCAACCCCCTCGCGGGGGTGCGCCAGGCGCTCGAGGGCAATGTCGCCAGCCTGCGTCACGGCGCCATCGCGGTCGTCCACGCGGTGATGGACAGCATCATCGACAACTACGTCTCCATCGACGCCGAGCTCCAGAAGGACCTCGAGGACATCGAGGCGTCGGTCTTCTCGGGCAGCAACAAGGTCAGCTCGTCGACGATCTACCGGCTCAAGCGCGAGGTCCTGGAGTTCCGGCGGGCCGCCGTCCCCCTGGCCGCGCCACTCAAGATGCTCCACGACGGGTCGCGCTCACCGTTGCCACAGAAGGAGGTGCGACTGCTCTTCCGCGACGTGGCCGACCACCTGCTCGCGGTGATCGACCACGTGGAGTCCTACGACCGGCTGCTCACCGACATCCTCAACGCCCACCTCGCCCAGATCTCGGTCCAGCAGAACTCCGACATGCGCAAGATCTCGGCCTGGGTCGCCATCGCCGCCGTACCCACGATGATCGCGGGGATCTACGGCATGAACTTCGAGAACATGCCCGAGCTGAAGTGGCACTACGGCTACTTCATCGTCGTGGGCATCATGGGCGCCGCGTGCCTGGGGCTCTACCGCGCGTTCCGCAAGTCCGGCTGGCTGTAGGACCGCCGGCCGGCCGACCTAGGTGGCGGTCATCCAGCCGGCGGCGAGCACGACGACCAGCACGAGCCCGAGGGCGACGCGGTACCAGACGAAGGCCGTGATCTTGTTGCTGCTCACGAACTTCAGCAGCCACGCGATCGACGCGTAGGCGACGATGAACGACACGATGACCCCGACGATGATCGGGCCGACGCCGAGCAGCTTGAGGTGGTCGGTCTCGCTCAGCATCTCGAAGATGCCGGCCGCCGTGAGGGCCGGGATCGCCATGAAGAAGGACAGCCTCGTCGCGGTCAGCCGGTCGAGGCCCCGGAACAGTCCGGTCGAGATGGTCGCACCGGAGCGGGACACCCCGGGCACCAGCGAGGCGCACTGCACGAGCCCGATGACGAGCCCGTCGATGAGGGTCACCTGTCCCTCGCCGCGCTCCTCGCCCCGCGTCGTCAGCATGGCGTGACGACTCTCGGCGAGCCACATGACGGCGCTCCAGGCGATGAGGGCGGCAGCGACGACCCACAGGCTGCGCAGGCCCCCGCTGATCAGGTCCTTGGCCGCGAAGCCCACGATCCCCACCGGGATCGAGCCCACGATGACCGCCCAGGCGAGCTGGTAGTCGTGGTGGGTGCGGGCCTGGGCGCTGCCGAGACCGGCGAACCAGGCACCGAGCAGCCGGACGATGTCCTTGCGGAAGTAGAGCAGCGTGGCGAAGATCGCGCCCAGCTGGATGACCGCCGTGTAGGCGGTCACCCCAGGGGCGTCGACCGTGAGGCCGAGCAGCTTCTCCGTGATGGTCAGGTGACCCGTGGAGGAGACCGGGAGGAACTCGGTCAGGCCCTCCACGATGCCCAGGATCAGGGCGTCGAGATAGCTCAGGGTCAACGGTCTGCTTTCCGTTCGGTCGGGTGTGGCCGGGAGCGGTGCGGCGCCAATGTCAGAGGCTAGTCTCCCCCATCAGCTCGGCCATGGTTCGCACGACATGCAGCCGCTCCTCGAGCCCTCCGGCGAACGGCGCGACCGAGAGCGTGCCCGTGCCGGCCTCGGCATACCTCGACATCCGGTCGCGGATCCGGTCCCTCGGCCCGATGAGCGAGGTGGCGTCGATGAACTCGAACGGCACGGCGGCTGCGGCGTCCCGGTGCTGCCTGGCGAGGAAGAGGTCCTGCACCTGCGCCGCCGCCTCCTCGAAGCCCATCCGCACGGCCAGCTGGTTGTAGAAGTTCTGCTCGCGGGAGCCCATGCCGCCGATGTAGAGGGCTGCGTAGGGACGGATGGCGTCAGCGGCCGCCGCCACGTCGTCGGCGATGACGACCGGCACCGACGGTGCCAGGTCGAACCCGTCGAGCGGGTCCTCCTCGGTCCCCTTTCCCGCGCGACGTCGGCCCGACACCACCGACTGCACGAGGTCGCCCGAGTGCTCCGGGCTGAAGAAGATCGCGTGCCACCCGTCGGCCACCTCACCGGCCAGCTCGAGGTTCTTCGGGCCGACGGCCGCGAGGTAGATGGGCAGGTCGGGGCGCGGCGGGTGGACGGTGAGCTTGAGGGCCTTCCCGGGGCCGTCGGGCAGCGGCAGCGTGAAGTGCCGCCCGGCGTACGCGAGGCTCTCGCGGCGCAGCGCCATGCGCACGATGTCGACGTACTCGCGGGTGCGGCCCAACGGGGCGGCGAACGGGACGCCGTGCCACCCCTCGCTCACCTGCGGACCACTGACGCCGAGCCCCAGCCGGAAGCGACCCTTCGACAGGGTGTCGAGGGTCGCGGCGGTCATCGCCGTCATGGCGGGCGTGCGGGCCGGGATCTGCATGACCGCGGCCCCCAGGTCGATCCGCTCGGTCAGCGCCCCGATCCAGGAGAGCACGGTGGGCACGTCCGAGCCGTACGCCTCCGCGGCCCACGCCACGGCATACCCGAGGCGGTCGGCCTCCTGCGCGACGGCCACGTTGTCCTGGTCCACACCCATGCCGAAGTAGCCGAGGTTCACTCCGAGTTCCATGGGAGCGAGGTTAGCGGCGGGTGCGCCGCAGGAACCCGGCGTGGGCCGACTACCGTACGGAACCATGCGTCAGCGACGAATGGGCAGCTCCGGTCTCTCGGTCTCCCGTCTTGCCCTCGGCACGATGACCTGGGGCCGCACGACCGACGAAGAGGGCGCCCGCGAGCAGCTGCGCACGTTCCTCGACGCGGGGGGCACCTTGGTCGACACGGCCCACGGCTACTCCGACGGCACCTCCGAGGAGATCATCGGCCGGCTGATCGAGGACGACGTGCCGCGCGAGGACCTCGTCATCTGCACCAAGTCGGGGATCTCTCGGCGCTCGGGTCACCGGGTCGTCGACACCTCACGCCACAGCCTGCTGAGCCAGCTCGACACGTCTCTCGAACGCCTCGGCACCGACCACGTCGACCTGTGGCTGGTCCACACCTGGTCGGACGAGGCTCCCCTCACCGAGACGCTCTCGGCCCTGGAGTGGGCCGTCAACACCGGCCGGGCGCGCTACGTCGGCGTCTCGAACTTCAGTGGGTGGCAGGTCGCCCGGGCCATGTCGCTGCTCGAGCAGGCGCGAGTCCCGTTGGTGGCCAACGAGGTCGAGTACTCCCTGACCAACCGGACGGCCGAGCCGGACCTGCTTGCCGCCGCCCAGGCCCTCGGGTTCGGGCTGCTCCCCTGGTCTCCGCTGGGTCGCGGTGTCCTGACCGGCAAGTACCGCAACGGGATCCCTGCGGACTCCCGAGCCGCGTCACGCGACTTCCCCCGCTTCACCGCCCGCTACCTCGACGACCGCAGCACGGGCATCGTCGAGGCGTTGGCCATCGCGGCCAAGGGACTCGACGTCAGCCCCACCGAGGTGGCCCTGGCCTGGGTGCGCGATCGCCCGGGCGTCGTCAGCCCGGTGGTCGGGGCGCGCACCACCGCGCAGCTGCGGACCTCACTGGCGAGCGAGTCGCTGGAGCTCCCGGAGGAGCTGGTGGCCGCTCTCGACGAGGTGTCGGTTTGAGCCCTCAGGCCTCGTCGTAGTCCGCGTCGTCCAGGCCTGAGTAGACGCTGCCGTCGCCGTCCTCGTCGCCGTGGTCGTCGAGCTCCTCGTCGTCGTCGTCCGAGTCATCGTCGTCCGAGTCGTCGTCCGAGTCGTCGTCCGAGTCATCGTCGTCGTCGTCCTCGTCGTCACCGTCGTAGATGTCGAGCGGCGTCATCTCGCCGTAGGCCTGGAGGAGGGCGTCGTCGTAGGACGCGAACGCGTCGGCCAGGTCGTCGTAGGCCGCGATGACGGTCGGGTCTTCCTCGCCCCGCTTGGAGGCCGACGCCTCGAGGTGCCGCTCGAACGCGGTCATGAGGTTGGCCAGCGCGCCACGCGGGTCTGCGGTCATGGCTCGACGGTATCGGGTTCTGGGGCAAAATGGCGCTCGATGGTTGAGTACGAGTACCGCGTGGTGAGCTTCACCCGAACCGATTCACGATCCGACATCCGGCGGACGTTGACCGAGCATGCCGAGTACGGCCACTGGGAGCTGCACCGCACCCGCATCTACCTGGGTGGCCAGCAGCGGACCTGGTTGCGCCGCAAGATCATCCGCGCACCTCGCCCGCACTGACGGCGTCAGTGCGGGCGAGCCCCACAGCGGTCCTCGGCGCGCGCTCACCGGACGACTGCGAGCAGGTGTGCCTTGCGCAGGAACGCGAGGCCGAGGGCGATCAACCCTCCCGCCACCACGAGAGTCGGCGCGATCTCGGTCCCGGTGAAGGCCAGCGACGTCGGTAGGCCCGAGCGAGGGTCGGCCGGGCCTCCAGAGCCCGGGCCCGTGGCGCTCGGCACGGCCGACTGCTGCGAGGGGGCTGGGTCACCAACGGCCTTCGGGCACGGGACGACGAGCGGCTGCAGCGGCACCCCCGCCTCCACCAGCTCGGCGATGACGTCGTGGTCGAGGACCACGATGGTCGCCCGAACCGGCAGCACGTCCTGGGGGACGCGGGCACAGACGCCGAGGAACTCCGCCACCGCCGCGTCCACAGCGGCGACGTCGTCGTCAGCAGGAGCCCGCACCTCGGCGCTGGCGCCGGGGTCGTCCTGCGCTTCGCCCGACGGGTCCTGGCCCGGGAGCCCGGGAAGTGTGGGTGGTGCCGGCACCGACGGCAGCGCCGGAGGGCCCGGAGGCGGGCTCGGCAACGCGGGAGCGGCAGTGCCACCGAGCAGCCGGGTGACGGCCGCGGTGGCGGGGTCCGTCACCGTGGTCAGCGCACCACCGAGCGGGGCGGGCGGCGTCGCGGCTCCAGCCGCTCCGGCCGATGACAACCAGACGAGGCCGCCCACCGCCACCGCCCCTCCCAGCCGCGCCAGGTGGGGGCCCGAGAACCTGTGTGCCATCTACTGCTCCTGCCGTCGCG
This sequence comes from Pedococcus sp. P5_B7, assembly GCF_054049895.1. Taxonomy (NCBI): domain Bacteria; kingdom Bacillati; phylum Actinomycetota; class Actinomycetes; order Micrococcales; family Intrasporangiaceae; genus Pedococcus; species Pedococcus sp. P5_B7. The sequence goes on from NZ_JBFULM010000006.1 coordinate 132,676, forward strand.
TGGACTCTCATGAGGTCAAACGACGGGCACCACCTGCGGGCTACGCCCACGCATGGCAAAGATTCGGTATGCCGCGGGGCCAGCCCCGCGGCATACCGCTCAGCAGGTGGCGATGAAGCGCTGGAGGACGCGCGTGCCGAACTCGAGCGCGGCCACCGGGACCCGCTCGTCGATGCCGTGGAACATCGGCGCGAAGTCGAGGTCGGCCGGGAGCTGCAGCGGGGCGAACCCGTAGCCCGTGATGCCGAGCTTGCTCAGGGCCTTGTTGTCGGTGCCTCCGGACAGGCAGTAGGGCAGCACCTCGGCGCCAGGGTCCTCGGCCAGGAGGGCAGCCTTCATGGCGTCCACCAGCGGACCCTCGAACGGCGCGTCCAGGGCGATGTCGCGGTGCACGACGTCGACGGTGAGGTGCTCGCCGGCGAGCTCGCGGATGGTGTCGAGGAGCTCGTCGTCGTGACCGGGCAGGAACCGGCAGTCCAGGGAGGCCGAGGCGCTCTGCGGGATGACGTTGTGCTTGTAGCCGGCCTCCGCCATGGTGAAGTTCGCGGTGTCCTGGAGCGTCCCGCGGACGAACCCCTGGGCGCCGCCGAGGTGGTCGAGCAGCTCGTCGAGGTCCTCGTCGGAGTAGGACGTGCCGGTGAGGTCGGACAGCCCGTCGAGCAGCTCGCGGACCGAGGCGATGTACTCGCGCGGCCACTTGTGCTCGTTGACCCGGGTGATCGCCTCGGCGAGGCGGACCAGGGCGTTCTCGTCGTTGGGCACCGAGCCGTGGCCGGCGCGGCCGTGGGCGGTCAGGCGCAGCCAGAGGATGCCCTTCTCGGCGGTCTGCACGAGGTAGGCGCGGGTCTGGCCCTCGGTGGTCGGGATCGTGACGCTGTAGCCGCCGACCTCGGAGACCGCCTCGGTGACCCCCTCGAAGAGCTCGGGGTGGTGGTCGACGACGTGGTGGCTGCCCTTGACCCCACCGGCCTCCTCGTCGGCGAAGAACGCGAAGACGATGTCGCGCGGCGGCTTGGCCCCACGACGGGCGAGGTCGCGGATGTTGGCCAGGATCATCGCGTCCATGTCCTTCATGTCCACCGCGCCGCGACCCCAGATGCAGTCGTCGCGCAGCTCGGCGGACAGCGGGTCGACCTGCCAGTCGTCCGCGTTGGCGGGCACGACGTCGAGGTGGCCGTGGATGCAGAGGGCCGGCCGCTCGCGGTCCTCCCCCTCGACCCGGACCACCACGCTCGTGCGGCCGGGGTCGCTCTCGACCACCGTGGGTTCCAGCCCGACCTCGCGCAGCTGGGCCACGACGTAGTCGGCGGCCTCGCGCTCCCCCGGCCCGCTGCCGTCGCCGTAGTTGGTGCTGTCGATGCGGATCAGGTCGCGGCACAGGCGCACGACCTCGTCGACGGGGCTGGTGGGCTGGCTGCTGGGCTCGGTGACCTCGCTCATGACGTCCAGACTAGGCGTGTCGGGTAGGCCGTGCCCGTGACGTTCTCCCGGGTTCCGTTGAGGGCTGGGCCGTTTGGGAGTTGGGGTGGCCTGCGTGCTATCGTTCCGGGTCGCAGCAGGCCCTCCCCAAGGGGCCTGCGAAGCACCTTGTCCGGGTGGCGGAATGGCAGACGCGCTAGCTTGAGGTGCTAGTGCCCTTTATCGGGCGTGGGGGTTCAAGTCCCCCTCCGGACACCACAGCGAGGACCCCGACACCCACCGTGTCGGGGTCCTTCTGCGTGGGCGGGTCAGCCGGCGGAGAAGACGTTGGGGACGGCCCGTTGCCACTCGGTGCCGGCCCGGTCCAGTCGGATCACCGGGCCAGTGGCCGTGCGCGCCACCATGGTCGTCGAGCCACCACCGTCGAGGTTCGTCGCATCCCAGGATCCCAGCGTGGCCAGGTAGTCGGCCATCTGGTGGATGGTGGCGCCGCCGTAGCGCACCCCGTCGACGGTGGCTCGGCCGGAGACGGTGACGAAGAGCAGGTCACCGCTCTTGGTCCACCCGATGGCGGTGCGCGGCCGCAGCAGCTCGTCGCGGCTGGTGCAGGCGCCGCCGTCCTTGACGCCCCGGTTCAGGAACCGGGCTCCGCGCCCGACGGCCTCGTAGACCGGGAACGGGGCGTCGGTGGAGGCGTGGTAGCTGATGGACACGCTCGTGCCGATCCGGAAGGTGGCCAGCCAGCTCCCGGCCGTGCCGGTGGCCGTCAGGATGGTCTGCCCGGAGGCGGCGGCCTGCCCGCGCGTGGTGCCGGTGCGGACCGCCACGACCTTGCCTCCCGCCACGACGACGTCGGCAGTGCCATAAGGACGACGGGCCTTGCCCCACGACGGCGTGTAGGCGTTGATGCCGCTGCCCGACAGGCTCTGCCAGTTGAGCCCGGTCACTGCCCTGTAGCCATGTCCGGAGGCGGTGACGGTGCCCGTGATCCACAGCCGCGACGGGGCGGAGCGCCCGTCCTTGGCGGTCACGATCGCGGGGTCGTGCGTGGACCGTGCCTTGCGGAGCCAGCCGGAGGTCATCTGCGGCAGGTCGGGCATGGCTCCGACGGTCGGGTTGAACACGCCGCCGTTGACCATCACCACCGAGGTCGGTGCCTCGAGGAAGTACGCCGACGGGATGCGTGAGGTGTTGAGGGTCGACGCTCCGCGAACGCGCGGGTTCGCCGCAGTGGAGGCCGGCACGGTGACGGCCACGATCCGCGTCGACGCCTGCGGGTTGCTCGGGGTCGGCCCGGTGTCCCAGATGCGGGCCGTCGCGCCACCGGCGAGCTTGGTCACGGTAGGCGTGCGCGACAGCAGGGTCGGCGTGGCCCGACACGTCGCCGCGTCCGCGGCCTGTGGCGTGGCCAGGGTGACGGCGCCGGTCAGGCCGGCCACCACGGCCACGGCGGCGCTCAGCGCCACAGGCGTGCGCCAGGTGCGAGCAGTCATCGGTACCGGGTCCTTCGTCGTGCGCAGCCCGGGGGTCGGCTGCTTCACCCGGAAGGGTGCCGTACCCGGGCCGGGGCGCACCAGCGTTCCCGGGAATGGGGGCCGAACACCTGAGGGGGCCGCTTCTCGCAGTGGCTAGGGTCGCAGGGTGCTCGAGGCCCTGCTGCTCGTCGTCGCGGCGCTGCTGATCGGGTACGCCAAGACCGCGATCGGCGGTCTCGCGAGCATCAGCGTCGCCATCTTCGCGAGCGTGATGCCGGCCAGGGAGTCGACCGCGGCGATCCTGTTGCTGCTGATGATCGGCGACGTGGTGGCCGTGTGGCACTACCGGCGCGAGGCCGACTGGGGTCTGTTGCGCCGCCTCATCCCCGCGGTGCTCCCGGGACTCGCCCTCGGCGCGGCCTTCCTCGCCGTGGTCGACGACGCCGTCCTGCGTCGGTCCATCGGGGTGCTCCTGCTCGTGCTGGCCGCCCTCCAGCTGGCCCTGCGCTGGCGGTCGCCCGACGTCGGCCGGGTCGGCAGGTCCCGCACGGCCGCGGTCGGCACCGGCATCGCGGCCGGCTTCACGACCATGACGGCCAACGCGGCGGGTCCCGTGACGACCCTCTACCTCGTGGCGCAGGGGGTCGAGAAGCTGCGGTTCCTCGGGACGAGCGCGCTGCTCTTCTTCGGCGTGAACCTCTGCAAGCTGCCCTTCAGCATCGGGCTCGGGCTGTTCGGTCCCCACACCGTGCAGCGCACCCTGCTCCTGGCGCCGTTCGTCCTGCTCGGGGCCTGGGCGGGGCTCCGGACGGTGCAGCGGCTCAGTCAGGAGCGGTTCGACCAGTCCGTCCTGCTGGCGTCGGCGGTGGCCGCGGTCGCGCTCATCGTCCGCTGAGGGCGGTGCGCTTCCTCAGCCGTTCGGCCATTCCCGGTCGTGAACTCGGCTGACCCCCGGCGCGTCCGCCCACGGCGCAATCGTCTGCCTCCTACCGTCGAAGACGTGAGCACGCAGACCATCCACCGCACCACCAGCCACCACCCGCGCGTCCTGCGCGGGGCGCGGGGCTGGCTGTGGGTGTGCGACTGCGGCAGCGCGTCGTGCCGGACCCCCGCCCAGGCCCCGTTGCCCTGGCGCTCGGCCCTGATCGGTGCGCTGCTGCACTCGTCCACCATCGCGCCCTGACCGAGGACCCCGCTCCTAGAGCCAGGTGTGCACCCGCACCGTGGTGCCCGCCACGGACGACCGCAGCTGCACCAGGTCGCACAGCTGGTTGACCATCCACAGTCCGCGGCCGTCGGGCTCCTCGGTGCCCGGCGCGAGCCGGCCCGCCAGGGGATCAGCGACGACCCCGTCGTCGGTGACTTCGCAGACCAGCGTCTGGCTCGTCCTCCAAAGCCTCAGGGTGCCCGTCCCCCGTCCGTGCACGACGGAGTTGACGCCCAGCTCGTGCAGAGCCAACCCGAGGTCGGCGGCGCGGTCGTCGGCGATGCCGCAGACCCGCGCCACGTGCAGCGCCAGGTCTCGCACCGCCCTGATCGTCTCAGGGGTGATGGCCCGCACGATGGTGGCCGACGGAGCCGCCGGCAGCGGCGACGCGAACGCGACGGCCCCCAGGTCGTGGCCGCCGTAGGAGTCATTGGTGCGGGCCGTGCCATCGCTGCCGGCGACCCAGGGGTGCGTGTGCAGGGCTTCCGAGACGACCTCGTCGGTCAGGGCGTCGACCTCGTAGGGGCAGCGCAGCCACAGCGGGGCGGTCGCCGGGATGGCGTCGTTGAGCAACGCCTCGTGCAGCTGGCACTCGGTGACCTCGACTCCGGTGCGACCCGCCCAGAGCGGCTCACCCACCCCGCGTGAGGGCCGGTCACCTGCTTCGGCGACGAAGTCCACCCAGGCCTGGATGATGCAGGCCGGGTTGGACCCGAGCGTCTCCATCTCGGCGAACCGCACCTGCGTGGCGGCCTCCCCGAGCGCGGCCTGCACCGCCCGGAGACGCACGGCGGGAAGAGCCACCAGGGTCGCCTCACCCGCCAGCACTCCCTGCCGCACGAAGTCCGCGGCGGCCGCGACGAAGGACCGCTGTCCCGACCACAGCATCATGTCGTGCACGTAGCCGTCGTGGGCGCGCTCCATCATCGGGCTGGGCGTGCTCGTCATGCTCATGATGACTCCGTGCGCGGTGGCCCCGGGTGACAGCTCCCCGGACTCCCGTCAGGCTACGCCCGCGTCGGGCCGGGCGAGGGGGAAACGCTTCGAGAGGTTTCCGGCTCATCGGCCCCTGCCGTCTGGGAGGCTGAGGTTGGCAGGCTGGCGCATCTCCGCCATTGTTCGAGGACCACTGCAACCCCCTGGAGGCTTTGATGAAGGTCGGCATTCCGCGCGAGGTCAAGAACAACGAGTACCGCGTCGCGATCACCCCGTCGGGCGTGCACGAGCTCGTCGTCCACGGCCACGAGGTCTTCATCGAGAAGGACGCCGGCGTCGGGTCGTCCATCCTCGACGCCGACTACACGGCTGCGGGCGCCACGATCCTCGACACCGCCGACGACGTCTGGGGCACCGGCGACCTGATCCTCAAGGTCAAGGAGCCGATCGAGCCCGAGTACCACCGGATGCGTGCGGGCCAGACCCTCTTCACCTACCTGCACCTCGCGGCCGACAAGCCGCTCACCGAGGAGCTCGTCAAGCGCAAGGTCACCGGCATCGCCTACGAGACCGTCGAGCTGCCCGACCGCTCACTGCCGTTGCTGGCGCCCATGTCCGAGGTCGCGGGGCGGCTCGCGCCGCAGGTCGGGGCCCACACGCTGATGCGTGCCCAGGGTGGCCGCGGCGTCCTCATGGGAGGCGTGAGCGGGGTGTATGCCGCGAAGGTCGTCGTCATCGGCGCCGGCGTCTCCGGCATGAACGCCGCCGCCATCGCGCTCGGGATGCAGGCCGAGGTGCTCCTGCTCGACCGCGACATCGCCAAGCTGCGCCACGCCGACGCGATCTACCAGGGGCACTGCCAGACGGTGGCCTCCAACACCTACGAGATCGAGCGGGCCATCGAGGACGCCGACCTCGTCATCGGCGCCGTCCTCGTGCCGGGGGCCAAGGCCCCCAAGCTCGTGACCAACGAGCAGGTCTCGCGGATGAAGCCCGGCTCGGTGCTCGTCGACATCTCGATCGACCAGGGCGGCTGTTTCGAGGACTCACGCCCGACGACGCACGCCGACCCGACCTACCAGGTCCACAACTCGGTGTTCTACTGCGTGGCCAACATGCCCGGCGCGGTGCCGCACACCAGCACCTACGCACTGACCAACGTCACCCTCCCGTATGCCGTGCAGCTCGCCAACCAGGGGTGGCGTGACGCCCTCGCGGCGAACCGCCCCTTGGCGTTGGGGCTCAACACCCACGACGGTGCGGTCACCTACGCCCCGGTGGCGGAGGCGCACGGGTTCGACTCGACCGACCTGCAGACCATCCTCGGCAAGGCCTGACACCCGGCTGACCCACGGCGCTGTCACCCGCCACGGCTAGGTTCGGATCGTGCTCTTCGCCCACGTCGTCGCCGCCTCGGCGGCAGCCACCGCCACCCGGTCCCGGTTGGCCAAGACTGCCGCCGTGGCGGACGCGTTGCGCGCGGCCGGCCCCGAGGACGCGGCGACGGTCGCGGCATACCTGTCCGGGGTGCTGCCGCAACGACGGGTCGGGGTGAGCTGGCGAGGCCTGGCCACCCTCCCGACCCCCGCGGCGGAGGCCACCGCGACCGTCAGCGAGATCGACGCAGCGCTGGGCAAGATCGCGCTGATCGCCGGCAGCGGCTCCGGGGCCGCGCGTTCCACCGCGGTGCAGGCGCTGTTCGGTCGGCTGACCGAGCAGGAGCAGGACTACCTCCGGGCGCTGGTCACCGGCCAGGTGCGGCAGGGTGCCCTGGACGGCGTCATGCTCGCCGCCATCGCGCAGGCAGCCGACGTGCCCGAGGCCGCCGTGCGCCGTGCCACCATGCTGGCCGGATATGCCGCGCCCGTCGCCGTCGCCGCCCTGACGGGCGGTGTCACAGCGCTCGACGACATCCACCTCGAGGTCGGACGGCCATTGCGCCCGATGCTGGCCGCCTCCGCGCCCGACGTCGAGGCAGCCTGGGAGCAGGTGGGTGACACCTCGCAGGGGGTGGTGGTCGACGGCAAGCTCGACGGCATCCGGCTGCAGGCCCACCGTGACGGTGCCGACGTGCGCCTGTTCACGCGGTCGCTCGACGACATCACGGACCGGCTGCCCGAGGTGGTCGAGGCGGTCCTGGCGCTGCCGGCCTCCCGGCTCGTCGTCGACGGTGAGGCCATCGCCCTCGACGGAGCGGGACGCCCGCTGCCCTTCCAGCAGACCGCTTCTCGCACGATGAGCAGCACCAACGTCGACGAGCTCAGGGCTGCCGTGCCGGTGACGCCCTACTTCTTCGACCTGCTCCACCTCGACGGCGACGACCTGCTCGAGCTCCCCGCGGCCGAGCGCTTCGACCGGCTCGCAGCCCTCGTCCCACCGGTCAGCCTGGTGCCGCGCATCACCGCGGCCAGCCCGGCTGAGGCGACGGCGTTCTTCGACCAGCTCGTCCGCGACGGTCACGAGGGCGTCGTGGTGAAGTCGCCGAGCGCCCCCTATGCCGCCGGTCGCCGCGGCGCCGGCTGGGTCAAGGTGAAGCCACGGCACACCCTCGACCTGGTGGTGCTGGCGATCGAGTGGGGCAGCGGTCGCCGCAAGGGCTGGCTCTCCAACATCCACCTCGGTGCGCGCGACCCGGAGACCGGCGGCTTCGTCATGCTCGGCAAGACGTTCAAGGGCATGACCGACGAGATGCTCCAGTGGCAGACCGAGCGCTTCACCGAGCTCGCGACCGACGGCACCGACGGCTATGTGGTGCCGGTGCGTCCCGAGCAGGTCGTCGAGATCGCCTTCGACGGCATCCAGACCTCGTCGCGCTACCCCGGCGGGATGGCGCTGCGGTTCGCGCGGGTGCTCCGCTACCGCGACGACAAGACGGCCGACGAGGCCGACACCATCGACACGGTTCGCGCGCTGCGCTGAGTCCCGGTCGGGGTCTGCGCGGACGTATCAGGCGCGACCTCACCGTCCTCCTTGAGTCAGGACGTGCCGCGGGGGGCGGCACGGACGAGGGGGACAGAACCATGGGGACACGACACACCACCAGGGGCGACATCGCCCACCACCACCCGCACGTGCTGCGGGTGAACTTCGGCACGTGGCGCTGGCAGTGCGAGTGCGGCGGCGCGTCCTGCCGCAGTGCGATCGTCCAGCTGAGCTGGCGGGAGGCCGTGCTCGGCGCGCTCAACCACGCCACCTGCCTCGCGCCCTGAGTCGCGCCGGGTCACCCCGGAGGTGCATTGCATAGGTTCTCTATGTAATGTGGGGGCCGTGACCGATCGCGACGAGCTGGGCAACAGCGTCCTGCGTTCCGCCGCACGGCTGACCCGCTGGGCCTCCCGCAACGCGACCTTCGACGTCCCGATGGCCCAGACCCGGCTGCTGGCCCTGGTCGAGGAGCTCGAGCCCGCGCGGATCAGCAGTCTGGCTGCCGCCGACCACACCAGCCAGCCGACGATGAGCATCCAGGTGCAGCGCCTCGAGGCGGAGGGCTGGACCAAGCGCGCGCCCGACCCGGCCGACGCGCGCGCCAGCCTCGTCTCGCTCACCGCCGTCGGCCGGGCCGCCCTGGGGCGGGCCCGTCAGGCGCGTCTGGAGGCCCTGTCCCCCGCGTTCGACCAGCTCGACGCCGAGGCCATCAGCCGGCTCGAGCTCGCCGTCGCGGCCCTCGACGACCTGCTCGCCCGCGCGGCGAGCACTGCACCCACCCCCTGATCCCCCACCAGAGAGAAGCCTGAACCCACCATGTGGCGCCAACCCAAGACCGTCTGGTCCGTCGCCTTCGCCTGTGTCATCGCCTTCATGGGCATCGGCCTGGTCGACCCCATCCTCAAGCCCATCGCCGACGACCTCGGAGCCAGCGCGTCGCAGGTCTCGCTGCTCTTCACCAGCTACATGGCGGTGATGGGGGTCGCGATGCTCGTGACCGGCTGGGTGTCCAGCCGCACCGGAGCCAAGCGGACTCTCCTGCTCGGGCTCGTCGTCATCATCATCGGCGCGGGCCTGGCCGGGGCCCAGGACTCGATCGGCGGGATCGTCGCGTTCCGCGCGGTCTGGGGCCTCGGCAACGCGCTCTTCATCGCGACGGCCCTGGCCACCATCGTCAGTGCCGCCCGCGGCTCGGTGGGCCAGGCGATCGTCCTCTACGAGGCGGCCCTCGGCGTCGGCATCGCCACCGGCCCGCTGCTCGGCGGGTGGCTGGGCGGACACTCGTGGCGCTGGCCGTTCTGGGGCGTGTCCGCGCTGATGGCGGTGGCCCTGGTCGCGATCCTCACCACCCTGCCGGCGACGCCACCGACCGGTCCCCGCAGCAGCATCTCCGCACCGCTCAAGGCCCTGTCGCACCGCGGCCTCCTGACCGTGGGGATCACCGCGCTGCTCTACAACTTCGGCTTCTTCACCTTGCTCGCCTTCACGCCCTTCCCGCTCGCCATGGGCGCGCACCAGGTCGGCCTCATCTTCTTCGGCTGGGGCCTCCTGCTCGCCTTCACGTCGGTGGTCGTGGCACCACGGCTGCAGCGCCGGTTCGGGACCCTGCCCGGCGTCATCGGCGCCCTCGTCGGCTTCGCCGTCATCCTGGCGGCGATGGCCATCGGCACCGACCACAAGCCGGTCCTGGTCGTCGGGGTGGTCCTCGCCGGAGCCTTCCTCGGCATCAACAACACGCTCATCACCGAGACCGTCATGAAGGTCTCGCCGGTCGAGCGCGCAGTGGCCTCGGCGGCCTACAGCTTCGTCCGGTTCGGCGGTGGCGCGATCGCCCCGTGGCTGGCCGGAAAGCTCGGCGAACGCTCGGTCCACGTGCCGTTCTGGGTCGGCTCGAGCGCGGTGCTGCTCGGCGTCGCCGTCCTCCTCACCGCACGACGGGAGATCACTGCCGTCGACCGGGAGCACGCCGACGAGACGGTCGAGCAGGGGCGTCCCCTGGAGGCCGCGGCGCTCACGGTCGGCGACGCCTGAGACGAGACGCCCGAGACCGAGTCTTCCGGGCAGCGTGGTTGCCCGCGACCATCCAGGCGGGGCGAGCGGAGAGTTAGTGCCACTGCGTCACCATTCACCAGCGCGGGCGTCCCATCCACAGGGAGGCAATGCAGCCTCCTCAGGGAGGGAAACCGAATGCGACGCGCACTATCCGTGGGGCTCGCCCTGCTGACCATGATCTTGACGGCTGTCGCCGCGGCAGGTTCGGCACAGGCGTGTGACAACACGACTCACTGCTACGCCACCGCGAGCTACACACGTTCCGGCATCAAGGGCCTCCACGCCACCATCGATCCCTATTACCTGACGTCATCCTCGGGCTACTTCACGACGGACGAAATCTGGTTGACGAGCAGCAGCGCCGCGTACTGGGTCGAAGTCGGGTACATCCGCAACTACGCCACCATCGATGGCATCAGCCAGGGCCTCAGCACTTTCTGGTTCGACTCACGACCCGGGGGCGGAACTCACGGCCACGTCCTTCAAACCAACCCGGCCCTGTCGGCGCGGACGTTCTACATCATGCAGTCATCTCCGACCACTAGCTTCGGAGTCGGAGACGGAACGGCGACCGGTACCTCGACGTCCAACACGATGACTCCCTCCTACGCCCAGGTGGGTTCAGAGACAACCACTTCATCGTCGTGTTCGCGAAGCCACGACTATTCCATGGGCTACTCGGTTGGGTCTGGCTGGGTCGGGTTTCCCAGCGCCTCGACGATCATCAACTCACCCCAACGACTTTCGTGGGTCAGCAGACCCACCAACATGGAAGCAGGTGTCTGGTGTTGAAACTCTCCCGTCCGCCCCTGCACGTCGCGATCGGCGCCGCGGCGCTGGCCATCGTCGGCGTCACGCTCACCATGACCTCGGTCCACGCGCAGCCATGGTCCAGCTCGCCCAAGGACTGGTCACTGAGCGCCAAGGAGACTGCCGAAGCGCGCAAGGCCCTGATGCTCCTCGTGACCCAGTCACAACCGAACAGCACGAACACGGGTCGCGTGCACGGGGCATGGCCGAAGAACCTGACCTCGGGACGTAGCTGGGGCACAGACCGCGCCACGGCCAATGCGGCCATGGGCACCCCCGGATCCGCGCCAGCCACCGACCACCGCCCGGTCGTCTGCGTGGAAGCAAGAGGAACCTTTTCGACCTCTTCGCTCCCGCGGCCGCCGGGGGCTCCAGTCAAGACGTACAGCTACGTCACCAGCTGTTTCGACCCCACCACCGGAGACACCCTGGACATGGGCTATGACGACAAGCCCGTCACCAAGGCCTTCGCAAGCGCCCGCCCGGTCGACACCGACAGCCCACTCCCATAGCACGTAGAGAAGTCCAGCACACAGTGATGGTGTCCCCGGGAGATCCGCCCATAGCAATCAGCGCCAGTTGCGGCCGCAACTCAGTGCGTTGCAGCGTCAGGCGCACAGGCTGGCAACGGCCACAGCCCGGACCGCGACGCCCAGCCCTCTAGGCTGGCGTCGTGCTCGACGAGGTCACCGCCACGCGCTACGTCACGCCCCTCAAGGAGGGCGGGTCGCTGCCCGGCATCGTCGAGGCCGACGACCTGGGCACCTACGTGCTGAAGTTCCGCGGTGCCGGCCAGGGCCCGAAGGTCCTCGTCGCCGAGGTCGTCGTCGGCGAGCTCGCCCGCTCACTCGGCCTGAGCGTGCCACGCCTCGCCGTGGTCGACCTCCAGGCACCGATCGCCAAGTACGAGGCGGACGAGGAGGTCCAGGACCTCCTCACGGCCAGCATCGGCCCCAACCTCGGCATCGACTTCCTGCCCGGCTCGTTCGGCTACGACGGGTCGCGACCCCCGGCACCCGACACCGCCGCCGACATCCTCTGGCTCGACGCCCTCACGGCCAACGTCGACCGCACGTGGAGCAACCCCAACCTCCTGGTCTGGCACCGCAACCCGTGGCTGATCGACCACGGGGCCGCGCTGTACTTCCACCACGGCTGGCCGAGCCGTGGCGCCGACGCCGAACGGTTCGCCGCCCAGCCCTTCGACGCCAGCACCCACGTGCTGCGCGACGTCGCCTCCAGCCCGGCCGCGGCCCACGAGCGGCACGCACCAGGTCTCACCAGGGAGCTCCTGACCGAGGTGGTGGCGGCCGTCCCCGAGGTGTGGCTGGAGCAGGCACCCGGTCTCGACACCGTCGACGCGGTGCGCACGGCATACGTCGACCACTTGCTGGCCCGCGTCGCGAACCCGCCGGCCTGGCTCCCGGGTGAGGCGTCATGACCCGCCACGGCTACCAGTACGTCGTCCTCCGCTGCGTGCCGCGCGTGGAGCGCGAGGAGTTCCTCAACGTCGGTGTGGTGCTCTACAGCCAGGCCGCCGACTTCCTCGAGGCCGCCTACCGCGTCGACGAGGCGCGCCTGCGGGCGTTCGCTCCCCAGGTCAGCGTCGAGGACGTGGACCAGGCCCTGGAGACGATCTGCCAGGTATGCCGCGGGGTCACCGGCGGTGGGTTGCCCACCCTCGGTGGACTGGGACGCCGGTTCGGCTGGCTCAGTGCGCCCCGGAGCACCGTGGTGCAACCCGGCCCGGTGCACGGCGGCCTCACCGACGATCCGGCCGCGGAGCTGGCCGAGCTGCTGCGTCGACTCGTCGACCAGGCCTAGCTGTCCTGATCTAGCGCTGCGGGCGCAACGCCCAGGCGGCCACGGCACCCGCCGCAGCGACGTTGAGGGAGTCCACTCCCCCGGCCATCGGAATGGTCACGGTGAGGTCGGCCGCCTCGAGCGTGTGGTGCGAGAGTCCGTCGCCCTCCGTGCCGAGCACCAGGGCCAGTCGCTCCGGTGGGTCGGCAGCCAGCTCGTCGAGGCTCACCGCGTCGTCGGCGAGGGCCAGGGTCGCGACCGTGAACCCGGCGGCCTGCAGCTCGGTGATCCCCCCGGGCCACGGGTCGATCCGGGTCCACGGGACCTGGAAGACGGTGCCCATCGAGACGCGGATCGCCCTGCGGTACAACGGATCCGCACACTGCGGCGTCACGAGCACCGCGTCCACACCGAGGGCGGCAGCCGAGCGGAACACCGCGCCCACGTTGGTGTGGTCGACGATGTCCTCGAGCACCAGCACCCGTCGGGCGTCGGCCACCAGGGCCGCGACGCTGGGCAGCTCCGGCCGCTGCATCGAGGCCAGCGCACCCCGGTGCAGGTGGAACCCCGTGAGCTGCTCGATCACGTCGTGCTCGCCGACGAAGACCGGCACGCCGTCCGCCTCGGCGTCGGCCACCAGGTCGGCGAGGTCGGTCAGCCAGCGCTCGGCCATCAGGTAGCTGCGCGGTCGGTGACCCGCTCGCAGCGCCCGGCGGATGACCTTCTCCGACTCGGCGATGTACAGGCCGCGCTCGGGCTCGGTGCGCCGTCGCAGCGCGACATCGGTGAGCGACACGTAGTCGGCCAGCCGCGAGTCGGAAGGGTCGGTGATGGCGAGGGGCACGGCGAGCAGGCTAGGCCACCGCCGATTTCAGCGAAAAGCCTGCTGAGGGAGATGCCATCGGTCTAGCCTTTCCGCAGCACAGCTGCGACCGACGCAGGGTCGGCGACGGCGGTTGGTACGAGGGGGCTCGCGATGCGTGGACGGGGAATCTGGGCGCGACTGGTGACGGGCGCTGTCGTGGCTGCGCCCCTGGCCCTGGCGGCTGTCACGGCACCGGCCGTGGCCGCCGGTGAGAGCGAGACGTACCTGTCGTACGTCAGCGCGCCGGGCGACTACATCGGTCAGGGACGAAGCGCCACCCTCGCTGCTCCGACCCAGTTCAGCATCCGTGGCACCGCAGGCTCGGTCACGGTCTCGGCCGACGCGGGGTCGGAGTGGTGGGACTTCACGCTCGCAGCGCCCACCGGCCAGCAGCTGACGACCGGGTCCTACGAGAACGCCACCCGCGCTCCCTTCAACAGCACGTACGGCGGCCTCTCGGTCACCTCGACCGGACGTGGCTGCAACCAGGTCAAGGGTCGCTTCACGATCTTCGCGATCAGCGCGGACACCGCCGGACGCATCACGTCGCTCGATGCGACCCTCACTCAGTTCTGCGACAACAGCACCGGAAGCCTGTCGGCCACCGTCAAGTACGCAGCGCCCTACGTCATCACCCCCGTCCTCACCTCGTCCAACCCCAGCGTGGTGGCCGACCAGCCCGTGACACTGACCGCCAGGACGTCACCCGGCACCGCTGGCGGAGTCGTCTTCTACGACGCGACGACGCCCATCGGCCAGGGCTCCTTCGACACGAACGGCACGGCACGGCTCACCACCTCGCGACTCACCCCGGGCGCGCACTCGCTCTACGCCCAGGTCGGTACCGCCACCTCCGCCCGGTTGCTGCAGCAGGTCGCCGTCCCAGACACCTCCCTGTGGTTCGGGAGCGAGGCCGGCGACTACATCGGGCAGGGTGCCTCGGCCAGCTACCTGCCACCCACGGCCACCGTCGACGCCAGCGGTACCGCCGGGTACGCCACCGTCTCGGTGGACTCACCGGGCACCGGCCAGTGGTGGACCCTCGACGTCGCAGCGCCCCCGGGTGAGACGTTGCAGGCCGGCTCCTACACCGGCGCGGTGCGGGCGCCGTTCCGTGGGGCGGGTCAGCCCGGTCTGAGCTTCTCGGGCACCGGGCGTGGCTGCAACACGCTGACCGGTGACTTCACCGTCCACAGCATCGCGACCGACCCTGCCGGGGCGATCACCAGCCTCGACGTGTCGTTCCGGCAGTACTGCGACAACGCCGTCGCCGGGATGTCGGGGCGGGCGAGGTTCCACACCGTCGCCCCGGACCCACGGGCCGCCACCACGACCACCGTGACCGGCGGCGCGACCAGTGACGGCGGGGTCGCCCTCACCGCGACGGTGACCGGTGGGCCCGCGGTGCCCACGGGCCAGGTGACCTTCCGCGAGGGCCAGACGACGCTCGGGACGGCAGCGCTCGACGGCGGCGGCGCGGCCTACCTGCTCGTGCCCGGGCTCCCGCGAGGGAGTCACACCCTCAGTGCCGACTACGCCGGGAGCACGACTCTCCTGCCGAGCACCGGGACGACCACGGTGGTCGTCCCCGGGATCGCGACCACAACCTCGATGTCCGTCGCCAGGACGGCCAAGACCGGCAAACCCGTGCCGGTGGCGGTCAGCGTGGCGGCCGGCTCCGGCCCCCGGCCCAGCGGAACGGTGCGGCTCTACGACGGGGTCGAGCCAGTGGGGACCGCCGCCACCTTGGTCGACGGCAAGGCCACGGTCGTCTGGACTCCAGTGGCCAAGGGCAACCACAGCCTGACGGTGCGATACCTCGGGAGCTCCACGCACGCCGAGTCGGTGTCGCCGGCCACGGTGGTCAAGGTCACCTGAGCCACGGCGGCGCCATCGGTCCGACCGTCAGCTGAACCAGACGATCTTGATGATGCCGACCAGGCCAACCACGATGATCACGCCGCGCAGGGCGACGGGGGGCAGCCGGCGTCCGACCTTCGCCCCCACGAACCCACCGGCGAACGCCCCGAGCCCGATGAGCAGCGCCACGAGCCAGTCGATCCGGCCCCACGCGACCGCCATGAAGGTGATCGCGGCGACGGCGTTGACGATGGTGGCCAGCACGTTCTTGAAGCCGTTGAGCCGCTGGATCGGCTCGCTCGACAGCGCGCTCATCAGCCCCATCAGGATCACCCCCTGGGCCGCCCCGAAGTAGCCGCCGTAGATGCCCGCCACGAGGACCCCGGCCGTCAGCGCCACCCCGTGCCACGAGGCCGGCGCGACCCCCGCCTCGTGCCGGGCCGCTGCGCGGGCCTGGAGCCTGGGGCCGAGGACGACGAGCAGCAGCCCGAGCCCGATCAGCACCGGGACGATGGCCTGGAACGCCTCTGCGGGCAGGACCAGCAGGAGCACGGCACCGATGACCCCACCGGCCAGCGAGGCCGGTGCCAACCGCCGCAGCGTGCGTCCGGCGCCCTCCAGCTCGGAGCGGTAGCCATGGACTGCCGTCACCCCACCGGCGACCAGCCCCACGGTGTTGGACACGTTGGCCACGACCGGCGGATAGCCGAAGAAGAGCAGCGTCGGGAAGGTGATCAGGGTGCCGGAGCCGACCACGGTGTTGATGGTCCCCGCCGCGAGCCCCGCGAGGAAGATCCCGAAGGCTTCGAAGACGGACACCACGTCACCCTAGCGACGCGGCTCCCCCGCTCCCGACACAGGTATGCCGCCCGCGCAGGTGCGCGGGCGGCATACCGAGGTGGGGTGGAGGTCAGGCCGGCGGCGGAGGCTTGGGGTCCTCGTCGGTCTCCAGGGGCGGGACGGCCGGCGGGGTCGGCGGCTCGAAGTCGGGCACCGCGTCGGCCGGCGGCTGCACCGGGGGCTGGACCCGCCGCACCGGTGCCGCGTGCTCGGTGGCCTCCTGGCTCGCCTTGCCGGCAAGCCCGCGCGCCTCGGCGAGGGCCTGCATGGGGTCCTCGAGGACGGTCTCGTCGAAGGCGTCCGCGAGCTGGCCGGGGTCGACCCACTCGTCCTCGCCCCCGTCGTCCGGGCCGTGTGGCTTGTCGGTGGCGCCGAGCGCCCCGCCGATGCCGCGCAGGGCGTCGGTCAGCTCGCTGGGGATGATCCACATCTTGTTGGAGTCACCCCGCGCGATCTGCGGGAGCACCTGGAGGTACTGGTAGGCCAGCAGCTTCTGGGTGGGCTTGCCACGGTGGATCGCGTCGAAGACCTGCTGGATGGCGCGGGCCTGGCCCTGGGCCTCGAGGATGCGCGCCTGGGCGGAACCCTCGGCCCGCAGGATCTGGCTCTGCTTCTCACCCTCGGCCGTGAGGATCGCGGACTGCTTGGTGCCCTCCGCGTAGAGGATCTGCGCACGACGCTCGCGCTCGGCCTTCATCTGCTTCTCCATCGACTCCTGCACGGAGTGCGGCGGGTCGATGGCCTTGAGCTCGACGCGGTTGACGCGGATGCCCCACTTGCCGGTGGCCTCGTCGAGGACTCCACGGAGCTGGGCGTTGATCTGGTCACGGCTGGTCAGGGTCTGCTCGAGGTCGAGCGAGCCGATGACGTTGCGCAAGGTGGTGACGGTGAGCTGCTCGATGCCCTGGATGAAGTTGGCGATCTCGTACACGGCGGACTTGGCGTCGATGACCGAGTAGTAGATGACCGTGTCGATGTTGACGACCAGGTTGTCGCTGGTGATCACGGGCTGGGGCGGGAAGGACACGACCTGCTCACGCAGGTCGACGTTGGCCCGCACCTTGTCGACGAAGGGGACCAGGAAGTGGATGCCTCCCTCGAGGGTGCGCGCGTAGCGTCCGAGCCGCTCGATGATCAGGGCCGTCTGCTGGGGCACGATGCGGACCGTGCGGAAGAGCACGATCAGCGCAAAGGCGACCAGGATCAGCAGGACGATGAAGCCTGCTCCGATGCCGTCCACGTCTACTCCGTTTTCTGACCCGCCGTGACGCCGGTGACGATCACGGTGGCCCCCTCGATTGATACAACCCGGACCTCTTGGCCGGGCTGGCATGTGGCATCCCCCTGCGGGGTGCGGGCGGACCAGGTCTCGCCGCCCACCTTGACGCGACCGTCGGTCGCGGTGACTGCTTGGAGCACGCGGCCGCTCCGGCCGACGAGACCGGTGGCCCCGATGCCGTGGCTGGCCTCGGCCACCATGAACTTGCGGGTGATGATCGGGCGCACCAGGAGGAGCAGCAGCCCCGCCACGATGACGGCGACCACCACCTGGGCCGGAAACGGCACCCCGACCGCGGAGGCCGCAGCACCTGCCGCGGCGCCGCCGGCGAGCATGAGGAACACGAAGTCGACGGTGGCGGCCTCGATGGCCGCCAGGATCAGTGCCAAACCGAGCCAAGCCAGCCACGGGTTGTCCGCGAACCAGTCCATGACGCCCCTCCCTCTCCGCAGTTCCACACACCTCAGTGGTCCAGCAACTCTAGGACGAAGGAGGGCTCTCTGACGTTCCTTCGGCGACCTTCAGTCGCGCCGTCCACCGGTCGCCCCGACGCTCGAGCTCGAGCGGCATCCCGAAGGTCTCCGAGAGGTTCGCCTCCGTGAGCGTGATCTCGACCGGCCCCTGGGCCACGATCCGTCCCTCGCGCAGCAGCATGACGTCGGTGAAGTGCGGCGGGATCTCCTCGACGTGGTGGGTGACGAGGATCAGCGCGGGTGCCTCGACGTCTGCGGCGAGCACGCCCAGCCGTCGCACGAGGTCCTCACGACCACCGAGGTCGAGGCCGGCGGCGGGCTCGTCGAGCAGCATCAGCTCGGGGTCGGTCATCAGCGCGCGGGCGATCTGGACCCGCTTGCGCTCGCCCTCGGAGAGGGTGCCGTAGGTGCGGTCGGCCAGGTGGTCGGCTCCCAACGCAGCAAGCAGCTCGGAGGCCCGGGCGTGGTCGAACGTCTCGTAGCTCTCACGCCACCGGCCGACGACCCCGTAGGAGGCGGTCACCACGACGTTGTGGACGACCTCGTCGAACGGGATGCGCTCTGCCAGGGCCGCCGAGGCGAGCCCGATCCGTGGCCGCAGCTCGAACACGTCGACCGCTCCCAGCACCTCGCCCAGCACGCCGGCCACGCCACGGGTGGGGTGCATGCGACCGGCAGCGAGCTGGAGCAGCGTCGTCTTGCCGGCGCCGTTCGGGCCGAGGATGACCCAGCGCTGCCCCTCCTCGACCTCCCAGGAGACGTCGTCGAGCAGGGTCGCCTGACCCCGGACGACGCTCACTCCTGCGAACTCAAGGACGTCACTCATGGCACCGGACCCTATCGGCTTAGCATGGCGGGATGCCCGAACTCCCTGCGTCCGTGCGGCTTTCGCTGTGGACGACCCACGCCTGGGCGACGGGGAGCCGGCTGGAGGACGCGATCACCCGGGCCCTGCCCGACATCGACCACGTCGCGGGCGACCTCGACCGCCTCGCGCTGTGGCACGACCTCGGGGAGCAGGCCCTCCTCGTGGCCCTGCCCGCGCCGGGCGACCTGGTCGGCCTGCCGGGCGCGTCGGTCGAGGCCCAAGGCGCGGCGGCGGTGGGCGGCGAGTGCGTGTTCGTCCCCGGTCTCGGCGGGATGTTGGTGCCCACGATCTCGACGTACGGCGCCGGTCCCGAGGGCGGGCTGGACGTCGGCACCCGGGTGGACTGGACGGCATACGACGCGCACCCGGTGCCGCGGCACCGCGTGGAGGCCCTGGAGCCGTCACAGCTCGAACGCCACCTGCGCGACGAGATCCGCACGGCCACCGAGGCCATCGACGCGGTGGGTGGGCAGCCGTTCGGCGCCACTGCGGCGCGTGAGCTCGCCGATGCGGCCATGGGTGGTCGCTGGGGGCTGCCGGGCGGCCTGCCC
Source organism: Pedococcus sp. P5_B7 (assembly GCF_054049895.1). NCBI lineage: Bacteria > Bacillati > Actinomycetota > Actinomycetes > Micrococcales > Intrasporangiaceae > Pedococcus > Pedococcus sp. P5_B7. The sequence continues at coordinate 152,039 of NZ_JBFULM010000006.1, forward strand.
GGCCGGGCGGCTCGCGTCATCGCCCTCGCCGGCACCATCGACTCGGTCGTCGACGTGGCCCTGTCCGCGGGCGACGGCGCCCTCACCGCCGCGGAGGCGGGCGCGCGACACCGCCTGCTGCTGCGCCTCCAGCGCGCCTCGGAGCGCGCCCTCGCCGATGCCACCAACGCCGCCTGTGCGGTGCTCGCCGGCTGGCGGCCGCAGTAACCCACTGGGTCGGACGCGCCCCGCCGATTAGGCTTGGACACCATGGCGGACCCCGCAATCATCCTGGTGTCGGAGCACCACGCCGACACGCTGCTCGAGGAGTTCCAGAGCAGGTACCAGCGCGACTACGACTTGCGCACGGCCGGTTCGTGCGCCGAGGCCGAGTCCATCGCCCGTGAGATCCGTGACCGTGGCGACCACATCGCCCTCTTCGTCACGGACTCGAGGCTGCCCGACGTCGAGAGCGTCCACTTCGCCTTCCACCGCTGGCGCCTGGTCGTCGCGACCGCGCGCCGGGTCGTGGCAGCCCACTGGGACTACTTCCTCGCCGACGCGCCCGACCTGCGGGTCGGCATGGCGAAGGGCAAGTTCGACGCCTACCTCCTCATGCCGCGCGGTCGGCGTGACGAGGAGTTCCACAACGCCATCACGGACCTGCTGTCCGAGTGGACGTCCACCATCCCCCAGCCCGAGGTCGTCGTCGCCAAGGTCATCTCGCCGACCCACGACGCGCTCACGATGGCGATCCGCGACTTCCTCGACCGGATGGGGATGCAGAACCGGCTCTGGCACCCCGACACCCCTGAGCTGCAGGACTACCTGGCAGGGATCCGCGACCAGCTCGGGGTCGACGAGATCCGGTGGCCGCTCGTCGTGGCCGCCAACCGGGTGCCCATCCAGGCGACGAGCGTCCGCGACGTGGCGATCGCGATCAACGGCGCACCGCGCAACTTCGAGTTCGACGGCGTCGTCGACCTTGCCGTCGTGGGAGGCGGACCCGCCGGGCTGGCGGCCGCCGTCTACGGCGCCTCCGAGGGCCTGTCAGTCGTCGTGCTGGAGGCCGAGGCCATCGGCGGCCAGGCCGGCACGAGCTCGATGATCCGCAACTACCTCGGCTTCCCGCGCGGCATCTCGGGCATGCGACTGGCCCAGCGGGCGCGCAACCAGGCCCTGCGCTTCGGGACCGACTTCCTCACCGGGTGGGAGGTCACCGCGCTCCTGCCCGGCACCGACGAGACGCCTCACCTGCTGCACACGGACGGCGGTGACGTCCGGGCCAGGACCGTCCTGATCTCCAGCGGGGTGGCCTACCGCAAGCTGGGGGTGCCCCCGCTGGAGGCCCTGGTCGGTGCGGGCGTCAACTACGGAGCCGCCATGACCGCAGCCCGCGAGATGGAGGGCTACGACGTCGTCGTGGTCGGTGGCGGCAACTCGGCCGGCCAGGCCGCGCTGCACCTGGCGCGGTTCGCGGGCTCGGTGACGATCGTGGTCCGGCGCCGTGGTCTCGAGGAGACGATGTCGCAGTACCTCATCGACGAGATCGGCTACAACGAGCGGATCTCCGTGCTGCCCTGCACGAGGGTGGTCGACGGCGGCGGCGAGGGCCAGCTCGAGTGGGTGTGCCTCGAGGACACCACCAGTGGTCGGCGCACGACCAAGCCGGCGCGGGGGCTGTTCCTGCTGCTCGGCGCGGAGCCTCGGTGCGACTGGCTCCCACCCCAGCTCGCCCGCGACAAGCACAGCTTCGTCCTCACCGGACGCGACGTCCCCCGCGACCAGTGGATCGACGACGTGCCACCGGCCAACCTCGCCACGACCGTGCCCGGCATCTTCGCCGCCGGCGACATCAGGGCCGGGTCGATGAAGCGGGTCGCGGCAGCCAGCGGCGAGGGCGCCTCGGTGGTGCCTCTCGTGCACGCCTACCTCGCCCCCGCGACCGAGGACGAGCTGGCCTCGGCCCCGGTGTCCTAGCCCGGTCGGGAGCCGGCTAGCCCAACACGTCCTGGTAGACCCGGATCGTGCGGTCACCGATGGTGGCCCACGAGAACGCATCGACCGCGCGGGTGCGCCCGGCCAGCCCCATCGCGGCGGCGCGCGCCGGGTCACTCACCGCATCGTTGAGCGCGTGCGCGAGGTCCGCGACGAACCGATCGGCATCGAGGGGTATGCCGCTGCCGTCCTGCTTCTGCTCGATCGGCACCAACCAGCCGGTCTCGCCGTCCACGACGACCTCGGGGATGCCGCCGGTGGCCGTGGCGACGACGGCCAGCTCACAGGCCATCGCCTCGAGGTTGACGATGCCCAGGGGCTCGTAGATCGACGGGCAGGCGAAGACGGTCGCGGCCGACAGCAGGGCGACCACCTCGGCGCGCGGCAGCATCTCGGGGATCCACACGACGCCCTCACGGGTGGCGCGCAGCTCCTCCATCAGGCCCTGCACCTCGGCCATGATCTCGGGGGTGTCCGGCGAGCCGGCGCACAGGACCAGCTGCACGTCAGGAGGCAGCTGGGCGGCGGCACGCAGGAGGTAGGGAAGTCCCTTCTGGCGCGTGATCCGACCGACGAAGATGACGGACTTCCCGTCGGGGTCGACGCCGTGGCGGCGCACGGTGTCCTCGTCGCGGTGTCGTTGCCAGAGCTGGGAGTCGATGCCGTTGTGGACGACCTTGACCCGCTCCGGGTCGATCGAGGGGTAGCTGCGCAGGACGTCCTGGCGCATGCCCTCGCTCACCGCGATGACCGCGGCGGCCGCCTCGTAGGCGGTGCGTTCGACGAACGACGAGACCCGGTAGCCGCCGCCGAGCTGTTCGGCCTTCCACGGCCGCATCGGCTCGAGGCTGTGCGCGCTCACGACGTGTGGCATCCCGCCGAGGAGCGACGCGACGTGCCCGGCGAAGTTGGCGTACCAGGTGTGCGAGTGGACCAGGTCGGCGCCGACGCAGTCGCCCGCCATCGCAAGGTCGACCCCCATCGTGCGGATCGCGGCGTTCGCGTCCGCGAGGTCCGGCAGGTCGGCATACCCGCTCGTCCCCTCCTCGACCACGGGCACACCGAACGCCCTCACCCGCGCATCGACGTCGCCCCTGTCGCGCAACGCGCGGACGAGCTCGGCGACGTGGACCCCCGCTCCGCCGTAGATGTTGGGCGGGTACTCCTTGGTCAGGATGTCGACTCTCACGCTCGTGAGATTAGACCCGCGCTGGGGTCGCCGCGAGGGCGTCCATTCCCTAGGGTCGAGGCATGCCGTATCGACGTGGGGTTCCCAGGGTTCTTGCCATCGTCCTCGCCGGCGGTGAGGGCAAACGCCTGATGCCGTTGACCGCGGACAGGGCCAAGCCGGCAGTGCCCTTCGGAGGCATCTACCGACTGATCGACTTCGCCCTCAGCAACGTCGTCAACTCCGGCTACCTCAAGATCGTCGTGCTCACGCAGTACAAGTCACACAGCCTCGACCGCCACGTCACCAAGACCTGGCGCATGTCGACGATGCTCGGCAACTACGTGGCCCCCGTCCCGGCGCAGCAACGCGTCGACAAGAACTGGTACCTCGGCTCGGCGAACGCGATCTTCCAGAGCCTCAACCTGATCCACGACGAGAAGCCCGACATCGTCGTGGTCGTGGGCGCCGACCACGTCTACCGGATGGACTTCTCGCAGATGGTCGCCCAGCACATCGAGACCAAGGCGGGCGTCACCGTCGCGGCGATCCGTCAGCCGATCTCGCTGGCCGACCAGTTCGGCGTGATCGAGGTCGACGATGCCGACCGCCGCAAGATCGCCGCCTTCAAGGAGAAGCCCAAGGACGCCAAGGGTCTGCCCGACTCCCCCGACGAGGTGCTGGCGTCGATGGGCAACTACGTCTTCGACGCCGACGTCCTCGTCGACGCGGTGACCAGGGACAACGACCGCGACGGCAGCAAGCACGACATGGGCGGCGACATCGTCCCCGACTTCGTGAACAACGGCGAGGGCTACGTCTACGACTTCAAGGACAACGTCATCCCCGGCGCGACCGACCGTGACCAGGCCTACTGGCGAGACGTCGGGTCGATGGACTCCTACTGGGAGGCGCACATGGACCTCGTCTCCATCCACCCGGTCTTCAACCTCTACAACTACGACTGGCCCATCTACACCGACTACGGCCCGCTCGCGCCGGCGAAGCTCGTCCAGGGCGCGGCGGGTCAGTTCGGCGAGGCGCACAACTCGGCGGTCTCCCCCGGGGTCGTCATCTCCGGCGCCACCGTGACCAACTCGGTGCTCTCGCCGCGGTGCCACATCCACAGCGGCACCACCATCGACGACAGCGTGCTGCTCGACGGCGTCGAGGTCGGGCGCGGGTGCGTCATCAAGCGGGCCATCATCGACAAGGGCGTGCAGGTGCCGGAGAACACCACCATCGGCGTCGACCACGACCGCGACCGCGCCCGCGGGTTCATGGTCACCGAGTCGGGCCTGACCGTCATCGCCAAGTTCCAGGAGGTCACCGCGTGACGGTTGACCGGCCGATCCGGATCGGGGTCCAGCTCCAGCCGCAGCACGCCGAGTACGCCGCGATCCGTCGCGCCGCGGCCGAGGCGGAGGCGATCGGCGTCGACATCGTCTTCAACTGGGACCACTTCTACCCGCTCTATCGCGAGCCGGACGGTGCCCACTTCGAGTGCTGGACGATGCTCGGCGCCTGGGCCGAGGCGACCTCGCGCGTCGAGATCGGCGCGCTGGTCACCTGCAACAGCTACCGCAACCCCCAGCTGCTGGCCGACATGGCCCGGACCGTCGACCACATCAGCGGCGGCCGGCTCATCCTCGGCATCGGGTCGGGCTGGTTCGAGAAGGACTACGACGAGTACGGCTACGAGTTCGGGACTGCTGGTGGTCGGCTGAACAACCTGGCCCGCGACCTGCCCCTGATCAAGTCGCGGTGGGCGAAGCTGAACCCCCCGCCGACGCGCGACATCCCCGTCCTCATCGGCGGCGGTGGCGAACGCAAGACGCTCAAGATCGTGGCCGAGCACGCCACCATCTGGCACGGCTTCGGCAGCGCCGAGACCATCGCACACAAGCACGCCGTCCTCGACGAGTGGTGCGCCAAGCTGGGTCGCGACCCCGCCGAGATCGAGCGCTCCTCGGGCGTCTCCCCCAAGCCCGGTCGCCTCCCCGAGGACGTCAGGGACTACGCCGCCGGCGCCGAGGCCTTGTATGCCGTGGGCACGCGACTCTTCACCGTCGGCATCGGGGGCCCCAGGTACGACCTCGGCCCGATCCGGGATCTCGTCGCCTGGCGCGACGCCCACCAGACGACCTGACCTTCGGCCGTAACTGGGCACGGTCGGCCGGCCTCTGGCGTTGGAGGTTGGCCACGGGCCGAGGTGATCGAGATGGCTCTCGACAGCGTTTGGAGCCAAGACGAGTTCTGCGAGCCACTGAGCAACGCCCTACAGACTAGAGGCCCTCCGATATTTCGGGAGGGCCTCTGTGGTCACCGCACTCGCTGCGCGCGTCGGCGGCGACCTCGTAGCCATTCACCAGTCAGGTAGGTGACCGTTCCCACTGACAGACCGAGAAGGAGCCCCGAAGTCCGGTGCTCGGGCTCGAGGATGAGATAGCCGAACACGGCGAGAGCGACAAGCCACACGACGAGTCCGATGAGGGTTCGCTTCATGGCCACATTCATGAGTGTGGCCTCAGACTCGACACGTCACAAGCGCCAACTGAGTGAGGCCCATGTCCGCCAGCGGAGGCGCAGCCATTCGAATGCGGATGCACTTCTTCTGGTTCAGCCCGGACTGGATGAGGTTCTTGAGCGGCAGGTAGAAGACCGCAACGATGCTTCCCGAGGCGGCGGAGAGCACACCGGGAAGCCACGCACACGCCGCAGCGGACAGCATGTTGATGTAGTCCCAATGGTCTCTCAGCCACCACATCCATGACCAGGAGTAGCGGAGGTAGACGACTGTCCTGATCTGGCCAACGGTGTTGACGGCGACTCCATACCAGTAGTCACTGCCCTTGGCTGCAGAGACGACCACAGACGCCGCCGCAAGCTGCTCGACCTGCCTTTCCGCGTCCTTGGCCGCCGCCAATGCGCGTCCTGACTCGACGCCCTCGACGTAGACCTTGCCGCCCCGGACGATGGTGGCAGGGTCGGTCGCGACCTTTGCGGCCAGCTCGGCCGGCATCCCTGACTCATGAGGATTTTGGCGGCCTTTGAGTCCGACGGGGTCACCGCCCCGGCCGGGGCCGCGGAGAGGATCACCAGGGCAAGCCCTGCGACCGCCGCCACGATGTTGCGTTTCATGTGTCCCCCTTCAAATAGCCGGCTCGTTGGTCGAGCTCGGGCTAGCAGGGAGGGTACGAAAGTAGTCACATCCACGCACGTGACTGGATGTGACTACCTATATCTGTACAGACTCTTTACTCAGGATCGCGGGCAGGCGTTCCTGTCGGGCCGCGCGGGCGGACGGTCGGATGGCGAGACTCCCGCCGACGGCATGGACGGCCGTCGATAGTGTGGCGAGGTGCCCGACCTGACCGCGCAGACGCTCCTCGTGACCATCTCCGGTGAGGACCGGCCGGGAGTCACCAGCACGTTCTTCGACGCCATCGCCGACGTGGGCGCAGAGGTCCTCGACCTCGAGCAGGTCGTCGTCCGAGGCCACCTGACCCTGGCGATGCTGCTCGCGGCCGGCGACGCCCACGAGCGGCTGCGGACCGTGCTCACGACCGTCGGGCGCGACCTCGACCTCAAGGTGAAGATCAAGACGGGCACCGGCGACAGCCGCAGCCGCCGCAGTGGCCGCGCAGCGGTCGTCGTGCTCGGGGCGCCGCTGCGGGCCAGCGGCGTCGCGGCGATCACGGCGCGGATCGCCTCGCACGGCGCGAACATCGACCGCATCAGGCGGCTGTCGCGCTACCCGGTCACGACGGTCGAGTTCGACGTCTCGGGCGCCGACGTCGACCGGCTGCGCCGCGATCTGGCCATGGAGTCGAGCGTCCACGGGCTCGACATCGCGGTCGCCGCGGGGGGCCTGGCCCGGCGCGGCCGGCGGCTCGTCGTCATGGACGTCGACTCGACGCTGATCCAGGACGAGGTCATCGAGCTGCTCGCCAGCCACGCCGGCCGTGAGGCCGAGGTGGCGGCAGTCACCGCTGCTGCGATGCGCGGCGAGCTCGACTTCGCCGACAGCCTGCGTGAGCGGGTCGCCGCCCTCGAGGGCCTCCCGGCCAGCGTGCTCGACGACGTCCGCGCAGCAGTCCAATTCACACCGGGGGCGCGCACCCTCGTCCGCACCCTGAAGCGCCTCGGCTTCACCGTGGCCATCGTGTCGGGCGGCTTCATCGAGATCGTCGAGGACCTCGCCCGCGAGCTGGGCATCGACCACGCCCACGCCAACCGGCTCGAGGTGCGCGACGGCATACTCACCGGACGCCTGGTCGGGGACATCGTGGACCGGGCCGGAAAGGCAGCCGCACTGCGCCGATTCGCTGCTGAGGCGGGCCTCCCGCTGTCGCGCACGGTCGCCATCGGCGACGGGGCGAACGACCTCGACATGCTGGAAGCCGCGGGACTCGGGGTGGCGTTCAACGCCAAGCCGGTGGTGCGCGAGCAGGCCGACACTGCGGTCAACGTGCCCTACCTCGACGCAGTGCTCTACCTGCTGGGGATCACCCGTGAGGAGATCGAGGAGGCGGACGAGGCCGACGGCACGCCGACCCCCGCTCCGCCGATCCCCACCCCCTGACTCCTAGGCTGACGCAATGGCACGTACGCAGGGCCGCAAGGTCCCCACCCTGTTCATCATCGGCGGAGCAGAGGACCGGGTCGGCAAGGCGACCGTGCTCCGCCGGTTCGTGCGCCTCGCGGGTGGCAAGCGCGCTCGGATCGTCCTCATCCCCACGGCGTCGTCGTTCGAGAACGAGGTCGTCGAGTCCTACCGCGAGGTCTTCACCCGCCTGGGCGCCCCCGAGATCCAGGTCGTGAACCCGCCGAGCCGGGTCTCGGCCCACGACCTGGAGCTGGTCGCCCTGCTCGACCAGGCGACGGGCATCTTCATGAGCGGGGGCAGCCAGCTCAAGCTCAGCCAGCGGTTCCCCGGCACCCCGCTGGGCGACGCCCTGACCCGAGCCCACGAGCGGGGCACCGTCATCGGCGGGACCTCGGCCGGTGCCTCGATCATGAGCCAGTTCATGATCTCGATGGGCGAGGAGGGCGTCACACCGCGGCAGCGCTACGGCCAGCTCACCGCCGGGCTGGGGCTGATCGACGGCGTCATCATCGACCAGCACTTCGCGCAGCGGTCTCGCTACGGCCGGCTCATGTCGATGGTGGCGGCCTCCCCCAACCTGATCGGGGTCGGCATCGACGAGGACACCGCCATCGAGGTCCGCGACCGGCGCTTCTTCACGGTGCACGGCAGTGGGGTCGCCTTCGTCCTCGACTGCCGCAGCGCCGAGTCCGACGCGCCCGAGGCCCGACGGGGCGCACCCCTCATGGTCTCCGGCGCAGTCGTGCACTCGCTCCCCGCAGGCGCTACGTTCGACCTCTCGGAGGTTTGCCTCGTCGACTTCGTCGAGAAGCACCCCGATGTCGCGGTGGCCCTCGCGACGGCCAAGGCCTGACCCCACCGCCTCGCACTGCCCGACCCGCAAGGAGATCCCATGGCAGATCGCCCCACCCCCGCTGGTCCTGCTGCACCCGAGCTCTCGATCGTGGAGTCGCGGGTCTATCGCGGCGGGAACATCTGGTCGTACAGCCCGGCGATCCACCTCATCGTCGACCTCGGCGTCCTGGAGGCCTATCCCACGGACACCATCGACGGGTTCACCGACCGGCTGGTCGAGCTGCTGCCGAACCTGCAGAACCACACCTGCTCGCGGGGCGTGAAGGGCGGCTTCATCGAGCGGATGCGCGAGGGCACCTGGCTCGGCCACGTCGCCGAGCACGTCGCCCTGCAGCTCCAGCAGGAGGCCGGGCACGACCTGCGTCGCGGCAAGACCCGGGCGGTCAAGGGCCAGACCGGCGTCTACAACGTCATCTACGACTACGCCGACGAGGCGGTCGGCCTCGCAGCCGGCACGCTCGCCGTCCGGCTCGTCAACCACCTCGTGCAGGCCGAGGAGGGCTTCGACTTCCCCGAGGAGCTCGACGTCTTCCTGCGCCGCGCGCAGCGCACCGCGTTCGGGCCGTCGACCGGCGCCATCCTCGAAGAGGCGATCTCGCGCGACATCCCCTACATCCGCCTGAACTCGGCGTCCCTCGTGCAGCTCGGGCAGGGCGTCCACGCGCAGCGCATCCGCGCCACCATGACCTCGAAGACCGGCGCCCTCGCCGTCGACATCGCCAGCGACAAGGACATGACGACGCGACTGCTCGGCTCCGCCGGTCTGCCGGTGCCCAAGCAGGAGACCGTGCGCACCGCCGACGGCGCGGTTGCCGCCGCGAAGCGGATCGGCTACCCCGTCGTGGTGAAGCCGCTCGACGGCAACCACGGCCGAGGGGTCTGCCTCGACCTCACGACCGAGGAAGCCGTCAGGGCGAGCTTCGTCATCGCCGAGGGCGAGTCACGACGTGGCTACGTCATCGTGGAGTCCCACGTCACCGGCCGCGACTACCGCTGCCTCATCGTGGGCGGCCGGATGCAGGCCATCGCGGAGCGCGTCCCGGCCCACGTGGTCGGCGACGGCACCCACACCGTCACCGAGCTCGTCGAGATCACCAACGCAGACCCGCGGCGCGGGGTCGGTCACGAGAAGGTGCTCACCCGCATCAAGGTCGACGACGCGGCGATCGGGCTGGTGCGCGACCAGGGCTTCGAGCTCGACGACGTGCCGCCCAAGGACCAGATGGTCAAGCTCGCCCTGACCGGCAACATGTCGACCGGTGGCATCTCGGTCGACCGGACCTTCGACGCCCACCCCGACAACGTCGAGATCGCCGAGGAAGCGGCTCGGATGATCGGGCTCGACGTCGCCGGCATCGACTTCATCTGTCCCGACATCGCCTCCCCCGTGCGCGAGACGGGTGGCGCGATCTGCGAGGTGAACGCCGCTCCGGGGTTCCGGATGCACACGCACCCGACGGTGGGTGAGCCGCAGTTCATCGCCAAGCCCGTCGTCGACCTGCTCTTCCCGCCCGGCTCCCCGTCGCGGGTCCCGATCGTCGCCGTCACCGGCACCAACGGCAAGACCACGACGTCGCGGATGATCGCCCACATCTTCAAGGGAATCGGCCACAAGGTCGGCATGACGTCGACGGACGGCATCGTCATCGACGAGCGCCTGGTCTACAAGGCCGACGCCTCGGGTCCGCGGTCCGCGCGGATGGTCCTGCAGAACCCGCGAGTCGACTTCGCCGTGATGGAGGTGGCGCGCGGAGGCATCCTCCGGGAGGGCCTGGGGTACGACCGCAACGACGTCGCCGTCGTCACGAACGTCGCCCCGGACCACCTCGGGATGAAGGGCATCGACACCCTGGCGCAGCTGGCCGACGTCAAGGCCGTCGTCGTGGAAGCGGTGCCGCGCAACGGTTTTGCCGTCCTCAACGCCGACGACGACCTCGTCCGCAAGATGCGCCGGCGTTGCTCCGGCGGGATCGTCTGGTTCTCGTTGCAGCCGCCCGGCAGCAAGGTCCGCGAGTTCGTCGAGGACTACTGCCGTCGCGGCGGGCGCGCGGTGGTGCTCGACCACACCGACCGCGGCGACATGATCGTCATCAAGCACGGACGACGCTCGATGCAGCTGGCCTGGACCCACCTCCTGCCGTCGACCTTCGGTGGCACGGCGAAGTTCAACGTTGCCAACGCCATGGCCGCAGCCGGTGCGGCGTTCGCCGCAGGCGCCGGGCTCCACGAGATCCGCCAGGGTCTGCGCACCTTCACGACGAGCTACTACCTCTCCCCCGGACGCATGAACCTCGTCAACGTGCACAACGTCGACGTCTTCGTCGACTACTGCCACAACGCCCCCGGCATGCGGGTGCTCGGCGAGTTCGTCGAGTCGTATGCCGACCTGAAGGCCGGTCAGTCCGACCTCGGCAAGGTCTCGCGCATCGGCATGATCTCCACGGCGGGCGACCGGCGGGACGACGACATGCGCGAGCTCGGGTCGCTGGCAGCGCGCCACTTCGACGTGGTCGTGGTGCGCGAGGACGAGCGCAAGCGCGGTCGTCCGGCGGGTCAGACCGCCGACCTCATCGCCGAGGGGGCCAAGGCCGAGATCGGCAAGGAGGGCGTGCGCTGCCGCCAGGTCGAGATCGTCCTCAACGAGGTCGACGCGGTGCGGCACTGCATGGCGCGCGCGAACCCCGGCGACGTCGTGGTGCTCTGCGTCGACCAGCACGCGGAGGTGCTCGGCGAGCTCGAGCAGATGACCAAGCACGCCCAGGCGGGTGCCCACAACAAGGAGGGCATCGGCGACCCCGACCTCGACCCGGTCGAGATGCAGTCCGAGGCGCAGCAGTCCGGTGACGACGCCGCAGTGTCCGAGGCATCCGAGGTCGAGCCGGCCACCACCTGACGACCACCCCCAGTAGTKCGGAAGAATGAACTCAGCGGTCGCGCAGCTCCGCGGCATACCCCGACAGGGCACGCTGGTAGGCGAGGGCGTCCTCGTCACCGGCGTGGTGCAGGAGCACCTCGATGAGGTCGGCGACCGACGACTCGGCGTGCCCGCTGTCGACTCCGGCAAGGGCACGGAAGGCCTCGACGGCGACGCTGCCTGGGCGCTCGGCGCTGAGCTCGGTCAGCAGCGAGTAGGCGAGCTCGGGCTGTCCCGCGACCCGCAGGCTCGACGCCAGCTGGATCCTGGCGCGGTGCCGCTGCGGCTCGCGCAGACCGGCTGCGAGGCAGGCGCGGTAGAGCGGGATGGCGTCCTGCTCCTTGCCCGCGGCGTCGAGCGCACTCGCGTGCTCGAAGACCAGCCGCGGGTCAGCCGGGCGCTGGCTGCGCAGCCGGGCTGCGGTGTCGATCCGCTCCTGGTCGTCGGCCAGCTCCCACAGCTCGGCGATCTGGGCCTCGAACTCGTGCTCACCGCGCGCGGCCACCACCTTGCGGCGGATGTCGTCCGGGGTGTCGGCCCTGGCGCCCTGCTCGGCCAGCCACGACGCCACCTGGGAACGCTCGGCGTGGCACATGAGCGCCACGACGTCGCCGTCGGCTGCGCCCGGCACGAGCGCCTGCAGACCGCCCAGCTCGGTCTCGTAGGAGTCGATGTCGGACACCCCGGCGCGGGCGAGACCCGCGCGCAGGTGCGACTCCAGCTCCTCCATCGTGCGCCCGCGAAGGTAGTGCGCCTTGTGGGCGGCGACGACCCGGTCGGCCCGCAGGCCGGCTACCTCGCCGATCGACTCCAGCAGGTCGTCGGTGCGGTCGCCGGCCAGCCCGAGACCCAGGTGCACCTGCCCGCCGGGCACCTTGAGGCCGTGCGCGACGTCCATGAGCGCCTCGAGCCCGGCCTCGTTGTGCGCGAGGTCGACGATGACCGTGATGGCCGCGCCGTCCTCACGCCGCAGGGTGTAGGTGTTCATCCGGCCCGGGTTCAGCTTGTCGTCGGGGACGAAGGTGCGCAGCCCCTCGACGACCGCCGCCCGCGGAAGCCCCAGCCCCAGGGCGGCTGCTGCACCAGCGAGGGCGTTGGCGATGTTGTGGTGCGACAGCCCCGACAGGGTGGCAGGGACGTCGAGGATGCTGATCAGGCGGTCCGGGTCCTGTCCGTTCTGGAGGACCGTGATCGACCCGTCGAGCACGGTGATCGCCCGACCGCCCAGGTCGAGTGACTCACGGATCGCCGGGGCGTCGGCGCGCAGGGTGAAGACCCACGGCTTGCCCTTGATGCCGTTGCGCATGGACCAGACCCGCGGGTCCTCGCCGTTGAGCACGACCCAGCCGCCGGGCCTCGTAGCCTTGGTGATGATGGCCTTGACCTCGGCCAGCTGGTCGACGGTGTCGATCCCCTGCAGGCCCAGGTGGTCGGCCGAGACGTTGGTGACGACGCTGACGTCGTTGGAGGTGACGCCCATTCCCTTGAGCAGCATGCCGCCCCGGGCGGTCTCGAGGATGCCCAGCTCGACGCCGGGGGCAGTCAGCACGCCACGCGCCCCAGCCGGCCCGGAGTAGTCCCCCGCCTCGATGACCTCGCCCTGGACGACGACCCCGTCGGTCGAGGACCAGGCAGTCCGCAGCCCGGCGGTCATGCCGATGTGGCCGAGCAGGCGGGTCGTCGTGGTCTTGCCGTTGGTGCCCGTGATCGATGCGACGGGGATCTGCGGCTTGAGGATCGACGGACGGTCACCGGGTTCGGTGCGCCCGACCACCAGCCCCTCCTGCTCGATCACGTCGCCACCCTCGAGCCAGGCCCGGAGGACCGGGCCGACACCCTGCCCGAGCGCGCGCGCCCGGGTGCGTCGGCGCCATACGAAGGCCATCACGACCGCCTCGGGGGCACTGCCCGGACGGACCCGCACACCCAGTCGCGTGGTGCCGCTCGCGGCGGCCAGCCGGCGCACGGCCCGCTCGACCAGGCGCATGACGAAGCGCTGGCGCTGCTCGGTGCCAGGGGCCCCCGGGCGCGCGCTGCGCATGCCCACGCGGGTGGCCAGGTCGGTGAGGGTCCGCTCGTCCGCCGCGAGGTAACCCGGCAGCTCGAGGCTCACCTTGATCGCCGGCTTGGCGAAGTAGAGGTTCGGGCCTTCGAGGACCCGGACCTCCGTCACCGCAACGGCGGGCTGGGTGAGGGATTCGGGCTGGGCGACGGCGGGGGAAGACGTCATGCGGCGAGCCTAGTAGCGGCGGCGGTCACTGCCCCATCGCGTGGACGCCGCCGTCGACGTGGACGATCTCGCCCGTGGTCGCCGGGAACCAGTCGGAGAGCAGCACAGCGCATGCCTGTGCAGCCGGGACGGCGTTGTTGACGTCCCACCCGAGGGGCGCCCGCTCGTTCCAGGTCTCCTCGAAGGTCTGGAAGCCGGGGATCGACTTCGCGGCCGTGGTGCGGATCGGTCCGGCGGCCACGAGGTTGCAGCGCACGCCCTTCGGTCCGAGGTCACGGGCGAGGTAGCGGTTGGTGGACTCGAAGGCAGCCTTGGCGACGCCCATCCAGTCGTAGACCGGCCAGGCGAACTTCGCGTCGAAGGTCAGGCCCACGATGCTGCCGCCGTCCTTCATCATCGGCAGCGCCGCGACCCCGAGCGACTTCAGCGAGTAGGCCGAGGCGTGCATCGCCGTCGCGACGTCCTCGAAGGTGCCCTCGAGGAAGTTGAACGCGCCCTGGGGGGCGAAGCCGATGGAGTGCAGGACGCCGTCGAGGTGGTCCACGTGCTCGCCGAGCCGCTCCGAGAGGCTGTCCAGGTCGTCCTGGTTGGTGACGTCGAGCTCGATCACGGGAGGCGTGGTGGGCAGCCGCTTGGCGATCGTCTGGGTGATCTTGAACGTGCGACCGAACGACGTGAGCACCACCTCCGCCCCCTGCTCCTGCGCGATCTTCGCGACGTGGAAGGCGATCGAGGAGTCCATGAGGACACCGGTGATCAGGAGCTTCTTGCCCTCGAGCAGCATCTGGGTGCCTTTCGCTGTGGGTGTGGGGGCTGGGGCTGGTGCTGGTGCTGTGGGTTGGGTGGGTTGAGTCGTGGGCGCGGGCTCAGTGGCCCATGCCCAGCCCGCCGTCGACGGGGATCACCGCACCGGTGATGTATGCCGCGTCGTCACCGGCGAGGAAGCGCACCGCTGCCGCGACCTCCTCCGGCTGGGCGAACCGTCCCGCGGGGATGGTTGCCTGGTAGGCCTTCTTGCGGTCCTCGGGCAGCTCGGCAGTCATGTCGGTCTCGATGAAGCCCGGCGCCACGACGTTCGCGGTGATGCCGCGGCCGCCGAGCTCACGGGAGATGGACCTGGCCAGCCCCACGAGACCGGACTTGCTGGCGGAGTAGTTGGTCTGGCCGGGCGAGCCGTAGAGGCCGACGACGCTGGAGATGAAGATGATCCGGCCGTGGCGCTGCTTGATCATGCCCTTGACCGCGCGCCGCGCGCAGCGGAAGGCCCCGGCGAGGTTGGTGTCGATGACGACGTCGAAGTCCTCGTCGGACATCCGCATCAGCAGGGTGTCGCGGGTGACCCCGGCGTTGGCCACGAGGACCTCGACCGGGCCGCCGAGGATCTCCTCGGCCTCGGTGAAGGCCTGGTCGACGGACGCCGAGTCGGTCACCTCGCAGCGCACACCGCGCAGGCCCTCCGGTGGCTCACCCGACCGGTGGGTGATGACGACGTTGTCGCCGCCCTCCATCAGGGCCGTGGCGATGCTGAGACCGATGCCGCGGTTGCCGCCGGTGACCAGCACGTTGCGTCCTGCCATGGATGTCCTCCGGGGGTTCTCGACGATGCTCCGGGCCGGGCGCACACGCACGCTGCGCCTTCGCCGCGACCTTATCGACTACCCATGGGTACACCGCATCCGAGGACGCCTATCGTGGACATGTGCCCCGCCTCCACCGCCACCACCACCACGACGAGCCCGTCGTGCAGTCGGTGACGTCGGTGCCGGAGTCACTGGCCGATGAGCAGGCCGGCCGGATCCGCCGCTACCTGGTGACCATGGGCATCCGCACGGTGTGCTTCGTCCTCGCTGCCGTGACCGCCACCAAGGGCGCCCCCTGGTGGCTCTGGGGCAGCTTCGCCGTGGCAGCCATCGTGCTCCCCTACGTCGCCGTGGTGCTGGCCAACGCCGTGCGCCCTCGGCCGCCGGGGTCGTCCGCGCCGGTCACCCCACGGGGCGATGGTCCCGACCAGATCGGTCACTGATGGAGTCCTTGGTCTGCAGCGCGAAGGCGTGCCGCAACACCGCCGCCTGGGCCCACCTGTGGAACAACCCGAAGCTGCACACGCCCGAGCGCCGGAAGGTCTGGCTGGCCTGCGACGACCACCGCACCTCGCTCGGCGAGTTCCTGTCGATTCGTGGTTTCCTCGTCGAGACGGTGGCAGCGGACGCGATCCCCGAGACCGCCGGCTGACCGGGCGGCTGACCCGGCGACAGCGGTCGGTCAGCCGCCGATGGCCGACATCGGCCGGTCGGGCTGGACGAAGTCGGCCGTCCCGATGCCGTGGCCGGGGAGCTTGCGCCACATCTCGCCCTGGATGAGCGCGCCGAGCTCCTCGTCGCTGGCTCCCTCGCGCAGCGGTCCGAGCAGGTCGGTCTCCTTCTGCGAGAACAGGCAGTTGCGCACCTGGCCGTCTGCGGTGAGCCGGGTGCGGTCGCAGGCCGCGCAGAACGGCGCACTGACGCTCGCGATGATGCCGACCGTGACCGGCCCGCCGTTGACGAGGAACCGCTCGGCCGGCGCACTCCCCCGGTCGGCGGCAGGCAGCGGCGTCAGCTCGAAGCGCTCGGTCAGGCGCTCGCGGATCTCGTCGGCACTGATCATCGTCGAGGCGTCCCAGCCGTGTTGGGCGTCGAGCGGCATCTGCTCGATGAACCGCAGCTCGTAGTCGCGGTCGAGGCACCACTGCAGCAGGTCGGCCACCGAGTGGTCGTTGATCCCCCGCATCGCGACGGCGTTGACCTTCACCGGAGTCAGCCCCGCCGCGGCCGCGGCCTTGAGCCCCAGCTCGACGTCGTGGAGCCGGTCGCGACGGGTGAGGTCGGCGAACTCCTGCGGGTCGATCGTGTCGAGGCTGACGTTGACCCGGTCGAGTCCGGCGTCGGCCAGCGGCTGGGCCAGCCGGTCGAGCCCGATGCCGTTGGTGGTCATGGCGATCCGCGGGCGTGGCTCGAGGGCGGCGACGCGTCGTACGACGTCGACCAGCGACCTGCGCAGCAGGGGCTCGCCACCGGTGAGCCGGATCTGCTGGACACCCAGCCCGACGAAGACCCCGATGACCCTCACGAGCTCGTCGTCGGTGAGCATCTCGGGCTTGGCCAGCCACGGGAGTCCTTCGGCGGGCATGCAGTAGCGGCAGCGCAGGTTGCACCGGTCGGTCACGGAGACGCGCAGGTCGCGCGCCACCCGGCCGAGCTGGTCGGGCAGGCCCACGGTCCCCGCCGGGGCGCGCGAGTCACCGCGCACACTGGGGAAGGGAAGGCCGGTCATGCCCCCTAGCCTAAGCCGGGTACCGTGAAGCAGTGGTCAAGGTGCTCACATCGCGTCGGTGGCTGGGTGCCTTTGGGGTCGCCCTGGCCTTCGCGGTGGCCGCGTACTTCCTCGGCCAGTGGCAGTGGCACCGCTACGAGGCCAAGGCGGCGCGGGCCGACCGGATCCACAGCCACTACGACGCGAAGCCGCAGCCGGTCGCTGACGTGCTCGGGGCAGCCCCCCTGCCGTTGTCCCGCGAGTGGACCCGCATCACCATGCAGGGCCGGTATGCCGCGGACGCCACCCTCCTGGTCCGGAACCGTCCGTTCGACGGCACCTACGGCTACGAGGTGCTCGTGCCTTTCCGGGACACCTCCGGGGACACCGTGCTCGTGGACCGCGGCTGGGTCCAGAACGCCCAGACCGCCGAGACCCTGCCCGATGTGGTCCCGGCACCGACCGGGGACCTGACCGTGACCGGATGGCTGCGTCGCTCCGAGCCGTCGCTGGGCAAGTCACTCCCCCGCGGCCAGCTGGCCAGCATCAACCTCGCGGAGGCCAGCAGCCAGGTCGGCAGCCCGCTGCTCGGTGCCTACGTCATCCTCGAGGTCGAGCGTCTCCCGGACGGGACCGCTCCCCCGCGACCGACCGCCCTGGAGGCACCCGACACCGACCTCGGACCGCACCAGGCCTACGCCTTCCAGTGGTGGCTGGGGATGGTGGCCGGGTTCGTCCTGGTCTGGTTCGGGGCGCGACGGGAGTACCGGGAGGGCCTCGAGCAGATCGCTCCCGAGGGCACCCCCAGACCGGTCAGAAAGGTGCGGATCTGGGACGAGGAGGACGCCTGAGCCGCTCGTCGCGTCAGGCCGGGACGTCAGTCGTGCGGCTCTCCTGGTCGGCGAACTGCGTCGTGTAGAGGTCGTTGTACAGGCCGCCGCGCTCGAGCAGCTCGCGATGCGTGCCGCGCTCGACGATCCGCCCCTGGTCGACGACGAGGATCTGGTCGGCGCCACGCACGGTCGAGAGCCGGTGGGCGATCACGATCGCCGTCCGCCCTTCGAGGGCGGTGTCGAGGGCACGCTGCACCGCGGCCTCGGACTCGCTGTCGAGGTGGGCAGTGGCCTCGTCGAGGACGACCAGGCCGGGTCCCTTGAGCAGGAGCCGCGCGAGGGCCAGTCGCTGCTTCTCGCCGCCGGACAGCCGGTGTCCACGGTCTCCGACGACGGTGTCGAGCCCCTCGGGCAGCGAACCCACCAGTGACCAGACCTGTGCGGCCTTGAGTGCGTCGACGAGCTCGTCGTCGGTGGCCCCGGGAGCGGCATAGCGCAGGTTGGCGCGGATGGTGTCGTGGAACAGGTGGGCTTCCTGGGTGACCATCCCGACGGTGCGGGTCACGGACTCCAGCGTGGCCTCGCGCAGGTCGACCCCGTTGAGCCGCACCGAACCCGTCGACGGGTCGTAGAGGCGCGCCAGCAGCGACGTGATGGTCGTCTTGCCGGCTCCGCTCGGGCCGACCAGCGCCACCAGCTGACCCGGCTCGGCGACGAACCCGATGTCCCTGAGCACGACTCCCCCGCCCTTGCGGTCGCCGGTCGCGACGCTCTCGAGGGAGGCCAGCGACACCTCGTCGGCCGAGGGGTAGCGGAACGCGACGCCGGACAGCTCGACCCGCACCGGCGCGGCGGGGATCGGTCGGGCGTCGACGCGCTCGGTGACCAGGGGCTGGAGGTCGAGCACCTCGAAGACCCGCTCGAACGAGACGAGGGCGGTCATCACGTCGACGCGCACGTTGGACAGCGAGGTGAGCGGGCCGTAGAGCCGTGCCAGCAGCGCCGTGAGGGCGAGCAACGTGCCGACGGTGAGCGAACCGCTCACCGCCATCAGGCCGCCGAAGCCGTAGACCATGGCGGTCGCCAGCGACGCGACGAGGGTGAGGGCGACGAAGAAGATGCTGCGGTTGAGCGCGATCCGGACACCCATGTCGCGGACTCCGGCCGCCTGCTCGGCGTACTCGCGGTCCTCGCGGTGGGGCTCGCCGAAGAGCTTGACGAGGAGCGCGCCAGCCACGTTGAACCGCTCGGTCATGCGTGAGCCGAGGTCGGCGTTGAGGCCCATCTGGGCATGGGTCAACCCCGCCAGGCGTCGTCCCATGAGCCGCGCCGGGAGCAGGAAGAAGGGCACCAGCGCCAGCGACGCGAGCGTCAGCTGCCACGACAGGGTCGCCATGGTGACGATGATCAGGACCAGGGAGACGACGTTGCTCACGACGCTGGACAGCACCGAGGTGAACGCCTGCTGCGCCCCGATGACGTCGCTGTTGAGCCGGCTGACCAGCGCGCCGGTCTGGGCGCGCGTGAAGAAGGCGATCGGCTGACGCAGCACGTGGGAGAAGACCTCGGTGCGCAGGGAGTAGATCAGGCCCTCACCGATCCGGCTCGAGAACCAGCGCTCGACGAGCGTGAGGGCCCCGCTCACGACCGCCAGGGCTGCCACGACCAGGGCGAGCTCGATGACGACGCCGCGGTCGCGCGGGGTGATCCCCCTGTCGATCAGCTCCTTGAGCAGCAGCGGGGTGGCCACGACCAGCGCCGAGTCGATGACGACCAGCACGAGGAACAGCCCGATCTCACGACGGAACGGCTGGGCGTAGGACGCCACCCGACGGGCGGTGCCGGGCGCGAGCTTGCGGTCCTTGACCGAGTCGTCGCGCGTCAGCGACCGCATGGCCATCCAGCCAGCGTGGCTCACGGGGCTTCACTCCTGTGCATCGTGCGTCTCCTGCTCACGGCCGTGGAACGCCACCCGGGCGACGGCTCATTCCCCATCATGGGGCCGGGCACCGACATTGCGCCGAGCGCGCAACGGCGAGGTCGGTGCTGGTCAGCGGGCCAGCTGACCGGCGATGCCGTGCAGCAGCCGGCCCTGCGCCTCGCGCTCGAGCCGCAGCTGGGCCTCCCCCTCCGCCCCCACCGCGCCGCGCAGCAGTGGCTTGAGCTCGCGCAGCGCCGCCGCCGGTGCGGCGAGCAGGGCCGCGACGAGGTCGTCCGTGGTCTCCCGAAGCGCGTCCGCAGGCACCGCGACGTTGGCCAGGCCGATGGCGACGGCCTCGGACGCTCCCACGAACCGCCCCGTGGCGCAGATCTCGAGGGCCCGGGCCACCCCGACGAGGGAGACCAGCGGACCGGTGCCGCCCAGGTCGGGCACGAGCCCGAGCGAGGTCTCGCGCATCGCGAACTGGACGTCGTCGGCCACCACGCGCAGGTCAGCGGCGAGGGCGAGCTGGAAGCCGGCGCCGATCGCGTGGCCCTGCACTGCGGCCACGACCACGGCCGGCACCTCGGCCCAGGCGGAGAAGCCGCCCTGGAAGGACTTGATGGTGTCTGCGGCTCCCTCGGCGCTCTCGACGGCCATCGCGATCATGTCGGTCTCACCGGGCACCCCGCCGGGTGCGAGCATCGCCCGGTCGAGGCCGGCCGAGAACGACGGTCCCTCGCCGCGCAGGACGACGACCCGGACGTCGGGGTCGAGACTCGTGGCGAGCTCCGCGAGGGCCAGCCACAGGCTCGGGGTCTGGGCGTTGCGGCGGTCCGGGTGGTCGAGACTGACGGTGAGGACGGCCCCGTCACGCGCGACGGACAGGTGCGGGTGGGGCTGGGCTGCGTCGGTCACACCGGCAGGCTATCCGCCCGCTCGAGGACGAGGTGGGCGGCCGCCGACGTGCGGGCCAGGGCACCGGGCACCATCGACACACCGGCCCGGCCGCACTGCTGGGCCATCCGGTCGCGCAGGACCCCCTCGGCCACCGTGAACGACACGGCCACCGTGCGCTCGACCTCGTCGGGCAGCCGCCGCAGGACCTGGTCGAGGGTCGACCCGCCGTCGAGGGCAGCCACTCCCCACGGACCCCAGCCCGCGCGCGGGTGCTCGGCGATGGTGTGGCCCACGGTGGCGACGGCTTCGCTGTCGCTCGACCCCGCGGCATACAGGACAACGGCGGTGGTGGGGTCGGGGGCGATGCCCTCGGCGGCCAGCAGCTCCTCGACGGCCTCCAGCAGCAGCTCGTGGGGACCGAGCGGGGCGGCAAGCGAGACCGAGGAGCCGGAGGCGGCCGCGAGCTCGTTGACAGCGGCCGGGACGTCGACCTTCGCGTGGTAGGCGGGCGTGACCAGCACCGGGACGACGACCACGTGCTCACCGAGGTCGGCGCCCGCCTCGGTCGCGTTGGGACCGTGGTGGTCGAGGTATGCCGTGTGGACGGTCCGGTGCGGAGCCAGCTCGCGCACGTGGGTGGCCAGGGTCTCGACACCCTGCGCGTGCCGGGGGTCCGGCGAGCCGTGGGCGAGCAGCACGATGTCGGTGTCGGTGGTCACGCCGTGACGTTACTCCCCGCGAGGTCGCCGAGGTGCTCTCGGAGGGCCACAACCTGACCGACGACGACGACGGCCGGGGCCCGCACGCCGGCCGCCTCGGCATCGGCCGCCGCGGTGGCCAGCGTGGTGGTCGTCGTGCGCTGCTCGGGCGTCCAGCCGCGCTCCACGAGGGCCACCGGCGTGTCGGAGGGGCGCCCGGCGGCGATGAGTGCCGCAGCGGTCTCCGCGAGTCGGGTGACGCCCATCAGGAGGACGAGCGTCGCGTCGGGAGCCGCGTCGGCGGCTGCCGCGAGCACGTGGTCGGCGCCCTCGTGCGCGGACGCGACGACGAAGGACGCCGCCACGCCGCGGTGGGTCACCGGGATGCCTGCTGCCGCAGGGACCGAGACGGCCGACGTCACCCCGGGCACGACCTCGACGGGCACGCCGTGAGCGAGGCAGTGCATGGCCTCCTCGCCACCCCGGCCGAGGACGAACGGGTCGCCGCCCTTGAGCCGCACCACCCGCTTGCCGAGCCGGGCGTGGTGCACCAGCAGCTCGTTGATGCGCTCCTGGGTGACCGGGTGGTTGCCGGGGGTCTTGCCGACGTCGACGACCTCGACCTCGGAGGCGAGCGTCCGGAGCAGCCCGCGCGGGCCCAGCCGGTCGGTGACGACGACGTCCGCAGCGGCCAGCAGGGCTCGTCCGCGCACCGTGATGAGGTCCTCGGCTCCGGGGCCACCGCCCACGAGCGCCACGCGACCCACGCTGACGGGTGCGCCGTCCGCATCGGCCGACTCCGCGCGCCGGACCCGGCGGACCGGCAGGGTGCCGCTCTCGAGGGCCGCGAGCACCGCGTCGCGGACAGCCGTGGCCCGTCGTGGGTCGGCACCAGCGCTCACGGCAACGGTCAGCCCCTCGCTGGCCGTGCCTGCGGTCCCCCGCGCGACCGCAGGGGTCCACGCAGTCGAGGCAGTGGCGTCGTCGGCGCGGACGCACCAGATGCGTGCGGCCTCGGCCTCACGCGCGACCTGGGCGTCGACCTGCGGCTCTCCGGTGGCCGTGTGGACCAGCCACGCAGCCGTGGGGTCGAGCAGGTCGCCGGCCACGTAGTCGCGCTCCTGCCAGCCGAGCCGGCCAGCGGAGACGAGGGCGGCGAGGTCCTCGCAGACGAAGGGGGCGATGACGTCGACCAGGGCCCCGGCCTCGACCAGGGCCGAGGCCTTCCGGGCTGCGACCGGCCCTCCCCCGACCACGACGACCCTGCGACCGGTGAGGTCGAGGGTCAGGGGGTAGGACGGCGAGCCCATCAGATGCCCTCACCGATGCTGCGGTCCGGGGCGTCCGCCATGCCTGCGGCCAGGGTGGAGCCGTCTGCGTCGTCGATGAGCAGGAAGGCGCCGGTCCGGCGCAGCGTGCGGTAGTCGTCGATCGCGATGTCGTCCGCGAGGCGGATGCGCACGCGGCCGATCGCATTGAGCGCCAAGCCATCCGGGGCAGTCCGCTGCTCCATGGTCGCGATGTCGAGCTGGTCCACGACGTCGTCGACGAGGGCTCGGACGGTGCGCGTGCCGACCCTGAGCAGCACCCGGTCACGCTGGCGCAGCGGACGCTCCGACAGCACTGCGACGGTGCCGGACAGGTTGCGGGTCGTCAGGCTCGGCTCGTCTGCGGCGGCGAGCAGGTCGCCCCGCGACACGTCGAGGTCGTCGGTCAGGCGGAGCACCACCGACTGCGGCGCGAAGGCCACGTCGAGCGACTCCAGCGAACCGTCGGCTCGAGCGCGGTCGATGCCGGCGACGGTGGTGCGGGCACCACCGGGCAGGACCGTGACCTCGTCGCCGGGGCGCACCACCCCGGAGGCCAGCCGACCGGCATACCCGCGGTAGTCACGGTGCTCGGCGCTCTGCGGACGGATGACGTACTGCACCGGCATGCGCAGGGGCTGGGCCGACGGGTCCGTGCCGACGGGCACGGACTCGAGGTGCTCGAGCAGGGTGGGTCCGGTGTACCAGCCGGCCCGGTCGGTGCGGTCCACGACGTTGTCGCCGAAGAGGGCCGAGACGGGCACGGCCACGACGTCCTCTATGCCGAACCGCGTTGCGTGGCGGGCGAACTCGGCCACGATCTCGTCGAACCGCTCCTGCGACCAGTCGACCAGGTCCATCTTGTTGACGGCCACCGCGACGTGACGCACCCCGAGCAGCCCGGTGACCGCCAGGTGGCGGCGGGTCTGCTCGACGACCCCGTGGCGGGCATCGATGAGGATCAGGGCGAGCTCGGCGGTGGAGGCGCCCGTGACCATGTTGCGGGTGTACTGCACGTGTCCCGGCGTGTCGGCCAGCACGTAGGAACGCGTCGCCGTCGAGAAGTAGCGGTAGGCGACGTCGATGGTGATGCCCTGCTCGCGCTCGGCCCGGAGGCCGTCGGTCAGCAGGGCGAGGTCGGCGGCGTCCAGACCCCGCTCCCGGCTGACCCGCTCGACCGCGTCGAGCTGATCGGCGAGGACCGACTTCGTGTCGTAGAGCAGCCGGCCCACGAGCGTCGACTTGCCGTCGTCGACCGAGCCGGCGGTGGCCAGCCTGAGCAGGTCGTGACGGTGCGCGGGTGCCAGGTCGTCAGCGGTGGCGAGGGTCACGGCAGCATCCGCCTCACGGGTCGCAGTCATCAGAAGTACCCCTGCTTCTTCCGGTCCTCCATGGCAGCCTCGGACATCCGGTCGTCAGCCCGGGTCGCGCCCCGCTCGGTGAGGCGGGACGCCGCGAGCTCGAGGATCACCCCGGCCACGTCGGCCGCGGCGGAGTCGACGGCGCCGGTGCAGCTCATGTCGCCAACGGTGCGGTAGCGGACCGTCCGGCTCTCGACCCGCTCGGAGCCCTGTGGACCGCCCCAGTCACCGGGCGATAGCCACATGCCGTCACGGGCGAACACCTCGCGCTCGTGGGCGTAGTAGAGGTCGGGCAGGGCGATCCCCTCCCGCTCGATGTAGCGCCAGACGTCGAGCTCCGTCCAGTTGGAGAGCGGGAAGACGCGGACGTGCTCTCCCGGTGCGTGCTTGCCGTTGTAGAGGTCCCAGAGCTCGGGTCGCTGTCGACGCGGGTCCCAGGCCCCGAACGAGTCGCGGAGGCTGAAGACGCGCTCCTTGGCGCGGGCCTTCTCCTCGTCGCGGCGGCCGCCGCCGAAGACGGCGTCGAACTTGCCGGCCTCGATGGCGTCGAGCAGCGGGACGGTCTGCAGCGGGTTGCGGGTGCCGTCAGGTCGCTCGCGCAGCCGGCCGTCGTCGATGTAGTCCTGCACGTGGGCGACGACGAGCCGCACCCCCAGCCGCTCCACCGTCGCATCGCGGTAGTCGAGCACCTCCGGGAAGTTGTGGCCGGTGTCGACGTGCAGGAGCGCGAACGGCAGCGGCCCGGGCGCGAACGCCTTGAGCGCCAGGTGCACCATGACGACCGAGTCCTTGCCTCCCGAGAACAGGATGACCGGTCGCTCGAACTCCCCGGCCACCTCCCGGAAGATGTGGATCGCCTCAGACTCCAGGTGGTCGAGGTGGTCGAGGGTGAAGTGGTCGGGCAACGCCCGCGCGGCAGTCGTCATGTGTGCAGCCCGCATTCGGTCTTGTCCTGACCGGCCCAGCGGCCGGCCCTGGCGTCCTCGCCCTCGGCGACGGGGCGGGTGCAGGGGGCGCAGCCGATCGAGGCGTAGCCCTCCTGGCGCAACGGGTTGAGGAAGACCCCGTGCTCCGCGACGTAGCGGTCGACGTCGTCGTCGGACCAGCCCGCGATCGGGTTGAGCTTGACCATCTCGCGCTTCTCGTCCCAGCCGACGACCCCGATGTCGGTGCGGGTCGGGGCGTCGACGCGGCGCATGCCGGTGACCCAGGCCTGGTGCGTGGACAGCGCGCGGTTGAGCGGCTCCACCTTGCGCATCGCGCAGCACGCGTTCGGGTCGCGGTCGTGCAGCTTGGCGCCGTACTTCTCGTCCTGCTGGGGCACGGTCAGCAGCGGGAGGATGGTGCGGATGTTCAGGGGCAGCATGGCCTCGTAGGCGTCCCGGGTGCCGAGCGTCTCGACGAAGTGGTAGCCGGTGTCGAGGAAGAACACGTCGGCTCCGGGGATGGTCGTCCCGACGAGGTGCACCAGCACCTCGTCGCCCATCGACGACGCCACGGTCAGGTGCTCGCCGAACGTCTCGTGCGCCCAGCGCAGCGCTTCCCGCGCCACCTCCACGCGATGCTCGTATGCCGCGGCGTCGCCCTGCGTCTCCAGCGCGCCGAAGCGCTCCTCGCCTGACTGGGCCAGGGCCCTCAGCTCCTCGACGGAACGGGTGTCGGTGGTCGTGCTCACGCTTCCACTCCTCCCCGGAGCTCGGCTTCCTCGCGGAGGCGACCCGGGATGCGGGTCGTGTCGAGCGTGGCCATCTGCACGGTGAAGACGCGGGCGCAGGCGTTGCAGCGCCACCCGCCCTGGGGCTCCTCGACCGGGCGGAGGTCTTCCTCGGCGCAGAACGGGCAGTAGTAGATGATGCTGGCGCGGGGGCTGTCGCTCATCGCAGGTCGTCCTCCTCGGCGCGGTGGGCCCAGTGCGCGAACGACTCGTCGTCCTCGCGCTGCGCGACGAAGCGGCCGGCGAGGCGCTCGACGTAGTCGGGCAGGTCCTCGGCGCGGACCTTGAGCGCGCGGGTCTTGCGGGCGAGCTGGGGCTCGGTGCCGAGCCCACCCCCGAGGTGCACCTGGAAGATCTCGACGAGGTTGCCGTCGTCGTCGGTCTGCACCATGCCCTTGAGGCCCACGTCGGCGACCTGGGTGCGGGCGCACGAGTTGGGGCAGCCGTTGATGTGGATCGAGAACGGGACGTCCCAGTCGGGCAGGCGCCGCTCCATCTCGGCGATGACGGTGTGGGCCCGCGCCTTCGTCTCGACGAGGGCCAGCTTGCAGAACTCGATGCCGGTGCACGCCATGAGACCGCGCCGCCACTCGCTCGGGGCGGCCGGGAGACCGATCTCGTCCAGGGCCGCCGTCAGGGCTGCGACCTGCTTCTGGGGCACGTCGAGCACGAGCAGCTTCTGGTGGGCGGTGAGCCGCACCCGACCCGAGCCGTGCTTGGCAGCCAGCTCGGCGACGGCAGACAGGGTCGTGCCGCTCACGCGGCCGGCGATCGGGGCGACGCCGACCCAGAAGTTGCCGTCCTGCTGGGGGTGCACGCCCACGTGGTCGCGGCGGTGGGCGCTGGGCGCCGGGGGCGCCGGGCCGTCGAGGAGCACGCGCTTGAGGTACTCGTTCTGGAGGACGTCGCGGAACTTCTCGGCTCCCCAGTCGGCCATCAGGAACTTCAGCCGGGCGCGGTTGCGCAACCGGCGGTAGCCGTAGTCGCGGAAGATCGAGACGACGCCCTTCCAGACGTCGGGGATGTCCTCGAGCGGCACCCAGGCGCCCAGGCGCTGCGCGAACATCGGGTTGGTGGAGAGTCCACCGCCGACCCAGACGTCGAACCCCGGGCCGTGCTCGGGGTGCTCGACCCCGACGAACGAGATGTCGTTGACCTCGTGGGCGACGTCGAGGCTGGGGCTGCCGGAGATCGCGGTCTTGAACTTGCGGGGCAGGTTGGAGAACTCCGGGCTGCCGATGTAGCGGTCGAGGATCTGGCGCACCGCCGGCGTGCCGTCGAGCACCTCGTCGGCCGCGATGCCGGCGACCGGCGAGCCGAGGATGACCCGTGGGGTGTCGCCGCAGGCCTCGGCAGTGGTCAGGCCGACTGCCTCGAGGCGCTGCCAGATCTCCGGCACGTCCTCGACCCGGATCCAGTGCAGCTGGATGTTCTGCCGGTCGGTGACGTCAGCGGTGTCGCGCGCGAACTCGCGGCTGATCTCGGCGACCGTGCGCAGCTGGTCGGCGTCGAGCGCCCCGCCGTCGCTGCGGACGCGCAGCATGAAGAACTCCGCGTCGAGCTCGCTGGGGTCGAGGGTCGCCGTCTTGCCGCCGTCGATGCCGGGCTTGCGTTGCGTGTAGAGACCCCACCACCGCATGCGGCCACGCAGGTCCTCACCCGGGATGCTCGCGAAGCCCTTCTTGGCGTAGACCTCCTCGATGCGGGCCCGCACGTTGAGGCCGTCGTCGGCCTGCTTGAACTCCTCGTTGGCGTTCAGTGGCGTGCGATCGCCGTCGGCCCAGGCGCCGGTGGCCTTGCCTGCCTGCCGCTGGGGACGGATCGGGGTCTGCGTCACCCCACCATTCTGCCAGTTTGCTTATGCGATGCATAACCGTCCATTATCCGACCGCAATCCCCACCAATCCGGTGGGTATGCCGCGGGCGGACGCGCGGGGTGCCGCGCGGCCGGACTCGGGCTCAGGCCAGCGAGATGAGGTCGAGGTAGTCCTGGCCCCAGTGGTCCTCGACGCCGTCGGGCAGCAGCAGGATCCGCTCCGGCTCGAGCGCCTCGACCGCGCCCTCGTCGTGCGTCACGAGGACGACGGCGCCCTTGTAGGTGCGCAGCGCGCCGAGGATCTCCTCGCGCGACGCGGGGTCGAGGTTGTTCGTGGGTTCGTCGAGCAGGAGGACGTTGGCGCTGGAGACGACCAGCATGGCCAGGGAGAGCCGGGTCTTCTCGCCACCGGAGAGCACGCTGGCCGGCTTGTCGACGTCGTCACCGCTGAAGAGGAACGACCCCAGCACCTTGCGCACCTCGGTCTCGCCGAACGAGTCCGGCGCGGCCGTCTTCATGTTGGCGAGCACGGTGCGGGTGATGTCCAGGTTCTCGTGCTCCTGGGCGTAGTAGCCGAGCTTGAGTCCGTGCCCGGGCTCGACCTGGCCGGTGTCGGGCTCGTCGGCCCCCGCGAGCATGCGGAGCAGGGTGGTCTTGCCGGCGCCGTTGAGGCCCAGCACGACGACCCTCGAACCCCTGTCGATCGCCAGGTCGACGTCGGTGAAGACCTCCTGGCTGCCGTAGGAGCGCGAGAGTCCCGAGGCACGCAACGGCGTCTTGCCACAGGGTGCGGGGTCGGGGAACCGCAGCTTGGCGACCTTGTCGCTGGTCCGCTCCCCCTCGACTCCCGCGAGCATCCGCTCGGCGCGCTTGATCATGTTCTGGGCGGCCACCGCCTTGGTCGCCTTGGCCCGCATCTTCTCGGCCTGCTCCATCAGCGCGGCGGCCTTCTTCGTCGCGTTGGCGTACTCGCGCTTGCGGGCCCGCTCGTCGGTCTCGCGCTGCTGGAGGTACGGCTTCCAGCCCACGTTGTAGAGGTCGAGCTCCCCGCGGTTGGCATCGAGGTGGAACACCCGGTTGACCACGGCGTCGAGCAGCTCGACGTCGTGGCTGATCACGACCAGCCCGCCCTGGTAGCCCTTGAGGTAGTCGCGCAGCCAGCCGATCGAGTCGGCGTCGAGGTGGTTCGTGGGCTCGTCGAGCAGCAGCGTCGCGGCACCGGAGAACAGGATCCGCGACAGCTCGACGCGTCGGCGCTGGCCACCGGACAGCGTCCCCAGGGGCTGCCCCAGCACCCGCTCCTCGAGCGACAGCGCACTGGCGATGGTCGCCGCCTCGGACTCCGCGGCATACCCGCCCTCGGCGGTGAACTCCGCCTCGAGCCGCGAGTAGCGACGCATCGCCTTGTCGCGGGTCTCGTCGTCGGCGCTCGCCATGGCGCCCTCCGCCTCCCGCATCTGCGTGATGATCCGGTCGAGGCCACGAGCCGACAGGATGCGGTCGCGGGCCAGCACGTGCAGGTCACCGGTGCGGGGGTCCTGGGGCAGGTAGCCGACCTCGCCGGTGGCGGTCACCGAACCCGCGGCAGGCTGACCCTGACCGGCGAGCACCTTGGTGAGCGTCGTCTTGCCGGCGCCGTTGCGGCCCACCAGCCCGACGCGGTCGCCGGCAGCGATCCGGAACGTCGCGCCGTCGAGCAGGAGCCTGGACCCAGCACGCAGCTCGATCCCACTGGCGGCAATCACGACGGAACTCCAGACATCACAGGCGGGGGTGGGGGCGCTCCGACGAGTTGCGGATGCGCCGCTCAGAGGCTGAGATCACTAGTCTAACTTGCACAGTTGCCCGGCCAGGACAACTGCACCGGGGAGCGACGCACCCACGACCGCGGAGGCCAGATGAGCTTCAACGACGACGTCAACATCGGCGGCTCACAAGTCGGGTCCGGCGGCAGCGGCGGCGGCCCCGGTGGCATGGTCGTCGGCGGCGGCATCGGCGGCATCATCCTGCTGATCATCGCGCTCATCTTCGGCATCAACCCCAGCGACCTGCCCACGAACCCCGGTGGCGGCGGGAGCGACCAGGGCCAGGTCCAGCCCGGCGGCACCGAGCAGGACTCCGAGCTGGCCAACTGCAAGACCGGCGCCGACGCCAACAAGAGCGACGCCTGCCGCGTCAAGGCGACCGTCCTGGCCGTCAACACGTTCTGGTCGCAGGAGCTGCCGAAGTACAAGCGCGAGTACACCCCCGCCACGACGATCCTCTACAACGGCTCGACCCAGTCGGCCTGCGGCACGGCGAGCAACCAGGTAGGGCCGTTCTACTGCCCCCTCGACAAGCAGGTCTACATCGACGCGAGCTTCTTCCAGATCCTCAGCGACCAGTTCGGGTCGAGCAGCGGCCCGCTGGCCCAGGAGTACGTCGTGGCGCACGAGTACGGCCACCACGTGCAGGACCTTCTCGGTCTGCTGGACGAGGCGCAGAAGGACCCCAAGGGCGAGCAGAGCGGCGGGGTGCGCATCGAGCTGATGGCCGACTGCCTCGCCGGCGTCTGGGCCAACCACGCCACCGAGACCAAGGGCGAGAGCACGAAGGGTGGCGACGTGGCGTTCCTCAAGCCGCTGACCGACCAGGACATCAAGGACGCCCTGTCTGCGGCCTCCTCGGTGGGTGACGACCGGATCCAGGAGAAGACCCAGGGAAGGGTCAGCCCCGAGTCGTGGACCCACGGCTCGGCCGCCGCCCGCCAGAAGTGGTTCACCACCGGCTACACGTCGGGCGACCTCAACCAGTGCGACACCCTGAGCCCTGACACGGTCGAGTAGTCGACCCTCCGCCCAGGTCGCAGCCCAGGTCGCGGCGGCTCAGTCGCCCTTGGCGCCCGGGTGCGCCTTGTCGAGCTCCTGCAGCAGGCGGTGCGCCGCCAGCTCGACGTCCTTGTGGCGCCACTCCGCGGCCCGGTAGACACACGCGATGAGGCCGCTGCGGTGGACCTTCGTGAAGTCGCCGTAGGCGAAGGCGTGCCGCGCCTTGGTCTCGTCGTTGGCGCCCTCGGTGAGCCCGAGGAACCAGAGCGGGTACTCGTCCCAGCCGTGCTCCTCGAGGAACCCGTTCTCGGTGTCCGCGTCGGGCTGCACCGCGCCCCACTCGCTGTCGAGCACGACGTCGCCGGCCTTGATCAGGTCGCGGCAGTGCCGGACGGCTGCACGGTTGACCTTGTACTTCGCCATGCCGCCATCATGCGACAGGTCAGTCCTCGATGGTCACCCGAACGGCCCGGCCGCGGCGCAGGGCGTCCTCCAGGACACCGCGCCTGGGGTCGGGGAGGTCGTAGAGCTCGCGTCGCGGGAGCGCGTCGAGGTGCGCCAGCCTGGGGTCGTCGAGCACCGCGCGCACCAGCGCCTTGTCTCCCCCGACGACCAGACCACGGGGTATGCCGCGCGGCAGGATCCGCAGCGCGTGCTCGGTGACGGCGCGCACCAGCTCGTCGGCCTGGTTGCCGCGTCGCCGGGCGAAGCGTTGCTGGGACCAGCCGCCGGCGGCGGTCCGGGACTGGACGTGGCGCTTGCCGACCTTGGACTCGCTGAACGCGGGCCCCTGGGCCAGCCCCACGGCATACCCACCGCGACGGATGAGGAGGACCCCGACCGGGTCGTGCGGGAAGTCCTCCCGTCCGGTGACCCGCTGGGGCGACTCGGCTCCCGCGTTGTTGGCGGCGAAGCGCTCGAGCCAGCCGTCGATCCGCTCGGGAGCGACCTCGACCACGCGGGGCCGGGGGTCAGGCGGGGAAGGGCTCAGAGGTTGAACCCGAGGGCGCGCAGCTGCTCGCGGCCGTCGTCGGTGATCTTGTCCGGGCCCCACGGCGGCATCCACACCCAGTTGACGCGGTAGGACGCGACCAGGCCCTCGAGCGCCTGCGCGGTCTGGTCCTCGATCACGTCGGTCAGCGGGCAGGCCGCCGAGGTGAGGGTCATGTCGAGGACGGCGTGCCGCTGGGCGTCGACGGTGATGCCGTAGACGAGCCCGAGGTCGACGACGTTGATGCCGAGCTCGGGGTCGACCACGTCGCGCATGGCCTCTTCGACGTCGGCGACGTTGGGGGTGGCAGTGGTGGTGTCACTCATGACTCGTCCTTGCTGGTCGTCGTGCTGGTGGTGTCGATGCCTGCTTGGTGCAACGCGTCGGTGAAGGCCATCCATCCCAGCAGAGCACACTTCACGCGTGCTGGGTACTTGCTGACGCCGGCGAAGGCCACGCCGTCACCGATGAGCTCCTCGTCACCGACGTCCGCGCCCTTGGAGGTGAGCATGGCGCGCATCGCCTCGTGGGTGGTCATCGCCTCGGCCACGGTGTGCCCGATGACCTCCTCGGCCAGCACGCTGGTGGAGGCCATCGAGATCGAGCAGCCGAGTGCGTCGTAGGAGATGTCGCGGACCACGGCACCGGCACCGGTGCCCTCGACGTGGACGCGCAGGGTGACCTCGTCGCCGCAGGTGGGGTTGACGTGGTGGACCTCGGCGCCGAACGGCTCGCGCAGCCCGGCGTGGTGCGGTCGCTTGGAGTGCTCGAGGATGAGCTCCTGGTAGAGGTCCATCAGCTGGCCACCCCGAAGATCGCGGGCACCCGGTCGAGCGCGTCGAGCATGGTGTCGACCTCGGCCGGCGTGGTGTAGGCGGCGAGGGTGGCCCGCGTCGTGGCGGTGACGCCCATCCGGCGGTGCAGCGGCCACGCGCAGTGGTGGCCCACGCGGACCGCGACGCCCTCGTCGTCGAGCACCTGCCCGACGTCGTGGGCGTGCACCCCCTGCACGTCGAAGGCGACGGCCCCGACCCGGTCGACTGCGACGGCGGGTCCGACGACCCGCACCCACGGGCGCTGCGCCAGGCCGGCCAGCAGGCGCTCGGTGAGGGCGTGCTCGTGGGCGGCGATGCGGTCGAGGCCGAGCTCGTCGAGGTAGTCGATGGCGGCACCGAGACCCACGACCTGAGCCGAGTTGGGCGACCCGGCCTCGAAGCGCTGCGGCGGCGGGGCGTAGGTGGTCGCCTCCATCCGGACCGTCTCGATCATCGAGCCACCGGTGATGAACGGCGGCATGGCGTGCAGCAGCTCGCGACGACCCCACAGCGCGCCGACGCCCGTGGGCCCGAACATCTTGTGGCCGGAGAACGCCGCGAAGTCGACACCGAGGTCGGCCACGTCGAGCCGCAGGTGCGGCGCGGACTGGCAGGCGTCCAGGACGGTGAGCGCCCCGACCGCGCGGGCTGCGGCGGTGAGCTCGCGGACCGGGTTGATGGTGCCGAGCACGTTGGACACGTGGGTGAACGCGAAGACCTTGGTGCGCTCGGTCAGCAGCTCGCCGAGCGCAGGTCCGTGCACGCCCTCGAGGTCGAGCCGGCCCTCGTCGGTGACGCCGATCCAGCGCAGTGTCGCGCCGGTGCGCCGGGCCAGCTCCTGCCACGGCACGAGGTTGGCGTGGTGCTCCATCTCGGTGATGAGGATCTCGTCGCCCTCGTGCAGGTCGAGCCGGGGGTCCTTGGCCTGGCCCGCCACGGAGTTCGAGAACGCGTAGGCCACGAGGTTGAGGGACTCGGTGGCGTTCTTGGTGAACACCACCTCCTCGTCCGCTCCCCCGACGAACCGGGCCACCGTGGCGCGCGCACCCTCGTAGGCGTCCGTGGCCTCCTCGCTGAGCTGGTGGGCTCCGCGGTGCACGGCGCTGTTGACCTGCTCGCTGAAGGCGCGCTCGGCGTCGAGCGCACCGGCATACCGCTGCGACGTCGCCCCGGAGTCGAGGTAGACGAGCGGCTTCCCGTCTCGCACCGTGCGCGACAGGATCGGGAACCCGGCCCGGATCCGGGCCAGCTCCGCGTCGGTGAAGGTCGTTGCGCTCATGACAGCTGCCGGTGGCTCGTGGTCGGCCCTCAGGCCTGGGTGGCGAGGTAGCGGTCGTAGCCCTCGGCCTCGAGGCGGTCGGCCAGCTCGGGGCCGCCCTCCTCGACGATCTTGCCGTCGACGAAGACGTGCACGAAGTCGGGCTTGATGTAGCGCAGGATGCGCGTGTAGTGCGTGATCAGCAGGACGCCGACGTCGGTGCCCTCCTTGGCGCGGTTGACGCCCTCGGAGACGATGCGCAGGGCGTCGACGTCGAGACCGGAGTCGGTCTCGTCGAGGATCGCGACCTTCGGCCTGAGCAGCTCCATCTGGAGGATCTCGTGGCGCTTCTTCTCGCCACCGGAGAAGCCCTCGTTGACGTTGCGCTCGGCGAACGCGGGGTCCATCCGCAGGGCGTCCATCGAGCCCTTGACGTCCTTGACCCAGGTGCGCAGCTTGGGCGCTTGGCCGTCGATCGCGGTCTTGGCGGTGCGCAGGAAGTTGCTCACCGTCACGCCGGGGACCTCGACGGGGTACTGCATCGCGAGGAACAGGCCCGCGCGGGCGCGCTCGTCGACCTTCATG
Organism: Pedococcus sp. P5_B7; assembly: GCF_054049895.1. NCBI lineage: Bacteria > Bacillati > Actinomycetota > Actinomycetes > Micrococcales > Intrasporangiaceae > Pedococcus > Pedococcus sp. P5_B7. The sequence goes on from NZ_JBFULM010000006.1 coordinate 186,086, forward strand.
GCCAGCACGTCCTCGCCGTCGAGGGTCACGGTGCCGCCGGTGACGGTGTACTTCGGGTGCCCGGCGATCGAGTAGGCCAGCGTGGACTTGCCCGAGCCGTTGGGGCCCATGATCGCGTGGGTCTCCCCCGACCTCACGGTCAGGTCGACACCGCGCAGGATCTCCTTGGTGCCCTCCTCGACGTCGACGGTCACGGTCAGGCCGCGGATCTCAAGTGTTGCCATGGTGATTCAGTTCCTCATTCTGTTCGAAGACGTCAGGCGTTCATGGGGGTCGTGCCGACGAAGACCTCGTCGTTCTCGACCCGCACCGGGTAGACGTTGATGGGGATGATCGCGGGCGGGCCCGAGGGCTCACCCGTGCGGATGTCGAACCGCGAGCCGTGCAGCCAGCACTCCAGCGTGCAGCCGTCGAGCTCACCCTCGGAGAGGGAGACGTTCGCGTGACTGCAGGTGTCGTCGACCGCGTGGATGGAACCGGTCTCGGTGCGGATGATCGCGACGATGGTGCCGTTGATGTCGGCCGCGGCCGCACCCTTCTCCGGCAGCTCGTCCACGCGGCAGACCCGCACGAAGTCGGCGTCGTCGGTGACCAGCTCGGGGGCGGCGCTCACGCGACGTCCTCGGTGGCGATGCCGGGCACCGCACCGAGCTCGGCGTCGATGACCTCCATCAGGTGCTCGGAGATCTCGGGCACGCCGATCCGCGCGACGATGCTCGCGAAGAAGCCACGGACGACGAGGCGGCGGGCGACGTCCTCGGGGATGCCCCGGGCCTGCAGGTAGAACAGCTGCTCGTCGTCGAAGCGACCGGTGGCCGAGGCGTGTCCGGCCCCGACGATCTCGCCCGTCTCGATCTCCAGGTTCGGGATCGAGTCGGCGCGACCACCCTCGGTGAGGACGAGGTTGCGGTTGAGCTCGTAGGTGTCGGTGCCCTCGGCGCTGGCGCGGATGAGGACGTCACCGACCCAGACGGTGTGGGCGGTGTCGCCCTGGAGGGCGCCCTTGTACTCGACGTTCGAGTGGCAGTGCGGCGCCTCGTGGTCGACGAAGAGACGGTGCTCCTGGTGCTGACCGGCGTCGGCGAAGTAGACGCCGAGGCCTACGAACGAGCCACCAGGGCCCGAGTAGCGCGCGTTGGTGGAGACGCGGACGATCTCGCCGCCCAGCGTGACGGCGATGTGCCGCAGGCGGGCGTCGCGGCCGATCAGCGCGTCGTTCTGGGTGACGTGGAGCGCGTCGTCGTCCCACTCCTGCACGGTGACGAAGGTGAGGTCCGCGCCGTCGCCGACCCGGATCTCGACGTTGGCGCCGCACTCGGCCGAGCCGCGGTGCGTCAGCACGACGGTGGCCTTGCTGTGCTGCCCTGCGTCGACGACCAGGTGGCCGTTGACGCGCGCCAGGTCAGTGGCAGTGATGGTGATGTGCACCGGCTCGGTGAGCTCGGCCTCGGCCGGGATGCTCACCCGGGTCGCCTGCGCCTCGCCGGCGAAGGCAACCACGGACGCGCGGTCGGCCGGCACGAGCACGCCGGCGGACCGGGGGTCGACCTGCGACACCGTCACGCCAGCCGGCGACTGCACGTCGACCGTGACCTTCCCGGTGTCGGTCGGTGCGACCTGGAACAGCGACGCGAGGCGGTCGACGGGGGTGAACCGCCACTCCTCCTCACGGCCTCCGGGGACGGCGAAGTCGTCCACGGCATAGGAGGTCTTGCGCTCGGCTCGCGACTGGTCGGGGACGAACGCGACGGCGGAGTCCTCGTGGGACCCCACCGGCGCATCGGGGTTCTTCTGGGCCAGCAGGCTCAACCTACGGCTCCTTCCATCTGAAGCTCGATCAGGCGGTTCAGCTCGAGGGCGTACTCCATCGGCAGCTCGCGCGCGATGGGCTCGACGAACCCGCGCACGATCATGGCCATGGCCTCCTCCTCGGTCATCCCGCGGGACATGAGGTAGAACATCTGGTCCTCGGACACCTTGGAGACGGTCGCCTCGTGGCCCATCGTCACGTCGTCCTCGCGGATGTCGACGTAGGGATAGGTGTCGGAGCGGCTGATGGTGTCGACCAGCAGCGCGTCGCAGACGACGCTCGACCGGGAGCCGTGGGCGCCCTCGAGGATCTGCACGAGACCCCGGTAGGACGTGCGGCCACCACCACGGGCCACCGACTTGGAGACGATGGTGCTCGAGGTGTTCGGAGCGGCGTGGACCATCTTGGCGCCGGCGTCCTGGTGCTGGCCCTCGCCCGCGAAGGCGATCGACAGCGTCTCGCCCTTGGCGTGCTCGCCGAGGAGGAAGACGGCCGGGTACTTCATGGTGACCTTGGAGCCGATGTTGCCGTCGATCCACTCCATCGTCGCGCCCTCGRCGGCGGTCGCCCGCTTGGTGACGAGGTTGTAGACGTTGTTGGACCAGTTCTGGATGGTCGTGTAGCGCACGCGGGCGTTCTTCTTCACGATGATCTCGACGACCGCGGAGTGCAGCGAGTCGGACTTGTAGATCGGCGCGGTGCAGCCCTCGACGTAGTGCACGTACGAGCCCTCGTCGGCGATGATCAGGGTGCGCTCGAACTGGCCCATGTTCTCGGTGTTGATCCGGAAGTAGGCCTGCAGCGGGATGTCGACGTGGACGCCCGGCGGCACGTAGATGAACGAGCCACCCGACCAGACCGCGGTGTTGAGCGCGGCGAACTTGTTGTCACCGGCCGGGATGACCGATGCGAAGTACTCGCGGAACAGGTCCTCGTGCTCGCGCAGGCCGGTGTCGGTGTCGACGAAGATGACGCCCTTCTCCTCCAGGTCTTCGCGGATCTGGTGGTAGACGACCTCCGACTCGTACTGCGCCGCGACGCCGGAGACGAGGCGCTGCTTCTCGGCCTCCGGGATGCCCAGGCGGTCGTAGGTGTTCTTGATGTCCTCGGGCAGCTCGTCCCAGCTGGTCGCCTGCTTCTCGGTGGACTTCACGAAGTACTTGATGTTCTGGAAGTCGATGCCGGTGAGGTCGCTGCCCCAGTTGGGCATGGGCTTCTTGCCGAACAGCCGCAGTGACTTCAGGCGCAGGTCGAGCATCCACTGGGGCTCGCTCTTGCGCCCTGAGATGTCGCGCACGACGTCCTCGTTGAGGCCACGCTTGGCGGTCGCGCCAGCGGTGTCGCTGTCGGCCCAGCCGTACTCGTAGCGGCCCAGGTCCTTCAGACCCGGGTTCAGCTCCTCGATGTGGGTGCTCATCGCGTGGATGCCCCTTCAGTTGCAGTTGGTGTGACAGCGGTTGGTGTGACAGGTGTGGTGGATGGCTTGCTGGTGGGGATGAACGTGGTGCACACGTGGTCGCCGTGCGCGAGCGTCGCCAGCCGCTGGACGTGCACGCCCAGCAGGCGCGAGAACGCATCAGTCTCAGCGTCACAGATCTCGGGAAATTCCCGGGCCGCGTCCTGCACGGGGCAGTGCCCCTGGCAGAGCTGTATGCCGGTGAAGGGGCTCTGGGAGCCCGGCTCGCCGACCGGTCGGGCCGAGGCGGCGAACCCGTCGCGCGTCAGGGCGGCGACGAGGGCGTCGACCCGGGCGGCCCGGCTGGTGCCCGCGGCGGCGAGCTGCGCGGCATACCGGGTCTCGACCTCGGCGACGCGGCTCTCGGCGAAGCGGCGCACGGCCCCGTCGCCGGCTTCCTGCGCCAGGAAGCGCAGCGCCTCGGTGGCGAGGTGGTCGTAGTCGGACTCGAGCGCGTGGTGGCCCGCGTCGCTGAGCACGAAGGACCGGGCGGGACGTCCGCGTCCGCGGATGCCGGGGGCCGGCTCGCGCGCGGTGATCAGGCCGGCCTCCTCGAGGTTCTCGAGGTGGCGCCGCACGGCGGGTGCGGTGAGGCCCAGGTCGTCGGCCAGCGTGGCCGCGGTGATCGGGCCCCGTTCGCTGATCGCCTGGAGCACCCGGTCGCGGGTGCGCGACTCGAGCACCAGTGGCGCGTCGTGACCCCGAGCATCGGTCGCGCGGGGCGACACGGAGGCGGAGGGGATATTCACAACACCGATGTTACGTAAATGCTGGTGCCCCTGCCTAGCAAGGTCTACCTAACCTCCGGAGCACCGCGCTCGAGGTCAGTCGAGCAGGCCGCGGTCGCGGGCCACCGCCACGGCCTCGCCGCGGCCGGTGACCCCCAGCTTGGCGATGATGTTGGAGACGTGCACGCTCGCGGTCTTCGCGCTGATGAACAGCTGGGTGCCGATCTGGCGGTTGCTGCGCCCCAGGGCGACCAGCGCGAGGATCTCGGCCTCGCGGGCGGTCAGGGACTCACCCTGGCGCGACGCGGCCTTCGTGGTGGCGCGCGCTCCCCCGCCCTGGCGGATCTCGGCCCGGAGGGGGTCGGCCCCCAGGCGCTGGGCGACCTCCAGCGCGGCAGTCAGCTCCTCGGACCCGCGCGGGTCGCCGACGGACTTGAGGAAGGCGCCCAGGCGCGCCCTCGACCGGGCCGTCTCGTAGGGATGTCCGTAGGCCTCGAACGCGTCGACCGCACCCTGCCACGCCTCGACCAGGCGAACAGGGTCGACGTCTGCCCCGCCGAGCCACTGGAGGCGCAGCGCCTCAGCCCCGGCGCGCGCGAGCCAGGCCGTCGACTCGGGCCCGTCGTTGCCCGGTCGCGCGGTGGCGCGGTCCCACACCTGGGTGGCGGACTCGGCGAGCTCGGTTCCCCTGGCCAGCAGGGCCGGCCGCTCGGAGCTGGGCACCCGCTGGATGTGGCTGCCGAGCTGTCCGAGCAGCAGGGCGTCGAGCCGCAGCTGGCCCTGGAACAACGGGTACCAGACCCGGGTCAGCACCTCGACGACCTCGTCGTGCACGGCGACGGCCTGGGCGAGGTCGTCGGCATGCCCGTGCAGGTCGATGGCGGCGCTGCCGGCCAGCAGGGGGACGAGTCCTTCGCTCTCCCACCAGGGGCGGGAGACCTCGTAGCCCGAGACGGCGGAGTAGTCGCCCTGGGCCGCCGCGACGTACATCCGGGCACCGAGCAGCAGCGAGCGGGCCGGCTCGGGCGGGACCTCGTGGGACACGTCGAGGATGTCGAGCGCCTCCGGCCAGCGACCCCGCTCGTAGGCGGCGATGCCGGCCAGCAGGCGACCGTCGAACGCGTAGGGAGCCCAGGGACGTCCTGCTCCCCTGGCCCGCTCGACCCCGCGTCGGTAGACGTCGACGGCCTCGTCGAGCCGTCCGGCCCGGTGGTGCAGCCACCCGAGGTGGTGGTAGGCCCGGACCTCGGCCGGGTCACCCGGCGCCCTGGACTCGGCGATGATCCGCTCGAGGGTGCGACGGGAGGTCTCGGGGTCGCCGGCGCGCTCGAGGATCCGGGCCTCGACGACGCGCACCTCGTCGGCGACGTCACGCAGCCCCGCAGCCTGGGCCGCTGTCACCGACTCCTCCACTCCCGCGAGGGCCTCGCCGTCGCGACCACGGTCGGCCAGCGCCTGGACCTTGGCGGCGAGCAGCCGGGCCCTGGTCTGCGGGTGGTCGAGGTCTGCGGCGTCGAGCAGCCCGAGCCCTTCCTTGGTGGCCGCGAGGGTGTCGAGGGTGCTCTCGGTGATGCGGGCGGTGGTGGCCAGCGCAGCCAGCAGCTCGGCGCGACCGGCCGGGTCGGCACCGGTCGCGCGGCGAGCGAGGCGGTCCTCGAGCAGCTCGAGCGCCTTGAGCGTCTGGCCCACCGCGGTGGCTGCCGTGGCGGCCCGCAGGGTGACGCCGTCGACATCGGAGTCGGTCTCGGACATCATCGCCAGGGCGTTCTTGAAGTGGCGGAAGGCCTCCTCGGGGCCGGCCATCCGCATCGCGGACTCGCCCGCCTGGACGCTGGCCTCCCGGGCCTGCTCCCGCAGGCCGGCCGCCGTGGCGTGCCTCGCCAGCTCGGCCCAGGTGCCGAGCGTGCGGTCGTCAGCCAACGCCGCGGCATACCGCTCGTGGGCCCTGACCCGCTCGCCCGGCAGGAGGTCGTCGTAGACCGTCTCGCCGAGCAGCGCGTGCCGGAAGGCGTAGCCACCCCTGTCGGTGGGGACGAGGACATGGTGCTCGACGGCGTCGCGCAGGCCGGCGTCGAGCTCGGCCTCGCCGAGCCCAGCCACCGCGGCCAGCAACCGGTGCGAGACGTGGCGACCCGCGGCGGAGGCGACGCGGACGACGTGCTGGCCGGCGGTGTCGAGCTGGTCGAAGCGCACGAGGAGCAGCCGCGAGAGGTCCTCGGCCAGCCCGGAGCCGCCCAGCGCGGTGGCGGCGACGAGCTCCTCGGCGAAGAAGGCGTTGCCCTCGGCCCGTGCGACCACCTCCCTCACCTGGGCCTCGGGCAGGGGCTGGGACTGGAGGCCGCGCACCAGCTCGCGCACGGCTCGGTCGGGCAGCGGCGCGAGGTCGAGGCGCTCGACGTCACCGAGCCGGGCCCAGTGGGCCAGCGTGGTGCGGAGCGGGTGGCGCCGGTGCAGGTCGTCGCTGCGGTAGGAGGCGACGATGCTGACGCGGCGCGCGAAGCCGCGGGTGAAGAGCAGGGTGAGCAGGTCACGGGAGGACTGGTCGGCCCAGTGCACGTCCTCGACGACGAGCAGGAGTGGTGCGTCGCTGGCCAGGTCGTCGAGCGCCGCGTGGACCGCCTCGACGAGGTCGCCGCGGTCGACCACCTCGTCGGCGGGGTCGTCGGGGTTGGGCTCGTGGCGGCGCGACGGGACCAACCGGCTGAGCCCCGGGTGGGCTGACACGACCCGGTCGAGCAGGTCGGGCGAGGTGCTCTCGAGCCGACCGAGGACCTCGATGAAGGGGAGGTAGGGCAGCGCCTGACCGGCTTCGCCCAGGCAGTGCCCGATCAGGACCGACCACCCGGCGTCGCGGGCCCGGCCGGTGACCTCGGCGAGGATGCGGGTCTTGCCGATGCCGGCGTCTCCGGAGAGCAGCACGAGGCCGGTGCCGTCGGGCTCGGTGCTCGCGAGGCCCAGCAGACGGGCGAGCTGGGCTGCCTCGTCGTCACGCCCGACGAACAACCCGGCTGCCGAACGCTCGAAACCCACGGCACCGATTATGTCGGAGTGGTCCGACACGGTGTCGTGGGTCTCGCGATGCCGGGCGGTCGTCAACGGCACGTCGAGCGCGGTCGCCATCGGGCGGCCGGGTCAGGCGACGCGAGCCGCGTGCTGACGGGCGGTGTGCCGTCCGTGCCCGTGCGGGTGGCGCACCCGCTGGATCGCGGCGCGGATCGCGCGACCGTGGTGCCTCGGCGACGAGGCGTGGGCCAGTCCGGCCGAGAGGTTCTCGGTGCGCCACTGGACCTCGGCGGCGACGAACAGCGGGTCTGCGGTGATGCTCATGGTGTGCTCCTTCGTGGTGGTGGTGACTCGGTGTCTCTCGTGATGTCTCAAACCTGATGCCCTGAGGTGGGCGTCCACATGGGGCGAGTGCCTTATCTCCGTCCGGACGCCCTTCGGGGGGCCTTAGACGGGCCGCGGCGTGTGCCGGGTCAGCTGTCCGAGCGGCCGCGGCAGGTGCCAGTCGATGCGGCGCCGACGGACCCGGCGACGCTGGCTGGAGCGGTGTGCGGCGAGGTTCGCGCCGGACAGGCTCTCCTGCTTCCACCGCTGCTCGGCGAGGACGACGTAGGGGTGTGCGGTGAGGCTCATTTGCTCTGCTCCTTCGAGTGGTGCTGGTCGGGTCCTGCGGATGACTCCACAGTTCGCTCCTGAGGTACCCCCTGACATGGGGAAGTCGCCCATGCCTGCGGCACCGTGGGCCGGTCTGAGGCCCTCAGGCCCGCGACCGGGGCGCGGTGGGCCGCGACCTACACTCAGTGCGTGCCACCCGCCGTCCACGTCTCCGGTCTCGCCAAGCGCTACGGCGGTGTGGTCGCCCTCGACGGCGCCACCTGGCACGCCTCAGCAGGAGCCGTCACGGCCGTGCTCGGGCCCAACGGCGCCGGCAAGACGACGATGGTCGAGTGCTGCGAGGGCCTGCGACGCCCCGACGGCGGACAGGTGCGGGTACTCGGCAGCGACCCCTGGAACGCGTCACCGGAGCACCGGGCCCGGGTCGGCGTGATGCTCCAGGACGGTGGTCTCCCCGCCTCCGCGCGTCCCCTTCGCCTGCTGCGCCACCTGAGCGCGATGTATGCCGCGCCCGCACCCCTCGACCCGATCGTCCAGCGGCTCGGGATCGACCGGTTCGCCGACACCACGGTGCGTCGGCTGTCCGGGGGGCAGCGCCAGCGGGTCGCGCTCGCGGCCGCGCTGGTCGGTCGCCCCGAGGTGGCCTTCCTCGACGAGCCCAGTGCCGGCCTCGACCCCCATGCCCGGCTCGACGTCTGGGACCTGGTGCGGTCGCTCGCGGACGACGGGGTCGCCGTCGTGCTGACCACGCACTCCTTCGAGGAGGCCGAGCGGCTGGCCGACCACATCGTCGTCGTCGCGGGTGGTGCGGTCGTCGCCGAGGGGTCGCTCGCCGACGTGACCGGGGGCGACCGGCTCGAGGACCGCTACTTCGCGCTCACCCGCAGGTCCGTCGCATGACGACTGTCGACCCGGCCGTGACCTCGGCCGGCCCCGCGTCCCCGGTCGCACGCGTGCTGGCGCAGGCGCGGTTCGAGGCGACGACCCTGCTGCGCAACGGCGAACAGCTCCTGGTCGCCGTCCTGCTCCCGGCTGCCGTGCTGGTGGGCCTGGTGCACGCCGAGTCGATCTCGCTGGGTGACGGTCGCCGGGTCGACCTGGCGGTGCCCGGGGTGCTGGCCCTGTGCGTCATCTCCTCGGCCTTCACCGGCCAGGCCATCTCGACCGGGTTCGACCGCCGCTACGGCGTCCTGCGGCTGCTCGGCGTCACGCCACTGGGTCGCACCGGGCTGGTGCTGGCCAAGGCGGTGGCCGTGCTGGCCGTCATCGCCGTGCAGGTGCTGCTGATCGGCGCCCTCGGCGCGGCGCTCGGCTGGGAGCCGGCGCCGCGCGGCATACCCGCTGCGGTCGTGGCCCTCGCCCTCGGGACGTGGGCGTTCACGGCCCTGGCCCTGCTGCTCGGCGGCACCCTGCGCGCCGAGGGCGTGCTCGCCGTCGCCAACCTGGTCTGGGTGGCCCTACTGGGTCTGGGTGGGGTGGTGGTCGCCGGCACCGAGCTGCCCGACGGGTTCGCGACCGTGCTGAGGGTGCTGCCCTCAGCGGCGCTCGGTGACAGCCTGCGCACGGCGCTGGTCGACGGCCGGGCCGCCCCCGGCGCGTGGCTCGTCCTGGCCGGCTGGGCGATCGCGGCGACGCTGGCGGCGCGCCGGTTCTTCCGCTGGAGCGACTGACCCGGCTCGCGGGCACTGGCCCAGCAGGCGGTGGCCGCGACGGCCAGGCCGGTCACGAGCCAGCCGGGTCGAGCCGTCAGGGCCGCCACCGCGAACAACGCCGCGTAGCCGACCGCGACCCCCGCCCGCCACGTGTTCGTCACCATGGGTCAAGTCAGCCAGCGAGCGGGCCCGCGCACCATGAGGGGACTCCCCCAACCGCGTCAGGGTCCACCCTGAGCCGTACCCTCGTGCCGTGACCGCCGCACCCGTCCCGACGTCAGCCCCAGCTGTCGCTGAGCCCACCACCGGCGCCGTCTGGCTCCCGAGGATCCTGCTGGCGAACCTCGTCGTCGAGGTGCTCATCGTGGTCACCGGCGGCCTGGTCAGGCTCACCGGCAGCGGGCTCGGCTGCCCGAGCTGGCCGGAGTGCGTGCCCGGGTCCTACACGCCGGTCCCGCACCAGGCTGAGGGCTGGCACCGCTACATCGAGTTCGGCAACCGCACCCTCACCAGCGTGGTGAGCCTCGCCGCCATCGCGACCGTGTATGCCGTGTGGCGCTGGGCCGCTGGCCGTCGCGACCTGCTCGTCCCCGCCGTCGGCGTGCTCGTGGGGGTGGGCGTCCAGGCGGTGCTCGGCGGCATCACGGTCCGCACCGGGCTCAACCCGGTCACCGTCGCCGCCCACTTCCTGGTGTCGATGTGCCTCGTCGCCACCGCCACCTACCTCGCCGTCCGGGCGCAGGAACCGGTCGGTCCGCGGCCCCTGGTCGTGCACCCCCTGGTCGAACGGCTCGGCTGGGCCACCTGCGCGGTGGCCGCCGTGGTGCTGGCCCTCGGCACCGTCGTGACCGGGTCCGGGCCGCACTCGGGTGACGCCGACGAGCCGGCCCGGTTCGGCTTCGACCCGCGCACCATCTCGTGGCTGCACGCCGACGCGGTGATGCTCTTCGTCGGGCTCGTGGTCGCCGTGTGGGTGGCCAGCCGGATCACCACCGAGACCGCCCTTCCCGGCCGGGCCTGGGCGGCGGTCTTCGTGGTGACCCTCGCGCAGGGCGTCGTGGGCTACACGCAGTACGTCACCGGGCTCCCGTGGGTCGTCGTGCTGGTGCACATGCTCCTGGCGACGCTCCTCGTCGTGGCGCTGACCCGCGCGATGGTGCGCCTCCGGTCCGCCGCCTGACCCGCTTCCCCTCCTCCAGTTCCACAAGACCTCTTGTGCAATTAGATTTGTGCAATTACTCTTGTGCGTATGAAGCCCGCAGCCAGACCCGGTATCCGCACCGTCACTGACGCCAAGGCCCTCTCGGCGATGGCGAACCCCTTCCGCTCGCGGATGATGGACGCCCTGAAGGTCGACGGTCCGTCGACCGCGTCGGCCCTGGCCACCCGCACCGGGCAGGCGGTCGGGAGCGCGAGCCACCACCTCAAGGTGCTCCACGAGGCCGGTCTGGTCGAGGAGGCGCCCGAGCTCGCGAAGGACCGCCGTGAGCGGTGGTGGCGCCTCGTCGACGCCGGCACCCGGTGGTCGCGAGCCGACTTCGCCGACGACACGGCCGCGGTGACCGCGGCGTATGCGGCGGAGGCCCTGGGTCTGCAGCGGCAGTTCGAGCGCACCCAGGAGTGGAACGCGAACGCGTCGTCGGCACCCGAGTGGGACGCCGCCGCCTTCGCCACCCAGAACTGGATGCGGCTGTCGCCGGACGAGCTCACCGACGTGGCCAACGAGATCATCGACGTGCTCCTGCGCTGGTCGAGCCGACCCGTGCCCGACGACGGCGTCGAACGCGAGTCCGTCTACGTCTTCGCCCGAGGGTTCCCGGCCCAGCCATGACGACCCACACCACACCGGTTGCCCAGCCTCTCCCACTGGCCCGCAACCGGAACTTCGGCCTGCTCTGGTTCGGCGAGGGCGTCAGCGTCCTCGGCAACGCCACCACCTCCGTGCTGCTCCCCCTTCTCGCCGTCGTCGGCTTCGACGCGGGCGCCGGGTGGATGGGTGCGCTCACGGCAGCGGCCTGGGTGCCCTGGCTCATCATCGGGCTGCCGGCCGGCGCCTGGGTCGACCGGCTCCCGGTGCGCCGGGTCATGGTCGTCAGCGACCTGGTCGCGGCCCTGACCCTCGCGAGCGTGCCGGTCGCCTGGCTCCTCGACGTGCTCACCCTCCCCCACCTCGCCGTCGCCGCGTTCTTCAACGGCGTCTGCACCGTGTTCTTCCGGGCCGCCTACCCCGCGCTGGTGCGCCAGGTGGCCCCGCGCGAACAGCAGGAGCAGGCCTTCGCGCGGTTGTTCGGCACCGAGTCGGCCATGCAGGTCGCCGGCCCCGGGGTCGGCGGGCTCCTCGCCCAGGCGACCTCCGCGGCGGGAGGGCTGCTCGTCGACGCCGTCAGCTTCCTCGTGTCGGCGGTCTGCCTGTGGCGGCTCAAGCTGCCGGCCGCCGAGCCGCAGCCGACGGCCGGCACCGAGGTCGCCTCGCTGGGCCAGCGCATCCGTGAGGGCATCGACTACATCCGCCACGACCGGATCCTGCGCTTCTTCACGGTGATGGGCGGCCTGAGCAACTTCGGCCTCACCGGCTACGCGGCGCTGCTCGTGCTGTTCCTCGTCCGCGAGGTGCACCTGGGGTCCGGTGCGGTCGGGCTGGTGATGGCCGTGGGCTCACTCGGCGGCGTGATCGGGGCGACCATCGCGACGCGGGTCTCGCACCGGCTCGGATCGGCTCGCGCCCTCCTCGCGCTCCAGGTCCTGGCCGGGCCGCCGGCGCTGTTGGTGCCGCTGGGTGCACCGGGCGCCGGGCTGGTGGCCATGGTCGCCGGCATGCTCCTGGTCGGCACCGGTGTGGTCGCCGGCAACGTCGTGAGGGGCGCCTGGCGCAACCGCTACGTCCCCGAGCACATGGTGGCCAGGCAGGTCACGACGGTCCAGGTGATCAACTACGGGACCATGCCGCTGGCCGGCATCGTGGCGGGCGCGATGGGCAGCACCCTCGGACTGCGACCCACCATCGCGGTGATGGCGGCCATCCACGTGCTCGCCTGCGTGTCGATGTTCTGGAGCCCGCTGCGCGGGCTGCGGGACATGCCCGCGGGAGCCGACGCCGACGTCAGCGCGAGATGACGGGCAGGTAGACCAGCGGGTCGATCGCGACCCCGAGGAACAGGATCCCGACGTACGTGATCGAGAAGTGAAAGAGCCGCATCGGCTTGAGCACCGTGGGTCCGGCGCCACTCCTCGCGGCGCGGAAGAGCCGGTGGGCCTCGGCGAGGAACAGCGCACCGGTGACGACGGCGGTGCCCAGGTAGACCCAGCCCATCGGGTTGACCCAGACCAGCGCCAGCGACACGACGACCATCGCCCACGAGTAGGCGACGATCTGTCGGGCCACGACGACGAACTCCTCGACGACCGGCAGCATCGGCACGTGGGCCGCGGCGTAGTCGTCCTTGAACTTCATCGACAGCGGCCAGTAGTGCGGGGGCGTCCAGAAGAAGATGACCAGGAAGAGCATGACGGCCGACCACGACAGCGAGTTCGCGACCGCGGACCAGCCGATGAGGACGGGCATGCACCCGGCCGCCCCGCCCCAGACGATGTTCTGTGCGGTGCGGCGCTTGAGGATCATCGTGTAGCCCACGGCATACATGACGATCGCCCCGAGCGAGAGGACCGCCGACAGCCAGTTGGTGAAGACCGCGAACCACGCGGTCGAGGCGACGGTGAGGACGACGCCGAAGACGAGGCCCTCGCGCGGGCTGATCTCTCCGGTGACCATCGGTCGGCTGCTCGTGCGGTGCATCTCGGCGTCGATGTCGCGGTCGTAGACACAGTTGAACGTGTTGGCTGCGCCGGCACTCAGCGCGCCACCGACGAGGGTCGCGACGATCAGCCAGAGCGACGGAATCCCCTTGTGCGCCAAGAACATCACCGGGATCGTCGTCACGAGCAACAGCTCGATGATCCGCGGCTTGGTGAGCGCGAGGTAGGCCGCGGCCTTGCTTCGGCTCCCGGGAGACGGGGACGCGGAGATCCGGGCAGTCGGATCGAGTGCGGTCACGGCGTCCTTCACGGTGGTGCAGGGGCGGGCGGGGTGGAGCGGCGGCCAGTCTATCCCCGCCCGTGACCTGTCTGGTGGACGGGACTGGATGCGACGCGGGTCACCCTCGGGACTAGTCTCGGATCGTTGCCGTGCGACGCCTGTTCAGCTCAGTGTGAGGAGACCCATCCGTGCCCACCTCGACCCGCTCCGCCAAGTCAACGCCCGCGCGGAAACGCAGCAGCTCGCTGCGTCCGCCGGTGGCGCGAAAGGCCGGCTGGACCGACCTCGACGTCCGCGCCGTGGACACCGTCAGGGTGCTCGCCGCCGACGCCGTGCAGAAGGTCGGCAACGGCCACCCGGGCACGGCCATGAGCCTGGCTCCCGCGGCATACCTGCTCTACCAGAACGTGATGCGCCACGACCCGTCCGACTCCCACTGGCTGGGGCGCGACCGGTTCGTGCTCTCCTGCGGGCACTCCAGCCTCACCCAGTACATCCAGCTCTACCTGTCCGGCTACGGCCTCGAGCTCGCCGACCTCCAGGCCCTGCGCACGTGGGGTTCACTGACCCCCGGCCACCCCGAGGTCCACCACACCAACGGGGTCGAGATCACCACGGGTCCGCTCGGCTCCGGGCTGGCCTCCGCGGTGGGGATGGCGATGGCCCAGCGGCGCCAGCGCGGTCTCTTCGACCCCGACGCGAAGCCGGGCACCAGCCCGTTCGACCACCACGTCTGGGTGCTCGCGTCGGACGGCGACATCATGGAGGGCGTCTCGCACGAGGCCTCTGCCCTGGCCGGTCACCAGGAGCTCGGCAACCTCACGGTCATCTACGACCAGAACACCATCTCGATCGAGGACAAGACCGAGATCTCGTTCTCCGAGGACGTGGGCAAGCGCTACGAGGCCTACGGCTGGAACGTCGTCACGATCGACTGGCGCGGCGACGGCACGAGTGGTGGCTACGTCGAGAACGTCGACCAGCTGCTGGCCGCCCTCGAGAAGAGCCGCACCTCGCGCAAGCCCACCTTCGTGGTGCTGCGCACGATCATCGCCTGGCCTGCGCCCACCAAGCAGGACACCGGCAAGTCGCACGGCTCGGCCCTGGGCGACGCCGAGATCGCCGCCACCAAGGAGCTCCTCGGCTTCGACCCCACGAAGACCTTCGAGGTTCCGCGGCCCCTGCTGACCCACACCCGCAAGGTCGTGGCGCGCGGCAAGGCCGCCCACAAGTCCTGGGACAAGACGTATGCCGCGTGGCGCAAGGCCCAGCCCGAGCGCGCCGCACTGCTCGACCGCCTCGTCGCGGGCCAGCTGCCCGACGGCCTCGACAAGGCCGTCCCGACCTTCGCCGCAGACGCCAAGGGCATCGCGACCCGCGCGGCCTCGGGCAAGGTCCTCGGCGCCCTCGCCGACATCGCCCCGGAGCTGTGGGGCGGCTCGGCCGACCTTGCCGAGTCCAACAACACCACCATGGAGGGCCAGCCCTCCTTCATCCCGAAGTCCAAGCAGACCCGTGAGTGGTCGGGCGGCCCCTACGGCCGCACCCTCCACTTCGGCATCCGCGAGTTCGGGATGGGCCTGATCCTCAACGGCATCGCCCTCGAGGGACTGACTCGCCCCTACGGCGGCACGTTCCTCGTCTTCTCCGACTACATGCGCCCCGCCGTCCGCCTCGCCGCCATCCAGCAGGCGCCGGTGACGTTCGTGTGGACGCACGACTCCATCGGACTCGGCGAGGACGGACCCACCCACCAGCCGATCGAGCACCTCGCCGCCCTGCGGGCCATCCCGTCGTTCGACGTGGTGCGGCCGGCCGACGCCAACGAGACTGGCGCTGCGTGGCTCGCCATCCTCAGGAACCGACGCCCGGCCGGCTTGGCGCTCAGCCGCCAGAACCTCCCCATCGTCGACCGCTCCGGCGCCGACGGAGCAGGCAAGGTCAGCGGGGTCGCCAAGGGCGCCTACGTCCTCTACGACTCCAGCAAGGCGACCCCGGACGTGATCCTCGTGGCCACCGGCTCCGAGGTGCAGCTCGCCGTCGCGGCGCGCGAGACGCTCGAGAAGTCGGGGATCGCCACCCGAGTCGTCTCGATGCCGTGCCGCGAGTGGTTCGAGGACCAGACCCCGGCGTACCGCGAGAAAGTCCTGCCGGCCGCGGTCAAGGCGCGCGTCTCGGTCGAGGCCGGGGTGCCGCAGGGCTGGCGCGACATCGTCGGTGACGCCGGCGAGATCATCGGCATCGACCACTTCGGTGCGTCCGCCGACGCCGCCACGCTCTTCCGCGAGTTCGGATTCACCGCGGCTGCCGTCGTGGCCGCGGCCAAGAAGTCCCTCAAGACCGTCAAGGGAAAGTGAACAGCCATGACTGACAACGCAGCCCTCAAGGCACTCGCCGACAACGGCGTCTCCATCTGGCTGGACGACCTGTCGCGTGAGCGCATCGAGACCGGCAACCTGCAGGAGCTCATCGACACCAAGGGTGTCGTGGGCGTGACGACCAACCCGTCGATCTTCCAGGCCGCGCTGGCCAAGGGCGAGCGGTACGACGCCGACCTGCGGAAGTTCGCCGCCGACGGCAAGACCGTCGACGAGACGGTGTTCGGCCTCACGACCGAGGACGTCCGCAACGCCTGCGACATCCTCAAGCCGGTGTACGACGCCACCAACGGTGTCGACGGCCGSGTCTCCATCGAGGTCGACCCCCGGCTCGCCCACGAGACCGGCAAGACGGTGGCCCAGGCCAAGGAGCTCGCGGCCGCCGTCGACCGCGACAACGTCCTCATCAAGATCCCCGCGACCGTCGAGGGCCTGCCGGCCATCTCGCAGGTGCTCGCCGAGGGCATCAGCGTCAACGTCACGCTGATCTTCTCCCTCGACCGCTACCGCGGCGTCATGAACGCCTTCCTCACCGGTCTCGAGCAGGCCCGCGAAGGCGGCAAGGACCTCTCGAGGATCCACTCCGTCGCCTCGTTCTTCGTCTCGCGCGTCGACACCGAGATCGACAAGCGGCTCGACGCGATCGGCACCGACGAGGCCAAGGGCCTCAAGGGCAAGGCGGCCGTGGCCAACGCGCGACTCGCCTACCAGGCCTTCGAGGAGGTCTTCGCGACCCCGCGCTGGAAGAACCTCGCCGACGACGGGGCCAACGCCCAGCGTCCGCTGTGGGCCTCCACCGGCGTGAAGGACCCGGCCTACTCCGACACCCTCTACGTCACCGAGCTGGTCGCGCCGCAGACCGTCAACACGATGCCGGAGAAGACGCTGGAGGCCGTCGCCGACCACGGCGAGGTCACCGGGGACACCATCGCCGGCACCTACGAGGAGGCCGGCGGCGTCCTCGACGAGCTCGAGGGCCTCGGCATCTCGTACGCCGACGTCACGGCCCAGCTCGAGCGCGAGGGTGTCGACAAGTTCGAGGCCGCCTGGGGCGAGCTGCTCGACGAGGCCCAGTCCGACCTCGACCTGGCCCGCGCCGACGTCGCCGAGGCTGGCGACAAGTGAGCTCACTCGGCGTGGTTGCATCGGGCGCGGCGGCCGACGCCATCGCCAGCAAGGTCGCCGACCTCGTCGAGGCCAAGTTCGCCAGCCGGCTCTTCGCCCAGGACGCCACGCTGTGGGGTCCGGACGCCGAGTCCGAGTCGGCCATCCGGCTGTCCTGGGTCAACCTGCCGCGCTCGTCGCGACCGCTCCTCGGTGAGATCGCCGCGCTGCGCGAGCAGCTCACGGGCGACGGCGTCGACCGGGTCGTCCTCTGTGGGATGGGTGGTTCGTCGCTGGCGCCCGAGGTCATCTGCGGCACCGCCGGCGTCGACCTGGTGGTGCTCGACTCGTCGCAGCCCGACATGGTGCGCGCAGCCATCACCGACCTCGACCGCACCGTCGTCGTGGTCTCGAGCAAGTCCGGCTCCACCGTCGAGACCGACTCGCAGCGGCGTGCCTTCCAGGCCGCCTTCTCCGAGGCCGGCATCGACCCCACGGCCAGGATCGTCATCGTCACCGACCCGGGCAGCCCGCTGGACGAGGAGTCCCGCACGGGCGGATACCGCGTCATCAACGCCGACCCGAACGTCGGCGGGCGCTACTCGGCCCTGACCGCCTTCGGGTTGGTGCCCTCGGGGCTGGCCGGAGCCGACATCGAGGCACTGCTCGACGACGCCGAGGCCGTGGCCGACGTGCTGAGCGCCGACGACGACGGCAACCCGGGTCTGCGCCTCGGCGCGGCCATGGCCGGGACCGACCCGTTGCGCGACAAGTTCGTCATCGTCGATGACGGCTCCGGGATCGTCGGGTTCGCCGACTGGGCCGAGCAGCTCATCGCCGAGAGCACCGGCAAGCAGGGCACCGGCGTCCTGCCCGTGGTCGTGGGCGGCGACTCCGACCCCGAGGTCCGCTGGCCTGCCGCTGACGTGACGGTCGCCCGGCTGGTCGGCGACTCCGACGACGACCTCGACGCCCTCGGCTCGGGTCCCGACGGCGAGGCCGACGGCAGCCGCTCCGAGGTGGCCGTCAGTGGCACCCTCGGCGCCCAGCTGCTCCTCTGGGAGGTGGCCACGGCGGCGGCGGGTCGTCTCCTCGACATCAACCCGTTCGACCAGCCGGACGTCGAGAGCGCCAAGAAGGCCGCTCGTGCGTTGCTGGACAAGGGAATCGGCGACTCCGAGGCCCCCGCCGCCACCGACGGAGCTGTCGAGATCCACTCCCTGGGTGGTGACTGGCTCGGCGCCGCGAGCACCGTGTCCGACGCGCTGGGGGCACTGTTCGCCCAGCTCGACCCCGCGCGCGGCTACGTGTCCGTGATGGCCTACCTCGACCGGATCACCGACGCGGCCCTGGCCGACGTGCGGCCCGGGCTGGCGCGGCACACCGAACGACCCACCACGTTCGGCTGGGGGCCGCGGTTCCTGCACTCGACCGGACAGTTCCACAAGGGCGGCCCGGCCACCGGCGTCTACCTGCAGATCACGACAGCGCCCCACGAGGACCTCGCGATCCCGGGTCGGGAGTTCACCTTCGGTGACTTCATCGCCTCGCAGGCCGCCGGTGACGCCCAGGTCCTCGCCGAGCACCAGCGTCCGGTGCTGCAGCTGCACCTGACCGACCACGACGCCGGGCTGGCGCAGGTCACCCGGGCGCTGACCGACCTGTCCCCCACGGAAGGCAACGCATGAGTCCGACGCGGGTGACGCAGGACAGCAACCCCCTTCGCGACCCTCGCGACAAGCGGCTCCCCCGCATCGCCGGCCCCTGCGGGCTGGTCCTGTTCGGGGTCACCGGCGACCTGGCCCGCAAGAAGCTCATGCCGGCGATCTACGACCTGGCCAACCGTGGGCTCCTGCCACCGGGCTTCTCGCTGGTCGGGTTCGCCCGACGCGACTGGGCCGACCAGGACTTCGGCAAGATCGTCTACGACGCGGTCAAGCAGTATGCGCGCACGCCGTTCCGGGAGAGCGTCTGGCGCAACCTGGCCGAGGGCTTCCGGTTCGTCCCCGGCACGTTCGACGACCCGACGTCCTTCGACCTGCTGGCCGCGACCGTCAAGAACCTCGAGACCGAGCGCGGCACCGGCGGCAACCTCGCCTTCTACCTCTCGATCCCGCCGTCCTCGTTCTCAGTCGTCTGCGAGCAGCTCGAGCGCTCCGGCCTGAGCCGGCCGGAGGGCGACGCCTGGCGACGGGTGGTCATCGAGAAGCCGTTCGGGCACGACCTCAAGAGCGCCCGCGAGCTCAACGACATCGTCGAAGGGGTCTTTCCCCCCGACGCCGTCTTCCGGATCGACCACTACCTCGGCAAGGAGACCGTCCAGAACCTGCTGGCCCTGCGCTTCGCCAACCAGATGTTCGAGCCGGTCTGGAACGCCAACTACGTCGACCACGTGCAGATCACCATGGCCGAGGACATCGGCATCGGGGGACGCGCCGGCTACTACGACGGTATCGGCGCGGCCCGCGACGTGATCCAGAACCACCTGCTCCAGCTCCTCGCACTGACCGCGATGGAGGAGCCGGTCTCGTTCGCGGCCGAGCACCTGCGCTCCGAGAAGGAGAAGGTCCTCTCGGCGGTGCGGCACCCCAAGGACCTCGGCAAGTCGACGGCGCGCGGCCAGTACGCCCCCGGCTGGCAGGGCGGCGAGCAGGTCGGCGGCTACCTCGACGAGGACGGCGTGGCCCCGGGCTCACGCACCGAGACGTATGCCGCGATGAAGGTCGAGATCGACTCGCGCCGCTGGGCCGGGGTCCCGTTCTACCTGCGCACCGGCAAGCGCCTGGGCAAGCGGGTCACCGAGATCGCCGTGGTGTTCAAGAAGGCGCCCCACCTGCCGTTCAACGACACCGCCACCGAGGAGCTCGGGCAGAACGCGATCGTCATCCGGGTGCAGCCCGACGAGGGCATCACCATGCGCTTCGGCGCCAAGGTGCCGGGCGCGCAGATGGAGGTGCGCGACGTGACGATGGACTTCGGCTACGGCCGCGCCTTCACCGAGTCGAGCCCCGAGGCCTACGAGCGGCTGATCCTCGACGTGCTGCTCGGTGACCCGCCGCTGTTCCCCCGCCACGAGGAGGTCGAGCTCTCCTGGGAGATCCTCGACCCGGTCGAGGACTACTGGTCGAAGTCTCGGGCGAAGCTCGAGCCCTACACGGCGGGCGGCTGGGGACCGGCCGGCGCCGACGAGATGATGCGCCGCGACGGCCGTGTCTGGAGGATGCCGTGATCGTCGACCTGCCCAGCACCTCGACCGTGGCGATCAGCAAGAAGCTGGTCGCGCTCCGGCAGGACACCGGGGCGATGGCCCTCGGCCGGGTCCTCACCCTCCTGATCATCGTCGACGAGCAGGACGCCGAGGAGGCGATCCAGTCTGCCAACGACGCCAGCCGCCAACACCCCTGCCGCATCATCGCCGTCGTCATCGGCAACAAGCGTGGACAGTCGCGGATCGACGCGCAGATCCGCGTGGGCGGCGACGCCGGCGCCAGCGAGGTCGTGGTGCTGCGGCTCTACGGCGCGCTGACCGACCACGGGCGCAGCGTCGTCATCCCGCTCCTCCTGCCCGACTCCCCTGTCGTCGCGTGGTGGCCCACCGACGCCCCGACGCACGTCGCGCAGGACCCGATCGGCTCGATGGCCCAGCGACGCATCACCGATGCCGCAGAGTCGAAGAGCCCCCGCGCGACACTCAAGTCGCGCGCCGAGGCCTACACCCGAGGTGACACCGACCTCGCCTGGACCCGGGTCACGCTGTGGCGTGGGCTGCTCGCCGCTGCCCTCGACCAGCCGCCGTTCGAGCCGGTCATCGAGGCGACCGTCACGGGAGGCTCGGACTCGCCGTCCACCGACCTGCTGGCGGCCTGGCTGGCCCTGACCCTGCGGTGCCCGGTGCGCCGCGCCCGGTCCCGCACCGGGACCGGCATGGTCAGCGTGCGGCTCGAACGCCGTAGCGGCGCCATCGACCTGGTCCGCCCCGACGGCTCGATCGCGACCCTCAGCCAGCCGGGACAGCCGGTCCGCCGGATCTCGCTGGCTCGCCGCGCGACCGCGGAGTGCCTTGCCGACGAGCTGCGACGGCTCGACCCCGACGAGATCTACGAGGAGACCATCCGCAACGGGCTGGCGAAGGTGGGCACCAAGTCGGTGACGGCCAGCGAGGCCGTCCGCGAGGGCGAGGCCCCGTCCGTGAAGGAGGCCGAGCGCGCGTCGCGCCGGATCGCCCGGAGCGCAACGAAGGCCAGCAGCGCCGAGATGGTGCAGGTGCCACCCCCGGCACCGAAGGCCGACACCGCCGTCGTCAAGAAGGCGGCCGCCCGCAAGCTGGCCAAGACGAAGTCGACCACGAAGGACAACGGATGACTTCCGCCCCGGTGGTCGTGGTCCACCCCGACAAGCAGTCCGTCGCCGACGGCGGCGCGGCCCGGCTGGTGACGACCCTGCTCGACCTGCAGGCCGCGGGACGGGCCGCGCACGTGTCGCTGACCGGCGGCTCGCTCGGCTCGGCGATCATCGCCTCGATCCTCGAGGTGCCGGCCCACACCGCGGTCGACTGGTCGAAGGTCTCGCTGTGGTGGGGCGATGAGCGCTACCTGCCGGCCGGGGACGCCGACCGCAACGACACCCAGAACGACGCGGCCGGGCTCGACCGCCTCGGGCTCGACCAGGCCAACGTGCACCGCGTCGCGGGCCCCGACGCCAGCGACTCGGCCGAGGACAGCGCCGAGCTGTACTCGGCTTCGGTCCGAGGCAGCGGCGGGGGCGAGTTCGACATCATGATCCTGGGTGTCGGTCCCGACGGCCACGTCGCATCGCTCTTCCCCGGGCACCCCGCCCAGCTGACGACCGACGCGATCGCCGTAGCCGTGCACGACTCCCCCAAACCCCCGCCGGACCGCGTGTCACTCACCTTCGAGTGCCTGAGCCGCTCCGACCGCGTCTGGTTCCTGGTCGCCGGAGCGGACAAGGCGGAGGCCGTCCGCAACGGAGTCGAGGGGGCCGGGCCCGAACTGTCCAGCGCGGCCCAGGTGCGCGGCATACGCGAGACGATCTGGCTCGTCGACGCCGACTCCGCCACCGACCTCCCTGCTACTGGATGAGCTTGCGCTCCCGCAGCGTGGCCAGGGCCTCGTCGAGGATGGCCTTGCCGTCGGCGTCGGAGCGACGCTCCTTCACGTAGGCCAGGTGCGTCTTGTAGGGCTCCACCTTCGGCGGGGCCGGCGGGTTGGCCTCGTCCTGCCCGGCCGG
This sequence comes from Pedococcus sp. P5_B7, assembly GCF_054049895.1. Classification (NCBI taxonomy): domain Bacteria; kingdom Bacillati; phylum Actinomycetota; class Actinomycetes; order Micrococcales; family Intrasporangiaceae; genus Pedococcus; species Pedococcus sp. P5_B7. Next base: position 208,112 of record NZ_JBFULM010000006.1, read on the forward strand.
GAAACCGCAGCGGGGGCAGTCCCAGGTCTCGGGGACGGCCAGACCGGGCTCCTCCGCGAACGAGGGGCGCGTCTGGTGGCCGTTGGCGCACCAGTACGAGATGAACACCCGGGGGGCCGCCTCACCGCGCTCGGCCTCGCCCATCGGGCCTGCGCCGACTCGGCTACCTCGGATTGCGTTGCCACCTGCCATGTGCGAATGGTCCTTATCTGGTCAGGGAAGTGAGGGTCTGGGTTTCGTTCGCCGTGCTGGCCGGGTCAGCTGGAGAACCGGTCGATGAGACCGATCCCCACGATGCACGCGAACCAGATGATGCCCACCGCGACGGTGAACCGGTCGAGGTTGCGCTCTGCGACCGACGACGAGCCCAGTGAGGTGGACATGCCACCACCGAACATGTCGGACAGGCCGCCGCCCTTGCCCTTGTGGAGCAGGACCAGCAGCGTCAGGAACAGACCACCGATGACCAGCAGGACCTGCAGGCCAATGCGTACGGCTTCCACGGAGCACCCATCTTGAGTCGACGTCAGTTGTCGCTGCGAAAACGCAGCAGGGGTCAGGATACCTGTTCGATGCTCAGGAGGTGGCCAGGTGGTCCCGGTAGCGGCAGATCGAGGCGAACTCAGCCGGGTCGATCGACGCGCCACCGACGAGGGCGCCGTCGACGTCCTCCTGCGCCATGATCGCCGCGACGTTGCCGGCCTTGACCGACCCGCCGTAGAGCACACGCACCCCGTCGGCCAGGTCACCGGAGTAGAGCTCGGCCAGCTTGGTGCGGATCGCCGCGCAGACCTCCTGCGCGTCCTGGGGGGTCGCGACCTCGCCGGTGCCGATGGCCCAGACCGGCTCGTACGCGATGACGATGGTGGCGGCCTGCGCCGGCGTGACGTCGACCAGGCCCGCCTCGAGCTGCATGAGCACGTGGTCGAGGTGGGTGCCGGCCTGGCGCACCTCCAGGTGCTCGCCCACGCAGAAGATCGGGGTCAGGCCGTGCCGGAGGGCGGCCTTCACCTTGGAGTTCACGATCTCCTCGGTCTCGTGGTGGTACTCGCGGCGCTCGCTGTGGCCGGCCAGCACATAGGTGCAGCCGAGCTTGGCCAGGAAGGCACCCGAGATCTCACCGGTGTAGGCACCGCTGTCGTGGGCCGAGAGGTCCTGGCCGCCGTGCCGCAGGTCGAGCCGGTCGCCGTCGATGAGGGTCTGCACCGAGCGCAGGTCGGTGAACGGCGGCAGCACCGCCACCTCGACGGCGCCGAAGTCGTGGCGACCGTCGCGCAGGGTCCAGTCCAGCTTCTGCACCAGGTGGGTGGCCTGCAGGTGGTCGAGGTTCATCTTCCAGTTGCCCGCCATGAGGGGCGTGCGGCCGGAGGTCTTGGCTGCCATCAGGTGTCGTCCTTGGGAGTATGCCGGTGGGCCGGGCACTGGGCCCGGCCCACCGAAACGGTCGTTGGTCTGGTGCTGGGTGGTCGGCGGTGGTTCAGGCGCTCGGCTCGTCGAGCACCGTCAGGCCCGGGAGCTGCTTGCCCTCGAGGTACTCCAGGCTCGCCCCACCACCGGTGGAGATGTGTCCGAACTGGTCGTCCTCGAACCCCAGCTGTCGGACGGCCGCCGCGGAGTCGCCACCGCCGATGACGGTGAGTGCCCCCTTCTCGGTGACCTCCACCAGGGCCTCGGCGACGGCAGCCGTGCCCGCGGCATACGGGGCCATCTCGAACGCGCCCATCGGACCGTTCCAGAACACCGTCTTGCAGTCCTTGAGCTTCTCGGCGAACAGCACGCCGGACTCGGGGCCGATGTCGAGGCCCATCCGGTCGGCCGGGATCGCGCCGGCCGGGACGACCTCGTGGTCCGCGTCGGCCGAGAAGGCCGTGGCCGCCACGATGTCGACGGGCAGGACGATCTCGACGCCACGCTCCTCGGCCTGGGCGAGGTAGCCCTTGACCTGCTCGACCTGGTCGGCCTCGAGCAGGCTGGAGCCCACTTCGTAGTCCTTGGCGGCGAGGAACGTGAAGACCATGCCGCCCCCGATGAGCAGGCGGTCGGCGGTCTGGAGCAGGTTGTCGATCACGCCGAGCTTGTCGGAGACCTTCGCCCCGCCGAGCACCACGGCATACGGGCGCTCGGGGTCCTCGGTGAGGCGCTTGAGCACGCCGACCTCGGTCTCGACCAGCCCGCCGACGGCCGACGGCAGCAGCCTGGCGACGTCGTAGACGCTGGCCTGCTTGCGGTGCACCACCCCGAACCCGTCGGAGACGAACACGTCGGCCAGGCCCGCGAGCTGCGCGGCGAACTCGGCGCGCTCCTCGTCGGTCTTGGCCGTCTCCCCCGGGTTGAACCGCAGGTTCTCGAGCAGCACGACGTCGCCGTCCTGGGCCGCCTCCACCGCAGCCCGGGCGCTCTCCCCCACCGTGTCAGTGGCGAAGGTGACGTCCCGGCCGAGCAGCTCACCCAGCCGGGTCGCCACCGGGGCCAAGGAGTACTTGTCCTCCGGTGCGCCCTTGGGACGGCCCAGGTGGGCGCACACGACCACGCGCGCCCCCGCCTCGGCCAGCGCCTTGATCGTGGGTGCGGACGCGCGGATCCGCCCGTCGTCCGTGATCGTGCTCCCGCCTGCGTCATCGTCATGCTCGAGGGGCACGTTGAGGTCGGAGCGGACGAGGACGCGCTTGCCGCGCAGGTCGCCCAGCTCGGAGATGGTCTGCATCAGGACTGGCCCCGGCCGGGTCAGAGGGTCTGGCCGACGAGGACCACGAGGTCGGCGAGGCGGTTGGAGTAGCCCCACTCGTTGTCGTACCAGCCGATCACCTTCACCTGGTTGCCGATCACCTTGGTCAGGCCCGCGTCGAAGATGCAGGAGGCCGGGTCGGTCTCGATGTCCTTGGAGACGATGGCGTCCTCGGTGTAGACGAGGATGCCCTTGAGCGGGCCCTCGGCAGCCGCCTTGACCGCCGCGTTGACCTCCTCGGCCGTCGTGTCGCGGCCGGCCTCGAAGGTGAGGTCGGTCGCCGAGCCGGTGGCGATCGGGACCCGCAGCGCGAACCCGTCGAGCTTGCCCTTGAGCTCGGGCAGCACCAGGCCGATGGCCTTGGCGGCGCCGGTCGAGGTGGGCACGATGTTGAGGGCGGCGGCCCGGGCGCGACGCAGGTCCTTGTGCGGGGCGTCCTGGAGGTTCTGGTCCTGGGTGTAGGCGTGGATCGTCGTCATCAGGCCCTTGACGATGCCGAACTCGTCGTTGAGCACCTTGGCCATCGGGCCGAGGCAGTTCGTGGTGCACGAGGCGTTGGAGATGATCGTGTGCTTCGCGGTGTCGTAGTCACCGTCGTTGACACCCATGACGATGGTGATGTCCTCGTTGGACGCCGGCGCCGAGATGATGACCTTCTTGGCCCCACCGTCGATGTGCGCCCTGGCCTTGGTCGCGTCGGTGAAGAACCCGGTGGACTCGACGACGATGTCGGCACCGACGGAGGCCCAGTCGATCTTGGCCGGGTCGCGCTCCTCGAAGACCTTGAACGTCTTGCCACCAGCGGTGATCGAGGTGTCGTCGTAGCTGACCTCGCCGGGGAAGCGACCGAGGATCGAGTCGTACTTGAGCAGGTGGGCCAGCGTCTTGTTGTCCATCAGGTCGTTCGTGGCGACGACCTCGATGTCGGCGCCCGACGCCTCGATGGCGCGGAAGAAGTTGCGGCCGATGCGGCCGAAGCCGTTGATACCTACGCGAACAGTCACGATGCCAAGTCCTTCTGGGATGGGGACGGTATGCCGCGTGCTCGCGGCACGGTGTTGCTCAGCGGTGAGCCTATTGGATGGGTTGGGCCCGCAGGCAGGGCGGTCCGGCGTACGGGCGGGTAACCCGCGGGTGACTTCGCCCCGGTCAGGAGTCGCCGCCGAAGAGGTCGCGGGTGTAGACCTTGTCCGCCACCGGTTCGAGCTCGGCCACCATGCGGTTGGCGACGATCACGTCGGAGAGCTCGGCGAACTCGTCGAGGTCGCGGATCACCCGTGACCCGAAGAAGGTGTCGTCGGCCAGGGCGGGTTCGTAGACGACCACCTGGACACCCTTGGCCTTGATCCGCTTCATGATCCCCTGCACGCTGCTGGACCTGAAGTTGTCGGAGCCGGACTTCATGATGAGCCGGTGGATGCCCACAACCTGGGGCCTGCGGCGCAGGATGTCGGTCGCCACGAAGTCCTTGCGCGTCGTGTTGGCCGTGACGATCGCCTCGATGAGCGACTGCGGGACGTCCTGGTAGTTGGCGAGGAGCTGCTTGGTGTCCTTGGGCAGGCAGTAGCCGCCGTACCCGAACGACGGGTTGTTGTACCCGGGCCCGATCCGAGGGTCGAGGCCCACGCCCTCGATGATCTGGCGGGGGTCGAGGTCGTGGGTCAGCGCGAAGGTGTCGAGCTCGTTGAAGAAGGCCACCCGCATGGCGAGGTAGGTGTTGGCGAACAGCTTGACCGCCTCGGCCTCGGTGCTGTCGGTGAGCAGCACCGGCACGTCCGGCTCGAGGGAGCCCTCGACGAGCAGGTCGGCGAAGGCCCGCCCGCGCTCGCCCAGGTCGCCGACCACGATCCGGGAGGGGTGCAGGCTGTCCCAGAGCGCCCGTCCCTCGCGGAGGAACTCCGGGCTGAAGATGAGGTGGTCGGTACCCAGCCGCTGGGCCAGGGCCCGCGTGAAGCCCACTGGCACAGTCGACTTGACCACCATCACGGCGGTCGGGTTGGCCGCAGCCACGTCGGCCGCCACCTTCTCGACGGTCGAGGTGTTGAAGTAGTTGGTCACCGGGTCGTAGTCGGTGGGGGTCGCGATGACGACGAAGTCTGCGCCGGAGTAGGCCTCGTCGGAGTCGTCGGTGAAGGTGAGCCGCAGCTCCCGGTGGGCGAGGAAGTCCTCGATCTCGGCGTCCTTGATCGGGCTGCGTCCCTCACGCAGTCCCGCGACCCGGGCGCGGTCGATGTCGAACGCGACGACGTCGTGGTGCTGGGCGAGCAGCACGGCCATCGACAGTCCGACGTACCCCGTGCCGACGACGGCGATCCTCGTCATGCTGGCTCCTCGTGGGTGCGTGCGGCAGCTGGCTCAGGCGTCGAGCATGTCGGGCGTGAGGTTGGCCTCCGTGCCCGGGATGCCGAGGTCCTGCGCGCGCTTGTCGGCCATCGCCAGCAGCCGCCGGATCCGGCCGGCGACGGCGTCCTTGGTCATCGGCGGCTGGGCCAGCTGGCCGAGCTCCTCGAGCGAGGCCTGCTTGTGCTCCAAGCGCAGCGCCCCGGCCTCCTTGAGGTGGTCGGGGATGTCGTCGCCGAGGATCTCCATGGCCCGGTGCACCCGGGCCCCGGCGGCGACCGCGGCACGCGCCGACCGGCGCAGGTTGGCGTCGTCGAAGTTGGCCAGCCGGTTGGCCGTGGCGCGGACCTCGCGGCGCATCCGCCGCTCCTCCCACGCCATCACGGCGTCGTGCGCCCCGAGTCGCGTGAGCATGGCCCCGATGGCGTCGCCGTCGCGGATGACGACGCGGTCGACGCCGCGCACCTCGCGGGCCTTGGCCTGGATGCCGAGCCGACGGGCCGCGCCGACGAGGGCCAGGGCTGCCTCCGGTCCGGGGCAGGTCACCTCGAGGGCCGACGACCGGCCGGGCTCGGTGAGCGAGCCGTGCGCGATGAACGCCCCGCGCCAGGCGGCCTCGGCGTCGCACGCCGAGGCGCTGACGACCTTGGGCGGCAGACCACGCACCGGACGACCACGGGCGTCGATCAGCCCGGTCTGGCGGGCCAGTGCCTCGCCGTCCTGGACCACGCGGACGACGTAGCGGCTGCCCTTGCGCAGCCCACCGGCCGCGAGGACGAGCACCTCGGACGGGTGGCCGTAGAGGTCACTGATGTTCTTGCGGAGCCGACGGGCCGCGTTGGCGGTGTCGAGCTCGGCCTCGACCACGATCCGGCCCCCGACGATGTGCAGCCCGCCCGCGAAGCGCAGGGTCGCGGCCACCTCGGACTTGCGGCAGCAGGGCTTCGTGACGTCGAGTCTGCTGAGCTCGTCCTTGACCCGCGCCGTCATCGCCATTGCTTCATCCTGCCATCTCGCTGTCCTGCCCTGGTCCGCTGGCCTGCCCTGATCCGCTGTCGTCCCATGCTCCGCCGTCTCCCCCGTCCGGTGTGCCCGAGGGCACCGGCACCTGCTCGTCCGACTCAACCACGTCCGTCAAGCATGTCGGCCGACGAGGACCCGAAGCGGTCACCCGAAGAGGTCACGGTATGCCGCGGCGAGCCGCAGCGAGTCATGGTGCCCCGGCGCACTGCGTTGCGCCACCGGGGCGAGGACGAGGTCGGCGCCGAGTCGGCCGGCTGCGGCCCGCAACCCCGCCTCGTCGTCGACCGCCGTCGGGTCGGCCAGGACCGCGTCGAGGCGCATCCGTGGCGCGTGGTCGACGAGGGCCTCCACCTGTTGCGCCGCGGTGAAGCCCGCCGTCTCACCGGAGTGCTCGAGGTTGAGCGTCAGCAGGCGGCGGGCGGTGGTGTTGTGCAGGGCCTCGCGCAGGGCCGGGACCATGAGGTGCGGCATGACGGAGGTGAACCACGAGCCCGGGCCCAGGATGAGCCAGTCGGCCTGGAGGACGGCGGCGATCGTCTCGGGTGCGGACGGCGGGTCCTGCGGCTCGAGCGCGATGCTCACCACCGTGCCCCTGGTCGTGGCCACCGCGACCTGACCGCGCAGGGTGGTCAGGCCGTCCGGGTCGCCGGCGTCGAGCCCGTGGACCCGCGCCGTGATCTCCAGTGGCACCGCGGCCATCGGCAGCACCCGCCCGCGGGCGTTGAGGAGGCGTCCGACGAGGTCCAGCCCGACGACCGGGTCCTGGTGGACGTCCCACAGGGCGGTGATCAGCAGGTTGCCGAGCGCGTGGCCGGCGAGCGGGCCGTCGCCGCGGAACCGGTGTTGCAGGACGTCGCGCCAGGTGTGTCCCCACTCCGTGTCGTCGCACAGCGCGGTGAGGGCCATCCGGAGGTCGCCGGGGGGCAGGACGTCGAACTCGTCGCGCAGCCGGCCCGACGACCCGCCGTTGTCGGCCACCGTGACCACGGCGGTGATGTCGTCGGTGACGAGCTTGAGGGCCTCGAGCGAGGCCGCGAGACCGTGGCCACCCCCGAGGGCGACGACTGCCGGCCCGCTCACTCCTGCCCCAGGTCGCGGTGCACGACGAAGGTCGCGATGTCGTCGCTGCTCAGCCGGGTCCGCAGGGCTTCCGCGACTGCGACCGAGCGGTGCTTGCCGCCCGTGCAGCCGACCGCGAGCGTCACGTAGCGACGGCCCTCCCTGATGTAGCCGGCGGTCACCGGCTCCATCAGGTCGACGACGCGGTCGACGAACTCGGGAGCCCCTTCCTGCGCCATGACGAAATCGGCCACCGGGGCGTCGCGACCCGTGAAGTTGCGGAGCTCGGGGATCCAGAACGGGTTCGGGAGGAAGCGCATGTCGAAGACGAAGTCGGCGTCGAGCGGCACGCCGTACTTGAAGCCGAACGACATCACGGCGATCCGCACCTTGTGCCCGGAGTCGCCGGAGAAGACCGGGTGCACCTTCTTGGCGAGCTGGTGGACGTTGAGGCCCGAGGTGTCGATGACGACGTCGGCCCGGGCCCGGAGGTCGGCGAGCATGGCTCGCTCACGGATGATCCCGTCGAGCAGGCGACCGTCGCCTTGGAGGGGGTGGGGGCGGCGGACCGACTCGAAGCGCCGCACGATCGCCTCGTCGGTGGCGTCGAGGAAGACCAGGTTGGGCCGCCAGCCGCGGGCGCGCAGCTCGTCGAGCGCCGTCTGCAGGTGGTCGAAGAAGCCCCGCGCGCGCACGTCGACGACGGCGGCCAGGCGCGGGATGTCGCCCCGACGGGGCGCCTCGTCGGCGAGGTCTGCCAGCGAGACCAGCAGGTGCGGCGGCAGGTTGTCGATGACGTACCAGCCGGAGTCCTCCAGCACGTTGGCCGTGGTCGACCGGCCCGCGCCGCTCATGCCCGTGACGATCACGAGCTCGGCGGGGTCGTGACCTGCGTCGGTGGGACCTGCGTCCGCGACCTCGCTCTCGGACCGCTCGTCCTCGGTCATCCCTGCTCCGTCTCCTGGTTCGTCGCGGTCAGTCATCGTCGAGGATCTCTCCGGTCATCAGGTTGACCGCCGGGGCAGGCGTGCCCGCCGAGACCAACTCTGCCGCAATCGTGGCCGCCAGCGCAGGTCCGATCCCCGAAACCTCCTGCAGCTCCTCGACCGAGGCGGCCCGGACCTTCTTCACCGACCCGAAGTGCCGGAGCAGCGCCTTGCGCCGCGTCTCGCCCAGCCCGGGGATGCCGTCGAGGACGCTGCTCGTCATCGCCTTGGAGCGGCGCTGCCGGTGGAACGTGATGGCGAAGCGGTGCGCCTCGTCGCGGACCCGCTGGAGCAGGTAGAGCCCCTCGCTGGTGCGCGGCAGGATCACGGGGTAGTCCTGGCCCGGCACCCAGACCTCCTCCAGACGCTTGGCCAGCCCGACGACGGCGACGTCGTCGATGCCGAGGGCGGTGAGCGCGGCCTGCGCCGCGTTGACCTGGGGCAGCCCACCGTCGACCACGACGAGGTTGGGTGGGTAGGCGAACTTCTTCGGCTTGCCGGTGTCGGGGTCGATCCGCTCCGGTCCCGCCTCCGGGTCCGGCCCGAGCTCGACGTCGGAGGCCTGGTCACGCTCCTCGAGGTAGCGCTGGAAGCGGCGGGTGAGGACCTCGTCCATCGCCGCGGTGTCGTCGACCTGCTCGCCACGGATGACGAACCGGCGGTACTCGGACTTGCGCGCCAGGCCGTCCTCGAACACGACCATCGACCCGACCACCTGGGAGCCCTGGATGTGGCTGATGTCGTAGCACTCCACCCGCAGCGGTGCGTCTGCCAGGTCGAGGCTGGTCTGCAGCTCCTGCAGCGCCTGGCTGCGGGCGGTGAGGTCGCCGGCGCGGGCGAGCTTGTGCCTCGCGAGGGACTGCTTCGCATTGCGGTGCACCGTCTCGAGGAGGGTGCGCTTGTCGCCCCGCTGGGGCACCCGCAGGTCGACGGCGGAGCCGCGCAGCGACCCGAGCCACACGGCCACGGCGTCGGCCTCGTCGGGGAGCACCGGCACCAGGACCTCGCGCGGGACGCTGTCGCCGGACTCGCCGCCGTAGACCTGCTGCATGAGGTGGCCGACGATCTCCGGGACCGTCTCGGCGTCCATCTCGGCGACCCAGCCCCGCTGCCCCCGGACCCGGCCACCGCGGACGTGGAACACCTGGACCGCGACCTCGAGCCCGTCGTCCTCGAGCGCGAACACGTCGGCGTCGGTGCCGTCACCCAGCACGACCGCCGACTTCTCCAGGGCCTTCCCCAGGGCCACGAGGTCGTCACGCAGCCGGGCCGCCTGCTCGAACTCCAGGGACTTCGACGCGGCCGCCATGTCGCGCTCGAGGCGCTTGACGAAGCGGGTGGTGTTACCGGCCATGAAGTCGCAGAAGTCCTCCGCGATGGCGCGGTGCTCCTCGGGCGTGACCCGACCGACGCACGGCGCCGAGCACTTGTCGATGTAGCCCAGCAGACACGGTCGCCCCACCTGACCGGCTCGCTTGAAGACCCCCGAGGAGCAGGTGCGCAGCGGGAACACCCGCAGCAACAGGTCGAGCGTCTCGCGGATCGCCCAGGCGTGGGCGTAGGGCCCGAAGTAGCGCGTGCCCTTGCGCTTGGCGCCCCGCATCACCTGCGCCCGCGGGAACTCCTCGCCGAGGGTCACGGCGAGGTAGGGGTAGGACTTGTCGTCGCGGTACTTGACGTTGAACCGCGGGTCGTACTCCTTGATCCAGGAGTACTCCAGCTGGAGTGCCTCGACCTCGGTGGACACCACGGTCCACTCGACGCTCGCCGCACTGGTGACCATCGTCGCCGTGCGCGGGTGCAAGGCGGCGATGTCCTGGAAGTAGGAAGACAGCCGCGGGCGCAGCGACTTGGCCTTGCCGACGTAGATGACCCGCTTGGCCGAGTCGCGGAACCGGTAGACCCCCGGGTCGACGGGGATCTCCCCCGGCGCCGGGCGGTAGGTCGACGGGTCAGCCACGGCTCCACTCTATGGAGGGTCACCGACGGCCCGCCCCGCGGGCCACAAGGTATGCCGCGCGGTGACCGCGCGGCATACCTCCCCCTGCGCTCGTGGTGGGCAGGTGGGTCAGGTGACGCTGATCCCGTCGCCGCTCACGGTGACCGTCTTCTCGGGCAGCGCCTTGGTGGCCGGCCCCTGCTTCACGGCGCCGGTGGAGATGTCGTATTTGCTGCCGTGGCAGGCACAGTTGATCGTCCCGTCGGCCACCCCGCTCACCAGGCAGGCCTGATGGGTGCAGACCGCGCTGAACGCCTTGAAGTCGCCGGAGGTGGGCTGCGTGACGACGATCTTCTGGTCGGCGAAGATCTTCCCGCCGCCGACCGGGACGGTGGCCTTGGAGATGGCCTCCTTCGCCGCGTCGGTGACCGAGCTGGCGGCGCCCGTCGCTGCATCCTCGGCGGCACCACACGCGGCCAGCGCGGTCGCGCCGACCCCGGCGAGCCCGACGGACGCCAGCACGGTGCGGCGTGAGGGCCCGGACGCGGGGGCGGCTCCGGGGACCGACGTCGGCTCGGAGACAGGGGTGGGGGTCGGGGTGTCGGGTGGGGTGTCGGGTGGGGTGTCGGGCGGGGTGGTCATGCGCGCGCCTTTCGGTGGAGGTGCCCCCTGCCGGGGGGACTGACCAAGGGGGCCCGGTGGGTGGGCCTGACATGGGTACTACGGGTGACGCTGCCATGACGTTCATGTGCATCTGTCCGTCGGGGTGATAACGACACGGTCACGCATGACGTCGATGTGCCCACATGCGCGGGGAACGGCGGCATAGTCTGCACACACCCCAACCGGGGTGACCCGCGGGCGCAGGCTGTCCCGCGTGCTTCAGATGACTTCAGGAGGAGTCTTGCGTTCCGTGTTCAAGATTGGCGCGCCCCTCGTGGCCGCTGCCCTCGCGCTGACTGCTTGCGGAGGGACCACCGGCGACAGTGGCTCCGGCTCCGGCAGCAAGGCGTGTGACCTCAAGATCGGCTACTTCGGTCCGCTGACCGGAGATGCCGCCAACCTCGGTATCAACATCAAGAACGGCGCCGAGCTCGCCGTCAACGAGTACAACGCCAAGAACGCCGACTGCAAGGTGACGCTGACCTCCTTCGACAGCCAGGGCGACCCCTCGATCGCCCCCGGCCTGGCCCAGAAGGCCGTCACCGACAAGAAGCTGGTCGGCATCGTCGGCCCGGCGTTCTCCGGTGAGTCCAAGGCAGCCGGCCCGATCTTCGCCCAGGCCGGCCTCAACACCATCACCGCCTCGGCGACCAACCCGGCGCTGTCCGAGAACGGCTGGAAGACCTTCCACCGCATCCTCGGCAACGACGCCACCCAGGGTCCCGCTGCCGCGAAGTACATCAAGGACATCCTCAAGGCCGACAAGGTCTTCGTCAGCGATGACACCTCCGAGTACGGCAAGGGCCTGGCCGACATCGTCAAGAAGGACCTCGGCTCCGCCGTGGTCGCGACCGACCAGACGGCAGCCGACGGCAAGCAGGACGACTTCTCGCCGACCGTGACCAAGGCCAAGGCCTCGGGCGCGACCGTGTTCTTCTACGGCGGCTACTACTCGAACGCCAGCAAGCTGGTCAAGCAGCTGAAGAGCGGTGGCTTCACCGGTCAGTTCGTCAGCGCCGACGGCGTCAAGGACGACGGCTTCATCAAGGGCGCCGGCGCGGCGTCCGAGGGCACCATCGTCACCTGCCCGTGTCTCCCCCCGGACCAGGCCCCCGAGTTCGCTGCGGCGTTCAAGAAGGCCTACAACTCCGACCCGGCCACCTACTCGGCCGAGGCCTATGACGCCGCGAACGTCTTCCTCGCTGCGATCAAGGACGGCAAGACGTCCTCCGCGGACATGATGTCGTTCATCAGCTCCTACAGCGCCAAGGGCGTGACCAAGACGGTCAAGTTCGACGCCAAGGGCGAGCCGGCCGAGGTCTCCGTGTGGGCCTACAAGGTCACCGGCGGCAAGATCGTTCCGGACCAGGAAATCAAGTAGTTAGACCGGTTGCGGCCAGGACTCTCGGCAACGGGAGTCCTGGCCGCTACCGTGTTCCCGTCCGGACCCGGACCCGGTCGGCCCTGCTGCGACGGTCCCTCACCACGGAGGTCTGATGGAGCTTCTCCTCAGCAATTTCTGGGCGTACACGATCGGCGGTCTGGCCTTCGGTGCCATCTACGCGCTGATCGCGCTCGGCTACACCCTTGTCTACGGCGTGCTGCGACTGATCAACTTCGCGCACTCCGAGGTCTTCATGTGGGGCAGCTTCGCCGCCGTCTGGGTGCTCCTCGCCCTCGGCGCGAAGGGCGCGACCGGGTTCGGCCTGGTCGGGTTCCTGGTCATCGGTTTCGCGGCGGCCATGGCGGTCTCTGCGGCCGTGGCACTGGGACTCGAGTTCGTGGCCTACCGCCCGCTGCGCAAGCGCAACTCGCCACCGCTGATCGCCCTGATCTCCGCGATCGGCGCCTCCTACGTGCTGTCCGAGGCGATGGGCCTGCGCGACAAGCCGTTCAAGTGGTTCGGGGCCGACGACAACCTGGCCGACTACGTCGGGCGGCCGCGTGAGGCGTCTCCGCTCCCGCTGGACGTCCCGACCGTGCGGCTCTTCTACATCTTCGACTACCACGTCTCGAACATCGACCTGATCGTGCTCGGGTCGGCGATCGTGATGATGGTCGTGCTCGACCAGTTCGTGCAGCGGTCCCGGCTCGGCCGAGGCATCCGCGCTGTCGCCCAGGACCCCGAGGCCGCCGCCCTGATGGGTGTCAACCGCGACCGGGTGATCCGCCTGACCTTCGTGATCGGCGGGGCGATGGCCGGCGCCGCAGCCATGATGTACCTGCTCAAGATCGGGGTGACGCGGTACAACGCGGGCTTCCTGCTCGGTGTGAAGGCGTTCACGGCCGCGGTCCTGGGTGGCATCGGCAACCTGCGCGGAGCCCTCCTGGGCGGGTTCGTGCTCGGCGTCGCGGAGAGCTACGGCTCGGCGGTCTTCGGCTCGAACTGGAAGGACGTGGTCGCGTTCACGCTGCTCGTCGTCATCCTGCTGTTCCGACCCACCGGCCTGCTCGGTGAGTCCCTCGGAAAGGCGCGCGCATGAACCCCGTCTCGTCCTTCTTCCACGGTGTGGCCAACCGGTTCCGTGCCCTCCCCCGCTGGGGCCGGCTCGTGGTGCTGGCCGTCGTGGTCGTGTTGGTCTACTTCCTCCCCATCCTCAACCCGCCGCTGATCACGACGCCCGACTCCGACTTCGGGGCGGTGCTGTTCCTCTGCGCGATGTACGCCCTCGTGGCGATCGGGCTGAACATCGTGATCGGGTATGCCGGGCTGCTCGACCTCGGCTACATCGGCTTCTTCGCGATCGGCGCCTACACCGTCGGCGTCCTGGGTTCGGCCCACGCGAAGCTCCCACTCCTGCTGTGCATCCCCGCCGCGATGGCGGTGACGCTGGTCTCCGGTGTCGTGCTCGGTGCACCGACCCTGCGGGTGCGTGGCGACTACCTCGCCATCGTGACGCTCGGGTTCGGTGAGATCGTCCGCCTGATCCTGGTCAACGCGGACAAGCTGACCAACGGCAACCGCGGCATCTCCGGCATCCCGACGCCGCCCAGCCTCGACCTGTTCGGGGTCCCTCACCTCGTGTGGGACGGCTTGGTCGCCAGGGTCGACCTCGACAACCAGACCCGGTTCATCAAGTTCTCGGTGGTCGACTCGATCCCCTACTACTGGCTGGCGCTGACCCTGGTCTTCGTCGTGCTCTTCCTCGACTGGCGGATGCAGAACTCCCGCGTCGGTCGGGCCTGGGAGGCCACCCGCGAGGACGAGGACGCTGCCGAGCTGATGGGTGTGCCGACCTTCCGGTTCAAGCTGCTGGCGTTCGCCACCGGCGCGGCGATCGGTGGCCTGTCGGGTGCGCTGTTCGCCACCAAGCAGCAGTTCATCAACCCCGACAACTTCACCATCCTCTACTCGGTGCTGTTCGTCGCCATGGTCGTCGTCGGTGGCCAGGGCAACCGCTGGGGCGTGGTCGTCGCGGCCGCGCTGCTGACCTACCTGCCGGAGCGGTTCCGGGACCTGTCCGACGCCCGGTTCCTGCTGTTCGGCCTGGCCCTGATGGCGCTGGCCATCTTCCGCCCGCAGGGCCTGATGCCTGCCCGGAGGAACGTCCGAGCCAAACGGGCCGACGAGGAAACCGAAGTGCTCGAGGAAGGAGCGGCGCATGCCTGACGCCACCAAGGGTCCCGCCGGCGCCGGCCGCCCCGACGACAACGACCCCACGAAGGACCTCGCCGACGACGCGAGCGTCACCCAGGCGGACGCGCACCGTGGCACCCGCGTCGACGACGACACGGTGCTGGCCCCCGACGAGGAGGCCGTGCCCGACACCTCGGTCGACATCTCCGTGGGCGCGGTGGCCGACCTGCCCCCGGGCAAGATGCTCGAGGTCGACGACGTCACCCTCCGCTTCGGTGGTGTCACGGCCCTCGACGGGGTCTCGTTCCACATCAACACCGGGGAGATCCTCGGACTCATCGGGCCGAACGGCGCGGGCAAGACGACCTGCTTCAACGTGATGACCGGCGTCTACCAGCCCACCTCGGGTCAGGCCCGGTTCATGGGTGAGCCGCTCGGCAAGCGCCAGAAGTTCCAGATCACCAAGCTGGGGATCGCGCGGACGTTCCAGAACATCCGCCTGTTCCACAACATGACCGCCATGGAGAACGTGCTCGTCGGTGCCGACGCGCACCACTCCACCGGCATCGGATCGGCCCTGCTGCGGCTCCCGAAGCACAAGGCCGAGGAGGCCGAGGGCAACGAGCGGGCCTACGAGCTGCTCCGGTTCATGGGGCTGGAGAAGCGGGCCGACGAGCTGGCCCGCAACCTCCCCTACGGTGACCAGCGTCGCCTCGAGATCGCCCGCGCCCTGGCGACCAACCCCAAGCTGCTCTGCCTCGACGAGCCCGCTGCCGGGTTCAACCCGGCGGAGAAGTCCCGGCTCATGGAGCTGATCCAGACGATCCGTGACCAGGGCTACACGGTGCTGCTGATCGAGCACGACATGAAGCTCGTCATGGGCGTCACCGACCGCATCGTCGTGCTGGAGTTCGGCAAGAAGATCGCCGAGGGCCTCCCCGCGGAGATCCAGGACAACCCTGCCGTCATCGCGGCCTATCTGGGAGTTGATGAAGATGCTTCTTGAGGTCGAGGACCTCTGCGTCAACTACGGACGCATCGAGGCGATCCGCAACATCTCGTTCACGGTCGAGGAGGGCGAGGTGGTCACGCTGATCGGCGCCAACGGGGCCGGGAAGACCACCACGATGAAGACGGTCTCCGGGTTGCGGCCGGTCCGCCAGGGCACGGTGCGGTTCGAGGGCCAGGACATCACCTCGACCCCCGCGCACGAGCGGCCGGTGCTCGGCATCGCCCAGTCCCCGGAGGGGCGGGGCTGCTTCGTCGGCATGACCGTGCTCGAGAACCTCGACATGGGGGCCTACGCCCGAGCCGACCGCAAGACCCCGAAGATCAAGGAGGACCGGGACCGCGTGTTCGGGCTCTTCCCGCGTCTCGCGGAGCGCCGCAGCCAGGTCGCCGGAACGATGTCCGGCGGTGAGCAGCAGATGCTCGCCATCGGCCGGGCGCTGATGGCCAACCCGAAGCTGCTCCTCCTCGACGAGCCGTCGATGGGTCTGGCGCCCAAGCTGATCCAGCAGATCTTCGACATCATCACCGAGATCAACAAGCAGGGCACCACGGTGCTGCTCGTCGAGCAGAACGCCGCCCAGGCCCTCAAGCGCGCCCACCGCGCGTACATCCTCGAGACCGGTGAGATCGTCCGTGAGGGCACCGGCCAGGAGCTCGCCAACGACCCCGCGGTCAAGGCGGCCTACCTCGGTGGCGACGTCTAGGCGGACCCACCTCCTGTGCCGCGCCACCGGCATACCGCGAACGGCCCCTCGGTGCTCACCGAGGGGCCGTTCGCGTGGGGTGGCTAGGCCTTCTTGGTGGCCTTGCGCGCCGGGGCCTTCGCGGCAACCTTGCTGGTCGCCTTGCGCGCCGGGGCCTTCGTCGCGCTCTTCGCTGCCGACGTCGTCGCAGCCTTGCGGACCGGTGCCTTGGCCGCTGCGTTGGTCGCGGACTTGGTCGCCGTCTTCTTGGTGGCGGCTGCCGCCGCGGTGCGCTTGGCCCCGGTGGCGCGCTGGGGGGTCCGGGCACTGCGGGCCAGGATCGGTGCGAGGAACTGGCCGGTGTAGCTGTCCTCGACCCGCGCGACCTGCTCGGGCGTGCCCTCGGCGACGACCCGGCCTCCGCCGTTGCCACCCTCCGGGCCCATGTCGACGATCCAGTCGGCGTTCTTGATGACGTCGAGGTTGTGCTCGATGACGATGACCGAGTTGCCCTTGTCGACCAGGCCCTGCAGCACCATGAGCAGCTTGCGGATGTCCTCGAAGTGCAGACCCGTGGTGGGCTCGTCGAGGACGTAGATGGTGCGACCGGTGGACCGCTTCTGCAGCTCCGCGGCCAGCTTGACGCGCTGGGCCTCACCACCGGAGAGCGTGGGCGCCGGCTGTCCGAGTCGGACGTAGCCGAGCCCGACCTCGTTGAGCGTCTTCATGTGTCGCGCGATCCCGGGGACGGCGGCGAAGAAGTCGGCGGCCTCCTCGATCGGCATGTCGAGCACGTCGGCGATGGTCTTGCCCTTGAAGTGCACCTCGAGGGTCTCGCGGTTGTAGCGCGCCCCGTGGCAGACCTCGCACGGCACGTAGACGTCCGGGAGGAAGTTCATCTCGATCTTGATGGTGCCGTCGCCGGAGCACGCGTCACAGCGCCCGCCCTTGACGTTGAACGAGAACCGGCCCGGCTGGTAGCCGCGGATCTTCGCCTCGGTCGTGGTGGCGAACAGCTTGCGGATCGCGTCGAACACCCCCGTGTAGGTCGCCGGGTTGGACCGCGGGGTGCGGCCGATCGGGCTCTGGTCGACGTGGACGACCTTGTCGAGGTTGTCGAGGCCCTTGACGGTCTTGTGGCGGCCGGGCACGTGACGGGCACCGTTGAGCTTGTTGGCCAGGACGTTGTAGAGGATGTCGTTGACGAGGGTGGACTTGCCCGAGCCCGAGACGCCGGTGACGGCCACGAGGTTGCCGAGCGGGAAGGACACGTCGACCCCGTGCAGGTTGTGCTCGCGGGCCCCGACGACGGTGACCTCGCGGCCCTTCTCCTGCGGCCGACGCACGGCCGGCATCGGGATCTCGAGGCGACCGGAGAGGTACTTGCCGGTGATCGAGTCGGGATGCTCGAGAAGGCCCTGCACCGGCCCGGAGTGCACGACGACCCCGCCGTGCTCCCCCGCACCCGGACCGATGTCGACGACCCAGTCGGCGGTGGCGATGGTGTCCTCGTCGTGCTCGACGACGATGAGCGTGTTGCCGAGGTCGCGCAGGCGCGTCAGGGTCTCGATCAGGCGGTGGTTGTCACGCTGGTGGAGCCCGATGCTGGGCTCGTCGAGGACGTAGAGGACGCCGACCAGGCCCGACCCGATCTGGGTCGCGAGCCGGATGCGCTGCGCCTCGCCGCCGGACAGGGTGCCGGCCGGCCGGTCGAGCGAGAGGTAGTCGAGCCCCACGTCGAGCAGGAAGCCGAGCCGGGCGTCGATCTCCTTGATGACCCGCTCCGCGATCTGGCGCTCCCGGGTGGTGAAGTCGACCTCCTTGAGGAACTTCGCGCAGTCCGCGATCGCCAGCCCGCAGATGGCGGAGATGCTGCGACCACCGATGTGCACCGCCAGCGACTCGGGCTTGAGCCGGGCCCCACCGCACTCGGGGCACGGCACCTCGCGCATGAACCCCTCGTAGCGCTCCCGGCTCCACTCGGAGTCGGTCTCGGAGTGCCGACGCTTCACGAACGGCACGACACCCTCGAAGCCGGTGGTGTAGGACCGCTCGCGGCCGTAGCGGTTCTTGTAGCGGACGTGCACCTTGTAGTTCTGGCCGTGGAGCAGTGCCTCCCGGGCGCGCGCCGGCAGCGCCTTCCACGGGGTGTCCATCCCGAACTTGAGGTCCTCGCCGAGGGCGGTCATGACCCGCTGGAAGTACTCGGCCGAGCCGCTGGTCGAGGCCCAGGGGGCGATCGCCCCCTCGGCCAGGGTCAGGTCCTCGTCGGGCACGAGGAGCTCCGGGTCGACCTCGAGCTCGGTGCCGAGACCGGTGCACTTGGGGCAGGCACCGAACGGGCTGTTGAACGAGAACGACCGCGGCTCGACCTCGTCCATCGACAGCGGGTGGTCGTTGGGGCAGGCCATCCGCTCGGAGAAGCGCCGCTCGCGCTCGGGGTCCTTGGGGTCCTTGTCGACGAACTCGACGACCAGGACGCCGCCGGCCAGGCCCAGCGCGGTCTCGACCGAGTCGGTGAGGCGGCGCTTGGCCCCGGTGTCGTCGCCCTTGGCCACCAACCGGTCGACCACGACGTCGATGGTGTGCTTGACCTGCTTCTCCAGCTTGGGCGGCTCGGTCAGCGACACGACCTCGCCGTCGACCCTGGCCCGGGAGAAGCCCTTGCTCTGGAGCTCGCTGAACAGGTCGACGTACTCGCCCTTGCGGGCCCGGACGACCGGGGCCAGGACCTGGAACCGGGTCTTCTCGGGCAGCTCGAGGAGGCGGTCGACGATCTGCTGGGGGCTCTGCCGGGTGATCGGCTCGCCACAGACCGGGCAGTGCGGGCGACCGGCGCGCGCGAACAGCAGGCGGAGGTAGTCGTAGACCTCGGTGATGGTGCCGACCGTGGAGCGGGGGTTGCGGTTGGTCGACTTCTGGTCGATGGACACCGCGGGCGACAGGCCCTCGATGAAGTCGACGTCGGGCTTGTCCATCTGGCCGAGGAACTGGCGGGCGTAGGCGGACAGCGACTCGACGTAGCGACGCTGGCCCTCGGCGAAGATCGTGTCGAAGGCGAGCGAGGACTTGCCCGACCCGGACAACCCGGTGAAGACGATCAACGAGTCGCGAGGGAGCTCGACCGACACGTCACGGAGGTTGTGCTCACGGGCCCCCCGGACGATGAGCTGGTCGTGCTGGTGGCGGCGGGCAGGCACGGCTGAAGTCACGCGCCCCATCGTAGGTGGCCGCACCGACACTGCTCGCCGGAGCCCGTGGCGCAGGCCCTCCCCGCGGCATACCCGGCGCAGGCCCACCCCGCGGCATACAGTCGGCGCATGGCCACCCACGCCCCCACTCCGATCGAGGAGTACGCCGTGCTCGGCGACACCGAGACCGCCGCCCTGGTCAGCCGGGCGGGGTCCATCGACTGGCTGTGCCTGCCGCGGTTCGACTCGACGGCGTGCTTCGCAGCGCTCCTGGGCACCCCCGAGCACGGCCGGTGGCTCCTCGGCCCGGTCGGCGAGGCCAGGAGCACCCGGCGCTACGTCGAGAACTCGTTCGTCCTGGAGACCATCCACGAGACCGAGACGGGGGCCGTCAAGGTCCTCGACCTCATGCCGCTCGGCGACGGACGGGCCGACATCATCCGCAGCGTCGAGGGACTGCGCGGCACCGTGCGGATGCGGCACGAGTGGATCGTCCGGTTCGACTACGGCAAGGTGCGTCCATGGGTGTCCCACAGCGTGGGTCACCGGCTCGACGGCGACGTCATCACGGCCGTCGCGGGTCCCGACATGCTGGTGCTCCGGGGCAGCCGGCTCCCCCAGGCGCACGACGGCCACCACGAGGACGAGTTCGAGGTCGCCGCCGGACAGACCCACACCTTCTCGACGACGTGGTTCCCCTCGTTCGAGCAGGTCCCGCCGCCGCTGGACATCGACTCGCGGATCGCGGAGACCATCCGGGTCTCGAACGAGTGGGCCGAGCGCTGCGACTACGAGGGCCCGTACCGCGAGCTCGTCGTGCGGTCACTGCTCACGCTGCGCGGCATGACGCATTCGCGCTACGGCGGCATCGTCGCCGCACCCACGACGAGCCTCCCCGAGGACTTCGGGGGTGAGCGCAACTGGGACTACCGCTACTGCTGGCTGCGCGACGCCTCCCTGACGCTCGAGGCGCTGCTCGCGTCGGGGTACGTGGACGAGGCCCGGCTGTGGCGCAACTGGCTGCTGCGCGCCGTGGCCGGTGATCCCGAGGACCTCCAGATCATGTACGCCATCAACGGGTCGCGACGGCTGCCCGAGCGCACGCTCGACCATCTCCCCGGCTACGCCGGCTCCACCCCCGTGCGGATCGGCAACGGCGCGGTCGACCAGCGCCAGTCCGACGTCCTCGGCGAGGTGATGATCGCGCTGGACGAAGCCCGGGCCAAGGGTCTCGAGGTGTCCACCCAGAGCTGGGCCATGCAGCGGGCGCTCGTGCAGAACCTCGCCCGCCACTGGCAGGAGCCCGACAACGGCCTCTGGGAGATCCGCGGCCCGCTGCGCCACTTCACCCATTCGCGGGTGATGGTGTGGGCGGCGTTCGACCGCGCCGTCCGGGGGGTCGAGAAGTGGGGCCTGGAGGGTCCGGTCGAGCAGTGGCGCGAGCTGCGCGACCAGGTCCGCGAGGAGATCCTCTCGAAGGGCTTCGACGCCCGGCGCAACACGTTCACCCAGCACTACGACACCACCGAGGTGGACGCCTCCTTGCTGCTGATCCCGCTCGTCGGCTTCCTGCCACCCGACGACCCGCGCGTCCTCGGCACCGTCGCCGCGATCGAGCAGGACCTGATGCGTGCGGGCTTCCTGCTGCGCTACCGCACCGAGACCGGGGTGGACGGCCTCGCGGGTGACGAGCACCCCTTCCTGGCCTGCTCGTGGTGGCTGGTGAGCGCGTATGCCGTGTGCGGCCAGCTCGCGAAGGCCCGGGCCCTCATGGACCGGCTCGTGGAGCTGTTCAACGACGTGGGGCTGATCTCGGAGGAGTACGACCCCCACGAGAAGCGGATGGTCGGCAACTTCCCCCAGGCGTTCTCGCACCTCACCTTCATCGGCGCCGCCCACGCCCTCGCCGAGGCGGAGGCGAAGGGCGCCGCCGAGCCCGGGGGTCAGCTGCCGTGAAGGCGGACCCGGGGACCTTCGAGGCCGACCTCGCAGCGGTGCGGCGCCACACCACCCTGCTCGTCGAGCACACCGACACGCTGGCGGACCTGCGGGCGCCGTCGCTGTGCGAAGGCTGGAGCCGGGCGCACGTGCTGGCCCACGTGGCCCGCAACGCGGAGGCCATCCAGCGGCTGGCGCAGTGGGCCGTCGACGGTGAGCCGAGGCCGATGTACCCCGGAGGCACCAAGGGTCGCGATGCGGCGATCGAGGAGGGCGCCGCGAAGCCCGGACCGACCTCCCCCGACGACCACCGGCCCGCCGGGGCGTTCGCCGACGACCTGGCCGTGACGGCCGCCGCGCTGGACCCGCACCTGGCCGCCCTCGGTGGTCCGCTGGCCGTCGACGAGGTCGAGATGCGGGGTGGGCTGATGGTCCCCCCGCTCGTGCTGCCGCAGCTGCGGCTGCGCGAAGTGGTCTTCCACCACGTCGACCTCGACGACGGCTTCACCTTCGCGGACGTCGAGACCGACCTCGTCCGCGGGTTCATCGACGACGCGGTCGGCCGGCTGACGGCGACCGAGCACGCGCCCGGCCTTCGGGTCGTCAGCGACGAGGGCGACGAGTGGGTGGTGGCCGACGGCGCAGCCACGGTGAGGGGACCACGGTCCGGCCTGCTGCTCTGGCTGGCGCGGCGGGACCCCCGCGAGGTCAGCTCGGAGGGCGACCTTCCCCACCTCCCCCGCGGGTCCTAGGCCCGTGCGGGGCCGGTGCCCTTCAACCGGCTGGGACCGTCGCTCCGGTGATTCCGGCACGACGCGCGATCGCGACCGCGGCGAGGGCCGAGTGGACCTTGAGCTTGTGCAGGATGCTCTGCACGTGGGTGCGCACGGTGTTGGGTGAGACGTGCAGGAGCAGCCCGATCTCGGTGCGGCTCATGCCCTCGACGAGGCAGGCCAGGACTTCGAGCTCCCGGCTCGTGAGCTCACGGATGCCCTGCACGTGCTCGACGGTCGTGTGCTGGCCGCGCGAGAGCGACACCAGCACCTCGGCGAGCAGGTCGGCAGGGATGCGGGTCTCGCCGCGGGCCACCCCGCGGATCGCGTCGACCAGGGCGTCGGCGGTCTCGGTCTTGGAGACCCATCCCCGGACCCCCAGCTGGACCGCCTCGACGATCTGGTCACCGGCCTCGGCCCCCGTGGCGATGACGATGCCGAGCGTCGGGTCGTCGGCCAGCGCCTCGCGGGCCAGGGTCAGACCGTCCTCACCCGCGAGGGCGAGGTCCAGCACGACGACGTCGCACTGGGTCTCGCGGAGGCGCCGGAGCCCCTGCGCGACACTGGTCGCCGACCCCTGGACCTCGATGTCGGGGTAGTCCCCGAGGCAGAGGGCCAAGGCGTCCACGAACACCTCATGGTCATCCACGAGCAAGACGCGTACAGGGGCTGGCATGTGCCCCAGCGTCGCGCACCCCCTCGGTCGGCAGAACACGCCAGTGCGGGAGTGGCGCCTACGTCAAAAGGGTGACGGGACTAGTCCCGTCCCTCTGGACGCAAACGTCACTCCCGACCCCCGACCAGACGTTCAACGCAGGTGGTCAGCCCAGGCGGTCAGCGCAGGTGGACCGGCCACGACTCGTGCGAGCCGTGGGCCGACATCAGCGCGGCCGCCTGGAGCCTGGAGTGCACCCCGAGCTTGGTGAGCAGGTTCTGGACGTGCGTCCGGGCCGTGCTCCGCTGCACTCCCAGCGAGGACGCCATCTCCTCGGTGGTCTGGCCGTCCATGATGCAGCGCATGACCTGCCACTCGCGGTCGGTCAGGAACTGCAGGGCCCACAGCGGGTCGTCGGTCGACTTCTGCGGGCGCAGCGCGCGCTGGAGCAGCGACGGCTCGACCGCCAGCTGACCACGGACGGCGCGGTCCAGCATCTCGACGATCTCGACGATCGGCTTCTCCTTGCCGACGTACCCCGACGCACCCTCCGCGATGGCCCGGCCGACGATGCCGTGGTCCGCCTCGGCGGAGAGCATCACGACCTTGGTCTGCGGCGAGATCTCGCGGATCTCGTGGATGGCGGAGACCGAGGTCCCACCCGGGAAGTTCACGTCGAGCAGGCACACGTCGGGACGGTGCATCGCGACCGCACTGACCGCCTCCTCGGGCGTGCCCGCCAGGGCGACGACCTCGTGACCACGGGCGCCGAGCGCGAGGCCCAGGGCCTCGAGCAGGAGCAGGTGGTCGTCGCAGACGACGATCCTCATGACGCCACCCGCCGGAGCTCGGCCCTGGCGAGGCAGATGTCGGCCACGGTTCCCCGGTCTTCACCGGCGTAGAGCCGGAACGACCCGTGGCAAGCGGCAACCATCGCCCGGGTGGTGGTCAGTCCGAGCGACGTGCGGGAGCTGATCTTGCCCAGCCCCGGTCCGTCGTCGGACACCGTGAGGTGGATCCCCTCACGGTCGGTGTAGGTGTCGACCCGCACGTGGCCACCGTCGCCGGCGGCACGCACGGCGTTGTCGAGCACGCAGGCCAGCGCCCGGCTCAACGCCACCGGACGAGCCCAGGCCTCGATGCCCTCGACCATCTCGATGCTGATGACACAGTGCGCGGTGGCCCGGGCTCGGACCACCGCCCGGTGGGCGATGGCACCCAGGTCGGTGGTGCTGACCTCGTCGGCAGCGGCCTCGCTGAGGCTCGTCTCGACGAGCTCGGCGAGCCATCGTGCCTGACCGGCGATACCGTCCATCTTCCGACCGACGTCACCGCCTTCGGTGCCGGCAAGCAGGAGAATCGCAGCCAGCGGTTGCCGCAAGTCATGCAGCAACGCGCGAACGGTGTCGATCTCCCCTCCAGCGACTGGGCGCTGGTGATCTTCGAACAAAGCAGCCATGTATGTCCCTCACAACCCCGCAGACCGAAGACCAGCACCCCCTGTGAGGTCTCCTTGTGGTTCCGCGACTGGACAAAGGTATGAGTTCAAAAAGACGGGCAGCAATAGTCATTAGGGACTAGGTGACCTCACCAATACATGCCGGTTGCCTGCTCTCACCATGGGGTGCTTCACGTGCCGTGCGACGGCGCCGGGAATGTGAACGGTCTAAGTGAAAATCGGCGGGCAGACCTTCTCACTATTTGGATGACTTGTGTCTTACGGCCGGTCAACAACGCATATCTTTCGCCGAAGGGTGGTACAGGAGGACGTTGTCCGGCGCAGCGCTGGCTAGAGTCGCCCACCATGACCACGAGGACACCGGCCCAGCCGCTGCTCCTCGTCCTGACCGCCATCGTCTCGGTCCAGTTCGGAGGCGCGCTGGCCGCCACCCTGGTCCCCGAGATCGGGGCGGGCGGGTCGGTCACCCTGCGCCTGGTCTTCGCGACCGCGATCCTCTGGGCGATCGCCCGACCCCGCGTGCGAGGGCACAGCCGGGCCGCCTGGCTGACCGTCCTCGGGTTCGGCGCCGCGCTGGGCCTGATGAACTTGGCCTTCTACTCCTCGCTGGCCCACCTGCCGATCGGGGTGGCCGTCACCGTCGAGTTCCTCGGCCCGTTGACCCTCGCCACCGCGCTGTCCAGACGACTTCGTGACCTGGCCGCGGTCGGGGCGGCCGCGATCGGGGTGGTGCTGATCTCCGAGGCGCTCGACACCCCCTTCCCGGACGTGGAGTGGACCGGGCTGGGACTGGCCGCGCTCGCGGGCGCCTGCTGGGCGGCATACATCCTCGCGAGCGGTCGCGCCGGCCGCGAGTTCCCGAAGCTCGAGGGCCTCGCCCTGGCGATGGCCGTCGCCCTCGTCGTCGCGCTGCCGTTCGGCGTGACGAGCGTCCCGGACTGGACCGGCGAGTCGGTGGCCAAGGGCCTCGGCATCGCCGTGCTGTCCTCGGTGCTGCCCTACTCGCTCGAGCTGGCCGCCCTGCGCACGCTCAGCGCCCGCGTGTTCGGCATCCTGCTGAGCTTGGAGCCCGCTGCTGCCGCACTGGCCGGACTCGTCGTCCTCGGCCAGCGGCTCGGCCACCTGCAGCTCCTGGGCATGGCCCTGGTGGTGCTGGCCAGCGCCCTGGTGATGGGTGCCGGCCAGCGTCGCGACGAGCGCCCTGACGAGCGTCCCGACCCGGCCCTGTCAGGAGGCTGAGAGCCGCTCGCGCTCGTCCTTGCGGGACTTCCACAGGCTCGCGACGGTCGTCACGCCGAGGATGACCACGATGGCGCCCAGGGACACCGAGATCGGGATGTCCGGAGCACTCTTGACGTGCTCGCCACCGTTGATGAAGGGCAGCTCGTTCTCGTGCAGGGCGTGCAGCACGAGCTTGACGCCGATGAAGGCGAGCAGCACGGCCAAGCCCAGGCTCAGGTAGACCAGCTTCTTGAGCAGCCCGCCGATCAGGAAGTAGAGCTGGCGCAGCCCCATCAGCGCGAACAGGTTGGCCGTGAGCACCAGGTATGGCTCCTTGGTCAGGCCGTAGATCGCGGGGATGGAGTCGAGCGCGAAGAGCAGGTCGGTGGTCCCGAGCGCCATGATGACGATGAACATCGGGGTGGCGAGCTTCTTGCCGTTGATGTGGGTGAACAGCTTGGCCCCGTCGTACTGGTCGGTGGCCGGGAAGCGCTTCTCGACCCACTTCATGAAGCGGTTCTCCTCGTACTCCTCGTCGTCGGTCTCGCCCTCCTTGCCGAGCTTGACCGCGGTGTAGATGAGGAACGCGCCGAAGATGTAGAAGACCCACGAGAACTGGTTGATCGCCGCGGCACCGACCGCGATGAAGATGCCACGCAGGGCGATGGCGATGATGATGCCGATGAGCAGCGCCGACTGCTGGAGCTTCTCAGGCACCCCGAACCTGGCCATGATCAGCAGGAAGATGAACAGGTTGTCGACCGACAGCGAGTACTCGGTCAGCCAGCCGGCGTAGTACTCGGTGGCGAACTTGCCGCCAGCCTGGTCGTGGGTGAAGTACCAGATGCCGAGGCCGAACAGCAGGGCCGCACCGATGTAGAAGGCCAGCGAGATGCTGACCTCCTTGGTCGACGGCACGTGCGGGCGGCGCGCGATGATGAAGACGTCGAAGAGGAGCACGACGGCCATCAGGCCGACGGTGAGGTACCAGACCCAGGTGGGGACTTCCATCTGGGTGGCGGTGGTCGCAACGAACGCGGTCACAGGGGGAACCTTCCGGTCACAACGAGGTGGCCGGAGGTCTCTCCCGCCCCGTGAGGTGCGGACCGGCTCCCCGGGTCGGTATGCCGCGTGGCTGCGTGAGCCGGCGCGACAGGCGACCGTGATGACGAGGACACCGCGTGGGGATACTCCCCTCCGATGGTCAAAAACAAAAGCTACATCGAGGGGGCCCGCCCTCCGATGGTCAAAACACTTCATCGAGGGGGCCAGCCCTTCGATGAACAAGAAGAAGTGTCCCAGACTTGAGCCGCTCCCCCAACTCGGCCCACCGGCTGGTCAGTCCAGGGCCGGCCGGCGGCTCTTGGGAAGCTTGGCCACGACGGTGTCGTAGGAGGTGTCGACCGCCTCGCGGAGCTCGTCGTCAGGGATCGTGCCACCCAGTCGCAGGGTGTTCCAGCCGGACCGGCCGATGTAGGCCATCACCGACGCGTCCTCGGGGTACTGCAGGAGCCACTCGTCGGCCTCGGTGCGGGAGGCGCCGCACTTCAGGCCGACCGACTCGCTGCCCATGAAGGCGAAGATCTTGTCCCCGACCTTGGCGACGAAGTCGCCCTCCCAGGGCTGGTCGGCCCAGGCGCCCGGCTTGGCCAGGCAGTAGTCGCGCAGGGCATCGGCGTCGAAGGTGGTCACAGCAGCGACGGTAGTCCCGACTCGCCCACGAGCGGGTCGACTGGTTGCCGAGGACCATCGTCGACGAGGACTAGGACAACTGAGGTACAGCGGCGAGCCGTGCACCGGCCACGATGGGAGCCCTCGACCACCTGCCGAACTGAGGTCTGCCATGTCCGTACGCCGACTGCGCCCACGCCCCGTCCCGGTCCTGGCCGTGGTGGCCATGATCTGGGCAGCGGCCCTCCTGCTGGTGGCGCCGTCGGCGTCGATGGCAGGATCCGTCAAGGGGTCGCTCGCGGTCATCTCCGTCGGCGACCAGGGCACGGGCTTGGTCGGTGCCGTGGCCGGGCGCCCGTTCACCGTCGTCGTGGAGGCGAGGGACCCCTTGGGTGCGCCGCTCGCGCCCACCCAGAACACCACGATGCGACTCAGCCTGGTCACGGGCTCCGGCACCCTGGCCGGCGTCCTCGAGGGCACCATCGTCAAGGGCACGACGCGCGGCACGATCGCCGGGGCCACCTACGCGCCGTTCGGGAACGCCGTCAAGCTCGCCGTCGGCGTCGTCTCCGGGACCGCCCTGACTGGCACGACCACGACGATCAACGTGGCCGCGACCGCCGTCCGCGCCCAGGCCGCTCCGCGCAGCACCCTGAACGTCACCGACCCCGGCTGCCCGGCTCCCACGCCCACCTCGCCGGTGTGCGGCTTCCTCCAGCTGCCCAACGGGGGCAACGGCACCGTGCTGATGTCGGTCGGCTCGTGCGACACCATCCTCACCTGCCGCACCAAGTCGGGCACCACCGCTCGGCTGGTCACCGCCGAGGTCTCGCTCAAGGACGAGAACGGGGCGCCGCTGTACACGCCGACTGCTCCCGCCACGTTCGTCCTGGCCTGCGACAAGACGCTGTGCGGGCAAGGCGGCGTCAGCTCGTTCCCCGTCACCATCGACCTCACGAACACCGGGGCCTTCACCCAGGTGCCGGACTGCCCCTCCAAGGGCGTGCTGGGCACGGGGCAGACCGCGTGCCGCGACACCGTGCAGTCCACCCGTGACAACGCCGGCGACGTCTACAGCGTCATCCTCTTCACCCACGACATCCGGGGCAGCTACCCGTGATGGAGCTGTTCCTGACCGACCGGCGCCAGCCACGGTAGGGGTGCCCTGAGCACTCCCAGCCGCTCGAGGACGGCGAACGCCTCGTGGTCGGCCAGGGCCACCGACTCCAGGTGGGCCTGGACCGCCAGCAGGAACCCGCGCTCGTGGGCGAGGTCCGGCGCCGCGCTCGCGGCCAGCCCTGCATGCAGTGACGCCCACGCGCCGGCCTCGTCACCCAGCACCGCCTGGGCGCTCGCGCGGACGCGCAACGCCGACGGCAGGAGGGTCGCCGCCCTGAGCGCGGTGATGGTCGCGAGGGCGCGGTGCGTCGCCGCGAGCGCCTCGGCGGAGCGCCCGGCGAGCAGGTGTCCCTCGGCGACGGCGATGTCGGTCTCGCAGACCTCGTGGGGCTCGTGCAGCGCGTGGAACAGGGCACGCGCCTCGTCGAGCAGCCTGCTGCCCTCGTCCGGGCGCCCGGCCCGGTGGTGGGCCCGGCCCTGTTCGCGCAGCACCAGCGCGCGCAGCTCCTCGTCGTCGACCGCCTTGGCGATCCGCAGCACCCCGGCGAGGACGTCCAGGGCCGCCTGGGGGCGCCCCTGCCGGTTCAGCAGGTCGGCGCTGTTGTATGCCGCGTTCGCGGCGTTCGCTGCGTCGCCCACCTTCTCGAAGCTGGCCGCCGCGCGCTGGAAGCCCTCCAGCGCCTCGGTCCAGCGGCCCTGGAGGAGCAGCCGCATGGCGATGTTGTTGTGCGCGTGGGCCTGCCCGCTCAGGTCCCCGAGGGCGGCATACAGCGCCAGGGCCGTCTCGCCGTGGTCGACTCCCGAGCTGGAGCCGGTGAAGACCTCCACGCCGTGCAGCACCAGGTGGGCCTGGGCGAGCGCGTCGTCCTGACCGGCCTGCTCGGCGGTGCCCACCGCCTCCAGCGCGCACCGCGCCGCGTCGGCGTAGCGCCCCTGGCTCATGAGCACGACGCTCCTGCGGGAGAGCAGCCGGGCCCGGGTCGCCAGCGCATCGGGGCCATCGACTCCGACCAGGATCCCCAGGCCGGTCGCGGTGCGCCGCAGGGCGACCGGGTGGCGCCCTTGGCGCTGGGCCACCTTGGCCCCCTTGAGCGAGAGCGCTGCCGACCGCACCGGCGCGCCGACCCAGAGTCGCCTGGCCTGGGCGTAGGCGCGGTCGGCGTCGCGGGACCGGCCGCACAGGAACAACGCGTCACCCCACGACTCGAGGTCGGCCGCCCGCTCCCCCGTGGGCACCGACCCTGATCGCAAGGCGGCCTCGGCCGCCTGGGCGTAGGCGTGGGCGGCGGCCTCCGGTGCGGCCGCAGCCAGTGCCTTCGCGCCCGCCCGCCGAGCACACTCCCACGCGTCCGCGAAGCGTCCGGCCGCGAAGAAGTGGTGCGCCAGCACCTCTGGCCTGCGACCTCGGGCGCGCGGCGAGCGCGACAACACCTCTCCCACCGTCGCGTGCAGTCGGGTCCGCACCCTGATGGGCAGACCGGCATACGCGGTCTCCCGGTGCACCGCGTGTCGGAACTGCCACCGCCGCGCCCCGGCCGGCTCCAGGAAGGCCGACAGCTCGGCGACGTCGTCACGCAGCGTCCGCCCATCGGGGAGATCGGCCACCAGCTCGGCCAGGAGCGCGAGCGTGAACGAGTTCCCGAGCACCGCGGCGCGGCGCAACACCGACCTCTGCCGGGGGGCCAAGGCGTCGATCTGCACCGCCACGAGCTCCTCCACCGAGAGCGGAAGGTCGTCGATCCGGTCGCCGCGCGAGGCCGCCAGGACCAGCTCGCGGATGAACAGGGGGTGCCCACCGGCGCGGGCCACCAGGGCCCGGGCCGCGGCCGGCGGCAGGGGGCGTTCGGGGTCGACCAGCTCGGTCATCAGCTCGCTGGCGGTGGCGGCCAACGGACCGAGCTCGACCACGACGCCTGCAGGGGGTGTGCTGTCGTCGAGCTCCCGCCGGGTCGTCAGCAGGAGCCACGGCAGGTCGTCACAGCGGGCCGCCAGCAGCTCCAGCACCCGCGCACTGTCGCCGTCCATGAGGTGGGCGTCCTCGACCACCAGCAAGGTCGGGGACTGGAGGGCCGCCTCCATGACGGCAACCACCAACCGGTGCAGGGCGTCGGAGCGGAACTCCTCCCCCAGCTCGACCTCGTCGCGTGGTGCGGGCATGGGGACGTCGAAGACCAGGCCGAGCATCGGCAGCAGCCCCTCGAGCTGGGGGTCACGGGCCCGGACCAGGGTGCCCGCCCTCCGGAACCCCTCCTGGGGGTCGACCTCGGAGGACAGCCCGAGAGCTGCGGCGAGGAGGACGCGCACGGTCGCATAGGGCGCC
Organism: Pedococcus sp. P5_B7; assembly: GCF_054049895.1. Taxonomy (NCBI): domain Bacteria; kingdom Bacillati; phylum Actinomycetota; class Actinomycetes; order Micrococcales; family Intrasporangiaceae; genus Pedococcus; species Pedococcus sp. P5_B7. The sequence goes on from NZ_JBFULM010000006.1 coordinate 238,465, forward strand.
GTGGCACCACTGTGCCCGCACTCGGCCTTGAGCACCTCGAAGTCTTCGGCACCCGCCAGCACCTCGGCGACGAGCCTGGTCTTGCCCATGCCGGGCTGGCCGACGACCGTGACGAGGCCGCCCACTCCGTCACCGAGGCGGTCGAGGGCGGTCCGGATCACCCCGAGCTCGAGTTCTCGGCCGACCATCGCCGTCTCCACCTGGTCGACCACGCGCGAGGTCGGGCGGCCGAGGGTCACGCTGGGCACGGGCTCGGCCAGTCCCTTGAGCCGCAGCGAGCTCGTCGACTCCACCTCCCACCGGGTGCGGCTGTGGTCGAGCAGCTCGGCGGGCAGGCTGATGCTCCCGGGCGAGGCGCGAGCGGCGAGCCTGGCCGCCAGGTTCACGGCACCCCCCTTCACCGAGTAGGTCCGCCGGCTGGCCGGACCCAGGTCTCCGGTGAAGACCCGTCCCTGCGCGACCCCCACCCGGACCGGCAGACGACCGGGCCGGTCGACGACGTGGCGGACTGCCGCCAGGAGGTGGTCGACGTCGTCGCCCGTGCTCTGCGGGGCGCCCGCGACCAGCATCACCTTGCCGCCGTCGACGTCGATGTCGGTCTCGTGGAACGACACCCCGTGCCGGGTCGTCGCCTCCTGGATGGTGCGCACCAGCTCGTCGATGGCGACGGTGAGGGCTTCGGGTCCGTCCTGTTCCACGAGCTCGTCCGTCCCCGAGAAGCGGATGAAGGCCGCCGCGGCGACCCGGTGCTCGGGTTCGCGGTTGCCGTGCGCGACGTGGGCGCGCAGCTGGCTGGGCACCAGCCGGGCACGGTCCGTGGCCGGACCACCCGAGGTCTGGGGCAGGACCGCAGTCAGGTCGCCAACCCCCTCACCGGCGCGAGCTGGGGGCGGGAGGCCGCGCAGGAGGAAGCCCGGACCCGTCGCCTCCCCCACGAACCGCTCCGGCAGGAGAGCGGCCGTCGCACCGTCCACCAGGACCTGCCCAGCCGCGGCCGCCGCCTCGGTCGACGTCACCCGACTGGCCAGGGGCCCGAGCACCATGAGCTCGCGGTGGGCACTCGGGTCTCCCGCCAGGACGAGGTGCACGTCACCGGTGGCCACCCCGGTCGAGGCCCGCAGGACGACGGCCCCCACCGAGGTGCGCAGGTGTCCGACGCGGGACAGCACGGCGCGCATCCTGGCGGCGGCACGGGTGGCGCGCACGGCCGAGCCGTCGCCGGTGGCCAGCAGCAGCACCGCGTCGCCACCCCACTTGAGCAGGTCGCACCCTTCGGCCAGGGCCACCTCGACGAGTGGGCCGAACACGTCGTCCAGGACGTCGCTGAGCTCCTCGGCGCCCGCCCGCCCGCGCGCCGCCAACCTCTCGGTGAGCCGCGTGAAGCCGCTGATGTCGAGGACCACGAGGCTGCCGGACAGCGCCCAGTGCGCTGGGGCGGGGTCGGCCGCCACCCGCCCCCGCAGCAGGACGGGCAGGTAGGGCTCGAGCCGCGAGTCGAGGTCGTCCACCGTCACCCCGCGAGGATCCGGCGGGCCATGACGGTCTCGGCAGCTGTCACCGCCTCGACGTTCCCGAGCACGGCGTCGAGGAAGGCCCGCCGCCCCAACCCGCGGAGAACGGTCGGCTCGACAGCGCGGACCTGGGCCGTCCGCGGCACCTGACGCAGCAGGGCGATCTCGCCGAAGTAGTCGCCGGCGTACTCGGTGCGCAGCAGCACACCGTCGTGCCAGATCTCCACGGCGCCCGACTCGATGATGAAGAACTGGTCGCCCTCCTCGCCCTCGTCGAAGACGAGCGCGCCCGCCGCGACCTCGACCCGGGTCAGCTGCCGTGCGAGACCCTCGAGGGCGGTGCGGTCCAGGGGCGCGAACATCGGCACCGACTCGACCAGCGGCAGTCCCTCCGGCGCGCGCAGCGTCAGGTCTAGCCGACGCATCCGCGGGACCGCCGGAACGACCATCGCGGTCACGAGCAGACCGAGCAGGGCCATGCCCCACTGGAGACCGACGAGGGCGATCAGCAGCGGCATGACGCCGGCACCGACCGCCATCGAGGCGATGTAGGCGGAGTCGAGCGTGCCGAACACGCGACCCAGCAGGTGGTCGGGGGTGAGCCGTTGCAGCAGGGTGTCGAGGTTGACGTCCACGAGCGGGTTGGCCAGGCCGAGCAGGAGCATGACCAGCACGGCGACTGCCACGGTCGGCCAGACCAGGACCAGCACGAGCGGGAGCGACCACAGGACGACGCCCACGCAGAAGTCGAGACCGAGCTGCTGGCGGGAGGCCCGGGACAGCGCCACGAAGCCACCTACCAGGGCGCCCACACCGAGCATGGAGTCGAGGAAGCCGACCCCCGGCGGGCCGAGGTCGACGAGGTCGAAGGCCATCGAGACCACGAAGACAGCCGACGCCCCGGCGATGAGGGTCTGCGCGCAGGTGAGCGCGATGAGCACCCGTAGGTCGCGGTCGCGCCAGATGTAGGTGAAGCCCCCACCCGTCTCGCGCAGGAACGCCCAGCGTTGCTTGGCTTCGGCCGGGTCCTGCGCCGTGTCCTTCGACTCCGTGGCGTCCGCGGGCTCCGGCTCCGCTACCGCGGACGCGGACGCGGGTGTGGCCGGTGCGACCGGGTGCACGCCGTACACCAGGGCAGCCGACCAGAGGAAGGTGGCGGCGTCGAACAAGAGGACCACTTCGACCGAGGTCGACGCCAGCAGGCCGGCCGCCAGGGCGGGTCCGGCGAAGAAGGCCAGGCTCTCCAGGGTGCTGGACGTGCCGTTGACCGCGGTGAGCTCCTCGGGCCGGGACACCAGCGACGGCATCATCGCGCGCTGGGCGGGCCGGAACGGGGTACCCAGGACGGACGCGAGGCCGGCCAGCACGAAGACGACCAGCGGGTCCACGCTCGCCATGGTCGCCGCGATGACCAGCAGCAGGACGCACCGGGCCAGGTCGACGCTGATCATGATTCCCTTGCGGGAGTAGCGGTCGACCAGGGTGGCGGCGAACGGCGTGCAGACGGCCATCAGGATGAACCGCACCACGGCCCAGACCGCCAGCACCTTGGCCCCGCCCACGCTGTACGCCCAGACGGAGATGGCGGTGCCATAGGCCCAGTCGCCGATCACCGACCCGCCGAAGGCGAGCATGATGCGACGCAGGTTGCGGTTGCCGAAAACCGTCCGGACCGCCGTCGAGGACTCGCGGCCGGCCTGTCCAAGCACACTCATCCGCCCAACACCCGCATGAAGTTGTTGGCGCGGCAGGGTCCTGCAGCCATGGTGCACCTCCACCCGTCAGGCTGTCAGGGCCCCACCCACCGTGTCTTCACGCAAATGACGCACACCACGCGCCATGCACCTCAGGAGCCCTCGTCAGGCCCCAAACGACACCTACTGGGTCGCAGCGGACATTTGCCGCAGTTCCTTCTTCAGGTCACCGATCTCGTCACGCAGCCGGGCCGCCAGCTCGAAGTGGAGGTCCGCGGCCGCCTGGTGCATCTGGGCCGACAGCTCCTGGATGAGGTTGGCGAGGTCGTTGGCGGGCAGGTTGCGCAACCGGTCGGCCGCGACCCCGGCGTCGGCCTGGAGGGCGCCACGACCGCCCCGGTTGGCGTTCTTGCCGCGCGACTGGCTGCGGCCCGACCCGAGCAGTGCCTCGGTGTCGGCATCCTCCCGCTGGAGCAGGTCGGTGATGTCGGCGATCTTCTTGCGCAGGGGCTGCGGGTCGACCCCGGCCGCGAGGTTGTAGGCGACCTGGATCTCGCGGCGGCGCTGCGTCTCGTCGATCGCCTCCCGCATCGACGGCGTGACCTTGTCGGCGTACATGTGCACCTGGCCGGACACGTTGCGGGCCGCGCGGCCGATGGTCTGGATCAGCGAGCGGGCCGAGCGGAGGAAGCCCTCCTTGTCGGCGTCGAGGATGCTGACCAAGGACACCTCGGGCAGGTCGAGTCCCTCGCGGAGCAGGTTGATGCCGACGAGGACGTCGTACTCCCCCATCCGGAGCTCGCGCAGCAGCTCCACCCGCCGCAGGGTGTCGACCTCGCTGTGGAGGTAGCGGACCCGCACCCCCTTGTCGAGCAGGTAGTCGGTGAGGTCCTCGGCCATCTTCTTGGTGAGCGTCGTCACCAGGACCCGCTCGTTGACCTTGGTGCGCTCGCCGATCTCGTGGAGCAGGTCGTCGATCTGGCCCTTCGTCGGCTTGAGCACGACCTCGGGGTCGATCAGCCCGGTGGGGCGGATGATCTGCTCGACAACCCCCGTGCTCTGCGCGAGCTCGTAGGGGCCGGGCGTGGCCGAGAGGTAGACGGTCTGGCCGATCCGGTCGAGGAACTCCTCCCACCGCAGCGGCCGGTTGTCCATCGCGGACGGCAGCCGGAAGCCGTGGTCGACGAGCTGGCGCTTGCGCGACATGTCGCCCTCGTACATCGCCCCGATCTGCGGCACGGTGACGTGCGACTCGTCGATGACCAGGAGGAAGTCCTCCGGGAAGTAGTCGAGCAGCGTGTTCGGGGCGGTCCCCCGGCCCCGGCCGTCGATGTGCATCGAGTAGTTCTCGATGCCCGAGCACGACCCGACCTGGCGCATCATCTCGATGTCGTAGGTGGTGCGCATCCGCAGCCGCTGCGCCTCGAGGAGCTTGCCCTGCTTCTCGAACGCGGCGAGCTGGTCGGCCAGCTCGAGCTCGATCCCCCGGATCGCCCGCTCCATCCGCTCGGGGCCGGCGACATAGTGCGTCGCCGGGAAGACGTACATCTCCTGCTCCTCGTGCATGATCTCGCCACTGACGGGGTGGAGGGTGTAAATCCGCTCGATCTCGTCGCCGAAGAACTCGATCCGGACGGCGAGCTCCTCGTAGACCGGGATGATCTCGACCGTGTCTCCGCGCACGCGGAAGGTGCCGCGCGTGAAGGCCAGGTCGTTGCGGGTGTACTGCATCTGGACGAACCGCCGCAGCAGGTCGTCGCGGTTGACCTCGGTGCCGACCCGCAGGCGGGCCATCCGGTCGACGTACTCCTGCGGGGTGCCCAGACCGTAGATGCAGGAGACCGAGGCGACGACGATGACGTCACGACGGGTGAGCAGCGAGTTGGTGGCGCTGTGCCGCAGCCGCTCGACCTCGTCGTTGATCGAGGAGTCCTTCTCGATGTAGGTGTCCGTCTGCGGGATGTAGGCCTCGGGCTGGTAGTAGTCGTAGTAGGAGACGAAGTACTCGACGGCGTTGTTGGGCAGCAGCTCACGGAACTCGTTGGCGAGCTGGGCCGCGAGCGTCTTGTTCGGCGCCATCACGAGGGTCGGCCGTTGCACCTGCTCGACCAGCCACGCGGTGGTCGCGGACTTGCCGGTGCCGGTCGCGCCCAGCAGCACGGTGTTCTTCTCCCCTGCCCGGATCCGCGTCGCGAGGTCGGCGATGGCGGTGGGCTGGTCTCCGGCGGGCTGGAAGTCGGAGATCACCTCGAACGGGGCGACCGTGCGTTGCAGGTCTGTCGTGGGACGCATGCGTCCAGCGTAGGCCGACCCTCCGACAGCGCCCGTCTCAGGATGCGGTGAGACAGACTGCCCCCCCCCGACGACGCGAGGCGTAGGACTGGGTGGTGGCCACCGCAACCAGCCCCCACGACCGGACCGCCGCCCCGTCCACGGAGGTGGGGCCCGGCCGCCGTTGGGCGATGCTCGCGGTGAGCACGCTCGCCCAGACGGCGTCCGCCGTCGCCCTGCACGGACCCGCCTTCCTGATCCCCGTCCTGCACGCCCGCGAGGGGCTTCCGTTGGCCACTGCGGGGCTGGTCAGCGCCGCGCCCATGCTGGGCGTCATGCTCACCCTGGTCGCGTGGGGCGTCGTCGTCGACCGCAGGGGCGAGCGCCTGGCCCTCGTCACCGGACTCGCGGTGACCGCACTCGCCGCCCTCGCGAGCACGACGGCGCGCGGGCCGGTGGGCTGGTGCGCGTGGCTCTTCGTCGCGGGCGCAGCCGCCGCCAGCGCCAACGCCGCCAGCGGGCGGGTCGTGGTCGGCTGGTTCCCAGCGGGCCGGCGAGGGCTCGCCATGGGCATTCGCCAGATGGCCCAGCCACTCGGGGTGGCCGTGGCCGCGGTGACCATGGCCGTGCTGGCCGAGCACCACGGCATCCGCGTGGCGCTGGCGGTGCCCGCTGCGGCTGCTGCCCTCGCGTGCGTGGCGGTCGCCGTGGTCGTCAAGGACCCGCCGCGGCCGCCGCGCACCGTCGACACGGCGCGCAACCCCTACCGCAGCGACCGCACGCTGGCGCGCGTGCACGGCGTCTCGATGCTCCTCGTCGTGCCGCAGTTCCTGGTGTGGACCTACTCGCTCGCCTGGCTGGTCACCGACCGTGGCTGGTCTGCGGCCGCAGCCGGCACCCTGGTCGCCGTGACGCAGGTCGGCGGAGCCGCGGGGCGGATCGCCGTGGGCCACCTGTCCGACCGGGTCGGGAGCCGGATGCGACCGTTGCGGTGGGTCGCGGCCGCGGTCGTGGTGACGATGGGGCTGCTCGGCGTCGCGTCCCACGAGGAGTGGGGTGTCGCCGTGCTCCTGCTCGTCGTCGCGTCGGCGGTCACCGTGGCCGACAACGGCCTCGCGTTCACCGCCGTCGCCGAGCGAGCGGGGCCGTTCTGGTCGGGGCGAGCGCTCGGCGTCCAGAACACCGGCCAGTTCCTCACGGCCGCGGCGGTGCCCCCGCTCGCGGGTGCCCTGGTGAGCTGGACCGGGTATGCCGTGACGTTCGCCTCCGCGTCCCTCTTCGCCCTGGTCGCACTTCCCCTGGTCCCCGTGCGCGACGAGCACCACCCTCCAGGCCGCTGACCCGGGCTGCGCGGTCAGCCCAGCCACGAGGTGACCCCCAGCACGACTCCACCGGTCGCGGCGAGGAGGGTCACCACGGCGACGCGGACCATCGGCTGGAAGGGCGAGTAGCCACGGGTCTCGTCGCGCAGCTGGACGAGACGGCGTCGCACCGACCCCACCAGTGCCACGCTGACGCCCATCGCCGCGGCCCCCGCCGCTGCCCGGAGGGGTCGGTCGGTGCGCAGCGCCACGAGGACCAACGGCACCAGCGCCACCATCGCGGTGATCGCGGTGCGCTGCCAGGCCAGGGCCGTGCGCTCGGGCTGGAGTGCGTCGCGGTCCGGGATGGCGCTCACCGGCCGGCGACCTCCACCACCGCGAGGACGAGGGTGAGACCGCCGAGGACCACGACGCCCCCGGCGAGGAGGAGAAGGGCTTGCGGTGCGGGCAGTGGTCGGGTCAGGCGCAGGGCTCGCTCCACCCGCGCCCAGGCGACGACGGCCCGGACGGCCAGGACGGCTCCGCCGATGCAGGCGGCGGCACCCACGAGGGCCGCCCAGGCCGGGAGGGTCGACAGGCTCGCCAGTGACACGAACGCGACGCCGCCACCGACCAGGGCCAGGGCCGTGCGCATCCACGCCAGGGCGGTCCGCTCGTTGGCGAGCGAGAACCGTGGGTCCGGCTCCTCGCCGACGCCGTAGACGCTCGTGGGCCGGCGCTGCTCAGTCACGCGTCGGCTCCCAGGCCGTGTCGGCCGCCCACGCCTCGGCCCGGGCGTGGACGGAGTCGAACCACGGCTCCTTGGCCTCGGCGTACTCGCTGACCGTCGTGACGGCCGCCGCGATGCGCCGCTTCTCGACCTCGTAGTCGGTGCGGGCCTGCGAGTCCGCCCGCATCCAGTCACGGAACATCAACGCCCACCGCCACCCGGGGCTCCCCACCTCTCGGACGTGGACGTGCGTCACCCGAGACGGGTCGCAGCTGCCGTGCATCCGCTTGGGCCAGAGCCCGTCGGAGCCCCGGTCGAAGTCGGAGAACACGCCTTCGGCGCGGGGGAAGCCCGCAGCGTCGAGCCGCGCCCGCAGGGCCTCGCCGTCCGCGTCGTCGAGGCTCGGCACCCCGATCTGCAGGTCGACCACGTCCTTCGCGACGAGGCCGGGGACCGCAGTGCTGCCGATGTGGTGGGCCGTCACCGCCGTCTCCCCGAAGGCCAACCGCAGGCGCCCGAGCAACCGGCGTGCCTCGTCCGGCCACGAGGGGTCGCTTGCCACCAGCTCCAGCGTCTCGCCACGACGCGACCGTATGCCGCGGCGGACGTTCTCCTCGAAGGGCACCAGGCGCTCGTCCCACAGTGCGTCGACCACCGTCAGCAGGTCGTCCTGGTGGCCGTCGTTGGCGACCCAGACGTCAGCGACGGCGCGCCGCTCCTGGTCGGTGGCCTGGGCAGCGATCCTGCTCCGGGCGTCGGACTCGGTCATGCCCCGGGTCTGCATCAGCCGCTTCACCCGGGTCTCCTCGTCGGCGCCGACGACGACCACGAGGTGGTAGCGCGGGCCGTAGTGCTTCTCGACCAGCAGCGGGACGTCGTGGACGACCACTGCGTCCGACGGCGCGGCCTCGACCAGCTCCCGCGTGCGGTCGGCGATCAGGGGGTGGGTGATCCCCTCGAGGTCGCGGCGCGCACCCTCGTCGGCGAAGACGAGCGCCCCGAGGGCCGGGCGGTTCAGGGCGCCGTCGTCGTCGAGCACGGCGTCGCCGAACCGGTCGACGATCGCTGCCAGGCCGGCACTCCCGGGCGCCACGACCTCCCGCGCCAGGACGTCGGCGTCGATGACGGTGGCCCCGTGTGACGAAAGCCGTTGCGCCACAGTCGACTTCCCGGACCCGATGCCTCCCGTGAGGCCCACGCGGAGCATGCCCACCACCCTAGTCGGCCAGGCGCGGCGGGAAGCCGCCGGTGGCGACCGGGCCCCAGCGAGTCGGGGTGATCCGCAGGATCGACTTGTCCTGGTCGACCATCGCCTGGCGGTACTCGTCCCAGTCCGGGTGCTCCCCCGAGATGTTGCGGAAGTACTCAACGAGCGGCTCGACCGACTCGGGTGCGTCGATCACCTCGCACTCCCCGTCGACCTGCACCCACGCGCCGCCGAAGTCGTCCGAGAGGACGACCACCGACACGTCGGAGCGCCTGCGGGCGTTGACCGTCTTGGCGCGGTCGCGGTAGCTGGAGATCACGATGCGGCCGCTGTCGTCGACCCCGCCGGTCACCGGTGACGCCTGGGGGCGGCCGTCGGCCCGGCTGGTGATGACGAGCATGTGGTGACGGGGCCTGACGAAGTCGAGCAGCCCCTCGAGGTCGACCTGGGTGGTGGTCGCGATCGTCCGTGCCATGCCCCCGAGCCTAGACACCCGCGTCGCGGTCGGCCCCCGCCGGAGCCTGCGTCTTCGCCTCCGCCTCGACGGCAATGGCTCGTCGGCGCACCGTGAGGTGCCACCACGCCGCGACGCCACACGCGGCCAGGCCCAGCCCGCTCACGCCACGGACGACCGCGATGAAGAACACCATCTCGGTGGAGGTCCCGACCACCCACGCGGGCACTGCGAAGGCGAGCGCACACCCCACCGGGAAGGCTGCGAGCAACGCCAGTGCGGTGGTCCGCTCGCGTTCCCCGGCGCATGGCACGTCGCCCGGTGCCGGCGGCGCCGCCTGGCGCCGGAGGCAGTAGGCCAGCACCACCGCACACCCGAGCAGTCCGCTGCCGTACTGCGCCAGCTTGAAGACCGGGAGCCCGTGGTCCTCGGTCAGGAACGGGACCCGCTCGACCACCCACCCGTTCGCGTGGGTGAAGGAGTCCCACCCGACGTGGGTCAGGGCACCCCCGACCACGCAGGGCACGGCCCACAGCGCCGCTCGCAGCGTCGCCGGTGGTGGCACGGGGATCCTGCCGCGGATGCTCCCCGGTGCGAGGTCACGCACGACGGGTGAGGCGACCGACCTCCAGAGCGCCACGAAGAGCAGGCCCAGCGCCAGGTCGAGGGTGACGACCCCCGTCAGCGAGTGCGACAGGTCGCGGTCGATGCGGATCGGCACGAAGTAGAGGAGGTCCGGCACCATCGACCCGATGACCAGCGCCGACGGGACGACCCACGTCGGCCGTCGCTTACCCACCAAGGGCAGGACTGCTGCCACGTGGGCGGGCGTGAACGGCATCCGTGCACCCTAGCCCGGGCCGCACGAGTCAGGATGCGGCCGGCGCGACGGCATCCGAGCGCGGGCCCTCGACCCCGTGCTCACGCACGCTGCTCACGGCATACCGGGGCGTCCCAGCTCCCGGCTCCGCATCCGTGAAGGCGAGCGTGGCGCTGGTGCCCACGAGGACCTCGGCGCCGCCGTCGACGGTGCGGTAGATGCGGTACTCCACCACGGTGTCCGAGTAGGTGTGCGGCACGGTCACCGCCGGTGGCGGCGACCACGACAGCCGCACGGTGGCCCCCTCGCGGGCGGCCCTCACGCGCTGCGGCGGAGGCGGGTTCACCCGCAGCTGCTCCTCGGCGGTGAGCTCCGGGGGCACCGACGTCGGAGCGACCCTCGATGCCGAGGGGCTGGTCGACGTGGCCGTCGTGGACGGGGCCGACATCCCGGGCTGGTGGTCGTCAGGAGCCGTGGAGGCGCACCCTCCCACGGCCACGACCAGGACGATCGCGCTGACGGCTGTCAGCCGTCGGACCAGGTTGGTGCTCATGACACTTCGACGCCTCCTCCCAAGGGGCGGTTCCCCAGAGCCGCCCGCCAGTCGCCCCGAGCCGCCCGACTGGCGGGGAGCCGAAGCTCCCCGCCAGCCGGTGTCGACCCTGCGGTCACTTGTGCAGGTGGTGCTCCTTCGCCTCTTGGTAGGTGAGCTCGTGCGGAGCCTTCTCCGTCGCGCTCAGCCCAGCGGAGATCCCGCCACCAACCGTGCCGCCGCCGTAGGTCAGGTTCGCCCAGTTGTTCTGGGTGCCCAGGACCGTGAGGCCGCCGGCGTTGTTGATGTCGGATGCGACGATCCCGCCCGTGACGCCATCGCAGTTCCAGTTGATCGGCAGGTTCGCGCCACCGACGGTGGTGCGCTGCGTGCCGTTCGGGCAGAACCAGCGGGTGCGGTAGGTCGCCGCACTGGCGCTCCCGAGCCCCGCGTTCTCGTTCAGGGCCGCCTCGTTGAGGTTCGGCAGGGTGAACGATGAGTAGGTGAAGCTCGGCGGGATGGTCCCCGTCCGCGGGATGCCGGTCACCTGGAACGCGTAGTTCATCACGCTCAGGTAGTTCGGCTCGAAGTTGGCGTGGTCGTCACCGCCGTGGCGGAGTCCGAGGTCGTGCCCGAACTCGTGGATGAACGTGCCCACCTTGGCGTCCGAGCTGCCGCCGCCACCCCAGAGCCCGAGCGTCACGACGAAGCTGTCGTTCGGGATGTTGAAGGCGTTGCCACTGCTGCTGCCACCGTCGTAGCCGTGTGCCCAGATCATGTAGTAGTAGACCTTGGCGCGTGCGGCGTTGAAGTTGGCGGACTTGATGGCGTTGAACTGTGCGGCGACCGGGTTGAGGTCGGCGTCGAACGGGACCAGGTTGCCTCCACCGAGGTTGAACGCAGCTCCACGCGCCGCACCGGCGTCGAGGTGCAACCGGATGCCTGCGAGCCCGTCAGGGTTGGCGGCATACGGGGCAGCTGCGTAGGCAGCCACCATGCGGTTCAGGTCTGCGGCGAGCGGCAGGTGGCACGGGCACACGGCCTCGGCACCCATGTAGTCCATCTCGACGTAGAGATCCTTGTGGACCGGGTTCGCACCCGGCAGCGCGACGTCGAACGTGCCGTTGCCGTCGGAGTCGAGGCCGTTGGCCTCCCACCCGTCGAGCAGCTTGTCGCCGTCGGTGTCGATCTGGCCGTAGTAGCGGGCCGACATGACCTGGGCCACCCAGGAGAGGCAGTCCGGGCCGCCGTCGACCGTGAACCTCGCGCTCGTGTCACCCGGGTGGACCAGGCGGCCGAACGAGATGGTGTCGGTGTCCCACAGGTTGCCCTGGCTGTAGCGCGGGAGCGGACGGTCCGTCCCGTCCCAGTCGGGCGGGAAGACATCGACACCGTTGACCTTGCTGAACGGCTCGCCGGCGTTGGCCTGGCCGTCCGCACCGATGAACGTGGTCCGGAACTCACCAACCGGGTTGGAGGCCGAGAACCCGAAGGGCAGCGACGTGGTCATGGCGCCACCAGAGGTCATGCCGTAGCCGTTGGCGACGACGACCTGGGTGAGCGGGAAGCTGGGCTTGTCGTAGACCACGACGAGCGAGGCGCCCTCGGCGAGCGGAGCGGGCGCAGACGTCTTGAACGGGTCGGCGCCGTCGTGCCGGCTCGACGCGAACCCCTTGAGTGCGTACCAGCCGTTGCCGGTCACATAGCTGCCGACGTTCGCCCGGTAGGCGTAGCCGGTGGTCGTGCCGCCCCAGCAGGGACTTCCGCCCTGACCGACCTTGATGCCCCGGATCGGCAGACCCTTGAAGGTCCCCGCCGAGAACGACGAGGACTCCGCATTGCCGAGGATGCTCCAGTAGAGATAGGCCTCGACGACCTTGGCGCCGGCAGGCACCCCGGACACGTAGATCGACCCTGCGCCGCGGTTGCGCAGGCCGACGCCCGAGGCGGTGTAGCCGCCGTGCACCGTCAGCTGTGCATAGGTCGAAGGCGCTGCTCCGGAGACGCCACCCACACCCGAGGTCTTCGAGCCGGTGGCGACGCCCTTGCCGGGTGGCACCTTTGCAGCGATGGCAGTCGCGGCCGATGGTGCCAATGCGTCCACGGCGGCCGCGACGGGCGCCTTGTGGATGCTGATCGACGGTGCCGCCGAAGCGGCCGTCTGTGCTGTCGCGGCTGCCGCAGCAAAGGCTGCACCTGCCGTGACGAGCACGGTGGCGAACCGCGCCGAACGGCGCAGCCCAGTGGTGGTTGATTTCATTGCGAGTCCTCCCCAAGACTCTTGTGTGCCGCCCGCCTGCGACCCGCACCAGCCCTCCGGTCGTCACCGCGCCCCCTGCGCTGGTGGACGGCCGCGGACCGCGACGTCACGTGCACACATCCCCTAGTGCTGCGCCAGGATCCGACGGTGTCGGCCCCCCCTGCTGTCGCAGCACCAATAGGTATAGAGCCAGTAGCCTGCGTTCGCCATCAGCAATATGACGTAGACCGTGGATAGATCCTTCAACTTCCACTCCTCGTGATTCACGACGTGAAGACATCACTGCTCGTGATTCACGACGTGGAGACATCTCGGCGGGCCGCGCCGCGGGCGGCCCGCCGGCCCGCTCGGGCTGCTAGCCCGGGGGGTTGTATGCCGCGTAGTCCACCCGCGTGACCGGCCGCGTCACGAGCTGCCCGCTCGGGTCGGGCATCGGCAGTGCGCGGGTGCCCTGCACCAGCTGGACGCTCTGCGCCAGGCTGTTCGCCGTCACGGTGAACACGAGCTGGGCCATCGCCAGCGACTGCTCGCGGACGGAGATCCGCTCGAAGCCGGACGGCAGGGTGATCCGGGCCACGCCGTCCGCGTCGACGACTCCCCGCAAGGGGGTGCTGGCGATCGGCAGGGCGCTGCGGATGCCGGCCGCGGCCATGGCCGGCGTGACCGGGGCGGCCAGACCGACGAAGGACGGCTCGAGCCCGGCGCCCGGTGGCACGGTGCGGGTCAGGCGGGCCAGGTGGTCGCCCTGCACGAAGTAGACCGCCACCGTGAGCGGCACGCCCTGACGTCTGGGGCCCGACGCGGTCGTCGTCGCCGTCGGTGCCGAGGCAGGGACAGGACTGGCCTGGGTGCCGATCGAACACGCGGACAGGCCCAGGGCGACGGCGACCACGGCGACCACGACGCCGGCCACGCGGCATACCGGGCTAGGACGAGATGGTGGGCAGCTCGACGACAAACCGGGCACCTCCTCCCGGTCGTTCCTCGACGAGCACCTGGCCCTCGTGGAGGGCCACGTGCCGCTGGACGATGGACAGCCCGAGGCCCACGCCGGTGCGCTCGCTCGAGCCACCGCGCGCGAAGCGTTCGAACACCCGCGAGCGGCGCTCGGGCAGGATGCCGGGGCCGGCGTCCTCCACCACGATGCGCAGCCCGTGCGCACCGAGCTCGACCCGGACGGCCGTGCACCCACCTCCGTGCGTCTCGGCGTTGCCGACGAGGTTGGCGACCACCCGCTCGAGGCGACGCTTGTCGACCTCCATGGTGAGGGTGGCGACCGCCGGGTCCACCGTCGTGACGACCCGGCCGGCCGCGGCGTCGGCGGCGCGCCGCACCAGGTCTCCCACCCGGACCGTCTCGCGGACCACCTGGTCGCCCGCGTCGTGGCGGGAGATCTCGAGCAGGTCCACGACCAGGGCGCGGAACCGTTCCAGCTCGTCGGCCAGCAGGTCGACGGGCTCCCGCACCGACTCGGGGAGCTGCTCACGCCGGTTCTGGATGACCTGCATCGAGTTGAGCATGGTCGTCATGGGGGTGCGCAGCTCGTGGCTCACGTCGACCGCGAACCGCGCATCGGCGACGACGTGGCGTTGGAGGTCCTCGACGGTACGGTTGAAGGAGCCGGCCAGCTCCTCGAGGTCAGGGTCACCGGCTGCGTTGAGGCGTGCCGAGAGCTGCCCGGCAGCGACGTCGGCGGCCACCCGGTTGAGCTCGGTGAGTGGGCGCAGGGCCAACCGGCTGGCGAACCGACCGACCCCCAGACCGATCAGGACCGTGACCACGGCGGCCGCGACGAGCCCGAGCGACAGGGCGCGCGCGGTCCGCTGCATCTCCTCGAGGGAGTAGATCTCGAAGTAGCTCCCCCGCCCGCCGTCCAACGGCAGCCCGACCGCGAGGTGCAGCGTCCCGTCGACGCGGATCCGTTGGGTGGCTTCCCGTCCGTCGCCGACGAACGCCACCAGCGAGGTCGGCAGGCTGGCCGGGCCGAGGCTCGGCGAGGTGGCGTACCACCGTCCGTCCACGTGGGCGAGGACCGCGGCCGAGTCGGTGCCGGGCACGCCCTCGAGCACCGTCGGCAGGTCGGCGACGCCGGTCGAGAGGGCGGTCTCCACCTCACCCCGGTCGAGCGAGGTCTCGACGAGGGCGGTCTGCTCCGTCTGCGACACCATGGCGCGGGTCACGAGCGTCCAGGCCAGCCCGGAGAGCAACGCCGAGAGCCCGAGTGCGAGGAGCCCGAAGCCCAGGGTCACCCGCCCCCGCACCCCGAACCTGCGAGCGGGAAGAAACCGACGCAGGCCCCGCGCGCCAGCGCCAGCTCCCCCGCCGGCCACTAGCCCGCCAGCCGGTAGCCCAGCCCCCGGGCCGTGACCACGTAGCGAGGGCTGGCGGGGTCGCGCTCGACCTTGGTCCGCAGCCGGCGGATGTGCACGTCGACGATCCGCGAGTCGCCGAAGTAGCCGTAGCCCCAGACCTTGTCGAGGAGGTCCTCGCGGCTGAGGATGCGCCCCTCGGCGACGGCGAGCTCGGCCAGGAGGCGAAACTCCGTGCGCGTCAAGGCAACCGGCTCCCCGTCACGAAGCACCACGCCGTCGTCGAGACCGATCGACAGGTCGCCCACCATGGGCCGCCTCGGGCGGTGGTCGACGGCGGGCTCGACCCGTCGCAGGAGGGCGCGGATCCTCGCCGACAGCTCCTTGGCGACAAGGGGCTTGGTCACGTAGTCGTCGGCACCAGCCTCCAGCCCCGCGACCACGTCGTGGCTGTCGGAGCGGGCGGTGACCATGATGACCGGGACGTTGCTGCGGTGCCGGATCTCACGGCAGACCGAGAATCCGTCGGTGTCCGGGAGCATCACGTCGAGCAGCACGACATCAGGTTCCTCGCGGGGCAGGTCGGCCAGGCCCTGCTCCCCCGTGGCCGCCTCGGACACGTGGTAGCCCTCGTCCTCCAAGGCCAGGCGGAGCACCCGCCTGACCCGAGGGTCGTCCTCAACCAGCAGCACGCGCCGCGTCACGTCGTCAGTATCACACCGCCCGGCGGAGCCGTCCGGAAGTTCTGTCGCGTATGGCGTTCCGTCACGCAATCGTCATGAAGCCCCGGACTCTGTGACGGAGCATTTGCGGTCGCGTGACGCTTCCCGGCGCGCCCTCCCACGGCTGCGGTGCGGTGCCTAGTTTCGCAGTCGACCTGTCCTGCACGACCGGGCAGACCGCTCCTGTTCAAACCAGCTCCGTCCACCCATCCGAGGAGAAATCATGATCCCCAGGACACGTCGGCTCGCAGCGGTGGCAACCGCCTGCGCTGCGAGCCTCGGACTGGCTGCCTGCGCCAGCAGCACGGGCACCGGTACCGGCTCGTCGGCCACCGGCGGCACCGCCGTCAAGGGCGGCACCCTCAACATGCTGGGAGTCGGCGACGTCGACTACATGGACCCGAACATCAGCTACTACTCGGGTGGCTACGTCGCACTGCGACTGTGGAGCCGACAGCTCTTCACCTACCCCGCCATCAAGGACCAGGTCACCAAGGCCGCCCCCGACCTCGCGACCGCGATCCCGACCGAGGGCAACGGCATCAGCGCCGACGGCAAGACCTACACCTTCACCATCCGCCAGGGCGCGAAGTGGGACACCACCCCGGCCAGGCAGGTGACCGCCCAGGACATGGTTCGAGGGGTCAAGCGCACCTGCAACCCGGTCCAGCCGTTCGGCGGCCTGCCGGACTACGCCGACCTCATCGTCGGCTTCCAGTCGTTCTGCGACGGCTTCGCCAAGGTGGCCAAGACGCCCGCGGCCCTCGCGGCCTACGTCGACAAGACACCAGTGGCCGGTCTCCAGGCGAAGGACGACCAGACCGTGGTCTTCCAGCTCACCCACCCGGCCAGCTACTTCGTCGACATGCTCACCCTGCCGTCCTTCTCCCCGGCGCCCAAGGAGTACGACGCCTACCTGCCGGGCAGCCCGGAGCTGGCCGCGCACACCGTCTCTGACGGCCCCTACAAGATCGACTCCTACACGGCCACGAAGAAGATCTCGATGAGCCGCAACCCCGCGTGGGACCCCGCCACCGACCCGATCCGCAAGGCATACGTCGACAAGGTCGTCATCAACGAGACGGTCAGCCAGGACTCGGTCCAGCAGCAGCTCCAGACCGGCACCCCGAGCGCCGACATGGCCTTCGACACGTTCCCGCCGCCTTCGCAGCTCTCGGCGCTGATCGCGAAGAAGGACCCGCTGCTCAACCTCGGCGAGGGCTCTTCGAACAACCCCTACCTCGTCTACAACACCGTCTCGCCGACCAACAACAAGGCGCTGCAGAAGAAGGAGGTGCGGCAGGCGCTCTCCTACGCGCTCAACCGCACCAACATCATCCAGGTGCTCGGTGGACCCAAGGTCAACCCGCCCCTCACCCACGTCTTGCCGAGCAACGTCGTCGGTGGTGAGCAGAGCTTCGACCCGTACCCGAACGACCCGGCCAAGGCGAAGTCGATGCTGGCGGCCGCCGGCTACCCCAACGGTCTGACGCTGAAGATGTTGTACCGCAACGCCTCCGAGGGACAGAGCAAGTCGTTCCAGACGGTGCAGCAGGACCTTTCGAAGGTCGGCATCAAGGTCGTCGGTGTCCCGTCCCCGAACGCAGACTTCTACACGAAGTACCTCCAGGTGCCGACCGTCGCCCAGCGCGGCGTGTGGGACATCGCGATCGCCGGGTGGGGAGCCGACTGGTACGGCAACGCCGCGCTGTCGTTCTTCAAGCCGCTGTACTTCGGCAAGGCGGCCTTCCCGCCGATCGGCAGCAACTTCGGCTTCTACGACAGCCCGACGACCAACTCCCTCATCGACCAGGCGGCGAACGCCAAGACCGAAGACGAAGCCAGGGTCCTGTGGGCCAAGGCCGACCACCAGGTGATGGACGACGCCATCTTCTTCCCGATCACCAACCCGATCACCGCCAACTACCGGGCGGCCCAGGTGATGAACGCGGTCTACATCCCCGCCTTCCAGCAGTTCGACCCCGCGAACGTGTGGCTCGCCGCGGGCAAGCAGGGTGGCTGAGGACCCCGCCATGGCACTGCTGGAGGTTCGTGACCTCGAGGTCGCCTTCAACACCCCCGACGGTGTCGTCCAGGCCGTGCGCGGACTCTCCTTCGATGTCGAGCGTGGCAGCACGCTCGCCATCGTCGGGGAGTCCGGCTCGGGCAAGAGCGTGGCGACCCAGACCATCGCCGGCCTGACACGCGGCGCCCGGGTGAGCGGCACCGCACGGTTCGACGGCATCGACCTCATCGGAGCCGATCCGGAGGTGCTGCGCCGGGTTCGGGGTGCGCAGATCGGCATGATCTTCCAGGACCCGCTGTCGAGCCTGCACCCCTACTACACGGTCGGGTGGCAGATCGTCGAGATGATCAGGGCGCACCGCAAGGTCACCAAATCCGTTGCGCAGCAACGGGCCGCGGAGCTCCTGTCCATCGTCGGCATCCCCCGTGCCGAGCAGCGGATCCACGACTACCCCCACCAGTTCTCGGGCGGCATGCGACAGCGGGTCATGATCGCCATGGCGATGGCCCTCGACCCGGCGCTGCTCATCGCCGACGAGCCCACCACAGCCCTCGACGTGACCGTGCAGGCGCAGGTGCTCGACGTGATGCGCAGCCTCCAGGAACGGTTCGGGACGGCCATCATCCTCATCACCCACGACCTCGGCGTGGTCGCCGAGATGGCCGACGAGGTGGTGGTCATGTATGCCGGGTCGGTCATGGAGCGGGCACCTCGCCGGACGCTGTTCTACCGGAACCACCACCCCTACACCGAAGGGCTCCTGGCATCGCTGCCGTCCCAGGGCGGCACCGGCCAGCGGCTCACGCCGATCCCGGGGTCGCCACCCTCACTGATCAGCTTGCCGGCAGGGTGCCCGTTCGCGCCGCGCTGCCGCTACGCCTTCGACCGGTGCTGGAGCGTGGCCCCACCGCTGGACATGGTTCACGACGACCCCGAGCACCGCTCCGCCTGCTGGCTCGCCGACGACGCGCAGGCGCGCAGGGAGACGCAGGCGCGCACCGCGGCGTCGGCTGCTGCGGCGGCCGGCTCCGACGACCTCACGCCGACCCCGGCAGGGGTCGGGCCATGAGGTCCGAGGTCCTCCTGCGTGCCGAGGAGGTCACCAAGTCGTTCCCGGTGCGCTCGTCGGGGCTACGACGCACGCACGACGTGGTGCAGGCCGTCGCGGGGGTCAGCCTGGAGGTCCGGCGCGGCGAGACCCTCGGCCTGGTGGGCGAGACCGGGTGCGGGAAGTCCACCCTCGCGCGGTGCCTGGCCCGGCTCTACGACCTGACCTCGGGCACGGTGACCTTCGAGGACCGCGACATCAGCACCCTGTCGGGCCGCGATATGCGCCCCCTGCGCCAGGACATCCAGATGATCTTCCAGGACCCCTACGGCTCGCTGAACCCTCGCCGCCGGGTGGGCTCGATCATCGGCGACCCCTTCGTCATCCACGGGATCGGCTCGGCCGCCGACCGCAAGCGCACGGTCCAGGAGCTGATGGAGCGCGTGGGGTTGAACCCGGAGCACTACAACCGGTTCCCGGCCGAGTTCTCGGGGGGCCAGCGGCAGCGGATCGGAGTGGCTCGCGCGCTCGCGCTGCGGCCCAAGCTCGTGATCTGCGACGAGCCGGTGTCGGCTCTCGACGTGTCGATCCAGGCACAGATCATCAACCTGCTCGTCGACCTCCAGGACGACTTCGGGCTCACGTACCTGTTCATCTCGCACGACCTCTCGGTGATCCGTCACGTGAGCGACCGCATCGCGGTGATGCACCTGGGCAAGATCGCCGAGCTCGCCCCGGCGGCCCAGCTGTTCGACCACACCCGTCACCCGTACACCCGGTCGCTGCTGTCCGCCCTGCCCCATGCCGACCCGGACGTGGCCGACAGCCGCGAGCGGATCGTGCTCGTGGGTGACCTGCCCACCCCGACCAACCCGCCCTCGGGATGCCGGTTCCACACGAGGTGCCCCAAGGCGCGCGAGGACTGCGCCGTCACCGACCCACCCCTGGTCCCGGTGCTCGGGGACGGCCCGGTGCACCTGACGGCGTGCCTGCACCCGCTGGCCGTGGGCGAGGACCTCTCGCGGGCCAAGCCACGGGTCAGTGACACCGAGATCGACACCCGGTCGCGCCGGGCCGAGGAGGCTGAGTCCGCATGAGCGACACCGCAGACGTCGTGGCCGTCATGAGCCCCACGGGCCCCGAGGCCGACCCCCACGCCACCAGCCGGGCCACGGCGGCCACCGGCATCGAAGGCCGCACGCCCTGGCAGCTCGCGTGGCAGCGGCTGCGCCGCGACCGGGTGGCGATGGTGTCGCTCGTCGTGATCGGCCTCATCGTCCTGATGGCCGTCGCGGCACCCGTGGCCGCGCTGATCACCGGTCACCCGGTCAACGAGCAGTACCGCACCACCGGGCTCACCCCCGACGGCCTCCCCCGTGGCCCGTCGAGCGAGTTCTGGCTCGGGACCGACGACCTCGGCCGCGACATCCTCGTCCGCATCGCCTACGGCTCCCGCATCTCGCTGCTCGTCGGCGTCGCCTCGACCGTGCTCACCGTGGTGATCGGCGTGGTGATCGGGCTGGCTGCCGGCTTCCTCGGCGGCCTGGTGGACACCGTGCTGGCCCGTCTCATCGACGTCGTCCTGTCGGTGCCGTTCCTGCTGGTCGCGATCGCGCTGGTCTCGATCACGGGGCCGAGCCTGATCGTCACGGTCCTCGTCATCGGGTTCTTCAGCTGGGCCTCGGTGGCCCGCATCGTCCGGGGTCAGGTGCTGTCGATGCGAGAGCGTGAGTTCGTGGAGGCGGCCCGGTCCCTGGGCGCGTCCAACTCCCGGATCATGTTCGTCGACATCCTGCCCAACGTGCTCGCACCGGTGATCGTCTATGCCTCACTGCTCATCCCGGTGGTCATCGTCGTCGAGGCGACGCTGTCGTTCCTCGGGTTGGGTCTCGCCCCGCCGACGGCCGACTGGGGCGGGATGATCAGCGAGGCCCAGACCTACTACACGACGTCGTGGTGGTTCGTCGTCTTCCCCGGAGCCGCGCTGCTCGTCACGACGCTGGCCTTCAACCTCCTCGGCGACGGCATCCGCGACGCCTTCGACCCGCGCTCCGAGCGCCTGATGGCGAAGTGAGGTCGTCATGGTCCGCTTCCTGATCCGACGAGTCTTCCTCGGCTTCCTCGTGCTGTGGCTGATCACCGTGGCCGTCTTCGGCCTGTTCTTCGTCGCTCCCAACAACGTCGCCCGCACGCTGGCCGGCCGGCAGGCCACCCCCGAGACCGTCGCGGCGATCTCCCACCGGCTCGGGCTGGACCAGCCGTTGTGGAAGCAGTACCTCGACTTCGTGGGCAACGCCCTGCACGGCGACCTCGGCTACGACTACTACCACCAGGTGCCGGTCACGACGATCCTCGGCTCGGCGCTGCCGATCACCCTGTCGCTGGTGTTCGGCGCAGCCTTCCTGTGGCTCGGCCTCGGCGTCTTCAACGGCGTCATCTCGGCCACCCACCCGCGCTCGTTCACCGACCGGTCGCTCACCGCCCTGAGCCTGTTCTTCTACTCCACGCCGACGTTCCTGCTCGGCATCCTGCTGCTCTACGTCCTCTACTTCCGGCTCACCCTCGCCGGGCACACGGCCTTTCCCGCCGGGGGCTATGCGCCCTTCGGCGGTGGCCTGGGCCCGTGGGCGCAGCACCTGGTCCTGCCGTGGTTCACGCTGGCCCTGGTGTCAGCAGCGACCTACACGCGACTGACCCGGGCGTCGATGCTCGACGTGCTCGGCGAGGACTACGTGCGCACCGCCCGGTCCAAGGGGATCGGCGAGCGACGGGTGGTCCTGCGGCACGGGTTGCGGGCCGCGCTCACCCCGATCGTCACGCAGTTCGGGATCGACGTCGGATCGCTGCTGGGCGGCGTCGTCGTCACGGAGACCGTGTTCAGCCTCCCCGGGCTCGGCAAGACCGCCATCGACGCGATTAACCAGCAGGACCTCCCCGTCATCATCGGGATCGTGTTGTTCGCCGCCGCCGCGGTCGTGGTCGCCAACATCCTGGTCGACCTCGCGTATGCCGTGCTCGACCCCCGCGTCCGCCTGCACTGACCGATTCCGCGCCCCAGCCCGGGACGCCGAGAGGCCCGGCCCCCCAACTTGGGGAACCGGGCCTCTCGTGGTCCAGCGACCGAGCCGGCCACGCGGCATACGAGGTATGCCGCGTGGCGCAGGCTCAGTTGCCGGTGAGCTTCTCGCGCAGTGCGGCGAGGGCCTCGTCAGAGGCCAGGGTGCCCTCGGACGCCGGGGCGGCCGGGCGGCTGCTGCTGCTGCCCGTGTCGCTGTCGGAGTCCGCTGCGGACGTACCCGAGTCGGACGAGTAGGACGTCGCGGCACCAGCGTTGGCGGCTGCCTCGGCGTCGGCCTTGGTGGCCTCCTCGACCTGGGTCTTGTGAGCCTCCCAGCGGGTATGGGCCTCGGCGTACTGCTTCTCCCACTTCTCACGCTGGGTGTCGAAGCCCTCGAGCCACTCGTTGGTCTCCGGGTCGAAGCCCTCCGGGTACTTGTAGTTGCCGGCCTCGTCGTACTCCGCGGCCATGCCGTAGAGGGTCGGGTCGAACTCGGCGACGGGCGCGCTGTCGTCGTTGGCCTGCTTGAGGCTCAGCGAGATCCGGCGACGCTCGAGGTCGATGTCGATGACCTTGACGAAGATGTCGGAACCGACCGTGACGACCTGCTCCGGCAGCTCCACGTGGCGCTCGGCCAGCTCGGAGATGTGGACCAGGCCCTCGATGCCGTCGTCCACGCGGACGAACGCACCGAACGGGACCAGCTTGGTGACCTTGCCCGGCACGACCTGACCGATCGCGTGGGTGCGGGCGAAGTGCTGCCACGGGTCTTCCTGCGTCGCCTTGAGCGACAGGGAGACACGCTCGCGGTCCATGTCGACGTCGAGAACCTCGACGGTGACCTCCTGGCCGACCTCGACAACCTCGGACGGGTGGTCGATGTGCTTCCAGGACAGCTCGGACACGTGGACGAGACCGTCGACGCCGCCGAGGTCCACGAACGCACCGAAGTTGACGATGGAGGACACGACGCCGGAGCGGACCTGCCCCTTCTGGAGCTCCTTGAGGAACGTGGTGCGCACTTCGGACTGCGTCTGCTCGAGCCACGCACGGCGCGACAGGACCACGTTGTTGCGGTTCTTGTCGAGCTCGATGATCTTGGCCTCGATCTCCTTGCCCACGTAGGGCTGGAGGTCGCGGACGCGACGCATCTCCACGAGCGAGGCGGGGAGGAAGCCGCGCAGGCCGATGTCGAGGATGAGTCCACCCTTGACGACCTCGATGACGGTGCCGGTGACGACGCCGTCCTCTTCCTTGATCTTCTCGATCGTGCCCCAGGCGCGCTCGTACTGCGCACGCTTCTTGGACAGGATCAGACGACCTTCCTTGTCCTCCTTCTGGAGGACCAGGGCCTCGACCTCGTCGCCGACCTTGACGACCTCAGAGGGGTCGACGTCGTGCTTGATCGAGAGCTCGCGGGAGGGGATGACACCCTCGGTCTTGTAGCCGATGTCGAGCAGGACCTCGTCCCGGTCGACCTTGACGATGACACCCTCGACGATGTCTCCGTCATTGAAATCCTTGATCGTCGCGTCGATTGCGGCGAGCAGTTCTTCCTCGGTGCCGATGTCGTTGATGGCAACCTGAGGGGCGGTCTTTTCGACCGTGCTGGCAGTCATGTAGTAGGAACTCCGATGGTGGACAGTGAATAGAAGGTGGTGGTTGTGCTCACGCGAACCGGGCCGCCACACGGCGGCACGACGAAGCGCGCACACGGAAGTGCCTCCCTACCCTACCGAGGCCGTCCCTGCAGGGTCAAAACGCGAGAGGTATGCCGTTGAGTGAGTATGCGCAGGTCAGCCGTCGCGAGGCGGGCGCCGAGGAGACCGCCGCCGCGAACCGGTCGTGGTGGGACGCCGAGGCCGGCGAGTACTACGCCGAGCACGGGACCTTCCTGGGTGACGCGGACTTCGTCTGGGGACCTGAGGGCTGGCGGGAGGACGAGCTCCGGCTGCTCGGCGACCTCGGCGGTCGCCGGGTGCTCGAGATCGGGGCCGGCGCCGGCCAGTGCGCCCGCTGGGTGGCGGCCGCGGGAGCCGAGGTCGTCGCCACCGACCTGTCAGCCGGGATGGTCCGGCAGGGTCTCGACCTCAACCGCAAGGTCACGGCCCCGGAAGAAGCCGTGCCGTTCACCCAGTGCGACGCGGTCGAGCTGCCCTTCGCCGACGCCTGCTTCGACACGGTGTTCACCGCCTACGGCGCGATCCCCTTCGTGGCGGACACCTCCCGCCTGATGCGCGAGGTGGCACGGGTGCTTCGCCCCGGCGGCCGGTTCGTCTTCTCGACGACCCATCCCTTCCGGTGGGCCTTTCCGGACGACCCCGGGGCCCGCGGCCTGACCGTGACCCAGTCCTACTTCGACCGCACTCCCTACGTGGAGGCCGACTCCGACGGCGAGGCCACCTACGTCGAGCACCACCGCACCGTCGGCGACCGCGTGCGTGAGCTGGTGGCCGCCGGGCTGGTCCTCGTCGACCTCGTCGAGCCCGAGTGGCCCGAGCGCAACCAGCAACAGTGGGGTGGCTGGTCGCCGCTGCGAGGCGGCTACTTCCCCGGCACCGCGATCTTCGTCTGCCTCCGGACCTGATCGGACGTTTCGACCGCGCCAGGGTGGGTACGGAGGGCCCCGGAGTCCCCATCACACCCCGCAGAGGAGCCCTCGTGGCATCAGACGTCGAGACCGGACGCATCACCACCGACATCCCCGGACGGATGGACCGGTTGCCATGGGCGCGATGGCACTGGATGGTCGTCATCGGGCTGGGGACGGTGTGGATCCTCGACGGCCTCGAGGTCACGATCGTGGGCTCGATGTCGGAGGCGCTCAAGCCGAACGACACCGGCCTGGGCCTGAGCAGCTCGGACATCGGCATGGCCGGCGCGGTCTACGTCGCGGGCGCCTGTCTCGGTGCCCTGCTGTTCGGCCAGCTGACCGACCGGTTCGGCCGCAAGAAGCTGTTCCTGGTGACCCTGGGGGTCTACACCTTCGCGACCGTGCTCACGGCGTTCTCGCCGAGTCCGCTGTGGTACTTCATCGCCCGGTTCATCACCGGCATGGGCATCGGGGGTGAGTACGCCGCGATCAACTCGGCGATCGACGAGCTCATCCCCAAGAAGTACCGCGGCCGGGTGGACGTCGCGATCAACGGGTCGTTCTGGGTCGGGGCCGCTGCCGGCTCGCTGCTGACGATCCCGCTCCTCGACCCCAAGGTCCTCGACCCGGCGCTGGGCTGGCGGCTGGCCTTCGGCCTCGGCGCGATCCTGGCCGTCGGCATCCTCGTCGTCCGGCGGCACGTGCCCGAGAGCCCCAGGTGGCTGTTCATCCACGGCCGCGAGGACGAGGGCGAGCAGATCGTCCAGAGCATCGAGCGGACCGTCTCGGACGAGACCGGCACCGACCTGCCGGAGCCGACCGAGGAGCCGATCACGATCCGGCAGCGACGGACCATCTCCATCCCGGAGATCGCCCGCACCGTCTTCACCCTCTATCCCCGCCGCACGGTGCTCTGCTTCTCCCTCTTCGTCGGTCAGGCCTTCCTCTACAACGCCTTCTTCTTCACCTACGGCGACAGCCTCACCACGTTCTTCGGGGTGAAGCAGACCGGCTGGTACATCGCGGTCTTCGCGGTGAGCAACTTCCTCGGTGCCCTGCTGCTCAGCCCGCTGTTCGACAGCATCGGGCGGATCCGGATGATCAGCGGCACCTACATCGTGTCCGGGGTCCTGCTCGGCGTGGCGGGGCTGCTGCTCGGCTCGCTCAATGCGACCACCCTCACCGCCTTCGGCGTCGTGACGTTCTTCTTCGCCTCGGCGGGTGCCAGCGCGGCATACCTCACCGCCAGCGAGGTGTTCCCGCTCGAGACGCGGGCCCTCTGCATCGCGTTCTTCTACGCGATCGGCACCGCCGTCGGCGGCATCAGCGGCCCGCTGCTGTTCGGCAAGCTGATCGACGACGCCTCAGCGTCCAAGGACATCACCGGCCTGGCCCTGGGGTACTTCCTCGGCGCAGCGCTCATGGTGGCCGGCGGGATCATCGAGGCCTTCCTGGGTGTGAAGGCCGAAGGCCAGTCGCTCGAGAGCATCGCCCAGCCGCTGACCGCGGCAGACGCCTCCACCGGGTGACCGCAGGGCCACCTCGGCACGCTGTGGACGCCACGAGGGCCGACCGGATCGCTCCGGTCGGCCCTCGATGGACGTGCTGGGTGGGTGCGGTGTCAGACGGCCTCGCGGCGTCCTCGCGGGGCGGCGCTGCCGCGCACGGCGAGGAAGCCCACCAGGAGCAGGATGACCCCGAGGATGAGGAAGGTCAGCGGGAGGGTGCTGCGCACGAGCGCGAGCTTCGACCCCTTGCCGCCGGCGTCCTCCGCGTTGGCCTTCACCGTCGCGTCGTCGTACTTGATCGTCCCCTTCTGCAGGGTCACGATGTCCTGGCCGTCCTTCTGGAAGCGGGTGTTGAGCACTTCCTCACCCTTGACGACGATGCCGGTGTTGGGCTCGACCCAGATGGTGCGGGTGTTCTCGTAGACGCGGTCGACGGTGACGTTGCCCGTGGCCTTGGGGTCACCGGCGAGCGAGGCCGGCACCTCCTGCTGGGTGTAGGCCGTGGCCGGGATGACCATGCGGTAGACGTAGACGTCGGTGCCGAAGAGGTTCTCGGTGCGGACGAACTTGGCGTCGACCGGCTTCAGCAGGGTGTTGTCCCACCACTGGTAGGTCTGCTTCTGCGCGTTGAAGGGCATCTTGAAGATGAGGCCCTTGTAGGCGGTCGCGGTCCGGTCGGCCGGGTCCTCGGTGGCGGAGTTGTAGGTGTCGCAGCACTGGACGGCCTCGCCGGTGGTGCGGTCCATGGCGACCCGCTGCAGACCGGCGGAGAGCACCACGCCGTTCTGGTCGGTCGAGCGCACGAAGCTGTCCCAGACGGCGACGTTGCCACCCTGCTTCGTCTGCGCGGCCTGGTCAGCCTTCACGAAGCGGGTCGAGGTGAGCGTGAGGCCCGTCTTGGTCTCGAGGTCGGCGACGTAGAACGCCTCCATGTCCTGACCCTGGGACACCGACTTGGAGTACTGGTCGAGCGGAACCTTTGCCAGCGCCGGGTAGGCGTAGACCTTGAGCATCAGTGCAGCGACGAGGAGAAAAGCTCCCAGTCCCAGCCCGATGAGACCAGCGACCTTGCGCATCCAGAAACCTTTCGTTGCGGTCCGACGGCGACCGCGCAGCGCAGGTGCTGGCGCGGCTGGACCCCGGCGGCCAGCTGACTGATGACTATCCTGCGGGCATGGCCGAAGCCGACCCGACTGGCGGGACTCTACCAGCGAGTAGGGCTACGGCGAGTGCACCTTCAGCGAACCCGCGGAGCGTGTCCCCTGACCTGCAACGACTCGGCGCGCTCGACGGTTTGAGGGCCGTCGCGGCGGGTCTGGTCGTGCTCACCCACGTCGGATTCCTGACCGGCGCGGTCTCCTTCGGCGTGGTGGGTCGGCTCCTCGGTCGCGGTGACCTGGGGGTCTCGATCTTCTTCGCCCTGTCGGGCTTCCTCCTGTATGCCGCGATGGGCCGCGAGTGGGCCAGGTCGGGGCGGGTGGACGTGCCGGGCTACTACGCGCGTCGGGCGGTGCGGGTGCTGCCGGCGTTCTGGGTGGGGCTGCTGGTCGTCGGCCTCGTGGTGCGCCCGCCGGCCAGGGTGTGGCTGGCCAACGCGTCCCTCACCCAGATCTACCTCCCCGACGCGCTGCTCGACGGCTACACCCAGACCTGGAGCCTGGCGACCGAGGTTTCCTTCTACCTCGTCCTCCCGTTCGCGTTCCTCGCGCTGCGGCGTCGCACCGGACGCCCGTCGGTGGTCCTGCGCGTGCTCGGGGCCACGTGGGTGCTAGGCCTGGCGGCAGCCGTCGTGTCCGGCCTCGTCGAGATCGGGGGCGACAGCCTGGCCGGGCGCTGGCTGCCGGCGCACTGGCCGGAGTTCGCCCTCGGGATGGCGCTCTCCGTCGTCCGTGACGCCCCCGCCCTGCGCGCGCACCGCGTGCTGCGCGAGCTCGCCGCCTACCCGGGCACCTGCCTGGCGCTGGCTGGTGGCGCCTACCTGCTGGCGACGACCACCGTCGCCGGGCCGCTCACCCTCGGGCCCATCGCCGGCATCCAGCTCGCGGGCAAGGGGGTCCTGGGCTCGATCGTCACGGCCGGTCTCATGGTGCCGCTGCTGTTCGGTGACGGGAGCGACGCGTTCAGCCGCGCGCTGGTGTCGCCGCCGGCGCGGTACCTCGGGCGGATCTCCTACGGCGTGTTCCTGTGGCACCTGCCGGTGTTCGAGGCGATCTATGCCGTGACGGGGATCGACTACTTCACCGGCGGCGCACTCGCCCTCCTGGCCGTGGGGGTGCCGGTCACGCTGGGGATGGCCGCCCTCAGCGAGCGTCTGGTCGAGCGTCCGCTGATGGACCGGGTGCACGCCAGGACGCGCTGACGAGGACGAGGGACGCGACGCACAGGAGGCGGAAGGTGGCCTCGAGAGCCGGAGCGCCCAGCCGCCCCGGGGCCCACCAGGCCTGGACGAGCCCGGCGACCGTGACCAGCCCGACCACCAGACCGCCGACCAGCAGGGCCCGCTGTCGGCGCCGGACTCGCGGCAGGGGTGCCAGGGTCACCAGCACGCACGGTACGGCGACGAGCAGGCCCCACCAGCCGGCGAGCAGGAAGCCCACGAGCACCGCCGCGACCGGCCCGGCCCAGGCGCGCACCCGTGTCGACGATGCCTCCGCTGGGTGGACTGCTGCGACCGCACCGGCTCGACTCCGCGATGGCGTGAGGGCGCTGGCGCCGACCAGCAGCACCAGCACCAGACCCAGGAGCAGCCCCCAGCGGTAGGGGCCGTCGGGACCGAAGGTCACCGTCACCGTCCCACCGGGGCCCTCCGGCACGACGAACCCCTGCCGCCAGCCATCCACGGTGACGGAGTCGAGGCGCCGACCGTCCAGGGTCGCGCGCCAGCCCGGGTTGGCGTTCTGGGACAAGGTCAGGAGCGCCGCCGGGCCCGGTCCCACCGCGGCGGACACGCGACCGGCGGCTGTCTCACCCACCTGGACCGACCGGGCCGGGGCCGGCTTCGCGGAGGACGTGTCGGTGCGCGTCAGGACCAGGCGGTTGGGGACGAAGCCACCCCATGGCTCCACCGCCACCCGTCCGTCGGGTGCACTCATCCGCACCGGTTCGCACGCCTCGTAGGCGAGCTGCCCGACCCCGAAGGCCGCCGACCGCGGTCCACTGACCCGGGTCGGGACGGAGACGCCCTCGACCAGCAGCTGCGGACCGGTGCCGCACCCGGCGGTGAGCTGCTCCTCGGGGGGCGTGGGCTCCAGGCCGTCGATGACCAGCTCGCTGACCTCCATGCCGGCGGCCGGCTTGGCGTCCCGCTCGGCGTCCTGTCGTGTGGCGGCCAGCAGGAGCCGCACGCGCAGGTTGCGACCCGTGGCGGGGCGGATGTCGAAGCTGCCGTCCTGGGCCACCTCGGCGAGCTGCACGGTGCCGTCGACGGTGACCTGCGCCGTCACGTCGCGTCCGGTCAGCCACTCCCCTCGGGTCTGCAGCCGCAGGTGCGAGACCGTGGTCGACCGGGCCAGCTCGAGCGACAGGGTGGGCGTGGCGTCGGCCGGGTCCGGAGCCCATGCGGTGGCCGGGTCGCCGTCCAGCACGGCACCCGGACGTGCCTGCGGCGCCCGCGACAGCCGGCTGCTCGCGGTCACCACGCCGGGCGCACCGAGGTCGAGCACCGCATCGAGGCCCGGACCGGGGACGGCACCCAGGGTGCCGTGCACGGCATACGGGACTCCGTCGGACACCGGGATGGTGCGGTCGAGACCCGCGGCGTCCTCGGGCGCGCGCTGCTCGTCGCGGCACACGAACTCGTCGCGGACCTCGACGCAGCCGTCGGTGCCGCGGTACTGCTCGGAGAGCACGAAGGCGTCGGCCGGCGCCGGGCTCGGGTGCGGCACGACGGCGCTCTCCCTGACCACGAGCCCGGGCACCCGCACCTCGGTGAGCCCGGTGACGAGCGCGTCGGCGCGGCGGTCGGTCTCGAGGATCTCGAGCCGCAGCCGCGTCGTGGGGCCCGAGGGCAGCCCCGTCACCACCTGCGACCGTCCGGTGGCGGCCAGCCGGACGACGGTGTCGCCTTCGTCGGTGGTCACCTTCACGCGCGTCGGTATGCCGAGGAAGTCACCGAAGCGAGTCTTGTCGGCGAGCGCCGAGACCTCGAGGCCGCCGACCGGGCGCGGCCGGTCGAAGGTCATCGTCAGCGAGGGCCGTCCGTCCGCGGCGACCACCCACGCCGTGGTCGCGAGGCCGTCGACGGCGGAGAAGGGCCGGTCGGCCGGGTCGAGCCCGCCGGGGTCGGCGTCGGTGGCCAGCGACCCCGACGCCTCGAGGTCACGCAGCCCCGTCCACGCGACTGTGGTGCGCAGCCGCGGGTCGCTCCAGGGCAGGTAGTCGCGGGCGCCGGACAGGTGGTCGGCCGGCAGGGTCTGGCTCACGTCCCTGCCCCGGATCGCGCCGAAGGCGCGGTCTCGAGCCCGCAGGCCGTCGGTCACCACCCGTCGTCCACCGGCTGCGGCATCGTGGGCGACCCGGGCCGCCGCCGCGCTGGTGGCTGCGTCGCCGTCGAAGACCACTGGTCCGTCGATGCCCGCGTCGCGCAGGTCGGGCAGGCTGTCGCTCGCCCCGGAGGCCGAGACGACCCCCGAGAGCGGCGTCAGCTCTGCAGCGGGGGCGGTCGAGCCCTCGATCGCGTAGACCTCCACGGGCCGCAGGCGCGTGCCGGTGCCATCGACGAAGGTGTTGCCGAAGGCTGCCACCTGCTTCAGCGCGGGCGTCCGGGTGATGGCCGACCGCGCCACCGAGACCGGCACCCCGCCGGTCGACGAGGTGTCGAGGTCGTTGCGCAGCACGACGTGGCGCACCCCGGCCGTGCGGAGCACGTCCACGACGCCGCCCAGGTCGCGGCCGGTCTGCAACCGCGTCTCGACCGAGTCGAGCAGGCGCACCGTGTTGGCGGGCGTCAACGGCACCGCGTCGCGGACGGCGGTGTCGGTCGAGGTCTGGGTGCGCAGGACGAGGTCGAGCGGGCGGCCCCAGGTGTACTCGTCGAAGTTGGACGCGGGGACGACGAGCGCGGTCCCCCCACCCGGTTGCCGGTCGAGCCACCGGCCGGCCTGGCTCCACTCCTGGGGCACCGCGGCGAAGGAGCCGCGCGAGGCCAGCTGGCCGGCCAGTCCGGGCAGCACCGGGCTCAGCGCTGCGACGCAGGCGGTCAGCGCGGCCAGGACCACGACGGGCCGGGCCGCCCGGGCCGGCACGCGGGGCGCCCGACGGTCGCGCTGGACCAGCCAGCCCACGACGTGCGTGAAGGCCACTGCCAGCGGCAGCCGGAGCAGTGGATCGGCCTTGTGCACGTTGCGCAGCGGCGCGAGCGGCCCGTCGAGCAGGTCCTGGACGAGCGGCCGCAGCGGGCTGTCGAGGGGCCCGCTGTGCGGCAGCGCCAGGACGAGGACTCCCAGCAGTGCGAGACCCACGAGGTAGTCGCGGTGCGGCAGCCCACGCAGGGTGAGCCCGGCGAGACCGATCGCCGCGGCCAGGGCGGTCCCGATCACCAGCCCCGGCGCCGCGACGAGGTCGTACCCGGCGTTCCACCAGGGCCCAGCCTGCGTGACGAGGTGGCCGAGCCAGTGGGACGTCCCGCGGAGGTCGTCGAGCAGGCTGATGGTGCGGGTGACCGTGTCGGAGGACTCGATCCAGTCGAGGAACGGCGGCGAGTAGCGGCCCAGCACCAGGAGGGGCACCGCCCACCAGGCCGACGCGGCCACCACCGACGCGGCCCACCACCACGTCAACGGCGTGCGCCACCACCCCCGTCGCGTCACCAGCCACAGACCCGCGGGGACCACGGCGAACGCGGTGGCCGTGGCGTTGACCCCGCCACAGCAGAGGACCGCCAGGGCCGACAGCGCGGCAGCCCGACGGGGGCCCAACCGACCCAGGCCGGCGAGCACCAGTGGCAGGAGGATCGCGGGCGCGAGCAGCGCGGGAGCCGACTCCGACGAGATCGGGCCCAGTGTGCTCACGACCCGGGGTGAGAGGGCGAACGCGACGGCGCCGACCTGCCGGGTGACCGGGTCGGCGACCCGCCAGGCAGCCAGGAGCGCCCGCATCGCCAAGAAGCCTGCGGTCAGCAGGGCTGCCCACCAGAGCCGCTGCACCACCCACGGGGCGGCGACCAGCTGGCCGGCAGCGGCGAAGGGAGCCATCGGGAAGAGGTAGCCGTAGCCCTGGTTCTGCAGGACGCCGAAGGTCGTGCTCGGGTCCCACAGGTGCAGGGCGCGGGACATCAGTCCCCCCGGGTCGAGCGCGAGGTCGATCTTGGTGTCGGCCACCACCTTGCCGGGCTGCTGTGCGAAGGCGACCGACCACAGCACCAGCAGGCAGGTGAGGGTGCGGACCCGGTCGACCAGGGTGGGCACCGTCCGCACCCGGGCCGCCCGGACACCGTCGGGTCGGCGACCTGCGGACACCGAGGAAGCGGTCACCGGCGCCGCAGCACCATCATGAGGTTCCAGGTCGCGACCTCGCGCAGCACCGGCACCTCGACGACCGCCCGCGCCCAGTCGGGGTGGTAGCGCGGCGAGAGCTCCTCGACGACGAGGTCCTCCTGCGTCCGGGCCCAGTGGATCCCGTCGCCGACCCGGGCCGCGAACATGGAGGTCCCGAACCGGTTCTTGGGCGGGCGGCCGTTCACCCGCTCGTAGCGCCGCGCGGCATACTCCCCTCCGAAGACGTGCCACGGCGACGTCTCGTGGCCTCCCCAGGGAGACGCCCACGCGGTGTAGGAGATGAACACGAGCCCGCCGGGGCGCACGACGCGCACCATCTCGCGGGCCACGACACCGGGCCTCTGGACGTGCTCCATGACGTTGCTCGACATGACGACGTCGAGGCTCGCGTCGGCGAACGGCAGCCGCTCCCCCACGCCCACGACGTCCGGGGCCGCGGCGTCGGCGAGGTCCCCCACCGAGACGTCCAGTCCCACGTAGCGCGCCCCGGCACCGGCGAAGGCGGCCGCGAACTGCCGTGGCCCTGCTCCCACGTCGAGGACCCCCGCCCCCGCGAGGTCGGTGTGCCCGGACAGCAGCGCGACCGTGTCGTCGGCGAGGTCGCCGTAGAAGCGGTCGGGGTCGGTCTGCTCCACGAGGAACGACCGGAAGAGGCGGAGCGACCGACCAGCGGTGCGATACCGTCGCGTCGGTCGCTCATTCACCCGTGCATGCTAGCCAGCCGGACCGCATGGTCCGTTCGGGCGTGCCCACACCACCAAGGATTTCTGCGTGCGCAACCCGTTGTCCGTCGTGCTGCTCAACTGGCGGGACATGAACCATCCGGAGGCCGGCGGCTCGGAGAAGTACCTCAGCGAGATCGCGACCGGCCTGGCCTCCCGCGGGCACCGCGTCACCGTCCGCACCGCTGCCTACCCCGGCGCGCTGCCGCGCGAGACCGTCGACGGCGTGCGGTACCTGCGACGCGGCGGTCGCTACGGCGTCTACCTGCGATCCCTGGCCGCACTGGCGCTGGGCCGGCACCGCGCCGACGTGGTCGTCGACGTGCAGAACGGCGTGCCCTTCCTCAGCCCCCTCGTCCGGTCCGGCAGACCGGTCGTCAACCTCGTGCACCACGTGCACCGCGAGCAGTGGGGCGTGGTGTTCGGGCCGACCGTCGCGCGCGCCGGGTGGTTCCTCGAGTCGAAGATCGCGCCCCGCGTCTACGGTCGCAGCCGCTACGTCGCGGTCTCCGAGTCGACGCGTGACGAGCTGGGTGGGCTGGGCGTGGAGGCGTCCCGGGTGACCGTGATCCACAACGGCACGGACGCCGTGGCCGACGAGCACGTGAGCCGGGCGGGGCACCCGGTCGTCCTGGTGCTCGGCCGGCTCGTCCCGCAGAAGCGCGTGGAGATCGCGATGCAGGCCGTGCGCGACCTCGCCGTCGACCGACCCGACCTCGAGCTGTGGGTGGTCGGCTCCGGCTACTGGGACACCGAGCTGCACCGCGTCGCCGACGAGCTCGGCATCCGCGACCGCACCACGTTCACCGGCCACGTCTCCGAGGCGGAGAAGCACCGGCTCCTCGCCGAGGCGTGGGTGCTGGCCCTGCCCAGCCTCAAGGAGGGCTGGGGGCTCGTGGTCGTGGAGGCCGGGGTGCACGGCACGCCCACCGTGGCGTTCGCCGACGTGGGTGGCCTCAACGACTCGGTCCGCGACGGCGAGACCGGGGTGCTCGTGCACGGCGGGCAGGACGAGTTCACCGCTGCGCTGGGCGCGCTGCTCGACGACACCGCCGCCAGGAGCGCCATGAGTGAGCGCGTCGTGCAGTGGGTGACGAGGTTCCGCTGGTCCGAGACGGTCAGCCGGTGGGAGTCACTGCTGTATGCCGCGGCGGCGCGCGAGCTCGACCCGCCGGCGGATCACCGCGTGGTCACGGACAGCGAAACGGACCACTGACTGAGGTCAGCAGCCCGCGGGCGACGTAGGTGCGGTCAGTTGCCGTCGTAGTTGACGACCGGCGCGTTGTTCGCCGCGACGGACGGGGTCAGCGCCGCGGTGCCGCCGAAGATGGCCAGCAGGGCCAGCACGGCACCGGTCACGAGGGCGGCGATGCCGCTGACAGCAGTAGTCATGGGCCGAACCCTACCAGCGAGTTCGGTTGCCTCCGCCATTTCTGTGCAAGCCGCGCCGGGTCGCCAGGACGAGCCACGCGGCGACTGTTGCGAGCGTCACACCCCAGCCCGTGGCGGAGCCCGCCCGCCCATCCGGGTCGCTCGCTCCGGTCACCGCTCCCGTCGTCGGACCGGCCGACCGGTCCACCTCGACGACCAGCACGTGCGCCGTGTCCGCGATGACGCGCCCGGCACCGGCCGGAGGCTGCGGGGTCGGGAGTCCGGTGTCCTTCTCGACGACGACGTAACGAACTCCCTGCGCCACCACCGCATCCCACGCGGCGGCCCCGCCGTCGATCGCGGCGGTGACGGCCTCGGAACGGGGGCTCTCCCCCGCGATCCGGCCCGAGCTGAGCGGTAGCGAGTCGTCGTAGAGCACCCGCTGGTCGACCATGCGCGGGACCAGGCTCAGGCTCACCCGCGCGTCGTTCCAGCCATAGCGGCGGTACTGCCGCCACGGCAGGAGCCCGACGTCCCCGTCGGGAGCACTGGACAGCTCGGCGGCCGTCGC
The DNA here is from genome assembly GCF_054049895.1 of Pedococcus sp. P5_B7. Classification (NCBI taxonomy): domain Bacteria; kingdom Bacillati; phylum Actinomycetota; class Actinomycetes; order Micrococcales; family Intrasporangiaceae; genus Pedococcus; species Pedococcus sp. P5_B7. The sequence continues at coordinate 273,667 of NZ_JBFULM010000006.1, forward strand.
CCGGAGGTCTGCTGGCACCGTGACCGCCTCGATCCGGCTCCGCTCACCCCACGCCAGCGTGGGCAGCAACAGCGGAGCCACGACGGTCAGGCCGATGGCCGGCACGAGCGCGGCACCACGGTGGCGGACCAACCCCTCGACGAGCAGGCCCACCCCGGCCGCCCCGAGGACGACCCACAGCGCCACGACCTTCTGGCTGTCACGAAGCACCGCGCCGCCCGGGACGTCGGCCAGCCGCGACCAGCCATCGGCCAGCCACGGGGTGCCGCTGGCAACGGCCAGGAGCAGGCCGAGCAGCGCGACCACGACCAGGACGGGGAGACCCACAGGTGTGCGCCGGCCCCGGCCGGCGTGCACGGCCACTGCCACGACGCCGGCTGTGGGCAGGACGGCGGTCGCCACCGCGAGCGCCGCGACCCCCCGCTCGGCCGGGTAGGACGCCGGGTTCCAGAAGCCTCCACCTCCCGCGAGTGAGACCACCAGTCCGAAGGGACCGTCGGAGCGCGCGGCGAAGACCGTGAAGCCCGCGGGGTCCGAGGCCAGCCCGCCCCACAACGCGGGCACCGCCCAGGCTGCGGCGCCCCCGACGACGACCGCGAGCCACCCCAGGACGGCGCGCCAGACCGGGCGCGGGACGAGCAGGAGCACCGCGACCGGGGGCCCGACGAGCACGAGGGAGTTCGCGCCGCCGACGGACGCGAGCACCGCCCACCCGCACAGGGCGACCAGCGAGCCCTCCCCGGCTCGGACGCGAAGGGCGGCGCGCACCGCCCAGGGCAGCACGGCATACCCGAGCAGGACGGTCCACTGACCGATGACCAGGCGTTCGGCCACGAACGGGTTCCACACGGCCGCCACCGCCGCGGCGCTGGCCGCGAGGCGACCGGCGGGCGGGCGCACCACGCGGACCAGGCCGGCGGCACCGAGCCCGGCCAGCACGAGGACTCCCCCGAGGACCAGCTTCTGCGCCACGCCGGGGGTGAGCAGCACCCCGAGCAGCCAGGCTGCGACGTCGCTCGGGACGGCGCGCGGAGCCGGGGTGTCAGCGCCCGTGGCGAAGGGCGTCAGTCGGGCGTCAGGTGACCAGGCCAGGTCGTACGCGAGGACGACTCCGGGTCGCAGCGCAGGGCCGAGGACGACCGCCACGAGGCCCACCATCACCACCAGCTCGACGGCGGCGCGTGTCGAGGGGCGGGCCACAGGGGGAGGCTATAGCAACGCTTCGAGTGGGCAGGTTAACCTCTGCCAAACCCACGCGGAGGACCGGTGCACACCCCAGCAGTCACGACCACGCCACGAATCACGACGTTCGACGGACTCCGAGGCATCGCCATCGTGGTCGTCGTGCTGTCGCACGGATGGACGCTCTGGCCGACGGATGGCCTGAGCCGGATCCCGGTGGTCCGGGGCGTGTTCAACAGCGGCAACACGGCCGTGACGGTCTTCTTCGCGGTCGGCGCCTTCCTGCTCTGTAGTGCCGTCCTCGCCGCCGGGGACGGCCCCGGACGGCTCCCCTGGCGGCTGGCCGCCCGACGGTTCATCCGCCTGAGCTCGCAGGTCTACCCGCTGCTGCTGGCTGTCGCCGTGGTCAGCCTGCTCGACTCGACCGACCCGGCCACGGACCAGACCAACCGCCGCACCCTCTGGTCCGTCGCGACCTACACCTGGAACTGGCTGCTGCAGACGGACTCCGCCGACGCGAGACAGGACCTGGGACACCTCTGGTACGTCTCGGTCGACCTCCAGGTGAGCCTCCTCCTGGTGGTGCTCGTCTGGCTCCTGCGTCGTCGACTCCGGGCCCTGCTGATCGTGCTCGCCGCCGGGGTCGTGCTGGTCATGCTGTGGCGGGCCCACATCCTCGACGTCGAGGGGTGGGTGGGCGCATCCCTGCGGACCACCACCCGGTGCGACCCGATCCTCGGGGGCGCGCTGCCCGCCGTGGCTGCCCGACTCCACACCCTCAAGGCACGCGATGCGCGGCTGCTCGCCACGGCAGGGGCCGTGGGGCTCGTCATCGTGGTGGCCAGTGCAGGGAGCGCGGGCGACCTGGCCTACCTGGGGTGGGCCGGGGCGGCTGCGACGGTCGCCACGATCGCGCTCGTCGCGGGACTGGCGGCACCCAGTCGTCCGCTCACGCGTGAGCTCGGCCTGGTCCCGCTGCGCCGGCTCGGGACCCTCTCGCTCGCCATCTACGTGTGGCACTACCCCGTGTTCTGGGCCGTGGCGCGACACTCCCACGGCTGGAGCTGGGTGCCCCGCATGCTGCTCGCCGTCGCCCTGACGGCCCTCGTCGCGGTCCTGACCGAACGACTCTGCGAGCGCCCCACCCAGGGATGGCTGCGCCGCCCCCGGACCGCGCCGGTGCCTACTTCGTCCGTCGCGCCCTCAGGCGGCTGATCCGCTCGAGCAGGCCGTAGGCGTGCTTGTCCGAGAGGCCGAGCTTGCGCTTGGCGCGGTCATAGAGGGCGACCACGCCGCGGTCCACGGCGATCGCCGCGCGCTTGACGACGGCCTCGTCCGGGCGGGCGCGGAAGTTGGTCGACTTGCGGACCGCGTTCTCCTCCTCGGTGAAGTAGTAGAGCGCCATCGACCGGCGGGCGACGTCCTCCGGGCAGGTGAGGGCGTCCGGGTGACCGTGGAAGCTGTCCTCGCTCGTCGTGAAGATGAGCATCCGGTTGCCGGCGGGCTGGACCTTAGCCTGCGCGGCAGTCATGTCCTTGTCCCAGAGCTCGAGCTTGCCGCCCCACTCCTCGCGCCACTCCTCGTTGAGGTAGAGCAGGATGTTGACCCGCCGGCTCCACTGCTCGTTGACGTGGTGGGTGGTGAAGTCGGCGTGGATGTTGAGGTGGCCGCCGCGCAGCGTCTGGTGCAGGCCTCCGCCGTCCATGCTCCAGTCGGGCAGCAGGTCGCGGATGCCGGTCAGCTCCTCGAGGAAGCTCACGAACTCGGGCGACACGAACTCCTTGGCGACCTCGGTCAGGGTCGGCCCCCAGGTGTCGGGCTGGGTGTTGCCGTACTTCGTCTCGTTGACGTGCAGGTAGCCCTTCCAGAAGGGGTCCCGCATGGCGGGGAACTCCTGGGCAGCGCGGGTGAACGCATCGGCGAAGAGCACGTCGTCGAGCACGATGTGGGGGAAGGGCTGGGCGGAGCGGTACTGCTCCGCGAGCTCGGGCAAGCGGGCCTGCAGCGTGCCGAGGTCGACGAGGGCGGCGGTCATTGGGCGGAGTATGCCAGAACGTCCTGCCGCCTCGTTACCAACGGGTAAGATTCCCCGAGCCCAATGCAGTGCGAGGCGAGTCGGGACTCCACGGGGCAGCATGAGAGGGATGACAGTGACGTCAGCAGACGTGGGCTCGGCCGAGCCGGCCGCAGTCCGGATCGGTGTCCTCGTGGTCGCCTACAACGCGGCCACCACCCTCCGACAGACCCTCGACCGCATCCCGTCCAGCTTCCGCGACCAGCTCGACCACGTCCTGGTCTGCGACGACGCGAGCGTCGACGAGACCTACGAGATCGGCCTCGAGTACAAGTCCGGCTCGACCCTCCCGCTGACCGTGATCAAGCACGTCGAGAACCTGCGCTACGGCGGCAACCAGAAGTTCGGGTACCGCTGGGCGATCGAGGAGGGGCTCGACATCGTCGTGCTGCTGCACGGCGACGGCCAGTACGCCCCGGAGGTCATGGAGCAGATCGTCTCGCCGCTGATGACCGGCGCGGCCGACGTCGTGATGGGCTCGCGCATGATGCAGCCTGGTTCAGCCCTCAAGGGCGGTATGCCGCTCTACAAGTACGTGGGCAACCGCATCCTCACGCGGTTCCAGAACGCCATGACGGGTGCGTCCCTCACCGAGTGGCACAGCGGCTACCGCGCCTACCGCACCGACGCGCTGCGCGACGTGCCCTTCGCCGACTACTCCAACGACTTCGACTTCGACACCGAGATCATCCTGGGCATGCTCGCCGCCCGGAAGCGGATCGTCGAGGTGCCGATCCCCACTTACTACGGCGACGAGATCTGCTACGTCAACGGGTTGTCCTACGCCCGCGACGTGGCCGTCGACGTGCTGCGCCACCGGGCCCTCCAGATGGGGTTCGGTGGGTCCACCGGTGGCGGCGGCGTCGACACCGCGGCCTACGAGGTCAAGCACAGCCCGCACTCCTCGCACGGCCAGCTGCTCACCTGGCTGACCGGCATCCCGTCGGCATCGGTGCTCGACGTCGGCTGCTCCGACGGCCTTTTCGCCGGGCTGGTGCGCTCGATGGGGCACCATGTCGTGGGCGTCGACCTGGTCAAGCACGAGGGCATCGGCCAGCGGATCGACGCCTTCGTCGAGGCCGACCTCAACCAGGGGCTCCCGACCGAGGCCGGCTCCGGCTACGACGTGATCGTGGCGGGCGATGTCCTCGAGCACGTCATCGACCCTGACTCACTCATGGCCGACATGGTCTCTCGCCTCGGCGACGACGGCTCGATCCTCGTGAGCATCCCCAACTTCGGCCATTGGTACCCACGGCTGCGGACCGCGTCGGGGAACTTCGACTACGACCAACGCGGGCCGCTGGACCGGGGCCACGTGCGGTTCTTCACCCGCCGCAGCTTCGAGCGCCTCATCGCGGGCGCGGGCCTGCGGATCGTCGAGCGCCGGACCGTCGGCTCGCCGCTCGACGTGCTCGAGCGTGGGGGCAACCCCGTCGTCGGCCGGGTGGCCCGGTTCGCCTCGGCCGTCGACCGTGCTGCCGTGCGGGTCTGGCCGACGCTGTTCGGCTACCAGTTCCTCTACAAGCTGGAGCGAGTTTGAGTTCCCATGTGCGGCGGCGACCACCCCGCGAGGGGTTCGCCACGGCCACGGGTCTGATCCTCGGCGGCATACCCTTCTTTCTCGCTCTCCTGAACTACCGCACCGACCTGCTGCGCACCGCCGTGTCGCAGCGTTACGCGTCGAACTTCTTCGACATCCAGGCGACGGCTTTCCTGCACGGGCAGCTCGACGTGCCGAAGGGCTCGCTGGGCATCGAGGGCTTCGTCATCGACGGCCGAACCTACATGTACTTCCCGCCGTTCCAGGCGCTGCTCCGCGTCCCGGTGCAGCTGGTCACGCACGAGTTCGACGGACGACTGAGCCTGATCTCCATGGGCCTGGCCTGGGTCGTGTTCGCGGTGTTCGCGCAGAAGCTCTTGTGGCTGCTCAGGGTGCAGCTCCGGGGCGACACGCCCCTCACGCGGTTCGAGTGGCTGGGCGCGGCGGTGGTCCTCGGGCTGGCCACCGGGGGCACCACCCTGACCTTCGACGCCTCGCTGCCGTGGGTCTACCACGAGGTGTACCTCTGGTCCACGGCGCTGCTCGTCGGATGCTGCTACTGGATGCTTCGGGTGGTCCTCTCCCCCGACCGCCCGGCGGTGCTGTGGCTGGCCGCCCTCATCCTCGCCGAGGGCCTCACCCGGACCCCTGGCGGCTGGGCCATGGCCGGCACCACGATCCTGCTCGGCGCCACCCTCGCGGTGCGTCATCGCCGGCGGCTCGGCCTGGGCGTGGTCGCGGCCGGAGCCGCACCCTTGGGCGTGGCTGTCCTCTACAACCTGGTCAAGTTCGGCCACCCGTACCTCTTCCCGCTCCAGTCCCAGGTCTGGACCCAGGTGAACGCGCACCGTCGTGAGGCCCTGCGCGTCAACGGTGGCACCATCACCGGCCCCCAGTTCTTCGAGACGTCGCTGGTGAACTACCTGCGCCCGGACGGCCTCCGGTTCGTCGACTACTTCCCCTTCATCACGCTGCCGGCGGAGCCGGCACGGGCGTATGGCGGCGCCTTCCTCGACCAGACCTACCGCACCGGGAGCGTGACCGCCCTGATGCCGGGGCTGGTCCTGCTGACGCTCGTCGGCCTCGTGGCCCTGGTGGGCCTGCGGTCTGGTGCGGGTGTGGCCGCGGTCCGCTGGCCGATGTTCGCGGCGGTGGGCGCCACCGGCGGCATCATGGGCTACGGCTACCTGGCCAACCGGTACACGAGCGACTTCGTGCCGATGCTGGTCCTCGGCGGCTTCGTCGGCTTCTGGGTGGTGGTCGGTCTGGTGCCTCGCGTGCGCGCCCTGCGCGTGGCGGTGGCGGCCGTCCTCGGCGTGCTGTGCGCGTTCAGCATCGTGGCCCAGCTGGCGACCGGCAGTGCCGTGGCAGCCCAGACCTGGGGCGGCGACCGGCTCGCCAGCTACCTCATGGTCCAGCAGCGCCTTCGTCTCGGGGACGGGGCCTCCGCACCCCCACTGACCCGTTCGGACGACGTCCCCCAGACCGGCCGGACCGACCAGCTGCACATCAGGGGAGAGTGCGCCGCCCTCTACCTCAACACCGGCGACCAGTACGAGCCGTGGGCCCTGGTCGAGCAGCGCGACATGGTGGTGACGGTCAGCCCCGTCTTCGAGGACTACCGACCGGGCACCATCGGGCTCTTCCGCCAGACCGGCCTCGAGGACCGCACGATCGGGGTCGAGTTCGACAGCAGGCTGCCCGAAGCCCGACTGGTGATCGAGGACCCGGACGGCAACTTCTACTCGCCCTGGTTCGAGGTGCAGCGCGGCAAGCCGTTCACGGTCACGGCCCACACCACGCCGGAGACCGGCCAGACGCGCATCCGCGTCGACGACCAGCTGGTCTACGACCTGTACGTCGCCACCAGCGAGTGGAACGCGGACTGGTACAACGTGCAGACCACGCTCTCGTTCACCGGGGCCGGCGAGCACGGCAGTGCCAGGCACGCCACGGTCTCGTCCGAGTACGGCCCCGTACCCGACCTGTGCGCCCACCTCGACGGACAAGGCGAAGCAGCCGCCAGCGGCTCCTAGGCCCTCGAGAGTCTGCGACAATTGTGCCCAACTGCGGCGAAATGTCGGCAGTGCGCAGACTTCCGATAGAAAGGCCCGATCTCCGTGGCCACCGAAACAGACCACGAGGTCGAGGACCGCAGCCCGGTGTCGCCCCGACACACCCGGCCGGGCCCGCGCGAATGGAATCGCGTCAAGGGCTCGCTACCGGCCGCAATCCTGGCAGTCGGGATCGGCCTGCAGGCCATTCTCCTCGTCGGCTTCGCGCGCCAGTTCTGGTTCGTCATGGACGACTGGGACTTCCTGTTGTTGCGCGGCACCATTCCGGAGGAGTCGCGCGGCTGGCTCGAGCCGAGGAACGGACACTGGTCGACCCTGACCATCGCCATCTACCGGGCTCTGTTCGCGGTCTTCGGCCTGCGCACCTACCTGCCGTATGCGTTGGTGACCATCGTGTTCCACCTGGCGATCGCGGCCCTGTGGTTCGTTATCCTGCGGCGACTGCAGGCCCGCAAGGTGGCTGCCCTGATCGGGGCGTGGGTGATCCTGTTCCTCGGCATCGGTGGCGACGCCATCCTCTACTCGGCCGCGATGAACCACCTGGGATCGCTGCTCCTCGGACTCATCGCGCTCCTGCTGGCGCTCTCTGAACGCCCCCGCACCTGGGTGGTCGCAGTGCCGCTCGTGGGTGCGCTGATGTTCTCGAACACCGGCGTCAGCGCGGTCTTCTTCGTCGTGGCGTTCGTGGCGATCCGGCACGGGCTCCTGCGGGCGGCCCGCTTGGTCGTGATCCCCGCGGGCGTCTACGTCCTCTGGTACTTGAGGTACGGACACGTCGAGGCCGGCGCCCAGCTGCCCACGGGCGTGTGGGACTACCTCAAGATCCCGCAGCTTGTCTGGCAGGGCATGTCGGCCGCGATCGGGAACGCCCTCGGGTATGCCGAGGTCGGGCCGGCCGTGCTGGTGGCACTGCTCGTGGGGACCGCCCTCGTCAAGAGCCGCAAGGAGAAGCTGAAGCAACTGGCGTGGGCGGGCCTGCTCGCCGCCGTGTTCATGAGCACGACCTTGTCCCTGTCCCGCCAGTTCGTGTCCCCTGACACCGGACGCTATTCCTACTACACGGTCGTCTTCCTCGTCCCAGCCGTCGCACTGTGCATCGAGGGGGTCAGCCGTCTGGCCGTGGAGCCCCGGTGGCTGCCGGCCCTCATCGCGGCGGGTCTCCTCGGCGGCTACGCGGTCAACGGTGTCCTGGCTGAGCGCACGTTCGCAGCCGCCTGGGTGCCGATCACCAGACCATGGCAGGACCGAACCCTCGGCATGGTGGCTGCCGTGGACGCGGGCGAGCGCAGTCTCAACGACTTCTCAGGTGACTTCTACAACGGCGACATCAACCCGCAGCGCATCACCAAACCGAACATCCGTGAGGCCCTGCCACCGGGCAAGGCCACGCCGCAGGGGCGCATCGACGCCGAGGCCCTGTACATGGTCCGGGTCGGCACTACGAGTGCGGTCCTGCCGGCCGCCGGCGGACTCGACCAGATCACAGGGAGCTTCACCGGGCCGATGGAGCCCGGCGCCGGGTGCCACACCTACACGGCCCAGGGACAGCGACCCGCCCTCGTTCTCGGCACCGGTCGGGGGAACGAGATCACGGTGACGAGCCAGAGCACCGAGGTCGTCACCCAGGTCCTGCGCGGACAGAACCTGGCGAGCGTCCAGCGGATGTGGACGGTCGCCCCGGGAACCATCTACGTCTCGACCACAGCCAAGGACGCGCTGCTCTTCATCACCCTCAACGGCGCCGGGGAGTACACGATCTGCAAGTCCTGATGGTCAGTGCGCGGCGTCGAACCAGGAGCGGCCGACGCCGACGCTGACGTCGAGCGGGACGTCCATCTCGATCGCTCCACCCATCTCCTGGCGGACCAGCGCCTCCACGTCAGCCGCCTCGCCGGGGGCGATCTCCAGGACCAGCTCGTCGTGCACCTGCAGGAGCTGACGGGACTGGGCCCCGGACTCTGCGAGCGCCTTCTCGACGCGCAGCATGGCGAGCTTGATGATGTCGGCGGCCGACCCCTGGATGGGCGCGTTCAAGGCCATCCGCTCGGCCATCTCGCGACGCTGTCGGTTGTCGGAGGTGAGGTCGGGCAGGTAGCGGCGCCGCCCCAGCATGGTCTCGGTGTAGCCGGTCCCCCGCGCCTCGGCGACGACCGAGTCGAGGTAGTCCTTGACCCCGCCGAACCGCGCGAAGTACTCGTCCATCAGGCCCTGGGCCTCGCCGGTCGAGATGGTCAGCTGCTTGGACAGGCCGAACGCGGACAGCCCGTAGGCAAGGCCGTAGGACATCGCCTTCACCTTGGAGCGCATCGCCGACGTGACGTCCTCCGGCTCGACCGAGAACACCCGCGACCCGACGAACCGGTGCAGGTCCTCCCCCGACCGGAACGCCTCGATCAGGCCCTCGTCGCCGGACAGGTGCGCCATGATCCGCATCTCGATCTGGCTGTAGTCGGCGGACATCAGCGACTCGAAGCCCTCGCCCACGATGAACACCTCCCGGATCCGGCGCCCTTCGTCGGTGCGGATCGGGATGTTCTGGAGGTTGGGGTCGGTCGAGGACAACCGCCCGGTCGCGGCGATGGTCTGCTGGTAGGTCGTGTGGATGCGCCCGTCGTCGGCCACGGACTTCAGCAGGCCCTCGACGGTGACCCGCAGCCGCGACGAGTCACGGTGCCGCAGGAGCGCCTCGAGGAACGGGTGCTCGGTCTTGGTGAAGAGGTCGTTCAGCGCATCCGCGTCGGTGGTGTAGCCGGTCTTGGTGCGTCGGGTCTTGGGCAGCCCGAGCGTCTCGAAGAGCACGACCTGCAGCTGCTTGGGCGACCCGAGGTTGATCTGGTCGCCGCCGATCGCGTCGTAGGCGTCCTGCTGGGCCTCGCGGACCTTGGCCGCGAAGTCGGCCTCCAGCCCGGTCATCACTTCGACGTCGGCCGCGATGCCAGTGCGCTCCATGCCCGCGAGCACCTGCTCCAGCGGCAGCTCGACGTCCTGCTGCAGGGAGGTGCCGCCGGTGGCCTCGAGCTGCTCGGCCAGCGAACCGGCCAGGTCGAGGACCGCCCGGGCCCGGACCATCGCGTCCTGCGCGCCTGCGTCGGACTCGTCACCGAAGTCGAGCAGGCCCTGGCCGGAGGTGTCGGACTCGGCGCGCAGCTCGCGCCCGAGGTGGCGCAGGACCAGGTCGGCCAGGTCGTAGGACCGCTGGTCGGGCCGCACGAGGTAGGCAGCCAGCGCGGTGTCGGTGGCGATGCCGGCCACCGGCCAACCCCGCGCAGCCAGCGCCAGCAGTGGTCCCTTGGCATCGTGGAACACCTTGGGACGGTCGGCGTCGGCCAGCCACGCGCCGACGGCGGCGTCACCCGCCGGGTCGAGTGCCGTCAGGTCGAGGTATGCCGCGGCGTCGCCGTCCGTGGCCAGCGCCAGGGCGGTGGCGTCCCCGGTGCCCCGACCCCAGTGGCCGACGAGGTGCACCCCCACTGTGGTGCCGGACGCGGCATACTCCTGCAGCCACCCGGCCACCTCGTCGGGCGCGAGCAGCGCGCCGTCGAGGTCGAAGCCGTGGTCGGCCTCCTCCTGCGGCGCGTCGAGGTACTCGAAGAGCCGGTCACGCAGCACCCTGAACTCGAGGCTGTCGAAGACGGTGTGCACCTGCTCGCGGTCCCAGTTCTGGCGCTCGAGGTCGGCGATGCCGAGAGGCAGCTCGAGGTCGCGGACCAGCTGGTTGAGCCGGCGGTTGCGGAGCACTCCGTCGAGGTGCTCACGCAGCGACTCCCCCGCCTTGCCCTTGATCTCGTCGACGTGGGCGACGACCCCGGTGAGGTCGCCGTACTGGGTGATCCACTTCGCGGCGGTCTTCGGACCGACCCCGGGCACCCCGGGCAGGTTGTCGGAGGACTCACCGACGAGGGCGGCCAGGTCGGAGTAGCGCTCCGGGAGCACGCCGTACTTGGCCTCGACCGCGCCAGGCGTCATGCGCGCGAGCTCGGAGACACCCTTGACCGGGTAGAGGACGGTGCTGGTGTCGGTGACGAGCTGGAACGAGTCACGGTCACCCGAGCAGATCAGCACCTCCATGCCCTCGGACAGGGCCTGGGTGGTGAGGGTGGCCAGCACGTCGTCGGCCTCGTAGCCGTCGACCTCGACGTAGCGGATCTTCAGCGCGTCGAGGACCTCGTGCAGCAGCGACACCTGGCCGTGGAACTCGGTGGGGGTGGCCGAGCGACCGGCCTTGTAGTCGGCGTACTGCTCCGTGCGGAACGTCTGGCGGGACACGTCGAACGCCACCGCGAGGTGGGTCGGCTGCTCGTCGCGCATGACGTTGATGAGCATCGAGGTGAAGCCGTAGACAGCATTGGTGTGCTGGCCCGTGCTGGTCGAGAAGTTCTCGGCCGGCAGCGCGAAGAAGGCGCGGTAGGCAAGGGAATGACCGTCGAGGAGCAGGAGGCGACTCACGCATGGCAGCCTATTGGTTATGAGTGACACCCCCGCGACCGCCGGCCCCATGAGCGCCGGCCCCACCCACCCCGAGTTCGCCGCCGCCCTCGAGGCGATGCTGGCGATGAACCCGAACTCGCTGCTCCACCGCATGCAGATCGAGGTGCTGGAGGCATCGCCGGAGCGCCTCGTCGCCCGGATGCCCGTCGAGGGCAACACCCAGCCCTACGGGCTGCTCCACGGGGGCGCCTCGGTCGTCCTGGCCGAGACCCTGGGCTCGATCGGCTCAGCGCTGCACGCCGGCCCGGACCGGATCGCCGTGGGGCTGGACATCAACGCGACGCACCACCGGGCCGCCCGCTCGGGCTTCGTGACCGGCACGGCCACCGCCCTGTCCCTGGGCAACACCCTGGCCTGCTACGACATCGTCATCACCGACGACCAGGACCGGCGCACCTGCACCTGCCGGATCACCTGCCTGCTTCGCGACGCGGCGCCCGGCGCCTGACCCGTCAGCCGGCCAGGCGGCTGTCGGCGCTCGCGCTGGCCGTCGCCCGTGCGCGCAGGGAGCGGCGGCGGTGGAGCAGTGCCTCGATGGAGTGGTGCCGCGGCTCGTCCTGCCCCAGTCGGCGCCGCAGTGCGGACACGCTGGTGACGCGGCGCACCATCTGCGAGGAGAAGCCGAGCCGGGCGAAGAAGCGGTTGGCGTCGCGGTGCTGGGCCGGCACGTTGCAGCCGATCTGCTCGCACCCGCGGGAGTCGGCGTAGAGGGTGACGGCGCTCATCAGCTGACGGGCGACCCCGTGCTTGCGCGAGTCGGGCACGACGTAGAGCTGGTCGATGGTGACGCACGGGACATCGGTCAGCGACGAGAACGGGCTGGTGGCGGCGACGGCGAACCCGACCGGCTGACCGTCCGCCATGGCGACGTAGGCCCGGACGTCCTCGCGGTGCAGGGCGGTCGAGATGCGCCCCTCGGAGGCGGCGCGGGCGGCCACCTCGGGACTGACGCCGGCCTCGACCCGGGAGCACATCCAGAGCTCGGTGAAGGACCGCTCCTCATCCGCGGAGACGCGCCTGACGCTGATCACGGGACGGCTCACCGGGGTTCCTCCATCGTCGGTCTGGACTGCTCACCACCTGCAGACGGCTCCCCCGACGGCCGCGGCGCCTCGAAAGACGACCGAGTCAGGACTCTAGGCCCATTCGAGGGCCCTCGTGAAGGGTTCAACAACTTTCCCGTGTTAACTCTTGTCGCTGTCGGTGTTCCACGGGTGTTACATCACGGGTCGGCGCCGAATCGCTGCTTTCGCCATCGTTTCACGGCGTCCGCGAGGACTCGGCAGCCGGGTCCCCCGGAGGGCTTCCGGAGGCTCAGGCGGGCCGCTCGAAGACGTAGTCGTCCTCGTAGCGGTCACCCACGAGGAAGCGCTTGGTGCCCACCCTGGCGAACCCGCTCTTGGCGTAGAACCGCTGGGCGCGCTCGTTCTCCTGGTTGACCCCGAGCCAGACCCCGACCGCGCCACGCGCCCGGGCCGCCTCGATCGAGGCCTCCATGAGCAGCCGGCTGGTGCCCGCGCCGTGGTGGTCGGGCAGGACGTAGATCTTGCTCAGCTCGGCAGTCGGCCGCAGCGTCAGCGCCGTCCGCACGTCGGGGTCGGCGGGCTCCCCGTGGACCACCATCGCGTAGCCCGTGACGACGTCGTCGCCCACCGAGACGAACAGGTCGCGGGCGGGGTCGGCGAGGTAGCGCGCGAAGCACTCGAGCGACAGGACGTCGGCGATGAAGGTGTCGATCGCCTGCTGGGTGGTGTGCGGAGGGCAGGCCAGCGCGAACGTCGCCGCCGCCACCCGCGCCAGCACCGCGGCGTCACCCTGACCTGCGGGGCGCACCACCACGTCGACGCTCAGGCCTTGTCCATCCCGGCCACGACGGCCTCGGCCACCTCGCGCATGCCGAGGCGACGGTCCATCGCGGTCTTCTGGATCCAGCGGAAGGCCTCGGCCTCGGTGATCTTGAGCTTCTTCATCAGCACGCCCTTGGCGCGGTCGACCGCCTTGCGGGTCTCGAGCCGCTCGCCGAGGTCGCTGATCTCCTGCTCGAGTGCCTTGACCTCGGTCCAGCGGTGCCTGGCGATGTCGATGGCCGGCGTGAGGTCGGAGGCCGTGAACGGCTTGACGATGTAGGCCATCACCCCTGCGTCGCGGGCCCGCTCGACGAGCTCGGTCTGGCTGAAGGCCGTGAGCATGACCACGGGGCAGATGCGGGCGGCGCCGATCTGCTCGGCGGCGGTGATGCCATCCATCACCGGCATCTTCACGTCCATGATCACCAGGTCAGGGGTCAGCTCGGTCGCCATCTCGACGGCCTGCTCACCGTTGCTGGCCTGTCCGACCACGTCATAGCCCGCCTCGACGAGCATCTCGGCGAGGTCGAGGCGAATCAGGGCTTCGTCCTCGGCCACCAGGATCCGGGTGGGCGCGGACGCCGCGGGCGTCGGCAGGGGCGTGGTGGTGTCACGGGTGTCGCTCACGGAAAGAGCCTAGGGGACGTGCGTTAACGGAAGGTTGCGGCGGTCCACGGGCGGACGCCCGGCCCCGCGCGGGCCCGGCCGGGCAGGGGCACGCGCCCCGCACCGGAGGTATGCCGCGGCGGCACCGCACGCGGCATACGGGCTCTGGTTGTGGACGGGTCGAAGGACCAGAATGGAGCCGGTCCCGGAGCCAACCGGGCGAGCTCGTCCGTCGCGGTCCGGCCGTTCCTGGTGTCGGTGTCCGTGGCCTGGCAGCTGGAGCCGTGGCAAGTGGAGAACGTGGTGGGTGAGGCCGCCCGTCCACGCCGCCGACCGACGTCCGCGTCGATGCGGGTGGTGTGGATGCTCGTCGCGTTCGTGGGCGGCGGCCTGCTCGGGCTGTTCCTCGTCCTCCCCCGCACCCGGATGCTGCGCCCCCGCCGCGTGCTCGCCTGCGACCTGTGCCAGCGGCGGCACCGACGCCTGCTGGCGGCGATGGTGGTCCTTGCGCTCCTGTCCGTCGCCGGGTTCGGGCTGCGGCTCTCCCAGCGGGCCCGTGAGCTGCCGGCCTGTGCCGCCGACACCTCGATCGCGGAGGGCCGCCGGGTGATCGACCCGCGTGCCCCGAGCCGGCCGCCGCCGTGGTCGACGGTCCGCTCGGTGATGACGGCGCCGGTGAGCGGGCTCGCGCTCGGCTTCGCCGAGGCCCGGGGCCAGGGCCTGTGCAGTGTCGGCGACCCGCCCATCACCCTGGCCTTCGTGCCGCAGGCCGGCGAGCACATGGGCAGCATGGTCGGCGAGGTCTTCCTGGCCTCGCCCGTGCCCCGCATCAACCCGGTCCGCGCCCGCGACCTGGCCGAGCACGAGTCCCGCCACGTCGACCAGTGGGCCGTGTGCACCATCGTCGGCGGGATCTCGCTGCTCCCGGTCCTCTACCTCGTGGACGACACCCTCTACCCCGGGTCGGAGAACCACTTCGAGCAGGCCGCAGGTCTGTTCGACGGGGCCTATCCCCCGCCACCCGATCCGCCGCGAGGCCCGCAGGGCTGGGCGATCGCGCTGTGGATCGGCGTGGTCCTGCTGCTCACCCGCCGCCGGATCCGCTGGGTGGTCCGGAGCCTGGTGCGGCACACCACGGTCGCCGACCCCGCGCGCTGCGGCGTGCACACGACCGGCTGGCGCTGAGCCGGCTGGCGCTGAGCCGGCTGGCGCTGAGCCGGCTGGCGCTGAGCCGGCTCACCCAGGAGCGGGCCCAACCGGTCTCCCGGGCACTCCTCAGGTGCTCGGCTGGTCCTTCAGGAGGTGGAGCAGCGCGCCCCGGTCGGTGCTGACGAGGGCGTAGCGGCGAGCTCCCCGGCGACCGTGCAGCACGAAGACGGTGCGTCGCTCGGTGCGGTCCTCCAGCTCCCACCAGCCGGTGTCGGCGATCGACTTCGTCTCGTCCTCGTAGGTCGCGTGCTCGAGCGCGTGGTCGTCGACGGGCACCGCGAGGCGGTCCTTCGACGCGCTGGTCGGCAGTCCGCGCGGCACGGCCCACGAGCGCAGGACCCCGTCCTCCTCGAGCCGCAGGTCGAAGTGGTGCTGCGGCTTCTGGTGCTCGTGCAGCACGAAGACCGGACGACCACCCTCCTGCTCAGCGGACACGGCCACCTCCGAGATGCGCCAGCTGGGTGCCGAACGCGGGACCTGAACCAGTAGGAATGCTGCTCAGGGGCCTGGCCACCGACACCCAGTGTGGCTCAAGGTGGACCGTCAGCGGAGGCGGAGGCGTGTTCACGGGCTCACGCCCGACGGGCGTCGCCGTGCTTCTGGAACCAACAGCCGCGCACCGGCTGCCGCCGCGCGGCCTTCCGCCCAGATTGGGCGCTGTTCAGCGGTCTGCGATCGGCGCATGAAGCCAGCCGCAATCCTCGTCCCGCTTGTGTCTGAACCCGGATGTTCCTCCCTGCAAGCCGAGCCGGCCTGTGCGCACGACGAGAAACCTAGGCGCATGCATCGTGCGGGCCAAGAGCCAAGGGCGGCCCGCGACGGTTTGGGGCGATCGTGCGGATTGTTCGTCCCGGAATCGCCCGCTGAAGCGCCCCGTCGAGACTGATGATGGTTGCCATGGGCAGCATCGGGCTTCGACTTGTGGGTAGGGATGCCGAGCGCACGAGGTTGCGCCACTTGGCCGTTAGCGCTCGTGAGGGCTTCCCGTCGACTCTTCTACTTCACGGCGAAGCTGGTATCGGCAAGACGGCCCTGGTCAGGGACCTCCTATCGGCCCTCGAGCCCGGCGTGTTTCATGTGTTGTTCGCAACGTGCCTTCGGTTCGGCGCTGAGGGTCCGGCCCTGCTTCCTTTGTCGACCGCGTTGACAGGTTGGTTGCGCCAGACGGACCCGACGGACCGAGCCAGGCTGTTCCCGAGCGCCCAGCGTGGCGAGGATCTGGTATCGGTGCCACGGTTCGAAGACGTCTCTTCTGATGCGGTTTTGCAGTGGAGCCGCGCGCTGGACACTCTCGTGGACAGTCGGCCAACCCTGCTCGTCGTCGACGATCTTCAGTGGGCGGACCAATCCACGCTCGACGCGCTCTCTTACCTCCTCACTGGCTTCCGCGCAGGCCTTAATGTGGCGCTTCTAGGCACCTACCGCGACACCGACCTCCAGGACGGGCACCGGCTACGTGCATGGCTAGCCGACGTATGGAGGCTTCCAAGTGTCGACTCACTCGCGCTGCAGAGGCTGGACTCTTGGGCCACGGAAGAACTCGTGTCGAGCATTACCCCTGTGCGGTCCAGTGGGCAGATCGTTGAGTCAATCTTCGACAAGTCTCGCGGCAACCCCTACCTGACCGAACTCCTCGTCCGCACGCCCCACACGAGCGACCTCCGCCCGGCATCAATGACCGGCGACGCCGACCTTCGTGACGCCGTCCTGGGAGCCTGGCATCGGCTGGGACCGGTCGCCCGACAGGTCACGCAGCTCTTGTCTGCGGGCGGCCAACCCGTGGAAATCCGCGTGCTGCAAGGTCTGGCCCTTCAGCGGCACATCGGACCGCACGACTTCACGCTGGCTCTGGACGAGGCTGTGGGCAAGGGTGTCGCTCAGGTTCGCCAAAGCGGCGAGGCCTGGTTCGTTCACCCACTGTTCGCGGAGGTGATCGCCGCGACCTTGCCTGCCTGGCAGGTGGCTGACCTTCACCTGCAGTACGCACAGATGTGGTCGGACGCGGAGGCGGTGATTCCCCAGGAACGAACACATCGACTCGCGCTGCACTACGAAGCCGCTGGCAGGTTCGACGATGCCTACCGGTGGTCTCTCGAGGCTGCGGACGAGGCCGGCCGAGTTGGCTCCACCGACGTCGCCGCAGGTCACCTGGCCCGAGCTGTGGATCTCCACCCCAAGCTTTCCTCGGCCATGCAAGCGAGTGTGGACACCCTCGATCTGCAGCGGCGTACCGCGGAGGCATGCGAGCGTGCCGGACGGTACGACGACGCCCTCCGGTTCTACGAGGGGGCACTCGCAGACATCGACCGGAGCGCAAGCCCCGTGGACGCGGCGCGAATGCTGCTGCCCCTGCCATTCCTCCGCGCCTTCCTCGGCCGGGGGTGGGGGATATCGCCCGACGAATGGCTCGAGTGCGTCAGACTCTGCGAAGGACTTGGCCCAACAGCAGAGGAGGCAATGGCCTGGGCCCACATCGCCTTCGGCGAGGTGTTCACGGCAGATGTTCACGCGAGGACGCACGCAGAACACGCCCTCGACGTGGCCCGACAGGCTCGCTCCGGCGCGGCAGTGGCTTGGGCGACCGGCGTACTGTCCCAGACTGAGTGGGGCACCGAGCACGGGCTTGACCTCAGCCTTGAGGCACTCGAGAAGGCAAGGGACGTCGGCGACACGGCGCTGTTGGCACGCACCGCGGTCCTCACCACCAACAGCTACCAGTCGCTCGGCCGGTACGCCGAAGCAGCCACCGTCGCGAACGACGCCTACGCCTCAATCCTTGCCCAAGGGCAAAGGCATGATGCAGCCAATATCGGCTCGGTTGGCGCGCAGTTCCTCATTGCACTCGGCCGGTTCGACGAAGCCCAGTCCCTCGCACGCGAGATCCTGTCCTTCCGGCAAGCCCAGCGCTGGAGTGGCCATGCGCGGTGCGTCGCAGCCATCGTCAGCGCCCGACGCGGTGAGGTCGAGGCGGCCGATCGACACATCCAACGGGCCCATGAGCTCATGCCGGGACACCAGCCCGTTGGCGACCCTTTGGATTGGGCCGAGATGCAGGTGAAGGTTGACATCGGTGAGCCTTGGCGAGCGCTCGACATCGCGGAAGACGTCATGGCCGAAGCGGCATCGATCGACGCTTGGACCGCTGACGAGTACCTCCTGTGGGCGGCGCGGGCGGCCGCGGACCTTGCGGCCGCCGCGACGACAACTCGGCAACGGGAGAGCGCCCACGAACGCCTCCGTGCCTTGGAGGGTTTACGCGCCGCCAACACCAACGCCCTCTTCGCCAGCGTCGGCTCTCGCGACCTGGTTCACCCGGCGTACCTGGCCATGTATCGCGCAGACCGCGCCCGGTGTTACGAGGCACCTGAGCCGGCACGCCTCTGGGACGAGGCGCTCGCGGCAACTCGGGCAGCGGGGCTGCGCTACGAGCAGGCTCGATGCGGTATGCACCTGGCGCGACGCCTCCTGACGGAACCAGGCCAGCGCCAGCGTGCACGGCACGAACTCCGGGAATGCGCGCACCAAGCGGTCGACCTCAGAGCCACGACGCTCCTCGTGGCGATCACGCGCCTAGCAGACCAGGCCCATATCGACCTCGATGCCGGACTCACGCCGCCGAGCGCCGGCCCGGCCAGTGTGGCGGGCGTTCCGGTGACCGTTCGGGAGAGGGAAGTTCTCTCCCACCTCAGGACTGGCGAAACGTATGGCGAGATAGCGCGAGCCCTGTTCATCAGCGAGAAGACAGTGAGTTCCCATGTGTCCAACCTGCTCCGCAAGACCGGCACCCGGAGCCGCATCGAACTCGTCGATGCAGCAATGCGGGAACAGCCCCCTGATACCGAGCAGACGCTGCGCTCACGAACACGTGGAGGTGGCCTCATCGGGGACGTGTGAGTACCCATCCGCCGCAGTCCGGTCTAGCAGGTCGGCCCGACGACGTGCCGACCGCCGAAGCGCCATCGAGTTGGGGCACCTACCTGCGTCACTCCGCCCGCGAGTCGGCTGACTGTCTGGGTCCTCCAGACGGTCTCGAGTAGGTCGCTCGTGGCCGCACCCGCCTGCTGGTTCGTCGTCGGCGCCACGCGACGGAAGCGGAGTGACCTGACGGGCGGCGCCGCGCCAGGCCCCCAACACAGGTACGGTGCCTGCCCTGCATCCGACACCGGCAATCGGCGTCGGGCCAGCTACGCGGGACGTCCAACTGTCACGTCCTTTGCGCGTGATGACTGGCGCTGAAGCCGGGCTCGAGGTCAGGTCGACTGAAGCACGAGCATCCTGCCGCGTATCTCACCGGCCGCGAGCAGCGAGCCCATCCGGCTCGACTGCACTTCAGCCGTCTGCCAGCGGGGATCGTCCTCGTGGCGACGCTGGAGCTCGGCCTGGACGGTGGCCATCACGTCTTCCCAGTCGGCCGGGAAGGCAGCGAAGTGGTCGGTCCAGCTACTGGTCAGCACCCCGCAGTGACGCTCTCTCGAGCAGTTCGTCCAGCGCTTCAACGGTGAGGAAGTTGTTGCCCTCGGGCGGCTCCAGACAGAGGCCTCCGGGGTGCGTGGCGCAGTAGACGATCATCCCGAAGCGCGCCTTCGACCCGAGCACCCGCCGGATCTCGGCCAGGTATGCCGCCTGGTCGTTCACCGTGCACAGCACATCCAGGCTCCACCCCGCTCTGATGGACCCGGTCGCGATCGGCAATTGGGTGCCTGCCTGCAGCGCCGCAAGGCCGAATAGCATGCGCGCGGCGCTGCAGGCTCCGGGCTCAGGGTCGGTCAACAGGGGACGCACGCCGGTTTCTCGTGCCGCGAACGCGGCCGGGCCGCCGACGCCGGCGCCGCAGTCCAGGAAGATGTCCTCGGCCTCGGGCGCCAGGCGGTCGAGCAGCCAGTGCAGCGCGCCCGGGCTGCCGCTGCCTCGGCATCCCGCCGGGATGCGGTAGGCCGGGGCAAGGCCAGCGACCACGTCCGCAGTCCAAACTGCGACAGTGTCGAACTCGGCGTCCATCGAGTCGGGGGAGTCGCTCACCGCCGCACTCCTCGCGTCGTTCGGATCCGGTGGCCGATCTCGGCCTGGATCTCGGCGGCGTCCTGCACGCCGCGTGCCGACGCGAGCCCGGACAGGTTCACCCCGGCTACCCCGGACAACTCCAACAGCTCAACTGCCTCGTCCACAGCCGCTGCGATCCCGGCCGCGACGGGGTCGTCGGCCGTCAGCACCGCCTCGAGGCGCTCAGGTGCGATTGCCAGACCCGGCAGTCCTGCCAGAGCCGCTGCCGAAACCTCGTCGGTGAACACGACGACGGAGGCGATCACCGGTAACTCCAGCCCCGCCACCCGGGCCGTCTCCAGGAACTCGACCAGCTGGGCCCGCCTCGGCACGTGGTTCAGGACGGCCACTCGGGCACCGACCTCCTGCTTGCGCACCAACCTCTTGGGACGCACGGCCACCGGCCGCGCGGTCGGCGTCTCCACCACCGCAATGGGAAGACCGAGCGACGCGGCCAACGCCGCGAGCCGGGTACCGTCCAGATCGAAGGTCTGGGTCACCTCCGGGCGAACGTCGTACGCCCGACCGTCGCCTGTGACGCACAGCACGGTGGCCAGACCGTCCAGGGCGAGGGCGTGTAGCTCCTGTTCGAGACTGATCCGGTTGCGATCCCGGCAGGCAAGCGTCACCCAGGGCACGGCGTCCGCTTCGTCGATCAACCGGGCCAGCGTGCTGGGCGGGAAGTCGGCGCGGTCCTGGTGGTCGCCGACCAGGACCGCGTCGCAGCTCGGCGCGAGCAGCCGGGCGGTGGAGCGCAGCGTCTGCGCATCGGCCGGCGGCGCGCTCAGGTCGGTCAAGATCAACGGTGCCTGCCATGGGCCGGACGGCTCCGAGGGCCGGTCGACGCCCGATGCGCCCCAGTCGCTCGCAGAGCCCTCCGGAAGGTCTGCGAGCCCGTCGAAGACACACGGTGCCGCAATCATCTCGCACTCGCCGTCGAGCCGGACGCCACCGCAAGGGCCGTACACCATTCGCTTGGGACAGCCCGGGACCGGCTGCTGAGACGACAACCGCACAGATCACAGATCTGTCAGGCCTCCCTGCCCACCGCGCGACCAGTCCTGGCGAACCGCACCGTCAGCTCAAGGCGGAAGAGTTCTTGTCAGTCGTCCTTTTTCAGGCTCGGATACGCCTTCTCGACCGCCGCCCGCACCTTCTTCTTCTCGGCCGCCGACCCATGTTGGGCCACCCTTGCCAAAGCGTTCCGGGCGTGCTCGATGTCAGGAATCGGGTACTTCTCCTGCTCAGGCAACGCGAACGACGACTTTTTCAGCTTCTTGCGGTTCTCGCTGTCACTCAGATCCTTCGACACCTCGGTCTCCTTCCATTCGGGTCCGGTCTGGTGCTACCCACTTAGGGCATCGTCCAATCTGCGGGGTATGGAAACGACATCCTGACCGCGTCATATCACCGCTACTGCCTGATGCTTCTCCCACCCGCAGGACTGACCTCCCTCGATCTCCCTCAGGCCCGCCACGGACCGACCCCCGTAAACGGCCTCCGAATGGTTTGTCCCGGACGCGATGGGTACTTTCTAGATGACCTGCGCACGTCCCACCAGGGGCTACCCACGCATCAGCAGAACGAGGCTCAGCATGTCCAAGCACGACGAGGGTGACTACTCCGAGGCCGACCTGGTGGTCAAGAGTCAGGAGGACCACGCAGCCGGCCCCACCGCGGTCGCGGTGTCGATGAGGCGGTCCCTCGACCACATGGGGGTGAAGCGGACGGCGCAGACCCTGCTCAGGCTCAACCAGGCTGAGGGCTTCGACTGCATGAGCTGTGCCTGGCCGGACCCCGACCCGGGTCACCGCCACACGGCAGAGTTTTGCGAGAACGGCGCCAAGGCCGTCGCGGAGGAGGCGACCCGCGACCGGGCCACGCCGGAGTTCTTCGCCCGGCACAGCATCGACGAGCTCGACGCCCACACGGAGCACTGGCTTGGCCAGCAGGGCCGCATCACGCACCCCATGGTCAAGCGGCCGGGTGGCGCGCACTACGAGCCGATCGAGTGGGACGAGGCCTTCGAGCTCATCGGGGCCGAGCTTCGCTCGCTCGCCAGCCCCGACGAGGCGACGTTCTACACCTCCGGGCGGGCCTCCAACGAGTCGGCGTTCGCCTACCAGCTGTTCGTCCGCGCGTTCGGCACCAACAACCTGCCGGACTGCTCGAATATGTGCCACGAGTCCACGAGTATCGCGCTGCAGGAGTCCATCGGCATCGGCAAGGCGAGCGTCACGCTCGACGACGTCCACACGGCGTCCGTCATCGTCATCGCCGGCCAGAACCCCGGGACCAATCACCCGCGCATGCTCTCGGCCCTGGAGATCGCGAAGCAGAACGGCGCGAAGGTCATCTCGATCAACCCGCTGCGTGAGGCCGGGCTGGTCAGGTTCAAGAACCCGCAGAAGCCCAAGGGCGTCATCGGGCACGGCACGGCCATGGCCGACCTGCACCTCCCTGTGAAGGTCAACGGCGACCTTGCCCTCTTCCAGGCGATCGGCTCGCTCCTCGTCGAGTGGGACGCGCTCGACCACGAGTTCATTGAAACCCACGCCACGGGCTTCGAGCAGTGGCGCGACCACGTCCGGGCGGTCGACTGGGACCAGGTCGTCGAGGTGACCGGGCTGTCCCGTGAGCTGATCACGCAGGCCGCCGAGATGCTCCGTGGCTCCACGCGGACGGTCTACTGCTGGGCGATGGGCCTGACGCAGCACCGCAACGGGGTCGCGACCATCAAGGAGGTCGTCAACCTCGCCCTGGCGCAGGGCAACATCGGCCGCGAGGGCGCCGGCCTGCTGCCGGTGCGCGGCCACTCCAACGTCCAGGGCGACCGCACGATGGGCATCTGGGAGCGACCCCCGGCGGCCTTCCTCGACGCCCTCCAGAAGGAGTTCGGCTTCGACCCGCCGCGTGCGCACGGCCTGGACGTCGTCGACTCCCTGCGCGCCATGCGCGACGGCAAGGTCCACTTCTTCATGGGGCTCGGCGGCAACTTCGTGCAGGCGGTGTCGGACACCGACATCGTGATCCCGGCGATGCGCAAGGTCCGCATGACGGTGCAGGTGTCGACGAAGATCAACCGCTCGCACCTCGTCTGCGGCGAGACCGCGCTGATCCTGCCGACCAAGGGCCGCACCGAGAAGGACATCCAAGCCAGTGGTGCCCAGTGGATCTCCGTCGAGGACTCCACCTGCTCGGTGCACGCCTCTCGCGGCCCGCTGGAGCCGGCCAGCCCCCAGCTCAGGTCCGAGGTCGACATCGTCACCAGCATCGCCGAGGCCACGCTCGGGAACCGCCACGGCCTGCAGTGGAAAGCGATGCGCGACGACTACCGCGTCATCCGCCACCACATCGCCAAGGTCGTCCCCGGGTGCGAGGACTACGAGGTCAACGTCCGCAAGCCCGGCGGCATGATCATGCCGCACCCGCCCCGCGACACCCGGACCTTCGACACCAAGTCCGGCAAGGCCGAGTTCGTCGCCTCCCCCATCGAGGTCGTCCACGTCCCCCAGGGCCACGTGCTGCTCCAAACCCTGCGCAGCCACGACCAGTACAACACCACGATCTACGGCCTCAGCGACCGCTACCGCGGCATCGAAGGAGGCCGCAAGGTGATCTTCGTCCACCCAGACGACATCACGGCCTTCGGGCTCAAAGACGGCGACCTCGTCGACATCACCACCCGATGGACCGGCGACGACATCGTCCGCCGCGTCCGCGGGTTCCGCGTGATCAGCTATGACACCCCACGCGGATCCGCTGCCGCCTACTACCCCGAGACCAACCCGCTGGTGCCGCTGGACTCCACGGCCATCGGAAGCAACACCCCGACCTCCAAGTCCGTGGTGGTGTCCCTGACCCCGGCCACCGGCCCCGGCGCGGTGAACGGCACCACGCCGGCGGAGACCGATGGCCCCTCCCAGAACCCCACGGGTTCGGACTGGGACCACAAGAAGACCCCGGAGCCCAAGCACCTGTCCTGAGCACAGCCCGGTCGTCGACGGCACCCACGTCGACCGGGTCGGGATGCTCAGTCGCGCAACAGAGCCTCGAGATCAGAGGCGATGGAGGTGGCATCTGGCAGGTCCGAATCAATGCCGCGTCGAACCACCGCCATAGGACGATGAGTCTGTTCACCCGCCGCGTCTTTCCGCCATGTGCGCTCGCCCATGATGGGCGCGGTCGTGACCGTTCGGGCATGGCTCATGGCTTGACTTGCGGGTGATCCTTGCGGTGGTGGGCCCTGGCAATGGTGGGCAGTGCACAACTAACCCCGACCCTCCGGCCGGGGTTAGTTGGTCATTTCGAGCCACGCGTCGTCCGGTGCGTAGTCCCACTCGGTGACCAGCCCGTTCACGGTGACGGAGGCGTACGCGTACAAGTCCGCGGAGTTGGTGAACGCACAGGGTGTAGGTGCGCCCGACAAGAAGAAGATGTGTACATCCGACGGCTCAGTCGCCCTCTCGCTGGGATAGGCGAAGTCGAAGGGGATGCCGTACGGCGGGCCGACGCGTTCGTCGGTGACGCCGGTCGTCAGGTTCTTGACCCACACTCGCAGCTGCCCGGGTTTCGGGGCGTCGGTGTTGATCCCGAGCTGGCAGTCCGCGGCTCCATCGCGATCGGTGTCGAAGACCAGGCCGTGCTCGATCACGCGGCTCGCGGGGTCAAGTGCTGACGCCAACGGGGGCCTCTCCCGCAGCTTGATGTTCCAAGACAGGGAATGCGATGGGTCCCCGGAGTTGACCTCGCGGATGTCGATCCCACCGTAGGTGGTGTCTGCTTCATCGGTCTGGACCTGCCTCGCCGTGACCCGAGAGGTGTCCGGGCGAAGGGGAGTCCAGTGCCTCGCCAACGCGTCACTGGTGGTCCGGGTGGGCGGATTCGGATTCTTGGCCGGCTGGGGAGCGGTGCGATCGGACCCGCCCAGGAAAGACGTTCCGAGCGTGGCCAGGACGATGAGCACCGCGGCGACAGCAGCAGTGAGCACGGTGCGGGTCCGGTGTCGGTGCGCTCCGCGCTGCTCGATGGCCGAGAAGTCGGGCGGCCGGGCGGCCTGAGCCGCAGTGTCGGACAGGTCCGAGCGCAGGAGCCGGTCGAGGTCAGGCATCGGGCGCCTCCTCGTGACGGGGGTCGGGAGGGTCGGCGAGCAGCAGGGCGAGAGCAGCGCGTCCCCGGCGCAGCCGCGTCTTGACGGTGCCCACGGGGACGCCGGTGGCCTCGGCGACGGCTTGGACAGGGAGGTCGGCCAGGTAGTGCAGCGCGACAGCCTCTCTCTGGTTGGCGGGCAGAGCCCGGAGGGCAGCCATCAGCGCCAGCCGGTCATCCTCGAGCATCGGGTGACGCGCGACCTGCGCGCGGTCGCGGTCGCCGAGCAGCCTGCGCCTGCGCGCGCGGGTGCGGCTGACGTTGACGGCGACCGTGCGCAGCCACGCCTCCGGGTTGTCCAGGCGGGCGAAGGTGCGCCGATGCTGCACCGCGCGCGCGAAGGCCTCCGCGACCACCTCCTCCGCCTCGGTGAGGTCGCGGCACACGCCATACAGCTGGCCGACCAGGCGCCGGTAGGACGCCTCGAAGACGAGGCGCACGCGGTCGGACTCACTGTGGACCTCGTGGGCTACCAGTGGTTCCCCAGTCCCCGCGCTCATGGTGGACCTACCCCTCGATGTGGATCGAGTCGAGGGCGGCCTTCAACTCGGCCTTGTCAGTCGCAGACGTGTGGGCGCCCGTCTCGACCAGGAAGACCTGGCGCCTGCCGTGCACGTCGACGACGTACAGGCTCACGCGTTGGCCGGGAAGGAGCACGAAGTACTTGTCCGCAGGTGTGCTCTTCCAGACCTGCAGACCCAAGACGTCGTCTTCGGCCAGGCGGCACTTCGCCAGGTCGAGGCTCTGTGGGACCTCGAGGTCGATCCGGGTTGCGGGGTACCCGGCCAAGGTGCTGGCCACGGGGCTCCCCTTGACCGGGCCGGGCTGCTCGAGCAGCGCCGTCACGAGGTCTCCCACACGGGATCCGACGGCCACGGGGACACCCTCACCCAGGCACGGGTCGGTGAAGATCTCGTCGACCACGACGGCATAGAACCCGAGCTCGTTGGCCGCGTCGGAGTGCTTGCTGAAGAGGTGGCCGTACTGCACCTCCCAGCCCTCCGGGAACGTCACCGTGTAGTCCGCCACCGACCACGCGGAAGCCGGAATCAGGTAGGTACCTGGCTCGATCGCCACCTGCTCAACGGAGGACCGGCCGCTCGTCGTGGAGTCGCGCGCCCACGTCGGAGTCATCGGCCGCGGGACCTTGTCCGTGGCGTCCCTAGCGCACCCCGTCAGAGCCCCCACCACCAACAACCCAGCCGCTACGACCCGGTGAGGTGCCGGGACATTCATCCCCCGCAGGAACATGCCTGTCATGACCACACGACCCACGAGCGGCCGAAAAGGTTTCACACCAGCGACGATCCCACCCAGCTCGCGGCCCCGGAAGTGTGTCTTGTCGCTGCGTGCCGGCGAACCGAGGACCGCGTTCTCGTGCCGAGGTGATGCGTCACCCCGTCGCCTGCCGGCGCGGTGTCATTGCCGATACCGGAGTCAGGCGCCGGATGCCGTCTCCGGGCCGCGTTGTCAGCCCGGCGTGAAACTTGACGGCGGTGAGAGCGGAAGCAACAGTGCCCACATGGCTGACGAAGTCCAGGGCACTGATGTATCCCGACGTCAGGCGCATGCGGAGGCAACGTATGAGCGCCTCTTCGGGCCGCGAGACGTGACTGCCCCGGACGACGACCCGGAGCTCATGCGTATCCTGCGAGGGTTCATCTTCGGAGACGTTTTCGACACCGGCGCCCTGGACGACCACAGCCGTGAACTCATCACCGTCACCGTATTGACCTGCATGGAGGCCTTGCCGCAGCTGACGTCCCACACCGGGGCCGCGCTCAACGTCGGCGTCGAGCCGGTCGCCATCCGCGAGGCCATCTACCAGCTGGCACCGTTCATCGGTTTCCCCCGCACCCTCAACGCGGTCGCCACGATCAACGAGGTCTTCTCGGCCAGAGGAATCCCGCTCCCGCTGCCGGACCAGGGCACCGTCACCGACGCCGAGCGGTACAGCAAAGGCCTCGCCGTCCAGGCACCCTTGTACGGCAACGAGATCAAGGACAACTTGGCGGATCTACCCGAACCGTTCGACACGGCACTTCCCCAGTTCCTCACCGAGTTCTGCTTCGGCGACTTCTACACCCGACACGGACTTGCTCTGGCCCGGCGCGAGCTACTCGTACTTTGCGCGCTGGCCACCATCGGCGACACCGCCGCACAGCTCGGCCCCCACGGACGCGCCTGCCTGCAAACCGGCAACACCAAGGCCGAGGTGATCGCAGCCCTGGTCCACTGCTTCCCATACATCGGCTTCCCGCGCACGGTCGCTGCGATCCGGGCAGTCAAGGACCTGTAGACGCCCGCCCGTGCGATCCTTCGCCGCCCTACTGCGGCAGAGGCGCGTTTCAACCGTAGTTCAGGCGTCGCGAGGAAGGCTCGACGTCATCCCTGGGCAGCAGACAGGTCCATGCTCCAGCACACGGCGTTGCCTTCGAGGGCCACCACTCCGTCGTCGCGGATCACGCGAACGTCCAGCCAGGTAATCGGCTTGTCGTGCCGCACAGCCGTGACGGTGACCTCGCCGGTGATGGTGTCTCGGGGGCGGACCGGCGCGAGGAACCGCAGGTTCGTCTGCATGAAGACCGTGCCAGGTCCCGGCAGCCGTTCGGCGACGACGGCGTTGAGGATCGCGCTCGTCACGCCCCCTTGGACGACGATGCCGCCGAAGGGAGTGCGCCGCGCAGCTGCCTCGTCGTAGTGGAGTGGGTTGCGATCGCCACTCAGGCTGGTGAACAGCGCGATGTCTTCTTTGGTGATGGTCCGGGACAGGGAAGCCTGTTCGCCCACCCTGGGCGCCCGGTTCGACCACGTGCTCATGACTACCTCGTATTCTGTCGGTGGGACTGGTGGACTCCAGTTGTCCTCGCTGAGGTGCACGGTATGGAGCCGACCTTTCGCAACCCTTCCTCGCGCAGGCCGCCCGCGTTCGCGGACGGGTTGTGCGAGCGACGTCGATGCCTTGGCCGGGGCCACCCTGCACCACTCGACGGGTCCGAGCACGAGGCAGGAAGATCGAGCGCATGGCCAGCACCGACCACCGGGTCGTGGTCCACGTCCAACTCCTGGGTGACGTCGTGGTCCGCGTCGGGGAGCGAGCGGTCGTCGCGGGCGCGCGGGGTCGTCGAGACCCGATCCGCCTCGCCGAGTACCTCGCGCTCGCGCCCGGTCGACGCGCCCACCGCGAGGTGGTGGTGGAGGCCCTGTGGCCGGATGCCTCCATCGACTCGGTCGGCAACCGGCTGCACATGGCGGCTCACTACCTCAGGAGCGCGATCGGCATACCGGAGAGCGTAACGTTCGCCGCCGGCACCGTGGCGCTGTTCCCCGGGGACCTGGTGCACGTCGAGGTCGACGCGGTCGTCTTCGAGCGGCTGGCCCGGACCGCTCTCGACCCGAAGTCCTCACCCGAGGAGCGGGCGTCCTGCGCGGAGCGTGCCCTCGACATGTATCAAGGCGACCTCCTGCCGCACGAGCTCTACGAGGACTGGGCCTTCCACCACCGTCAGCGCCTCCAGATGCGGCATCACGAGCTGCTCCGGAACAGCGGCCGGTTCGCGGAGCTCGTGGCCCTCGACCCGGTCGACGAGGAGGCGCGGGTGGCGCTGATGCGCGAGCTGCTGGACGCCGGAGACCGTGCCGGGGTGCTGCGCCACTTCACCGCGCTGACCGACGCACTGGAGCGTGAGCTGGGGATTGGACCCAGCGCCGAAGCCAGCGCCGTACGGGACCTTGCCCTGACGCCGATCGTGCGGCCGGCGGCGCCGGTCGCGTCTCCGCGGGCTGCAACTCTCGCCGACCAGCGGGTCAGCTTCTGTCACACACCGGACAACGTACGCCTCGCCTACGCGGTCAGTGGATCTGGCCCGCCCTTGGTGAAGGCGTCGAACTGGCTGACCCACCTCGACCACGACTGGGAGAGCCCCATCTGGCAACCGTGGTGGAGCGCGCTCTCGCAGCGACACACTCTCGTGCGTTACGACGAGCGCGGTTGTGGGCTCTCTGACTGGGAGGTGGACGACGACTCCTTCACGCTGGAGGCGTGGGTGCGTGATCTCGAGACCGTCGTCGACGCGATGGGACTGGAGCGCTTCCCGCTGCTCGGCATCTCACACGGCGGACCGATAGCCATCACGTATGCCGCGCGCCACCCCGAGCGCGTATCTCACGTCGTCGTCTACGGCACCTGTGCCCGGGCGACCTGGGCTCGCGCGGACGACGAGCTGCGACGCGAGCTGGCGGCGTTGGGGGAGCTGATCAAGACGTCCTGGGGCGGCGACCAACCGGGCTTCCGACAGGTCTACGACGCGCGGTTCTTGCCCGACGGTCCACTGGAGAGCTGGCGTGCCTTCGACGAGCTGCAGCGACGCTCAGCGTCAGCCCACAACGCCTATCGCCTGTGGCGCGCGTTCGGAGACCTCGACTGCACCGAGGCCGCCCGCACCCTGGACGTGCCGACCCTGATCATGCACTCGTCGGACGACCGGGTTTGGTCCTTCGCCGAGGCAGAGGAGCTGCATTCCATGGTCCGCGGGAGCCGGCTGGTCAGGCTGGACAGCAAGAACCACATCCTGCAGGGCGCCGAGCCGGGGTTCGGGGTGTTCATCGACGAGGTCCACTCCTTCCTGGACAGCTGACCGGAGAGGTGGGATCTCCTGACGTCACAGAGTGGCCGGAACACGACTCGGTCAGCGGCGTACGGCTCAGGAAGCCAGGAACCGACTACCCGGGTGGCCCGCCCACAGGCTGAGCCGTGGACCGGTGTGGACAGCGCGTGGAGACTGCCCACCACCGGTGGTCGTTCCCGCTGGTCAGCTGGGTGCCGAAGGCGGGACTTGAACCCGCACGCCCTTTCGAGCAGAGCATTTTGAGTGCTCCGTGTCTGCCATTCCACCACTTCGGCTTGCCGAACCTCAGACGCTTCGGCCGTGGCCACCTCAGCGGCCTCGGAAAGGATAGCGGTGCGGTGCGCCCGGACGACAAAACGGCACAGC
Source organism: Pedococcus sp. P5_B7 (assembly GCF_054049895.1). Taxonomy (NCBI): domain Bacteria; kingdom Bacillati; phylum Actinomycetota; class Actinomycetes; order Micrococcales; family Intrasporangiaceae; genus Pedococcus; species Pedococcus sp. P5_B7. Next base: position 303,873 of record NZ_JBFULM010000006.1, read on the forward strand.
CTCTGCCGCCGGACGACCAGGTGCGGGGCCGCGGCACCACGGTGAGCACGCGGCATACCGGAGCGGCACGGTGCTGGTCGTCGGGCGGCACGCGACTCAGAATGGGGTCCGGCGCAGCGGGTTGGCCACGTAGCCGGCGCCGCACGCCAGGACCAGGATCGCCGCGGCCACGACCCCCGCATCACCGACCGGGACGTGGGCTAGTGGGGCCCACCATCGAGCCGGCTCCCCACGGGAGGTCAGGACGCAGGTGGCGAACAGCAGGAAGCCGTAGAGCATCGACGCGCCTTCTGAGGTCAGCGCGAGGAGCCCGGAAAGCCCTGCGCCCCACCCGATCACGAAGACCAGTCGTCGGGGCACGAGGTCGAACCCCGCCACCGTCTCCGCGACCGTGGCCACCAGGAGGAGCTGGATCACGAACCACAGCAAGCGATACCGCGCACCCGACCGGACGCCCAGGGCCGCTGCCGCGCAGGACCGCAGGCTCAGCGCGAAGCCCATACAGCTGCACAGCACGGCGAGCAGACCGACCGTGATCCCTTGGTACGACTCGCCCAGCGGGCTGGCCAGGATCGGCTGACCGGTGGCCAGGGCGACGCTTGCCAGACCGGTGGACAGCACCGCCAGGCGCCAGTCGTGGTCGGCCAGCCAGCCGCGGATCACCCTGCCCCTACTGGTTGCTGAACGATGGTGGCACCTTCGACAGGTCGCACTCCTGGAGCGCCGTCGCCGCCTGCGTGACCAACGCTCGCGACTCCTCGGCGCCCTTCGAGGTGAGGAGTCGGCCGTAGGGCTCGGCAGTCTTGCCGGTGATCTCCGTCATCACATAGGACTCCACCAGCGCCTCGCTGTAGAACCACGAGTACGGCGGCGGCTCGGGGCCAGACCACAGCCTGCAGGACTTGGGGGCAACAACTTCGCCCAGCACATCTCCCAGCACCAGTGGGGAACGAAGTTTGTCGGAGATCAGCATCAAAAAGTCCATGTGGTCCCTGCCGGGTTGCCACATCACGAAGCGGCTCGGTGACCGGACCCCGAGCTCGCGAAGCACCGCGCCGGTCTCACCGGCCATCTGGGCGGCTCGCTCAGCCCGGGCCCGGAACTCCGGCGGCGCACACACGACGACGGGCGTGCTGGTGCAGATGTCCGTGCGACCAGGCACGACCCGGTAGCTGTCGTCGGTCTCGAAGACCAGCGCGCCGACCACCAGGGCCAGGGCCACAGCCGTGAGCAAGCCGGCTCGGCGACGTCGGTCGGTCACGAGCAGGGCGATGATGGGGGCTCCGACGAGCACCATCCAGACCAGTCGCTTCGCGAAATAGGCCGGGTTGGCGACGGTCCCCAGCATCGTCCCGCTGGAGGTGTACTCGGCCAGGCCGGTGACGATCACCCCCATTCGGTCGAGGATGAGCACCGCGACGGTGAGCAGGGCCGCCACCACCGACCCCAGCCAGGACCTCAGCACGACCCCCAGGGCGTACCCGACGACGAAGACGAGCAACGCTCCGCCGGTCTGGGTGAGGGCCGGCCACGGCGTGGCGTTGGGGATCGACGGCTCACTCCACCGGGAGGTGAGCACGACGAACAGGTTGCCCACGGCATACAGCGCCACGACGGGGACGGCCCACGCCGCGAACGTCGCGCAGAAGTGCCGCCACCGCTGTCGGCCGGCGGGGATCAGGGTGAGGATGCCTCCGACGTCGCGCCAGCCGACGACGGCCGCGCCACCGGTGAGCAGGGGAAGGACGAGGACCTGGGCGACCCCGATCGTCTCCTGGCCCCAGAGCGGGTCACCCACCCAGCCGGCGTCGCGCCCCGACAGCACCGTCGCCATCGCCACAAGCATCAGCCCGGTCACCAGCCACGGCATGCCCTTGCCCCACTGTGCCCTCATGCGCTGCGCTCCTCGGGCTCGATCAGGCCGAGCAGGAAGCTCTCGGCCGACTCGGGGGCACGACCCAGGTCGGCGCGCAACAGGTCGCCCTCGAGTGCCGGGCCGACCACGCCGGCCTGGACGGTGACCATCTGGTCGCAGAACTCGAGGGACGCGGACGCCTCGTGGGTGGCGACCACCACCGGCAGCCGCTCCGAGAGCTCGCGCATCAGCTCCCAGATGCTGCGCGCCGCGCCGACGTCGAGGGAGGCGGTCGGCTCGTCGAGCAGCAGGACTGTCGGCGAGCCCAGCAGGCACTGACCGACCAGCGCTCGCTGCTGCCAGCCACCGCTCAGCTGCCGCATCGGGATGAACGCGTGCTCGACGAGCCCGGCCAGCGCGAGGGCCGACTGCACCTCGGGCTCGCGATCACGGCGCCGGACCCCACGCAGGGCGGCGAGGTAGCGGTAGAGGTCGACCACCGACGAGGCGTTGGCCAGGCGAGCGACCTGCGGCAGCACGGTCGTCCGGTCGGCGAGCTCGACCTCGCCGCGGGCGGGACCGAGCTGCCCGGAGAGCAGCTGCAGGAGCGTCGACTTGCCCGCCCCGTTGAGACCCACGACCGCAGTCAGCCCGGGCCGGGTGCGCCAGTCGGGGCAGGCGAGCACGAAGCTGCCTCGCCGGACCGTGACGTCCCGCAGCCGAGGGCGGAGGTCACCCTCGTCGCCCTCGACTGCGAGCTGATCGGCCGCAGTCACCACTTCTGGTTGGTCCAGGCGCTGCCCTTGCACACGTCCGGGCTGAGGTTGTCGTCCTGGCAGGCCTCGCCACGGAGCTCCGCGGCGTCGTACATGGTGTTGAGGTTGCCGTTGACGAACTTGTCCACCCACACGGCCTTGTAGTTGTTGACCCCCCGCGCATCGTGGGGACCGTCGAACTGCGGGACCGTGTAGTTGTAGTGGATCTTGGCGTAGGCGGGACTGCCACCCGGACGTGGGTCGGACGAGGTGGCGTGTCCGCCGATCACGTCGAGCCCGTAGTCGACCCCCACGGTTCCCTTGCCCTGCGCCACCAACCTCCCACCCTCGTAGGCGTTGACGATGCCCCAGTTGTAGTAGTTGGCGAAGGCCGGTGCCGCCAGCACCGTCAGCCCGAGACCGCACACCACCGGGACGGTTGCCCAGCGCTTGATCGATGTCATGAATATCCCCTCTACCTGGAAGAGCCCACCGGGGAGGCAGAAGCGCCCCACCGGCCGGGCCGTGCCCCAGCAGAAGCCACCCACGGGAGCCGGTGTCCAGCGCCCGCGGACGGCTCCGCTCACCCTTGAGACCCGCCCCGTTCGAACGCGGCCATACAACCACAGTCGGCTATGGTTGGCTAGGTTTCTTCCACAGTCTTCGACGAGAAGGGGTCAATCGAGCGTGACAGAACCGGCCAGGGCGAGGCTCAGTCGTCGAGGTCCTCGTAGGCGGGGGCCACCTTGTTGATGGCGTCGCCCATCTTGTGCACACGCAGCGCGTTGGTGGAGCCCGGGATGCCGGGGGGCGAGCCGGCCACGATGACGACGAGGTCGCCCTCCTGCGCGCGACCCGAGGCGAGCAGCGACTTGTCGACCTGCTGGGCCATCTGGTCGGTGTGCCGGGCCATGGGGACGAGGAAGGTCTCGATGCCCCACGCCAGGGACAGCCGCGAGCGGGTGTGCGGTTCGGGGGTGAACGCCAGCATGGGGATCCGCGGACGGATCCGCGACATCCGCTTCGCGGTGTCACCGGACTGGCTGAACGTGATGAGGTACTTCGCGCCGAGCAGCTCGCCGATCTCGACGGCCGCTGCGGCCACGGCGCCACCCATCGTGTGGGGCTTGGTGCCCAGCGGACGGATCCGCTCGAGCCCGTGCTCCTCGGTGCTCTCGATGATGCGAGCCATCGTCTGCACGGCCACGATCGGGTAGGCACCGACGCTGGTCTCGCCCGAGAGCATGAGCGCGTCAGCACCGTCGAGGACGGCGTTGGCGGCGTCGGAGGCCTCGGCGCGGGTCGGGCGGGGGTTCTCGATCATCGACTCGAGCACCTGGGTGGCGACGATGACCGGCTTGGCGTTGCGGCGCGCGATCTCGATGGCTTCCTTCTGGACGATCGGCACCTCCTCGAGCGGCAGCTCGACGCCGAGGTCGCCACGAGCCACCATCACGCCGTCGAACGCCTCGATGATCTCGACGAGGTTGTCGACCGCCTGCGGCTTCTCGATCTTGGCGATGACGGGCAGCCGGACCCCGACCTCGTCCATCACGGCGTGGACGTCGTCGAGGTCGGCGGCCGAGCGCACGAAGGACAGCGCGATCATGTCGGCGCGCAGCCCGAGGGCCCACCGCAGGTCTTCCTTGTCCTTCTCGGACAGCGCGGGCACGGACACCGCGACGCCGGGGAGGTTGATCCCCTTGTTGTTGGAGACCGTGCCGCCGACGGTGACGACACACGTCACGTCGGTCTCGCTGACGGCGGTCGCCTGGAGGCAGACCTTGCCGTCGTCGATGAGGAGCAGGTCGCCGGGGCGGACGTCGCCGGGCAGGCCCTTGTAGGTCGTGCCGACCTCGGTCACCGAGCCCTCGACGTCGCGGGTGGTGATGGTGAACTCGGCGCCGTTGACGAGGTCGACCGGGCCGTCCTTGAAGCGCGCGGTGCGGATCTTGGGACCCTGCAGGTCGACCAGGACACCGACCGCGTGACCGGTCTCGTCACTGGCCCGGCGGATCTCCTGGTAGATCTTCTCGTGGTCGGCGTACTCGCCGTGCGAGAGGTTGAGGCGGGCCACATCCATCCCCGCGTCGACGAGCTGGCGGATCCTCTCGGGAGTGGATACAGCCGGGCCCAATGTGCAGACGATCTTGGCGCGACGCATGTCCTCGACCTTATCGGTCGACCCACCCGGAACGTGACCCCGGTCACCCTGCGGACAGCCGAGCTCCGGGTATGCCGCGGGCCCGCCGCTGGGGTCAGACGACCAGCGGGCGGTCGTTCGGGTTGATCGGGCGCGGCAGCGCTGTGGCGCCGGTCAGGAAGCGGTCGACCCCGGCCGCGGCAGACCGGCCCTCGGCGATGGCCCACACGATCAAGGACTGCCCACGACCGGCGTCACCGGCCACGAACACACCGGGCACCGACGACATGTAGTCCTGGTCGCGCTTGACGTTGGAGCGCTCGTCGAGCTCGACCTCGAGCTGCTCGACGACGCCCGGGCCCTGCGGGCCGAGGAAGCCCATCGCGAGCAGGATCAGCTGGGCCGGCAGCACGCGTTCGGTGCCCTCGACCTCCTCGAAGCCCCGGTCGCCCATGCGCACGTCGACGACGCGGATGCCGGACACCCTGCCGTCCTCGCCGAGGATCTCCTTGGTGGAGGCGGCGTAGACGCGCTCGCCACCCTCCTCGTGGGCCGACGCGACGCGGAACAGCATCGGGTAGGTGGGCCACGGCTGACCCGCGACCCGCTCCTCACCCGGCTGCGGCATGATCTCGAGGCTGGTGACCGAACGGGCGCCCTGGCGGTGCGAGGTGCCGATGCAGTCGGCGCCGGTGTCGCCACCGCCGATGACGATGACGTCCTTGCCCTCCGCGGTGACCTGTCCCTCGACGGTCTCCCCGAGCGCGACCCGGTTGGCCGGCGGGAGGAAGTCCATCGCCTGCATGACGCCGTCGAGCTCACGCCCGGGCACGGGCAGCTCGCGGGGCACGGTGGCCCCGATGGCCAGGACGACCGCGTCGTAGCGGTCGCGCAGCTGCTTGCCGGTCACGTCGCCACCGACGTCGACCCCGCTGCGGAAGCGTGTCCCCTCGGCCTCCATCTGGGCGATGCGACGGTCGAGGACCGACTTCTCCATCTTGAACTCGGGGATGCCGTAGCGCAGCAGTCCACCGGGCTTGTCGGCGCGCTCGTAGACCGCGACGGTGTGGCCAGCCCGGGTGAGCTGCTGGGCCGCAGCCAGGCCCGCCGGACCGGAGCCGACGACGGCGACGGTCTTGCCGGAGAGCCGCTCGGGCGCCTGCGGCTGGACGTAGCCGGCGTCGAAGGCCCGGTCGATCGTCGTGACCTCGATCTGCTTGATGGTCACCGCGGGCTGGTTGATCCCGAGGACGCAGGCCGTCTCACAGGGGGCCGGGCAGAGCCGACCGGTGAACTCCGGGAAGTTGTTCGTGGCGTGCAGGCGCTCGATGGCCTCGCGCCAGTCGCCCTTCCAGGCGAGGTCGTTCCACTCGGGGATGAGGTTGCCCAAGGGACAACCGCTGTGGCAGAACGGGATCCCGCAGTCCATGCAGCGCCCGGCCTGACGCTGGAGCTGGCCGAGCTCCTGCTCCTCGTAGACCTCTTTCCAGTCCCTGATCCGGACCGGCACGGGGCGACGGGCGGGCAGCTCGCGCTCCCGCGTCTTGAGAAAACCTTGGGGGTCAGCCACGGGAGGCCTCCATGATCCGCTCCCAGACCTCGGAGCCGTTGACGTCTAGTCCCTCCGCCTCGGCGGCGGCGCGCACGTCGAGGACGCGCTGGTAGTCACGTGGGAGGACCAGGGTGAACCGCGACCTGGCCGACTCCCACTCCTCGAGCAGCCGGGCCGCGATGGGCGACTCGGTCTCCTGCAGGTGCTGGGCGAGCAGCTCGCGCACGACCGTTTCGTCGTCGGGACGAAGCCCGGACACGTCGACGAGCTCGGGGTTGACCCGGCCCACGTCGAGGTCGAGGACGTAGGCCACTCCCCCGGACATGCCGGCCGCGAAGTTGCGCCCGGTCGGGCCGAGCACCAGGACGATGCCACCCGTCATGTACTCGCACCCGTGGTCGCCGACCCCCTCGACGACGGCGGTCGCACCGGAGTTGCGGACGCAGAAGCGCTCGCCGACCAGCCCACGGAGGAACAGCTGCCCCGTGGTCGCGCCGTAGCCGATGACGTTGCCGGCGATGACGTTCGCCTCAGCCTGGAGCGGGGCCGCGCGGTCAGGGCGCACCACCACGCGACCGCCCGACAGACCCTTGCCCACGTAGTCGTTGGCGTCGCCGACGAGCCGCAGGGTGACACCCCGCGGGAGGAACGCCCCGAGGGACTGACCGGCCGAGCCGGTCAGGGTCAGGTCGATCGTGTTGTCGGGCAACCCGTCGGGATGGGCCTTGGTGACCTCGTGGCCGAGCAGCGTGCCGATCGTGCGGTTGACGTTGCGCACCGCGACCTCGCCGAGCACCGGGGTGCCGTCGTTGATGGCCTCCCGCGCGATGGTGATGAGGTGGTGGTCGAGGGCCTTCTCGAGCCCATGGTCCTGGGTCGTGGTGTTGCGGCGGGCTGAGCCGTCAGGGCTCTCCACGTCGGCGAAGATCGGCGCGAGGTCGAGCCCAGCGGCCTTCCAGTGGTTGACGGCGCGGGTGGCGTCGATCGCCGACACCTGGCCGATGGCCTCCTCGATGCTGCGGAAACCCAGGGCCGCCAGGTGCTCGCGGACCTCCTCGGCGATGTACTCGAAGAAGGTCTCGACGAACTCGGGCTTGCCGGAGTAGCGCGCGCGCAGCTCCGGGTTCTGGGTGGCGATGCCGACCGGACAGGTGTCGAGGTGGCAGACGCGCATCATGATGCAGCCGCTGACGACGAGCGGAGCCGTGGCGAACCCGAACTCCTCGGCGCCGAGCAGGGCGGCGATGATCACGTCGCGCCCGGTCTTGAGCTGACCGTCGCACTGCACGACGATGCGGTCGCGCAGACCGTTGAGCACCAAGGTCTGCTGGGTCTCGGCGAGGCCGATCTCCCACGGGCCGCCGGCGTGCTTCAGCGAGGTGAGGGGCGAGGCGCCGGTGCCACCGTCGTGGCCGGAGATGAGGACCACGTCGGAGTGCGCCTTGGAGACACCTGCCGCGACCGTGCCGACCCCGATCTCGGAGACCAGCTTGACGTGGATCCGGGCCTCCGGGTTGGCGTTCTTGAGGTCGTGGATCAGCTGGGCGAGGTCTTCGATCGAGTAGATGTCGTGGTGCGGCGGCGGGCTGATGAGACCCACGCCGGGCGTCGAGTGACGGGTCGTGGCGATCCACGGGTAGACCTTGTGACCGGGCAGCTGTCCACCCTCACCGGGCTTGGCCCCCTGCGCCATCTTGATCTGGATGTCGCCCGACTTGGTGAGGTAGAGCGAGGTGACGCCGAACCGGCCGGAGGCGACCTGCTTGATCGTCGACCGCCGCTCCGGGTCCATCAGGCGGTCGACGTCCTCGCCGCCCTCGCCCGTGTTGGAGCGTCCACCGAGGCGGTTCATGGCGACGGCCAGCGTCTCGTGGGCCTCCTGGCTGATCGAGCCGTAGGACATCGCCCCGGTGTTGAAGCGCTTGACGATCTCGCTGATCGGCTCGACCTCGTCGATCGGCACCGGCTGCCGCGGCGAGGCGCCACCGAGGTTGAACAGGCCACGCAGCGTCATGAGCCGCTCGGACTGCTCGTCGATGCGCGAGGTGTACTGCTTGAAGATGTCGTAGCGCCGCTGCCGCGTCGAGTGCTGCAGGCGGAAGACGGTGTCGGGGTCGAACAGGTGCGGCTCACCTTCGCGTCGCCACTGGTACTCACCGCCGACGCCGAGCTTGCGGTGCGGGAGCCGCACCCCGTCCGGGGGGTATGCCGCGGCGTGCCGGGCCGCGGTCTCCGCGGCGAGGACGTCGAGGCCGACGCCACCGAGCTGGCTCACGGTGCCCGTGAAGTAGCGGTCGACGAGCTCCTGCGAGAGCCCGAGGGCCTCGAAGACCTGGGCGCCGCGGTAGGACGCGACGGTGGAGATGCCCATCTTGGACATGACCTTGAGGACGCCCTTGCCGAGCGCCTTGATGAGGTTCTTGACGGCCTGGTCGGCGGTGACGCCTTCAATGGCGCCAGACCGCACCAGGTCCTCCACCGACTCCATGGCGAGGTAGGGGTTGACCGCCGCCGCGCCGTAGCCGATGAGAAGGGCGACGTGGTGGACCTCGCGCACGTCGCCGGCCTCCACGACGAGCCCCACGAGGGTGCGGGTCTTCTCGCGGATGAGGTGGTGGTGGACGGCCGAGGTGAGCAGCAGCGACGGGATCGGCGCGTAGTCGCGACCGGAGTCGCGGTCCGAGAGCACGACGAAGCGGGCCCCCTGGGCGATCGCTGCCGACACCTCGGCGAAGATCTCCTCGAGCCGCGCGGTCATCGCAGCGGCCCCACCCGTGACGTCGTAGAGCCCGCGCACGACGTGGGTCGCGTAGCCCGGCAGGTCGCCGTCGGCGTTGACGTGGACGATCTTGGCGAGGTGGTCGTTGTCGATCACCGGGAAGGGCAGGACGACCTGGCGCGCGTGCGCGGGGCCGGCCGAGAGGGCGTTGCCCTCCGGACCGATGACGGTGCCCAACGAGGTGACGAGCTCCTCGCGGATCGCGTCGAGCGGTGGGTTGGTCACCTGGGCGAACAGCTGGGTGAAGTAGTCGAAGACGAGCCGCGGGCGGTCCGACAGCACCGCGATCGGGGTGTCGGTGCCCATCGAGCCGAGCGCCTCTCCCCCCGTCCTGGCCATCGGCGTGAGGAGGATCTTGAGCTCCTCCTGCGTGTAGCCGAAGGTCTGCTGGCGCCGCGCCACCGAGGCCGCGGTGTGCACGATGTGCTCGCGCTCGGGCAGGTCGTCGAGGTGGATGAGGCCGGCGTGCAGCCACTCGTCGTAGGGGTGCTGGGCCGCCAGCGACGACTTCACCTCGTCGTCGGACACGATGCGGCCGTGCTCCGTGTCGACGAGGAACATCCGCCCCGGCTGGAGCCGTCCCTTGCGCACGACACGGGTCGGGTCGAGGTCGAGGACCCCCGACTCGGAGGCGAGGACGACGAGGCCGTCGTCGGTCACCGAGTAGCGCCCGGGACGTAGGCCGTTGCGGTCCAGGACGGCGCCGATGAGCGATCCGTCGGTGAAGGTCACGCAGGCCGGACCGTCCCACGGCTCCATGAAGGTCGAGTGGAACTCGTAGAACGCCCTGCGGGCGGGGTCCATCTCGTCGTTGTTCTCCCACGCCTCCGGGATCATCATGAGGACCGCGTGGGGCAGCGGACGTCCGCCGAGGTGCAGCAGCTCGAGCGCCTCGTCGAAGGAGGCCGAGTCGGAGGCCTCGGGCGTGCAGATCGGGAACAGCCGGTCGAGGTCACCCGGGATGACGTCGGAGACCAGCTGGCTCTCGCGGGCGCTCATCCAGTTGCGGTTGCCCTTGACGGTGTTGATCTCGCCGTTGTGGGCGATCAGCCGGTAGGGGTGGGCCAGCGGCCAGCTCGGGAAGGTGTTGGTGGAGAACCGCGAGTGGACCAGCGCGAGCTGGGTCTCGAACCGGCGGTCGGACAGGTCGGGGAAGAACGGCTCGAGCTGCCCCGTGGTGAGCATGCCCTTGTAGACGAGCGTGCGACACGACAGGGACGGGAAGTAGACCTCGGTCTCGCGCTCGGCGCGCTTGCGCAGGCAGAAGGCGAGACGGTCGAGCCCCAGGCCGACCATGCGGCCGACCGCAGCCGAGACGAACAGCTGCCGGAAGAACGGCATGCAGTCGCGGGCCGCCTGGCCCACGAGCTCAGCCGCGACCGGCACGTCGCGCCACCCCAGGACGGTGAGCCCTTCCTCAGCTGCGAGCTCCTCGATCCGGGCGACCACCTGGGCACGTTCGGTCTCGTCGGTCGGCAGGAAGGCGGTGCCCACGGCATACGCGCCGTTGACCGGGAGGTCGAACTCGACGACCTCGCGGAAGAACGCGTCGGGGATCTGGGTCAGGATGCCGGCACCGTCGCCCACGAGCGGGTCGGCGCCGGTGGCGCCGCGGTGGTCGAGGTTGCGCAGGGCAGTCAGGGCGTGGTCGACGATGTCGTGACCTGCGCTTCCCCGCATCGTCGCCACGAGGGCCACGCCGCAGGCGTCGTGCTCGTGCTCGCGGCGGTAGAGGCCCGTGTTGGCGGGCTGGGCGGAGAAGCGCGCAGGAGTCACGTTCGGGTCACCGTCCTTGGGGGGAGTCAAGTGCGTTGTGGAACCCAAGTTGGGCACACCATTTCACGCGCGTGGACGGCCTTGGCCACGGCTGCAGGAAGGATAGCCGGTGGGCCGTTTGTCCCGCCATGTGAGCCGACCTATTCCGTATGTTGAGACGCGACCTCTCGGGGAACCGCCACCTCGCGGCGCCTCCCGAACCAGACGATGGCGATGCCGAGCAGGAAGACCAGAATGCTCGTCCACACGTTGACCCGCACGCCGAAGATGGTGTTGGCCTCGTCGCTGCGCATCAGCTCGAAGACGATCCGGCCCATCGGGTAGCCGATGACGTAGAGCCCGAAGAGCTGGCCCTTGCGCAGCGCCCAGCGGCGGTCGGCCAGCACGAGGAAGAGGGCGAGGAGCAGGCACCAGAGCGACTCGTAGAGGAAGGTCGGCTGGAAGGTGCCGAGCACGATGGCCTTGCCGTTCGTGTCGCGCACGGCGTGGCCGGCGGACTGGTCCCACTCGTGGATGGTCAGGCCCCACGGGACGTCGGTGGCCCGGCCGTAGAGCTCGTTGTTGAACCAGTTGCCCCAGCGGCCCAGCGCCTGCGCGACGGCCACCCCTGGGGCAGCGGCGTCGATGTAGTCGAGGAAGGGCACCCCGTGGCGGCGGGCGCCGACCCAGGCCCCGAGCGCACCCAGGGAGATGGCTCCCCAGATGCCGAGGCCGCCCTCCCAGATGTATAGCGCCTTGAGCGGGTGACCGCCCGCGCCAAAGTAGGGCTCGGGCGTGGTGATGACGTGGTAGATCCGGCCGCCGATGATGCCGAACGGGACCGCCCAGGCCGAGATGTCGACGGCCTTCTCCTTGGCGTGGCCCCGGTCGACGAGGCGCCGACCGGTGATCCAGACGGCCACGACGATGCCCGCGAGGATGCACAGCGCGTAGCCACGCAGCGGGAACGGCCCGAGGTGCCAGACCCCGGAGGTCGGGCTGGGGATCACCATGGTCACGCAGGTGAGGCTATCCAGTCACGGGCGTGGGAAGTACGGCAGGTCGGGGTACAGGTCCGCCAAGGCCTTCGTGAGACAGTCCCGACCGGCTTGAACCCGCTCGCCCTGAGCCTCCCCCCGCACCGCGCCGACCATGCCACCGAAGTCGGCGATCCCCTGCACCGCGTATCCCCGCTCGCCCATGCACTGCTGCATCGCGGAGGCCAGCCGCGGCTCCATGTGGGGCGGTGTCTCGGCCGCGTACACGGCCGAGACCGGGAACCAGTACTCCTCTTCGCAGGCGTCAACCCGCTCGGCCTCCCCGTCGGTCATCGCGTCAAGGGTCGGCGCCGTGGTGGGCGTCGCGGAAGTCGTCGGTGCGGTGGTCGTCGCCCCCACCCTCGCGTAGGTGAAGATCCGGCTCGTGCCGGTGACCGGGTCCCAGACCGACGTGGTGACGGCGAAGCCGGCTCGGCGCATGCACTGCGCGTACCCCTCCCAGGCAGCATCCACCTCGCTCCGCGTCACGTGGCCGTCGGCGAGAACGGCCCGCTGGGGCGAGTCCGGGTCCAGCTCGTCGACGATGCGCCGCAGTTGCGCCCGCCCGACGCGGTAGACCCCGGGGTCGGTGTAGGTCGCCACCGCCCGCCCCTGCACGGCGGGCGGCTCGTCGACCTCAGGTCCACACGCGCCGGTCAACGCGAGCACGAGCAACGTCACCGCCGCCCCCCACGGCCGACGAGCCGCCGCCCGACGATCTCGATGCGTCATCTACTGGGGCGTGAGCACGGCCAGGGCCGCGGCCATGCGACCATAAATCTTTCTGGTAGTTATAGTCATGTGGATGACTATAACTACCTATATATGGGCAGTCCTCCGGTCGTCCACAGGCCCGCCCACCAGCGGTGGGCGGCTCGGTGCTGCTACTTCGTCGCCGCCTTGACCGCCGCGGCCAGCTTGTCGCGGGTCAGGCCGCTGAGGTCGACGACCGTGCCGTCCAGCTTGACCGTCGGGGTGCCGTTGACGCCGTCCTTCTCCGACTGGGTCTGCACGGACTCGACCCACTGGTTGTGCGACTTCGCCGTGTAGCACTGCTCCCACGTCGTCAGGGTGGGACCCGTGAGCCCCGCCTGCACCGCGAACTGCCTGAGCTGGGCATCGGTGTAGCCGGCGCCCTCGGTCTTCGGCTGACCCTGGAAGGTGGCCGCGTGGTACTGCAGGAACTTGTCCGCGTCAGCGGCGCACGAGGCGGCGTTCGCGGCGCGGTTCGAGGAGTCGTTGCGCAGGTTGTCGTCGAGGAAGGACAGCGGGTGGGCGACCAGCTTCACCTGGTTGGCCTTGACCAGGTCGACGATCTGGAGCCCGAAGATCTCCTCGAACCGCGCACAGACCGGGCACTGGAAGTCCTCGTACAGGTCGAGGGTGGGCACGTTCGCGGGCGCGCCGGGGTTCACGACCAGCCCGGCGCCCATCGCCGCGACGTTCTTGGGGAGCACCGACCCGCCCGCGGTGGTCGCCTCCTTCTTGTCGCTACTGCCCAGGATCACGGCGGTGATGACCGCTGCGAGCACGACCACGACGACCACGGTCGCCACCACGATGCGGTTCGCTCCCCCGCTCCCACCGCTCTTGGCGTTGCGGATCCCGCCCTTGGGGGCGGCCGCCTGGATCTTCGCCTTGCGGCTGGCGCTGCTGCTGGTCATGCGTGGGGCTGCCTCTCGTGGTCCGGGCTGGCCGGGTGGTTCTCGTGGTCTGGGTGGGAGCCGTCCGGGTGGTCCGAGCCGAGTGGGTCGCCGAACAGGGTCCGCTCGAGGCTGAGGGCCGACCGAGGTCGGACCATCAGCCACAGGGCGCAGGCGAGCAGCCCGACGTCGCGGGCGATCTCCTGCGGATACTGCGTCTGGGAGGCCGCAATGGTTCCCCCCTTGCCGAAACAGCCGCAGTCGATGGACAGGCCGCGCGCCCAGGCCGAGGCGATCCCGATGATGAAGACCACCATCAGGAAGTCGCCCACCACGGCGCTGAACCGGGTGAACAACCCCAGGACCAGCAGCACGCCGATCGCGACCTCGAGGATCGGCAGGCCGTAGCCGAGGTAGCCGGCCACGTCGTAGGGCAGCAGCTGGTAGGCGCGGACCGACCTCGCGGACGTCTCGAGGTGGCCGACCTTGAGCAGTCCGGCCACGAGGACCACGCCACCCAGGACCAGACGGGCGAGCAGCCCGATGACGTCGCGGACCCGCGGGGCCGACAGCGCGCTCATGTCAGCGACCGCTCCGGACGCCTTCGGCCAGCTCACCGACCAGGGCGCGGAGCGAGGCGATGCCGGAGGCCGGGTCGTCCGCCTCGGTGAGGCACCGCACGAGCGCCGAGCCCACGATCACCCCGTCGGCGTAGGCGGCGACCTCGGCCGCCTGCGACCCACCGGAGACCCCGAGGCCCACGCACACGGGCTTGTCGGTGACCGCCTTGGTCCGGTTGACGATGACTGCCGCGGCGTCGCCCATCGACGTCCTCGCGCCGGTCACGCCCATGTGCGACACGGCATACACGAAGCCACGGCACTGGGCGGTCACGGCGGCGATGCGCTGCTCCGTGGAGCTCGGGGCGACGAGGAAGACCCGGTCGAGACCGGTCTCTTCGCTCGCCGCGATCCACTCGGCGCCCTCGTCGGGGATGAGGTCGGGGGTGATGATGCCCGCGCCACCGGCGGCCGCGAGGTCACGCGCGAAGGCGGTGGGCCCGTGGCGCAGGATGAGGTTCCAGTAGGACATCACCAGCGGCGGAGCCCCTGCGTCGCGGACGGCTCGCGTCGCGGTGAAGGCGTCGGCGACGTGGACCCCGCGCTTGAGGGCCTGGTCGGCGGCATAGGCGATGACCGGACCGTCCATGAGCGGGTCGCTGTAGGGGATGCCGACCTCGACGATGTCGACACCCGCCTCGACCATCGCGACCATCGCCTCGATCGAGCCCTCGACCGAGGGGAACCCGACGGGTAGGTAGCCGACGAGGGCGGCGCGGTTCTCCGCGCGGCACTGCTCGAGGACGCGACCGACCCCGATGCCCGTGGTCGTGGAGCTCACAGCTGGGTCCTTCCGTCGCCCTCGGCGCGCGGCTCGTCGGCCGCGCCGCCGGGGACCGTGCCGCTGGGGGTCGCGTCGCCGTCGATGAGGCCGAACCACTCGGCAGCCGTGTGCATGTCCTTGTCGCCACGCCCCGACAGGTTGACCAGCAGCAGGGCGTCGGGGCCGAGCTCACGACCGACCTCGATCGCCCCGGCGAGGGCGTGCGCCGACTCCAGCGCCGGGATGATGCCCTCGGTGCGGCACAGGAGCTCGAACGCCTTCATGGTCTGCTCGTCGGTCGCGTAGCGGTACTCGGCCCGCCCGGTGTCGCGGAGGTGGGCGTGCTCCGGGCCGACGCTCGGGTAGTCGAGTCCCGCCGAGATCGAGTGCGACTCGAGGGTCTGGCCGTCGTCGTCCTGCATGAGGTAGCTAAACGTGCCGTGCAGCACCCCGGGCGAGCTGGCCGCGAACCGCGCTGCGTGCCGGCCCGACTCGATGCCCTCTCCCCCGGCCTCGATGCCGATCAGCCGCACCTCGGCGTCGTCGATGAACCGGTGGAAGATGCCCATGGCGTTGGATCCGCCACCGACACAGGCGATCACGGCGTCGGGAAGGCGTCCGGTGAGGTCGAGCACCTGGGCGCGCGCCTCGACCCCGATCACCCGGTGGAAGTCACGGACCATCTCGGGGAACGGGTGCGGACCCGTCACGGTGCCGAGGATGTAGTGGGTGTTGCCGACGTTGGTGACCCAGTCGCGCAGGGCGTCGTTGATGGCGTCCTTGAGGGTCGCGCTGCCGGTCGGGACGGCGACCACCTCGGCGCCGAGCATCCGCATGCGGGCGACGTTGAGGGCCTGCCGCTCGGTGTCGACCTTGCCCATGTAGATGACGCACTCGAGCCCCATCAGGGCGGCTGCGGTGGCGGTCGCGACGCCGTGCTGACCGGCGCCGGTCTCGGCGATGACGCGCGTCTTGCCCATCCGCTTGGTCAGGAGGGCCTGCGCCAGCACGTTGTTGATCTTGTGGGAGCCGGTGTGGTTGAGGTCCTCGCGCTTGAGGATGATCCGGGCGTCGCCGGCGTGGGCGGCGAACCGCGGCACCTCGGTGATGATGCTCGGACGGCCCGTGTAGGTGCGGTGCAGGCGCTCGAGCTCGCCCATGAACTCGGGGTCGACCATCGCCTTGCGGCGCGCCTCGTCGAGCTCCTCCAGCGCGGGAATGAGTGCCTCGGGCACGTAGCGGCCGCCGAAGTCGCCGAAGCGTCCGGGACGGGCCAGCGGCTCGGGGGTCAGGCCGGTCATGGTGTGGCTCCCGCCGCGATGAGTTCGTATGCCGCGCGGCGCGGGTCGCTGCCACGCACCAGTGCCTCGCCCACCAGCACGGCGTCGGCGCCTTCACCCGCGAACCGGGCGGCGTCCTCCGGTCCACCGACTCCGGACTCGGCCACCTTGACGCAGGTGTCCGGGATCAGGGGCGTGAGCCGGGCGAAGGTGTCGGGGTCGACGGCAAGGGTCTTGAGGTTGCGGGCGTTGACCCCGATCACCGAGGCGCCTGCGTCGACGGCCCGGCGGGTCTCGTCCTCGTCGTGCACCTCGACGAGCGCGGTCATGCCCAGCTCGTGCGCCAGCCCCTGCATGCGGACGAGGTCGTCCTGCCCCAGCGCCGCGACGATGAGCAGGATCAGGTCGGCACCGTGGGCGCGGGCCTCGAACAGCTGGTAGTCGTCGACCATGAAGTCCTTGCGCAGCACCGGGATCCGCACTGCCTTGCGCACCGCGTCGAGGTCGTCGAGCGAGCCGTGGAACCGGCGTCGCTCGGTGAGCACGCTGACCGCCGTGGCTCCACCCGCCTCGTACTCCGCGGCCAGGGCGGCAGGGTCGGCGATCGGTGCCAGCGCACCCTTGCTCGGGCTGGCTCGCTTGACCTCGGCGACCAGCGCCAGACCCGGACGTCGGAGGGCTGCCTCGGCGTCGAGGGCGGGGGCGGCTGACGCCGCCAGCTCCTCGATGCGGTCACGGCCGACGACCGCCTGTGCGCCGGCGAGGTCTTCGCGGACGCCGGCAACGATGTCGTCGAGCACGGTGGGCATGTCGACAGGCTATCCAGCGGAACTGGGAGCTCCGTGCTGGGGTCAGCCGGTGGACGGGTGGCCCTCCGTGTTACTTGACGCCCACCTCGGGCTTGTTGCTGTCGGGGCTGTCCGGACCGTCGAGCGAGGTCGCGCCGTAGCCGGCGAGTGACAGCACCTTCCCGGCCACCGCACCGATGACACAGATGACCATGCCGATGACGAACACCGCGGTGTTCGCGATGGCGACGCCCCAGGCAGCAATGGCCGACCCGAGGAGGATGACGCCGACTCCCGTCCACGCCGCGAGGCTGTGTCCGTGGTCTTCGTGGATCTCTTGCTCTGCCATCGGCTTGGCTCCTGCTGGTGGTCGTGGTCGTGTGGGGTGGGCGCGGTGGGTGCGGGTCGCGGCCGGGTCGGCACCCATTCTGTCAGGTGGCTGCGCCGCCGTCGCGCAGCGTGGGGTCGTCACCGGCATCCAGCCGGTCCCAGTCCGTCGCGACGCGCTGGCCCCGCGCGCCCGCGGACGTCGTGGGGGCCTCGTAGCGGGCGCCCAGCCCCCGCCAGCGGGAGGCACCCAGCCACCCCGCGACGGAGGCGAGCAGGAGCAGCCCGCCGGCGACCACACAGATCCAGGGCCACGCGGTGATCGTGGCGTGCGTCTCGATCGACCCCGTCCGCCCCGCGGCCTTGGCGGCGATGGCGCCCAGGGGGTCCTCGGGCGCCAGGGCGACGCGCGCGGCCACCACCGCCTCCGCGATGCCGGCAAGGGCCAGCACGGCCAGGGTGAGGCGGCGCACCAGCGCACCGCCGGTGGCGCTGGCCAGGGCAGCCGCGGCACCGACGAGGGCGAGGGCGATGACCCCCGAGGCGACCTCGGTGCCGGTGCCGGAGATCCTGCTCGCCCCGAGCACGGCGTCGTCCACCGTGCCGTTGACCCACACCCGGCCGCCACTGGACAGCAGGATGCCGGAGCCGAGGAGGGCCAGCAGCACCACCGCGAGCTTGGAGGTCAGCCGGGAACGGTTCACTCGACGGTCCTCAGGGCGGCGGCCGTGGCCACGGCACGCAGCGCCGCCGCAGCCTTGTTGACGGTCTCCTCGAACTCCGAGGTCGGCACCGAGTCGGCGACGATCCCGGCGCCGGCCTGGACGTGGGCGGTGCCGTCCTTGATGACGGCGGTCCGGATCGCGATGGCCATGTCGAGGTCGCCGTGGAAGTCGAGGTAGCCGACTACTCCGCCGTAGACCCCACGACGGCTGGGCTCGTAGTGCTCGATCAGGCTGAGCGCCCTGGGCTTCGGGGCACCGGACAGGGTGCCGGCCGGGAACGTCGCGACGAGCACGTCATACGCGGACTGGTCGGGGCGGATGTCGCCGACGACGGTGGACTCGAGGTGGGTCACGTGCGAGTAGCGGCGGACGTTCATGAACTCGACGACGTCGACCGTGCCCGCGGCGCACACGCGCTGGAGGTCGTTGCGGCCCAGGTCGACGAGCATCACGTGCTCGGCCCGCTCCTTGGGGTCGGCGAGGAGGTCCTCGGCGAGGCGCTGGTCGTCCTCAGGGGTCTTGCCCCGAGGACGTGAGCCGGCGATCGGGTGGGTGATGGCGCGACGGCCGGTCACCTTGACCAGGGCCTCCGGTGACGAGCCGACCACGTCGTAGGTCGTGCCGTCGCCTGCCGGGAGCCGCAGCAGGTACATGTAGGGACTGGGGTTCGAGGAGCGCAGTGCGCGGTAGACGTCGAGGGCGTCGGCGGGGCATGGTGTCGAGAACCGTTGCGACAGAACGACCTGGAAGACCTCCCCCGCCCGGATGTCCTCCTTGGCCTGCTCGACCATCTCCTCGAAGTGGGCCTGCGTCAGGTTGCTGCGCACCTCGTCACGGGCCGCGGCGAAGGCGACCCGGTCCACGGTGGCGACCGTCGACGCGGCATCGGCCGCGAGGTCGCTCGTCATGGCGTCGAGCCGGAACACGGCGTCGGCCCAGGCGTCCTCGACGCGCTCGTCGGTGGCGTCGTAGTTCACGGCGTTGGCCACGAGCAGCACCGAGCCGTCCGCGTGGTCGAGCACGGCGAGGTCGGTCGCGAGCATCATCGAGATCTCGGGCAGTCCGAGCTCGTCGGGCAGGGTGGCCGGCACCTTCTCCCACCGGCGCACGGCGTCGTAGGTGATCGCGCCGACCATGCCGCCGGTCAGCGGAGGCAGGCCCTCGATGGGTTCGGTGGCGAGGGCGGCCACGGTGTCGCGCAGTGCTTCGAGGGGGTTGCCGTCCGTGGGCACGCCCACCGGCGGCTCGCCGACCCAGTGGGCCTGACCGTCGCGCTCGGTCAGCGTCGCCCGACTGGCCGCACCCACGATGGAGTAGCGCGACCAGACGCCGCCGTGCTCGGCGGACTCGAGCAGGAACGTGCCGGGCGCGTCCTTGGCGAGCTTGCGGTAGACGCCGACCGGCGTCTCGGCGTCGGCCATCAGCCGGCGCACCACCGGGATGACCCGCCGGTCCTTGGCCAGGATCTGGAAGGTCTCGAGGTTCGGCCAGGTGGTGCCGAACGACAGGTCGGGGCTGACGTCCGTCACGGCTCGACCACGCTCGCCCCGAGGTCGCCGGCGTCGAAGCAGGTGCGGTCGCCGGTGTGGCACGCGGCACCGACCTGGTCGACCTTCACGAGCAGCGCGTCACCGTCGCAGTCGAGCGCCACCGAGCGCACGTGCTGGACGTGGCCGCTGGTGTCGCCCTTGCGCCAGTACTCTCCCCGGCTGCGCGACCAGAACGTCACGCGTCCCTCGCCGAGCGTGCGGCGCAGCGCCTCGTCGTCCATCCAGCCGAGCATCAGCACCTCACCGGTGTCGTGCTGCTGGACGATGGCCGCCACGAGGCCCTGCGCGTCACGCTTGAGGCGCGCGGCGATGGCCGGGTCGAGGACTGCTGGCGAGGTCACCCGGCCATTCTGCCGTGCGTGCGTCCGAACGGTCCGCGCCGCCCACCATCCGACGCGTGGCCGGTGCCCGATGCCGCCCATCCGCCCGGCCGCCCATGAGCACGGGGGATGCCGCGTGCCGGCGCGCCGCGCCGCACGACCCTCAGGTGACGAGGTGGGCCACCGGCCAGGCGATCAGCGCGAAGCGCGCCAGCCGTCCGGTCAGGCACCCGGCGACGAAGAGTGGCAGCCGAAGCCGCGCAGTCCCGGCCACGACGCTGACCGCCGCCAGAGGAGGCAGTCCGACCGTCGCGCTGAGGAGGACGACGGAGGTGCCGGGTAGCGGCCGGGCGAGCAGCCGCACGAGGCGTTCGGGCCGAAGCCACACCGGGACCCGTGCCCCGTGCCCCACTGACCACGGTCGGCGGGTCCTGCCACCGCTGCGAGCCCGTGCGCGGGCGCGCACGCGGTCCACGACTCGTCCGACCCTGCCGTCGGGGTGGAGGCGGTGCGGCCCTTCGCGGGCCGTGAGGTAGATCAGCACCTTGGCGAAGCACTGCCCCACGGTGAGGCTGACGGCCAGGCCCAGCCAGAGGTGCGGGTTGCCTGCGGTGGCCGCCGTGAGCAGGGCCTCCGCGTTGATCACCGGGACCAGTCCCGAGACCGCACCAGCGCCCAGGGCCCCGAACAGGAGACCGGCACCCGCGAGCTCACCTGCAGCGCTCATGGCTCACCTCCCGGGTGGTCTTGCTGACGAGCTGGTGCAGGCGGAAGCAGGACCACACCTTGGCCGCGAGGACGGCGGCCGCGAAGAAGGTCGCCACCCCCACCTGACCAGCGAGGCAGGCCAGCACGATGCAGGAGGTGTTGAGTGCTTTCGCCGGGCGGGACCAGTTCCACCGCCAGAGGAGCAGGTCGACGCCGTGGAAGTCGTTGGGGCCCAGCACCTCGAAGGCCAGGAACCCGAGGGAAAGCATGGTGTCCACGACCGCGAACTCGATGACGTAGATCGCCATGGGTACGGCGAGGCGCGGGTCGAGTGCGACGAAGCAGGCCACGCAGGTGAGGCTGTTCGCCCGGTCGGCGACGATGTCGAACACGGCACCGATCCGCGTCTCGAGGCCCATCCGGCGGGCCACCTCGCCGTCGGCCATGTCACCGACCCAGTAGACGAGGTAGGACGCGACCAGCAGACCGGGGCTCGCGTGGGCCAGGGCTGCCATGGCGAGGACGAGCGAGCCGACCGTCCTCAGCAGGGTGATGGCGTTGGGAGCCGTGAGCACGGGTTCGTGGTCGATCCCTCTGGGGCTGGGGGCCACCGCGGCGGGTGACCACACCTCAGCCCAGCGCACGAGCCCACTCCCCCAGCTGGGCGTCGGGCGCCGACGGACGGGCGAACTGGGTGACCGCGCCGGAGGCATCGACGAAGGCGACAACTCCCTCGTCCCAGGCGTTCTGGTTGCCGCGGTTGGCCGCGGAGTCCAGGAACCAGACCGCGGACAGGGGCACGGCGGCATACCCGACAGGCACCCCGAGGTCGCCGACCTCCGACTCGATCTCGGACACGGGCCGGGGGTTGAACTTGTCTCCGGACGGGTCGCTGACCAACCCGAGCAGCGTTGGGGGCGAAGGGTTTCGCGCGACGATGGGCTTCAGCCGCCGCACGGTGGCAGACACCTGGGGGCCGGTGCCGACCACCAGCACGAGCGGCTTGCCCTGGTAGTCGGCCCACGCCAGCTCCCCGCCGCCGAGTCGTTCCACCGTGAAGTCGGGGACCGTGGAGTTGCCCAGAGCGTCCGGACCGCCGCCCAGCTCGTGAAACACCTCCTTCCCGGGTGTGGTGCCGCAGGCCTCGTCCATCCACCCGGCCGCCTCGGGGGTCGGTGGCGGCAGTGACCCGACCGGCGTCGAGTCGCCTACCCGCCGCAGGGCGGAGAGTGCTCGGACGGCCGGCGCGATCCCGTCATCGCCAGGCCGCTCGCGGAAGTCGGAGAGGGTGATCACG
Organism: Pedococcus sp. P5_B7; assembly: GCF_054049895.1. Classification (NCBI taxonomy): domain Bacteria; kingdom Bacillati; phylum Actinomycetota; class Actinomycetes; order Micrococcales; family Intrasporangiaceae; genus Pedococcus; species Pedococcus sp. P5_B7. Next base: position 325,770 of record NZ_JBFULM010000006.1, read on the forward strand.
AGCTCACCGGTGACCAGGGTCAGCTCACCCATGACGACACCGGCAGGCACGCCGAGCTGTGGCTCGAGGCGCCGGCAGGCGATCACCTCCACGTCCGGCCGCCAGTCGTTCGTGGAGACGACGACCGGGTCCGAGCACCCACCGTCGCCGGAGGACTCGCAGGTGCCGTAGTCGGCCTGGACCTGGAAGGACGGGGCGTTCTCCTCCACGAGGTCGAGCACGGTCAGCGGGAGGTCGTCGTAGGAGGAGCCCAGGTAGTAGGCCGGTTTGCCGGCGGCCCCTATCTGGTCCACCGCCGCACGGAACTCGTTGCTGCTCAACGATTGTCCGGCGGTGAAGCCGCCGCCCTCGCCGCACGCGGCCAGGGCCAGCACGAGGACGACAGCAGTCGTCGCAGGGAGCAGGGTGGGCGGTCTCATCGAAGGTCCTCTCGTTGCCCCTGCTCTGGGTGGATGGCTGCAGCGTGCCGCTCCGGGACGGCCAACCGCGTCGCCGGTGGAGTCCGACCTCGTCATCCCCTGGGGTGGTTCGGGTGTGGACCACAGGACGACCTCCCGAACGCACCCACCCGCGTAGCCTTGGGTCATGTCGGGGCTGGTGCGCCGCCTCACCTGGCGGGACTGGGCAGTCCCTGCGGCGCTCTGGGCCGCGGGGCAGGTCGAGCTGTGGGTGGTCGGCCCGCAGACGGTCGCCGTGCACGGCCCGCGCTGGCCGTTCGCGCTCGTCCTGACCGTCTGTGCCCTGGCCGAGTGCTTCCGTCGCACGTACCCCGTCCCAGCCCTGCTGGTGGTGGTCGGTGCACTCGCGCTCACGACGACGGCGGACCTGCACGCGTTCTTGTTGTCGTCCCTGTACCTGTTGGTCGTCGCCGTGTTCGCCTGCGGGCGCTACGGGAGAGGTCCGACCCGGTATGCCGCGTTGGTGCTTCCCGAGCTGCCGGTGCTGTTGTGGACGTCGGTCATCCCGCAGATCGAGGTGGGCAACGCGTGGGCGTGGGGCCTCAATGCGTGGTGGGTCTTCGCCCTGGGAGCCGCCTTCCAGCACGAGCGCCAGCTGCGCGAGCACGTGGCGCAAGCCGTGGCCGCCCAGTCGCAGGCCGCGTCAGCGGAGCAACGGCTCACCCTGGCCCGCGAGGTCCACGACGTGGTCTCGCACGGCTTGAGCGTCGTGGTGGTGCAGTCGGAGCTCGCGCGGCTGTTCATGACCTCCGACCCGGCGCGCGCCGACGAGGCGATGCGGCGGGTGCAGGACACCGGCCGCGAGGCCCTCGGGGAGACGCGTCGCCTCCTGGAGTCGCTGCGGGACCCGACCCAGAGCGGTCAGACAGCGCAGGCCCCGACGTGGCCCGACGTCCCGGAGCTGGTCCGACGGATGCGGGAGTCCGGCCTGGAGGTCACGCTCGACGCGCCCGGCGACCAACCCACCCTGACCCCGGAGGCGTCTGCGACGGCATACCGAGTCGTGCAGGAGGCGCTGACGAACGCGCTGCGCCACGCGCACACCTCGCCGACGTCCGTCGAGGTGACGCAGCAGGCCGACCTGCTCGTCATCGACGTGCAGAACGAGAGTGAGCCGGCGAGCCAGGCCAACGGGTCGGCGGCCACGCCGGGCTACGGCCTGTCGGGGATGCAGGAGCGGGTGGCCGCCTGCGGTGGCCTGCTGACGACGGGACCCCGGCCCGGTGGTGGCTACCGCGTGCGAGCGGTCCTTCCCTTGCGCGGCAACCCGTGACGACCATCGTCGTCGTCGACGACCAGTTCCTCATCCGCGACGGGGTCGCCGCGATCCTCGACGCCGAGGAGGACTTCACCGTCCTCGGCACCGCGGCCGACGGGGCGGAGGCCGTGGGCCTCATCACGACACTCGCCCCAGACATCGCGCTCATGGACATCCGCATGCCCGAGGTCGACGGGATCGAGGCGACCCGTCAGGTGATCGAGTCGGGGTCTGCCACGAAGATCCTGATCCTCACCACGTTCGGCGCGGACGACTACGTCCTCGCCGCACTCCGGGCGGGCGCGAGCGGCTACCTCCTGAAGGACGCACCACGGGAGTCGCTCGTCGCAGCGATCCGAGCCGTCGCGGCCGGTGACGTCGCCGTCGAGAAGCAGGTGCTGGCCCAGCTCGTGCGCGGCCAACCAGCACGGCGACACCCTGAGGCAGTGGCCGCCGTGGGTCGCCTGTCACCGCGGGAGTCGCAGGTGCTCGAGCTCGTGGCCCAGGGCGCCACCAACCCCGAGATCGCGACGAGCCTGTTCATCGGTGAGACCACCGTCAAGACCCACGTGTCGCGCATCCAGGCCAAGCTCGACGCCCGTGACCGGGTCCACCTGGTCGTCATCGCCCACCGAGCCGGACTCGCCTGACGGCAGCGGCGCGGGTGGATCCGCAAGCCCGGCCCCGGGGGCGATCTCACTCCATGGCACACCTCAGGTGGTCAGGCGGCGACCCAACCAGACCGGGCGTGACGGGTCGCCCGACTCGAAGGCGACCCAGACGCCGTCGCCGACCGCCGGCACCCCGGGGGGATCGGGTACGGGCAGGCAGGACATCGCCCACAACGCCTGATCGCCACTCACGTCGGGCACCCGAACCAGCAGGCGACGGCGCATCAGCGGATCCGTGTTGTCGAGCACCACACCAGCGTGGATCCCGTCGGTGTGACCGGATGCGGCCTCGCTCCAATCGGCGTCAAGGATGACTCGCCCGTTCTGCACGATCACCGACGAGTACTCGCGGTCGTTCCGGTAACGAACGCCGATCGAGCTACCGGACGGCGGTCTCCGGCCATGCACGCCGTCCCCGAACTCGATGATGCTCGCCCCATCAGCGCGTTGGCTGACGAGGTAGTGGTGGTCCCCCGCATCCGAGTCGCCGAAGTCGCTGACGCGGCGCCACGGCCGACCGTCGACCACGACGTCCACCGTGGCTCGGCGCCCAGATCCGTGACGTTCGGTGCCGAGATGGGCCTCCCCCGCGACCCGGTCGGAGTAGCTGCTCAGCAGCTCGGCGACGTAGGCGAACAGCTCCAGCAGCGCCACACCCGGGTCGTGCTCGTGAGCGTCCGTCCAGTCCCTCAGCTCTGTGCGGGCGCGGTGGACCAGGTCCTCGAGCGTGGGCCGATCACGACGACCACCCGTCCCGCTCATGGACCCTGACGTCCGCTCATGACGCCATTATGCGCTCGGAGCTCCTCCGAGCCAGCAGCCAGGCGCGCCGCTTCCACCAGCCCTCTCTCACTATCCCTTGGGCGCGGCCGACGCCTCATCGCGAGCCACGGCAAGCAGCGTGGCGAACCGTCCTCCGGGGATCGCCGCCAGCTCCTTCGGGGTGCCCTGCTCCATCACCGAAGCGTGATCCCCCAGAACGACGACATGGGTGGCACTCGAAGCAAAGGCAAGTCGGTGGCTCACGATGACGACTGTGCGCCGCGGATCCGCCATCCACACTGACAGCGGTCCACGAATCTCGGCGAAGGTGAAGCCATCCACGCCGGCCAAGGGCTCATCCAGGACCACGATCGGTGCCGTGTCAGCCAGGATTCGGGCCAGTGCCAGACGCTGCTTCTGGCCTTCGGACAACGTCTTCGCGCGCTTGTCCAAGAGGTCGCCCGAACCCTCCCCGTGGAGACCTGCCGCGCTCAGGGCCGACGTGAGCAACGAGTCCGCCATGTCATCCGCAGCGAAGAGATTCTCCCTGACCGAGCCGTCGATGACGTGTCCGGTCTGGGCCAGATAGCTCATCTGGAGCAGCATCTCGTCGCTGTTCCAGTCCCGTGTGGGCACTCCGTGAACACGCACTTCGCCTTCGGTGGGCTCGATGAATCCGAGCAACAGTCGTGCAAGGGTTGTCTTGCCGATGCCCGAGCGCCCAACGATGAGCGTGACCCCACCTGACGGGACTCGGAATGAGCAGCCGGCCACAACAGCTGGGCCCTCGCTGGAGTAAGCGAACTGGACGTCTTCGAAGACGACCGCATCGTCTCCAACAGCCGCAGGAGAACCCGACCCCGCACTGCTGGTCAGCCGCTGGCCCAGCAGGTCGACCAATGTCTTGGACGTCGACATCGAACGGCGAACTGAGTCGTATCCGTTCAGCAGTCCCCTGATGGGGCTGGTCAGCCGGGCAAAGAGTGAAACATAGAAATAGGCGTCGCCGACGCTGGTGACGTCGGTCCCTTGCATGGACACGGCGAGAACGACGGCCAGAATGCCGATCTGCCCGAGGTCGTTGATGAAGTTGACGGATCCCAGGTACCTGCTTTCACGGACCGAGAGGTGCCTGTCGATCTTCCCAAGGCCAAGGCTCGAGGCACGGAGCCGCTCGACGTAGGTGTCCCTACGCTCGTGAGCCAGCAGGACGTCCCGGTTCGCGAGCACGTCCGCCGTGAACGAGAAGAGTGAGCGGCGCCGGTCGTCGAACTCCTCACGCTGAGAGCCCAGACGGCGGCCTTGCACGAAGCTGATCGTGGCGAACAGGAGGGCCACTGCTGCACACAGCCCCGCAAAGCCAAGGTGTACCCGCACGAGAACGATCAGGATGGTTCCGAGCGTGAAGAGGTACTGCACGGCCTCGACCAGCAATGCGTAGGCGCCTGACACTGCGCGGGCGCCCTGTTGGATGGCGCCCGCAGCGCCGCCAGGTTCGTCATCCTGTTGGTCGAGTCGAGTCGTCGCCCTGGTGAAGGCGCTCTTCACTCCAGCTTCGAACAGCTCGGAGAAGAGCCGGCAGGAAATGGTCTCCCTGGCGGCCGAGGTGATGACGATGAGGAGTGCAGTGACTGCACTGATCAGCACATAGACCACGACTGCCTGCCCGAACTCCATGCCCGTCAGGAGAGAGCCGGCAACTCTCGACACGGGATCAGAGTCATCCGACCCGACCGCCCCGATGGGCGCGGTGAACAGCGAGGAGTAGTCGTGGTTGTCCACCATGTTGGCAACAGTCGTGATGACTCGGGACTCGATCAGGGACTTGGTCGTGGCTACTACACCGGAGACAACCGAACACGCGATCACGGCCACAACGCTGAAGCGGCTTCCGCGAAGTGTGCTCCTGAGAAACGGAAGAGTTGTCCGCCACATGGCTCCCCCCAACGTGGTGCGCTGGCACTACCCCTCGTGCCAGCAGTCAGCTGGTGCACAGCGAGCCGGAGCCCACTCCGAGATTGTCGGCTGGCCCAGGGCGCCGCCATCCCTCCCGCAAGGCTCCCAGAGCGGGGCGTGAAAGGAAACCGTCAGGCGCGGATGGCGACCAGGTGCCGGTACCCGGTGAGGAGCGCGGCCCCGTAGAGGACCGCCACCACGACCAGCAGGGCGTTGAAGCCGAAGATCAGCGCGAGGTACTCCAACGCCCCACCGACCATGGCGCCGAGGAGGTTGGCTCCGAACGCGACGGTGCTGGAGCCGGCGCCCTTGAACCGCACCGCGAAGAGCAAGTTGGCAATGAAGATCGGCGCGAACGCGATGGTCACGCCCGCCAGGAACCGCGGCACCAGGGACAGGTCGAGCAACGCGTCCTGCGGGATCAGCCAGGCCGCCGCCAGCGCGGCCAGCAACGCGGCATACAAGAGGACGGGGCGACGGATGGTGACGCGCCGCGCCACCTCGATCGCCGCGAGGACGCTGAGGAGCACGCCGGCGAAGACCGCCGCGTTGACCGCCCAGGTGGTGCCGAAGAGCAACGCGAACTGCACGACATTCTTGGTCTCCAGCAACAGGAACGCGGCGCCCATGAAGAAGAGGTCGACGTAGGGCCGCATGGTCCGTAGCGGACCCGCGACCGTGCGCACCCCGACGAGCGAGGCCAGCAGGACCAGCCCCAGCATCCAGAGGTAGAACGACGGGATCGTGCGCGACCCGAGGTACGGGAACGGGCGGTCGTCGACGGACGGCTCCAGCGCGGCGCTCCGGGGCGACCACGTCGTCGTGCACCCACCGGTGCTGGCGTCCTTGCGCAGCGTGAGCACCGCCTGCTGGCGCGGTCCGTAGCTCGGCCCGAGCTGCACGCACGGGGCCGCGTCGTAGACGGTGCGCACGGTGTTGGCGTAGCGGTCGAGCAGCCACGGCTCGTAGTAGTTGTACATCGCGAACGTGCCGTCGGGCTTGAGCAGCGAACGGGCCTGGGTGAGCGCCTGGGTGGTGAACAGGTAGTTCTCCAGCCGCAGCGCCGACTGTCCCGTGACGATGGTCGCGGAGTCGGGCAGTGCGAGCAGGATGAGGTCGTAGTGCCGGTTGGTGCGCTCCATGAAGGCCCGGCCGTCGTCGACATGGGTGGTCACCCGCGGGTCGGAGAACGGACGGTCGGGGTGGTGGTCCCGGCCGAGCTGCATGATCGCGGGGTCGATCTCGACCGCGTCGACGCGCTTGGCGCCCTGCGCGAGCGCCACCGCCACGTCGTTGCCGGTGCCCGCGCCGATGACGAGCACGTCGTCGCGGGAGCCGGCATAGGTGTAGGGGTAGAGGTAGAACGGCGAGTCGCGCCGGATGTCGGCCACCGGGAGCGCGGTCTGGAGCGGAGTGTTGTTGACCTCGACCCGGAACAGCCCGCCGGCCAGCTGGGTGGTGTGGATCTTGTAGTACGGCGACCACTGGAAGCTGCCCACGACGGACTCGGCCCCGAGCATGAGGACCAGGGCCGCGAGGGCGATCGCCGGCCCCCGCCGCAGCAGCCGCAACCGGCGGCCGAGCAGGACGACGAAGACGGCCACTGCGACCAGCCCCCACCCCAGCGGGGGCAGCCGCAGGAACGACAGGGCCGCGAAGCAGACGATGCCGGTCAGGCTGCCGACCACGTCGAGGCGGTAGGCCTCGAGCGGCTCGAACCGCGCGAAGGTGCGCGCGACCTCCTGGGCGAGGGCCATGAGCGTCGCCGCGGCGAGGACGAAGATGACACTCAGGCTGAGCCACCGTGGGAGGGGTGCCAGATCGAACATCCCCACCAGGTGCCACCGCCCGCCACGACCTGTCCCCGTGCGGACCGGAAACGCCAGGACGAAGCCGACCAGCGCGGCGAGGAGGAGCGGCGCCAGCGGGAACAGGTCGCGGGTCGCCCTGGCGCGCAGGAAGCCCATGCCGATGCCGAGGAAGCTCGCCAGCAGGACGAAGTTGGTCATGTGGACGAGGTAGAGGTTGTTGGACGAGGTCCACCGGATCAGCGCCAGCTCCACGAACAGCATGAGGGCGCTGGCGAGGACCAGCCTCGTGCGGTCGCCTGGTGCGAGGAGGCGCTCGGCACCCGTGGGGCGCGCCTCCGCCCGCACGGGGGTGGGCTGGGCGGCGTGGCCCACCTCGTCGTCCAGCTGCATCGCATCCCCCTCGTATGCCGGTCGGCACTGACCGAGGGAACCGTAGCAACAGCGCGGGCTAGTGGCCCGCCAGAGCGGCCACGACGGGGGCCATCACCTCCGCGAAGTCGGCACCGATCACCACGTAGGAGAACCCCAGCTCTGCGCGTCGTCGCTGGAGCTCCTCGATGGCGGCCGCGGGGTCGTCCGGGAGCACGAGCAGCGAGTCTGCCTCGCGCAGCGCGACCGGGTCGGTCTCCCGCGCCGACGCCATGAACGCCGCGATCCCGTCACCGATGACCGGCACGTGGAGCGCGAGCTCGACGTCCCGGGTGGACCGGAAGCCGAGGGCGAGCTCGGCGACCTCGGCGCGGGTGTCACGCGACGTCGTGGAGAAGGTGACCGTGTCGGCGACCTCGCTCGCCAGCGCCTGCGCCTTCGGTCCACGGACCGCCATCACGACCGGCGTGTGGACCTCGGGTCCGTCCAGCTCGCGCAGCTGGGATACGGCTTCGCGCACCTCGCGCAGCCGCTCAGCCGGCGAGGTGACGGGCAGGCCGCGCTCGCGCAGCTCGTCCTCGATACCGGGCCGACCGGTGCCGATGCCCAGCTCGAACCGACCTTCGGTGAGCACCGAGAGTGAGTGCGCCTCCCACGCCAGGCTCCACGCCGGCCGCATGGGCGCGGCAGACACCCAGGTCCCGACGCGGAGGTCGGGAGCGACCGCGGCAGCCAGCGCGAGAGTCGGTGCAGGTGCGGGCTGCCAGAGCGGGACGTCGGGCATGAGCAGCGTCGAGTAGCCGAGGCCGGCGATGCGGCGCACCCGGTCGCGCCACGTCGGCAGGTCGGTGAGCACGGGGGCCACGACCCCGAAGCGGAACGGTCTCGTCATGTGGCTGATCCTGCCCCTGACCCCACGAGGTCGCAGCGTCAGATACCCACGCCTCCCCCGCCGTTGCGCATGCCCCGGATCATCACCTCGGCCTCGTCAGTGCGTGCGCCGGCACGGTGCCTGCCACACCTCACGCAGCGCTCGTCCAGTCCCCTGTCGTCGCTCACGACGTCCCAGCGGTGGCCACGGATCAGGCAGTGGATGTTCCGTCTCGTCCCCATGGTCGAGGGTCCCATCGGAGGCGCGAACGCGCCATACCTCGCCCTCCACGCCCCGTCAGGCGTCAGTAGCCGGAGGCCGGCCAGCCCTTGGCGGCGAGGTACCAGACCGCCGAGGTCAGCACCGCGGCCATCAGCAGCGTGAAGAGCAGCCCACCGGCCACGGGGAGGAACCACCCGGGCGCGTGCTTCGACCGCACCGCGACCACCTTGGTCACCAGGGCGCCGATGACGAGGCAGCCGAGTATGCCGTGCACGAGCGTCCGGGTGGACACGGGCTCTCCGTCGGGCAACGTCCCGTACTCCAGGCCAAGAGCCCAGAGGCAGTGGTAGGCGACGAAGGCGATGAGCAGGACGCCGATCGATCCGGAGACGCGGTGCGCAGTCCCGAGCCACGCGGGCGCCGCTGCGCCCAGCTTGCCGTAGAGCCAGAGTGCACCGAGGAGCTGGAGGACGGCGATCACGCCGATGGCCACGGTGACGACCACCTTCATGGCCAGGACCGTCCGGAAGCCCAGGGTGGTGGTGCCGGCGAGCGTCGGGTCGTGCGCTCTGCCGAACACGCCGAGGAGCACCGCAACCACCGCGCCGGCCGCGAATCCCGTGAGGGGGACGGTCATGCTCCGAGCGGGCGTCGGCCCAGGCGACGAGCTCTCTGCCATGAGGTCAGGATGCTCCTGCGCCCCCACCCCCGCCAGTGTCTGCAACAACCAGCCGTGGCGTACAGAGCTGTCGACCTCCATCGCGCGGCCCTCCGCTCGAGGCCATCAGCCGCGTTGTTGCGCCGCCCACGAGGCGTGCAGCGCGGCATACACGCCGTCCTGACGGACCAGGTCTCGGTGCGGTCCGCGCTCGACGATGCGGCCACGGTCGACGACGACGACCTCGTCGGCGGCCTCGGCCGTGGAGAGCCGGTGCGCGATGGCGATCGAGGTGCGACCACGGGTGAGGCCTTCGAGGGCCCGCTGGAGGCGGACCTCCGTGGAGGGGTCCACCGCCGACGTCGCCTCGTCGAGGACCAACAGGTCGGGGTCGGCGAGGTAGGCGCGGGCCAGGGCGACGAGCTGGCGCTCACCCGCGGACAGGGACTCACCGCGCTGCCCGACCTCGGTCKCCAGTCCCTGCGGCAACCCGGCCAGCCAGGCGTCGAGGCCGAGCTCGGTGATGGCGAGGCGCACGTCCTCGTCGGTGGCCCCGGGTCGACCGAAGCGGACGTTCTCGCGCAGCGTCGCGTCGAAGAGGAAGCCCTCCTGCGGCACGAGCACGACGCGGTCGCGCAGCGAGGAGAACCGCACGTCGCGCAGGTCGACCCCGTCGATCCGCACGGTGCCCTCGGTGGGGTCCATCAGCCGGGTCAGCAGCTTGGCCAGGGTGGACTTGCCCGACCCGGTCTCCCCCACGATCGCCACCCGCGACCGCGGCGCGATCGACAGGTTGACGTCGTGCAGGACGGTGTCACCACCGGGATACGCGAAGGACACCGCGTCGAAGTCGACGGTGATCGGCCCACGGGGCAACGCCTGGCCCTCGTCGCCCGGGTCGGCCACGTCAGCCGGGGTGTCGATGACCCCGATCACCCGGCGCCAACCGGCCACGGCGTTCTGGAGCTCGTTGAGGATCTCGGTGGCCTGCTGCACCGGCTGGGTGAACAGGTTGACGAGGAAGAGGAAGGCCAGCAGCTTGCCCAGGCTGAGGTGACCGCCGGTGGCCTGGACGGTGCCGACGACGAGGACGACGGCCAGGGTCAGGCCGGCCACCAGCTGCCCCGACGAGAACGCCACGACCGACCGGACCTGGGCCCGGATCGAGGCTGCGCGGTGCGCCTCGATGGCCGCGTCGATGCGGGTGGCCGTGCGCTCCTCGACCCCGTAGGCGCGGATGGTGGCGGCTCCCACGACGGACTCCGACACGGCCGCCAGCAGGTCGCCCACTCGTTCGCGGACGATCGTGTAGGCCCGGCCGACGATGGCCTGGAACCGGCGGATCACGAAGAGGAGCGGCACGAAACAGAGCCACACCACGCCGGTGAGCAGCGGGCTGTAGTAGAGCATCAGCCCCGTCGCCACGGCGATCTGTCCGAGGCTGAGCACCAGGATGATGCCGCCGAACTGGACGAACTGGCTGATCGTGTCGACGTCGGAGGTGACACGGCTGACCATCGAGCCGCGGCGCTCGGTGTTCTGGGTGAGCATCGACAGGTCGTGGATGTGGCGGAACGCCTTGAGCCGCAACGACGCCAACCCGGCCTCGGAGGACCGGAAGAGGCGCACGTTCACGGCATACGCACTCGCGGCGGTGATGGCCACGGCGATCAGGGCGAAGAGCACGTAGCGGGTCACCAGGCCGGGGTCGGGGCCGTTCTTGCCGACCAGCCCGTTGTCGGTCGTCTGCTGGACGACGAACGGCACGACGATCCGGCCGACGGTGGTCACGGCGGCGAGCCCGAGGGTGACCCCCAGGCCGCGGCGCAGCTCGGGCGACAGGTCGAGGCCGCGCTTCAGGGTGGCGACCGTGCCCAGCGAGGACGTGGCGTCGATCGAGGTGCTCACGCGTCCACCTCCTCGTCTGCGGCGACGGCGGCGCGCTCGGCAGCCTCGCGGGCGTAGGCGGTGACGAGCCGCTGGTAGCCGATGCACCGCTGCTCGAGCTCCCTGTGGGTGCCGTGGTCGACGACCCGACCCCCTTCGACGTAGACGATCTGGTCGGCGAGCGTGATCGTCGACATGCGGTAGGCGACGACCAGCACCGACGTGCCGGCGCTCGTCCTGCGCAGGCCGGCGAGGATCGCCTGCTCCACCGCGGGGTCGACGGCACTGGTGGCGTCGTCGAGCACCAGCAGCTGAGGGCCACGGATCACGGCTCGGGCCAAGGCGATCCGCTGCCGCTGGCCACCCGACAGGGAGGTGCCGCGCTCCCCCACCCGCGTCTCGATGCCGAGCGGCAGCTCCGTGACGAAGCCGGTGGCCTGCGCGACGTCGAGCGCGGCCCACACCTGCTCGTCGGTGTAGTCGCCGCCGAGCGTGACGTTGCCACTCACGGTGTCGTCGAACATGAAGGTCTGCTGCGGCACCAGCGCCGCCACCGCGGACACCCCGCCGCGAGCCACCTCGCGGAGGTCGAGCCCGTCGAGGGTCACCCGTCCGTGGTGCGGGTCGACGAGGCGGAGCGTGAGGTTGGTCAGCGTGGTCTTGCCCGAGCCGGTGGGTCCGACCAGCGCCACCGTCGAGCCGGCCGCGACCTCGAGCGACACCCCGTGGATGGCCTGGAAGGTCGACTCCTCGCCGGCCTCGTCGATGATGTCGTAGGAGTAGTCGACCCGGTCGAGTCGGGCATGGGAGGCCCCCCGCCGGTCCAGCTGCACCGACCCGAACTCCAGCTCCCCTCGCGCCTTGAGCACGGCGTCGACGCGGTCCCAGCCGACGACGGTGCGCGGCAGCTCGCCGAGCACCCAGCCGAGGGCGCGCACCGGGAAGGCCAGCACGGAGATGAGGTAGGCGACCTGGACGACCGCGGCGGGCGTGAGGGCACCGTTCGCGACCTGGTGCGCGCCGACCGCGAGGACGGCCAGGGTGCCGAGGGTCGGGATCGACTCGATGACGGGGTCGAAGGTGCCTCGGGTGCGACCGACCTCGACGTTGGCCGCCTGCAGCCGTCGGGTGACCTCCTCGAACCGGTCGGACTCCTGCTGCTCGCGACCCATCGACTTCACGATGAGCGCCGCCTCGAAGCTCTCGTGGGCCACCTCGCTGACTTCGGCCCGCAGCTGTTGGGCCCGCGAGACCCGCGGCGACATGGCCCGTTGGAAGACCATGTTGGCGAGGAACAGCGCCGGGAAGACGGTCAGGCCGATGATCGCCATCACCGGGTCGACCAGCACCATCTGCACGATGCCGGCCACCAGCATGATGATCACGCCGATCGCCATCGGCAGCGGCGCGAAGACGTTCCAGGTCGCCTCGACGTCGGCGTTGGCGTTGGAGAGCAGCTGCCCCGACGGGTGTCGGTGGTGCCACGCGAGCGGGAGCCGGAGGTACTGCCGCGTCACCTCGCGGCGGAAGCCGGCCGCGACGTTGTACATCGTGTAGCCAGCAGCGATGCGCCGGATCACGACACCGACGACGTTGATGACGACGACGCCGGCGATCCAGCCGAAGATGGTCCACAGCTGGGCTGCGGTCGCGTGCCCGGCGGCCACGGCCGGCTGCACCTGCTCGCGCGTGACCTTGCCGATCGCCCAGGCCGTGAGCACCGTCATCACGCCGTAGAGGGCGCTCCCGGCGACGGCGAACGCGAACCAGCGTGGCTCGCGCCGCACCCCCACCCACACGATCTGCAGGCTGCGCTTCAGCGACGGCGCCGCATCGGCTGACGCGTCGAGCGACACTGCTGACCTCCGAGAGCTGGGTGGGAAACCCAACCCTCTCACGGGGCAGGCATGATGACGTCATGACCCACCTCGCCCGGCTCGAGCGCGAATCCCTCTGCGACACCTTCGACGAGGTCGGCCCCGGTGCGCCGACCTTGTGCTCGCCGTGGACCACGGCAGACCTGGCGGCACACCTCGTCGTCCGCGAGCGTCGACCCGACCTCGCCCCCGGGATCTGGCTGCCCCCGCTGGCGGCCCGGCTCGAGGACGGGCAGGCCGAGTACGCCACCAAGCCGTGGCCGGAGCTCGTCGACCTGATTCGGTCGGGACCGCCGTCCTGGGCACCGACCCAGCTGTCCTCGGTCGACGACGCGGTGAACTTCGTGGAGTTCTTCATCCACCACGAGGACGTCCTGCGCGGCGACGGGGAGGTCGGGCCTCGACGCGAGGTGCCGCTGCGCGAGCAGAAGGCCCTGTGGAAGACCCTGAAGCGGATGGGCAAGGTCTTCTTCCGACGCAGCCCCGTCGGCGTGGTGCTGGAGCGGACCGACGGCAAGTCGCTCACCGTGCGGGGGGAGACCGAGCTCGGCACCGTCACGCTGCGTGGGGAGGCGACCGAGCTCGTCCTGGCCGCCTACGGTCGCCGTCGCGTGGCCGACCTCCAGGTGACCGGCAGCGACGAGGCCRTCCAGGCGCTCTGGGACGCGCCGCTCGGGCTGTCCTGATCTGACGCAGGAGGAGCCGTGGGAGAGGAGGTCGAGTTCACCGCCCCGTTGTGGGAGTGGGGCGCCCGCGACTCCTGGTACTTCGTGACCCTCGACGAGGAAGCCAGCGAGGTGGTCAGCGAACGTCCACCTCCCGGTCGCGGCTTCGGCTCGGTGCGGGTGCGGGTCACGGTCGGCGCGACGACGTGGACGACCTCGGTCTTCCCCGGTGACGACGGTCGCTACGTCCTGCCCGTCAAGAAGGCCGTGCGGGTGGCCGAGTCGATCGAGGAGGAGGACCCCGTGACGGTGCACCTCGAGGTGCTCGACTAGCCGCGTCCGGGTGACTCAGTCGTCTCGAGTTTTCGTCGCTCATTCATGCAAAAGGCGAGTTAGCGCCGGGCTGGCACGGCGCTAACTCGCCTTTTGCATGAGATATCGCCGCTAGCGGACCGGTATGCCGTCCTGCCGCAGGGCGTCCTTGACGTCACCGATGGTGAGCTCGCCGAAGTGGAAGACACTCGCCGCGAGCACCGCGTCCGCCCCCGCCCGGACGGCGGGGGCGAAGTGCTCGACGCGACCGGCTCCCCCACTGGCGATCAGCGGGATCCGCACCTCTCGGCGCACCAGCTCGATCAGCTCGACGTCGAAGCCGTCCTTGGTGCCGTCGGCATCCATCGAGTTCAGCAGGATCTCCCCGGCCCCCAGCACGGCGGCGCGAGCGCACCACTCGACCGCGTCGAGGCCGGTGCCCTGGCGGCCGCCGTGGGTGGTGACCTCGAAGTCGCCGGTGGGGTTGCCCGCACGGTCGACGCGCCGCCGCACGTCCGCCGAGAGCACGAGCACCTGCGAGCCGAACCGGTCGGCGACCTCGGCGATCAGCTCGGGTCGGGCGATCGCGGCGGTGTTGACGCCCACCTTGTCGGCACCCGCCCGCAGGAGGCGGTCGACGTCGTCCACCGTGCGGACTCCCCCGCCGACGGTCAGCGGGATGAAGACCTGCTCGGCGGTGCGGCCCACGATGTCGTAGGTCGTCTCGCGGTTGCCACTGCTGGCCGTCACGTCGAGGAAGGTCAGCTCGTCCGCACCCTGCTCGCCGTACAGCTTGGCGAGCTCGACCGGGTCGCCCGCGTCGCGCAGGTTCACGAAGTTCACGCCCTTGACGACACGTCCTGCATCGACGTCGAGACAGGGGATGACGCGGGTCGCAACACTCACCCGGCGAGCCTAGCGATCTAGTCTGGAACGCATGCCCGTCGACCAGAGAGCGACCACGCCTGTCGACAAGAGAGCGGTGGTCGCGGCGATCGTCGCCCTCGTCGACGCCAGCCAGCCTCTCTGCGGCACGACGCACCTCATCTGCATCGACGGTCCGAGTGGTGCCGGCAAGACGACGCTGGCCGCTGACGTGGCTGCCGACCTCGCCGCCCCCACCGTGCACATGGACGACCTCTACCCGGGGTGGGACGGCCTGCGGGCCGGCACGCACCGCGCCCAGGAGTGGGTCGTCGGCCCGCTCACTGAGGGCCTGCCCGCCCGCTACCGCCGGTGGGACTGGGCGGCCGGCCAGTACGCCGAGTGGGTGCAGCTGCCGTCCTCGGAGGTGGTCGTCCTCGAGGGTTGTGGCTCCGGCGCGCTGCCCGTGGGCAAGGCTGCCTCGGTGCTGGTCTGGGTGGAGGCCGAGGAGTCGGTGCGCCGAGCCCGTGGGCTGGCGCGCGACCCCGGCTACGCGCCGTTCTGGGACCGCTGGTCCACGCAGGAGCGCCGGCTCTACGAGGCCGACCGCACCTGGGAACGCGCCGACCTGTTCCTCGACACGACCCGCGACCGCCGCTAGCTGTACCCAGCCCGGCTCGGCGTTCGGAGCACGCCGGCCACGCGGCAGACATAATCGGGGCCATGGAACCCGCAGACATGATGGCCGCGGTCACCGGGTCGATGCAGGAGCGCACCGGTCGCACGCTCGACGAGTGGGTCGCGCTGGTCGACGGGTCGGGCGTCGACGGGCTGGACCAGAAGGCCGTGCGGGCCTGGCTGCGTGACGTCCACGGTGTGCAGCAGAACTCCCAGTGGGCCATCGCCGACGCGGCGGCCACGGCGGCCGGGTGGAAGCGACCGGACCCCGACGGCTACACCGATGCCCTCTACGGCGAGGGCAAGGCGCACCTGCGCCCGATCCACGACGCGATCGTCACGCTGGCGGAGGGGCTCGGCGACGACGCCCACCGCGAAGGCCGCGGCACCTACATCCCGGTCGTCCGCCGCACCCAGTTCGTGGCGGTGGCTCCCGGACCCCGCGACACCGTACGCGTGGGCTTCCGGTTCCGCGGCCAGGTGCCCGACGACGAACGGCTCTCCCCCGCCAAGGGATTCGCGCAGGCGACCCACTGGCTGCACCTCACCTCCGACGCGGACGAGGACGACCTGCGCTCGCTCGGGCCGCTCCTCGAGGCCGCCTACGCGCAGAACGGCTGACGTGTCGACCGTCGACCTGGCCCGCGCGGCGCGACGATCGCGCCGCGAGGCACGGGTGCGGACCGACCGGCTGGTCAGCCGGATGTTCTTCATCGTGCAGTGCGGCCTCGGCGCGGCCACGGCATGGTGGGTGGCCAGCGACGTGCTGCACCACAACCGGCCGTTCTTCGCCCCGGTCACGGCGATGATCTCGCTCGGGATGTCCTTCGGCCAGCGGCTGCGCAGGGTCACCGAGGTGATGATCGGGGTCGCCGTGGGGGTCTTCGTCGGCGACGTCTTCGTGCACTTCTTCGGGTCGGGTTTCTGGCAGATCATCGTCGTGGTCGTGCTGTCGATGAGCGTCGCTGCCCTGCTCGGCGCGGGCATGCTGCTCATCACCCAGGCCGGCGTGCAGTCGGTGATCGTCACCACCCTGGTCGCCGGCTCGGGGCAGGCGTTCACGCGCTGGCTCGACGCCGTGGTGGGTGGCTGCGTGGCGCTGGCCTTCACGCTCGTGGCGCCTGCCGCTCCCCTGCGCCGACCACGCCAGCAGGCGTCCCTCGTCGTCCACGAGATCGGCGAGGTGCTCGCCGACACGGCGCGTTCCCTGCGCACCGGAGACTCCGACCTGGCCTCGGCCACCCTGTCCCGCGCGCGGGACTCCGAAGCCATGCTCGACGAGGCCCGGGCGCTGTCCGCCGAGGGCATCGCGGTCGTGCGGCTGTCGCCGTTCCGGCGTCGCCACCTCCCGGGGGTGCAGGCGATCGCCGACCTGCTCGAACCGCTCGACCGCGCCATCCGCAACCTGCGGGTCCTGGTCCGTCGGGCCGCGATCGCGACGTGGCGCGAGGAGGCCGTTCCGACGGCCTACCTGCGGCTGCTCGACTCTCTCGCCGAGACCTGTGAGGACATCGCCCGCGAGCTGGGCGAGCGACGGCTGCCCACCAACGCCCGGGTCGGCCTGCAACGGATCGGTGAGGCCAGCGCGGTCATCGACCCGTCCGCCGGCCTGTCGGGAGAGGTGATGCGCGCCCAGATCCGGTCGATGGTGGTCGACCTGCTGATGCTCACGGGCATGCCGTTGGACGAGGCGCGCGACATGGTGCCCGAGTCGATGACCACCGGCCCGCAGGACGACTGAGCGCGGCTGCGAGACTGGCGGGGATGTCCACTCGCCGCCACCCCCACCTGCCCCCGGTCTGGCTGATGGCGCTCGCGCTCGTCGCCGTCGCTGCCAACCTGCGCACCGCGATGGCCAGCGTGCCGCCGCTCACCGAGACCATCGCCGACGACCTCGGCCTGTCCAACACCGCACTCGGCGCGCTCACCACGCTGCCGGTGCTCTGCATGGGGCTCTTCGCGCCGAGCGCGCAGCGGATCGCCGCGCGGCTGGGTGCCGCGGCCTCGGTCGAGCTGTCGATCGTGTGCGTCGCCGTGGGGCTCGGCCTCCGGCTCGCGGGTGGCGCCACCTGGCCCTTGTATGCCGGGACGTTCCTCGCCGGGGTCGGCATCGCCATCGGTGGCACGCTCCTCCCCGGTCTGGTCAAGGAGCTCTTCCCACCTGAGCGCGCCGGGCTGGTCACCGGGCTGTACATGCTCGCGATGATGGGCGGGGCCGGCGCGTCGTCCGCGTTGTCGGTGCCGCTGGAGGGCTGGCTGGGCTCGTGGCAGGCCTCACTGGCGTCCTGGTCGCTGCTCGCGGTGGTGGGAGTCCTCGCCTGGGTGCCGGTGCTCACGGGGCACGCGCGGCACCGTGCCGCGAACCCGTCCGTCGTGGCCCCGGCCCGGCTCCCTTGGGGTCACGCGACGGCCTGGCTGGTCGCCGGTTACCTCGCGGTCCAGTCGGTCGAGTTCTACTCCACCCTGGCCTGGCTCGCCCCGTCCTACACAGCGCGCGGCTGGGACCCGACCGACGCGGGTTACCTGCTCTCCGTGTTCACCGCCGCCCAGCTGGTCTCGGGACTGCTCGCCCCGGCCCTCACCGACCGCATCCACGACCGGCGAGTGCTGCTGCTCTCGGCCTCGGTGCTCGGACTCCTCGGGCAGGCGGGACTGTGGCTGTCTCCCCACGGCGCGCCCTGGGTGTGGGCGACCGTCCTCGGGTTCGGCCAAGGGGCGTCGTTCGCCCTCGGTCTGGTCCTCATGGTCGACTACGCCGGATCCCCCGCTGCCAGCGCGCGGCTGGCCGGCATGGCGTTCCTGTTCAGCTACACGATCGCGTCGTTCGGTCCCGCCAGCATGGGTGCGCTGCGCGACCTCACGGGCGGGTTCACCGCCATCTGGGGCACGCTCACGGTGCTGATGCTGGCCCAGGTCGGTTTCTCCGCCGTGCTCAGGCCCGGCCTCCGCAAGGTCGAGTGACCTCACCCAGCACGAGCCGCCTCAGTCAGGGGCCGCACCAGGCGCGTCAGTCGAGGGTGACGTCGGGGCTGGTCGCCGACGGCCCGAGCGCCTGCACGAGCGCGGCGAGGCGTCCTGCCTCGGCCCGCCCGAACTCGGCGTCGGCCTTCTGGATCGCCATCACGGCGAGCGTGTCGGTGTCGGACAACGCGAGGCTGACCCACGGGTCACCGCCGGAGAAGCGCACGTCGAGCACCTCCTGCCAGGCCAGCGTGCGGGTCGTGAAGAGGTTGCGCACCGTCAGGCCGTCACGCGTCGGCACCGCCCGGATGGCGGCAAACCTCCACAGCATCAAGGCGATCGCGACGCCGACGCCCACGAAGAAGATCTTGTCGCCGGTGCGCCAGGTGCCTCCCTCGGCGGGACCGGGCAGGAGCACGGCGATCACCGCGAACAGCACCAGGGTCAGCGCAGCGAAGCCGTAGGCCACCTGTCGCCCCCGGCGCGGACGGAAGACCGCGAAGGCAGCTTGCTCGTCCGCGCTGTCGGCGGCCCGGTCCGGAGTCCGACCCGAGGGGGTCACGGCCGTCACAACCGGCAGGCGGCGATGTCGGTCACCAGGATGGCCCGAGCGCCCAGCTCGTAGAGCTCGTCCATGATCGCGTTGGTCCGCGCCCGAGGGACCATGGCCCGCACGGCGGCCCAGTCCTTGTTCTGGAGCGCCGAGACGGTCGGCGACTCGAGCCCCGGGGTGATGGCGCAGGCCGCATCCACCAGCGCGGCCGGCACGTCGTAGTCGAGCATCACGTAGTGACGGGCGGTGACCACGCCGGTCAGCCGGCGGCGCAGCACCTCGACGGCCGCGGTCTCGTGCGAGCCCTCGCGACGGATCAGCACCGCCTCGCTGCGCAGGATCTCCTCGCCGAAGATCTCCAGGCCCTGCTGGCGCAGCGTCGTGCCGGTCTCGACCACGTCGGCGATGACATCGGCCACCCCGAGGGTGATCGCGGTCTCGACGGCGCCGTCGAGGCGGACCACCTGGGCGCTGACGCCCTGGTCGGCCAGGTGCTTGCCGACGAGCCCCGGGTAGCTGGTCGCGACGCGATGACCCGAGATCTCGGCGACGCTGGAGCAGGTGCCGGGCTTCGCGGCATACCGGAACGTGGAGCCACCGAAGCCGAGCGTCATCACCTCGATGGCGGCGCTGCCGGCGTCGAGCAGCAGGTCGCGGCCGGTGACCCCGCAGTCGACGGTGCCGGAGCCGACGTAGACCGCGATGTCCCGCGGTCGCAGGTAGAAGAACTCGACCTCGTTGTCGGTGTCGGTGAGCACGAGCTCCTTGGTGTCGCGGCGCGTGCGGTAGCCCGCCTCGCGCAGCATCTCGACAGCCGGCTCGGACAGCGAACCCTTGTTGGGGACGGCGATGCGCAACATGTGCGTGCCTTCCTGAATGTGGTGGTCTGGCGGCGGTTGCCGGAGGACGGTGGTTGCTGGCGGCGGTGGTTACTGGCGCTGGTGGTTACTGGCGGTGCCGGTGGTGGGTGCTAGAGGTGGCTGTAGACGTCGTCGAGGGAGATCTCGGCCGCGACCATGAGCACCTGCAGGTGGTAGAGCAGCTGGCTGATCTCCTCGGCCGTGCGGTCCTTGCCCTCGTGCTCGGCGGCCATCCAGACCTCGGCCGCCTCCTCCACGATCTTCTTGCCGATGGCATGCACGCCGGCGTCCAGCGCGGCGACGGTGCCGGACCCCTCGGGTCGGCTCACCGCCTTCTCGGCCAGCTCGGCGTACAGGTCGTCGAAAGTCTTCACGCGCCAAGGGTACGGGGAGCGAGGTCGCCGAGGGTGACCGCGGTCGCCACGGCGGCCATCGCCGCCTCGTGCCCCTTGTCCTCACTCGATCCCGGCAGCCCCGCGCGGTCGAGCGCCTGGGCGTCGTCGTCACACGTGAGCACCCCGAACCCGATGGGTATCCCCGTGTGCACGCTCACCTGGGCCAGCCCGTGCGTGACCCCCGAGCAGACGTAGTCGAAGTGCGGGGTGCCACCGCGGATCACGACCCCCAGCGCGACCAGCGCGTCGTATGCCGGGGCGAGCCGCGCGCACGCGACGGTGAGCTCCACCGTGCCCGGCACCCGCACGAGCGGCACGTCGACGACGCCGGCCTCGGCCAGGGCTCGTTGCGCACCCGCGACCAGCCCGTCCATCACCTCGGTGTGCCACGAGGCGGCCACGATCGCGACGCGCAGGCCGCTCCCGTCCGCCGTGACAGCAGGGGCACCGTGTCCGCTCACGCGCTGGCCCCCTGGTCGCTCGCGTCAACCACGAGGTCGTGGCCCATCCGGTCGCGCTTGGTGCGCAGGTAGGCACGGTTGGCGGCGTTCGGCGCGATCGACAGGCGCTCGACGGCCGCCACGTCGATGCCGTAGCGCGAGAGCGCCTCGACCTTCGCCGGGTTGTTCGTGAGCAGCCGCACCGACGACAGGCCGAGCGCGGAGAGGATGGCCGCGCCGGCGGCATACTCCCTGCCGTCGACGGGCAGGTCGAGCTCGAGCTGGGCGTCGACGGTGTCGAGCCCGGCGTCCTGGAGGGCGTAGGCCTGCAGCTTCGACACCAGGCCGACGCCGCGCCCCTCGTGCCCGCGCAGGTAGACGAGCACGCCACCCTCGGCGGCGATCCGCTCCATCGACCGCTCGAGCTGTGGCCCGCAGTCGCAGCGCAGGGACCCGAAGGCGTCGCCCGTCAGGCACTCGGAGTGCAGTCGCACCAAGGGAGCCGGACCGTGGGCACCCCTGGGGCTGACCAGGGCGACGTGCTCGTCACCGGTCAGCCGGTCACGGAACCCGATCGTCGCGAACTCCCCGTGCCGGGTGGGCAGGGTGGTCTCGGCCAGCGTCTCGACGCGGTCGTGCAGCTGGCGCCAGGCCACGAGCTGCTCGATGGTGATGACCGGCACGTCGTGGACGGCACCGGTGGCGAGCACTTCCGGCAGGCGCATCATCGTGCCGTCGTCGTTGACCAGCTCGCCGATCGCTCCGGCAGGTGCCAGCCCGGCGAGCCGACACAAGTCGACTGCCGCCTCGGTGTGGCCCGGCCGCTCGAGGACCCCACCCGCCTTGGCCCGCAACGGGATCACGTGTCCGGGACGCACGAACGACGCCGGGGTCGAAAGGGGGTCGGCGAGGAGCCGGATGGTCCGGGCGCGGTCCGCGGCGCTGATGCCGGTCGAGACTCCCTCGGCCGCGTCGATGCTCACCGTGTAGGCGGTCCGCAACGGATCGCGGTTCTCGGCCACCATCAGCGGCAGGCCGAGGCGGTCGGCGGTCGCGTCGGTGACCGGCGCGCAGATGTAGCCACTCGTGTGGCGGATCGTCCAGGCCAGCCACTCGTCGGTGAGGGTCTGCGCCGCGAGGATCACGTCGCCCTCGTTCTCCCGGTCCGCGCTGTCGGTGACCAGCACCGGCCGTCCCTCGCACAGAACTGCGAAGGCGTCCTCGACGGTGGCCAGGCCGATCATGCCGAGACCTCACTCAGCTCGGGCGCCGGGTCGCGCTCCTCACGAGAGGCCTTGAGCCACACGAAGAACCCGTAGATGACCAGGGCGCCGTAGACGACGTAGAGGATGGCCGACGGGTAGAACTTCGAGTGCCACAGGAGCGGCACACCGACCAGGTCGACGGCGATCCAGGCGAGCCAGAAGTCGTTCCAGCCGCGCGCCATCGCGTAGGTCGCCACGATGGAGCCGATGAAGATCCAGGCGTCGCACCAGAAGTACCAGCGCGGCGCCTGCCAGAACGGACCGCTGCCGATCGACGCGAACACCCACTGGATCACGACGACGCCGGCGACCCAGAAGCCCACGTACTGCAGTCGTTCGGTGGCGGTGGCCCACCGTGGCGTGATGGCAGGGGCGTCGTCAGCGCCATGCCGGYGGGACCGCACCTGGTTCCAGCGCCACCAGCCGTAGACGCTGGTGATGATGAAGAAGATCTGCCGCCCGGCCTGGCCGTACAACGTCTCCTGCTGCGGGTTGCTGAACGCGACACCGAAGAACACCGTGAACAGCAGCGCGTTGCCGATGATGCCGACGGGCCAGGCCCACACGCGCCGACGCATGCCGCCGATCGCGGACGCGAAACCGAAGGCGTTGCCGACGATCTCACGCCACAGGATGTGGCTGCTGCCGATGGTGAGCTCGGCCGAGAAGAGCTGTTCGAGCCAGTTCATGCGATGGTCTCCTTGGAGGTGATCAGGCGTTCGACGTACTTGGCCAGGACATCGACCTCGAGGTTGACTTGATCGCCAACTCCCTTGTGTCCCAATGTGGTCAGGGCAAGCGTGGTGGGGATCAGCGAGACGCTGAAGGTGGCGGCGCCGTCGGTGGACCCGGTGAGGGCCGACACCGTGAGGCTGACCCCGTCGACCGTGATCGACCCCTTCTCGACCACGTAGCGGGCCAACGACTCGGGAAGGCTCATCTGCACGACCTCCCAGCGGTCGCCGGGGATGCGGTCGAGGATCTCGGCGGTGCCGTCGACATGGCCCTGGACGATGTGCCCACCGAACCGGCTCGTGGCCGACATCGCCCGCTCCAGGTTGACCGGGTCACCCACCCCGAGCCCCCCGAGGCTGCTGCGGTCGAGGGTCTCGGCCATGACGTCGACGGTGAACTGCCCCTCGCCGTGCTCCACGACCGTCAGGCAGACGCCGTTGACCGAGATGGACGCCCCGTGGACCGCGTCGGACGTGACGAGCGGCCCCGCGACGGTGAGTCGGGCCGACGTGGCGCCGGGCTCGAGCGCGACGACGTGGCCGAGCTCCTCCACGATTCCGGTGAACATCAGGCGGTCTCCTTCAGGGCTGCGGTGATCCGCACGTCGTGGCCGATCAGCGTGATGTCGGTGGGACGCAAGCGAAGTGCCTGGTCGATGGTGGTGATGCCGAGGTCGCTGACCGAAGGACGACCGCGGCCCAGCAGGACCGGGGCGACGTAGGCGACGATCTCGTCGACCAGGCCGCCCGACATGAGGGCCGCCGCGACGGTGGGCCCGCCCTCCAGCCAGACGTGGTGGACGCCGGCCTCGGCCAGCGCAGTCAGGACGTGCTTGGGGTCCCGGGTGCGCAGCTGCCAGGTCGGCGCCGCGTCGTCGAGCACCCGTGCCGTGGCGGGCAGGTCGCGCTCCCCCATCACCACCCGGATCGGCTGGTGCGGGTAGAGCGAACCGTCGGGCTTGCGGGCGGTCAGCTGGGGGTCGTCGAGCAGGGCCGTGCCGGTGCCCACCAGGATCGCCCCACACCGCGACCGCTGCTCGTGCACGTCGGCCCGCGCCTCCTCACCGGTGATCCACTGGCTGGTGCCGTCGGCTGCCGCGCTGCGGCCGTCGAGGGTGGTCGCGAGCTTCCACGTCACCCACGGGAGGCCGGTGGTGACCAGGTGCGTCCAGGTCGGGTTGAGCGCCAGCGCCTCCTCGGCGAGGACGCCCGACTGCACGACCACGCCCTTGCGGAGCAGCCAGGCCGCCCCGCCGGCCGCGACCGGGTTGGGGTCGGCCTGGGCGTAGACCAGGCGGCTCACGCCCGCGGCATACAAGGCCCTGGCACAGGAGGGCGTGCGCCCGACGTGGTTGCACGGTTCGAGCGTGACGTATGCCGTGGTGCCCGCCGCGCGTTCGCCCGCCGCCTCGAGCGCGTCGGCCTCCGCGTGCGGGGTGCCGGCCCCGTGGTGCCAGCCCGCTGCCACGACCTCACCCTCGGGGTCGACGAGCACACACCCGACTCGCGGGTTGGCGTCGGCGTCCGGACCGTGGGCAGCCAGCGCCAGGGCACGGCTCATCATCGCCGTGTCGTCTGGTTGCTCTGCCACTGTCCTGCCCTCGCTCGAGACCGATGGTCGAGCTCCGGGGGTCGTGCAGGGCTGGCCTGCTGGGCGAGATCAGTGACGCGGGGAGGCTGGTGCCACACCGCGGACCCACTGGTCCCGCTGTTGCGTGCTGCCTACCATCCGGACTCTCACCGTCGGTCTGGGAGTTCCACCCAGTCAACCGGCCGCTGGCTGCGGTCGGGTCGCGGACTGTCACCGCCGGTTCGGAATTGCACCGACCCCGGAGCACGTCAGCCTCCAGTATGCCGCAGGGTCAGCGGGTCGGCGCCGACCGGTCCGCGTGATGGTCCTCACGACCGGTCGGTGGACCCCGGGTCCTCGGGGACGAACCGGTCGACCATGCGGTCGACATCCGCGGCGGCTGCACGGGCCGCCGGCGTGAAGCCGAGGACCACCGCCAGGAACCGGGTCGAGAGCAGGGCGCGCAGCCGTACGTCGGTGCGCGCCACCACGGTCGCGGTCCTGCGGGAGTCGCGCAGGAGGGCGATCTCGCCGAAGCCCTCCCCCGGCCCGAGGGTGGTGACGAGCGCCCCGTCGCCCAGGACCTCGACCGCACCGGACTCGATGACGAAGTAGCGGTCGCCCACGTCACCCTGGCTGAACACCACCTGCCCGGCGGGGACGGCGACCGGTTCCAGACCGCGAGCCAGCTGCTCGATGGACGGCAGCGGCAGGGTGCGGAGCATCGGCACCTGCTGGAGGAGCTGGACGTCGAGGTCGTGGCCGCCCACCGAGCGGTCCAGCTGCCGCAGCCGCCCCCACGAGGCCACGGCGAGCACCGGGCACAGGAGGCCGATGCCGAAGAGCGCCGAGCGCGGGCCGAACCCGTCGACGACCCACGCCGCGACGAGCGCGCCGACGCCGACCGACACCGCGACCAGGCTCTCCAACACCCCGAACACCCGCGCCAGCACCTCGTCGGGGGCCATCCGCGCCAACAGGGTGAACCCGGCGACGTCGACCAGCGCGTTGCCGATGCCGACGAGGGCGATCAGGCCGAGCGCCGCCCCCTCCTGCGGGACGACGCCGATGAGCGCGATCGGCAGCCCCCACAACGCGACGCCGACCGCGAACCACACTGCCAGACGTCGGGTGCCCACGAGGAGGGAGGCAGCCAGCGAGCCGAGCACCGCACCCACCCCGACCGCCGTCATGAGCGCGCCGGCCCCGGACTCCCCCGTGCCGAGCAGCTCGATGGCCACGACGACGGACAGCACGGTCAGCGCGCCACGGGTGAAGGACTGAGCCGCCGCCAGGCCGAGGACCAGGGCCAGACCCCGGTGGCGGGTGACCGCCTTGAGCCCGTCGACCACCTCACGGACCAGGCGGGGGCTGCTGGCCGCCGCCGGGCGAGGCGGGGCCTCGTACCGAAGGCGGAGCAGCAGCAGGGCCGACCACCACGACGCCGCGGCGGCCACCCAGAAGACCGCGGACACGTCGGCGACCTCCAGGAGCACCGCGGCGAGCAGCGGTCCGACCAGCGTGGCGGCGGAGTCGAGCAGCCCGCGCACCACGTTGGCGCTGGCCAGCTCGCTGCCCGTGTGGCACAGGGACGGGAGCAGCGCGGAGTGGGCAGGCCGGAACAGGGTGGCCGCGATCGTCGAGAGGACGGCGAGTGCATAGATGAGGACCGGTGGCGCGCCGACCGCGGCCACCACCGCGGCGGCAGCCGTGACGGCCCCACGCACCATGGAGACCACGACCAGGACGCGTTCGCGCCGGCCACGGT
Source organism: Pedococcus sp. P5_B7 (assembly GCF_054049895.1). Lineage (NCBI taxonomy): Bacteria > Bacillati > Actinomycetota > Actinomycetes > Micrococcales > Intrasporangiaceae > Pedococcus > Pedococcus sp. P5_B7. The sequence continues at coordinate 351,635 of NZ_JBFULM010000006.1, forward strand.
CGGCCAGGGGCGAGAGGAGGGGCGCACACACAGCGGCAGGGACCATGCGGATCAGCCCGACGAGCCCGAGGGCGGTGGCACCGCCGGCGCGGTAGGCGACGATCCCGAGGGCCACCGTGAAGGCCCACTCGGCGGTCCAGGCCCCGAGGAAGCTCAGCTGCGCCCGCCGCAGCTGGGGGTTGCGGGCGTTGCTGGTGAACGCGACCGCGGCGTTGGCCAGCCGGCTGCGACTGCCCGCCTCCGCCATGAGCAGACTCTAGGCCCGCACCGCGAGGTGGCTCCAGACCTGCGGTCGGTTATCACCCGCCTACCCGGGGGTGGGACGAGTCCGGCTGACCAGCCACGGCTTCCGGCGTTCGGCTGACCGAGGCGGGCGTAAGTCAGCTCAGTGCTCGTGACCTGCGGCGAGCTCGCGCAGCTCGTCGACCGCTGCGGCGGCGTCCTCGGCCCCGTAGACGGCCGACCCCGCCACGAACACGTCAGCCCCTGCCTCGGCGCACTGCTCGATGGTGCTGGCCGACACTCCCCCGTCGACCTGCACCCAGATCTCACCACCGTGGCGCCGGACCGCTTCGCGGACCTGGGCGACCTTGGGCATCTGGTCGGCCATGAACGACTGGCCACCGAACCCGGGCTCGACCGTCATCACCAGGACCATGTCGAGGTCTGGCAGGAGGTCCTCGTAGGGGGCGAACGACGTGCCCGGCTTGATCGCCATCCCTGCGCGGGCGCCGAGCCCGCGGAGGTTCCGGGCCAGGGAACGCGGGTCGTGCGCAGCCTCGATGTGGAACGTCACCGACGAACCGCCCGCCTCGGCATACATCGGCGCCCACCGGTCGGGGTCCTCGATCATGAGGTGGCAGTCCAGCGGGATGGGGCTGACCCGGGCCAGTGCCTCGACGACGGGGAGCCCGAGGGTGAGGTTGGGCACGAAGTGCCCGTCCATCACGTCCACGTGGGCCCAGTCGGCGTTCGCGATGCGGCGGAGCTCGGTCTCCAGGTTGGCGAAGTCCGCGGACAGGATGCTGGGCGAGATCTGCACGCGGGCAACAGTAGTAGGGGGCCGTCCTAGTCCCAACGGACGGCCTCGGGCCAGACCCGCACGAGCGCCCGGCCCCACCCGCCAGACTTCGAGCGTGACCCCGCTGATGACCGCCGTGCTCGGGTTCGCCCTCGTGGCCATCCTGATCGTCGCCGTCGCGCACTGGCGGGCCCGGCGCACCATCACGTCGATGACGACGCTGTTGATGGGTGGCGACCACGAGCGCGTGCTCGCACACCGTGCCCCACCGAAGGCCTACCGACCGTTGGCCGACCGGCTCCGCGCCACGAGCGCGCTGCTGACCGGCCGGAACGAGCTCGCCCTGCGCCTCCTCGACACGAGTCGAGTGCCCACCTCGGTGTCCGACCGCGTCGGCGACCTCGACCTGCACCTCCGAGCCGGGGCCCTGATCGCCATGGGTCGCTACGCCGAGTCCGTCGCCGTCCTCGGCGACGACCCGAGCGGGGGCATCGTCCGCCACCAACGTGCCCAGGTGGCCATCGAGACTGGCGACGACGCCACCGCCCTACGACTGCTCGCGGCCCCCGACGCCGAACCGGACGAGGAGTCCGGCCGCCTGCGCATCCTCGGTGACCTGCACATCCGCAGGGGGCGGCTGACAGAGGGCGAGGCCCTGGTTCGACAGGCCCGCGCCGCCTACGCCGGCTCCAGCATGGCCGGTCGCGAGGTCGACACGGGGTACTGCCACCACCACCTCGGCGAGGCTGCCCTGGCTCGGAGCGACGCGGCGGGCGCCCTGGCCCAGTTCACGACGGCGCTGGCGCTGCTGTCGGTCCGACCGGACAACGCCCCCGGACTGGCCGCCGTCCATGCCAGGCTCGCGGAGGCCTACGCCCTGTCCGGGGAAGCTCGGCTCGCGCAGCAGCACCTCGACGAGGCCGTGCAGCGCGGCGACCTCGTCGGCTCGCCCAGCCTGTCGACGACGCTCGAACGCACCCAGGGGGTGGTCGCCCTCCACCTCGGGCGACTCGACGACGCTCGACGTCACCTGCGCACCGCCCGCGTCGGCCACCTCGAGCTGGGCGAGCTGCCTGCCGCCGCGGAGGTCGCCGAGCTGCTCGCCGACCTCGACGCCACCCGCTGACCTCGGACCCTGGCGGGTAGTACCCAGGCGGCTCAGGCGGCCTGCTGCCCGAAGGCCTCGGCCAGCAGGGACAGGGTCGCCTCTCGAGCCGGGGCCCGGTCGGCCGGCGTACCCGCCAGTGCACCCGCGACGGGATGCACCATGACCTCGTCGACGGCGTGCTCGGCCGCCAGCGCAGCCACCTGAGCGGCGACCGCGTCCGGCGTACCGACCACCCAACGGCTCCGCATCTCGTCGGCGAGCGCCCGGTGCGCGTCCGCGATCCCCGCGTCCTCGGCGTGCTCGACGAGCAGCTGGGCCGCCAGCGGGCCACCGGTGCGCAGCGCCACCATCGACGCCAGGTTGGGCAGCACGAGCCGGTCGGCCTCGGCCTGGGTGGGCGCCACCACGACGTTGAGGGTGAGGAAGGTGCGAGGGGTCGGATGGCTCGCAGTCGGCGTGTACCCCGACCGGTAGAGCTCCAGGGCAGCCGCGGTGCCCCGACCCGAGAAGTGGTGGGCGAAGACGTACGGCAGTCCGCGCTCAGCGGCGAGCCGAGCTGAGTAGTCCGACGAGCCGAGCAGCCACACCTCCGGCACCGACTCGGCGCGTGGGGTGGCGTTCAGCGGGTGGACCTCGCCGCCGACCCGGATGCCCACGCCCTCGGTCGACATCAGCGAGATGACGTCGTCGACGTACTGCGGGAACCGCGCCACCGCGTCGGCCTCCACTCCCCCGGCGCCGTGCCGCAGGGCGTAGCTGGTCACCGGGTCGGTGCCGGGCGCCCGACCGATGCCGAGGTCGATCCGCCCCGGGTGCGCCGCCTCGAGCAGCGCGAACTGCTCGGCTACCACGAGGGGTGCGTGGTTCGGCAGCATCACGCCGCCAGAGCCGACGCGGATCCGTTCCGTGGCCGCCGCGACCATGGCGATGAGCACAGGCGGGTTCGTCGCCGCGACCGCGGGCATGTTGTGGTGTTCTGCCAGCCAGTAGCGCCGGTAGCCGTGCCGATCGGCGACCTGCGCCAGTGACCGGGTCGCGGCCAACGCCTGACCAGTGCTCTGGTCCTGACGGACAGGGACGAGGTCGAGGACGGACAGCGCGGGGGTGTTCACCTGTGGGCCAACCTGCCACCCGTGGCGACTATTCCGGTGGCCGGACCGAGGTCAGGCCTTCTTGCGCAGCAGCGCCAGGAACATCCCGTCGGTGCCGTGGACGTGCGGCCACAGCTGCACGGTCGGTCCCGCTCCCGGCACGACGACCTGCGCACCGTCGGCCCCCAGCACGAACTCGCGGGCGTCGAGGAGCTCGACGTCGGTGCGCCGTTTGGTCACGTCACCCACGACGAACGACGTCTCGGCCAGGTGGGGACTGCAGGTCGCGTAGGCGATGACCCCACCGACGGCCGTGGCGTCGATCGCGGAGGCGAGCAGCTCGCGCTGGAGCTTGCCCAGGTCGGCGAGATCGGCCGGCGTTCGGCGCCACCGCGCCTCCGGGCGACGCCGCAGCGCGCCCAGCCCGGTGCAGGGGGCGTCGACCAGCACCCGGTCGTACCGGCCGGGCTCGTCCTCGCCCACCAGCCGGCCGTCGCTGGTGCGCACGATGACGGATCGGCCCTCGGCGCGCGCCCTCGCGATGGCCGGTCGCAGCGTCTGCCGCACCAGGTCGGTGCGGTGGTCGCTGACCTCGTTGGCGGTCAGGTCGGCGCCGGCCTCGACGGCCAGTCCGGCGAGCAGCCCGGCCTTCCCTCCCGGGCCTGCGCAGAGGTCGAGCCACTGCTCGGCACCCGAGGACTCGACCGGCACGCGTGCGAGCGCGAGGGCGACCAGCTGCGAGCCCTCGTCCTGGACCGCTGCGCGTCCCTCACGCACCGCCGGTATGCCGCCCGGGTCGCCTCCCTCGAGCACCGCACCGAGCGGTGAGAGCGGCGAGGCGGACGCCCCGGCGTCGACGAGCTCGCGCACGGTGGCCAGCCCGGGGCGGGCGACCAGCGAGACCTTGGCCGGGGCGTTGTCCGCGGTCACCAGCGCGGTGAGCTCGGCGTCCACGGTCTCTGCGGTCGCGGCGCCGTGGCCGAGCAGCGCAGCGCGCAGGGCCTTGACGATCCATTCGGGGTGGGACTGCTCGACGGCCAGCTGTGCGGTGAGCTCGCCCGACGGGACGACCTCCGCCAGCCACGCCTCGAGGTCGCGCTCGCTGACCCGTCGCATGACGGCATTGACGAACCCGGCCGCCCCGGCACCGTTCACCTTGCGCGCCAGGCCCACCGTCTCGTCGACGGCGGCGTGGGTCGGTACCCGCATGCCCAGGAGCTGGTGGGCCCCGAGCCGGAGCGTGTCGAGGACGTTGGGGTCGATCTTGTCCGGGGCCCGCCCGGCCGCCACGGCGATGACCGGGTCGTAGAGGCCGTGCATCCGGATCGCGCCGTAGACGAGCTCCGTCGTGAACGCGGCATCACGCCCCTGGATGCCACGGTCGCGGAGCACCCTCGGGAGCTCGAGGTTGGCGTAGGCGCCGTCGGCGACGGCCCGCAGGACCGTGTAGGCCGCGAGCCGCTGCGGGTCACCACCACGGTTGCGCTCACTCGGTCGCTGCGCAGAGCGTTCCCGGCCACCATGCGTGCGCTCTGGTCGCTGGCGACCCCTGGCATTGCGCCGGCCGCCCTCGTCCGGGTGCGGGTTCCGTGGTCCCTGATCACTCATGGCTGAACCGCTCTCCCACGTCGATACGGACGCCGCGGGCCCAGTCGGCCGCGGCCATCTCCTTCTTGCCGTGCGGCTGCACCGCCGAGAGGCGCACCACGCCACTCGCCGTGCCGACGTGCACCTCACGCTTCCCCGCAGCGAGCTCCCCCGGCGACAGCGCCGGACCGGCATACGCGAGGTCGGGGAGCACGGGGGCGAGCTTGACCCGGGTGTCACGGAAGGTGGACCACGCGCCGGGTGCGGGGGTGCACCCGCGCACCAGGCGGTCGACGGCGACCGCCGGACGGTCCCAGCGCACCTGGGCGTCGGCGACCTCCAGCTTGGGGGCGAGCGACACCCCTTCGTCGGACTGTGGGACCGGGGTCAGGGAGCCGTCGGCGAGCCCGTCCATCGTGGCGACGAGCAGTCCCGCCCCACCCTCGGCGAGCCGGTCCAGCAGGTCGCCCGAGGTGTCGCGGGGGCGGATCCGCTCGGTCATCAGGCCGAACACCGGGCCGGTGTCGAGACCGGCCTCGATGAGGAACGTCGACGCACCGGTCACCTCGTCGCCCGCCATGACGGCGTGCTGCACCGGCGCGGCCCCGCGCCAGGCGGGCAGCAGCGAGAAGTGCAGGTTGACCCAGCCGTGGCGCGGGATGTCGAGCGCGACCTGCGGGATCAGGGCGCCGTACGCGACGACCGGGCACGCGTCGGGGGCGAGCTCGCGGAGCCGGTCGAGGAAGTCGGGGTCCCGGGGACGGTCGGGCGTCAGCACCTCGATGCCGAGCTCCTCGGCCCGCTGGCGGACCGGCGACGTGACGACCCCCCGACCACGCCCGGCCCGGGCGTCGGGGCGGGTGATGACGGCCACGACGTCGTGGGGGGAGGCAACCAGGGCGTCGAGCGACGGCACCGCCGGCGCGGGAGTGCCGGCGAAGACCAGACGCATCACATACCCCGGCCGAAGGTGGCGTGCGGGCTGACCTTGACCACCGGGGTCGTGCCACCGCCCCACTCGGCCTCGCGGATCGCCCGCATGGCCGCCTTGCGCTGCTCGCGGTCCATCCGGTCGATGAAGAGGATCCCGTCGAGGTGGTCGGTCTCGTGCTGGAGGCAGCGGGCGAGCAGCTCGGACCCCTCGATGACCACCGGCTCACCGAACTGGTTGAAGCCCTTGGCGACCGTGCGCAGCGCGCGCGGCGTCTCGAAGCGCAGCCCGGGGAAGGACAGGCAGCCCTCCTCGCCCTCCTGCAGGTCGGTCGACAGGTCGAGGTCGGGGTTGACCAGGTGGCCCAGCTCGCCGTCGACCCAGTAGGTGAACACCCGCAGCCCGACGCCGATCTGCGGAGCCGCCAAACCTGCTCCTGGCGCGTCCACCATCGTCTCGGTGAGGTCCTTCACGAGCTGGCGCAGCTCCCGGTCGAAGTCCACGACGGGCGCCGCGGGCGTGCGGAGGACGGGATCACCGAAGAGGCGGATGTTCTGGATCGACACGCGCAGCAGTCTAGGCGGGGCCTCGCGGCGCCCGATGCAGGGCAAGACCCGCCGCCCGGGGACGACGCGGTCAGGTGGCGGGGTCGCGCGGGTCCATCCGCACCTGGATCGAGGCCTTCTCCTTGCGGGCGCTGCGGACCGACCGCATGGCTGCCAGCGACTCGGCGAGGGCCGCCCGTTGGTCCAGGGGACACCGCAGGAGCATGCGGTCCGCGTCGTCGGCCACCTGGAGCGGTCCGAGGCGGTCGACGCCGTCAGGCAGGTGGGCCAGCCGCAGCGCCGCGTCAACGGCCCGGCGCTCCCCGGTGACCGCGGCGAGGGCCACGGTCGGAGGCAGGGAGAGCTCCCGACGGTCGGCGAGCTCGCGAGCCGCGAACCACGCCGGGTCCCAGCGGACCAGGGCCTCGACCACGGGCAGCGTCGTGTGGGTGGGGGCACCGCACAGCACCAGCTGCCCACCGTCGAGGGCGCCGCGAGTGAGGGCGCCGGCGGCGGTCCAGCGCCGCAGGGCCTCCTCACCAGCATCGAGGGTTGGCCGGTCGAGACTGGCCCAGGCGTCGAGCAGGAGGCACGCGGCATACCCGCCCTCGGCCACCGGCTCGGCGCCCGGGGTGGCGATGACGAGGGCCGGCGTGGCCGCCACCCGCTCGAGGACAGCGCCGGCGCCCGAGGTGTGCACCGGCACCCCGGGGAAGGCCCGGCCCAGCTCTTCGGCGGTGCGCCGGGCGCCGACGACCGACGAGCGCAGCTCGCGACCGCCGCAGTGCCGGCACTCGAACCGGCCCACGCCACGACCGCACCAGCGGCAGGCGGGCTCGGCCCGGCGGGACCCGAGCGCGACGGGGCCGCCGCAGTGCCCGCAGCGCACGGCGGTGCGGCAGGTCTGGCAGGAGAGGGAGGGCACGTAGCCACGGCGGGGCACCTGGACGAGCACGGGTCCGCTCTCCAGCGCAGCCTTGGCCGTGCGCCAGGCGATCGACGGCAGGTGGGCCGATGCGGCCGCGGCATCGCGCTCGACCTCGACGCCCTCGCCCGCGACCTGGACCCGAGGGACCACCCCGCGCACCGACGCACCAGCGATGACGCGCAGGTCGCCGGTCTCGACGAGGCGCTGCACCGCGGCGGTGCGGGTGAAGCCACCGGAGAGCACCGCGGCGCCCTCCACCCGTGCTCGCGCGAGCAGTACGTCACGCACGTGGGGGTAGGGGGCCCGGGGCTCGTCGAGCAGGTCGTCGCCGTCGTCCCACCACGCCACGAGGCCGAGCTCGCGGACCGGCGCGAAAGCAGCTGCGCGGGTGCCGACCACGACGGACACATGGCCCCGCAGGACCTTGAGCCACGCGGTGTAGCGGGCCTGGGGACCTTGGTCGGCGGTGAGGCGGACGTGCCGCCCCGGTCCGAGGGCGGCGGTGAGCGCGGCGTCCACGCGGGCGACGTCGCGGTGGTCGGGCACGACCAGCACGCTCCCGCGCCCGGCGGCGAGCGTGGCGGCGGCAGCAGCGGCCAGCGCGGCCGGCCAGTCCTGCTCGGGGGACACGGTCGGCAGCGCGAGCCACGAGGCGGCGGGCGACTCGCCCGCCGCGAGCCGCGCGAGGTAGGCCGGCCCCGCGGCATACCTGCTCCAGGCCGGGCTGGCGGCGGCCGGCGCCGGGAGCGGGTCCGGAGTGGGCGCCTCGAGGGCGAGCGCCTTCTCCGCTGCCGCGTGGCGGGGCGGGACAGCCAGTCGGAGCACGTCGCCGAGGGTGCCCGCGCACGACGCGGCGACCTCGGTCGCCACCTGCAGCTGGGTCGGCGTCAGCACCGGCTCGGCCGACACCACCCGACGGATCAGCGCGAGCCGTCCCTCGTGCTCGGCCTGCGGTTGCCGGTCGACCACGAACCCGTCGAGGTCCTGACCGGCGAAGCGCACCTTGACCCGGACACCCGGCACAGCCGTCTCGGCCAGCGCCTCGGGCACGAGGTACTCGAAGGGGCGCGCGAGGTGGGCCAGCCCGGTGTCCACCACGACCGAGGCCACCGGGTCGGTGGACGCGGTGGCCTGGTCGGTGGTGCGGGGCGTGCGGGCGGGCTTGGTGAGGGCAGAGCGGATCAGCGCGAGCTGCTCGCCCGCCTGCTCACCCTGTCCGCCCGGTCCACTCACGGGAGCGAACCTAGCGAACGGGTCCGACTAGCCCTTGACTGCCTTCTGCAGCGCCTCGACGCGGTCGGTGCGCTCCCAGGTGAAGGGGTTGTCGACGTGGCCGGCCTCGGTGCGACCGAAGTGGCCGTAGGCCGCGGTCGGCTTGTAGATCGGACGCAGCAGGTCGAGGTCCTGGACGATGGCGCCGGGGCGCAGGTCGAAGACCGACGCGATGGCGGCCTGGATCTTGTCGACCGGCGCCGACTCGGTGCCGAAGGTCTCGACGTAGAGACCGACCGGCTGCGCCTTGCCGATGGCGTAGGCGACCTGGACCTCGCAGCGGCGGGCCAGCCCGGCGGCGACGACGTTCTTGGCGACCCAGCGCATGGCGTAGGCGGCCGAGCGGTCGACCTTCGACGGGTCCTTGCCGGAGAAGGCACCGCCACCGTGGCGGGACATGCCGCCGTAGGTGTCGACGATGATCTTGCGACCGGTGAGGCCGGCGTCACCCATCGGGCCGCCGATGACGAAGTTGCCGGTGGGGTTGATCAGGGTGCGGTAGTTCGACACGTCGAGGTCGGTGCCCTCGTCGGCGAGCTCGGCCAGCACCGGCGAGATCACGTGCTCGATGATGTCGGGGGCGAGCAGGCCCTCGAGGGAGATGTCCTCGGCGTGCTGCGTGGACAGCACCACGGTGTCGAGCCGGACCGCCTTGTCTCCGTCGTAGCCGATGGTGACCTGGGTCTTGCCGTCGGGGCGCAGGTAGGCGACGTCGCCGCTCTTGCGGACCGCGGTGAGGCGCTCGGCGAGGCGGTGCGCCAGGTGGATCGGCAGCGGCATGAGCTCTGCGGTGTCCTCGCACGCGTAGCCGAACATCAGGCCCTGGTCGCCGGCACCCTGCTTGTCGAGCGGGTCCACGCCACCGGTGCGGTTCTCGTAGGCGGTGTCGACGCCCTGCGCGATGTCGGGGCTCTGCTGACCGATCGACACCTCGACCCCGCACGAGGCCCCGTCGAAGCCCTTGGTCGACGAGTCGTAGCCGATGCCCAGCACGGTGTCACGGACGATCTTCGGGATCTCCACGTAGGCCTCGGTGGTGACCTCTCCGGCGACGTGCACGAGGCCGGTGGTCACCATCGTCTCCACCGCGACCCGGCTGCCCGGGTCCTGGGCGAGCATGGCGTCGAGGATCGAGTCGGAGATCTGGTCACAGATCTTGTCCGGGTGACCCTCGGTGACTGACTCGGACGTGAACAGGCGTGCAGACACTCAAATCTCCTTCGGGGCGGCGATCGCTGTCGGTGCTGTCGGTACTGACGGTGCTGACAAGGGCCGCGAGGACGAGCACGGCTGCGCGACCCCGAGAGTGTACCTAGGTCAGAGGATCTCCTGAACGGCGTCCCACACCGCGGCGGCGACGACCTCCTTGGAGGCCGGCCCGGCGTCGACGACGTGGCTCGAGCCCTGGCGCAGGATGTGCACGGTGTTGTCGTCGCGGCCGAAGGTCTTGTCGACACCCACCTCGTTGACCACGAGGAGGTCGCACCCCTTGCGGGCCAGCTTGGCGCGCCCGTGCTCGAGCACTCCACCGTGCTCGTCACCGGTCTCGGCGGCGAACCCGACGATGACCGGTGTGGCCTCCTCGCCGCGCGCCTCGACCAGCCCTGCGAGGACGTCGGGGTTGCGCACGAGCGTGATGGTCGGGGCCGCGTCGGGGTCGGCCGGGTCGTGCGACTTCTTGATCTTGGCGTCGGTGTAGTGCGCCGGGCGGAAGTCGGCCACGGCGGCTGCCATCACGACGACGTCGGCGTCCTTGGCGGCTCGCTCGACGGCGGCCTGCAGCTCGAGGGCGGTCGACACGGGCACGACGGTGACCCCGGGGGGCGCGGCGAGCGCGGTGTTCGCGGCGACGAGAGTCACCGAGGCGCCCCGGCTCGCGGCCACGGCAGCCAGGGCGTACCCCTGCTTGCCCGAGCTCCGGTTGCCCAGGTAGCGCACGGGGTCGAGCGGCTCACGGGTGCCTCCCGCCGACACGACGACGGTGCGACCCGCGAGCTCCTGCGAGCCCGGCAGGATCGGCGCTGTCGCGGCTGGCTGGTCGGCGTCGAACGCCATCCGCGTGTGGGGGGCGGGGTGGGCGAGGATCCGCTCGCACACGGCAAACATGGCCTCGGGCTCGGGGAGCCGCCCGGGTCCGGTGTCGGCGCCAGTGAGGCGCCCCGACGCCGGCGGGATGATGTGTATGCCGCGTTCGGCCAGCGTGGACACGTTCGCCTGCGTGGCCGCGTGCTCCCACATCTCGGTGTGCATCGCCGGGGCCATGACGACCGGGCAGCGGGCGGTCAGCAGGACGTTGGTGAGCAGGTCGCCGGCCAGCCCGTGGGCGGCCTTGGCGAGCAGGTCAGCCGTGGCGGGCGCGACGACCACGAGGTCGGCGGTCTGGCCCAGTCGGACGTGCGGCACCTCGTGCACGGAGTCCCAGACCTCGGTGTGCACGGGTTTGCCCGACAGCGCCTCCCACGTGGGTGCGCCGACGAACTGCAGCGCCGAGGAGGTGGGCACGACCGTCACGTCGTGCCCCGCCTCGGTGAACAGCCGCAGCAGCGAACAGGCCTTGTAGGCCGCGATGCCACCACTGACACCGAGGACGATGCGCGCCATGGTGGTGGTTCTCAGCCCTCGATCGGCTCGGAGGTGACGAGGCCCTCGTTGATCTCACGCAGCGCGATGGACATCGGCTTCTCGTGCACCTGGCTGTCGACCAGCGGGCCCACGTTCTCGAGCAGGCCCTCCTGGAGCTGGGAGTAGTACGCGTTGATCTGGCGGGCGCGCTTGGCCGAGAAGATGACCAGGGCGTACTTGGAGTCGGCCTTGGTGAGCAGGTCGTCGATCGGCGGGTTGGTGATGCCGATCGGGTTGGCGACGGTTCCAGACACGGGGGTACTCACTTCTGTAGGTCTTGTCTTGACTGCTGACGTTCTCGTGGTGACGGCGTCGTCAGTGCGATCGCATCAATGATACGAGTTCTTCGGCCGCACGACGAACGTCGTCGTTGACGATGGTCACGTCGAACTCGTCCTCGGCGGCCATCTCGACCTTGGCCGTCTCCAGCCGACGGGTGCGTTCCGCCTCGTCCTCGGTGCCGCGACCGACCAGCCGACGGACCAGCTCGTCCCAGCTCGGCGGGGCCAGGAAGACGAACAGGGCCTCCGGCATGGTGGCCCGCACCTGGCGCGCGCCCTGGAGGTCGATCTCCAGAAGCGCCATCCGGTGGTCGCGCAGCGCCTGCTCGACGGGGCCACGTGGGGTGCCGTAGTGGTTGAACCCGTGCACGATCGCCGACTCGAGCAGCTCGCCGTCCCGCTCCATCCGGGCGAACTCGTCGGTGTCGACGAAGTGGTAGTGCGTGCCCTCCACCTCGCCGGGGCGGGGCTGGCGGGTCGTGGCACTCACGGAGAGCCACACCTCGGGGAAGTTGTCGCGCACGTAGGCGGACAGGGTGCCCTTGCCGACCGCGGTCGGACCGGCGAGCACGACGAGCCGCCTCGGGCGGTCCTCGCCTGCGGGAACGGGTCGGCTCACGCCTCGTCGAAGCGCGTGAGCAGAGCCGAGATCTGGTTGGCGCCGAGACCACGGACGCGGCGGCTCTCGGAGATGCCGACCTCCTCCATGATCTGGCGGGCGCGGACCCGGCCGACACCGGGCATCGACTCCAGCAGCGCGGAGACCTTCATCTTGCCGACGACCTCATTGGCCTTGCCGTCGGTGATGACCTCCTTGAGGGAGCCTTGCGCGTACTTCAGACGGTTCTTGACCGCAGCACGCTCCCGGCGGGCGACTGCAGCCTTCTCGAGGGCCGCGGCACGCTGCTCCGGGGTCAACGGGGGTAGGGCCACGGTGGTACTCCTTGCAGGCAGGTCGGCACGTACTTCGTGTCACGTCATGGGTCGATCCGTGATGTCTTCCGACAATAGCAACCGCGCACGGGGGTTTCGCGTCGAGGTGGCCCCCACGTGCCCTCCAGAGGAGCCGTCAGCGCAGCAGGGCACCCAGCGCGGCGCTGGTCTGGAGGGCGCGGTCACGCAGGGACGCGACGTCCGGTCCGGCCGTCAGCACCTCCCGGCTGCTGGCCGGCAGGACGTTCGGGAGCGCGTCGCCGAAGACCCGGCGCAGGTCGTCCGTGGTGCCTCCCTGGGCACCCACGCCCGGTGACAGCAGCGGTCCATTGACCGCTGCCAGGTCGAGCTGGAGCTCCTGGACGGCTGTCCCGACCGTGGCCCCGACGACCAGGCCGACGCTCCCCAGCTCACCCCTGGCGGCCGCGGCGGCGTTCTCGGCGGCCGCCGACGTGACCATGCTCTCAGCGACGCTCATCTCGCGCAGTCGGGCGTGTTGCACCGTGCGCCCCTCCGGGTTGGAGGTGAGCGCGAGCACGAAGACCCCTCGGTGGGTCTGCGCTGCCAGGTCGAGAGCGGGCCGCAGCGACTCGAAGCCGAGGTAGGGGCTGACCGTCAGGGCGTCGCCGGGGGCGACGGCGTCCTTGCCGAGGTAGGCCTCCGAGTAGGCCGCCATGGTCGAGCCGATGTCGCCGCGCTTGGCGTCGAGGATGACCAGGGTGCCCGCCTCGCGCAGCGCGTCGATGGCGCCCTCGAGGATGGCCACGCCCCGCGACCCGAAGACCTCGAAGAACGCGGACTGGGGCTTCACCACGCCCACGTGCCCGGCGAACGCCTCGACGCAGGCGTCGGTGAACCGGGCCAGGCCGTCGAGGTCGTAGCCGAGGCCCCACGACTCGACCAGCGCACGGTGCGGGTCGATGCCGGCGCAGAGCGGGCCGTGGGTGTCGGTGGTGGCGCGCAGCCGCTGGCCGAAGGTCAGTCCGGTCATGCTCGGCTCCGTGGTCGTGCTCGTGGTGTTCGTCATGCCACCCTCCCGTGGGCCACACCGACGACGTCGGTGAACCGCTCGAATCCCTTGTCCTCCAAGAGCCCCGCCAGCTCTCGGCCCACTCGCACCGGGGCGCTCGGGTCGTTGAAGGTCGCCGTGCCCACCTGGACGGCACTGGCTCCGGCGGCGACCAGCTCGAGGGCGTCGCGTCCGGTGCGCACTCCCCCGACGCCGATGATCGGCACCGTGGGCAGCCGCCCCTCGAGCATCGCCGCCCGGGTCTGCCAGATCGCGCGCACGGCGACCGGGCGGACCGCGGGCCCGGAGAGGCCGCCGGTGACCCCGGCCACCTGCGGCCGGAGCCGGTCGGTGTCGATGACCATGCCGAGCAGGGTGTTGATCATCGTCAGCCCGTCGGCGCCGGCCTTCACGCAGGCCTGCGCGACGCCCACGATGTCAGTCACGTCGGGCGTCAGCTTGGCGAAGATCGGCACGTCGCGGGGCAGCTGCTCGCGGACCAGCGCGACCACCTTGGCGCTGGCCATCGGGTCGCAGGCGAAGACCAGCCCGCGGTTGGCGACGTTGGGGCAGGAGATGTTGACCTCGACCCCGACGACCGCGTCGAAGGCGTCACTGGCCCGCAGGGTCGCCGCCACGTCGGCGAACTCGCCGCTGGTGTTGCCGGCGATGGACACGAGGGTGCGGGCCCCGGCCTGCTTCAGCCAGGCGAGGTCCTGGTCGACGAACGCGGAGATGCCCGGACCCTGGAGTCCGATCGAGTTGAGCATCCCCGAGGGCGTCTCGGCCATCCGTGGGGTGCCGCGGCCGGAGCGCGGGTCGGCCATCACGGACTTGGTCACGAAGGCCCCGAGCTCACGGATGTCGAAGAACCGGGCGAGCTCGCGCCCGTTGGCCGCGCAGCCGGAGGCGGTCATCATCGGGCTCGGCAGGGTCGCGGCGCCGAGGCGCACCGACATGTCGACCGGCATCAGTGACCCCCCACCCGAGGTGCACCGAGGGCGTCGGCGGGCACGGCGCACCGCCCGTCCGAGAACGCGTCCCAGCGCACCCGGTCGCCGCGGAAGACCGGGCCCTCGACACACGAGCGCACCATGCGGGTCGCCCCGTCCGTTCCGGTCACCGGCATCACGCAGGTCATGCAGACGCCCACCCCGCACGCCATCGACTCCTCGACCGCCACCTGCGCCACGGCGCCCTCGGCCGTCGCGACATCGGTGACGGACTTCAGCATCCCCATCGGCCCACAGCCGTAGACGACGGCCGCGCCGGTGCGCCGGATGACCATCGCGAGGACGTCGGACACCCAGCCCTGGTTGCCCATCGAGCCGTCATCGGTGGTGACGGTCACGCCGTCGGCGTAGCGGCGGGCCTCCAGGACGCCGAAGAGCTTGGACTCCGTGGCGGCACCGAGCACCATCTCGACGTGGCAGCCACGCCCGCGCAGCGCCTCGGCGAGCCAGAACAGCGGTGCGCTGCCGTAGCCACCGCCGACGAGGACGCACGCCACCCGCTCGGTGGGCAGTGGGAACGGGCGGCCGAGTGGGCCGACGATGTCGACCTCGTCGTGGGCCCGCAGGGTGCTGAGCCACTCGGTGCCGGCGCCGACCGCGGAGATCACCACGTCGACCGTGCCGCCGTAGGTGCCGGACGGGCTCACCTTGTGGATCGAGAAGCACCGTCGCAGCAGGTTCGCGCTGGTGTCGCCGCCGACCGCCAGGGCGACGAACTGACCGGGGCGGGCCAGCTCGGCCAGGCCGGGGGCCACGAAGGTGAGGTGGTGGTAGGCGCCGGCCCGGCGGGTGGCGATCAGCTCGCCCGTCACCTGGACGACGCCGGACCCCTCGAGGCCGGTATGCCGCGTGCTCGCCGCGCTCACGCGACACCCCCCGCGTTGCCGGGCTTCCTGGGGGCGGCCCCCACTCCGGTGCCGACCCCGTAGAGGTCGAGGTCGCGGGCGTGCTCCTGGAGCGGCTTCACGGTGAACTCACCCTGCATCTGGGCCTCGATGCCCTGCACGGCGGCGGCCAGCTCCTGGACCGTGGTGACGATGGGCTTGTCCATCGAGGTCGTCGCCGCCCTGATCGCGTAGCCGTCGGCCCGCGCGTTGGGACCGCTCGGCGTGTTGACGACCATGGCGATCTGGCCGTCGAGGATGAGGTCGACGATGCTGGAGTCGCCTTCCTCGCGCTCACTGTGCTTGTGCACGACGTCGGACGGGATCCCGTTGCGCCGCAACACATCCGCGGTGCCCGTGGTCGCGACGATGGTGAAGCCGAGGTCGGCGAGCCGCTTGACCGGGAAGATCATTGCCCGCTTGTCGCGGTTGGCGACCGAGACGAAGATCTTGCCCTCGCGCGGCAGGCCGGAACCCGCCGCGAGCATGCCCTTGGCGAAGGCGGTCCCGAAGTCCTGGTCGATGCCCATGACCTCGCCCGTGGAGCGCATCTCCGGCCCCAGCAGGCTGTCGACCACCTGTCCGTCCTTGGTGCGGAACCGCTTGAACGGCAGGACCGCCTCCTTGACCGCGACCGGGGCGTGGCTGGGCATCGAGCCCCCGTCACCGTGGGGCGGCAGCAGGCCCTCCTCGCGCAGCTCCTTGATGGTGGCGCCCAGCATCACCCGGGCCGCGGCCTTGGAGACCGGGACGCCCGTGGCCTTCGCGACGAACGGCACGGTCCGGGAGGCCCGGGGGTTGGCCTCGAGCACGTAGAGGATGTCCTGCGCGAGGGCGAACTGGACGTTCATCAACCCGCGCACACCAATGCCTTCCGCGAGCTTGAGGGTGGCCTCGCGGACCCGCTCCAGCTCGGCGACCCCGAGCGTCACGGGCGGGAGGGTGCAGGCCGAGTCGCCGGAGTGGATGCCGGCCTCCTCGATGTGCTCCATGATCCCGCCGAGGTACATGTCCGTGCCGTCGTAGATCGCGTCGACGTCGATCTCGATGGCGTCGTCGAGGAAGCGGTCGACCAGCACCGGGTGCTCCGGGCTCGCGACGGTGGCCCGCGTGACGTAGGTGGCCAGGGTCTCGTCGTCGTAGACGATCTCCATGCCGCGTCCACCGAGCACGTAGGAGGGCCGCACCAGCACCGGGTAGCCGATCTCGCGCGCCACCTCGACCGCCTCGGCGGCGCTGTAGGCCGTGCCGTGCTTGGGCGCCGGCAGCTGGGCTTCGGCGAGGACCCGGCCGAAGGCCCCACGGTCCTCGGCGAGGTCGATCGCCTCGGGGCTGGTGCCCACGATCGGCACACCGGCCTCCTTCAGCGCCTTGGCGAGCCCGAGCGGGGTCTGGCCACCGAGCTGCACGATGACCCCGGCGACGGGACCGGCCTGCTGCTCGGCGTGCACGACCTCGAGGACGTCCTCGAGGGTCAGCGGCTCGAAGTAGAGGCGACTGCTGGTGTCGTAGTCCGTGGAGACGGTCTCGGGGTTGCAGTTCACCATCACCGTGTCGTATCCGGCGTCGCGCAGGGCGAAGCTGGCGTGCACGCAGGAGTAGTCGAACTCGACGCCCTGGCCGATCCGGTTCGGGCCGCTGCCGAGGATGAGGACCGCCGGCCGCTCGCGGGGCGCGACCTCGGTCTCCTCGTCGTACGCGCTGTAGTGGTACGGGGTCGTCGCGGCGAACTCGGCCGCGCAGGTGTCGACGGTCTTGTAGACCGGGCGCACCCCGAGGGCGTGCCGCACGCCGCGGACGACTGCCTCCGGCATACCCCTCAGGGAGGCGAGCTGCGCGTCGCTGAAGCCGTGCCGCTTGGCCAGCCGCAGCAGGGCCGGCGTGAGCTCGGGCGACGCGCCGACCCGGTCGGCGATGGCGTTGATGAGGGCCATCTGGTCGAGGAACCACGGGTCGATGCCGGTGGCCTCGTGCACCTCCTCGACGGAGAGCCCGCCGCGCATGGCCTGCTGCACGGTGACGATCCGACCGTCGGTCGGTGTCTTGGCCGTGTGCAGGAAGGTGCGGGCCTGCTCCTCGCTGGGGGTCGGGTCATCCCAGTGGAAGGTGCTGCCCTTGCGCTCCAACGAACGCAGCGCCTTCTGGAGCGCCTCGGTGAAGTTGCGGCCGATGGCCATCGCCTCGCCGACGGACTTCATCGTCGTGGTCAGCGTCGGGTCGGCGGCAGGGAACTTCTCGAAGGCGAACCGCGGCACCTTGACCACCACGTAGTCGAGGCTCGGCTCGAACGATGCCGGGGTCTCGCGGGTGATGTCGTTGGGCACCTCGTCGAGGGTGTAGCCGATGGCCATCTTCGCGGCGATCTTGGCGATCGGGAAGCCGGTCGCCTTGGACGCCAGGGCAGAGCTGCGCGAGACGCGCGGGTTCATCTCGATGACGATGATGCGGCCGTCGACCGGGTTGACCGCGAACTGGATGTTGCAGCCACCGGTGTCGACGCCGACCTCGCGGATGATCGCGATGCCGATGTCGCGCAGCCGCTGGTACTCGCGGTCGGTGAGGGTCAGCGCCGGGGCCACCGTGATCGAGTCGCCGGTGTGCACGCCCATCGGGTCGAGGTTCTCGATGGAGCAGACCACCACGACGTTGTCGGCGTGGTCGCGCATCACCTCCAGCTCGTACTCCTTCCACCCGGTGATCGACTCCTCGAGGAGCACCTCGGTGACGGGCGAGTACTGCAGTCCGGCACCGGCAATGCGGCGCAGGTCGGTCTCGTCATAGGCGAAACCGGACCCGAGGCCACCCATCGTGAACGACGGGCGGACGACCACGGGGTAGCCGAGCTGCGTTGCGGCACTAAAGCATTCGTCCATCGAGTGGCAGATGACGGACTTGGCCGACTCCGCACCGCAGCGCTCGACGACGCCCTTGAACTTCTCGCGGTCCTCGCCGAGCTGGATGGCCTCGACGTTGGCCCCGATGAGCGGGCAGTCGTACTTCTCCAGGACTCCGGAGTCGTGCAGCGAGATCGCGCAGTTGAGGGCGGTCTGGCCGCCGAGGGTCGCGAGCACCGCGTCGGGACGCTCGCGGGCGATGATCGCCTCGACGATCTCGGGGGTGATCGGCTCGACGTAGGTGGCGTCGGCGAACTCCGGGTCGGTCATGATCGTCGCCGGGTTGGAGTTCACCAGGATGACGCGGATGCCCTCCTCGCGCAGCACGCGGCAGGCCTGGGTGCCGGAGTAGTCGAACTCGCAGGCCTGGCCGATGACGATCGGCCCCGACCCGATGACGAGGACGCTCTTGATGTCTTCCCGCTTCGGCATCAGGCGCGGTTTCCCTTCTCGTTGTTGCTCATCAACTCGACGAACCGGTCGAACAGGTAGGCCGCGTCGTGCGGACCGGCGGCCGCCTCCGGGTGGTACTGGACCGAGTAGGCGGGGAGGTCGAGGCACTCGAGGCCCTCGACCACGTCGTCGTTGAGACACACGTGCGAGACCCTCACCCGCCCGTAGGCCGTGCCGTCGGCATCGGCGGGCGCCGTCACCTCGCGGTCGGTCGGTGCGTCGACGGCGAACCCGTGGTTGTGGGCGGTCACCTCGACCTTGCCGGTGGTCCGGTCCATCACCGGCTGGTTGATGCCGCGGTGGCCGTACTTCAGCTTGTAGGTGCCGAAGCCCAGCGCGCGGCCGAGCAGCTGGTTGCCGAAGCAGATGCCGAAGAAGGGGATCCGCGCGTCGAGCACCTGGCGCAGCACCGCGACCTCCGCGTCCGCGGTGGCGGGGTCGCCCGGGCCGTTGGAGAAGAACACGCCGTCGGGGCCGCCCTCCCCCACCGCCACGATGTCGTCGATGGTGGAGGTGGCCGGGAGCACGTGCACCTCGATGCCGTGCTGCGCCATGAGGGTGGGCGTCATCGCCTTGATGCCCAGGTCCAGGGCGGCGACGGTGAACCGCCGCTCCCCCACGGCCGGCACGACATACGCCTCGTCGGTGCTCACCTCGGCGGCCAGGGCCGCTCCCTTCATCAGCGGCGCCTGCTGGACCGTCTCGACCAGCTCGGCGACGGACCGCTGCGCCTTCTCGCCGGAGAAGATGCCCACGCGCATCGCCCCGCGCTCGCGCAGGTGGCGGGTCAGCGCGCGGGTGTCGATCCGGCTGATGCCGACCACGCCCTGCTCGACCAGTGCGTCCTCGAGCGAGCGCTGCGACCTCCAGTTGGACGGTCGCAGGGCGGGGTCACGCACGACGTAGCCGGCGACCCAGATCCGCCCCGACTCGTCGTCCTCGTCGTTGATCCCGGTGTTGCCCACGTGCGGCGCGGTCATCACGACCACCTGCCGGTGGTAGCTCGGGTCGGTCAGCGTCTCCTGGTAGCCGCTCATCCCGGTGGAGAAGACGGCCTCCCCGACGGTCTGCCCGGTCGCGCCGTAGGCGTCACCGCGGAAGGTGCGGCCGTCCTCGAGGACGAGGACGGCGGGGGCCCGGTCCAGGCCCAGGTCGAACCCAGTGGCAACGGCGCTCATGATGTCGTCTTTCCGGTGCTGTCGGTGTGCTCGTCGGACCGCTGTGCGGACGGTGCGGCGTCGGTGTGGCGTGCGGACGGGTCGCCGGACTGCTCGACGGTGGAGGTCTCGGAGCTCTCGGTGGTCTCGGAGCTCTCGGTGGTCTCCGAGGTCTCAGCGGTCTCAGCGGTCTCGGCGGGCTCGGGGGTCTCGGCGGGCTCGGGGGTCTCGGCGGGCTCGGGGGTGTCCCCGGTGTGCCACCACAGGGCCGACTCGACCCGCTCGACGTCGGCCTTGTAGCGCGGCAGGAAGCCGGTCTCGTAGACGTCGCCGTTCTCGGCGCGCCACTGCAGGACGACGAGGCGGTTGCCGCCGACGAACTTGCCGACCATGCCGCGCTCGCGCCGGGCCGAGCGCAGGCGCGCCGCGGGGATGACCACCGTCGCCTCGCCCTGGCGGTCGATGCGCACCAGCTCGTCGGCGTCGCCCCGGCTCACGATGAGGGTCGCCTTGGCGCGGTTGCCCAGCCCCTCCACCGTGACCCGCTCCAGGCGGTTCTCGGCCGTGGTGGTGCTGACGTAGATGCCCTCCACGATGACCTGTGCGGGCTTCTCCTTCAGCGCGGGCGCCTCGAGGGAGTGGTCGCGGGACGTCCGGCTGCGCTCCGCGGCGATCGCCGCGGACTCGTGCTGGTGGCGCTTGCGCACCCACGCGGCATACAACAGGGCGTAGATGAGCCCGAGGGCCACGAGCATGACGCCCACGGCTTGCAGACGGGTCACGCGACGGCTCCCTTCTGGGCCGTCACGCGGCCGCCGAACACCGTGGCGTGGACGGCGCCCCGGAGCGTGCGGCCGTGCCACGGGTTGTTGCGCGACAGCGAGAGGGAGGCGCTGCGGTCGACCGTCACGGTGGCGGTCGGGTCGACCAGCGTCAGGTGCGCGGGCGACCCCTCGACGAGGGGCTGGCCGTGGGAGGTCAGCCCGGCGATGCGGGCCGGTGCCTGCGACATCACCCGCGCCACGCCCGCCCAGTCGAGGAGGCCCCCGGCGACCATCACGTCGCTCACCACGGACAGTGCCGTCTCGAGCCCGAGCATGCCGAACGCCGCGTCGACGAAGGCGTGCTCCTTGTCGTGTCGGGCGTGCGGCGCGTGGTCGGTCGCCACTGCGTCGATGGTGCCGTCGGCCAGTGCGGCGCGCAGGGCGTCGACGTCCTCCTGGGGGCGCAGCGGCGGGTTCACCTTGTAGGTGGGGTCGTAACCGCTGAGCAGGTCGGTGGTGAGGACGAGGTGGTGCGGCGTGACCTCGGCCGTGACGGCGATCCCCTGCGCCTTGGCCCACCGGATGACCTCCACGGTCCCGGCCGTCGACACGTGCGCGACGTGGACCCGGGAGCCGGTGTGTCGCGCGAGCATGACGTCGCGGGCCACGATCGACTCCTCGGCGATGCCGGGCCACCCCGGCAACCCGAGGCGACCGGAGAGCTCGCCCTCGTGGGCGCAGGCCTGGGCACCGGCGAGGTGGGGGTCCTGGGCGTGCTGGGAGACGACGCCACCGAAGGCGCGGACGTACTCCAGGGCGCGACGCATCACCCGCGAGTCGTGGACGCAGTGGCCGTCGTCGGAGAAGACCATCACCCCGGCGCGGGAGCGGTGCATGAGCCCGAGCTCGGCGAGCTCCTCGCCGGCCAGGCCCTTGGTGACGGCCCCGACCGGCACGACGTCGACCAGCCCGGCGGCCCGACCGAGGTCGAGGATCCGCTCGGCCGCCTCCGCGGTGTCCGTCACCGGGGTGGTGTTGGCCATGGCCAGGATCGCGGTGAAGCCACCGATCGCGGCGGCGGCAGACCCCGAGGCGATCGTCTCCGCGTCCTCGCGGCCCGGCTCGCGCAGGTGGGTGTGCAGGTCGACCAGCCCGGGCAGCGCCACCAGGCCGTCGGCGTCGAGGACGTCGGCCCCCTTGGCCGAGCGGATCGTGCCGACCTCGACGATCCGGCCGTCCTCGACGAGCAGGTCCTGCGCCCCCGCTCCCGCGAGGTCCGCTCCGGTGACCAGCAGCGTGCTCATGCGGTGCCTTCCTCTCCGGCCAGCAGGTGGTAGAGGACGCTCATCCGCACCGCGACCCCGGCGCTGACCTGGTCGAGGATGAGCGACTGTGCTGCGTCAGCCGCGTCCGCGCCGATCTCGAGCCCTCGGTTCATCGGGCCCGGGTGGCAGATGACGACGTCGGGGTTCGCGGTGACGAGGGTGTCGAGCCGGGGGCGGGTCAGGCCGTAGCCGACCGTGTACTCGCGCGCCGTCGGGAAGAATCCGCCGCTCATCCGCTCGCGCTGCACCCGGAGCATCATCACCGCGTCGGCAGTGGGCAGGACCGCGTCGAAGTCGTGCGTGAGGTCGAAGCCCTCGGCCTTCGCCCAGGCCGTGATGCCGCTGGGCATCAGCGTCGGCGGCGCGACCAGGGTGACGCGGGCGCCGAGCGTCTTGAGGGTGATGAGGTTGGAGCGTACGACGCGCGAGTGGGTGAGGTCGCCGACGATGAGGACGTGCCGGCCCTCCAGGCTCCCGAGCCGGCGCTCCATCGTGTAGGCGTCGAGCAGGGCCTGGGTCGGGTGCTCGTGCATGCCGTCACCGGCGTTGATGACGTGGGCGTCGACCCACTGGCTGACCTGGTGGGCCGCGCCGCTGGCGTGGTGTCGGATGACCAGCGCGTCGACTCCCATCGCCGCGACGGTCAGCACCGTGTCGCGCAGGGACTCGCCCTTGGACGTCGAGGAGCCCTTGCCGCTGATGTTGATGACGTCGGCCGACAGCCACTTGCCGGCGATCTCGAACGAGCTGCGGGTGCGGGTGGAGTCCTCGAAGAAGAGGTTCACCACGGTGCGCCCGCGCAGGGTGGGGAGCTTCTTGACCTCGCGCTGCTGCACTCCGTGCATCTCCGCCGCGGTGTCGAGGATGGCCCGGACCTGCTCACGGTCCAGGTCCGCCGACGACAACAGGTGCCGCTTGGTATGCCGAGTGCTTGCCTGCTGCTCGCGGGTCACGGTGCTGCTCGTGGTGGCGGTGGTCATCGGGTCTCCCCTCCGGCGATGGTGACCTGGTCCTCGACGTGGTCGGGCTCGCTGAGCCGCACCCTGACCTTCTCGCTGCTCGAGGTCGGGAGGTTCTTGCCGACGTGGTCGGCGCGGATCGGCAGCTCGCGGTGGCCGCGGTCGACCAGCACGGCGAGACGCACGATCCTCGGGCGGCCGAGGTCGGAGAGGGCGTCGAGCGCGGCCCGGACCGTGCGGCCGGAGTAGAGCACGTCGTCGACCAGCACCACGACCTTGTCGTCGATCCCGGTGGGCGGGATGTCGGTGTGCATCGGGCTGCGGGTGGGCTGGCGGCGCAGGTCGTCGCGGTGCATGGTCACGTCGAGCGCACCGACCGCGACCGGGGTGCCCTCGACCTCCTCGATGAGCGCCGCGAGCCGTCGCGCCAGGGCAACCCCGCGGGTCGGGATGCCCAGGACCACCAGGTCGGCCGCGCCCTTGTTGTGCTCGAGGATCTCGTGCGCGATCCGCCGCAGGACGCGCGCGATGTCCGACTCGGTCATCACCGAGCGGGCGTCGTCACCGGAGACGGCTTCGGGGACGGGAGCCGTGGGCGGGGCCGCCGAGGGTGCCGCAAAGTCAGGACGCATCGCGTCAGGACCTCCTTCCCTGCCTCACAGGACAGGTCGTTAAAGGATGTCGTTCGCGGGCGACTCTACCTCGTGTCGTGGGCCCGCGGCATACCGGCCCACCGAAGTCGGGTCGCCGTTCTCGGGGGCACCTCGGTCAGCGCCTCGTCACGCGAGGGTGGGCTTGACCTCGGCCAGCCGACCGAGCAGGCCGTTGACGAACTTCGGCGAGTCGTCCGTGGACAGGCTCTTGGCCAGCTCGACCGCTTCGGCGATCGCGACGCTCTCCGGGACCTCGGTCGCGTAGAGCACCTCGAACGCCCCGAGCCGCAGGATGGCGCGGTCGACACTCGGCATCCGCTCGAGGGTCCAGCCCTGCGAGTAGGTCGACAGGAGCTCGTTGATGTCGTTCCAGTGCGCGACGACACCCTCGACCAGGTCGGAGGTGTACTGGTTGAGCGGGACCTCGGTGACCGGCTTGGCCAGCCGCTCGGCCAGCAGGTCACGCGCGTTCATGCCGCGGTTCTCGGCCTCGAACAGGAGGTCGATGGCCCGCTTGCGGGCTTTGCTTCTAGCAGACACGGTGTGCGGGCTCCGATGCGGTTGAGACGGCGCTAGTTGACTCGGCCGAGGTAGGAGCCGTCGCGGGTGTCGACCTTGACCTTGGTGCCCTGCTCGAGGAACAGCGGGACGTTGATCGTCGCGCCCGTCTCGAGGGTGGCGGGCTTGGTGCCACCGGTGGAGCGGTCGCCCTGCAGGCCCGGCTCGGTGTAGGTGATCTCGAGGACGACCGAGGTCGGCAGCTCGACGTAGAGGACCGTGCCGTCGTGGGTCGCGACCTGGGCCGTCTGGTTCTCGAGGAGGTAGTTGGCGACGTCGCCGACGGTGGCCTCGGGGATGTGGATCTGGTCGTAGGTCGAGCCGTCCATGAAGACGTAGTCGGACCCGTCCTTGTAGAGGTACTGCATGTCGCGACGGTCGACGTTCGCGGTCTCGACCTTGACGCCCGCGTTGAAGGTCTTGTCGACCACCTTGCCCGACAGGACGTTCTTGAGCTTGGTCCGCACGAAAGCCGGGCCCTTGCCGGGCTTGACGTGCTGGAACTCCACGACGGTCCACAGCTGGCCCTCGAGGTTCAGGACCAGGCCGTTCTTGAGGTCGTTGGTCGATGCCACGTGAGTGTCTCTCTCTGTTCAGGTGCGCAGGCCGGTCGAGGGCCATCGGTATGCCGCGGGCGTGCGAGCGCGCGGCAGTCCCGGGACGTTGTCATTTCCTGCTACGCCCGGATGTTGCGGGGTGGGAGTCGGCGGACAGTCTAGCCGTCGGCCCCACGCTCCCCCGAATCGCTGACGAGCGCCAGGGTCTGCGCGGCGAGACCGACCTCGATGCGCTGGCCCCACGAGAGCTCGAGGTTGTCGTTCTCCATGCCGTCGCCGAAGACGACGAGGCGGTCGCTCAGCACCTCGAGTCCGAGGGTCCCCGCCGTGAGCAGCCCTTCGGTCAGGGCGGTCCCGGTCGTCGGCGACGGCCACGCCTCGCGGACGAACCACGCCAGCCTGCCGTCCTCGGGAGTGGGGAGCGCGAGGCCGCTGTGTCGTTCGGCCGCCAGCGAGGCACACCAGCCGGTGGCGCCGGTCCCGGTCGAGACGACCAGCCCCGAGGAGGCCTGCCGCTCGGTCAGGTCGTCGACGGCGAGCCGGTAGCGCGCCGTCTGGTGCGACTGGTGCCCGACGAAGACCTCGTTGAGGGCGAGGAGGCGCTGCCCGTCGTCGGTGGACGCCTGCACCATCGTCCGCCGCTGCACGGCGGCTGCTCCGCTCGACGCCTGGAGCAGGACGTGGCGCAGGTGGGCCGGAGCCGGATGGACCAACCCGCCCGCACCGGCGCCCGGCCACGGGTCGATGCCCACCACCGGCTGGCCGTCGAGGTACTTCGCGGCGTTGGCGACCAGCCCGTCCTGACCGACGACGACCACGACGTCGTCGGCGGCGAACAGGAACCGCGGGAGGTCGGCTCGTTCGACGACGCCACGGCGCCAGTCACCGGGGACGGCGCCGGCCACTTCACGCAGCGCCTCGGCCTGGGCCTCGTGGGCCGCCTCCACCCCGGCCAGGTCACGCCCGCGCTGGCGGAGGAAGAACTCGGCCGCCCCACGGGTGCCGTGCCGGTCCAGCAGGGCCTCGAGCTCGGTCCTGCGGTGGACGACCACGACCCGTGGCGCGAGGGTGGCCACGGTCACCCCTCCTCAGGTCGGCCCAGCCTGGCCAGGATGGGGCTGATCAGGTCGGGGGTGAGCACCAGGCTCTGGATGGCCGGGAGGTTGGTGGCGAGCTCCCTGAAGGCCAGGCCGGTGAGGACTCCCTCCGGAAGCGTCGCGTAGACCTGCACCCGAGCCGCCTCGGCCCCGGCCTCCGCCTCGCCGACCTCGCGGATCCTCGAGGCCTGGCTGGTCGAGAGCATCTCGTCGCGGGCGGCCTGGGCCCGGGCCTCGATCTCGGCGGAGGCCGCCTCCTCCTCGGCCTTGCGGCGGGCGTTGGTGCCCCGCTGGCCCACCAGCTCCTGCTCGCGGCGGGCGAGCTCGATCTGGCTCTGCATCTCGTTCTCGGCGATGGTCCGCTCGCGCT
This sequence comes from Pedococcus sp. P5_B7, assembly GCF_054049895.1. NCBI lineage: Bacteria > Bacillati > Actinomycetota > Actinomycetes > Micrococcales > Intrasporangiaceae > Pedococcus > Pedococcus sp. P5_B7. The sequence continues at coordinate 377,647 of NZ_JBFULM010000006.1, forward strand.
CGACCGCGAGCGCACGTCGCTCGTAGGTCGCCTTGTCGGCGTCCTGCTGGACCTGCTCGCGGGTGGGCGTCTGCAGGGCCCGTTCGACGTCGGGCTCCGGTCGCACCGCCACCACCCGGACCTCGACGACCTCCAGGCCCGTCGCCCCGACGCGCCCGTCGGCCCGAACTCCCTGGGTGACCGCTGCACGGACCTCGGCGTAGCCGCGGGTGAGGGCCTCGACCAGGGTCAGTCCGGCCAGCACCTCCAGCGCGTGCTGCTGCGCGCTCTGCGTGAGCAGCGCCCCGAGCTGCCCCAGCGGGTCACTGCGCCAGCGGCCGGTCGCGTCGTCGAGGCCGAAGTCGAGGCGCTCGGCGGCCAGCGCCGGCTGCACGACCCGGAACGTGATGGCCGCCTGCACCGTGACGTCCTGGAAGTCGAGGGTGCGCGCGTGGAACAGCATCGGCAGCTCGCGGTCGTCCACCGGCACCTCGGACAGGATCGCTGACAGCGGCCGGAACCAGAAGGACTGTCCGTTCCCCTCGTGCACGATGGTGCCCGACCGGGTGTGCCGGACCCACGACGTCGAACCGCTGCGCAGGTGCCGAAGGAACGGCACGGTGGTGATGTCAGCCATCTCGAGCTCCTTAATCGTCGTTATGACGATTACTACGATACGACGCTTCTGCTATTCTCGTCAAGGTGACGAATAAGACTCCTGTCCTGGCCGTCGACGTCGTGCTCCTGACCATCCGCGACCACACCCTCCACGTCCTCCTGGTGCGTCGCGGTGTCTCCCCGTTCGCCGGCCGGTGGGCGCTGCCCGGGGGCTTCGTCGAGCCGGACGAGGGACTGGACGACGCCGCCCAGCGCGAGCTCGTCGAGGAGACCGGCATCGTCTCCCCTGCCCACCTCGAGCAGCTCAAGACCTATGGCGACCCGGACCGCGACCCCCGCTCACGGGTGGTCTCGGTGGCCTACATCGCCCTGGTCCCGGACCTTCCCGCGGCGACCGGCGGCAGCGACGCGTCGGAGGCGAGGTACGTCCCGGTGGCCGACGCGCCGCCCCTCCCCTTCGACCACGACACGATCCTCGGCGACGCGGTGGAACGGGCCCGCTCCAAGCTGGAGTACACCTCGCTGGCCACCGCCTTCTGCCCACCGGAGTTCACGGTCGCCCAGCTGCGCCGGGTCTACGAGACGGTCTGGGGGGTCCGGCTGGACCCGAGGAACTTCCACCGCAAGGTGACCGGGGCCAAGGGCTTCCTGGCAGCCACCGGTGCGACGACCAACGTGGACGGCGGGCGCCCCGCCGCGCTGTTCCGGCGCGGTCCGGCCGCCCTCCTGCACCCCGCCCTGCTGCGCACCGACGCATGACCGTCGCTGGACGCGCTCAGACCCCGATCGTCAGGTTGGCGACGTAGCCGTCGGTGGCGTTCCCGGTGACCGTGGCGAGCTGGTAGATGCCGCCGTCGTTGCCGAAGACGTTGTCCGACGTGAGTGACGTCTGCGCCAGGTTGCCGACGCTGGCCTCGTAGCCCGACGTGGCGTACACCTGCGCACAGGGGGCCTCGGGCAGGGCGATCTGGGAGGTCTTGACGATCTGCCCGCTGCTCGTGGCCTGTGACAGGGACTGGTAGACCTCGAAGTGGATGTGCGGCCAGCGGCCCGAGTATGCCGCGGGGAAGATGCTCGTGAAGGTCGCCGTGCCGGAGCCGTTGGTCGCCTGCACCCCGCGCAGGTAGTTCTCGTCGGTGACGCCCTGGGAGTAGAGCGAGTACTGGCCGTCGCGGTCGCAGTGCCAGAGGTAGACGGCGGCCCCGGACAGGGCGGCGTAGCCGTTGCCCGCGTCGGTGACGGTGAGGTTGATGGTGAGCGGGACGCCCTGCGCCTTGGTCGTCGACGAGCCGAAGCTGCTGGTGATGTCGGACCGCACGATGCCCGAGTCGTCGAGTACGTTGGGCCCGTTGGAGCCGTCACCCGGGTAGGGGCCGCCGGTCTCGTCGGGAACCTCGGCCTTAGGGGTGGTCCCGGTGCTGGCGCTCGAGGCGGAGGTCGAGGACGTCGAAGAGGTCGCCGAGCTGGTGCTGGAGGTGGACGACGTGGTCGAGCTGGTCGAGGCCGCCGAGTCGCCGGCGGCGCCGCACGCGGCGAGCGCCGCCGTGGCCCCGAGGCCGCCGAACAGGCCGAGCACCCGACGCCGGTCGAAGAGCGTGGCGATGTCGAACTCGAGCCCGCGGTCGTGGCGCTCGTCGTGCGGCGACCCGAAGTGGTCGGTGCCGTGGTCCTCGTCCTGTTGAGGCGTCTGCTGGTTCGTCGTCATGCGTTCACTCTCGGTGAACGGTCCATGTGATGCATTTGCGGCTGCTGTGCGCTTGCTATGAGCGCACCTAGGGACGCCTTCACCTCGAAAGGTTGTGCTTCACCCGGGAACCGTTCCGGGGTGAAGGTCAACCTTGTCCCTGGACCCGATAAAGGTGGGGCCGAGGAGGTGGGGCCGGGGCAGGTGGGGCCGGGGAGGTGGGGCGGGGGGACGAGCTCAGCGGGAGACCTCGGCGTAGGCGGCCTGGAGCAGCGCCGGGTCGGGGCCCTCGAGCCGCACCGGCCGACCCACGTCGGACAGCACCACGAACCGCAGCAGCGAGCCGCGCGACTTCTTGTCGCGCTTCATCGCGTCGAGCAGCTGCGGCCACCGGTCGCCCCGGTAGGACACCGGCAGCCCCAGCGAGGTGAGGATGGCCCGGTGCCGGTCGACGAGGGTGTCGTCGAGCTTGCCGGCGAGGCGGGCCAGCTCGGCGACGTAGACCATGCCGATCGAGACGGCCGCCCCGTGCCGGAACGCGTAGCGCTCGACCTGTTCGACGGCGTGACCGAAGGTGTGGCCGTAGTTGAGGATCTCGCGCAGGTCGGCCTCCTTGAGGTCCTGCGCGACGACCTCGGCCTTCACCCGGATGGCCCGCTCGATGAGCTCGCGGACGTGGGGGCCGTCGGCGCGCGTGGCGCCCTCGGGGTCGGACTCCACGAGGTCGAGGATCGCCGGGTCGGCGATGAAGCCGCACTTCACGACCTCGGCCAGCCCGGCCACGAAGTCGTGCTTGGGGAGGGTCTCGAGCGTCGCGAGGTCGCAGAGCACCCCGGCCGGCGGGTGGAACGACCCGACGAGGTTCTTGCCCTCCGCGGTGTTGATGCCGGTCTTGCCCCCGACCGCCGCGTCGACCATGGCCAGCAGGGTCGTCGGCACGTGGACGACCCGGATGCCGCGCAGCCAGGTGGCCGCGACGAAGCCCGCCAGGTCGGTGGTCGCCCCTCCCCCGACGCTGACGATGGCGTCGGTGCGGGTGAAGCCGGCCTGCCCGAGGACTCCCCACAGGAAGGCCGCCACCTGTGCGGTCTTGGCTTCCTCGGCATCGGGCACCTCCGCGGCATACGCTTCGAAACCCTTGGCCACCAACGCTTCTCGCACGCCTTCACCCGTCGCCGCGAGGGCGCGCGGGTGCACCACGAGGACCCGCTGGGTGCCCGCGCCGAGCAGCTCGGGCAGCTCACCCAGGAGACCGGTGCCCACGACGACGTCGTAGTCGCCTCCGACACTGATGCGGGTCGTGCTCATGCGGTGGGTCTGTTCATGTGATGTCTCCGGTCGGGGCGCCGAGGAACGCCAGGATCTCCTCGACCACCGCGGCCGGCTTGCGGCCGGCGGTGTCGACCCGCACGGTGGCGAGTCGCTGGTAGGTCGGGCGTCGCTCGTTCATCATCTTGGTCCAGCTGGCCCGGGGGTTGACCATGAGCAGCGGGCGGCTGGCGTCGAAGCCGATGCGGCGGGCGGCGTCGGCGATGCCCACGTCGAGGAAGACGACGGTGTGCCCGGCCAGCGCCGCCTGCACCTGGGGGTCCATCGGGGCTCCCCCACCGAGCGAGACGACGCCGACCTCCTCGGCCAGGGCGCGTAGCACCTCGGTGCGTTCCAGGTCGCGGAAGTGGGACTCGCCGTGGTCGACGAACAGGTCGGGGATGGACTGGCCGGCCGCCACCTCGATGGCTCGGTCGGTGTCGTGGGCGGGCAGGTCGAGCGCGCGGCCCAGCCGGCGGCCGATCGTGCTCTTGCCCACCCCGGGCGGACCGATGAGGACCAGCCGGGGAGTCGTCGTGGCACTCACCACGTGCGCATCGCCTCGGGGATCGCCGCGAGGTATGCCGCGTGGTTGCGCGACGTCTCGGCGACCGAGTCGCCGCCGAACTTCTCCACGCAGGCCTGGGCCAGCACGAGGGCGACCATCGCCTCGGCGACCACCCCGGCCGCAGGGACCGCGCACACGTCGGAGCGCTGGTGGATGGCCTTGGCTGCCTCCGCGCCGGTCGTGTCGACGGTGTCGAGGGCACGAGGGACCGTGGAGATGGGCTTCATGGCCGCCCGTACGCGGAGCACGTCACCGGTGGACATGCCACCTTCGGTGCCACCCGCGCGACCGGTGCGCCGGTGGATCACCCCAGCGGTGTCGCGCTCCATCTCGTCGTGGGCGGCCGAGCCCCGCCGCGCCGCGGTGCGGAAGCCGTCGCCCACCTCGACCCCCTTGATGGCCTGGATGCCCATCAGCGCTGCTGCGAGCTGCGCGTCGAGCCGGCGGTCCCAGTGCACGTGCGAGCCGAGGCCCGGGGGCAGCCCGTAGGCCACGACCTCGACCACGCCACCCAGGGTGTCGCCGTCCTTCTTGGCCGCCTCGACCTCGGCGACCATGGCGGCCGAGCCGACGGCGTCGAGGGTGCGCACCGGGTCGGCGTCGATCTGCTCGACCTGGTCGGGGGTGGGCAGCGGCGCATCCTCGCCGACGCCCGCCATACCGATCGCCACGGTGTGCGAGACCAGCCGGATGCCGTAGGCCTGCTCGAGGAAGCGGGCGGCCACCTCGCCCAGGGCCACGCGGGCGGCTGTCTCCCGGGCCGAGGCGCGTTCGAGCACCGGCCGCGCGTCGTCGAAGCCGTACTTCTGCATGCCCACGAGGTCGGCGTGCCCCGGACGCGGACGGGTGAGCGGCCGGTTGCGGGCGACCTCCTTGTCGGCGTTGACGTCGTCGGCGGCGGCGTAGGCCTCGTCGGAGACGGGGTCGGGCGACATCACCGTCTCCCACTTGGGCCACTCGGTGTTGCCGATCCGGATCGCCACCGGCGAACCCATCGTCACGCCGTGGCGCACTCCCCCGAGGAACTCGACCTCGTCCTGCTCGAACTTCATCCGGGCACCCCGTCCGAAGCCGAGCCGACGTCGGGCCAGCGCGGCGGCGACGTCCTTGGTCGTCACCTCGACCCCGGCCGGAAGGCCCTCGATCGTCGCGAGGAGGGCCGGGCCGTGCGACTCACCTGCGGTCAACCAGCGGAGCATGTGCCGATCCTCCCATGCAGGTCACGGTGCGGTTCCGCTAGGCCACCACGTGGTACTGCACGAGCACGCCGACGAAGGCGCCGACCAGCATCGACGGCCCGAAGGCGATGTGCGAGCGCATCCCCACCCGGCGGCCGACCAGCATGACGAGGGCGATCAGGCCACCCACGAGGAAGCCCGCCATCAGGGCCACGACGGCCTCGCCCACCCCGAGCCACCCCAGCAGCAGGCCGATGAGACCCGACAGCTTCACGTCGCCGAAGCCCAGCGAGCTCGGCGAGAGGAGCAGCATGACGAAGTAGATGGCGTACATCACCGCCAGGCAGGCCAGCGCCCGCACGAGCGCGCCCCAGTCCCCCAGCCCGGCGGTCGCCAGGACCACGAGCGCGAGCAGCGCCGGGTAGGAGGGCAGCACCAGCCCGTCCGGCAGGCGGTGCACGTCGGCGTCGATCCAGACCAGGGCCACCGCCAGCCAGGCGAAGTAGAGGAACGCCGGCAAGGCGGCCCAGCCGGCCTGGTCGCCGATCCGCCAGCCGAGCACGGCCCACTCGCCCGCCACCGCGACGGCCGGCCACCACCAGTGCCGCGGCAGGTCACCGGCCTCGTCCGACTCGACGCGGTAGCCGCCGGTCGCGAGGGCACGTCCGGTGAGCCCGCCCACCACGGCTCCCGCGAGCGCGAGCAGGACCAGCGCCCAGGGAGCGGTCCCGGCGCCGTCCGCCAGCTCGATCACCGGCGCTGTCCCCTCATCGACCCAGCGCCTGTCTCCCGGCGGCATACATCGCCTGGACGGGGGGCTGCTGGCCGGTGAACAGCCGGAACTGCTCGGCGGCCTGGTAGACGAGCATGTCCAGCCCGGACACCACGTCCATGCCGGTCGCCGCCGCGGCCCTGGCCAGCGGGGTCGGCCAGTCGGCGTAGACGACGTCCATCAGGGTCCCGCGGCGCTTGCGCGTGCCGAGCGCCCGCGCAGCGAGCTCGCCCGCCGCCGGCGGCAGGGTGCTCACGACGAGCCCACCCGGGTGGGTCGACCCCCACGACTCCAGGGGCACGAGGTCGATCGCGATCCCCGCGTGCACGGCGAGGCGCAGGGTCTCCGGGCGGACGTCGCCGCGCACCACGAGCCGGATCCGGTGCACGCCGAGCGACCCGAGTGCCAGGACCGCCGACCGAGCGGTGGCCCCGCCCCCGAGCAGCGTGGCGGTGCCGTCGTGCTCGACCTCGGCGAGGGCAGCCTCGAGTCCCCGGACGTCGGTGTTGTGGGCGTCCCAACCGCCGTCGCGGCGCCGCACGAGGGTGTTGACCGAGCCGGTCACCCTGGCCGTCTCGGTGACCGTGGTGGCCACCGAGAACGCCGCTTCCTTGAGCGGCATGGTCAGGCTCAGCCCTCGCCAGGTGGCGTCCAGGCCGGCGACCCACGCGGGCAGCTCACCCTCGGTCAGCTCGTGCGCGACGTAGGACCAGCCGGTGAGCCCCAGCGTGCGGTAGCCCGCCCCGTGCAGCACCGGGGACAGTGAGTGCTCCACCGGTGACCCGAGGACCGCCGCCCGGCGCGGCTCAGCCACCGCCCTCGCACTTCGGCTTGTTCTCCTCGCACCACGTCTGGCGCTGGGCGTTGTTGCGGTCGTGCTCGGCCTGCGTGGTGGCGAACAACGTCTCGCCGGTGTCGTAGTTGACGGTCACGAAGTAGAACCACGGGCCCTCGGTCGGGTTGGCCGCAGCCTCGATCGCAGCCGCACCCGGGCTGCTGATCGGCCCGGGCGGGAGTCCCTTGTGCGTGTACGTGTCGTAGGGGTTCGACTTGGCCGAGTCGTACTCGGTCTTGGTGAGGTTGCCCCGCTTCTTGAGCACGAAGTTCACCGTGGAGTCCATCTGGAGCAGCCCGACGGTCGGACCCGACGGGTTCTCCAGCCGGTTGTCGATGACCCGGGCGACCTTGCCCCGGTCGGCCACGCCGGCCTCACCCTCGACGATCGAGGCCACGATGAGGGTCTTCTGGTAGTCGGCCTCCTCGACCCCGGCCTTGGCCAGCTCGCCGACGGCCTTGGCCACCATGATCTTGAGCTGCTGGGTCGCGGTCGACTTCGCGGGGAACTCGTAGGTCGCCGGGTAGAGGTAGCCCTCGACGTTGCCCTTCGCGACGGCCGGCAGGCCGATCGCGGCCGCGTCCTTGGTCGCTGCGGTGTACTCGGCGACGGGCACACCGGTGCCCTTGGACAGCGCGGCGAAGACCTCCGACTTCCACAGGCCCTCCCGCACCGTCACCCGGGGCACGCTGCGGTTCTTCGGGTCGAGCAGGATGGCCAGCGCTCCCGCTCCGGACATCTGCTTCTTCATCGTGTAGGTGCCCGGCTGGATCGCGGCCGCGCGCGAGTCCCCGGCCGCGGCGTCGAGGTAGGCGCCTGCGCTCTTGACCACGTCGGCCTTCTCCAGCGTCGCGCCGATGGCGCTGCCGGTGTCGCCGTCGTTGACGACGATCTGCACCTCACCGGTGCCGGGACCGGGGTAGTCGTTGCTCTCGAAGAAGCCGTCGACGACGGGCCGCAGGACCGTGTATGCCGCGAACGCCGCGACCGCGACGATCGCCAGCGCGATGAACAGGCATCCCGTGCGCCGGCCCCTGCGCTTCTTCGGGCGGGCGCTGCGGTGGCGTTCGGCACGGGTGCGGACCGGCTGCTCGGCCTCGGGCGTGCCCTCGCGCGCGTCGTCGTGCCCCCCGAAGATCGAGTGCTCCAGATGGGGCTCGGTCATCGCCGCCTGTCCTTCGTCCGGGGCTTGCGCCCACCTGTCCTGACCAGCTCGCCGGGCGGCTGCCCGGAACTACGCTCCGTGTCGAGCGCGGTCTGCAGGATGAGGACTGCAGCCGCTTGGTCGACCACCGAACGTTGCCGCCGGCCGTCGACCCCGCTCGCACGGAGGTTGCGGTGGGCATCGACCGTCGTGAGCCGCTCGTCGACCAGACGGACGGGCACGGGGGCGATGCGCTCCGACAGCCGCCCAGCATACGTGCGCGCGGCCTCCGCGGCGGCACCTTCGTCACCGGCGAGTGTCCTCGGGAGGCCCACGACCACCTCCACCGCCTCCAGCTCGGCGACGACGCCGGCGACCTCCTCGAGGTCCGTGGGGTGGGCGGACGCATCGTCGGGATCCCGCGCGACGGTCCGCACGGGCGTGGCCAGCAGGGCCGACGGGTCGCTGGCGGCGACCCCGACGCGGACGCTGCCGACGTCGATGCCCACCCGCCGTCCTGGGCGGGTGGGCATCGAGGTGGGGGTGGGCTGGTTCACCCAGCGCCCCGGCTGGCGGCCTGGACGGCCCGGTCGACCTGGCCGAGGGCCTCACCGGTGCGGGTGGCGTCGGTGCCGCCGCCCTGGGCGAGGTCGTCCTTGCCGCCTCCGCCACCCCCGAGCGTCTGGGCGGCGAGCCGCACGAGGGCTCCCGCCTTGATCCCGCGGTCGCGGGCACCAGCGTTGGTGGCCACGACGATCGCCGGTCGGCCACCGGAGGTACCGGTCAGCGCGACGACGGATGGCGCGGCGTCGCCCAGGCGGTTGCGCAGGTCGAGCACCATGGTGCGCAGGTCGTCGGCAGTCGTCCCGTCACCGGCGTCGTGGGTCAGGACGCGCACCCCGTCGACGTCGTGGGCATACTCGACGAGCTGGCCGGTCGCGGCCTGCACCTGCTCGCGGCGGAGCTTCTCGAGCTCGCGCTCGGCGTCACGGACGCGCGTCACCAGCGCGGCCACCCGCTCCTTGAGCTCGCCCGGCTGCACCTTGACGATGTCAGTGAGCTCGGCGACGAGCGCCCGCTCCTTCGCGAGGTAGTGCAGCGCCTCCATGCCGACGAAGGCCTCGAGGCGACGGACGCCCGAGCCCACGGACGACTCGCCCGTGACCGTGAGGGCACCGATCTGGCTGGAGTGGCCGACGTGCGTGCCACCGCAGAGCTCGCGCGACCAGGGGCCACCGATCTCGATGACGCGGACCTGCTCGTCGTAGTTCTCGCCGAACAGCGCCAGGGCCCCGAACTCACGGGCCTCGGGCAGCGTCATGTACTGCGCGGAGACCGGCAGGTCCTGGCGCACCGCGAGGTTGGCGACCTCCTCGATCTCGCTGCGGGTCTCGGCCGACAGGCCTTGTCCCCAGGCGAAGTCGAGCCGCAGGTAGCCGGGCTTGTTGTAGGAGCCCGACTGGAGCGCCGTCGGGCCGAGCACCTGGCGGAGCGCGGCGTGCACGACGTGGGTGCCGGAGTGTGCCTGGCAGGCTGAGATGCGCCAGTCGGCATCCACCGCGGCGGAGACGTCCTGTCCCACGCGCAGCGGGCCGGTGACGACCTCGACGGTGTGCGCGACCAGGCCCTTGACCGGGCGCTGGACGTCGACCACCTTCAGGTGCGCCCCGTCGGCGGTGATGATGCCCTCGTCGGCGATCTGGCCACCGGACTCGGCGTAGAACGGGGTGCGGTCGAGGACGACCTGACCCCGCTGACCCGGCTCGAGCTCCTGGACGGCGACACCGTCGACGACGAGGCCGAGGACCTTCGCGTCGGAGGTCAGCTCCTGGTAGGCCCGCCAGTCGGTCGCACCCAGCGCGCGCAGGTCCCTCCAGACCTCGGTGTTGGCGTGCCCACCCTTCTTGGCCTTCGCATCGGCCTTGGCCCGGTCACGCTGCTCCTGCATCAGGCGCGTGAAGCCCTCGCGGTCGACCTCCAGCCCCTGCTCGGACGCCATCTCGAGGGTGAGGTCGATCGGGAAGCCATAGGTGTCGTGCAGCGCGAACGCCTCGTCACCGGCGAGCGTGCTGCCACCGGACGACTTGGTCCGTGCGACCGCGGTGTCGAGGATGGTCGTGCCCGAGGCGAGGGTGCGACGGAACGCCTCCTCCTCGGCATACGCGATCTGCGAGATGCGGTCGAAGCCCGCCTCGAGCTCGGGGTAGGAGTTCTTCATCCGCTCCACCGAGACCGGCAGCAGCAGCGGCAGGCTGGGCTCGTCGTACCCGAGGAGGCGCATCGAGCGCACCGCGCGGCGCAGCATCCGGCGCAGCACGTAGCCACGGCCTTCGTTGCCCGGGGTCACCCCGTCACCGATGAGCATGAGGCTGGAGCGCACGTGGTCGGCCACGACGCGGAGCCGAACGTCGTCCGGGTGGGACTCGCTCGCCGCGTGACCGGAGTGGGCGCCGTACTTCTTGCCGGTGAGGTCGGCGGCCCGCTCGAGGACGGGGTAGACCTCGTCGATCTCGTAAAGGTTGTCGACGCCCTGCAGGAGGGTCGCCATCCGCTCGAGGCCCATGCCGGTGTCGATGTTCTTCTTCGGCAGCTCACCGGAGATGTCGAAGTCGTCCTTGGCGCGGACGGCCGACAGCTCGTACTGCATGAAGACGAGGTTCCAGAACTCGAGGTAGCGGTCCTCGTCGACGGCCGGGCCGCCCTCGCGGCCGTACTCGGGGCCGCGGTCGAGGTAGAGCTCGCTGCACGGCCCGCCCGGACCGGGCACACCCATGTGCCAGTAGTTGTCGAGCTTGCCTCGGCGGGTGATCCGCTCCGCGGGCACCCCGATGGTCTTGTGCCACAGCTCGTAGGCCTCGTCGTCGTCCTCATAGACGGTGGGCCAGATCTTGTCGGCGTCGAGGCCGTAGCCACCCTGGCCCTGCGGCGTGGTGATGAGCTCCCACGCGAACCGGATGGCGCCTTCCTTGAAGTAGTCACCGAACGAGAAGTTGCCGTTCATCTGGAAGAACGTGCCGTGGCGGGAGGTCTTGCCGACCTCCTCGATGTCACCGGTGCGCACGCACTTCTGCACCGACGTGGCGCGGTCCCACAGGGGAGCCTGCTGGCCGAGGAAGTAGGGCTTGAACGGCACCATGCCGGCGTTGACGAACAGGAGGTTGGGGTCGTCGTACACCAGCGGTGACGACGGAACGATCGTGTGGCCCTTGCTCTCGTAGAACGAGAGGAAGCGGCGCCTGATCTCGGCGGTTTCCATGAAGTACTCAGTCCTTAGGCGCATGCGGGGCCACCGGCGGGCCGGCATGACGAATCGTACGGGCAAACAACGGGGGTGTGCCGGGGCGGCGACGCGGGTGCGCCAGCGCCCCTACCGAGCTCGCGGGCCCGTGGGGTCGTCGAGGAGGGCGCGCGCCGACGCGGCGTCGAGTCGGGCCGCACTCGCCTCGGGGTCGTCGGCCGTGCCCGCGTCGATGCCCAGCGCCAGGCGCAGCTCGCCCTCGCGCTCGGCCATGCCCTCGCGCACCGCGGCCGCGAGCTCGCGCAGACCCTCACCGAAGTCGGACAGGCCGTGGGCGACGCCGGCCGGGGTGTAGGCCTCGGCGGCCTTGCTGACCTTGCGCACGGCATACACACCGGCTGCGGCGCCCAGCGCCACCCAGAAGAGACGTGCCACGGTGATCAGCCCCTGCGGCGGCGACGGCCGCCTGCGTTCTTGGTGCCGCTCGCGCTCAGGGCCGAGCGGACACCGTAGGTGAACGCCGCGACCTTCACGACGGGCGAGCCGAGGGTGGCCGCGAACAACGAGGTGAGCGCGCTGGCGTTGGTCGTCATCGCCGACACGTTGGTCGTGATGCCGTCGACCCGCGCGAGCTGCTCGTTGGTGAGGCTGACGGTGTCGGTGAGCTTGAGCAGGGTCGGCTGCACGTTCTCCGTGGTGCTGCGCAGGCTGACCCTCGTCTCGTCGAGGATCTTGCCGGCCTTGCCGATGACGCTGCCCAGTCGGAAGACCAGGAACGCGAAGGCCAGCGCCGCGATCATGCCCGCGATGTCGCCCAAACTCACTGAATCCATGCGGGCACCCTACCCCGTGGCGCCGCAGGTCAGGAGCGGCGGATGCGCGCCTTGAGCCACTCCCAGCGTGGCCCGAGGCGCTCCTCGAACCCGCGGTCGGTCGGCCGGTAGTAGTCGGTCTTTCCCTGCAGGTCGTCGGGCAGGTAGTCCTGCTGGGCCACCCCGTCGGCCTGGTCGTGGGCGTAGACGTAGCCGTCGCCGTGACCGAGCCGGGTGGCGCCGGCATACCCGCTGCCGCGCAGGTGAGGGGGCACCAGGCCGCCCTTGCCCGCCCGCACGTCGGCGATCGCCTCGTTGATGCCGGTGTAGGCGGCGTTGCTCTTGGGGGCCAGCGCGTTGTGCACGACCGCCTGGGCGAGGATGATCCGCGCCTCGGGCATGCCGATCTGGGCGACCGCGTGCATCGCGGCGACCGCCGTCTGCAGGGCCGTGGGGTCGCCCATGCCGACGTCCTCGGACGCGGAGATGACGATGCGCCGGGCGATGAACCGCGGGTCCTCGCCGGCCTCGAGCATCCGGGCCAGGTAGTGCAGGGCGGCGTCGACGTCGGACCCGCGCATCGACTTGATGAGCGCCGAGGCCACGTCGTAGTGCTGGTCGCCGGTCTTGTCGTAGCGCACGCTCGCGAAGGCCACCGCCTGCTCGGTGTGCGCGAGCGTGATCTCCACGGGCCCCTCGTCCGAGGAGCCCGCCGGTATGCCGTCCTGCGCCACCCCAGCGGCTGCCTCCAGGGAGGTGAGGGCTCGCCGCGCGTCGCCGCCGGCGATGCGGACGAGGTGGTCGGTGGCGTCGGCTGCGAGCGCGTAGTCGCCACCGAGCCCGCGCTCGTCGGTGACCGCGGCGGCCAGCACGTCGCGGATCTCCTCGTCCGAGAGCGGTCCGAGCGTGATGAGCATCGACCGCGAGAGCAACGGCGCGATGATCGAGAACGACGGGTTCTCGGTCGTCGCCGCCACGAGGATCACCTGGCGGGTCTCGACACCGGGCAGCAGCGCGTCCTGCTGGGCCTTGGTGAAGCGGTGGATCTCGTCGAGGAAGAGCACGGTCTGGCGGTCGTACATGTCGCGCTCGCGCGCGGCCTGGTCCATCACCGCCCGGACGTCCTTGACCCCCGCGGTGACCGCGGAGAGCTCGACGAACCGGCGGTCGGCCGCGGTCGCGACCAGGTGGGCCAGCGTCGTCTTGCCGGTGCCGGGCGGACCCCAGATGATCGCCGACAACGGGCCGGCGGCTCCCGCGGACCCCTCGATCAGCCGGCGCAGGGGGCTGCCGGGCCGTAGGACGTCGGACTGGCCCCGCACCTCGTCCAGTGAGGCGGGTCGCATCCGCACGGCCAGGGGTGGGAGGGAGGCGCCGGTCGGCATGCTGTCGCCGTTCCGCCCGGCCGACGCCGCGCCCCCATGACCTTGTCGCGACTGCGTCGCGAAGAGATCATCGCCGATACCACTAGTTCCCACGGGTGGCAGGCTATCCCCCGTGCCCGACGCCCCTGACCACGCCGTCCGTCCACGGGACGTCGCGCCGAGCGCCGCGTCGCACCCCGACCGGTCCCGGTCCGCGCTCAGCCACCTGGGCGCCGGGCTGGGGCGGCGCCCGGGAGTCGTCGTGGTCACCTGGGTGCTGTTCGTGCTGCTCGGCTTCGCCGCGGCCGGCGGGGCCTTCGGCAACGAGCGGCTGTTCGACCGGCTCACGACGGGAGAGCCGACCGTGCCCGGTGAGAACGAGACCGGGCGCGACCTGGTCGCCGACTCCGGGACCTCGGGGTTCCAGACCATCACGGTGCGCATCGACGGGGTGGACGTCACCAGCCCGGCGGTCGGGCAGGCCGCGCAGCGAGCGGCCGAGCAGGTCGGGGCGCTGCCCGGCGTGACCCGCGTGGCCTCGCCCTTCGTCGTGCCGGGCGGGCTCACCTCTCCGGCCGCCTCGACGATGCTCGAGGGCGGTTCCCCCACCGCCGACGGATACGTCACCGTGGTGACGGTCGACGACCTGCCCGACGAGTCCGCGTTCCACGCGCTGGAGGACCAGGTCACCGCAGCCGTCCGGACGGCTACCGCGGGCGAGGGGGCCACGGTGACCTCCGGCGGCGTCCGTGACCTCGTCGACGCGATCACGGGACAGCTCGAGGTCGACCTGCGCACCGGTGAGGGCATTGCCCTGCCCGTGAGCTTCCTCGTGATGATCGTCGTGTTCGGTGGTTTCGTCGCCGCCGGCATGCCGATCGCCGGCGCGATCGCCTCCATCGCGGGAGCGCTCGCGTCGCTGCTGGGCTTCTCCTACCTCATCGACCTCGACACCACGGCCGTCAACGTGGTGACGGTCCTCGGGCTCGGCCTCTGCATCGACTACGGGCTGCTCGTCGTGAGCCGGTTCCGCGAGGAGCTGCGGGCCCGCGCCGCCGGCCTGCCCGTCGCGCAGATCCCCCGCGCGATGGTCGTGGACGCCGTGGCTCGCACCGTCGACTCGGCCGGCCGCACCGTGGTCTTCTCCGGCCTCACGGTGGCCATCTCCCTCGGTGGCCTGCTGGTCTTCCAGTCGCCGCTGATGAAGGGCATCGGCGCGGCAGGGGTCTCGGTCGTCGTCATCGCCGTCCTCGTCGGGCTCACCCTGGTGCCCGCGCTCTGCGTGCTGGGGGCGCGTCGGCTGCTGCGCCGGGGCACCGAACAGGCACCGGAGCACGGGGTCTTCTCGCGGCTCGCGCAGTGGGTCCACCGCTTCCCGATCCCGATCATCGTCGTCGTCGCGACCGCCCTGCTGGCCCTGGCCGCGCCCGCCCTCGACCTTCGGCTCACCTCGTCCGGCTCGCAGCTGCTGCCCGTGTCGGCGCCCGAGCGGGTCTTCTTCGACGGGTTGGCCACGGACTACCCCGTGCTGGGCGGAGCCGACGTGACCGTCGTCGCCAAGGCGCCGCTCGACCACGCGCAGCGGTATGCCGCCGACCTGCGGCTGCCCGACGGCGCCCGGGTCCTCGACGTCACGACCTTGCAGGGCGCCGAGAGCATGGTGCGGATCGACGTGCCGGGTGGTCCCCTCGACCAGCCCGCGCGCGACCTGGTCGACCAGCTCCGCGACCAGCGCCCGGAGTTCGGGACCTACGTCGTCGGGCCGGCCTCCGGGCTCAAGGACTTCACGGACTCGATGTGGGAGCGCGCGCCCTATGCGTTCGCCCTCGTCGCCCTCGCCACCCTGGTCCTGCTGTTCCTGATGACGGGGTCGGTCGTGATCCCGATCAAGGCACTCCTGCTCAACGTCGTCTCCCTCGGGGCGTCGCTCGGCATCATCGTGCTGGTCTTCCAGAAGGGCCACCTGGAGGGATTCCTCGGGTTCGACTCGGTGGGGGCCGTCGAGTCCACGATCCCGTTGCTGGTGCTCGCGTTCGGGTTCGGGCTCTCGATGGACTACGAGGTGTTCCTGCTGTCCCGCATCGTCGAGCTGCACGAGCGCGGCTACTCCAACGACGATGCCGTGGTCGTGGGACTGCAGCGCTCGGGTCGCATCATCACCTCGGCCGCCCTGCTCGTGGTCATCGTCTTCTCCGGCTTCGTGGCCGGCCAGCTGCTCATCATCAAGCAGACCGGCGTCGGCCTGGCCACGGCCGTCGCGCTCGACGCCACGCTGGTGCGCATGCTGCTCGTACCCGCCACGATGACGCTCCTCGGCGACTGGAACTGGTGGGCGCCGCAACGCCTGCGCGGGCTGCACGCGCGGTTCGGGATCACCGAGTGACCGAGGCGGTGCGCCCGATCCGGACCCACGAGGAGGCGCTCGAGGCGAGCTCCGGCAGCGCGTTCGTGCGCTACGACGTGCCCGCGCCGCTCGAGGGTGACGGGTTCGCCCTCGGCCGCGCCCTGGCGCTCCCCCGCCGCACCCACACCCGTCGCCTCGGGCTGCTCGTCCTCGGACCGCCTGCCGACGTCGACCCCCTGGTCGCCGCCATCTTCCAAGGAGACCTGCTCGACGCCGAGGTGCGGTCCGTCACCGTGCAGCGTGGCTCGCTCGACGCGGTGGCCAGGCACGTGCGGCTGCAGGAAGGCAACGAGTGGGAGTGGCTCTGCACGACTGCTCCCCCGCCGGAGGTCCCAGCCGAGTCCCGGCTGGTGCCGCTCAGCAGCGGTCACCAGCCGGAGATCGACGACCTCCTCGCCGCGGCCAACCCCGGCACCGACGCCCGGCCGTTCGAGCACCCCGGTCAGCACTGGGTCGGGGTGCGCGACGACCGCGGACGGCTGGTCGCCTGCGGCGTCCGCGAGCGCAGTCTCGCGGGTCACCCGATCCTGTCCGGGATCACCGTCGACCACGCCCACCGCGGGCTCGGGCTGGGCCTGGCCATCACGGCATACCTCACCCGTCGGGCGGTCGAGGACGACGGCGTCTGCACGCTCGGTATGTACTCGCACAACGCCGTCGCACGGCGGCTCTACCTGGGGCTCGGCTACGGGGACGTGCACGAGTGGTCGAGCCGCCGCTTCGGTTGATCGAGCACGGGCTCGACCTCCCGACCTGCGAGGAGGCGGGCGATGTGCCTACATTCGTGCTGACCCCGCAGCAACGCTGAACGGGACTCCCGGCGAGAGGACTGACATGCCCACCCTGTCCAACGGTGACGTCGAGATCCACTACGAGGACACCGGCGGGTCTGGCCGCCCTGTCGTCCTGATCCACGGATGGCCGCTCAGCGGTGCCTCCTGGTCCACCCTGACGCCGGCTCTTCGCGACGCGGGCTACCGGGCCATCGCCTATGACCGGCGCGGCTTCGGGCAGTCGGCCAAGCCCGGCGAGGCCTCCTCCTACGACTACGACACCCTCACCAGCGACCTCGACGCCCTGGTGACCGAGCTGGACCTCACCGATGCCAGCCTCGTGGGCTTCTCCATGGGTGGTGGCGAGGTGGCCCGCTACGTCGGCACCCACGGCGAGGGCCGCGTCCACAGCATCGTCTTCGCGGCCGCGATCCCGCCGTGCCTCCTCAAGGACGAGGACCACCCCGACGGCGCCGTCGACCTCGACACCGTGGCCGAGTGGCAGGGCCAGCTGAGGGCCGACCCGGCCGGGTTCCTCGACGGGTTCCTGACGAACTTCTTCAGCGCGAACGGCGAGCTCAAGGTCACCGAGGACCAGCGCCAGGAGGCGCTCGCCCTCGCAGGCCAGGCCGACGTGCACGCCGCGGCCGAGTGCATCCGCTCCTGGCTGAGCGACTTCACCGGCGACCTGGCCAAGGTCACCGTGCCGACCCTGGTCCTGCACGGCGACAGCGACGCCATCGTCCCGATCGAGGTCTCCGGCCGGCGCACCCATGCGGCCGTTGCCGGCAGCGAGCTCGTCGTGGTCGAGGGCGGCCCGCACGGGGTGTTCGCGAGCCACACCGCGCAGTTCAACGCCGCCATCGTCGAGTTTCTTGCGAAGTAGGGCCAGGCGACGGAGGGGTCAGGCGAAGTCCTCCGGGGTGTACTCGCTCTGCTCTACGAGGACGAGCCAGTYGCCGGAGTTGTCGCGGCAGAGGGCCTCGGTCCCGTAGGGCCGCTTCGACGGGGGCTGGATGAACTCGACTCCCTTGGCGCTGAGCTCCTCGAAGGTCTTCTGGCAGTCGTCGACGCTCAGGCCCAGGCCGTTCATGCCGCCTTCGTCCTGCGCACGCCGGATGGCCGCGACCATCTCGGGGGCCAGCGGCGGACCGGGCACCGCGAGGTTGACGTTCAGCTCGGGCTGCCTGGGGTGCACGACGGTGCACCACCGATAGCCGTCACCGAGCGTGATGTCGTCCTTGAGCTCGAAGCCGAGGACGTCGGTGTAGAAGGCCAGGGCCTCGTCCTGGTCCTTCACGAAGACGCTGACGATGGAGATGTTGGTGATCATGGGTCGACCCTAGGAGGAGGTCGGCTCGGCGTGCTTCTCCTCGATTGCGAGATCGGGCTTCGTGGCAGGCTGCTTCTCGGCCAGGCCCCACATGAACACGAAGCACCCGGGGATGTGCGGCGCCCCCGCGGCATACCGGCGCTGGAAGTCACTCGGGCTCTCACCGACGACCGCCCTGAACCGGCTGCTGAACGACCCGAGGCTCGAGAACCCGACCGCGTGGCACACCTCGGTCACGGTGAGGTTGGTGGCCCGGAGCAGGTCCTGTGCGCGCTCGATCCGCCGCTGCGACAGGTACTCCCCCGGGGTGAGGCCGTAGGTCGCCTTGAACAGCCGCAGGAAGTGGTACTTGCTTAGCCCGGCCACGGCCGCCAGCGAGTCGACGTCGACCTGCTCGGCGTAGCACCGGTCGGCGTGGTCGCGCGCCCGACGCAGGTGCACGAGGACATCGCCCGGTGCGCGTAGTGCCTTGTCTCCCACGGACCCATTCTGCCGGTGGTGGACTAGGCAGAACGCGGGATCTGCCCGACCCGCCCGGCTCCTAGGCTCGTCCTCACCCACCCAGTTGCTCGCAGGGGGCTCGAAAGGATGTCCGATGCGATCCGCTGCCCGCCTGACCATTGCAGCAGCCCTCACCCTTCCCCTCGCCGCGGCAGCCGTCGTGCCGGCCTCCGCGGCCCCTGCCCGGGCCGGGCTCGTCACCGTGCAGTGCGGCTCCACGCTCTACCAGACCTGGGTCAACGGGAACGGCGCGTTCACCCCGGCCCACGACCTCGGGAGCACGAGCACCCTCGTGCCGCTGGCGTTCGGCCCCAGCACCTTCACCCTCACCGACCCCAACGGCGTCGTCGTCGACTCGGGTACCGACCCCGGAGCGGCGAAGGGCCGGTCGGCGAACGCCGCCGGAGCCCAGTGGTGCAGCTACTGGCTCAGCGGGACCGACGGGGACGGCTTCACGTTCTCGGTCACCGGCACCGTCCTGGGCAAGGTGACACCCATCGGCTGAGCGTCTTCCGTCGCCGGCCCTAGCGGGTCAGGGCCTCCCGGACCGCTGCGAAGAAGGCGACGGCCCAGGGCTCGTGCGGCTGCGGGATGTCGGCCGCCAGCTGCTCGAGCCCGCCCGGCCGACCGGGCACCGCGTAGCGGCGGGACATGAGATCGTCGTGGTTGAGCTGCACCACCCGGTGGGCGACCGCGACCGGGTCGCGCTGGGTGATGGCGCCGCGCAGGTGCAGGCCCGACCACACCTCGTCGAAGTCCTGGAGGCCGTTGAAGAAGTTGCGGATCAGCACCCAGAAGACGAAGTCGATCACCTCGTCGGCCCAGCCGTGCACCCGCACGATGCCCGGGACGGTCTCGCCGACGAAGGTGTACTCGTGCTCCACATCGACCACGCGGCCGTAGGCCATCAGGGTCGGCAGGGTGCTGGTGTCGAGCACCCCGAGCCACCGGACCGCCCGGGACAGCAGGCCGACTCCCGCGGCGCTGTCCGAGTAGAGGAAGGTGCTGCGGGCCATCGCGTCCGCTGCCGTCTCGACGAGGCGCCGCAGCGCCGGAAGGGCGTCGGGCAGCTCCTGCCCTACGAGGTCGAAGAACTCGCCCTCGTCCATCAGCCGGCCCTCGACCGCGAAGCGCAGCTCGATCGCGGCGTCCTCCGCCCGACCCGCGAGGTCCGGTGTCATCTCGGCCGTCAGGGCGTCGAGGGCCTCCGTCACCCCGGCAGTGGTCCACGCGGGGACGCTGATCGTGATGCGGTTGGTCGGTTCGCCGGCCGGTGGTCCTGCGGGCGACCCGCCGGGGGATCCGTCCGGCGTGGCGGGGGTGAGCAGGGCGGCGGGGGTCGCCAGCGCGGGGGTGGGCAGCGCGGGGGTGGGCAGCGCGGGGGTGGGCGCGGCGCTCGGGACCCAGCCGTCGCGCTCGACCGGGATCACCGCGGGGTGCATGACCTCGACGGAGGGTGCGCCGTCGAGGATCGCCGCGCCGTCGCCGAAGGTCTCGCGGGCTCGACGACCCGGCAGGGCCTCGAGGTGGTAGCTGTACTCGGCGCACGGCACCCAGGTGTTCGGCATCAGGCCCTTGCGCTCGAGCCACAACCGGGGCGAGGCGGTTCCGTCGAGTCCCACGCAGCTGTGGAAGCCGTTGGTCCGCACCCAGAAGGCCTGGCCGTCGGGCTGCCACGCGGCGAAGTCGGCCCAGCTGTCGGCCAAGGTGTCCAGGTCGTCGGCGGCGGCGCGGACCAGTCGCTCGTCGGCCTGGAACCACGCGGGGTATGCCGTGGGTGGCGGCGCGTCGTCCTCCGGACCGCCGCCGTGCTCGAGCATCGTCCAGGCGATCGCGTCCCAGTACGCCTGCCGCTGGGCCCGGGCCACCCGGCGGTCCTCGCTGCGGAAGTAGCCCATCGCGTCGGGCATGTCCTCGACCGACAGCCAGGCCACCACCACCCGACCGAGCAGGCGGGCCGGTTCGAGCTCCCACAGCTGGTAGCACAACCCGTACCGGCGCTCGACGGCCACGGGCGTGGGCTTCGCGCGACCGAACAACCCCCTGGGCGCAGCGCCGGCGCCCGGGATCGGCACCTCGTCGACTGCCACCCGGGTGATGTCCTTGCGCACGGCGTGGCGACCGTCGGGGCTCGGGATGAGGACAGGCGTCCGGACCATGCGCGGAGCCTAACTTTCGGGCGCGCGTCGCGGCGGCGGTTCCGCCCCACGCCCTGGTCCCCGCCGGAGATTTCGGCCGATCGGCCGACTTGAGGTGCGCCCGAGGGTGCCGGGCGTGGTGGGCTCAGGCCCCGGCGTCGGCCTTCGCGTCGGCCTTCGCGTCGGCTGGCTCGGGCCGGGCGTCGACCCCGGCCTCCTTGCGCTGCTCGGCCGTGATCGGGGCCGGTGCGGCGGTCAGGGGGTCGTAGCCGCCACCCGACTTCGGGAAGGCGATGACGTCGCGGATCGACTCGGTGCCCGCGAGCAGCGAGACGATGCGGTCCCAGCCGAACGCGATGCCACCGTGCGGCGGCGCGCCGAAGGCGAAGGCGTCGAGCAGGAAGCCGAACTTCTCCTGCGCCTCCTCCTCGGACAGGCCCATCACCTTGAACACCCGCTCCTGCACGTCGCGGCGGTGGATACGGATCGACCCGCCACCGATCTCGTTGCCATTGCAGACCATGTCGTAGGCGTAGGCCAGCGCGGGACCGGGGTCGGTGTCGAAGGTGTCGAGGAACTCGGCCTTGGGCGAGGTGAACGCGTGGTGCACCGCGGTCCAGGCACCGGCACCGACGGCGACGTCACCAGCCGCGACCGCCTCGGACGACGGCTCGAAGAGCGGGGCGTCGAGCACCCAGAGGAACGACCAGGCGGCTTCGTCGATGAGCTCGCAGCGGCGGCCGATCTCGAGCCGGGCGGCACCCAGCAGGGCGCGCGACGACTTGGTGGCACCGGCGCCGAAGAAGACGCAGTCGCCCGGCTGGGCACCGACGTGGGCGGCCAGGCCGTCGCGTTCGGCGTCAGTGAGGTTCTTGGCGACCGGACCGCCCAGCGTGCCGTCCTCCTGGACGAGCACGTAGGCCAGGCCCTTGGCACCGCGGCTCTTGGCCCAGTCCTGCCAGGCGTCCAGCTGCTTGCGCGGCTGCGAGGCGCCGCCGGGCATGACGACCGCGCCGACGTACTCGGCCTGGAACACCCGGAACGGCGTGTCCGCGAAGTAGTCGGTGCACTCGACCAGCTCGGTGCCGAACCGCAGGTCGGGCTTGTCGGAGCCGAACCGGCGCATCGCCTCGGCATAGGTCATCTGGAGGAACGGCGTCTGCAGCTCGACCCCGATGAGCTTCCAGACCTCCTTGACGATCTCCTCGCCGAGCTCGAGCACGTCGGCCTGCTCGACGAAGGACATCTCGATGTCGAGCTGGGTGAACTCGGGCTGGCGGTCGGCGCGGAAGTCCTCGTCGCGGTAGCAGCGCGCGATCTGGTAGTAGCGCTCCATGCCGGCGACCATGAGCAGCTGCTTGAACAGCTGGGGGCTCTGCGGGAGCGCGTACCAGGAACCGGGCGCGAGGCGCGCGGGCACGAGGAAGTCGCGGGCACCCTCGGGGGTGGACCTGGTCAGCGTCGGCGTCTCGATCTCGATGAAGTCACGGGCGCCGAGCACGGTGCGGGCCGCAGCGTTGACCCGCGAGCGCAGCCGGATGGCCGACCCCGCCGAGGAGGCACCGGGGCGGCGCAGGTCGAGGTAGCGGTGCTTGAGACGCGCCTCCTCGCCGACCGTGACGCGCTCGTCGATCTGGAACGGCAGCGGCGCGGAGGCGTTGAGCACCTCGATCGAGCTCGCGACGACCTCGACCTCGCCGGTGGGCAGGTCGGGGTTGACGTTGTTCTCGGTGCGGGCGACGACCTCGCCGGTCGCCCGGATGCAGTACTCGTTGCGCAGGTCGTGGGCCGCACCGGTGAGGACCTCGTCCCGAGCCACGACCTGGACGATCCCGCTGGCATCGCGCACGTCCAGGAAGGCCACTCCGCCGTGATCGCGCCGACGGGCGACCCAGCCCGTGAGCGTGACGGTCTGACCGGCGTGGTCGGCGCGCAGGGTGCCGGCCTCATGGGTGCGGAGCACGAGAGATCCTTCGATTCAGTCGGGTGGTGAACCCGGCCATCCTACGGACCGGCCCACACGGCATACGAATCGGTTTGTCCGGGGGTCCCTGGTGGTGGCGGCTCAGCCCACGTCGCCATCGACGTAGACCCAGCGTCCTGCTCGCTTCACGAACCGGCTCCGCTCGTGCAGCACGCCGTCGGCGTGCGCCGCCTCGAACTCCACCTCACCGACCGAGTCGCTGTCTCGTCCGTCCGCGGTCTCCAGCACGGTCAGTCCCTGCCAGGCCGGGCCGCTCGACGCGTCGAGGTCGCTCGGCCGGGTGCGCGGGTGCCACGTGCGCAGCAGGTATGCCGTGTCGTGGACGACGTAGGCGCTGTAGCGGCTGCGCATGAGCCGCACCGCGGACTCGGCGTGCGTGACACCGTCGTGCAGTGGTCGGCAGCACTGTGCGTAGGTCAGGCCGGTGCCGCACGGGCAGGCGTCGGCAGCGGCCGCGTCGTGGGCGACGGCCCCGAAGGCGCTCACTGCGACCTCGACGGGAGGAAGCAGAACTCGTTGCCCGAGGGGTCCTGGAGCGAGGTCCAGGGCAGGTCGCCCCAGTCGTGGTCGAGGCGCACGGCCCCCAGGCCCTCGACGTGGTCGATCAGCGCGGCCAAGTCGTCCCGGGCCTCGAGCCGCAGGTCGAGGTGCAGCTGGTTCTTGCCCATCTTGGGCCTCTCCCGCTCCGCCCGGAGGAACTCCAGGACCGGTCCGCGGCCGGAGGGGTGCCGCAGCGACTGGGGGGCGCTCCCGGCGTAGTCGCGCCAGCCGGTGAGCTCGGCCCAGAACGCCGCATCGCGCGCCGGGTCGTCGCCGAGGATGGGGACCGCCGCGATCGGGCCGGTGTCGCGGTAGGCCTCGCGCTCCTCCATCACGCAGAAGGGGTGACCCTCCGGGTCGGCCAGCACCACCCAGGGCACGTCACCCTGACCGATGTCGAGGTGGGTGGCGCCGAGGCCGATCAGCCGCTCCACGGTGCCGGCCTGGTCGGGACCGGCGTGCAGGTCGAGGTGGAGCCGCGGCGCGGGCAGCAACGGGTCGGTGACCTGCTGGAAGCAGAGGTCGAGGGTCGGCCCACCGTCCACCGACAGCCGGGTCTCGACGATGTCGGACTCATCGGTCAGGGTCTGGGTGCCCAGCGCCTGCTCCCAGAAGTGCCCGAGCACCTGCGACTGGGCAGCATCGAAGACGAGGTTCTCCAGGTACATGGGAGGGACCCTACGCGCGGTGGCCGGGCCAGGGTGCGTCCACCGGTCGCACGGTGGCCCAGTCCTGGTCGCGCGCCGCGAGGGCCGCGAGCACGGCGATGCCGAGGGTGGCGTTGTGGAGGCGACCGGCGAGGAACGCGTCGCGGGCCTCCTCGAGCGCGACCCAGCGCACCGGCATACCCAGCTCCTCGCTGTCGCGCTCGTGGCGCTCCCCCGCCGGCACCGTGGCGAGGTCACGCGCGAGGTAGATGCGCAGCACCTCGTCGAGCCCACCGGGCGAGCTGACGTAGTCGGCGAGCACGTGCCACGTGCCGGCGACCAGGTCCGCCTCCTCGTGCAGCTCACGGGCGGCACCGACGTGCGGCGGCTCCCCGTCGACGTCGAGCAGCCCCGCGGGGATCTCCCACTCGTAGGCCCGCACGGGGTGGCGGTACTGCTGGATGAGGCAGATCCGGCCCCGGGCGTCGAGCGCTGCCACGGCCACCGCGCCGGTGTGGCGGACGTACTCACGGGTCACCTCGCCGGCCTGACCGAGGTCGACGCGGTCACGCACGACGTCCCAGACGATGCCGTGCAGCGCCACCTCGGAGTGCAGGACGGGCAGGTCGGCGTAGCGGTCGGCCAGCTCCCCCTCAGGGCCGCCTGAGCCGTCGAAGCCCTCGAAGCCCTCGGCTCCTTCGGTCACGCCGTGGCGTCCGCCGTGCTGCGCGGGCGCTCCACCTCGACCAGCCGAGCGGCGCGCTGGGCGTTGATCGCGGCCTCGACGAGACCGGCGAAGAGCGGGTGGGCCCGGTGCGGGCGCGACTTGAACTCCGGGTGCGCCTGCGTCGAGACGTAGTAGGGGTGCACCTCGCGGGGCAGCTCGACGAACTCGACGAGGTTCTTGTCCGGGGACAGCCCGGAGAAGACCAGGCCGGCGGCCTCGAGCTCTTCGCGATAGCTGTTGTTGACCTCGTAGCGGTGCCGGTGGCGCTCGTCGACGGCGACCGCGCCGTAGGCCTCGGCGATGACCGAGCCCTCGGTCAGCTTGGCCGGGTAGGAACCGAGCCGCATCGTGCCACCGAGGTCACCGGCACCCTCGACGAACGCCTTCTGCTCCTCCATGGTCGCGATGACCGGGGCGGGGGTGTTCGGGTCGAACTCGGTCGAGCTCGCGCCGTCGATGCCCGCGACGTTCCGGGCGTACTCGATGACCATGCACTGCAGGCCGAGGCAGATACCGAGCGTGGGCACCTGGCGCTCGCGGGCCCACTTCAGGGCCCCGAGCTTGCCCTCGATGCCACGCACGCCGAAGCCACCGGGCACCAGCACGGCGTCGACGCCGCCGAGCGCCTTCTGCGCACCGGACTCGGTCTGGCACTCGTCGCTGGCGACCCACCGGATCGAGACCTTGGCGTCGTGGTGGAACCCACCAGCGCGCATGGCCTCGGTGACCGAGAGGTAGGCGTCGGGCAGGTCGATGTACTTGCCGACCAGCGCGATCTCGACGGTGTGCTCCGGGCTGTGCACCCGGCGCAGCAGCTCGTCCCAGTCGTGCCAGTTGACGTCGCGGAAGTTGAGCCCGAGCCGGCGGATCACGTAGGCGTCGAGGCCCTCCTTGTGCAGGACCTTCGGGATGTCGTAGATGCTCGGGGCGTCGACCGCTGCGGCGCAGGCCTCGGTGTCGACGTCGCACATCAGCGAGATCTTGCGCTTGATGCTGTCGGGGATCTCGCGGTCGGCCCGCAGCACGAGGCCGTCGGGCTGGATGCCGACCTGGCGCAGGGCGGCCACGGAGTGCTGGGTGGGCTTGGTCTTCAGCTCGCCACTCGGGGCGAGGTAGGGCACCAGCGAGACGTGGAGGAAGAACACGTTGTCGCGGCCGACGTCGTGACGCACCTGCCGGGCCGCTTCGAGGAACGGCAGCGACTCGATGTCGCCGACCGTGCCGCCGATCTCGGTGATGATGATGTCGGGAGCCTCACTCGGCTTGACCCCGGGGCTGCCGGCGGCCTGCGCCCGCATCCGTTCCTTGATCTCGTTGGTGATGTGCGGGATGACCTGGACGGTGTCGCCGAGGTACTCACCCCGCCGCTCCTTGGCGATGACCTGGTTGTAGATCTGCCCGGTCGTGACGTTCGCCTTGCCCACGAGGTTGCTGTCGAGGAACCGCTCGTAGTGACCGATGTCGAGGTCGGTCTCCGCACCGTCGTCGGTCACGAAGACCTCGCCGTGCTGGAAGGGGTTCATCGTGCCCGGATCCACATTGAGATAGGGATCCAGCTTCTGCATCGTGACCCGCAGACCGCGGGCCCGGAGCAGATGTCCGAGGCTTGAGGCCGTGAGGCCCTTGCCGAGTGAGGAGGCAACGCCCCCGGTTACGAAGATGTGTTTCGTCTGCTCCACCACGGGATTCAAGCCTACGTCATTCCGAGCATGCCTGAGTACCACTCGTGCCAGCGACTCGCCGTCGCCGTTCCGTCGTCCCACGATGTGGCCCGCTCACGGCCCGCCACGGAGGCGGTATGCCGCGTGGCCGGCTCGGTGAGGTAGCGCGCCACGGACTCGGCGGCCCGACCCGCGTCACCGACCGGCACCAGCGCCCCGATGCCCTCGACGAGGTCGGGCAGCCCGCCCACGTCGGTTGCCACCACCGGCAGCCCGGCGGCCATCGCCTCCTGGACGACCAGCGCCCGGGCCTCCCAGGTCGAGGTCAGGACGAAGACGTCTGCGGCCCGCAGCCAGCGAGCCGGGTCGGGTTGCGGGCCGACGAGGTGCACGGGCAGCCGGTCCGCCTCGATCCGCTGCACGAGGGCCTCGCGCAGGTCGGCGTCGCCGCCCCCGACGACCACTGCCGTGACGGGCACGGGCAGCCGGGCGATCGTGTCGACGAACGTGCCCAGGTCCTTCTGGGGGGCCACCCGCGCGATCGACAGCACAAGGGGCGCGTCGGCGGTCAGCGGCTCGATCCCGTTCTCCTGCAACAGCTCTGCGGCCAGGGCCCGCCGCTCCGCGTCGGGCAGCGGCGCGGCCGCGAGGAGCTCCGGCACCCGCGGGGAAGGAACCGGGGCGAGGCGAGCGTCACGGGCACCCAGACGCTCCGCCTCGACGACCAGGTCGCTGCTGGCGCCCGTGACGACGGTGGCCCGCCGCACGACCAGTCGCTGGACCAGGTCGAGGACACGGCGTCGCGCGCCGCCTCCCAGCACCGCGTTGTGGTGGCTGACGACCACCGGGGTCCGGGTGCCCGCCGAGGCCACGACCGCGACGAGACCGCCTTGGTGGCCGTGGGCGTGCAGGACGTCAGCGCCCCGCACGAGCCCGCGCAGCCGCCGCAGGTCCCTGAGCGAGCCGAGGACGCCGGCGGCCCTGCTCGGCCACCACAGGCGCGCGCCGGCCAGGTCGAACCGTTCCGCGGTGGACCCGTCGGTCACCACGGTGACGTCGTCGCCGAGGGCGCGCAGGTCCGCCGTGAGATCGGCCACGTGGGTGCCGATGCCGCCGGCGCTGCGGCCCAGGAGCATCACGACCCTCACGCGGAGGTCCCCCTGCGCCGGGCGCGGCCGCGTTCGCGCAGGGCCTTCATGGCCTTGCGGTCCGCAACCATCATCACGCCGAGGTAGGCCAGCAGGGTCATCAGCCCGACCAGGAACCCACTGCCGAGGGCCGACCAGAGTGAGTGCGGAGACATTCCGCGCGCCACGGTGTCACCCACGACCAGCCCCACTGCCACGGAGACGACAGCGGCGCCGAGCGTGCGCCCGGCACCCTGCACGGCTTCCGGTCCCCAGGCGGCGCGCACCAAGAGCGCCAGCACTGCCGCGGAGGCCGTCATCCCGACGGTCGAGCCCACGCCGAGCACGCCCAGGGTGGTGCCAGCTCTCGAGCCCTGCGGGATCACCGCGATGGGGATGAGGGCCGCGAGGGCCCAGCCGGCGGCCACGGCCAGGGCGGCGTGGAGGGGGCGGCCCCGCACGTAGAGCGCCCTGGTCAGCAACGCCGCGACGGAGAACCCCACCAGTCCCGGGGCGTAGGCCGACAGGGCGCCGGGGAGGGCCGCGAGCGCTGCTCCCCCGCCCGAGTCGGCGGCCCGGTCGAACGACTCGAAGAACACCCCGACCGGACGCGAGACCGCCATCAGCACGGTCGCGGCGCCCGCCGTGAGCAGCAGGATCCCCCGCAGCGCTGCGGCCAGTGTGTCGCGCGCGGAGGTCCCGACCTGTTCCTTCAGCTCCTCGGCGGCGCTGGTGTGCGCCAGCGCAGGGAAGGCGGACGTCGCGATCGGCACGGCCAGTACGGCATACGGGAGGAGGTAGACGGCCTGGACGTAGGTGTAGACGTTGACGACACCGGTGTCGACGGTGCGTGGGGCGTGGGTGAGCCACAGGGTGGCCGCGACGGCGGCCTGCTGGGCCACCAGCGCGATGACGCCGGCACCGGCCAGCGACCCGGCGCGGCGGGCCACCCCCTCGGGGAAGCTGAACGTCGGCCTCAGCCGGACCCCGGCCCGCACCGCAGGCACGAGCAGGGGCAGGCTCAGCACCACGACACCGAGGGTCGTGCCGCCGGCGAGCACCCAGGTCGCGTCGGTGGAGATGTCGGCCGGCGTCGTCCCCGGCTCGGCGGCGAGCCGGTAGCCGACGTAGGCGGCGATGACGACGAGGCTCGAGAGCAGGGGGGCCAGCGCCGCAGCGAGGAACCTGCGGTGCGCCTGGAGGACGCCGGCCAGCACGACCCCGACGCCGTAGAGGGCCACCTGGGGCGCGAACACCAGGAGCATGGTGGTGCCGAGCTCGGCGGCTCCGGGCACGGTCGAGTCGCCGAGCAGCGCGTCGCTGAGCCACGGCGCCGACAGCGCCAGCAGCACCGACAGGGGCACCAGGACGGCGACCGCCCAGGTGAGCAGGGCCGAGGCGGTCCGGTCCGCGTCGTCACGACGCCCCGCCCCCAGCTGGCTCGCGATCAGGGGCACGGCCACGGCGGCGAGGGCACCACCGGCGGCGACCTCGTAGACGACGTTGGGGAGCATGTTGACGGACTGGTAGGTGTCACCCACCCCGCCCGCGCCGACGGTGCGCGAGAACACGATGGTGCGCCCGAAGCCGGCGAGCCGGGCCAGCAGCGTCACGACGGCGATGAGGGCCGCGGCCTTGGCGACCGACGTGCCGACCGTCCTCGCGGTCATCGGCGACACCGCGTCATCGACGGCACCGCACCATCGACGGCACCGCACCATCGACGACCCGCATCATCGACGACCCAGGGCGTCGAGCTCGCGCAGCCCCGGGGTGGACTCGATCACCGAGGTGAACGAGACCTTCTCCGACGCGAGGGTCAGCGCGGTCAGGGCGGCCAACGCGACCCAGCGACCACGACGGCCGGTGCGCTGCACCAGGGCGGCGCCGAGCAGCGCGCCGGCGCCGTTCGCACCGGTGTCGCCGAGCATGGCCTCCCCCGCCAGGTCGGGTCCGAGCAAGCCTGCGGCGGCACCCACTGCGGCACCGGCAGCCGGTGCGCTGCGTGCCGAGGTCGCCGTGAGGGCACCCAGGACGATGGTCGCCTTGAGCGCGCGACCGGGGCGCAGGTCGAGCAGGTTGAGCAGGTTGGCCGAGCCCGCGATGACCGCACCGCCGACCAGCGTGTCCAGGGCGCCACGGCTGCGGACCCCGCGGTCGATGAGGGCCGCCGAGACGAGGCCGGTCACCCCGAGGCCGAGGACCTTGACCGCGCCGGTCGTGACCTCACCGCGGGCGAGCGCGCCCAGGTGGCCCTTCAGTCCCTTGCTGCTCGAGTCGCCCCTGAGGTCGTCCAGGGCGCCGAAGGCCGCGGACGACCCGGCCGCGAGCACCGGCCCCGGCCCGGCACCCAGCAGCGCTGCGGCACCGGCGGCACCCACGGCATACGCAGGGCCCTCGAGGAGGGTGACCGTGCGGCCGGCATGGTTGGTGCGATCCCAGGTGGACGCCCCGCCGGGCGGGTGGTCGCGAAGGAGGCGGAGCGCAGAGGCGGCGAGCGCCCCGGCAACGGCACCGGACACGAGTGCGCGCACGGCGGCTACTTGGTCGCCAGCTGGGGGAAGGCCGCGGTCGCGTCGGAGGCGAGGCCGTACTGCCCGGACTTGCCCGCCTGCTGCTCGAGCAGCCCGAACACGAGGCTGGCCTGCCCCATCGGGAGCTCGGCGTCGTCCACCGTGGACAGCACCTTGGACTGGTCGCTGTCGTCGCGGGAGGTGGTGACGACGGACGTGGTGTTCGTGGCGCCGGGGCTGAGGCTCGCAGCCACGAGGATCGCTCCCGCGCCAGCCTCGTCGAGCGCTCCGGCGAGGTGGCTCAGGCCGGCCGCCCGGGCCTCGCGCGCGGTCGCATCCGAACCGGTCACGGGACCGGCCACGACCACGGCGATCGAGGCGACCTTGACGTTGTCGGGGGTGTAGCGGATCAGGTCACCGGTGCGCATCGCCTCGAGCGCCGACGCAGCACCTGCGGCGGTGGATCCGGCCTTGGCGAGCACGGACCGCGCGAGGACGGCGTCGACGACGTCGCTCCCGGACTGGTCGATCGGGACCCCCACCTGACTGGCCAGCTGCTGCCCGAGCGTCGCGCGGAAGGCGGCCTTGTCGGGGTCGACCCAGTTGTCCTGCACCGAGATCGTGGACCCGACGACCGCGCCCGCCGAGGCGAGCGTGCCCTGCGTGGACTTGACGAGGTTGGGGTCGGCCCCGGGGAGGACGACGAGGGTGACCGTCGTGTCCTTGAGCCGCTCCGCGAGCAGGCTGCGGTTGCTGGCCGAGGTGAACTCGTCGCGCGCCGAGGTCCCCTTCTCCGCGGCGTCGAGCTCGCTGCGCAGGGAGGCCTTGTCGGCGCGCAGGTTCTTCACCTCGGAGGTGAGCGTGTTGCCGATGTCCTCCTTGAGCGGACCGGCACCGAGCACGATCCCCACGGCGAGGGCCATGAAGATCGAGACGATGGAGACGAGGTGGTAACGAAAGTCGATCACGTGACGATTCCTACGACGAAGGACCAGAGGTCGTCCCACCGGGCGCCGAGCACCTGGAGGAACGCGCGCCCACCAGTGGTGGACCAGAGCGCCGCGAAGAGCGCGCTGAGGCCCCCCAGCAGCATCAGCGTCAGGGCGAGGTTGGAGATGCGGGAGCGGTAGAGCCGGCTGACGCCCTTGGCGTCGATGAGCTTGCCGCCCACGCGCAGCCGGGTGAGGAAGGTGCTGGCCATGCCGCTGCGACCCTTGTCGAGGAACTCGACGAGCGTCGCGTGGGTGCCGACGGCGACGATCAGCTCGGCGCCCTTGTCGTCGGCCAGCAGCATCGCGACGTCCTCGCTCGTGCCGGTGGCCGGGAAGACGACCGGCTCGACGCCGAGCCGCTGGACGCGCTCGAGACCGGGGGCGTTGCCATCGCGGTACGCGTGCACCACGATCTCGGCACCACAGCGCAGGGTCGCGTCGGACACGGAGTCCATGTCACCGACGACCAGGTCGGGCTTGAGGCCGACCTCGAGGAGGGCATCGGCACCGCCGTCGACACCGATGAGCACCGGCCGGTACTCCCGGATGTAGCTGCGCAGCATGCGCAGGTCTTCCTTGTAGTGGTAGCCGCGCACCACGATGAGGGCGTGCCGGCCGTCGATCTTGGTGGTGATGTCGGGGACGCCGACGCCGTCGAGCAGCAGCTCGCGCTCGCGCCGGAGGTACTCCATCGTGTTGGCGGCGAAGGCCTCGAGCTGGACCGCCAGCCCTGCCCGCGCCTCGGTCATCGCCGACTGCACGAGCTCGTGGTCGAAGGCCTGTCCCTTGGCCACGACCTCGTCGCCGACCCAGATCTGGTCCCCGTCGATCCGCACGAGCTGACCGTCGGCGAGGTCGTGCATGACGTCCTTGCCGACGTTGTCGATCAGCGGGATCCCCGCGTCCACGAGGATCTCGGGGCCGAGGTTGGGGTAGCGACCCGAGATGGAGGGAGCGGCGTTGACGACGGCGGCCGGCCGGCACGCCAGCAGGGCCTCCGCGCTCACCTTGTCGATGTCCTGGTGGTCGATGACGGCGATCTCGCCGGGCTTGAGCCGCTTGGTGAGGTTCTTGGTCCGGGCGTCCACGCGCACCAAACCGCGCACCCCCGGGAACTCGGGGTCGCGGGCACGTTGGCGGGTGAACTTCAAAGGCATCCTGACCATCCTCCCATGGGGCAACGGGTATGCCGCACGGCCCACGCGGGCGCGGACCTCGCGACCTGGGTCACGCCCTGCGACGACGGAGTTCGCTAGCTGCGCACCGCGGTGGCGCGACGAGCGGTGGTCTCCTCGACGAGCTCTCGCGCGTGGTCGAGGGCGGTGCCCGTGTCGACACCGGCCATCATGCGGGCGAGCTCGCGCAGCCGTTCCTCGCCGTCGAGCGCGTGCACCCCGCTGGAGGTGATGTGTCCGTCGCTGGCCTTGCGCACGACGAGGTGGCGGTCGGCGTAGGCCGCGACCTGGGGCAGGTGCGTGACCACGACGACCTGGGCGTGCCGCGCCAGCGCGGCCAGCCGGGCGCCGACGTCCAACGCTGCGGCTCCCCCGACCCCGGCATCGACCTCGTCGAAGACGAAGGTGGGGACGTCGCTCCCGCCCGCCGCACCGGTCACGACCTCGAGCGCCAGCATGACCCGGGACAGCTCACCGCCCGAGGCGGCCTTGGCGACGGTGCGGGCCGGGCTGCCGGGGTTGGCCGCAAGCAGGATCTCGACGTCGTCGCCGCCGTGCCGCGCGAGCCCTGACGGGCGTGGGGTGACGGCGACGTCGACGGTCGCCTGGCCCATCGCCAGGTGGGCGAGCTCACCGGTCACTGCGGTGGCGAGCCGTGTCGCCGCGGAGCGCCGGGCCTTGCCGAGGGCCTGGGCCGTGGCGGTGCGCTCGGCGTCGAGCCGGGCCACCTCGGGCTCGAGGGCCTCGATCCGGCTGTCGGAGTTGAGGAGGGCGTCGAGCCGTTGCGCCGAGGCCTTGCCCCAGGCCAGCACGTCGTCGATGGTCTCGCCGTACTTGCGGGTCAGGGCGGTGAGGTCGGCGCGCCGCTGCTGGACCCAGGCCATGCGGGCCGGGTCGACCTCGATGTCGGACAGGTAGCTGCTCAGGTCGGCGGCGAGGTCGGCCGCCAGGTAACCGAGGTCGGCCATCCGGCGGTCCAGCTCCCGCAGCGCCGGGTCGTGGTCGACCTCGCCCGCGAGGGCCGCCCGGGCCGAGGCGATCAGCTCCACGACGCTGGGCGCCGGCTCCGCGGCATACTCGCCCGCTCCGGCGAGGTGGTCGTGGGCCAGTGATGCGGCACCGCGCAGTCCCTCGGCGTGGCCGAGCCGCTCGTCCTCGACGCGGAGCTCGGCGTCCTCCCCCGACTGGGGGTCCACCTGCTCGAGCTGCTCGAGGCCGTGCTGGAGGACCTCGATCTCGCGGGCCCGGTCACGGGCCTGTTCGCGCAGGTCGGCGAGCTCGGCGGACGCGGCCTGGTGGGCGTCGAAGACGTCGGTGTAGGCCAGCAGGGCCTTCTGGAGGGGAGCTCCCCCGAACTGGTCGAGCACGGCGCGGTGCTGGTCGCTCTGGCGCAGGCGCCACTGGTCGGCCTGTCCGTGGACCGCCACGAGGTGCTCACCGATCTCGGCGAGCACGCCCACCGGGGCGGAGCGGCCCCCCACGTGGGCGCGCGAACGGCCCTCCGCGCTGACCGAGCGCACGAGGACCAACCCGTCGGTCACGTCGGCGCCCGCCTCGGCGGCGCGCAGAGCGGCCGGGTGGTCGCTGGCGAC
The DNA here is from genome assembly GCF_054049895.1 of Pedococcus sp. P5_B7. NCBI lineage: Bacteria > Bacillati > Actinomycetota > Actinomycetes > Micrococcales > Intrasporangiaceae > Pedococcus > Pedococcus sp. P5_B7. The sequence continues at coordinate 411,254 of NZ_JBFULM010000006.1, forward strand.
GTCGATGAGGCCCTCGACGACTGCGCTCCCCGCACCGGACCGCACCAGGCCGGCGTCGGCCCGGGCACCCAGGAGCAGCCCCAGTCCGGTGACGACCATGGTCTTTCCCGCGCCGGTCTCACCGGTGACGACGTTGAGCCCCGGGTGCAGGTCGAGCACGGCGTCGTCGATGACGCCGAGTCCCTGGATCCTCAGTTCGGACAGCACGGGGCACAGCCTCTCACGCAGGGCCGACCGGGTCGGTCAGGCTGGCGGTCAGGCTGGCGGCTGCACCTCTGCGACGCGGGCGGCATCCTCGCGACGGGCCTCACCGCGCCACCCGTGGATCGACAGGTCGAACTTGGCCACGAGCCGGTCGGTGAACGGCGACGTGCTGAGCCGGGCCAACCGCACCGGCGTCTGCGAGCGCACCACCTCGATCCGCGCGCCCGGGGGCAGGTCCACCGCGCGGCGACCGTCGCACCACAGGGCGCCGGTGCCCAGGGTGTCGGGCACGACCTCGAGGGCGAGGTGCGAGCTGGGGCCGAGCACGAGCGGCCGCGCGAAGAGCGCGTGCGCACTGATGGGCACGAGCAGGAGGGCCTCGACGTCCGGCCAGACGACCGGGCCACCGGCCGAGAAGGCGTAGGCCGTCGACCCCGTCGGGGTGGCGACGACGACGCCGTCGCAGCCCCAGGTGGTGAGGGGTCGGCCGTCGATCTCGGCCACGACCTCGAGCATGCGTTCGCGGTTGGCCTTCTCGACGGTGACCTCGTTGAGGGCCCAGCTCGTGTAGACCGGGTCGCCGTTGACGTGGGCGGTGACCTCGAGGGTCATCCGCTCCTCGACCGAGTACGTCTTGGCGACGATGTGCTCGACAGTGGCGTCGATGTCCTCGCGCTCGGCCTCCGCGAGAAAGCCCACGTGGCCCAGGTTGACCCCGAGCAGCGGTGCGCCCGTCCCCCGGGACACCTCGGCGCCGCGCAGGATCGTCCCGTCACCCCCGAGCACGCAGACCAGCTCACAGCCCTCCGCCGCGGCGTCCCCGTCGACCAGGGTCACGCCCGGGTGCTGGGCCAGGTTGACGGCGGTGGCCTCGTCGCGCTGGACGACCACCTCGATCCCGGCGGCGTGCAGGCGCTCGACCACGGCGGTGGCCACGTCCTGCGCCTCCTGGCGGCGCGGGTGGGCCACGAGCAGGATCCGGCGACCCGGCGTGCTGCTGCCTGGGTCGGTGCTCCCTGAACTCATGGTGTGCTCCCCACGGTCTGGTGTCCCTTCGAGGTCAGTCATGGCGCGGTCACGTCGTCAGCGGCCTTCACCAGAGCCTCCCATCCCATCGACTGCGCGTCGCGGGGGGTCAGCCACAGGAGGTACTCGACGTTGCCCTCGCCGCCCTCGATCGGGCTGCGGGCCAGGCCCCGGGGGTGCAGGCCCGCGGCCACCGCCGCGCGGGCGACCTCGGTGACCGCCCACGCACGGTCACCCTGCGCCCGGACGATGCCGCCCTTGCCCAGCCGGGTGCGGCCGACCTCGAACTGCGGCTTGACCAGCACCACCACGTCACCCTCGTCGGTGAGCAGCCCCCGGAAGGTGTCGAGCACCAGGGTCAGCGAGATGAAGCTCAGGTCGGCGACGAGCAGGTCGACCGGTCCCCCGATGGCTGCGGCCGTGAGGTCCCGCACCGTGGTCCGCGACCGGTCGGTGACCCGCGGGTCATCGGCGAGGGCTGGGACGAGCTGGCCGTGCCCGACGTCGAGGGCGATGACGTGGGCCGCCCCGTGGTGGAGCAGGACCTGGGTGAACCCACCGGTCGAGGCGCCCACGTCGAGACAGCGTTTTCCAGCGGCCTCCAGGCCCGGTGGCCCGAACGTCTCCAGGGCCCCCAACAGCTTGTATGCCGCGCGGCTCACCCAGCGCGGCCCCTCCTCGCGCACCTCGATGCGCTGGCCGGGGGCGACCGGGATCGAGGGCTTCGCGGCGGGCTTGCCGTCGATGCTCACGTCACCGGCGTCGACCAGCGTGCGAGCGTGCCCCCGCGACCGGGCCAGGCCGCGCCGGACGAGCTCGAGATCGAGCCGAGCCGTGTCGCGCGGCACGGGGTCGCGCGGCACGGCGTCGCGCGGTGTGGAGTCGCTCACTCGCCGCCGAGGTCGGACAGCCGGGCCTGGAGGGTCTCCTGCACCCGCTGACCCGCGTCGATCTGGGCGTCCAGGTCGTCGGTTGGTGCATTCTGCAGGTCCTGCAACGCCGAGTCGATCACGATGTCACCGGTGGCCTGGTCACCCAGGCCCGTACCGAGGGACTCGGCCTGGTCGGCGGGGTTCTCGTGCCGCGAGGCGTGGGCCACGGCGGCGCCCGACGAGGGCGTCTCCGGGTCGGCAGCGCCCTGGTCGTCGCTCGGGTGTTCGTCGCTCATTCTGCTGCCTTCGTGGCTGTGGTCTTCTTCGCGGTGGTCTTCTTTGCGGGCGCAGCCTTCTTCGCAGTGGTCTTGCTTGCGGAGGTCTTCTTCGTGGCCGCCCCCTTCTTCGCCGGCGCAGCCTTCGCGGCGGGCGCAGCCTTCTTCGCAGTGGTCTTGCTTGCGGAGGTCTTCTTCGTGGCCGCCGCCTTCTTCGCCGGCGCAGCYTTCGTGGCGGGCGCTGCGTTCTTCGCAGCGGATTTCCTTGCGGTGGTCTTCGCGGCCGCCTTCGTCGCCGGCGCAGCCTTCGCGGCGGGCGCAGCCTTCGCGGCGGGCGCAGCCGGTGCGGCGGGCGCAGCCGGTGCGGCTGCCGGGGCCGCGGGTCGAGCCGCGGTGGAGATGGCTCCGGAGCGGCTGACCGTCCTGCCGAGCGAGCTGCGGGACGCGCCGGCCACGGCGGAGGCGCCGGTCGCCACCAGGAGCGCTCGGAGCTCGACGATCTCCTTGGTCACCGTGGTCAGGGCGGCGCGGGCGGCATCGACATCCGCCACCCGGGCCACATCAGCCTTCTTGAGTGCTGACTCGACCTCGGTCTGGATCAGGGTGAGCAGGTTGGCGCGGTTGGCCCTGGCTGCTTCGAGGAGCTGGTCGGCGAGCGTGGAGGCCTGCACCGCCCGCCTGGTCACCTCGTCCGCGCCGGGAAGGGCCAGCAGGCCCTGCGCTGCGTCCATCGCCTTGGCCTTGGTCATCTCGCCCAGACCGCTGGCGAGCTGGACATAGCTGCGCACGGATTCGAAAGCCACGGTAGGTCCTCCTCGATGAAGCGGCGGGGTCGCTCGCGCCCCTCACGCTACTGCCAAGCGTCGATCTCGGGAACGAGCCGCTGCACCGCGTCCTCGTCCAGGTCGCCGAGGTCCAGGGCCTCGTGGAGGCACGCCACGCCGGCGCGGGCGGCCTCGATGGCGCTCCCCTTCGACGCCACCTCCCAGGCTCCGTCGACGACGCGCCGCCGGTCGTCCCCGCAGACCCACCACGAGTAGTCGGTCTCGGCGGGCACATAGGCGGCGGACAGCGACCGCAGGTCCTCGAGCAGGTAGGTGGGCCGCATGGCTGCCGGGGCAGACACCAGCGTGGTCACCGAGTCGATGCCGGTCAGCACGAGCGCCGAGTCCATGCCGGCGGCAACCGCTCCGGCGATGTCGGTGTCGAGCCGGTCTCCCACGGCCAGCACCCGAGCCGGGGCTGTCTCCAGCCGAGCGGCACAGAGCTCGTACAGCGGGGCATACGGCTTCCCGACGACTCGCGGCTCCTGCCCCGTGGCCCGCTGGACCGCGGCCACCAGGGTGCCGTTGCCGGGAGCGGTGCCCCGGTGGGTGGGCAGGGTCGCGTCGGTGTTGGTGGCGACCCAGACGGCCCCGGCTGCCACGGCATACGCCGCCTCCGACAGATCGGCAGCGGTGACGGCCGCGCCGTACCCCTGGAGCACGGCGGCCACGACGTGGTCCAGCGACTCGCGCGTCTGGTGGGGGGTGGCCACCTCGAATCCTTGGTGTTGCAACGCTTCCCGCACCCCGATCCCACCGATCGCCAGGACCCTCGAGCCCGCCGGCACCAGGGTGCGCAAGACCGCCGCCCCTGCCTGCGAGCTCGTCGCGACATCGCGCGCCCGCACGTGCAGGCCGAGATCGGTCAAGTGTCCCGCGACCTCGTCCGGCGGCCGCGACGCGTTGTTGGTGGCGTAGACGATCGGGACCGTCAGGGCGGACAGCGCCGAGACGGCGTGCTCCACCGCGTCCGGACCCCGGTAGACCACGCCGTCGAGGTCACAGACGACCGCGGCATACCGGTCGACGAGGTGCGGCCCGCTAGCGGGCATCGCCACCGGGCTCGCGGCTCTGGGCAGGGGCGGCGTCGCCCTCGTCGTCGTCCTCCTCACCGTCGAGCAGGTCGGTGAGGATCACCCCGTCGAGCTCGGCCAGCCGCTCCGCGGCGTCGGTCTCCAGCTCGTCGTCGGCATCCGCGGCGCGCGCGAACCAGTCGCGGGCGTCGTCGTCGCGGCCGAGGGCCAGCTGGGCCTCGGCGTAGGCGTAGGACAACCGGGCCGACCACGGCTTGCGAGCAGAACCCTTGAGCTGCGGGATCTGCAGTGCCTGCTGCGAGGCCTCGAGCTGTCCGAGGTCACGCCGGATGCCGGAGATGACGATGGCCAGCTCGACGCGGTCCTCGACGGCGAGCGTCTTGGCCTCGGGCGACATGGCGAGCTCGAGCGCCCGCTCCGGGCGGCCCAGGCCACGCTCACAGTCGACCATCAGCGCCAACAGGTGCGAGGAACCGCTCAGCCGACGCGCGGTGCGGAACTCGCTCAGTGCCCGGGCCCACTCACCCTTGCGATAAGCCACCAGGCCCAGGGCCTCGCGCGCGGCGGGAACGCGACCCGCGCGACGGACGGCCGTCTCGGCGTGGGCCTCGGCGCTCTCGAGGTCGTCGACCTCGAGCAGCGCAGCGACCATGACGAGGTGCTGAGCCACGCCCTCGGCGTTCTCCTTGCTCAGGGTGCGCAGCTGCTGGTGGACGGAGCGGTCGAGCTCCTTGCCGGTCACGCCTTCGGCGATCCGCGGTTCGGGGAGCTTGGGCTTCTTGGGCGCCAGCCGGGGACCCGTCGTCCTCGCGTCTCCGGCGCCGCCGGCGCCACCGTCGCGGCGGTCACCACGGCCGGCACCGCCACGCTCGGGTCGACCGCCCGAGCCACCGCGGCCGCCCCGGGACGGACCGTCACCTCGACTGGTGGAACCACCGTCCCGACGAGGGCCCGAGGAGCGCCCACCGCCTGCGCCGGGGGGACGACCACCACCCGATGAGGGTCGACGGTTCTGGCCACCACGGCCTGGCTGGTTCTCGGGCACGTTTTGCTCCTCGCTGTGCAGTAATCGTGTGCAGTCTACGGACTGTCGCCGTGGCGGGACACCGTGGTCCGCGCCGGCCGGCGACGTCGCGCGGCCCGTGCAGGTCCTTTCCGACCATGCCCGGAAAGGCAGAGCCAGGAAAAGACAATGCAAAAGGGCCATCCCGAGTGGGATGGCCCTTTTGAAAGTATGTCCGGCTGCGTCCTACTCTCCCACACCGTCACCAGTGCAGTACCATCGGCGCTGAAGGGCTTAGCTTCCGGGTTCGGAATGGAGCCGGGCGTTTCCCCTTCGCTATGACAGCCGAAACTCTATGGAGATTTCAATCGATTCCCGACCGTATCTCGGGAACCACACAGTGGACGCGTAACATCTTTGTTAGTCAAGTTATCGGCTTATTAGTACCAGTCAGCTACATGCGTTACCGCACTTCCACGTCTGGCCTATCAACCCAGTAGTCTAGCTGGGAGCCTCTCGGACCGAAGTCCATGGAAACCTCATCTTGAAGCACGCTTCCCGCTTAGATGCTTTCAGCGGTTATCGTTTCCGAACGTAGCTAATCAGCCGTGCTCTTGGCAGAACAACTGACACACCAGAGGTTCGTCCATCCCGGTCCTCTCGTACTAGGGATAGCCCTTCTCAAGTTTCCTACGCGCACAGCGGATAGGGACCGAACTGTCTCACGACGTTCTAAACCCAGCTCGCGTACCGCTTTAATGGGCGAACAGCCCAACCCTTGGGACCTACTCCAGCCCCAGGATGCGACGAGCCGACATCGAGGTGCCAAACCATGCCGTCGATATGGACTCTTGGGCAAGATCAGCCTGTTATCCCCGGGGTACCTTTTATCCGTTGAGCGACGGCGCTTCCACAAGCCACCGCCGGATCACTAGTCCCGACTTTCGTCCCTGCTCGAGATGCCTCTCTCACAGTCAAGCTCCCTTGTGCACTTACACTCGAAACCTGATTGCCAACCAGGCTGAGGGAACCTTTGGGCGCCTCCGTTACCTTTTAGGAGGCAACCGCCCCAGTTAAACTACCCACCAGGCACTGTCCCTGATCCGGATCACGGACCGAGGTTAGATATCCAGAACGACCAGAGTGGTATTTCAACGTTGACTCCACCGACACTGGCGTGCCGGCTTCAAAGTCTCCCACCTATCCTACACAAGCCGTACCGAACACCAATACCAAGCTGTAGTAAAGGTCCCGGGGTCTTTCCGTCCTGCTGCGCGTAACGAGCATCTTTACTCGTAGTGCAATTTCGCCGAGTTCATGGTTGAGACAGTGGAGAAGTCGTTACGCCATTCGTGCAGGTCGGAACTTACCCGACAAGGAATTTCGCTACCTTAGGATGGTTATAGTTACCACCGCCGTTTACTGGGGCTTAAATTCTCAGCTTCGCTCCGAAGAACTAACCGGTCCTCTTAACCTTCCAGCACCGGGCAGGCGTCAGTCCGTATACATCGTCTTGCGACTTCGCACGGACCTGTGTTTTTAGTAAACAGTCGCTTCTCCCTGGTCTCTGCGGCCGATCACGCTCGGGCAGCAAGTGCCGTCACGATCAGGGCCCCCCTTCTCCCGAAGTTACGGGGGTATTTTGCCGAATTCCTTAACCATGATTCACTCGATCGCCTTGGTATTCTCTACCTAACCACCTGAGTCGGTTTGGGGTACGGGCGGCTCGAACCTCGCTAGAAGATTTTCTAGGCAGCATAGGATCACCCTCTTCCCGCATACGCGGTCACTATCAGGTCTCAGGATATGTGTGAGGCGGATTTGCCTACCTCACTCCCTACACCCTTGGACGTGGACTACCATCGCCACGCGGAGGCTACCTTCCTGCGTCTCTCCATTGCTTGACTAGTACTAGATCGGGTCGCGCGCTCCACTCGAATCAGTCCGAAGACGTCATCGAGCTTCAGGCGCTTAGCATCACTAGGTTCGTCATGGGCGGTTCTTCGCCGGTTCCGGAATATCAACCGGATGTCCATCGACTACGCCTGTCGGCCTCGCCTTAGGTCCCGACTTACCCAGGGCAGATTAGCTTGACCCTGGAACCCTTGGTTATTCGGCGGACGGGTTTCTCGCCCGTCATTCGCTACTCATGCCTGCATTCTCACTCGTGTGGCCTCCACGGCTGGATCACTCCGCCGCTTCCCTGGCCACACGACGCTCCCCTACCCATCAACACGCTTGGACCGTGGATCCTCAGATGTCACGGCCGGGCAAAGTGTCAATGCCACAGCTTCGGTGGTGTGCTTGAGCCCCGCTACATTGTCGGCGCGGAATCACTTGACCAGTGAGCTATTACGCACTCTTTAAAGGGTGGCTGCTTCTAAGCCAACCTCCTGGTTGTCAATGCAACTCCACATCCTTTCCCACTTAGCACACGCTTAGGGACCTTAGATGGTGGTCTGGGCTGTTTCCCTCTCGACTACGGAGCTTATCCCCCGCAGTCTCACTGCCACGCTCTCACTTACCGGCATTCGGAGTTTGGCTAACGTCAGTAACCTGGTGAGGCCCATTAGCTATCCAGTAGCTCTACCTCCGGTAAGAAACACGTGACGCTGCACCTAAATGCATTTCGGGGAGAAYCAGCTATCACGGAGTTTGATTGGCCTTTCACCCCTACCCACAGCTCATCCCCTCAGTTTTCAACCTAAGTGGGTTCGGTCCTCCACGACGTCTTACCGTCGCTTCAACCTGGCCATGGGTAGATCACTCCGCTTCGGGTCTAGACCCAGCGACTAAATCGCCCTATTCGGACTCGCTTTCGCTACGGCTTCCCCACACGGGTTAACCTCGCCACTGAGCACTAACTCGCAGGCTCATTCTTCAAAAGGCACGCTGTCACCCCACAAGGAGGCTCCAACGGATTGTAGGCAAACGGTTTCAGGATCTATTTCACTCCCCTCCCGGGGTACTTTTCACCTTTCCCTCACGGTACTTGTCCGCTATCGGTCACCAGGGAATATTTAGGCTTAGCGGGTGGTCCCGCCAGATTCACACGGGATTTCTCGGGCCCCGTGCTACTTGGGATACTTCTCTGGAGTTCGCGTCATTTCGTCTACGGGGGTCGCACCCTCTGTGCCGGGCCTTTCAATGCCCTTCGACTATAACGCGAATTTTTGACTCCATGTCAGGATGTCAGTCCTGACCGAAAAGTCCCACGACCCCGACCATGCAACGCCTGACAGCTATCACACATGATCGGTTTAGCCTCTTCCGCTTTCGCTCGCCACTACTCACGGAATCGCGGTTGCTTTCTCTTCCTGTGGGTACTGAGATGTTTCACTTCCCCACGTTCCCTCTACCCGCCCTATGTGTTCAGGCGGGAGTGACTGGACTTGCCTCCAGCCGGGTTTCCCCATTCGGAAATCCTCGGATCACAGTCTGGTTATCGACTCCCCGAGGCTTATCGCAGATTCCTACGTCCTTCTTCGGTTCCTGGTGCCAAGGCATCCACCGTTTGCCCTTATAAACTTGAGTTTACAAAGATGCTCGCGTCCACTGTGTAGTTCTCAAGGTACGGGCGGCCCCTCCCCTGTTTCGGTGCCTACCGCTGGTCGCTGTACAACAGCACCGTGCGGCGGTTCATCCGTGGGGAGGGTCCTGGCCGATCTACCGGCCTGAGGTTCAAGCTTTCGCCCGAAGCCCTCAGGACCCAACAACGTGTCAGGCGCCGGCACCCTCTCGATTGCGTTCCACTGTCAGGTCCGAGGACCTGACTTGTACTTGCGACACGAGTCGGTGTCAGCGCCAAATAATCGATGTTCCACCCTTGAGCTCCTGGTGTAGGACATACGCCTACAGACCAGGCTCTGGATCGCTTTCGCGACCAGTGCTCCTTAGAAAGGAGGTGATCCAGCCGCACCTTCCGGTACGGCTACCTTGTTACGACTTAGTCCCAATCGCCAGTCCCACCTTCGACGGCTCCCCCTCAAAGAGTTGGGCCACCGGCTTCGGGTGTTACCGACTTTCGTGACTTGACGGGCGGTGTGTACAAGGCCCGGGAACGTATTCACCGCAGCGTTGCTGATCTGCGATTACTAGCGACTCCGACTTCATGGGGTCGAGTTGCAGACCCCAATCCGAACTGAGACCGGTTTTTTGGGATTCGCTCCACCTCGCGGTTTCGCAGCCCTTTGTACCGGCCATTGTAGCATGCGTGAAGCCCAAGACATAAGGGGCATGATGATTTGACGTCATCCCCACCTTCCTCCGAGTTGACCCCGGCAGTCTCCTATGAGTCCCCACCATTACGTGCTGGCAACATAGAACGAGGGTTGCGCTCGTTGCGGGACTTAACCCAACATCTCACGACACGAGCTGACGACAACCATGCACCACCTGTATGCGAGTGTCCAAAGAGTTCTGCATCTCTGCAGCGTTCTCGCATATGTCAAGCCTTGGTAAGGTTCTTCGCGTTGCATCGAATTAATCCGCATGCTCCGCCGCTTGTGCGGGCCCCCGTCAATTCCTTTGAGTTTTAGCCTTGCGGCCGTACTCCCCAGGCGGGGAACTTAATGCGTTAGCTGCGGCACGGATCTCGTGGAATGAGACCCACACCTAGTTCCCAACGTTTACGGCATGGACTACCAGGGTATCTAATCCTGTTCGCTCCCCATGCTTTCGCTTCTCAGCGTCAGTAGTGGCCCAGAGACCTGCCTTCGCCATCGGTGTTCCTCCTGATATCTGCGCATTTCACCGCTACACCAGGAATTCCAGTCTCCCCTACCACACTCTAGTCTGCCCGTACCCACCGCAAGTCCGAGGTTGAGCCTCGGATTTTCACGGCAGACGCGACAAACCGCCTACAAGCTCTTTACGCCCAATAATTCCGGACAACGCTCGCACCCTACGTATTACCGCGGCTGCTGGCACGTAGTTAGCCGGTGCTTCTTCTGCAGGTACCGTCACTTTCGCTTCTTCCCTGCTGAAAGAGGTTTACAACCCGAAGGCCGTCATCCCTCACGCGGCGTCGCTGCATCAGGCTTTCGCCCATTGTGCAATATTCCCCACTGCTGCCTCCCGTAGGAGTCTGGGCCGTGTCTCAGTCCCAGTGTGGCCGGTCGCCCTCTCAGGCCGGCTACCCGTCGTCGCCTTGGTGAGCCATTACCTCACCAACAAGCTGATAGGCCGCGAGTCCATCCCAGACCGAAAAACTTTCCAGACGATAGCCATGCAGCTTCGTCTCGTATCCGGTATTAGCTCCGGTTTCCCGGGGTTATTCCAGAGTCTGGGGCAGGTTACTCACGTGTTACTCACCCGTTCGCCACTGATCCGGTAGGAGCAAGCTCCCACCATCACCGTTCGACTTGCATGTGTTAAGCACGCCGCCAGCGTTCGTCCTGAGCCAGGATCAAACTCTCCATTGATGTTTAGCTCGTGATCCGAGGACCACGAAACTGTTACCCAAGAAGGGTTGTTTCGCTGACTGAGCAAGAACAACTAGCTATTGCTAGAAATTCATTGTCAACCAAAGGATTTTCGTTCGACGTGACTGCATCCCCAGACCTTTGGCCTGGTTCGCTGCCACCTCGAGACGAGGTAATTGGCATCGATTTTTGACACGCTGTTGAGTTCTCAAGGTTCGGACGCGCACCATCCGCTGACCTTCCGGTCGGCGTTCGGGGCAACCCTTCAAAGTTACTCGCTTCGCTCTTGGGCGTCAAATCCTTGCGCTTCCTGCTGGAAGCGGTGGATTGAGCGCGCTTGGCTCTCCGCGAGGTGTTCCACTGTAGCAGGCTGGCGATGTTCCAAAAACTCAGCGTTTCCAGAAACTCACTAGCCGGCGTCCAGCAGCCCTTCCGGGCCGCCCAGATGCCCTCCGGCGAACCGGATGCTTTTCTGTGGAGCGCCCACTGTAGCAGCCTCTCGGCCCGCCTCTGACCACCCTTGCGGGCGCTCCGGAGCGTCTGGTTTCCCAGGTGCTTTTCGGTGGGATCTGCCCCGGGACCGGCCTACTTCGCGCGAACTTTCGTTCACCGCGGTGGTGTCCGTTCCTCCCTGTCGGGCTGACGTCGAGAACATTAGACGGGGCTTCCCGCAAAACACAAATCCGCAGGTCAGCGACCTGTTGGGGTCACGTGGCGCGGCGGCCGGCGGCCAGGGACTTGCGTCCTCGACGCAGGAGGGCGACGCGTCCGTGCAGGAAGTCGGACTCCTCAAGCACCTGCTCGGGGTCGGCCAGCTTCACGTTGTTGAGCGAGGCGCCGCCGTCACCGATCGCCCGGCGCGCGGCGTTGCGGGAGTCGACCAGACCCACGGCCACGAGGGCATCGGTCACCGACATCCCCACCGAGACCTCTCCCCCGGGCAGCTCCCCCGTGGCGTCACCCAGGGTGCCGGCGTCGAGGGCGGTGACGTCGCCCCTCCCGAAGAGCGCTTCGGAGGCGGCCTGCACCGCTGCGGTGGCCTCCGCGCCGTGCACGAGCGTCGTGACATCGGCCGCCAGGGTCTTCTGGCACTCACGGAGGAACGGCTTCTCGGCCAGCGACTGCTCGAGTCGCGCGATCTCGTCGGCGGTGCGGTCGGTGAACACCTTGAGTAGCTTGACCACCGAGGCGTCCTCGGTGTTGATCCAGTACTGGTAGAACGCGTAGGGGCTGGTCATTTCAGGGTCCAGCCAGATGGCGTTGCCCTCGCTCTTGCCGAACTTGTTGCCGGCCGCATCGGTGAGCAGGGGTGTGGTGAGGAGGTGGACCGACTTCCCCTCCACCCGGTGGATGAGGTCGGAACCGGCGGTGAGGTTGCCCCACTGGTCCTGCCCACCCGTCTGCAGGGTGCAGCCGTAGTCGCGGAAGAGCTGGAGGTAGTCGAGTCCCTGCAGCAGCTGGTAGCTGAACTCCGTGTACGAGATCCCTTCCTCCGAGTTCAGCCGTGCGGCCACCGCGTCCTTCTTGACCATCTGGTTGACGCGGAAGTGCTTGCCGATGTCGCGCAGGAAGTCCAGGGCCGACAGCGGCTCCGTCCAGTCGAGGTTGTTGACGAAGACCGCCGGGTTGTCACCCTCCACCGACAGGAACGGGCGCACCTGCCGCTCGATGTTCGCGACCCACTCGGCCGTCTGTTCCTTGGTCTTGAGGATGCGTTCCGACGACGGACGAGGGTCGCCGATGAGACCCGTCGAACCACCGACCAGGCAGATCACCCGGTGGCCGGCCCGTTGCAGGTGGCGCAGCACGACCAGCTGCACGAGGTTGCCGAAGTGCAGGGACGGAGCGGTGGGGTCGAAGCCGCAGTACGCCGTGATCGGCCCGTCGGCGAGGGCGTCGCGCAGCGCGGACTCGTCGGTGGTCTGGGCCACCAGTCCTCGCCACTGCAGCTCGTCGAGGATGTTGCTCACGGTGGGTCGCTCCTTCGCGTCGCACGTCGTGCCGCGCTGTCGCGGCACGACCACAGCCTGCCCTATGCCCCGTGCCTGCGTGCACGGGACGTGGTTGGTCGATTCGGTGCCGGTCGGTACACCGACACCGTCGGCTCGCCGTCCAGCCAGAACCGCCACGGGTACGCCGCCGCGTCACCGCCTGCTCCCGACACCCCCACGCGCGGGCCGGTGCGGATGGCCCGGGCGGGCGTGGGGCGCGGGGCGGCGTGCAGCGCGACCGGGCCCGCCGGGGCGCACGCGTCGAGACCGGACTGCTCCCCACGCAGCCCGAGGGTGGTCGCGAGCCGGGCCGGCCCCCGCGCCCAGTCGCGTCGGGTCACCCCGGTGCGGCGGGCGGCGGCCACGTCCTCACCCGCCACGACCTCCCCGGCGCGCAGGAGGACTGCGCTGGCCTCCCCCTCCGGGCCACACACCAGGTTGGCGCACCAGTGCATGCCATAGGTGAAGTAGACGTAGAGGTGACCCGCGGCGCCGAACATGACCTCGGTGCGCGGCGTGGGGCCGCGAAAGGCGTGTGACCCCGGGTCGGCCGTCCCGGCATACGCCTCGACCTCGGTGAGCCGGAGCGTGACGCCCGCGTGCGAGATGGTGGCCCCGAGCAGCGCCGGAGCGACGTCGAGGACGTCCTCCGAGAAGAAGTCTCGCTCGAGCCGGTGGCCTAGCTCGACCGACGACGGATCTTGTTGCCCAGCCACACGACGGGATCGTAGTGACGGTCGACGACGCGCTCCTTCAGCGGGATCAGCGCGTTGTCGGTGATCTTGATGTGCTCGGGGCAGACCTCGGTGCAGCACTTGGTGATGTTGCAGTACCCGAGCCCGTGCTCCTCCTTGGCCGCGGGGCGGCGGTCGGCGGTGTCGAGAGGGTGCATGTCGAGCTCGGCCACCCGCATGAGGAATCGCGGTCCGGCGAAGTTGGTCTTGTTGTCCTCGTGGTCACGGACGACGTGGCAGACGTCCTGGCAGAGGAAGCACTCGATGCACTTGCGGAACTCCTGGCTGCGCTCCACGTCGACCTGCTGCATGCGGTAGTCGCCCGGCTGGAGGTCGGCAGGCGGGCTGAACGCCTGCACCTCGCGCGCCTTCTGGTAGTTGAAGGACACGTCGGTCACGAGGTCGCGCATCACGGGGAAGGTGCGCAGCGGCGTCACCGTGATGACCTGCTCCTCCGTGAACGTGCTCATCCGCGTCATGCAGAGCAGCCGTGGCTTGCCGTTGATCTCCGCACTGCAGGAGCCGCACTTGCCGGCCTTGCAGTTCCACCGGACCGCGAGGTCGGGGGTCTGCGTCGCCTGCAGCCGGTGGATGATGTCGAGGACGACCTCGCCCTCGTTGACCTCCACGGTGTAGTCCTCGAGACCGCCCCCCGAGGCGTCCCCGCGCCACACCTTGAACCTGGCGTCGTAGCTCATGACCGGTCGCTCCCGTCGGCGCTGCCCTGCTGGGCGGACGTGCCGCCCGCGTCCAAGCGGGACAGCTCTGGTGCGGTGAGGTACTTGGACAGCTCGGTGCGCTCGAACAGCTCGAGCAGGTCCTGGCGGATCTCGGGGACCGGCCGGCGCTCGAGCTGGACGGCGTCGGACCCGTCGAGCGTGCAGATCAGGTTGACCCCCCTCCACTCAGGGTCCATGCCGGGGAAGTCCTCGCGGGTGTGGCCGCCACGCGACTCCGTGCGCTCGAGGGCGGCCAGGGCGACGCAGCGGCAGACGGCGAGCATGTTGCGCAGGTCGAGGGCCAGGTGCCAGCCGGGGTTGAACTGCCGATGTCCTTCCACCCCAACGGATTTCGCACGCTCGTCGAGGTCGTCGAGCATGTCGAGTGCTTCGCGGACCTCGCCCTCCCGGCGGATGATCCCGACCAGGTCGTTCATCTTCTGCTGGAGCTCCTGGTGAAGCGAGTAGGGGTTCTCCGAGGCGTCGCGGAACGGCGCCAGGGCGGTCTCCGCCGCCTGGTCGACGTCTGCGTCCTGAATCGCGGGACGCGAATCACCAAGCGTTGCAATGTATTCGGATGCACCCACTCCGGCGCGGCGGCCGAAGACCAGCAGGTCGGAGAGGCTGTTGCCGCCGAGCCGGTTGGACCCGTGCATGCCCCCCGCGACCTCGCCCGCGGCATACAGGCCCGGCACGGAGGTGGCCGCGGTGTCGGCGTCGACCTCGACGCCACCCATCACGTAGTGGCAGGTGGGGCCGACCTCCATCGGCTCTGCCGTGATGTCGACGTCAGCCAGCTCCTTGAACTGGTGGTGCATCGACGGCAGCCGCCGCCGGATCTCCTCGGCCGGGAGCCGCGTCGACACGTCGAGGAAGACGCCGCCGTGCGGTGAGCTGCGCCCCTCCTTGACCTCGTTGTTGATGGCGCGGGCGACCTCGTCACGCGGCAGGAGCTCTGGGGGTCGCTTGTTGTTCTCGGGGTCCTTGTACCAGCGGTCCGCCTCCTCCTCGCTGTCGGCGTACTGGCCGCGGAAGACGTCGGGGACGTAGTCGAACATGAAGCGGTTGCCCTCGGAGTTGCGCAGCACTCCCCCGTCGCCGCGCACCGACTCGGTGACGAGGATGCCCTTGACCGACGGCGGCCAGACCATGCCCGTGGGGTGGAACTGGATGAACTCCATGTTGATGAGGGAGGCGCCCGCGCGCAGGGCCAGGGCGTGCCCGTCGCCGGTGTACTCCCAGGAGTTGCTGGTGACCTTGAAGGACTTGCCGATGCCACCCGTGGCCAGGATGACGGCCGGTGCGGAGAAGAGCACGAACCGGCCCGACTCCCGCCAGTAGCCGAACGCGCCGGCCACGGCGCCGTCGGCCTTGAGGATGTCGGTGATGGTCAGCTCGGCGAACACCTTGAGCCGGCCCTCGTAGTCGCCGGTCTCGCGGTGGTCCTCCTGCTGCAGGCTGACGATCTTCTGCTGGAGCGTGCGGATCAGCTCCAGGCCGGTGCGGTCACCGACGTGGGCGAGCCGCGGGTACTCGTGGCCACCGAAGTTGCGCTGGCTGATGCGGCCGTCGGGCGTGCGGTCGAAGAGCGCGCCGTAGGTCTCGAGCTCCCACACCCGCATGGGGGCCTCCTTGGCGTGCAGCTCGGCCATCCGCGGGTTGTTGAGGAACTTGCCCCCGCGCATGGTGTCGCGGAAGTGGGTCTGCCAGTTGTCCTTCTCGTTGGCGTTGCCCATCGAGGCAGCGATACCGCCCTCGGCCATCACGGTGTGGGCCTTGCCGAAGAGGCTCTTGCAGATGATCGCCGTCCGGAGCCCCTGCTCCCTCGCCTCGATCGCTGCACGCAGCCCGGCGCCACCCGCCCCGATGACGATGACGTCGTAGTCGTGCCTCTCGAGGTCGGTCACTCGCACTCCTTGGGTCTGTCGTGGCCCGTGGGCCGGTCACGTGGGCGGGGGGCTAGTTGATGATGCGGAAGTCGCCGATCGTGCCCGCCGAGACGAGGGCGATGTAGGCGTCGGTCACCACGAGGCTGCCGAGCGTCACCCACGCGAACAGCATGTGGCGGGCGTTGAGCTTTCCCACCAGGCCCCACGCCTTGTAGCGCAGCGGGTGCTTGCTGAAGTGGTTGAGCCGGCCGCCGACGATGTTGCGGCAGGAGTGGCAGCCGAGGGTGTAGCACCAGAGCAGCACGACGTTGGCCAGCAGGATGAGCGTGCCGAGACCGAGGCCGAAGCCACCGTCCTTGCCGCGGAACGCGTGCAGCACGTCGTAGGTGTTGATGAGGCTGATGACCACCGCCGCGTAGAAGAAGTAGCGGTGCAGGTTCTGCATGATCAGCGGGAACCGGGTCTCACCGGAGTACTCCCGGTGCGCCTCGGGCACCGCGCAGGCCGACGGCGAGTTCCAGAACGAGCGATAGTAGGCCTTGCGGTAGTAGTAGCAGGTGAGCCGGAAGAGTAGGAGGAACGGCAGCGTCAGCGCCGCGAAGGGGATGAGCGCCGGCCACTCCCCGAACGGCGTGCCGAAGTGGGTCGAGCCCGGCACGCAGGACGTCGACAGGCACGGCGAGTAGAACGGCGTCAGGTAGCCGTAGTCGGCGACGAAGTAGTCCTTCTGCAGGCTGGCCCGCACGAGGCCGTAGAGCAGCCAGGCCGAGAAGCAGACGAACGTGACGAAGGGCTGGAGCCACCAGCGGTCCTCGCGGAGGGTGCGCGCAGCGATGCGGGCCCGACCGGGGGCATGGACGCCTCCGCTGAAGGGGACGTTCGACACCTCAGTGGCCCCGGGAAGGGCCGACGCCCTCGTCCTCGGCATCGGACCACAGCGAGGGGTCGTACTCCTCGTCGGTGATGAAGACGATCTCGCCCGGCCCGCCGGCACGGTCCTGGGAGCCGACCCCGGCTCCGCGCGCCACGAGGTCGACGTCGTCGGCGAGGCGCACCACGTCGTCTCGCAGTCGTTGCACGTCGATGGTGTTGCCGAGCTCCTTCGAGAGCGCGGTCACTGCCCGTCGCAGCCCGGCCACGTGACCTGCAGCCGCTGTGAGGTCGTCGCTGACGCCCATGACACCGTCCCTTCGCAACGCGGATGCGGGTCGCCGGTGACCCGCATCACGAACCTATCGCGTGCTTCCCGAGATTTCTCGGAAGCGGACGGACGGGTATGCCGTCAGCGCACCCGGATCGGTGCGCCCGCCCAGGCGCGGGCCTCGGTGACCGTCGCGGCCACGCGGTCGCGCTGCTCCGCGACGCGGTCCGGGGCGGTGCCACCCCGGGCGTTGCGGGAGGCGAGCGAGCCCTGGACGCTCAGGACGTCGCGGACGCCGGGTGTGAGGTGCTCGGAGATGCCGGCGAGGTCGGCGTCGCTGAGGTCCCACAGCTCGATCCCACGGTCCTCGCACGCTCGCACGCAGGCTCCGGCGACCTCGTGGGCCACGCGGAACGGCACCCCCTCGCGCACCAGCCACTCGGCGATGTCGGTGGCCAGCGAGAAGCCTTGCGGCGCGAGCGAGGCCAGCCGCTCGGTGTCGAAGACCAGGGTGGCCACCATGCCGCTGAACGCCGGCAGCAGGACCTCGAGGGTGTCGACGGCGTCGAACACCGGCTCCTTGTCCTCCTGGAGGTCGCGGTTGTAGGCCAGCGGCAGGGCCTTGAGCGTCGTCAGGAGTCCGGTGAGGTCCCCGACGAGCCGGCCCGCCTTGCCCCGCGCGAGCTCGGCGACGTCCGGGTTCTTCTTCTGCGGCATGATGCTCGACCCGGTCGAGTAGGCGTCGTCGAGCGTGACGAACGAGAACTCCTTGGTCGCCCAGAGCACGACCTCCTCGGCGAGTCGTGAGATGTCGATCGCGGTCATGGCCGCGATGAAGGCGAACTCGGCCACGAAGTCCCGTGACGCGGTGCCGTCGATGGAGTTCTCGACCGACGTGGTGAACCCCAGGTCGGCGGCCACCGCCTCGGGGTCGAGCCCGAGGGACGAGCCCGCGAGGGCACCCGACCCGTAGGGAGAGACCGCCGCACGGACGTCCCAGTCCTGGAGCCGCTGGACGTCGCGCAGGAGCGGCCAGGCGTGGGCGAGCAGGTGGTGGGCGAGGAGCACCGGCTGGGCGTGTTGCAGGTGGGTGCGGCCGGGCATCGGCACGTCGGCGTGGCGGGTGGCCTGGTCGACGAGGGCGTCGACGACGTCGAGCACCAGGCCCGCGACTGAGCGGGCGTGGTCGCGCAGGTACATGCGGAAGAGCGTGGCGATCTGGTCGTTGCGTGAGCGACCGGCCCGCAGCCGCCCTCCGACGTCGGACCCGGCCCGCTCGATCAGGCCGCGCTCGAGGGCGGTGTGGACGTCCTCGTCGTCGTCACCGGGCAGGAAGGCCCCGGACGCGACGTCGTCGGAGAGCGCCGCCAGCCCGGCCAGCATCGCGTCGAGGTTCGCGTCGTCGAGCAGCCCGGCCGCGTGGAGCACCCGGGCGTGGGCGCGCGACCCGGCGATGTCGTACTGCGCCAGGCGCCAGTCGAAGTGGGTCGACTTGCTGAGCGCGGCGAGCGCGTCGGCCGGACCGCCTGCGAAGCGTCCGCCCCAGAGACTGACCTTCTCCTGGCTCCCATCTGGTGTCACAGCCGGGCTCACTCGTTCTCCTCGGTAGTCGGGCTGGCGCGGCCGAGCAGGTCGCCGGCGACCTTGCGGCTCGCGGCTGCGCCGGTGGTGATGACCATGATGGTGTCGTCGCCCGCGATGGTGCCGAGCACCCCGGTCAGTGCGGCGTGGTCGATGGCCGAGGCCAGGTAGTTCGCGGCGCCCGGTGGCGTGCGCAGCACGACCAGGTTGTGCGACGGCTCGGCGGTGACCAGCAGCTCCTCGCACACGCGTCGCAGCCTCGCGGTGAGCGCGGTGCCGTCCGGCGCCGGGCGGGCGGTGCGGTCACCGCCTTCTCCCGGCACGGCATACACGAGGGTGCGCCCGGAGCGCACCTTGACGGCGCCGATCTCGAGGAGGTCCCTCGACAACGTGGCCTGGGTGACGTCGATGCCGTCGTCGGCGAGGAGGTCGAGCAGCTCGTTCTGCGAGCGCACCTCGGTGCGCCCGAGGATCGCGACGATCCGCTGCTGGCGTCCGGTCCTGGTGGCGGCGATGCTCATCCGGCTCAGGCCCCCTCGAGGAGGAAGGACAGCAGCGCCTTCTGCGCGTGCAGGCGGTTCTCCGCCTCGTCCCACACGACCGACTGGGGTCCGTCGATGACCTCGGCCTCGACCTCGAAGCCGCGGTAGGCCGGCAGGCAGTGCAGGAAGATCGCGTCAGGAGCAGCCTTCGCCATGAGGGACTGGGTCACGGCGAACGGTGCGAACGGGCTCTGCGCTCCCTGGCGGTCCCCCTTCTCCCCCTCCATGCCCATCGAGACCCAGGTGTCGGTGACCACCACGTCGACGCCCTCGACCGCGGCGACGGGGTCGTCGGTCACGAGGACCGAGCCACCCTGCGTCGCCGCGAGCTCCCGGGCCCTGGCGAGGATCGCCGCCGCCGGCTGGTGGGCGGCGGGGGTGCCGATGCGCACGTGCATCCCGGCCAGCGCGCACCCCAGCAGGTAGGAGTGGGCCATGTTGTTGGCGCCGTCGCCGACGTAGCCGAGGGTGCGGCCGGCGAGGGTGCCCTTGTGCTCGAGCACGGTGAGGAGGTCGGCGAGGATCTGGCAGGGGTGGAAGTCATCCGTCAGGGCGTTCACGACGGGGACACCGGCATGCGCGGCCATCTCCTCGATCCGGTCCTGGCCGTAGGTGCGCCAGACGACCGCGGCCGACTGCGGGCCGAGGATGCGGGCCGTGTCGGCCACCGACTCGCGGGTGCCGATCTGCGCGAGGTTGCCGTCGACGACGAGCGGGTAGCCGCCCAGGGCGGTGATGGCCCCCGCGAAGGAGACCTGGGTGCGCAGGGTGGGCTTGTCGAACACGACGGAAACGGTGCGCGGACCCTCGAGCGGGCGCCGTGAGAAGGGCGCGGCCTTGAGCTCGACGGCGCGCCGCAGGACCAGGGCCTGCTCCTCGGCCGTCAGGTCGTCGTCGCGCAGGAAGTGTCGGAGGGTCATGACGCGTCCTCGGAGGTGGTCTCGTGGGGGGTGGCGGGGCTCGTGGTGCGGGCGCTCGTGGTGGGGGCGCTCGTGGTGCCGGCGCTGGCGGCGGCCGACGCCGCGTCGAGCAGAGCGGGCAGGGCGTGCACGAAGGAGTCGAGCTCCTCGGTGGTGACGACCAGCGGCGGGGCGAGCCGGAGCGCGTCCGGAGCCACCGGGTTGACGATGAAGCCGGCCTCGCGCGCGAGCGCGGCGACCTGGGCCGCTACGGGCTCGGTCAGGACGATGGCGCGGAGCAGCCCGGCCCCCCTCACCTCAGCCACCAGCGGGTGACCCAGGGCCGTCACCGAGTCGACCAGGTGCTGACCGGCCTCGGCGGCGTGGGCGAGCAGCCCCTGCTCCTCGATGGTGTCGAGCACCGCGAGGCCCGCCGCGGCGGCGAGGGGGTTGCCTCCGAACGTGCTGCCGTGCTGGCCGGCGGTGAGCAGCCCGGCGACCTCGGGGCCGAAGGCGACCAGGGCACCGATCGGCACTCCCCCGCCGAGCCCCTTGGCGAGCGTGATGGCGTCCGGCACGATCCCGGCCTGCTGGAAGGCGAACCACGTGCCGGTGCGGCCGATCCCCGTCTGGATCTCGTCGAGGACGAGCAGGGCGCCGTGCTGCTGCGTGAGCTGGCGGGCGAGCTGCAGGTATGCCGTGCCCGGGCTGAGCACGCCGGCCTCACCTTGCACCGGTTCGAGCACGACGGCAGCGGTCTCGGAGCTGACCGCTGAGCGCAGGGCGGCCTCGTCGCCGAAGGGGACGTGCGTGACGCCGGGGATGAGCGGTTCGAAGGGCTCGCGGTAGGCGAGCTTGTGGGTGAGCGCGAGGGCTCCGGTGGTGCGGCCGTGGAACGCGCCCTCGGCCGCGACGATGCCGCTGCGCCCGGTGCGACGGCTCAGCTTGATGGCGGCCTCGATGGCCTCGGCGCCGGAGTTGGCGAAGAAGACGGCCGAGCCCTGCGGAGCCCCGGCGAGCGCCACGAGCCGTTCGGCCAGCGCGATCTGGCCCTCGGAGGTGAACAGGTTCGAGACGTGGATCGCCTCACCGGCCTGCTTGCTGATGGCAGCGACCAGGGCCGGGTGACCGTGGCCGAGCGCGTTCACCGCGATGCCACCGACCAGGTCGAGGTAGCGGTTGCCGTCGACGTCCCACACGTGGCACCCGCTGCCGTGCGACAGCACCAGGGGTGGCAGCCCGAAGACCCCCATGACCGAACGCTGGTAGCGCTCCAGCAGCTCGTCGTTGCGCGCGCCCATCAGGACTCCTCGTCGGCGACGATCATGGTGCCGATCCCCTCGGAGGTGAAGACCTCGAGGAGCAGCGAGTGGGGTTGACGACCGTCGATCACGTGGGCCTGCGGCACTCCGCCCTGGACCGCCCGGATGCACGCCTCGAGCTTCGGGATCATGCCGGCGTCGACCCGCTCCAGCAGCTCCTGGGCACCCCCGACCGTCAGCGACGACAGCAGCGAGTCACGGTCGGGCCAGTCGGCGTAGACGCCCTCGACGTCGGTGAGCATCACCAGCTTGTGCGCCTTCAACGCCACCGCCAGCGCAGCGGCGGCGGTGTCAGCGTTGATGTTGAGGACCTGGCCGTCCACGTCGAGGTCGGGGGCGACCGTCGACACGACGGGGATCCGGCCGGCGTCGAGGATGTCCTGCACGGCTCCGGGGTTGACCGTCTCGACGTCACCGACCAGGCCGAGGTCGACCTCCTCACCGTCGATGTGGGTGCCGCGACGGCGGGCGCCGAACAGGGCGGCGTCCTCCCCCGACAACCCGACCGCGACCGGGCCGTGCTGGTTGAGCAGGCCGACGAGCTCCCGGCCCACCTGGCCGGTGAGTACCATGCGGACCACGTCCATCACCTCGGGGGTGGTCACCCGCAGGCCGCCGCGGAACTCGCTCTGCAGCCCGAGCCGGTCGAGCATGGCGGCGATCTGTGGGCCGCCACCGTGCACGACGACGGGGCGCAGGCCGGCATACCGGAGGAAGGCCACGTCCTGGGCGAAGGCGGCCTTGAGGTCGTCGTCCACCATCGCGTTGCCGCCGTACTTGACCACGACCAGCGCGCCCCGGAACTGCTCGAGCCACGGCAGCGCCTCGACGAGGGTCTGTGCCTTCCCCTGGGCGACCCGCAGCGCGGCCGCGCCGATGTGCCCGCGGACGGTGTTGGTCGACCGCCGCGCGGGTGCGGCGTCGGACGTGGTGACTGGAGTGCTCATGAGGAGTAGGCCGAGTTCTCGTGGACGTAGTCATGGGTGAGGTCGTTGGTCCAGACCGTGGCCGCTTCGCCGCCGGCGTGCAGGTCGACCACGACGTGCACCTCCCGCGGGGTCAGGTCGACCAGGCTGCGGTCCTCCCCGACTCCCCCGGCGCGGCAGACCTCGACCCCGTTGATGGAGACGTCGAGGGCCTGCGGGTCGAACTCGGCGCCGGTCGTGCCGACCGCGGCCAGCACCCGTCCCCAGTTGGGGTCGTTGCCGAAGACCGCGCACTTGAAGAGGTTGTTGCGCGCGATCGACCGGGCCACCTCGAGGGCGTCGACCTCCGAGGCTGCGGTGCGCACCTCGATGGCGATGTCGTGGTGGGCGCCCTCCGCGTCGGCGATGAGCTGGCGGGCCAGGCTCGCGCAGACCTCGGTCACGGCGTGCGTCAGCTGGTCGGCATCGACCGGCACCCCCGAGGCGCCGGACGCCAGCAGGACCACCGTGTCGTTGGTGGACTGGCAGCCGTCGGAGTCGATCCGGTCGAACGTCACCGCCGTGGCGGCTCGCAGGCTGTCGCTGAGCTGGTCTGCGTCGACGACGGCATCCGTGGTGACGACGACGAGCATCGTCGCGAGGGCCGGCGCGAGCATGCCCGCACCCTTGGCCATCCCGCCGACGGACCAGCCGTCGCGCTCGGCGACCGCCACCTTGTGGACGGTGTCCGTCGTCGTGATCGCGATGGCCGCGTCAGGCCCACCGTCGGCGGACAGCGCGGCGGCCGCGGACTTCACGCCGGCGAGCACCTTGTCCATCGGGAGCAGCTCGCCGATGAGGCCGGTCGAGCAGACCACCACGTCGTGCGAGGAGAGGCCGAGGAGCTCGGCGACCTTCTCTGCCGTCGCGTGCGTGTCGGCGAAGCCCTGAGCGCCGGTGCACGCGTTGGCCCCACCGGAGTTGAGGACGACCGCGTCGACCCGGCCGTCGAGCGACGACTGCCGCGACCACGTCACGGGTGCCGCCTCGACCCGGTTGCTGGTGAAGACCGCCGCAGCGTGGTGGTCGGGTCCGTCGTTGACCACCAGGGCGAGGTCAGGGTTGCCGCTCGCCTTGAGGCCGGCGGTGACCCCCGAGGCGCGGAAGCCGCGGGGCGTGGTCACGCTCACGAGGTCGCCCCACCGAGGCGGGCGGGAGCGGCGGTGTTGCCATCGCGCTTCCAGGTCGCCATCGCCTCGTCGGCGTGCTGGGCCTCGATGAGGATCCAGTCGGTGTCGTAGGTCGACAGGGCGAGGATGCTGATGCCTTGCTTGGCCAGTGGCTCGAGCAGGCCCGAGAGCACCCCCACCGTGGAGAAGTCGAGGGGTCCGGCGATCTCGAAGGCGACCAGCGGACCCTGCACCTTCGTGCCCGACGGCACCGACTCGTAGGCGCACACGATCGAGGTCTCGCTGTCGGTGTACGTGATCGAGGCGAGTGGCCCGGTCCGCCAGTCCCAGGCCGGCTCCTCACCAGCGGGCAGGCGGGCGAAGCCCACCTCCACCGCGTGCCTCATCAGGTGCAGGGGCAGGCTCATGGCGCCACCCCTGCCACCGGAAGTCCGGTCGTCTCGGCCAGGCCGAGCGCGAGGTTCATGCACTGCACCGCAGCACCTGCCGTTCCCTTGGTGAGGTTGTCGACCGCAGCGACCGCGACGACGCGCCCGGCGCGTTCGTCGACGGTGACCTGGACGTGGACGCTGTTGCTCCCGAGCACGCTGGCTGTCGACGGCCACTGGCCTTCGGGGAGCAGGTGGACGAAGGCTTCGTCGGCATAGGACTTCTCCCACGCCTCCCGTATGCCGCGTGCGTCGGCGGGTGCGTCGCCGTCGGCCGAGGACGGCCGCAGGCGGGCGGTGCAGGTGGCCAGGATGCCGCGGGGCATCGGGGCCAGGGTCGGCGTGAACGACACCTGCACGTCGGCCGCACCCGGACCGGCTGCCGCGGTGAGGTTCTGCTCGATCTCGGGGGTGTGCCGGTGGGTGCCGCCGACCCCGTAGGGGGACATCGCGCCCATCACCTCGGCGCCGAGCAGGTGGGGCTTCAGGGACTTCCCTGCGCCCGAGGTCCCGGACGCCGCCACGACGACGACATCGCGCGGGTCCAGCAGACCGGCGGCGAAGCCGGGCGCGAGCGCGAGCGAGACGGCCGTCGGGTAGCACCCGGGCACCGCGACCCTCCGGGTCCCCAGGAGTGCCTCACGCTGGCGGCCACCGCCCACGGGCAGCTCGGGCAGGCCGTAGGCCCACGCACCGGCATACGGGGTGTCGTAGAACGTGGTCCACGCCTGCTCGTCGCGCAGCCGGAAGTCGGCGCCGCAGTCGATGACTGTCACCGAGTCGGGCAGCTGGGCGGCCAGCGCGGCCGAGTGTCCGTGCGGGAGCGCGAGGAAGACGACGTCGTGACCGGCGAGGACCTCGAGGGTCGTGTCCTCGACCACGCGCTCTGCGAGCGGGGTGAGGTGTGGGTGCAGGTCGCCGAGGCGGCGGCCTGCGCTCGACCCCGCCGTCAACGCCCCGATCTCGACGTCGGGGTGGCCGAGCAGGAGCCGCAGGAGCTCTCCCCCGGCGTACCCGCTCGCTCCAGCGACTGCTGCCTTGACCATGTGCATAAACATACACGCTCATGCAGAATCATGCACACCGTCAGTCCCGTGCGCCGGGAACGACTGCTACGGCTCGATGCGCCGCGCCAGCCAGCGCCTCCCCCGCCGCACGAAGGTCGGGACAGCCGAGGTGGTGACGACCTGGTCGCCGATCCGCACGAAGCGCGCCATCTTCTGCCCCGCCGGGTGCCCCCAGTCGCCGAGGTACTCATATCTCCACGGCCCGAAGCTCGCGGCCCACTTGAGGTCGTCCGAGTAGTGCCAGAAGACGTTCTTCTCGTTGAAGAACGGCTTGTCCCGCTTCGAGGGGACCACCAGGTCGATGGGGGTCGACGCCGGTCGCATGAAGAACGTGGCGTAGAACGAGCCGCCCTCACGCATCGACGGCGCGAGGCGGTGCAGGCACAGCCGGATGTGGTTGAGGGACACGTGGGTGAACACCGACTGGGCGATGGCATAGTCGAACGGCACCCCGAAGTCGACGTCGAACCGGTCGTTGGCGCGCAGGTTCGCCACCGGCAGTCGCGCGCGCTGGTCGTCACTGAGCTCCACGTCGTAGCCCGCCTGGATCAGGCTGTGGTTGGCCTCCACGGCGTAGTAGTGCCCGGGGTCGAGGTAGTCGACGAAGTGGCGTCCGGCACGAAACGGTCCACACCCGATGTCGACCACCCGATGGTGCGGCAGCAGGCCCTGGCCGCGCAGGTAGGTCAGCTGGCGCTCGCCGTGGGTGCCCCAGATGCCGCCGATGAAGGCGCGGTGAGCTCCCGCGTCGATCTCCTCGGGCGTGAACTCACGACCCGAGTAGTCCGGCTGCTCGCCGGCGGTCTCCACGCGGTGTTCGATCGTGCCCATGGCGCCTCCTCGTCCGCCGCCACCCTAGTGGGATCCAGGTCAGGACACTCCGTAAAGACGTGGCCATGAACCTATGGTTTCTAGTCATGCCCATCTATGGTGCTGTGACGAAGTCACCCAAGAGGTGCTGACGAGCGGAGTGGAGGGCACAGTGCACCGTCACGTGGCGGCGCTGGCTGCTGTCGCGGCCTTGGTGGTGAGTGGTTGTGATCACGAGCAGAAACCACCGACGCCGAAGCTGTGCCGCGGACTGGTCGACGTCTCGGACTCCGCTGCGTTCGTGCAGTACAGCCTCAGGAAGGACCGGTACTGGGATGTCACCCTGGCGCTGCTCCAGAACCCCTGCGCCTACGCGGTCGACGTCGTAGGGGTGGAGGTCGGCGCAGCGATGGGGGCAACCGGACAGGGGGCGTCGGTTGCACCTCGACCCGATCAGGTCTTCGCCGCTGCAGCGGTGCCGCCGGTCGCCTTGCCTCCGCTGGAGCAGTTCCGGGTGCCCGCTGGCAGCACGGTTCAGGTCGTGGGGAGGTTTGCGGTGAGCGGCGGAGAACCGGTGCACGTCCCGACGGCGACCCTCACCTTCCGCGGTGGCGAACAGACCGGCACGATGACCCTGACGCCCCGGGTGTCACTCTGCACCTGCGGACCTCCCAGCTGAGGTCCCGAGGCCCGAACGCCATCCGAGGACGGCTCGATCAGGTCAGCGGGTCGTCGTCGCCCCAGCGCAGCAGGCCGAGCGTGCGGTCCGACTCGGCCAGGCCCTGGGCCGCCCGCGCCTTCAGCGACGCAGGGGTGTCGACCCCGGCCCGCACCATGCGGCCGTTCCACTCGTCGAGCTCGCCACGGGCGATCGCCAGCAGCAGCTCGGCCACCACGGCGGGCTCGGTCCACTCGGTGCGGTCCCGGTGCGCGTCCATCGCCTCGGTCATGTCGGTGCGCACGACCCCGGGCGCGAGGTCGAACGCCCGGACCCCGCGGTCGGCGTTGAGCCCGGTGGCGGCAGTCAGCCTGGCGAGCGCGCCCTTGCCCACGTTGTAGGCAGTCGCGATGTCGTAGTTGCGGTAGGCCGCCCCGGAGTTGATGTTGACGATGCGCCCCGAACCTGCAGCCACCATGTGCGGCAGCACCGCGCGCGTCATCAGGTAGGGACCCCGGAGGTTGACCTCGATGGTCTCCCACCACTGCTCGGGGTCGCTGTCCAACAGCCCGACCTCGCGGTCGATCACCCCAGCGTTGTTGACCAGCAGGTCGACCCGACCGTGGCGACCGATCACCTCGGCGACCCACCGCTCGACGGCTACGGGATCGGTGACGGGCGCGACCGCGCGCGAACCCCGCTCGACGGCATACCCGGCGTCCTCGAGGGCGACGGCGAGGTGGTGACCGATGCCCCTCGAGGCACCGGTCACGACCGCGACGGGAGCCGTCACCGCTGGCTCGCGCCCGCGCGGGTCGCGGCTTCTCCGACGGCGCGGTCGCGCAGGGTACTGACCTCGTCGGTGGTGAGGGTGCGGTCGACAGCCCGGAAGGTGAGGCGGTAGGCGAGCGACTTGCGGCCCTCGCCCACCTGCTCGCCGCGGTAGACGTCGAACAGCACGACCGACTCCAGGCTCTCGCCTGCTCCAGCGCGCAGTGCCGCCTCCACGTCAGCCGCCGGGACCTGCTCGTCGACGACGAGGGCCACGTCGGTGTGCGCCAGCGGATAGGTCGACAGGGCCCGCGCGTCCAGCGGGACGCCGGTGGCGGCCACGAGGACGTCGACGTCGAGCTCGCCCGCCACGGTGCGGGGCGGCAGCTCGAGCGCGCTGGTCACCTTGGGGTGCAGCTCACCGGCGTGGCCGACCAGCGTCCCGTCGGCGAGTGCCAGCTGGGCACACCGACCCGGGTGCCAGGGCGCCCGCTCGGCCGCGCTGACCACGAGCTCGAGTCCGACGGACCGACCGACAGCCAGGGCCCACGCGACGGCGTCGGCCGCCTCGGCCTGCCGACCCGGTCCCCACGGACCGCCTCGCTCCACCTCACCGGCTGCCGCATATGCCGCGTGGCGCGGCTGCGCGGGCACGGCACCGAGGATGGCAGCCAGGGTGGCGTCGTCCGGTCGGGTCTCGATACCGGGCACGGGCGCGCTGGTGGGCTCACTGCTGGCGCGCGTGACCAGACCGATCTCGTAGACGGCGACGTCGCGCGACCCGCGCGCGACGTTGCGACGCAGCGTGTCGAGCAGGGTGTCGAGCACCGACGTCCGCATCAGCGGCGCCTCGTCGGACAACGGGTTGACCAGCCGCACGGCCGCCCGACGCTCGTCGTCGGCCGGCAAGGCGAGCCGGTCGAAGAGCGACGGTGCGACGAAGGGGTAGCTCAGCACCTCGACGAGACCCTGGTGGGCCAACGTGGTGGCGATGACGCGACGGATCCGCTGGCTGTGGGTCAGCCCTCGCCCGGCCGCCTTCGGCTGCGGGAGGACCGAGGGGATCTGGTCGTAGCCGCGCACCCGCGCGACCTCCTCGACCAGCTCGGGTCCGTTGGTCAGGTCAGGACGCCACGACGGTGGCAGCACCGCGACGTGGCCGCCGGCAGCAGCGGGCTCGTCCGCGGCCTCCACGACCTCGCACCCGATGGCGCGCAGGGTCGAGAGGACCTCGGCCCGCGGGTACTCCAGCCCGATGTAGCGGGTGGGCAGTGACGTGTCGAAGTCGAACGGCTCCGCGGCGACCCGCAGGTCGACGTCAGTGACGCCCTCGTCGGCCGTGCCGCCGCCGTGGACGACGAGCAGGTCGACCGCGAGCTGTGCCGCGGCTGCTGTCACCGCGTGGTCGACCCCGCGCTCGAACCGCTTGGACGCCTCGGTGGTGAGCCGGTGGCGGCGCGACGAGCGGGCGACCGTGATCGGGTCGAAGTGGGCCGCCTCGATGAGGACGTTGGTCGTCGTGCCGGTGACCTCCGACGTCGCACCGCCCATGACGCCGGCGATGGCGAGCGGGGTGTCGGCGCCGTCGACGATCAGCAGGTCCTCGGGGTCGAGGCGCCGCGCGACGTCGTCGAGGGTCGTGAGCTGCTCCCCCGCCCGCGCCCGCCGGGTGCCGACCGACCCGGACAGCGTGTCGAGGTCGAAGGCGTGCAACGGCTGGCCGAGCAGCAGCATCACGTAGTTGGTGACGTCGACGGCCAGCGAGATCGGCCGCATCCCCACCTGGGTCAACCGCTTCTGCATCCAGCGCGGGCTGGCGGCCGTGACGTCGACGCCGCGGACCACCCTCGCCACGTACCGGTCGCACCCGACTCGACCGCCGAGCGGGGCGTCGTCGGTGAGGTGCACGGCATACCCGTGGTCGTTGGCCTGCGGGACCACGAGGTCGGCGGCGGCGGCCGGGTCGTGGAAGGCCGCGCCCGTCGACAACGCGTACTCGCGCGCGATGCCGCGCAACGAGAAGCAGTACCCGCGGTCGGGCGTGACGTTTACCTCGACGACCTCGTCGGCCAGGTCGAGCAGTGCGATGGCGTCGTCACCCGGCTTCAGGTCTGCCGCGACCTCCGCACCGAGCAGCTCGGTCAACACGATGATCCCGGAGTGGTCGTCACCGAGGCCGAGCTCGGCCTGGCTGCAGATCATGCCGTGGGAGACGTGGCCATAGGTGTTGCGCGCGGAGATCTCGAAGCCCCCGGGCAGCACCCCTCCGGGGAGGACGCAGACAACGAGGTCACCCACGCCGAAGTTGTGCGCCCCGCACACGATCTCCTGGGGCTTGCCCTCCGTGACCCGCTGGCCGTGCTCACCGACGTCGACGGTGCACCAGTTGATGGTCTTGCCGTTCTTCTGCGGCTCGGGCTCGACGGACAGCACCCGCCCGACGACGATGGGGCCGGAGATGTCGCCACCGTGCAGCCCCTCTTCCTCGAGGCCGACCCGCACGAGGGCGGCAGCGATGTCCTCACCGGTGGCGTCCGAAGGGACGTCGGCGAGCTCGCGCAGCCAGGACACAGGCGCGTGCATCAGATCTCCATTCCGAACTGCTGGGAGAAACGGACGTCTCCCTCGACGATGTCGTGCATGTCCCCGACGTTGTGGCGCAGCATGAGCGAGCGCTCGATGCCCAGGCCGAACGCGAAACCGGTGTAGCGGTCGGTGTCGACACCGGCCGCGCGCAGCACGCGCTGGTTGACCATGCCAGAGCCACCCAGCTCGATCCAGCCGGTGCCACCGCAGGTGCGGCAGCGTTCGCCGTCGAGCGAACCCGAGCCGCCGCAGATCCAGCACCGGCAGTCGATCTCGGCACTGGGCTCGGTGAACGGGAAGTAGTTGGGCCGCAGCCGCGTCACGATGCCCTCGCCGAACAGCCGCTGGACGAACGCGTCGAGGGTGCCCTTGAGGTGGGCCATGGTGATGCCTTCGTCGACGACCAGCCCCTCGAACTGGTGGAAGACCGGCGTGTGCGTGGCGTCGAGGTCGTCGGTGCGGAAGACCTTGCCCGGGCACAGGACGTAGATCGGCGGCTCGCGGTCGAGCATCGTGCGGACCTGCACCGGTGAGGTGTGGGTGCGCAGCACCAGCCCGGAGCCGGCCGGCTCGACGAAGAAGGTGTCCTGCTCCTGGCGGGCGGGGTGGTCCGCGGGGATGTTGAGGGCGTCGAAGGTCAGCCACTCCGACTCGACCTCGGGACCCTCGGCGATCTCCCAGCCCATCGAGACGAAGATGTCCTCGACCCGCTCGGAGACCAGGCTGATCGGGTGTCGCGCCCCCAGCGGCCGTCGCGGGACGCGCACCGTCAGGTCGACCGTCTCCTCGACGAGGATGCGGCGGTCCCGGTCGGCCTCGAGCTCGGCCTGACGGGCGGCCAGCGCCTGGGACACCTGCCCTCGTGCCTGGCCCACCCGCTTGCCGGCCTCGGCCTTCGCGCTCGGCGGCAGGGCGCCGATCTCGCGGTTGGCCAGCGCGAGCGGGCTCTTCTCCCCCTGGTGGGCCAGCCGGGCGGCCTTGAGCTCATCGAGCGTGGCGGCCGCCGCGATCGCCTGCTGGGCGTCGGCCACGGCCCGGTCGACCTCGGCCGGGTCGAGCGCGGCCACCTCGACGGGGTCGTACTGCTTGTTCGGTCCTGACATCTCTTCCACTCTGCTCGTCTGCTCGTCTGCTCGTCGGCTCGGCACAACGGCGGCGCCGCAGGCGGGCCCACCGGAGGCGGTGCGTCGAAAGTCTATGGGCCGCCGGCCTGCGTCCCGGGGTCCGGGTTCAGCCTTCGGGGGCGAGCGCTGGGTGCGAGAGGTATGCCGCGGGTGCGGCGTCGTGACGCGCGCAGAGGCGTCGCCGGGTGGCCCTCAGTGCAGCGGTGCGACCGCGCCCGAAGGCCCGGTAAATCGCTCCAGCTCGCTGCTCACGCCGCCAGCCTGACCGTGTCCCCTTGAACGGCGCAACCCGGTTTCACCGGATGGGCGGCTCAGGAGAGGTAGTCGGGCGGCTCGGACGGCAGGCTGATCCGGAACTGCGCGCCACCGGCGTGGCCGTCCTCCACCTGGACCCGTCCGCCGTGCGCTTCGACCAGTCCCTTGACGACGTAGAGCCCGAGCCCGGTGCTGCCCCGCCCGGAGCCGTGCCAGAACCGGCTGAACACGAGGTGGCGGTGGTCGGAGGCGATGCCCTTGCCCTGGTCGGCGACCAGCAGGTCGACGCCGGCGGCGTGGTGACCCTTGGCCTCGAGCGCGGCCTGCCCGTCGTCGGAGGAGCGCTGGGCCGCGAGGGTGACCACCCCCTCCCCGTGGCGGAAGGCGTTCTCGATGAGGTTCGACAGGATCTGGTCGAGCCGGTCGGGGTCGGCCCAGACCTCGGGCATCTCGTCGGAGACGTCGATCGCGAACCGGTCGCGTTCGAGCCCGCTGGCCACCGCCCGCTCGACGTGCCGGTGGAAGACGGCCGAGACGTCGATCGGCAGGGGGCGGATCTGGAGCCGCCCGGAGTCGATCCGCGAGACGTCCAACAGCTCGGTGATCAACCGGGTGACACGGTCGGCGTCGGCCTCGATGGTCTCCAGCATCAGCCGCTTCTGGTCGTCGGTGAAGCGGTCCCACCGGCGCAGCAGCGTGGACGAGAAGCCCTTGACCGACGTGAGCGGCGATCGCAGCTCGTGGGCGACCGTCGAGATCACGGCGGCGTTCTCGGCCTCGGCGCGTCGGCGGTAGGTCGCGTCGCGCATGAGGATGTTGACCCGGTTCACCGGCTGGCTGCGCCCGGGCCGCAGGTACTTGGCGGTGACCAGCACCTCGCGACCGTTGTGCCGGAGCATGAGGAGCTTCTCGCGGTGACCAGTGCGGATCAGCAGCCCACCCCACGGGTTGGTGACGGTCCACCAGGACGAGCCGTCGCTGTCCTGGAGATCGACCGCCTCGCGGATGTCAGCACCGACGAGCTCCTCCCGAGGACGCCCGAGGATGCGGGTCGCACGGGTGTTCACGAACAGGATGCGACCGTCGCCATCCGCGGCGACCAGGCCGTCCGGGATCAGCTCGGCGGCAACACCGGCGGACTCGTTGTCCATCAGCATGCCGGGCTGGAAGTCCATGCCGCCGACCTTAACGGTTGTGTGCTGCCGCAGACGCGTAGAGGCACACCGTGGCGGCCATGGCGAGGTTGAGCGACTCGGCCTTGCCGTAGATCGGGACGCGGACGACCTCATCGCACAGGTCGCGCACCTCGGGCGCCAGGCCCCAGGCCTCGTTCCCCATCACCCAGGCGTGGGCCGGTGCCAGGTCGACGTCGGGCAGCAGGACCGCGCCCGCTCCGTCGGCCGCGAGGACCCTGATCCCGGCCGCTCGAAGACGGCTCACGGTCTCGTCGGTCGGCAGGCCGGTCACCAGCGGCAGGTGGAACAGCGAGCCGGCTGTCGACCGCACCACCTTGGGCGAGTGCACGTCGACCGACGCGTCGCTCACGAGCACCGCGTCGGCACCGGCTGCGTCGGCGCCGCGGATGACCGTGCCCGCGTTGCCCGGGTCGCGCACGTTGGTGAGCAGCACCAGCAGGCGAGGCCCGGTCGCGAGCACCTCGTCGAGGGTGGCGGTCGTCGTGGTGCAGACCGCCGCCAGCCCCTGGGGGGTGGGCGTGTCGCACATCGCGGCGAGCACCTCGTCGCTGACCTCGTGCAGGTAGAGCCCGGCCTGGGTCGCCGCCTCGACGATGTCGGCATGGCGGGTCCAAGCCTGTCCCGTCACGTAGAGGTCCACCACCTGCTCGGGGTGGTGGACGACCGCCTCACGGACCGACTGCGGCCCCTCCGCGAGGAACCGTCCGGTCCGCAGACGCACTGAGCGCCGGGACAGTGCCTTCACCGACTTCACCCGCTCGGCCCCTGGGTTGGTCATCACAGACCTGCTGAACAGAGGTGGCTCGCGGTGGGTCGGCGGGGGCATGTCCCGGCGCTCGGAGTTGCTTGGTCGATCAGGCCGACGCGGCCGCGGTCTCCGTGGTCGCCGGCACGTTCGCGCGGGCGATCTCGACGAGGGCGCTGAAGGCAGCCTCGTCGCTGACGGCGAGCTCGGCCAGCATGCGACGGTCGACCTCGATCTCCGCGGCCTTGAGGCCCTGGATGAACCGGTTGTAGGTCATGCCATTCGCGCGGGCCCCGGCGTTGATGCGCTGGATCCACAGGCGACGGAAGTCACCCTTGCGGGCGCGACGGTCACGGTAGGCGTACCCGAGGGAGTGGGTGACCTGCTCCTTGGCCTTGCGGTAGAGCCGCGAACGCTGTCCGCGGTAACCGCTGGCGCGCTCGAGGACGACCCGGCGCTTCTTCTGGGCGTTGACCGCCCGCTTCACGCGTGCCACGTGAGTTCTCCTTGCTGTGTAGGTCTAGCGTCCGGAACTGCTGTGCTGAGCCCGGCTGTGCTGGTGGGGTGGGCTCGGCTCAGCGGCCGAGAAGCTTCTTGACCTTCTTGGCGTCCGGCTTGGACACCTCGACGTCGTTCGCGATCGAGCGGGTGTACTTCGAGGACTTGTGCTCGAGGTAGTGGCGGCCGTTGGTCTGCTCGCGCATGACCTTGCCGCTGCCGGTGATCTTGAACCGCTTCTTGGCACCGGAGTGCGTCTTCATCTTCGGCATGGCTGCCGATCTCCTTGCTGTCGATGCGCTCGCCTGATGAGGCGACCGACTGTTCGGTGGTTCGTGCGTCTGTTCGGTCGTGCGGGTGGTGCTCAGGCCTGGTCGGCCGTGGCCTCCGCTGCCGCAGGGGCTGCGTCGGGGGTGGTCTGCTCGGGGCTCTGCTCCGGGGCCTGCTCCGGGGCCTGCTCAGGGGCTGCGGACTGCTCCGCACCGGTGGCCGGCTCGTGCGAGGTCCGTGCGCGGCGCTGCTCTGCCATCGCCTCGGACTTCTTCTTCGTCGGGGCCAGCACCATGATCATGTTGCGGCCGTCCTGCTTGGGGGCCGACTCCACGGTGCCCAGCTCCAGCACGTCCTCCGCGAGGCGCTGCAGGAGGCGGAACCCGAGCTCGGGACGCGACTGCTCGCGTCCGCGGAACATGATCGTCACCTTGACCTTGTCGCCGCCCTTGAGGAACCGCTCGACGTGGCCCTTCTTGGTGCCGTAGTCGTGCGGGTCGATCTTGGGGCGGAGCTTGATCTCCTTGATGACCGTGTTGACCTGGTTCTTGCGCGCTTCGCGAGCCTTCAGTGCCGCCTCGTACTTGAACTTGCCGAAGTCCATGAGCTTGGCGACGGGAGGCTTGGCCATCGGGGCGACCTCGACGAGGTCGAGGTCTGCCTCGGCGGCCAGACGCAGCGCGTCTTCGACGCGCACGATGCCGACCTGTTCTCCGTTGGGGCCAACCAACCGCACTTCGGGTACCCGAATGCGGTCGTTGATGCGAGGTTCGCTGATGTTGGTGCTCCTCTGTGGGAAGTTCACTGCCGTGAAGGTACGTCTGCTGATGTCACCGTCGGCCGCTGCAACGAAGAAAGGCTCCCCGTCGCCGTTGCGCGGGAAGCCTCACCTGTCCGTCACTGGCCTCCGAGGGGAGGTATGCCGCCTGGCTTGCGCCCGCGGCATACGCCTCGGTGACCCCGTGGACCCGGCAACCGTGCGGTTGACGCGGGTGGAAGCAGGTGCTGCTTCACTTGCACACCGCGCCCGCTGCTGGGCGACCCTCTCAGGTCACCCGACGATGGACACGGCCGGTCGATCTGAAAGGCTACCAGCGTGAGCACCGAATCTCCCAATCCCGCCGCAGCCGCCGATCACGACGTCGTCGCAGGTCACGAGCAGGCCACCCGGGACATCGCCGAGGTGCCGGCCGTCGAGGTCATCACCACCGCCGCCATCCACCTGATGAGCGCCGCAGCGGTCAAGTGTGGGCTCGCCGAGGGACCCGACGCGGCCGACCAGCTCGACCTCGACGAGGCCCGGCGACTGATCTCGGCGCTCGCCGGGCTGGTGACGGCCAGCGCCCCCGACCTGGGCAGCCAGCACGCCGCTCCGCTGCGCGATGGGCTGAAGTCACTGCAGCTGGCGTTCCGCGAGGCCTCGGTCATCCAGGACCCGCCCGGGCAGGGGCCCGGCGAGAAGCTCACCGGCTCCGTCGTCTGACCGGCGTCACCGACCCTGGTCAGCCCTGGTCGCGCACCGTCGTCGACCGGGGACCTCGGCCCGACGGCCTAGCGGGATCAGGCGTCGGCCGTGGCGCGCACGCGGTTCGCGGCCCGACGCTCGCTCGCCCGCCCGGAGGTGGCCACCGCGCCCACCAGGGCGACCAGCAGCCCGGCACCAGCCACGACGAGGAACCCTGCCTGCCAACCGCGGTGGTCGATGGCGAACCCGGCGAGCGGCGCGCCCAGCGCCATGCCGCCGGTCATGAACGAGCCGTGCCAGCCCATCGCCTCGCCGCGGGCCGACCCCGGCACGACGCGACTGACCTGGTCGACGGTGGCCGTGATGGTCGGGGCGCAGAAGAGGCCCGCGACGAACGACAGGACCGCCAGCGACCCGACGCCCATGGCGAAGGCCATCGGCGCACTGACCAGGGCCAGCCCGCCGAGCAGCCAGAAGGCGGACACCGACTTCTGCAGGCCGCCGTAGACCAGGCCGCCCAACAGCGAGCCGAAGCCCCACACGGCGAGGACCCACCCGATCGACGGCTGGGCGTCGAAGTCGCGCAGGGCGGCGACGATCGCGATGTCGGTGCCACCGAGGACGAGGGTGGTCGCGGCCGCAGCCAGGCAGATCACCAGGAACCGCGCCCGGAACCACTCCGAACGCACGACCCGCGGCACCTCGGCGCTGACCCCTTCGTCGTCCACCGGGGCCTCGGCCTCGTCGTGCAGCACCGGGTTGGCGAACCACAGGAGCACCCCGGCCAGCACGCCCAGCATCTCGATGGCGAACAGGACCCACTGGGTGGGCCACACGGTCGCGGCCCAGACGCCGGCGGCCGGTCCGACCATGAAGGACAGCTCGACCGCGACGGAGTCGAGCGAGATCGCGGTGCGGCGATCGTCCTCGTCGACGGCGGCGATGACGGCCTGCCGGATGATCGAGAACGACGGGATCACGAACAGCCCCGCCAGCGCGGCGAGCGCGAGCAGCCACCAGTAGGAGACGAACGGGGCGATCGACCAGCAGACCGCGGCCACGACGATCGACGGCACGACCACCCGGCGCAGGCCCCGACGGTCGAGCAGCTTGCCGCGCCACGGACCGCTGACCGCGATGGCGATGGTCGCCGCGGCCGACACCAGCCCCGCCGCGGCATACGGCCGACCCAGGTGGCTGACGACGTGGAGGGTCAGCACCACGCCACCGGCGAAGATCGGCATGCGCACCAGGAAGCCCAGCACCAGCGCCTGTCGCAGGGCGGCACTCGCGAGGACGCGACGGTAACGGGCGTTGGCGAGCAGCACCCCCCTACTGTCGCACCAGCCACCGACACCGGCCAAACCACTTTTGCTCCTGTCAGTGAACACAGTGGTCATGTCACGGTGCTCCTGTCAGTGAACACAGTGGTCCTGTCAGTCACGGCGGTAGGTTCGTCGCCGTGACGATCTACCACCTCGCCGAGCCCACGCACTGGGCGGCCGCCGTCGCCACGGGCTCCTACGCGCAGTCGACCCGCGGTCGGACCATGCAGGAGGAAGGGTTCATCCACTGCTCGTCGGACCAGCAGTGGCCAGTGGTGCGCCGGGCCTACTACGGCGACCTCACCGGCCCGTTGCTGCTGCTCGAGATCGACGAGACCCGGCTCACCGAGCCGCCCGTCGTCGAGGTCGGCAACCCGCAGACCGGTGAGACCTTCCCCCACCTGTATGCCGCCCTGCCGGTCGATGCCGTCGTGCGCGTCACCGAGCTGCCGCCACCGCACGACGAATGAGGCCTCCGAGGACCCGCGCCTCAGGAGATCGCGAAGGCCAGTCCGTCGATGCGAGCGCGGATCTCGCCGTCGGTCGCCAGCCGCTCGCCGACCGCCGTCGCGACGGCTTGGACCGCGGCCGAGTCCAGGCCGGGCCGCAGGGTCAGCGAGATCCGCAGGACCCCCTCGCCCGGGGCGCCGGGACCGATCTCGTGGGACACCACCGCATCCTGCTCACGCACGGCCGCTGCCACCGATCGCCGGACCACCTCGTCCTCGTGGGCGGGCAGCCACTCGCGTTGCTGGGCCAGCGCCCAGACCATGCTGGGTCGCAGGGCGACCGTGGCGGGTCCGGCGACGTCGACGACCATCACGTCGCACCGCTCGCTGACCGCCGCCTGGCCGGCGCGGGCCGCAGTGACCGGCACGGGGCGGGCCTGGGGGTCCCAGGCCGCGATGGCGGCCATCGAGGAGAAGACCGGCAGGGCACGGGTGCCATCCGGGGCCACGAGGGTCACGGCGGCCAGGTCGGTCTGCTTCTCGACGGTGAGCGCACCAGTGGAGTGCTCCCCCGAGGTGTCGACCGAGACGGGCTCGGCCACGATGGGCACGAGCAGCCGTGCGGCGCCGAGCGCAGCCATCAGCGCGACCTCGTCACCCGGGTCGGCGAGGGCGCCCCTCAGCGCGGGGTCGGCCGCACCGGTGTCGCCGTCGAAGCCGGTGCTGGTGAGCTCCCTGCCCCCGAACGGGGTGCCGGCCGAGTCCTGCTGGCCGCTCCCACTCACGGCCGGCCCGCCACGTCGAGGGCGTCCGGCAGGGTGAACGCCCCGCGGTAGAGCGCGGACCCGATGATCGCACCCTCGACGCCCTGCGGCACCAGCCCCCGGATGGCCTCGATGTCGGCGAGCGTCGAGACGCCACCGGACGCCACGACCGGGCGGTCGGTGCGCGCACAGACGTCGCGGAGCAGGTCGAGGTTCGGGCCCTTGAGCATCCCGTCCTTGTTGACGTCGGTGACGACGTAGCGGGCGCAGCCCTCGCGGTCCAGCCGGTCGAGGGTCTCCCACAGGTCGCCGCCGTCCTTGGTCCAGCCCCGCGCGGCGAGCGTCGTGCCCCGCACGTCGAGCCCCACGGCGACGCGGTCACCGTGCTCGGCGATGGCGCGGGCGGTCCACTCCGGGTCCTCGAGTGCCGCCGTCCCGAGGTTGACCCTGCGGCACCCGGTGGCCAGAGCCGCGTCGAGGGACTCGGCGTCCCGGATCCCGCCACTCATCTCCACCCGGATGTCGAGCCGGCCCACGATGTCGGCGAGCAGGTCCCGGTTGGAGCCCCGCCCGAACGCCGCGTCCAGGTCGACGAGGTGCAGCCACTCGGCGCCCTGCTCCTGCCAGGCGAGCGCGGCCTCCCACGGGTCGCCGAACTCTCCGCCGCTGCCCGCCACGCCCTGGACGAGCTGGACGGCGCGGCCGCCCTGGACGTCGACGGCGGGCAGGAGCTCGAGCCGGGGGGCGCTCATGGGGTGTCCTCGGTGGGTGGCGTGGCTGGGGTGGGTGGTGTGGACTCGACAACGGGAGCAGTGGGCTCGACGAGGGGCGCCGCGTCCTCCAGGGGCGGCTCCGCCGCGTCGTGGTGGCGGCCCTGCAGGTAGAGGTAGCCGCCGACGACGAGCAGGGCCAGCAGCACCAGACCGATCCGTACCGGCCACGACGCGTCGAGCAGCAGGGTCACCACCAGCGTGCCGAGCGCGGCACCGACCGTCGTCGCGACCTTCGGCCGGGTGCGTCGACGGGTGGTGGCGGTCGGGCGTCGGCGTCGCGCCGTGCTCGTGGCCCTGCGGGTGGTGGCCCGGCGGGCGGTCGCCTTGCGGGCGGTCGACTTCTTGGCGGTCTTCGCCGCGTTGGTGGACTTCCTCGTGGGACTCACAGCGATCGCACCCAGTTCTCGAGCAGGGACAGGCCGGCATCCCCGGACTTCTCGGGGTGGAACTGCGTCGCGCTCAGCGGACCGTTCTCGACCGCTGCGACGAAGCGGCCACCGTGGTCGGCCCAGGTGACCTTGGGCGCGACGGCGGCGAAGGCACCACGGGGCTCCTCCAAGGTCCAGGCCTGCACGGCATACGAGTGGACGAAGTAGAAGCGCTCGGACTCGACGCCCGCGAAGAGGGTGGAGCCGGCGGCGACGTCGACGTCGGACCAGCCCATGTGGGGCACCACCTCCGCCTGCAGTCGGGACACCGACCCCGGCCACTCCCCCAGTCCCTCCTGGGGGGAGCCGCTCGGCTCGTCGGAGCCGTCGAACAGCACCTGCATGCCGACACAGACGCCGAGCACCGGTCGGCCGCCCGAGAGCCGCAGGTCGATCACGGCGGGACCGTCGGCAGCGCGCAGGCCGGCCATGCAGGCGTGGAAGTTGCCGACCCCGGGCACGAACAGCCCGTCCGCCGCCAGCGCGGTCGACCGCTCGCCGGTCAGCTCGACGTCGGCGCCGACGTGCTCGAGCGCGCGCACCGCCGACCTGACGTTGCCGCTGCCGTAGTCGAAGACGACCAGCCGGCTCATGAGTTCTCCTCCAGCTCTGAACGATGACGGGCCTGTTCGGCCATCCGGGCGTCGAAACGGGCCACCGACTGGGCGGTCGGCGCCACCACCTGGCCGCGCAACCCGACCTTGGGGCCGACGAAGTCGGAGCCGGGGAGTCCCAGCGCCGAGAGCAGGTCGGTGATGATCACGTCAGCGCGCCCGTCGCGGCCGCCCACGACCTCGGCCACCGCGCGGGGGTCCCCGCTGCGTCCCGCGGCGGCGAGGAGGTCGGAGGGTCGGGCCAGCTCGAGTCCGGGCGCCCGGACCAGCCCGGCCCCGGGCTCCCAGACGAGCCACCGGACGGCGGCCCGCCAGCCGGGACCCTGGACGGTGACGACTGCGCGCCCGTCGATGGTGAAGAACCCGAGGGCACTGCGCAGGCGCCGTGGGACCGGCCGCGCCGCGAGCACCGTGACGGCGTCGTCGTAGGGCGGCTCCGCGCGCGAGGACGACTCGATCGGCAGCACGGCGGTCCAGGGTCCGAGCGGGATGACCTGGCAGGCCACCAACCCTCGGCGCACCCACGTCGACACCGGCCCGGTCTCGCCGCTCACCAGGAGCAGTCCGCGCGCCTCCTGCGCGGGCTGCCACGGCGCGCTCACGTGGAGAGGCTGCCCTTCGCGCTGGGTATGCCGCTGACCCGGGGGTCGCGCGCGACGGCCGCACGCAGGGCCCGCGCCACCGCCTTGAACTGGGCCTCGACGATGTGGTGGGGGTCGCGCCCGGACAGCACGCGCACGTGCAGCGCGATCCCGGCCCGACCGGCGAAGGACTCCCAGACGTGGCGGGTGAGCGACCCGACATAGGTGCCGCCGATCACGACGTAGGCCTGGCCCTCGGGCTCGCCGGTGTGCACGACGTAGGGGCGCCCGGCCACGTCGACGACCGCCTGCACCAGGGCCTCGTCGAGCGGGACCGTCGCGTCGCCGAAGCGGGAGATGCCGCGCTTGTCACCCAGCGCCTCGCGCAGGGCGTCGCCGAGCACGATCGCGACGTCCTCGACCGTGTGGTGCGCGTCGACGTGCACGTCACCGGTCGCCTTGACCCGGAGGTCGATCAGCGAGTGCTTGGCCAGCGAGGCGAGCATGTGGTCGTAGAAGGGCACGCCGGTCGAGATGTCGGACTGTCCCGTGCCGTCGAGGTTGAGCTCCAGCTCCACGCTGGACTCCGACGTGGAGCGGCTCAACGAGACGGTGCGGTCACCGGCCCGGGTGTCGGGGGTCACTGCCTCTGGCGTCCCGGCCTCGTGCGTCACGGCGCGCTCCTGTCCTGCTCAGGTCGGGCGACCTGCGCCATGGCGGCGAGGAACGCACCGGTCTCGGCCGGGGTCCCGGCCGTGACACGAAGATAGTGGGGTATCCCCACGTCGCGGACCAGTACTCCCCGGTCCAGCAGTGCCCGCCACGTCTGCGCGGCGTCGTCGAGCCCCCCGAACAGGACGAAGTTGGCGTCACTGGCGACCGGGTCGAGCCCTAGCCGCGCCAGGTCCACCACGATCCGGTCGCGCTGCTCCTTGATGACCTCGACGGTCGCGAGCATCTCGGGCGCGTGCCGCAGCGCGGCCAGCGCGATCGCCTGCGTGGGAGCCGACAGGTGGTAGGGCAGCCGCACGAGTCGGAGGGCGTCGACCAGGGCAGGGTGGGCGGCGAGGTAGCCGAGCCGCCCTCCCGCGAACGCGAACGCCTTGCTCATGGTCCGGGTGACGACGAGCCTCGGGCGGCCCTCGAGCAGGGTCAGCGCGCTGGGCGTGCCCGGGCGGGCGAACTCCTCGTAGGCCTCGTCGACGACCACGACGGCACGCTCGGCCGCGGCATACACGGCCTCGACGACGTCGAGGCCCAGGGCGGTGCCCGTGGGGTTGTTCGGTGAACAGAGGAAGACGACGTGCGGGTCGTGGGCGCGCACCTGGGCGACCGCGGACTCGACCGTCAGGTCGAAGGGCGTGCCGCCGGCTCCACGCAGCCCGTCGACCCAGGTGCTGCCGACCGAGCCGCTGATGATCGGGTGCATGGAGTAGGCCGGGGTGAAGCCGAGCGCCCTGCGCCCGGGGCCGCCGAACGCCAGGACCACGTGCTGCAGCACCTCGTTGGAGCCGTTGCCGGCCCAGACCTGCGCCGCGTCGACCGCGGTGCCCGAGGATGACAGGTATGCCGCGAGGGCAGTCCGCAGCTCGGTGAACTCACGGTCGGGGTAGCGGTTCAGGTCGGCCGCGACCGCCGCGACCGCAGCGGTGATCTCGGCCACGACGGACGGCGGGACCGGGTAGGAGTTCTCGTTGGTGTTGAGCCGGACGGGCACATCGAGCTGCGGTGCGCCGTAAGGCTTTTCGCCTCGAAGATCGTCACGGAGCAGCGCTGTGATGCCGCCGTCCTCGGGGGGCTGGGCCATGGTCGGGTCAGCCCTGCCCGAAGCGGACCTGGACCGCCTCGCCGTGGGCCGGGAGGTCCTCGGCCTGC
Source organism: Pedococcus sp. P5_B7 (assembly GCF_054049895.1). Classification (NCBI taxonomy): domain Bacteria; kingdom Bacillati; phylum Actinomycetota; class Actinomycetes; order Micrococcales; family Intrasporangiaceae; genus Pedococcus; species Pedococcus sp. P5_B7. The sequence continues at coordinate 453,510 of NZ_JBFULM010000006.1, forward strand.
GCCAGCGTGACCACGTGGTGGGCCACCTCCTCCAGCGCTGCCTCGGAGTAGGTGACGACGTGCACTCCGCGCAGGAACGACTGCACCGACAGCCCACTGCTGTGGCAGGCGCAGCCGCCGGTGGGGAGGACGTGGTTGGACCCGGCGACGTAGTCACCCAGGCTGACCGGCGAGTGCGGTCCGACGAAGATCGCGCCGGCGTTGCGGACCCGGTCGCTGACGGCGGCGGCGTCGGCCACCTGCAGCTCGAGGTGCTCGGCGGCGTAGGCGTTGACGACGGCCAGGCCGGCGTCGAGGTCGTCGACCAGCACGATGCCCGACTGCGGGCCGGTCAGCGCCTCGCGGACCCGCTCGGAGTGCTTGGTGTTGGCCACCCGGTCCTCGAGGTCGGCACGCACGGCGTCGGCGAGCACCACCGAGTCGGTCACGAGCACCGAGGCGGCCTGGGGGTCGTGCTCCGCCTGGGACACCAGGTCGGCCGAGACGTGGGCGGGCACCGCGGTGTCGTCGGCGAGGATCGCGATCTCGGTCGGTCCGGCCTCGGAGTCGATCCCGATGACGCCCTTGAGGTAGCGCTTGGCCGCGGCGACGTAGATGTTGCCCGGTCCGGTGACCAGGCTGACCGGCTCGCACACCACGGGTGCACCGCTCGGGTCGGACTCGTCCTCGAACCCGAAGGCGAAGGCCGCCACGGCCTGGGCGCCGCCGACGGCATACACCTCCTCGACACCCAGCAACGCGCAGGCGGCGAGGACGGTCGGGTGCGGGTAGCCGGTGAAGACGCCGGAGTTGTCGCGCTGGGGCGGGCTGGCCACGGCCAGCGAGCCGACCCCGGCGATCTGGGCCGGGACGACGTTCATGACGACGCTGGACGGGTAGACCGCGCGACCACCCGGGACGTAGAGACCGACCCGGTCGACCGGCACCCAGCGCTCGCTGACCTCGCCACCGGGCACGACGGTGGTGGTCGTGGTGGAACGCCGCTGGTCCTCGTGCACGAGGCGCACGCGCCGGATCGCCTCGTCGAGCGCGGCGCGGACCTGCGGGTCGACGTCCTCGAGGGCGGCCGTCAGCACGTCGGCCGGCACCCGCAGGCTGGTCGGACGGACGCCGTCGAACCGCTCCCCCAGCTCGTAGAGGGCCGGGGCGCCTCGATGACGGACGTCCTCACAGATCGGCCGGACCGTCTCGACTGCGGCAGCGACGTCGAACTCGGCACGGGGCAGCAGGTGGCGCAGCTCGCGGACGCCCAGCTCCTGTCCGCGCAGGTCGATCGTGGAGAGCATGCGGCAAGTCTAGGTGGGGCACGTGGGGCGTCCCGGTGCGGTCTCAGCCCCCGGTCTCGCGCTCCCCGGGGCGGCCGGAGCCCGACACGGTCTGCGGCGTGGCCGCGTCGACCACACCGGGGCTGGGCACGAAGGCGACCTGGACCGGCGCGCCCTGCTCGATGGCCGAGGGCGCGCCGGGCGCCACGGGTGAGACCGGCGTCGCCGGTGCGACCCCCTCCGCCGACTCCTCATCGGTGGTGAAGGTCGCCTCCAGGCTGCCGGCCAGCTCGTCCTTGGGCCACCGCGCGGCCAGCAGGACGAGGACTCCCAAGGTCACCACCGCACAGATGCCGACCGAGGCCGCTGGGGTGGTCCGCTCGGAGATCCAGCCGGCGAACAGGAAGCACGCACCTGTCACGCCCACCGACAGCGCGCCGGCGAGCCCGAAGACCCTGCCGCGCATGGCCGTGGGGACGAGCAGGGTGAAGGCCGCCTGCAGCGGCAGCATGTAGCACTGGAGGGCACCGCAGACGAACCACGCGGCCCACACCACCGGCAGTGGCGGTTCGAAGATCGTCGCGAGGAGCGGCAGGGGGGTCAGCAGGGCGAGGCGGAGCACGAGCGAGGACTGGCGCTCCGCGGGGAGCCGACCGATGAGCAGCAGCCCGACCACGGCACCGAGGATCGGTGAGGCCATCAGCAGGCCGCCCCAGGTCGACGACGTGCTGTGCTGCGCGGCATACGGCAGGGCCACGGCTTCCGGCGCGGCGATCGCCAGTGCGCTCGCCAGCGACAGCCCCAGCATCGACAGCAGGACCCGGCTGGCGCGGATCTGGCGCCAGCCCTGGCGCAGGTCGGCCAGCATGCTGAGCAGCGGGGCGTCGTCGGGCACGACGACGGACTTGGGCGGCTTCACGAGGGTCAGGATCGCAGCGCCCACGATGAACGTCAGCAGGTCGAGCAGGAGCGCCTTGGTGTCACCCATCAGGCTCACGACGGCACCACCGATGGCCAGCCCGATGGCCTGGTTCACTTGCGCCGCAAGGGTGCTCAGCCCGAAGGCGCGGGTGTAGAGGCGTCGGTCGGGGAAGATGTCGGTGAGCAGCATCTGGCTGGCGGTGACCGCGGGGCCACCGACGAACTCGATCACGGCCACCAGCGTCAGGACCAGCACGAAGGACTGGGTCGTAGCCACCACGAGGATGAGGACGCCGACCAGCAGGGCTCGGATCAGGTGACTGCCGATGAGGCAGATCCGTGGGGGTATCCGGTCACAGATCGGCGAGAGGAGGGCCCGGCCCAGCACGCTCGGCACCAGCGAGACCGCGAAGGTCGCCGCCGTGGCGAGCGCCGATCCGGTCCACTCGAAGACGACCGCCGCGACCGTGATGCGGGCGATGTAGTCGCCCCACGTGGACAGCGTCGCGACCGCGAAAACGGGTAGGAAGACAGGCGTGCGGAGCACCTCGGCGAACGAGGGCACCGCGACGGAGTCGTCCCTGCCGGTGGCCATGCGCCGACCGTACCTTCCTAGGCGGAACCGTAAAAGTTGAACTCTGTCACGGTACGCGCATGTCGGGCTGCCCGCCGGTAGGTCTCGGCAAGATCTGCTCCGCTCCCGGGCTCTCCCCCGAGGATGCGGCTCACGCCGTCGGCCACCCGCAGGTCCGACGGGACGCTCTCCACCGGGCGACCCCGGTAGAGCACCGAGGCGTTGCGCAGGCGCGACGCGAACGACCAGGCGTCGCGCAGGGCCGAGGCCTGGTCGGCCGCGATCAGCCCGGCCTCCTCCGCGGCGTCCAGCGCCGGAAGGGTGCTCGTGGTCCGGAGCGCCGGGACGGCGTGGGCGTGTCGCATCTGGATGAGCTGGACGGTCCACTCGACGTCGGACAGGCCACCGCGTCCGAGCTTGAAGTGGCTCTTGGGGTCGGCGCCCCGGGGCAGCCGCTCGGCCTCCATGCGGGCCTTGAGCGTCCGGATCTCCCTGACCTGCGGCTCGGTGAGACCGGCCTCGGGCCACCGCAACGGGTCGATCAGCGCGACGAACCGCTGTCCCAGGTCGAGGTCACCGGCCAGCGGGTTGGCGCGCAGCAACGCCTGGGACTCCCAGGTGAGCGACCAGCGTCCGTAGTAGGCGCGGTAGCTGCCCAGGCTGCGGACGAGGGGTCCGCTCTTGCCCTCGGGTCGCAGGTCGGCGTCCAGGCCCAGCTGCGGGTCGGGGCCTGCCGAGGAGAGCAGACGACGCAGCTCCTGCACCGTCTCGAGGGCCTGCTCCTGCGCCGCGGCCTCGTTCGCGCCCTCGTGAGGGTCGTGCACGAAGAGCACGTCGGCGTCGGAGCCATAGGCCATCTCGCCGCCCCCGAGCCGGCCCATGCCGACCACGAGGATGTCGGTGACGAGCGAGCCGTGCTCGGACTCCACGGCCTGGATCGCGACCTGCAGCGCGGTCTCGACGAGGGCTGCGGTCAGGTCGGTGAGCGCTGCACCCACGCCGGCCAGGTCGAGGCTGCCGGCCAGGTCGGCCACGGCGATGCGGAAGAGCTCCTGTCGCCGGATGCTGCGCGCCGCTCGCACTGCCTTGTCGGGGTCGGACTGTCGTCCGGCTGCCGCGCTCATCCGGCGGACGAGGTCCTCACGCGAGATGGGGGTGAGGCCCCCGGCGTCGCCGAGGATCGCGACCGACTCCGGCGCGCCGACGAGGAGGTCCGCGGCATACCGGCTGCGGGCGAGGGTGTGCGCGAGCCGCTCCGCGGCCGAGCCCTCGTCGCGCAGGAGGCGCAGGTACCAGTGCGTCGAGCCGAGCTCCTCGCTCACCTTGCGGAACGCGAGCAGCCCACCGTCGGGGTCGGCCTCGTCGGCGAACCAGCCGAGCATCACCGGGAGCAGGGTGCGCTGGATGGACGCGCGGCGGCTCACGCCCGCGGTCAGCACCTCGAGGTGACGCATGGCGCCGGCCGGGTCGCGGAAGCCGAGGGCGGCCAGCCGCTCCCTGGCGGCCTCGGGAGCCAGCCGAGCGTCGCTCGAGCTGAGCCGGGCCACCGCGGCCAGCAGCGGTCGGTAGAAGAGTCGCTCGTGGATCCGTCGGACCTCGCGGGCCTGCTGCTGCCACTGCGTGACGACTGCCTTCGCGGCGTCGGAGCGGTGCCCGAGCGCCCGGCCCAGGCGGCGCAGGTCGCTGTCGGCGGTCGGCATGAGGTGGGTGCGCCGCAGGCGGAACAGCTGGATGCGGTGCTCGAGGGTCCGCAACAACCGGTAGGAGGCGTCGAGGGTGGCCGCGTCGTCGCGACCGACGTAGCCGCCGCGCGCGAGGGCGTCCAGCGCCTCCAAGGTGGTGCCCGAGCGCAGCGAGTCGTCGGAGCGACCGTGCACCAGCTGGAGCAGCTGCACGCTGAACTCGACGTCACGCAGCCCACCGGGACCCAGCTTGAGCTGGCGCGCGGCCTCACCGGACGGCACGTGCTGCTCCACGCGGCGACGCATCGCCTGGACGTCCTCGACGAAGTTGTCGCGCGACGCCGCGCGCCAGACGAGCGGGTTGACGGCCGCGATGTAGGCCGCGCCGAGCTCGCGGTCACCGGCCACCGGACGGGCCTTGAGCAGCGCCTGGAACTCCCAGGTCTTCGCCCAGCGCTCGTAGTAGGCGCGGTGGCTGTCGATGGTCCGCACCAGGGGGCCGTTCTTGCCCTCCGGACGCAGGGCCGCGTCGACCGGCCACAGCGTGCCCTGACCGGTGCTGGTCGAGCAGGCGCGCATGAGGTGGGTCGCCAGACCGGTGGCCGCCGCGATGGCGCTGGCCTCGTCGACGCCCTCACGGGGCTCGGCGACGAAGATGACGTCGACATCACTGACGTAGTTGAGCTCGCGGCCACCGGTCTTGCCCATGCCGATGACGGCGAAGTCGCAGAGCTCGGCCTGCTCCCCCAGCTCGGCGCGGGCGATGACCAGCGCCGCCTCGAGCGCCGCCTCGGCCAGGTCGGCCAGCGCGGCCGCCGCCTCGGGAAGCGCCCGCTCGGGCTCCCCCGACGTGAGGTCCAGGGCCGCGATCGCGAGCAGCTGGCGTCGATAGCCGATCCGCAGGGCGTCGTATGCCGTGTGCGCGCCGGGCGCGCGCACCGCGGCCACGAGCTCCTCGACGCGTTCGGTCGGCGTCAGTGGGCGGGCCTGCGCCACGCTGCTCCAGTGCTCGGGGTGGGCCACGAGGTGGTCGCCGAGCGCCGTCGAGGCCCCGAGCACCGCCAGCAGCCGATCTCGCGCGGGTCCGCGATGGCGCAGGGCCGCGACCAGACCGGCCACCTGGGCGCCGACGCCGGACTCGTCGTCGCGGCGACGGGGGGCGGAGGCCCGCAACGACTCCATCAGCCTGACCAGGCTGAGGAGGGCGAGGTCGGGGTCGGCCACGACGCCGAGGGCGTCGGGCAGGCCATCGCTGAAGAGGTCGTCGAGCGGGTCGACGAGACCGGCCAGGGCAGGGTCACCGAGCAGCTGGACGGCGCGCGGCGGGTCGGCGAACCCGAGTCGGGCCAGGGTGGCCGTCTGCGAGACAAGGCGGCCGGAGGTCACCGGGTCAGCCTAGTTGCTGCCGTCGGGCCACTCGGGCCTACGCCCACGTCGCTGACCGACGGTTGCCCCGCGGTGGCCCAGCTGACCTGCACGGAGGCGTACCCCGGCGATGCCGTCAGAGGCCGGGGAGGTAGCGCTCGAGCTCGAACCGGGTGATCTCGCCGCGGTAGTCGTCCCACTCGGCCCGCTTGTTGCGCAGGAAGAAGTCGAAGACGTGCTCACCCAGGGTGTCGGCGACGAGCTCGCTCTTCTCCATCACACGGATGGCCTCGTAGAGCGAGGTGGGCAGCGGCTCGATGCCCATCGCCTGGCGCTCCGACGAGGTCAGGCCCCAGACGTCGTCCTCGGTCTCGGCGGGCAGGTCGTAGTCCTCCTCGATGCCCTTCAGCCCGGCCGACAGCATCAGCGCGAAGGCGAGGTAGGGGTTGCAGGCCGCGTCGAGGGTGCGGACCTCCACCCGACTGCTCTGGCCCTTGGCCGGCTTGTACATCGGGACGCGCACCATCGCGGAGCGGTTGTTGTGGCCCCAGGTCAGGTGGGCCGGAGCCTCACCACCACCCCAGAGGCGCTTGTAGGAGTTGACCCACTGGTTGGTCACGGCGGTGATCTCGGCGCCGTGCCGCAGCAGTCCGGCGATGAACTGCCGGCCGACCTTGCTCAGCTGGTAGGGGGCGCCGGCCTCGTAGAAGGCGTTGCTGTCGCCGTCGAACAGCGACATGTGGGTGTGCATGCCGGAGCCCGGGTGCTCGGAGAAGGGCTTGGGCATGAAGGAGGCGAAGATGCCCTGCTCGAGGGCGACCTCCTTGATGACGGTGCGGAAGGTCATGATGTTGTCGGCCGTCGAGAGGGCGTCGGCGTAGCGCAGGTCGATCTCGTTCTGACCGGGGCCGCCCTCGTGGTGGCTGAACTCCACCGAGATGCCCATCGACTCGAGCATGGTGATCGCCGCGCGCCGGAAGTCGTGGCCGGTGCCGTGCGGGACGTGGTCGAAGTAGCCCGCCTGGTCGACCGGCTCGGGGTGCTCCCCCGGCTTGAACCCGGCCTTGAGCAGGTAGAACTCGATCTCGGGGTGGGTGTAGAAGGTGAAGCCCAGGTCGCTGGCCCGCCCCAGCGCCCGCTGCAGGACATGGCGCGGGTCGGCGTGGCTCGGTGAGCCGTCGGGCAGGGTGATGTCGCAGAACATCCGGGCCGTCCCCGGGTTGTCACCGCGCCACGGGAGCACCTGGAACGTCGCCGGGTCGGGCTTGGCCAGCATGTCCGCCTCGTAGACCCGCGCGAAGCCCTCGATGGCCGAGCCGTCGAAGCCGATGCCCTCGGCGAAGGCCCCCTCCAGCTCGGCGGGGGCGACGGCGACGGACTTGAGGGTCCCCAGCACATCGGTGAACCACAACCGCACGAAGCGGATGTCGCGCTCCTCGATGGTGCGAAGGACGAACTCCTGCTGACGATCCATGTGTCGGATCTTGCCCTAGTTGTGTTTCCCCGGCGTTACGTGCCACGCGGGGAGACCGTGCTCAACACCCTCTTCGTATGCCGCGGGCCCCTTCTCCGCCGGATCCTTCCCCGAGAGCGGCATCGGCGGATGGTCGGTGGGCCCGTCCCGGCCCGGCTCGAACGGGCTGCTCCCCTCACCAAATGCGGGACAGATGAACGCTTTGCCTCTCCTAGAGCTCCCAGACGTCTACCTTCGGGACGTGGACTTCGAGGGAGACGAGCTGCTGTGGATCAACAACGCCTTGGCCGAGGTCCTTGGTGGGCCCGCAGCCATCGAGGAGTGGGAGTTCCACACCCGGATCGGTGGCAACCGCGATGATGTGACGGCTCTGCTCCAGAAGGTGAACGAGGAGATTGGTGCTCTTCGTCGGGCCGACCCCGAGTGGTAGCGCCGACCACGAATGGGGCATGCGCCCTGTCCGCGGCATGAGCGTGCGGCGGGATCGGGACACGGCTGAGCACCAACTCCGCCCGGACCGCCGTCCCGCTCACACCCGTTCGACGCGGTCGGCCTGTGGTCCTCGATCGCTCTGTCGCACCTGGTACCTGACCCGATCGCCCTGGTACAGCGCCTCGGCGCCTCTGAGGACCGACACGTGCACGAACAGGTCCGCGCCACCCGCGTCCGGGGTGATGAACCCGAACCCCCGCTCCGCGTCGTAGCGCGCGACCACTCCTTCGCCGCCGCGCGCCGGGACGTCGGATGCCTCCCGGTGTCCCGACCGAGCGCGGGTCGTCGACGTCGCGGGTGCGCCCCGCGGTGTCGAGCTGCGCGCGAGGCGCACGTCGCGAGCCTGCGGACCCTTCTCGCTCACGACGATGTCGTACGTCACCCGGTCCCCCTCGTCCAGCCCGGGGAGCCCGTCGGCCAGCTCCCGGACGTGGACGAAGACATCGGGGCCGCCCGACTCGGGGGTGATGAACCCGAAGCCCTTGTCGCCGTCGTACCACGACACGGTGCCGTTTGCCCCATCGGATGCCACGGCCTGCTGGGCGGCCTGGGCTCCCAAGGGGAGCAGATGGTCAGCCTGCGGTCCCTTCTCCCCGTCGACGACGAGGAACGCCACCCGCTGCCCCTGCGAGACCACGCCACCCCCCACGATGGCCGAACTGTGCACGAAGATCTCGGCAGCACCGCCGTCGGCCGTGATGAAGCCGTACCCCTTGGCAGGCTCGTACCAGGACACGGTGCCGAGCACGCCCAGCGGTGTGTCGGCGGCCCTGTCAGCCGTGACCCGGACGCGGCGTGCCTGCGGGCCGCGGTCCCCTTCGCCGATCTCGAACTCGACCACCTGCCCCTCCCGGAGCAGCTTCATCGCGTCGTCGCTGACGATCTCGGACGCATGCACGTACAGGTCCTCTGCCTCCTGCCCGAGGGCGATGAAGCCGAACCCCCGGTCGGCATCGAACCAGCGGACGGTTCCCTCGGTCACGGCTGACTCCTTGTCGAAGCTACGGTCGGTGTTCCCCCCAGTGTCCCCGACGGGACTGCGACCAGCGCCCGGCGCCAGACGGTGCTCGCACCGTCGTGGCAAGTGCCCAACGGCGACATCCACGGCGCCCGGTGCCGCGCCGACAGCGGCAGATGAGCGCGGTTTGGACAGGGTGGTCAGGCATCGGATTGCGCCGATAGGTCTCAGGTAGCGGTGACGTGCTCACCGATGCGCTCTCCTCGATCCGCACCCGCCAGTCGTCCAACAGTCGTCGAAGGTCACCGGCATCGAAGCCCCGCGTGGCGGCAAGGACGAAACGCAGTCGTTGAGTGCCTCGGTGAAGAGTCGCCAGTCCGGTCCCAGATCGACATCGATCTGGCCGTCTTCGCGCCTATTGAACCGAGCCTCCATGGACGGCACTATCTCATCCGCCCATCGGTAGATCCGGTTGACCGTGCGTGGCGCGCACCCGTCTCGGGGAACTGGTTCGGTCAGGCGGCCTGGTGGCCGTGGCGGTCCAGGGGCCGGGTGGTGTGGGTGCGGCCGTCGGGGGCGGTCCAGGTGCAGACGCCGAGCTCGTCCATGGTGACCTGCCAGCCGGCGTGGTGCTTGAACCCGTGGTGGGTGGCGCACAGGGTCTGCAGGTTGGTGACGGTGGTCGGCCCGTCGGGATGTCGGACCACGTGGTCGAGCTGGCAGCGTCTGGCGGCGGTGGCGCAGCCGGGGAACCGGCAGGTGCCGTCCCGGGACCGGACGGCTCGCGCGGTGGCGGCGCCGGGCCGGTAGGTGCGCGGGTCCTGCCAGCGGATCGCGCCGGTGACCGAGTCGCTGCGGGCGAGCCGGACGGTGACGTCGGGATCGGACAGGAGGGCGACGACGTCCGAGGGAAGCAGCGAGCCGAGCAGCGGCACCTCGGTGTGCGCGGACACGAACCACAGGCTGTCGTCGTGGTCGTGCAGGACCCCGTCGTCGAGCTCCTCGCACCCACCCGGGTCGACGTACCCGCCCCCCGGCTCGGGGTCCCCTTCATCGCCAGGCTGGGTGAGGCAGTCGATGGACACGCCAGCGCCGGGCCCGGTGCCGCCTCCGGTGCCACCCCGGGTGCCGGCCTCTGTGCCGCCTTGGTCGTCCATCGGGGCGACGAGCTCGATGGTGGTGCTGATCGTGGCGTTGGCGGCGATCAGGTCAGCCAGGGCGTCGACCCGCAGCGCCCCGATCCGCTGGCCGGGTCGGGCGCGGGCGTACTCGGCCGCCAGCCCGTCCACCGCGTGCCAGACACGCATCGCGACCGGGGTCGGCAGGTCGGCCACCAACCGGGTCATGCCGGTGCACTCCCCGGGCCGGACCCGCACGTCAGCACGCGCCCGGGCCAGCTC